>CBFGZV010000008.1:0-160225 GCA_965653365.1 uncultured Chitinophaga sp. | reverse complement strand
GAAACCCGCCCTTGCTAAAAAAGTATGCTGTGGCGGTATCTCCGGTATGGAATCGTCGTGCATGCCCATGCGAACGCCGCAGCGCGGCCACCATTGCAGATTTGCCTTCAGTCACTCGGCGTAGCGCCCGGAGCGAAACCCGCCCTTGCTAAAAAAGTATGCTGTGGCGGTATCTCCGGTATGGAATCGCCGTACTTGCCCATACGAATGCCGCAGTGCGGCCACCATCGCAGATTTGCCTTCAGCAACTCGGCGTAGCGGCGCGAAAACCGCCCATGCTGAAAAAGTATGCTGTGGCGATATCTCCGGTATGGAATCGCCGTGCTTGCCCATACGAATGCCGCAGCGCGACCACCATCGCAGGTTGGCCTCCAGTCACCCGGCGTAGCCCGACGCGAAAACCGCTTCTGCCGAAAAAGTATGCTGCGGCGGTATCCGGCATTCATTCCAACGCGTATATACGGCTGCCGGGTACTTCAATTGAAAGCAGCCTCCCCACGGGAGGCTGTTTTCTTACAGGATAACCTTATATTGGGAAACGATTCAACGCGATGAATAAACGACAGCTTTTTTTATTGGCCTGCCTGGTTGCCGGCGTGGTCGCCCTTTCCCGGTGCGGCAACAGGAAGTCCGGCGGCGGTGACCCGCGCGGCGATACATTCGCGGCTGCGAATACCTGCGTAAACTGTCACAAAGCGATCGTTGAATCCTATGCCGCTACCGCCCACTCGCATACTTCGGCGCCGGCTTCCGCGGCTACGGTGAAGGGGAGTTTTACACTGCCGGACAATGTATTCAATTTTCCCAGCGGGTATGAGGTAAAGATGGAGCGGGAAGACAGCATCCTGTACCAGGCGGCCTACCACAACGGTGCGCTGCAACAAAAGCAGCCTTTCGACATCGCCGTCGGTTCGGGCCGGAAGGCGCAGACTTTCCTGTCGTGGCGCAACGGACAGTATTTCCAGCTGCCCATCTCATACTTCGTACCGGCGGCTAGTTGGGCGAACAGTCCGGGTTTCCCGGCAGACCATCCGAAGTTCGACCGGATCATCCCCAGCACTTGTTTCGGTTGCCACAGCTCCGCGGTGAAAGTCAAAGAAGTGCAGGAAGGAATGGGGCTGAAGGAAGTATTCGAAAAACGGGAGATGATCGCCGGCATCGACTGCCAGCGCTGCCACGGGCCGGCCGCGGCACACGTGAGTTTCCACACGGCGAACCCGGAGGAGAAAACGGCGAAACACATCGCCCGCATTGACACGCTCGCCAACATCCGGAAACTGGATATGTGCGCGCTTTGCCATTCCGGGCTGAAACCCTTTCAGCAGTCACCGTTCCGGTTTCAGCCGGGCGATGCGCTGTCGGATTTCCTGCTGCCCACGGTGCCGTTCCCCAGAAAACCGGCGGAAATGGACGTACACGGCAACCAGCACCAGTTGCTCGTGGCCAGCCAATGTTTCGTGCAGAGTAAAACGATGAACTGCGCTTCCTGCCACAACCCGCATACCACGGAACGAGACCTGCAAATGTTCGCGCAGCGTTGCATGAGCTGCCACCAGCGGGATGCGCATCAAAAAACAAAACTTTCCGCGGAAGCGCGGCAGCAAAATTGCATCAACTGCCACATGCCTGCGCTGCCCTCCACCGCCATCACCCTGCTCGCCAACGGGCAAACGAACCCTACGCCGGATTCGATCAGAACGCACCTGATTGCCGTATACGACGACGCGGCGCAACGCATCCTGGCGAAGTTGCAGGAAGGAAAATAGCGCCAGGGCTTTCACTCCCGACATGGCCGGCGCAGGCTACGCCGGGATAACAGGCATGCCGGTCGCACGTCGCCCTCATTATACGGGCTTTACCGCCCGGTTTCACGGCCGGGCCATCCCCTTACACTTTCGAAACGAATTTGAAGATCGCTTCCTGCCCCATGGATCGCACTACCCCTCCGGCGCTTTCGGCCCCTTACCGCCATGCTGTTGCCGGATCTGATCCACACGGTCGTCCACCATCCGGATGAAACGCCATTCGTCTTTCCCCGCGCCGCCCGGCTGGCACTGCGGCAGCAGCCACGGCAAGTCTCCTCCGGTCTTCAGCCGCTGCAGCAACTGCAGCATTTGCGCTGTTCCGGCGGCGCCCGGCTCTGCCAGATCATGTTTGACCAAATGTGCATACATCTCCCCGATCCCTGCTGTGTACTTGTTGTAATGGAGCCTGAAATACTGCTGAACGGCCTGCGAAAGCCGCAGGGCCTGCTGGTAATCTTCCTGAGTGCATTGCATATATACTAGTTAACGGCACAAACAATGGAATGGGTTTCATCAGTTAATTTACCGAAAAATCTATGACCAATAAAAACATTATTAGAGAAAATATTAAAGTGTTCATTCAATGATAGTTATCTAGTTTCCGCCGGTTACTCACTCTTCCCCGCCAACGAATCAATCCGCATGCAGGATTGAGCGGTTTTTGCTAGTTTTATGCTCATGTGCCGCATAGCTTTGTTCCTGTTTTGCTGTTGCCTTTTCAGCCTGCCCTCCAGGGCCGGTTCGGAAGAGGAATGCCATCGCATTATCCGCGCCGGCAACGGGTACCTGTGGCGTTTTATGCCGCAGGAAGCCTGGGAGGAATATCACAAAGCCATGGACATGTCGCTGGCCCTGCACAACGAATATCTTTTCGCGGAATCCCTGTTTGGCATCGGGCAGGCATTATGGTACAACGGCCGGTTCGACCTGGGCGCGGATACCGTCAGGCTCAGCGTGAAATACTACCGGCGCGTGGGGGCGAAAGACGGTGAAGGCCGCTCCCTTCGCATACTCAGTAATATTTACGACGACCAGGGCAAATACGAAGAAGCGTTCAAAACCGTTACGGAAGGCCTGCAGATTTATGAAGGCAGCCAGGATAATCACACCTATGTGCTGCTGCTGGCGCAGATGGGCTCTCTTTACAAAAGCATGGGCGACTACAACACCGCGCTGGAATACCTGAAAAAGGCGGAAGCGCTCAAGCCCTACAAGCACGAATACCCCTACCGCGAAACGTACAACCGCATGGGAGAGCTCTATGCCGCCATGGGCTCCATCGAACAGGCCCGGCATTGCTACCGGCTGGCCCTGGCGGGTACCTGGAAAAGCAAAATCGTGCGCCTGAAAGTGGCCCACACTTACATGCAGGAAAAAGACTACGATGTGGCCTTCAAATACTATAACGACCTCTACAACGAATCTTCACGGGTGACAGACGTCAACATCATCATCGGCAGCATGCTGGGCCTGGGCCGGATTTACCTGGCGCGCAACGACCTGAAAAACGCCCTCGCCATGGCGGAAGGTTCCCTTGTGCATTCCGCCAAATGGGGCAATACGCGGCAAAACAAGCGCGATGGTTACGGGCTGCTCACCGCCATTTATGAAGCGGCGGGAAACGACCGGAAAGCGCTCGAATACCACAAGCTCTATGAGGCGATGAAAGATTCCGTGGTGTCCGACAACTTTAAAAGAACGCTGTTCGGCTTCCGGCAGGAAGCGGAAGCGGGCAAACTGGTGGCGCAGCGCAACATCCTCATGGTATGCACGGGCGGCATGCTGCTCATCGGTTTTTTCGTCACATTCGTGCTGCACCTGCGGCATAAAAATGAAAAGCTCAACCTGCGCCAGCGGGCGGCGGAACTGGAAATGAAAGCGCTGCGGGCGCAGATGAACCCGCATTTTATTTTCAACTGCCTCAGTTCCATCAACCACTTTATCCTCAACGAAGAAAGCGACAAAGCTTCCGAATACCTCACCCGTTTTTCAAAGCTTATCCGCACCGTGCTCGTGAACGCGGGTAAAACCACCATCACGCTGGAAGAAGAGCTGGCGATGCTGCGCCTCTATCTGAACATGGAACAGCTTCGGTTCAGGGAGGCGTTCGACTACGTGGTGGAATTTGATGCGGGCCTGCACCCGTCGATGATGTACGTGCCGTCGTTCATCCTGCAGCCATTCTGCGAAAACGCCATCTGGCACGGCCTGCTGCACAAGGAAGGGAAGGGGCGCCTGACCATTCATTTCAGCATGCAGCGCGATGTGCTGGTTTGCACCATCCGCGACAACGGCATTGGTCGCGACGCGGCGGCCAGGCTGAAATCAGGGCCGGTGGAAAAAGGCGCTTCCTTCGGCAACCGCCTCAGCGCGGAACGCCTGGCGCTGTTCAACGGCAACCAGCCGAACGCCTCGTTCGTGACGGAAGATGTGATAGACGGAACAGGCGAAATTGCCGGAACGGAAGTAGTTTTAAGGATCAATAATAAACAGGTACATGATTAACGCGGTTGTGATAGACGATGAACATTATGCCTCGCGCGCACTGGTAACTTTGCTGACAAAACACTGCCCGGATGTGGCGGTAACCGCCGTATGCAACAACGCCAAAGAAGCCGTGCGGCTTATCCGCGACGCCCGGCCGCAACTGGTGTTCCTCGACATCGAAATGCCCTACCTCAACGGCTTTGAAGTGCTGGAAATGCTGGCGCCGGTGTCGTTCGACTGTATCTTCACCACCAGCTACGACCAGTATGCCATCAAAGCCATCCGCTTCAGCGCGCTGGATTACCTGCTCAAACCCGTAGACCCGGAAGAGCTGAAATCTGCCGTGGGCCGGGTGGTGGGAAAGAAGCCGGCCTCCCTGCAGCAGCAAATGGAACTGTTGCTTTCCCGTTTTCAGCAACCGCCGCAAACGCTGATGAACCGCATCGCCCTGCCTACCCTGGAAGGGCTGCAGATCATTCCGGTGGATTCGATTCTCTACTGCACTTCGCACAGCAACTATACCATCTTCACCCTCACCGGCAACCAGAAGCTCACGATCTCCCGCACGCTCAAGGAAGTGGAAGAAATGCTGGAAGAACATCCTTTTCTGCGGGTGCATCATTCTTATCTTGTCAATCTTCACGAAGTCCGCAAATACAACAGGGGCGAGGGCGGCAGCCTGCTCATGAGCGACGGCGCCACGGTAGACGTGTCACGATCAAGAAAAGAAGAGTTGCTCCGCAAACTCCAACCGGGTAAATAATCCTTCAACTGCTCATTCATCGCCGTCAACTGCTCAATCGGGCTTGGGGCCAGGCATGCTGTGCAATAGCTTCACGGTATGAAAAAAGCCGCTTTCATAACGTTGATGTTCCTGCCACTGATGCCGGTGCAGGATGCGGCTGCACAGCAGAAAAAAGATTCGGTCAGAACACTGTCCGAAGTCAATATCTCCGGCCGCCGCCCGCTCGTTATCCGGAAAGCGGATCGTTATATCATCGATGTGGAAAACAGTTTTCTCGGCAACGGCCACTCCGGCCTCGAGGTGCTGCAGAAATCGCCAGGCCTCTGGGTGAGCCCGGACGGGAATATCCGGATTACAGGCAACCAGGGGGTCACCGTGATGATCAACAACGTGGTGCAGCGCATGTCTGCCGCGGAACTGGCGGAATTCCTGCGCACGCTCCGCTCCGAGAACATCAGCAAAATAGAAGTGATCGCCAATCCACCGGCGGAATACGAAGCGGCCAGCACGGGCGGCATCGTGCACATCATCCTGAAAGAGGCAAGGGAACAGGGCGTGAGCGGCAGCGTCTTTGCACGGTACATGCAGCAGGGGAGAGACCCCAACACGGGCGGCGGCGCCTCCGTGGATTATAAACTGAAAAAATGGTACCTGTTCGGCAGCTACAACTACGGCCTCGACAATAGTTTTTATACCGGCCATACCTATACGGATTACCCGAACGGCCTCCAAATCCGCAACGAAACGGAACGCGATAACAATAATACCCAACAGCAGGCCCGCATGGGCGTTGTGTACGATTTTTCCAAAGCGCACAGCCTGCATGTCCAGCATATGCTGAACCGGGGCCGCCTCGATCAGCATTTTTATTCCGCGCTTACCTACCGCCGGCCAGACAGTACCACCACGGGCGAAGCGAACACCAACTGGGTGAGAACGCCCCGCTTCGGCAGCACCACCCTGAGCTATGCCTGGACCATCGATTCGCTGGGCTCGTCGCTGAAGATCATCGGCGACTATTCCCATGCGGGCCGCGAGGAATCGAACACACTCGTGTCGATTTATACAGACACGGCCATGAGCCGCGGCCTGCGCACGTTTACGCCCAGCACAACAGACATGTACAGCGCGCAGGCGGATTACGCCCATGCGTTCAAAAGAAAAGCAACGATAAGATCCGGGTTGAAATACGTGCAGGCCAACCGCCACAATTCCATCCTGGCGGAAGAGAGCGGCGACGGGCGCTGGATCAAGAATCCCGCCCGCAGCGACGATTTCCGGTACAACGAGCACCTCCTCATGTTTTACGGCTCTTACGAAAAGCTGATCAAACGCACTTCCGTCAAAGCCGGCCTTCGCGGTGAACAGACCTATTCAAAAGGGATTTCACTAATCACGGGCGAAACCATCAGCCGGCAATATTTCGGCTGGTTCCCGTCGCTGTTCGTTGATCATACGCTCGACGAAAAACAGGGAAATTCCATCCAGCTCAACTACGCCCGGCGGGTACGAAGGCCGGCGTATAACGATCTGAACCCTTACCGGCTGCAGGTGAACGATTTCGCGATCCTCACCGGTAATCCCAATCTGCAACCCCAATATACACATAGCATCCAGGCAGGTTATACCTGGCGCCGGGAGTATACGGCAGCGCTGTATGTTAACGCTACCACGAACTATATAGCCCAAACTGCCCGTACTATTCAGGAGCGCGTGATAGAGCACATGTCGAAGAACTATCCCTTTTATACTGAAGTGGGGATGTCTTTGAACGCGCCTGTCGCCATCCTCAAAAACTGGCGCTCGAATAACGGCCTGTTGCTATATTTTGCTACCACGGATATAGATGAGGTACGGATCTCCCGTACCTCTATTTCCCTCAAAACCAGCCAGCAGTTCGAGTGGAAGAAGGTGATGGACATCGACCTGTATGCGGAGTACAATTCGCCGTATATTGCCGCGAACGCGCGGAAGGCGCATGTTTTTTTCACCGACCTGGGCATGTCGAGGAAAGTTTGGAAAAACGGCCGGGTACGCCTGAGCTTCACGGACATCTTCAACACCTTCCGTGAAAAAGACGTGACGGAATACGCCGGTACCCGGATTGATTTCTACCAGAAGCGGCCCACCCGCAAAATCGGGCTCTCCTTCGTCTGGAATTTCAGTGCCGGCAAGGCGTTCACGAAGAAGAAAATAGAAGTGAACAACGCCGAAGAGCGGAGCCGGATGGGGAACTAGGGTGGTTGTACTGGTAGTTTTTTATCCTTTGATGGTCGTTTATTGGGCAAGTGGACATTAAATAAGCAGTATTGCATATATTGTGTAGTACTCTTTATCATGATTGGGGCCTGGCAGGAAAATATTGCTAAACACAGTGATGCCAACGCTTTTAAGGCGTTGTACCTCCATATGATGCCTTCGCTTTCCCGGTTTGCCACATCGTTCCTGAAAGACGGCCAGGCGGCGGAAGATGTGGTGGCGGATATATTCGCCACGCTCTGGAATAACCGCAGCTCCCTCGAAAAAATAGATAACCTTAAAGTATACCTGTACGCCAGCGTGCGCAACGCCTGCATGACTTACCTGCAAAAGCGCAACCGCATTACATTTTACGCCTTCGACGATATGGACGTGGAGCTGGAACGCCTCGTTCCACCCGAAACGCACCCCGAGCAGCAGCTCATCACCCGCGAAATGGCGGAAGCCATCCAGGCGGCCGTCGAAAAGCTGCCGGCCAAATGCCGCATGATTTTCCGCCTCGCCCGCGAAGAAAAGCTCCGGTACAAGGAGATCGCCACCATTCTCAATATTTCCGTACGCACCATCGACAGCCAGATGGCGATTGCCTTTCAGCGCATCCACCAGAGCATCGCCCAGCATCTCATCGGGTAGGCGTTACCCGCCCGGAAATTTTTTTTCATTTCTTTTAGGTGATTTTTCCCGCTGCCCAGTCATAGCAGCAGAAGGAATTTTATGCCGATAGATAGATACTGGGTGTTGACCGCCCGGAAAATAGCCGGGGAAGCAACTGCTGACGAACTGGCCGAGCTGGCCGCCCTCGCCGCCCTGCGCGACGAAGAGGCCCGCACCGGCGAGGTGCTGGAGAGGGTATGGGACGGCCATGCGCCAACGCCCGCAAACGGGCCCGAAGAGGCCCGCCTGCTGGCCCTGCTCGGCAACCGCCTGCCGGAATTCTCGGAACAGGAACCGCCCCGCCGCAAAACACTCCGCCCGCGAACGGTGGCGCTTATCGCCGCCGCCTGCGTAGGAATTTTCGCCGTTGCTTTTTATACACTCCGCTCCCGGCCGGTCAGCGTACATGAAGTGCTGGCCGACCGCGGCTCCCGCACGAAAGTGAAATTGCCCGACGGCACCCTCGTGTGGCTGAACGCGGGTAGCAAACTGACCTACGACGACGCCTACGGCCACGGCGAACGTTCCGTACAGCTCGACGGCGAAGCGTTCTTCGAAGTAACGGGCCAGGCGGGCACACCGTTCGATGTAACGGCCAAAGGCGTAACAGTACAGGTGCTGGGTACCACCTTCAACCTGAAAGCATACAAAGAAGACGATATCGTTGAAACGGCACTGGTAACCGGCAGCGTCATGCTGCATTACAAAGGCCCGGCCAGCAGTGAAAGCACACTGCTGAAGCCCATGGAAAAACTGGTACTGAAAGCCAATGCCGCCACCGGATCCTATACGCCGCTACGCACAACCATCGTTGCACCGAAAAAAGAAGCGATCAAAGAGATCGCATGGAAAGACAACTGGCTCTCGTTCGATAATGAGCCGTTCTCCAGCCTGGCCGTCCGCTTCGAACGCTGGTATAATATCCGCGTGGTTTTTACCGACAACAGCCTACGCCATTTGACATTTACAGGGAATATACAGGGAGAGGGGATCAAAGATGTAATGGATGTGCTCAGTCGCTCATCCCGGGAGTTTGAATACTCCTACAACCACGTCAGCAGGGTGCTTACAATCAGCAAGCCTTAGTTTTTATTGACCAACAACCAAAATGACAGTTATGAATTTTACGTTCCACTAAACTTCGTTGCAGCCAACTGAAAAGGGGAATGGTATCAGCATCCCCCCAAAGTTTTAGAAACAGACATCCTTGCTTGGTAAGGAAAGGGGTGTCTATTGTCCAAAATCTCCAAAACAAATGTATGAAAAATGAACGCAGAAGGCAAATGCGCTTGCCTTCAAGGCCTTTTATTCAAAAGTGCATCCGTATTATGA
Source organism: uncultured Chitinophaga sp. (assembly GCA_965653365.1). Classification (GTDB taxonomy): domain Bacteria; phylum Bacteroidota; class Bacteroidia; order Chitinophagales; family Chitinophagaceae; genus Chitinophaga. The sequence continues at coordinate 150,943 of CBFGZV010000008.1, read as the reverse complement.
AATTAGCTGCAATACTGCTGATGGTTGCGGGCCTGCAGGTTCAGGCCGCTACCGGGTTTTCGCAGAGCCGGATTAACATGAGGGTGAAAAACGCCTCGGTGAAGGAAGTGTTGCGCCGCATCAAGGCGCAAACGGACTACCGCCTTTTTTACAACGACAACGCGCTGCCGGAAGACAAAAAAGTGACCCTCCGCGCCAGCAATGCCACGCTGGCGGAAGTGCTGGAAACCACGCTCGCCGGAACGGGTTTTCTATTCGAAATCCGTCCCTCCGGCCTGGTGCTGATCGAACGCGCCAGCCAACGCAACATCGAATTGTCTGGCGTGGTGAAGGACGAAGCGGGCGCCCCCCTGCCGGGTGTGACCGTGGTGCAGAAAGGTTCGCCGAAAGGCACCGTCACCAATGACCAGGGGGCTTTCACCCTCACCGTGCCGGCCGATGCCGTACTCATAGTAAGCCTGGTGGGCTACACGTCCCAGGAAGTGCCGGTAAACAACCGGAACGCCGTTACCATCACCCTGCAACGCAGCACCAGCCTGCTGGAACAGGTAGTGGTGGTGGGTTACGGCACCCAGAAGAAAGGCAACCTCACCGGCGCCATCGGTACCGTCAATGTAGCGCAGGCCATGAACGCCCGGCCGGTTACCAACGTACAGGAACTGCTGGCTGGCACCGTGCCGGGCCTCAATATCCGTAAAACAACGGGCGCCGTCGGCGCGGCGGCTACCGTCAACATCCGCGGCACGGCCACGCTGGGCTCCAGCTCGGGCGTGCTGGTGCTGATAGACGGGATTCCGGGGAATATATACACCCTCAACCCCAACGACATCGCGGACGTTTCCGTGCTCAAAGACGCGGCGAGCGCCGCCATCTATGGCTCCCGCGCGGCTAACGGCGTGATACTCGTCACTACCAAAAAAGGACAGGGCGGCGGCAAACCCGTGGTGGAAATCGTTTCCAGCATCGGTCTGCAAAAACCGCAGTTCATGGTGGATTTCATCGGGGCGGCGGATTATATGCGGCTCTGGGACCAGGCCATGGTGAACGACAACAAGCCGGCGGTGTACGGCCAGCAGGGGCTCGACGATCTGAAAGCGGGGAAGTACGCGGATACGAAGTGGTACAAAGAGATTTACAAGAAGAACACGGTAATCAGCAATAACTACATGTCGGTGTCCGGGCAGAAAAGCGATATCACGTACCGCCTCGCCGGGTCGTACGACTACCAGGACGGTACGCTGCCCAACAACGATTACCGCCGCTATATGGTAAGGCCCGATGTGACCATCAAACTCACCAGCAACCTGTCGCTGTCGGCCAACATTCAGTACACCGAAACGCAGATAGGCGAGCCGCAGGGCGGCACGGAAGGCTGGCAGTCACAGGCCACGCGCGTAGCGCCCATTTCCTTCATTAAAACGAAGGTGGGTCAATACGCCATCGGCTCTTCCATGGCCGGCAACCCCATTGCGGGCGTGTACGAAGGGGGCTTCAATAAAACGAAAACGAAGGAGCTGATGAGCATCTTCGATATTAACTGGACGCCGTTGAAAAACTGGAACATCAAAGGCACTTACTCGAGTTATGCACTGGATTCCTGGGTCACCAACCGGGTCAGCACCTATTTCCTGTACGACGACCAGGGGAATGTGATATCCACCCAGAACAAGGTGAACAGCCTGCGGAATACTTCCATTAGCAACCAGCGCAACCTGTTGCAGCTCGTAACGGACTACACCCGCCATTTCAACGATCACCATTTCAAGATACTCGCCGGTTATTCGCAGGAACTGTACAACACGAGCAACTTTTACGCCTCGCGCGACGCGCTTCCGTTTCCGGACATTCACGTGCTCGACGTGGGCGCGCTCAACAAGCAAAGCGGCGGCAACGCCAGCGATGTGGCCATCCAGTCGGTATTCTCGCGGCTGAACTACGATTACGACGGGCGTTACCTGTTCGAAGCGAATGTGCGCGGCGACGGCTCCTCCCGCTTTTCCCGCGGCAACCGCTGGGGCGCCTTTCCTTCTTTTTCTGCAGGATGGAACATCGGCCGGGAAAAATTCATGCGCAGCCAGGCCGGCTGGTTGTCTGAATTGAAGCTGCGCGCCTCCTGGGGTATCCTGGGCGATGCAGAAAAAGTGGGGCACTATGCCACCTATGAATTGCTGCGTTATGTCACCAATTCATACGGGTTCAACGGCGTCATGGTGCCCGGCGCCTTCGTGGAAACGGCGGTGAACAAAAACATCCGGTGGGAGCAGTCCGAGCTCGCCAACATTGGTTTGAACGCTGCTTTCCTGGAGGGCAAAACCGGCCTGACGGTGGATTATTTTATCAACAACCGCAGCAACATTCTTTATCCGCCCCCGGTTCCGCTGGAATTCGGCTTGCGGCCGCCCACGCGCAACTTGCTGAAAATGCAGAACAAAGGCCTGGAGATGGCCGCCTGGTTCCGCGACAAGGAAGGTGATTTCACCTGGGGCGTGGATGCCAATGCGAGCTTCTCGAAAAACAAGGTGACCGATCTCGCCGGCTCCGGTCCATGGATAGAAACGAATGCCCTCACCTCGCAGGGCGACCAGTACCAGCTCCCTTACGGCCTCGAAGCGACGGGCCTGTTCCAGAGTGCGGATGAAGTGACCAAAAGCGCCAACCAGGGGCCGAACATTTTCGCCGGCAACATCCGGTATAAAGATCAGAACGGAGACGGCGCGATCGATGGGAAAGACCGCATCGTGCTCAACCGGAAAGTGCCGGTGCGCTTCGGTCTTAACCTGAATGCGGGCTGGAAGGGATTCGATTTTGCCGTGAACGTGTACGGCACACTGAATACGATGCGCTACATCAGTGGGTACGAAGGTTGGGCGTTTTATCTCTCACAGAACGCGCGCCCCATGCACCTCGACGCGTGGACGCCGCAGAACACGGATGGAAAATACCCGCGCCTCTCCATGCAGTACACTTCGAACGACCAGAAGTACTCCAGCTTCTGGCTGCGCAAATCGGATTACCTGAAACTGCAAAACGTGCAGCTGGGTTATACATTGCCGAAAAGCTGGCTCGACCGGGCGAAGATCACCTATCTGCGCCTGTACGTGTCCGCGCAGAACCTCGCCACCATCACCGGGTACGAAGGGTTTGATCCGGAAGGAGGGTATTATCCCATTTCCAGGACGATGGCCTTCGGCGCAAACTTTAAATTCTAAAACTGCATCCGTTTATGAAAAAATCTTTTGTATATATATTACTGGCAGCCGCGGCATTCACGCAGGGCTGCTCCAAGTACCTCGACAGGGAGCCCCTGTCCGAGCCCTCGAATGAAACGTTCTGGAAAAGCGTGGCCGACGCGGAAGCCGGCGTGAATGCGGTATACGCCACCCTGCCTTCCAGCCGCGATTTCTGGAAAGACTGCCAGAGCGACAATTCCGTGATGACCAACGCCTGGGGCGAAGGGGGATTGGGGTATATCAGCATGGGCAGCCAGTCTGCCGCAGATTCCTACCTGTTGGAAGAATGGAAGTACGATTTCATTTACCGCGCGCTTAATGCCATCGACAAGCTCAGGAACATGGACATAGACGCGAACCTGAAAAAACGCCTGAGCGCCGAGGTGAGGTTTGTGCTGGCCATGCGCTATTTCAGGATGGTAAAGCATTTCGGAGATGTGCCGCTCATTAAGGAAACGCCGGTGAGCCTCGAAAACGCGGGGCTTTCGCGCAGCCCCAAACAGGAGGTGCTGACCTATGTGCTGCAAAACATCGACTCGGCCGTTACCAACCTGCCGCCCGTGTATGCCGACGCCAAAGACAAGGGGCGCATCACCAAAGCCGCCGCCCTGATGCTGCGGGCGGACGTGTACCTCTACATGGCCAGCTACCGGAAATTCCACGCCGGTCAAGACGATCCGGCACTCTGGAAAGCAGCCGCCCAAGCGGCGCAGGAGGTAGTGGCGATGCAGCGATACGGGCTGGAAGCGGATTATAGCTACCTGTTCAGGCACGAAAGCAATAATAGTAACAAGGAAGTGATTCTGGCCTACCAGTATGCGCAGAACGAACTGGTGCACATGCTGCCGGTGCTGTGCCTCCCCAACGGCTGCTCCATTACCGGGCAGGGATGGGCGAGCTTTTGTCCCACCCGCGACCTGATCGATTCTTACGAATGTACCGACGGCCAGGGCATCCGCGCATCGCCGTTGTACGATAAAGCCAATCCCTGGGAAAACCGCGACGGGCGCATGAAGCAGACTTTCCTGCTGCCGGGCGTGCCCTGCCTGCGGCCCGATGGCAAGTTCAGGCCCTACCAGCCCCATCCTTCCTACAAGCAACCTGAAAAAATGAACAGCGAGGGTGGCGGCATCACCGGGTATATGTACCTTAAATTCGCCGAGCCGGAAAATCCCAATCCCACGCGCTCGTACACGAATTTCCCGATTTACCGCTACGCCGAAACATTACTGACACTGGCGGAGGCGTTGAACGAATACGAGCCGGGCAACCCGCAGATTGCAGCTGCCATGAATGAGGTGCGTAAACGGGCCGGCCTGCCGGTTGTAGATGCCTTGCTTGGCAACCAGGCCGCGATGCGCGTGAAGATACGGGAAGAACGCCGCCACGAATTTGTGGCCGAACACAAACGCTATTTCGATATCCTCCGCTGGAAAATCGCGGAAGACGTGCTGAACAAACCGGCCTACGGCATCAACAGCGAAGTGGCCGACCCGGTGGGCGACTGGACCAAACCCGCCTTCCTGGCGCAAAACCGCACCTTCGATAAAGCGAAACATTACCTCTGGCCGATCCCCGAATCGGCGACCGATAAAAACAAAAAACTGCTGCCGCAAAACCCGAATTGGTAGAAGGTATAAACGGGCATAAAGGCTGGAAAAAAGAACAACTATGGAAAAAAATAACGAGCATCCGAGAAGAAGTTTTCTGAAAACCGCGGGCCTGCTGACGGCGGGCCTGGCGGTTGCCCGCATCCCCGCCTGGGCAAGGGGAGGGGCATTGGAGGGATACCCGCTGCACAACATCCCGGTGAATAAAGGCATCGACGCCAGCTGGCTGCGGTCGCTGTACGAACGCGGTACGCAAACGGCCTACCTCAAAAGCCGCAACGAGCTGCACTACCTCGGCATGCCCGTGGGCGGCCTGCATGCGGGCACCGTGTATGTTGGCGGCGACGGCCGGCTGTGGCTCTGGCAGGTGTACAACGAAACCATGGAAGGCCCGCAGGAAGGCATCGATCCGAAAGTGGTGAACTGGCACGACGGTACGCGGATGCGTAAAATCCGTGTGCGCGACGGCGCGGCATACGTGGAGCCCACCATCGCCGGAAACAGGCGCATGCTGGAACAGGGCTTTGCCGTAAAAGTGGAGCAGGAGGGCAAAACCTGGGTGCGCGAACTGAAAGAAGATGACTGGGACGAAATCCGTTTCGAAGCCGCTTACCCCTTAGCGGTGATCACCTACAGCAGCAAGAATGCCCCCGTGGAAGTGCGGCTGAAAGTTTATTCGCCCTTCCTGCCGCTGAATGCGGACGATTCGGCGCTGCCGGCCACGATACTGCGCGCCGATATCAGGAACGTTTCAGGTAAGCCGATGCAGGCCAGCCTCGTTGGCTGGATGGAGAACGGCGTCAATAAAATTACCGCCAAAGCGGGCAAAGGTAAAAAGCAAAGCAAAGTGGTGCCGTCGGACGGCCGTACTACCATCCATTTTGAGTACGATACTACAGACGCCGAATTGCGTGCCGCCAAAGATGCCGGCAGCATGAGTTTTTCCATGATGGGGAAGGCCGCGGCGGCATATGCGTCTTTCAAGCCCTGGCCGGTGACGGCAGCACTGTTCGCGGACAAGGCGGCCAGCGCAACCGCAGAGGCCGATGGGGACGATAAACTCGTCGGCGCGCTGGCGGCGTCACAGCAAGTGGCGGCGGGCGGTACGATGCAGGCCGATTATTTCATCACCTGGCATTTTAATAACCCTCATCCCGGCCTGAAAAAGCTGGTGAAGGATGCCGATGGCGGTTTTGCATATGCCGCGCGCTTTAAGGATGCGCTGGCCACCGCGGAATACCTCGCTACCCACTTTCAACGGCTCTCTTCCGTCACCGAACGCTGGCATCAAACGTGGAACGATTCTACACTGCCGCACTGGTTTCTGGAGCGAACGTTCGTCAACATCGGAACGCTGGCCACCGCCAATACTTACCGCTTTGCCAGCGGCCGCTTCTGGGGCTGGGAAGGGGTAGGCGCCTGCGCGGGCACCTGCACGCACGTATGGCAGTACGGGCACACCGCGGCGCGCGTGTTTCCCGCTATTGAAAGAGACCAGCGCCAGCGGGTAGACCTGGGGGTGGCGATGAAGGAAGACTCCGGCGCCATTATCTTCCGCGCCGAAAACGAGCACCGCCCCGCCATCGATGGCCAGGCGGGCACCATCCTCCGTATTTACCGCGAGCACCAGATGAGCAAAGACGATACTTTCCTCCGCGCAAACTGGCCGAAAATCAGGAAAGCCGTGCAGTTCATGCTGGAGCAGGATAAAAACGGCGACGGCATGACGGATTCTCCCATGGAAAACACGCTCGATGCCGTTTGGGAAGGAGAGATTGCCTGGATAGTAGGGCTTTGCATCGCCGCCGCGCGCGCCGCGCAGAGCATGGCGGAAGAAGCGGGCGACGCGGCCTTCGCGAAAACCTGCGCGGCGTACGTGCAGAAAGGAAAAGCGAACATGGAAAAGGAACTGTTCAACGGCGAGTATTTCATCCACCGGCCCGATAAAGTACAGGGCAGGAAAAAACTCGGTTCCTACAACACCTGCCACATCGACCAGGTGTACGGCCAGAGCTGGGCATTCCAGGTAGGCCTGCCGCGCGTGCTGGATAAAGAAAAAACAATGTCAGCCTTAAAAGCGCTGTGGAAATATAATTTCACGATGGACGTGGGGCCGTACATCAAAACCCATACAGGCGGACGGCCTTACGCGCTCGAAGGGGAAGGGGGCATGATCATGAACACCAACCCGCGTAACGAGCCCAAACCGTATGGCGAAGACGTGACCTGGCAGCTGGGTTATTTTCATGAATGTATGTCGGGATTCGAGCACCAGGTAGCCGCGCACATGATGGCGGAAGGCATGGTGGACGAGGCGCTCGTGCTCACCCGCGTTATCCACGACCGGTACCACGGAGCCAAAAGAAATCCCTACAATGAAATTGAATGCAGCGATCACTACGCCCGCGCCATGGCCAGCTACGGCACGTTCATCAGCGCCTGCGGTTTTGAATACCACGGCCCGAAAAAGTACATCGGGTTTGCCCCGCGTATCAGCCCGGAAAATTTCAAAGCAGCCTTTACCGCTGCGGAAGGATGGGGTACTTACAGCCAGCAGGCCCGTACGGGCAGCCAGCAGCACGAGCTGAAGGTAGCCTTCGGCAGCTTGCCGGTGGGGCAGCTGATGTTTGAACTGGCGCAGCACTGGAAGCCGGGGAAAGTGATTGTGCAGGTGAACGGCGCAACGGTGCCCGCCGAATTTAAGTTGGAAGGAAAACGCGTGCTCATCCGGCTGAAGAACGTGGCGACGATCGAAGAAAACGGCACCCTTCAAATTTCGATCGCATGAGGTGGGTATGGTGTATGCTGTTACTGGCCGGATGTACAGCGAATGTAAAAACAACGGAAGGGCCGGCGCCGGGGGAAACCTGGCAAAGCACCGTTGAAAAAAAGCTGCCCCTGCTCGGCCACCGCAATTGGGTGCTGGTGGTAGACAAAGCTTTCCCCGATCAGACTGCCGCAGGCATCCAGACGGTGAGCACCGGCGCCGCCATGGCGGAGGTGCTGCGATTTGTGCAGCGGCAGCTGGCCGCCTCGCCGCACGTAAAGCCCATCGTATACCGCGATGCAGAATTAGCTTACATGACGGATTCGCTGTCGCCCGGCATCTCCTTGGCTGAAGAGAAAATCCGCACGGTTCTTGGCACGCAGCCTGTGAACGCAATTTTACACGAGGCGGTGTTCGGGAAAATGAGCGCCGCGGCCGGAACGTTTTCGGTATTGGTGCTGAAAACGGAATCCCTGCATCCTTACACTTCCGTTTTTTTTGAACTGGATTGTGCGTATTGGAGCAGCGAAAAAGAAAATGTTTTACGCCGGAAAATGAACAGATAGTCCCTGTTTGTATGAAAAGCCAGGCCCCGGATTTCCGGGGCTTTTTTTTGCCCGGACGGAAACGGCCGTGCAACCCCTTCCCGCCGCATACCGGCGCCGGTATGGCCGGAAGTACCGCCCCGCCCACCGGAACGTTCCCCTTCCACAGGTGTGCAACAAATTTTTGCCCGGAGTTTAAAAAAGAATTTAAATTTACCTCTTCAGTGGACATGATGAACCAAGACTCAGCGTTACATAACGAAGCGTATCTCTTTCAGCTGATCGATGGAGGGGACGAAACGGCATTCAGGCAGCTATTTGACCTGTACCGGCTGCGACTGTTCACTTTTGCCTTTGAGCTTACGCATTCCCGCGCCGATGCCGAAGAAATCGTGCAAGACCTGTTCTTGAAACTCTGGCGCCGCCGCGGCACACTTTCCGGCGTAACGTTTCCCAAAAAATACATGTATACCATGGCGCATAACCTCGTGGTGGATCATCTCACCCGCCTGGCGCGCGACAAAAAGCTGCGGGCGTTGGTATGGGCCAACATCCAGGAGGAAGGGGAATATACGGAACAGGCGGTGCTGGCCGCGGAAACGGCTAATATCGTCGGCAAGGCGGTCACCAGGCTGTCTGCCCGCAAGCAGGCCATTTATTACCTCAGCCGCCGCGAGGGGCTCAGCCACCAGGAAATCGCCCAACGCCTGGGCATCTCCGTGCCGACCGTCAAAAACACCATGGCGGAGGTGCTCCGTTTTATCCGGACCTTCATGCATACCCAATATGAGCCCGCCGTACTCCTGGGCATCACCGTATTTACCGCCTTTTATTAATTTTTTTTCATTTTTACCGGTACTCTTTTCTTTTTGAACAGTCTGTATTATAGGGGGCCACTTTCCCACCGATAATTATGACTATGCCATCCAACGACCGGCTTCGGTTTCTGCTGACGCAATACACGAGTAAAAAATGCTCCCGCGAGGAGCTGGAAGAGCTGTTCGACCAGCTGCAGACGCCTGCGGGCAGAGAGGCCTTCAGCGAACTGGTAGGCGAGCGGTATGAGGCGCTGCCGTCGGAAAAGGAAGGGGCAGACATCGACTGGGACTTTATGTTTAACACGGTGACGGCCCCGGAGCGCACATCGTCGCGTTCCCGCATCCTGTATTTCACGAAGATAGCCGCGGCTGTACTGGTACTGGTGGCAGCCGGCCTCTGGTTATGGCTGTCGCGGGCCCAACAAAAACAGGCCGCGCCTGCGGTGACTGCAGCCCCCGTCCAGGATGCCCTTCCGGGCACCCATAAAGCGGTGCTGGTGTTGGCGGACGGTAGCAGCGTGAACCTCGACAGCGCGGGCAACGGCGCGGTAGGGCAGCAAGGCGGCGCCCGCATCGTGAAGCTTCCCGGCCAGCTCACCTACAACGCCAACGCAGCGGGTAACGAAGCGCCCGTTTTTAATAAAGTGGCCACCCCCAGGGGCGGCCAGTACCAGCTCACACTGGCTGACGGTACGAAGGTTTGGCTGAACAGCGCGTCTTCCATCCGCTTCCCCGTCGCTTTTACCGGCAGCGAAAGATATGTGGAGGTAACGGGCGAAGCCTATTTTGAAGTAGCCAAAGCGGTCAGGAACGGGCAACGCGTTCCCTTCCGCTGCAAAGTCAACGATATGGAAATCGCCGTACTCGGCACCCATTTCAATGTGAATGCATATGCCGATGAAGCCGAAATACGCACCACCCTGCTCGAAGGCAGCGTACAGGTAAAACAGGGCGCGGCCTCGCAATTGCTGGCGCCCGGCCAGCAGTCGCGCTTGAGCAAAGACGGCCACATCACGCTGGCCCGCCAGGTGAACCTCGACGAGGTGATGGGATGGAAAAACGGCTTCTTTGTTTTCGAGGAGGCAGACATCCGCCAGATTATGCGGCAGGTGGAGAAGTGGTACAACCTGGAGGTGGTGTACGAAGGCCCGGTGCCCGACGGCCGCTTCAATGGCCGCGTTTCACGCAACACCCCCGCGTCTCAAATGATGAAAGTACTTGAACTGAGCGGTATACAATTCCGGATAGAAGGCAACAAACTGATCATCAGATCGTAGCCGAAACAACAACATGATTTATTCACATTCAACCAAACATCTGATTATGCCTACAGGGTAAACTACCTCCTGCGTTTTACTGTATTCCACACATTTCGGTCCCATAATAAAAACCGCTTCATGTACGAGATGAAGCGGCAGCATTTGGACCGAACAGTATTCTTTTTCTCAGAACGTTCATTTAAATCCAAACAACCAAAGCTATGCAATTACATGCTTTCCCTGAAAAAAACTTTCCGGGAGCTGGCGGGGGAAACGTCTATGTCCCGCCGTTCCGAAACAGACTAACAAAACTGCTACTCATGAAACTGGCGGCATTTTTACTGATCATCGGTCTCGAGTTACCCGCCATCGCCAGCTCGCAGACCATTACGATCAACGAGCGGAACATTCCGCTGGAGAAACTGTTCACCAAAATCGAGAAACAGACCGGCTACTCTTTCTGGTATAACGTAAAGCTCCTGAAGCAGGCCCGCAAGCTCGACATCCAGGTGAACAACGCTTCCCTGCAGGATGTGCTGGCCCTTTGTTTCAAAGACCAGCCGCTGGTATATAACATCGTAGACAAAGTAGTGGTGGTCAACCAGAAAGAAGTGGTAGCCGCCGCTCCCGTACGCATTGGCATCACCGGCCGGGTCACGGACGAAAGCGGGCTTCCGCTGCCCGGGGTAACCGTGCAGGTAAAAGGCACCCGCCTGGGCACCAGCACCGACGCCAACGGCAAATACACCATCCAGGTACCGGAGAATGCCGCGCAGGCGCTCGTGTTTTCGTTTATCGGCAAGGAAACGAAAGAGGTCGCCATCGATGGCAAAACCTCGGTCGATGTGGTGCTGAAAGAGCTCGTTACACAACAGCAGGAAATTGTGGTGATCGGATATGGTTCCGTTAAGAAAAAGACGGTAACCGGCGCCATCTCCTCCGTGAAAACCGCTGAACTGAACACGGCGGCTTCCACCAACATCGTACAGGCGCTCGCGGGCCGCGCATCCGGTATCTCCGCCATCCAGAGCAGCGGGCAGCCCGGCGCGGGCGTAAACCTGCAGATACGGAGCAACCCGTCGTTTGCATCGCCCGGCGCACTGTATGTGGTGGATGGCGTGATCATCAACGACAACGCGGGAGAGCCCTCCTCCAGCACCCGCTACGGCGGTTCGGGTGTAGACCGTTCGCCGCTGAACTTCATCAACCCGAACGACATCGAGTCGATCGACTTCCTCAAAGACGCATCCGCCACCGCCATCTACGGCGCGCGCGCCGGCGCAGGCGTTGTGCTTATCACCACCAAGCAGGGCAAAGGCGACAAGCCCAAACTGGAATACGATGTAAACCATTCTTTCCAGGATGTCTTCAAGTTCTACGACATTCTCAATACCCGGGAATACATGGAACAACGAAACAAGATCGGGTACGAAAAATGGATGTTCGATAACAAGATCGCGCCTTACGGCACCACCGATCCGGCCACCGTTACCCCCTTCAAGCCCAAGTACACGCAGATGCAGATCGATACCACACCGATGCAGCCCAATGCCGTGGATGCCATTACCCGTAAGGGATTCACCCAGCAGCATAACGTATCGCTCTCCGGCTCGGCCAATAAAACCCGTTACTACGTTTCCGGTAATTACCTCAACCAGCAAGGTGTACTGGAGCATTCGGGCTTTACCCGCTATGGCGGGAGGATCAGCCTCGATCAGGCCATCAGCCCGTTCGTGAAAGTAGGCGTGAACGTGATCGCGTCCGGCTCCAAAGCCGACAACGCCAACGTGGGCACACAGCAAAACGAATACTCGGGCATGGTGCTGTCTGCATTTTATTACCCGGCTACCATGCCGTTGAAAGACGCGCAGGGGAACTATCCCATCAACCCGGACTACCAGAATTCCCCCAACCCGCTGTCTTTCCTCGATATCACGGACTACACGAAAAGCAGCCGCCTGCTCACGTCGGGTTACGCGGAATGGAATGTGATACCGTCGCTGAAACTGAAGTATAACTACAGCTACGACCAGTCTACCAGCAAACGGTACGCCTATCTGCCCAAATCGTTCCTTTACGGCGCCAGGTCGGGCGGACAGGCTTCTATCAACGAGAGCAACTCCGTGTCCAAACTGTCTGAGGTGACGGTCAACTACACCAAACAATTCGGCAATATCCACAGCATCCAGGCGCTGGCCGGTCATTCTTACCAGGTAAGCGATTGGGACGGCCTCGGCTTGTATAACGACCGCTTCCCGACAGACAACTTCCTGTTCTACAACATCGGCTACGGCACCGCCCCCAGGCCGGGCGTGAGCTCTTACCAGAATCCCACCCGCATCTGGAAATCATACTTCGGCCGCGTGATTTACGAACTGGCAGACAAGTACATCCTGACGGCCAGCCTCCGGAGAGACGGCGCGTCCAACTTCGCGGCCAACAAAAAATGGGGCACCTTCCCCGGCGTGTCCGCCGCCTGGGTGATTTCGGAGGAAAGCTTCATCAGGAACCACGTGCCTGTCATCAACTTCCTGAAACTCCGCGCAGGGTACGGCACCACCGGCAACAGCAACATCGGCAGCAGCGCGTTTTCGTACTACACATCCAACAGCCCGTACGTTTTCGGCGGCACCAGCCTGCCCGGCGTTACGCTCGATCAGCTGAGCAACGAAAACCTCAGCTGGGAAACGCAGCGAGACATCAATGTGGGTATCGACTTCCAGTTATTCCAGAACAGGATCGGCGGTTCGTTCGATTATTTCAACAGAACGATCGTGGATCTGCTGACCAAAGTGCCCTTGCCGACGGATTTCCCGGTATCGCAGGTAGCGAGCAACGCGGGTAAAACGCGCAGCCGCGGCTGGGATGTCAACCTGAACACTAAAAATATCGTGAGCACCAAGGCCGGCGGCTTCAACTGGTCCACCACCATCAACGTGTCGCATTACTTCAACTCCTGGATGACCCGTTCCCCCAACGCATTGCAGACCCTGCCGAAATATGAAGCGCCGGACGGGCCGTTCAATGCCATTTACGGCTATGTCAGCGACGGTATTTTCCAGGGCGGAAAAGCCGCGCCCGCGCACATGCCCGGCATATTGCCCGGCGGCATCATTGTGAAAGACCTGAACGGGTACGACCCCAACGGCAACCTCACCGGCAAACCGGACGGTAAGATATCGTCTGCGGACCGCGTGTTGCTGGGCATTAACGGGCCCCGCTACAGCTTCGGCTTCAACAATACGTTCAGCTACCGGAATTTCGACCTCGGCATTTTCATGTACGGTTATGTGCAGAAAAAATATAACTCGGACCTCGCTTCTTCCTTCGGTACCTATGCCCAGCTGGGGCAGTTCGGTTGGAACGTGCTGAGCGTGGTGAAGGAGCGCTGGGCATACGACAATACCAACGCGAAATATCCCACCGGCCTGAACGATCCGTATGCCAGCTACGCCGGCGATTCGGACTACTGGCTGGAAAACGGGAGCTTCCTCCGCTGCCGCGACATCGCACTGGGATATACCTTCGGCCACGGGTTGATCAGCAGGCAGTCCGTACTCACCGGCCTGCGGCTGTACGCCAACGTGCAGAACCCCTTTATCATCACCAGGTACAAAGGCATCGATCCGGAGCTGCAGAACTATCTGGCTTACCCGATGTCCCGTTCCTTCACCATTGGCCTGAATGCTAAATTCTAGCCGGTTTGTTCAATTTAAATCCATGAAAATGAGACGCAAGCAACCATACTATAAACTGATACCCGTACTACTGGCCTTCATCGTGGGACACTCCTCCTGCGAAAAGGCGCTGGAAGAAAAAACATACGACAAATTTTCTTCGTCCACTTTTTACCTGAATGCGGAAGACGTGAAGGCCGCCGTTACCGGCATGTACGGGGGCATGCTGAACCGCGGCTACTACGGCGGCGGCTGGGGCGGCGCCAACGAAGGCTGGGTGGCGCAGAGCAGCTTTATGACAGACGAGCTCGTCTGTTCCTGGGGCTGGGACGGCTGGCGGAAATTCAACCAGCTGAATTTTTCCGAAGATTTTTCGCAGCTGCTGAACCACTACAACGGCCTGATGCCCATGGTGTCCGAGATCACCCTTAACCTGGAAAAGATCCCGGCGGTTAAAATGGACGAAACGCTGAGGAACCGCTACCTGGCGGAATTGAAGGCGTTACGCGCACACTACTCGTGGATACTGTATAACTTTTATGGCCCCGTGCCCATCCGCGTAGACGCGAAAGAGGCATCCAACCCCGCCGCGGCGCCTATTCCCCGGCCGGACAAACAGTGGATGGTGGCGCAGATCGAAAAGGATTACAAAGAAGCCTTCGCCCTGCTGCCGAAAGCCAGCGAACTGGCCGCTGCGGATTATGGCCGCTTTACGAAAGACGCCTGCCTGATGGGCCTGATGAAGCTGTACATGCATGAAAAGAACTGGAAGGAAGCGATCAACCAGTTCAACGTACTTAAAACCTACGGCCACGACCTGCAGAAGAACTATGCGGATATTTTCAGATACTCCAATAAAGGAAACACGCTGGAAGTGCTGCTGGCCATTCCCTGCCGGTTCGACGCGGATAACAACAACCTCTGGCTCGCCATGTGTATGCCGGGGAATTACGTGGATCCTTCCGGGCTGTCCATTACCCAATGGGGCGGTTATAAAATGCCCTGGAAAACATACGACCGGTTTGATCAGAGCGACAAGCGCCTGAGCGTGCTGCTGGCCAAATGGCCGACCAACGGCGGCGCCACTTTCGACGCGCGGGCCAGTAACTATATCGGCGCCATTCCCATGAAATACGGCCCCGATCCGGGCGCCATCAGTGAGGCGCAGGGCACGGACATTGTGGTGTGGCGCTACGCGGACGCGATGTTGCTGGCGGCGGAAGCCATCAACGAAGACCAGGGCCCGGTGCAGGAAGCCTACAACCTGCTCAACGCAGTGCGCACCCGGGCCGGCGTGCCCACCTACACCCTGGGGCAATTCGATAAGGATGCGTTCAGAAAAAAACTTATGGACGAACGGTTGTTTGAGTTATGGTGCGAAGGCGCCCGCCGCGAGGACATGATCCGTTGGGGCACGTTCATCCAGCACGCGAAAGACCAAGGCTCCATTTTCGCCAAGCCCGGCTTCGTACTACACCCGTTGCCGCGGAAGGTGATCAATGAAACCAAAGGCATTGTAAAACAAAATGAAGGTTACTAAACATATCCGCATGAGCCTGACAATCGTCAGGCTCATTTTTTTTCTGGCCGTCGCCGGCTGCACCCAAGGCCGTAACGATGGTGAGGCCGCTGCGCGTACGTACTGCGCCACATGCCATGCGTTTCCGGAACCGGCACTGCTGCCGAAAGCGGTGTGGAAAAACAGCGTGTTGCCCGCCATGGGCGCTTTCGCGGATATTTATATGGATCGCAGCGGCGAATACAAAATGTTGCCCCCGCAGTTGGCGCATCTGCGCGACCCTGTAATTGCAGGCGTGCGTACAGCAATCCCGCTAACGGAATGGAAAAAGCTTCACGACTGGTACCTGCGCCAGGCTCCGGAGCAGCTGCCGGAACCGCAGCCGGGAACGATGCTGCCGGATACCGGTTTCACCGCGCGCATGCCGCAGAAAAGAGCCCGCTCATTTACAGCCTGCATCTATTTCGACGAAGAGGAGCAGCTGCTATTCCAGTCGGACATACACAGCCGCCTGCTGCGCATTTTTGATCCGCAGTTGCAGCAGCTGGACAGCGTGTTGAATACTACGGTAACCGACGTGGCGCCGCTCGGCGGAGGCCGCTACCTGCTCACGAATATCGGCCAGATCAATCCCGGCGGTTTGAGCAGAAACGGCAGCGTGGAAGAGATCGTTGTGCGGCAGCGGAAGGTGGTAAGCCGCCGGCTGCTTGGCGACAGTCTTTACCGGCCGGTCCAGGCGCTGCAGACGCCGGAAGGTCTCTTCGTATGCGAGTTCGGGTTTATGGAAGGAGCGCTGTCCGTTTTCACGGCGACGGGAAAAAAGACCATCGCCGCCATTCCCGGCGCTGCCAGGATGTATGCGGAAGATATGAACAACGACGGCCGGACGGATATTGTCGCGATGTTCGCGCAGGGGAAAGAATGCATCACCACGTTCATCCATGAAGGTAACGGCCGCTTCCGCCAGCAGGATATCCTCACGTTCCCGCCCTCGTACGGGTCTTCGTATTTCCAGCTGGCGGATATGGATGCAGACGGCAGAAAAGATATCGTGTATACCTGCGGCGATAATGCGGACCAATCGCCTGTACGCAAGCCCTACCACGGCGTGTACATTTTCCGCAACACCGGCGCCGGTTACCGGCAGGTGTTTTTCCGGCATCTCGACGGCTGCTACCGGGCGATCCCGGCAGACTTCGACGGCGACGGGCGCATAGACCTGGCGGCGATCAGTTTCTTCGCGGACTTTGAGCGCAAACCCGCACAGGCGCTCGTGTATCTTTTGCAAAAAAAGGCAGGGCAGTTTGAAGTACATGCGGATGCGCAGGTAGCCACACTTGGCAGATGGGTTTGCATGGACGTCAAGGATGTGAATGGCGATGGCCGGCCCGACATCCTCGCCGGCAACATGGCCGCCAAACCGGGTAATAATTCACTGTTAATGAACCGTTGGCTGCAGGGCCCCGAGTTCATCATTTGGGAAAACCGATTCTGAACATGACTTAAAATCTCACCATGAAAAAGCTTTTGTTCTTTATATCATGCCTGCTGATGGCAGTATCCGGCGTTGCGCAAACACCGGCGGCGCCCACAGGGCTGCAACTGACCGGCACCAGGAGCTGGATACGGCTGACCTGGACGGATAATGCCACCAATGAACTGTCATACCGGATATACTGGTCCACCAACAGCACCAAGCCGGGCACTCCCAATGCCACCGCGGGCGCCAATACCAGCCGTTATTACATCACCGGGATCAACGAACAGACGGACTATTACGTTTGGGTGGAAGCATACAACGCCTCCGGCGCAAGCAGCGCGGCGAGCGGCACAGTGAATGCCACCAAAGCCTGGGTGCTGGACCCCGCGGAAGCCGGCTCGCTGTCTATTCCCAGCTCGACGGCAGTGCCTGCCGGCATGCAGTTGTACTGGCACGACGAGTTTAACGACGCGCTGCTGAACCGCAACAAATGGAGCACGAACTACTATTCCACCATCGATTACCGGGATACGACCAACCTCACGAAAATGAGGACCAACACGCTTCCGCAGCCCGCTTACCGGATGACCGGCGGCAGCATTCAATTGCTGGTGTCCGCCGCCGCGCCGGCACAGGCTTTCTGGCCTAACGGAAGAAAGGTATCGTCTATACAAACCTACGACTGGCAGAGCAACGAAAACCTTCTCGACAACAAGCGGGGCGGGTACTACGAGATCAGGGTGCGGCGCAGCAACACCACGCAGGTCAGCAACCTGAATGCCGCTTACTGGTTCGATTCGCCGGGCCCCGATCTGAAATATTACGCGGAACTGGGCAACACTTTCACCTCCAAAACCGGCCCGGTAACCGGTGTGCGGCCGCGGGGACAGGTATTCGAGATCGACGTGTTCGAGCAGGGCGACAACGCGGCCACTTCCACCGTAACGCCCTTCACCATCCATGGCAATGTGGCGGCCGACGGCACCTTCCAGGGCAACCTCGGGACCTACAATGCAACGCTGACAAACCAAACCAGCTGGGCCACACATGGCGTGCTCTGGACGCCCACCGCCATTAAATATTACATCAACGGCGCGCTGAAAAAAGAATGGTCGGCCAAAACGGACATCAAGCCGGCCAACCACTTTATGAACGTTTTCCTTGGTATTTACGGCGCGGGCGACAGCGCCAGCATGGAAGTGGACTACATCCGCGGCTACCAGTGGCCCATCGTGAACGGCAATGAGCTGCCGAACGGCGGTGCGGAATACGGCGCACAATTGTTGCCCTGGGAAGGCACGGCCACCGTTTCTGCCAACGCCAAAAGATCCGGGAGCAACGGGTTTTCACTCACCGCCGGCCAAACGCTGACGCAATATGTGTACCTCGATAATAATCAAAACTACCAGCTGAAATACTGGGCGTCCGGGGCCGGAACGCTCGAAGCGAAAGTGGAGAACATCACTCCGGTGAAGGGCACCACGCAGAACACTTTTTTAGCGGCCGCGCCCGTTGCCGCTTCGTTTTCCCAATCCGCGCTCGATTTTAAAACAGGCACGGAATACGGCGATCATATGAAAACGGTGAAAGTCACTTTCACCAATACCGGTGCCAGCGCCGTGAAGCTGGACGACATCGCGCTTGAAAAGGGCGGCTCGGGAGGGATGGCTGTTTACTGCGCCGCATCCGGCGGTACCCACGCAACGGACCGTTACATCACTTCATTGACCAGCGCCGGGGCTCCGCATAACATCAGCTACAGCAACAGCGCCTATCCCGCAAACGGATATGGATATTTTACGGCAGACTCCATCACCGCCGCGCAGGGAAGCACCTTCACGCTGAACATAACGAATAGCGCCAACACAAAATGGTCGAGGGTGAACGTTTATGGGGACTGGAACGGGAACGGCAGTTTTTCCGATGCCGGCGAAACGCTCTTTTCCGCCGGCAACGCCAACCAGGATAACAGCGCCACGGTGCTGAACATCAGCCGGACGATCAATGTGCCGGCCTCCGCGGTTTCCGGCAGTACGCGCATCCGCGTCCGCTTTTACGATGCCTGGAACACGGACCCGGGCCCGTGCGGTGCGGCGGATTATACGACCACGCACGACTTTAAGCTGCGCATCACGCCGGTGGGCGGCGGTACGCTGGCGCTTACGCCCCCGGCGCCGGCCGGGGAACAGAAGGCCGGCGGCGTCTTCAGTATTTACCCCAGTCCCGCCAGCGGCCGGTTTACCGTAAAATACCAGAGCGCGGAGGCCGCGCCAGGCAGGCTGCACGTGCTGAACATGGCGGGTGAAACCTTGCTGCGCTACAACATAAGAGTGGAAAAGGGGAACAACGAATTTCCCGTGAGCATCACCGGTATACCGGCAGGTATCTACGTGGTGGTGTTGGAATCGCAGCACATGAAGCGAACGCAGAAGCTCACTGTCCGGTAGGGTTTGTGCCCTGCACGATTCCGTACAAAAAAGGATGATTGAAAAGCGCCCGGTTGGCTTTTCAGTCATCCTTTTTTTATAGAGAAATCGCTTTTCCGTTATTGACGCTCCACCACCATACACATTTTCATCCATTTATTTTTTTTATAGAAATCGCTTTTCCATCACTGACGCTCCACCACCATACACACCACCGACATCGGCGGCAGCTGCACCTTTATGTCTTTCGAAGCTGCGGCGCTAAATGCTTTCACATCCACATAATCCGTTGGTCCACCCGCAATGCCCGCGGGCCCGGCGCCATTCACGAACACTTTCCGCGAAAAACTGCTGACGCCTTCCCCGCCCGTCAGCACATACCAGTAGTAACGCCCGCCGGGATGGAAGTTTTTAAAAGCCAGCTGCACATCCCGCGCGGCATTCGTTTTGTTCACCAGTGTAACGCCGGCCTCACCGGAGCTGAAAGTAGACGCGTAGGCGGCGAGGCCGCTGTTGGCGCCGGAAATGCCGGTGTTGACGAGGCGGTCGCCCAGGCAGCGGTTGAAATAATAGAGGTAGTAGAACGCCGGGCGCGGCTCCCAGCGCTGCTCGCCCGACGGGCCTTCGCCCTGGCTGAACAACCCGTGATCGTTGCCGTTTTCCCAGGCATTGGCAAGGTCCCAGCGGCAGGCTAGCCCGAACCGGTTGCGCATCAGCTCGCCGATCACCAGCACGGCATGCATGCCGCTTACCTGCGACACCATTTGCTGCGAGCCTGTTGCGAAAATATTCCACTCCGTCAGCGCGATCGGTTTCATGGGTAGGCCGGCGGCTTTTGCCGCGGCCGTTACATGATCCGCCATGGCCTTGGTGACGGTTTCGGCGGAGGCCAGCACCTCGGGGGGATTGGAGTTGGTGTTGTAGGGAGTGTAGTAGCTATGGATGATAAAATAATCCGCTGCGGCGCCGGCCTGCGAAAGCACGCCCGCATTCCAGGTTTTATCGGTAGGGGTGGCCCATATGGCGGGCTCATGTTCCAGCAACTGCGCGCCGATGTAAATCGGCTTTCCGTTTTCGGCGGCGGCTTTGCGCATGGAGTCGGCAAATACTTTAAAATGCTTGCCATATAATTCCCCGTTAATCAATTGCGGTTGCCCGTCTTTGTTGGTGGCCGGGTCAATCCGGTATCCCGCCTGCCAGGTGCCGTTGCTTTCATTCCCCACTTCCCAGTAGCGCGTACGCCCTTTGTCTGCCCGCACCCATTCCGCCGCCAGGTGCGCCGCGGCGGCAACGGGGTCTGCGCCCGTGCCGTAACGCGCGTACGCATAATTGACGGTGATGATGCCTTCGTTGCCGGTTTGCTCCAGCATGCGGTAGTAATTGGCGACGGATAGCGTCCAGTTGGCGGTGTTGCCGCCGTACCAGTATTGCGCGTCTTTCAGGGTGCCGTCCGCATCGGGGAGTTTGGACGGAGCGTCCGCCGGATGCTGGCCGGGCGCGGCATTCCAGAAATACACGCTGCTCAGGTTGCCGCCGGGAAAGCGGAGTACGCCGGGCTTTAAATGTGCGAGATGCTGTAGCAGCCGGGGCTGGTCTACCATCTGGCTCATGAAAATATTGCTGTTGTTGCCGAACAGCGCCGGGGAAATTTTGGTGAGAACGGCAGACGCATCCACCGTTACGGTGTAGGCCGCGCCGGAAGGCGGCGCCTTGTCCGTAAAGGCAGGCGCCGTAAACTTCCGTTGCTTCCATCCATCCATGAAGAAACCAATGGTTGCCGCGGTGGCGGGATCCGGTGGGGTTACCACCGTTCCCGTTCCGCTGGTGTCGGTACTTTCCCCGCCGTTATAGCGGTCGCTTCCGCCGTTCTTTTTGTTACATGCTCCTGCCGTTGTGCAAACCAGGCTTAACAACCAGATGCCTCTTTTGATATTCATGCTTAGTTGACCTTTATAATCCTGAAATTATCGAACGCTGCGTTGAACACTTCTATCGGCGCGGCGGCTGAAACGATGCGGAAGCCGAAAGGCACTACTCCGCCGGCTTTCAACAAGTCGCCCATCACGGCGGCATTGACGCCGGTGCCTTCCACACCGTCTGCCGCTTTCCTGAACTCGCTCAGCCGAACAGTCACCGTCTGCCATTTGTTCGCCGTGTGGAACGACTGCCCCGGCGCGCCGGTGAACGGCGTGAACCGGTAGGCGTAATTGTCGCCGAAGCGCAGCACGCATACGGCGGTGGTCCAGGGCTCTTTGGTATTGACCTCGAACTTCAGCGCATAATTGGATGCCTGCTGCGTCATAACGGCGGCGGTAAACATGGGCGCTTCGTTGAAGTTGCCGGAACGCCCGCCGTTCCACCAGGCGCCGTCGTTGGCGCCTACGCCGCCGAAAAGGCAATGCAGGTAATAGCCGCGGGTACCGGGGAACAGGATTGCGTCGTTCTTGCGATCCGCGCCCCACCAGGCCCAGTTGAAGCGCGGGAGCTCGCCGGTTTCACCGGCATCGGTAAGGTTGCTGAACACATCGCCGCTCTGGTGATCGTTCAGCGGCCCGTCTGACCGGGCGGTGCCGTATTTGGCGACGATGGTGATGCGCCCGGTGTCTGTCCCGAGGTCGGGCATGATGAGGCCTACGCGCGTGCCTTCGGGGTTGCCGTTCAGCGCGGTCACCGTGCGCCCGCCGGGGAACTGTATCTTTTCGATCAGCCAGAGGGCGGATCCGTAAATGATGAGTGAATCGCCGGGCAGCGCGTTTTCGTTGGAAATCGCGGCGATGCCCGGCGGTGGGATGTCTACCACAAAAGCATAATTGGTTTCACCGTGCGTGGTCACGATGCGAATCTGGTTGGTCACTTGCGGATCGGTGGCCTCGGTGGGCGCATCGCCCGGGATTGTAATGATCAGATGGGTGTTGGTATTGTAAGCAGGATTGAAATAGGCTTTCATGCCGTTGAAATACACTTCGGTGATGCCGCCCAGGTTATCGCCGGTAACGAGCAGCAGCGTACCGGGCAGGGCACGGGTGAAGGTACTGTCCTGCTTCGTGGAATCGAGCAGGGATACGGCGCGCACCGCGGGCGGACCGCCGGCGCTGTCGTCTTTCGAGCAGGCCCAGAGCAGGCTTAGCAGCACGATGCACATGATGGATGACAGTTTGTTCATGTCGGTGTTTTTTGAGTTAGAATTTGTAAGGCACAGGCGGTTTGCGGAGATTGGGCGCGGCAGACAACTCCACGGCCGGGTAGGGCAGGTGGAAGTTGCTTTCCGTTACCGGGTAAAACGCCGGCGTGTCTGGCGTGATGGTCCAGCTGGTGGCGTTGGTGGCGGCGTTCGGTACAATGCGGTAGGTGCCCCTGTCTTGCGATGCCAGCAGCTGCAGCGCTTTCTGCGGGGAGTGGTAATGCATGCGCACGATGTCGTACCATATCTGCCCTTCCATCGCCAGTTCGAGCCTTCTTTCGGTGAAGATGTCGTCTGCCGTGATCACGGTTTTCTCCGGCACGCCGGCTCTTCTGCGAACGTCGTTGAAGTACCGCAGCGCGGTGGCGTCTGTGGTGGAAGCGGCTGCTCCCAGCGCGGCCTCCGCGTACACCAGGTACACGTCGGCCAGGCGGAGCATATAGGTGTTGATTTCCGTGTGTTGTTGCGTCACTTTGCCGTCGTTGTCTTCCGGCCTGCCCACTACGTATTTTTTCACCCAGGCGCGGGTGTTGTACCGGTCGGCGCCCTGTGTGTTCCACGGCACCTGCAGCTCCTGGATGATCTTTTTGCCGGGATTGTTGGGATCGTCGACGGACTGATGGATGTACGCGTAATGATCGCCGGGGTACATGAAAGTGGCCTTGCGGCGTTTATCCGCGGTGGCGTAGAGTTTCAGCTGGTCGGGCGATGCGCCGAGGTCGCCGCCCCAGCCGTCGCCGAAGCCGGTGATCTCCGAGCCGAAGGCCAGGAACGCCTGCACGCTGTTCTGCGTGCCCCAGTCGCCATCGTATTTCCACTGCAGGGCAAACAGGCTTTCGGAATTGTTATTGTTTTTCATGAGGAACAGATCCTCGTAATTTGACATCAGCCGCGCGCCGCTGTTCTGTATCACGTCGAGCGCATGTTTCTTCGCTTCGTTGAGGTCTTCCTGGTTCAGTGTGCCTTTAACGCCGGCACGGGTGAGGTACGCCTTGGCCAGCATGCCCTTGGCGCTCCAGCTGGTGATACGGCCCTTCAGCGCGGGCGAGGAGGGCAGGTTTTGCGCGGCAAACTGCAGGTCGCGGATAATGAATTCCCAGATGGACTCCACGGTGTTGCGAGTGATGGACGTATCGGTCAGCAGCACGTTGTTGTCTACGATGATGGGCACCGGCCCCCAGTTCTGCACCAGATAGCTGTACGCCACCGCGCGCATGAACCGCCCTTCGGCGATGCCGGCCTGTTTAACGTTTTCGGGTACGGCGGGCGATGTGAATTTGGTGAGGTTGTTGATCACCATGTTCGATTGCGCCACTACGTTAAAGAACGACGTCCAGCTGGCGTACACTTCCGGCGTAACGTCGGTGGTCTGCATGCGGATGTTGTTCACCTGGTAGGAGCCGGACGTGAGCACGCCGGCGCGCCCGTCGCCGATGCCGTGGGAAGATTTGTCGTTATACGCAAACCACACGATGTTGTACAGTGGCGCCGTGCCGGCCAGCACCTGTTCGGGCGTTTTATAGAAGTTGGCGTCCACAATGGCGTCTTCCGGCGGCCGGTTCAGGAAATCTTTGCTGCAGCCGGCCAGCAAGCCGCACCAGGTCATCAGGAGCAATATGTATGGAAAAGTCTTGTTCATGTTGTAATGCTTTAACTTTTAAAAATCAACACCAATGCTGGCGGTGTACATCCGGGTGAGCGGGTAACGCCCTGCGTCTACCGCAATCAGCTGGCTGTTCAGCTGTACTTCCTTGCCCAGGTAGGCGCCCACTTCGGGGTCGAAACCTTTGTATTTGGTGAAGGTGTGCAGGTTTTGCGCGCCTACCGACAAGCGCACCGCTTTCACGATGGGTTGCCGTTGCAGCCATTGCTGCGGCAGGTTGTAGCCCAGCTGTATGTTCTTGATGCGGATGTAGGAGCCGTCTTCCACGAAGCGGTCGGTAAACCGGTTGCCGTTGCCGTTCAGGTCGCTGCCGGTAATGCGGGGCACATTGGTGCCGGGGTTCTCCAGCACGTCTTTGCCGCCTTCGGATTTGATGCGCGCATAGTCGAACGCCTCGCGCAGCAGGTTGCGCCCCAGGTTGATGTTGTTCGGGTTGGAATTGCTGAAGCGCAGGTAATTGTAGATATCGTTCCCCTGCGCGCCGGTGAGCAGGATGCTGAGATCGAACCCTTTGTACGAAAACGAGTTCGTAAGCCCGAACGTCAGCTTCGGCCAGGGATTGCCGATGTACGTCTGGTCGCGGGAGTCGATAATCTTGTCGCCGTTGAGGTCTCTGTATTTGATATCGCCCACCCACACGCCGCCGTCTCTCGATACGGGCATGCGCGTACCGTCTGCCTGCGCGGGGATGGCGCTTTTGTTGATCTCTTCCTCAGACTGGAAAATACCGTCCATCACGTAGCCCCAGAACATCCAGGGCGCCTGCCCGATGGCGGAGCGGCTCGTGAAGTTGTCCATATACCAGGCGCTGCGGGAAAGGAATGCGGCATCCGAATAGAATTTGGTGATGTTTGTTTTGAAAGAGGAAATGTTGAAGTTCGTGCGCCAGGTGAAGCCGCTTTTGTTGTCGATGTTCACCGTGTTGAGCGTGATGCCGAAGCCTTTGTTTTCCAGCGCGCCGATGTTCACGATGGGCGGGTTGATGGCGCCTTCGCCCTGCGTGCCCATGTAGGCGGGCAGCGGGTTGGGCATGAGCAGGTTGTCTGTATTGCGGACATAATAGTCGGCTTCGAGCTGCACCCGGTCTTTGAAGAGGCCGAGGTTGATGCCGATGTTCCTGGTTTCGGTCGATTCCCATTTGAGGGCGGCGTTACCATATTGTCCCGTGCGGAAACCTGCGCCCCAGGGGGTGGTTACGGAGTTGAGCGCGGAATATTGCGCGCCGCCGCTGCCGTTGTTCCCCGTGGTGCCCCACTCGGCGCGGATCTTCAGGTTGCTGACGAACGTGATACCGCGCATGAAGGGCTCTTCACTCACGCGCCACGCCGCGGATACGGAAGGGAAGTAGCCCCATTTGTTTTCCGGCCCGAAGTTGGAAGAACCATCGGCGCGGCCGGCGAGTTGCAGGATGTATTTATTATCGTATGTGTAGTTGATGCGGCCCAGCCACGACTCCAGCGCTCCCGAGCTTTTGAAGCTGCCGGTAGTTTGGCCCAGCGCGTCGCCAAGGTTGAGGCTGGGGATTTCGTTGCTGGCAAAACCGGTGCGGGCGGCGCTGAAGCCCTGCGAATTCCAGGCCTGCGCCTCGTGGCTGGCCATCGCGCCGATGCTGTGCTTGCCGATGTTCGTGTTGTATTGCAACAGCTCGTTCAGGTTCCAGTAAAAGTTGCGGTTGTTGTTTATGCTCAGGCTGGCCTTTTCATTGGCATTGTATCCCAGGCGGTAGGTGGGCGTAAACTTGCTCCCGTCCGCATACTCGAAGTTGCCGTTGAAGCTGGTGCGGAAAGTGAGCCCCTTGATGATGCCTGCTTCTGCGGAAATACCGCCGAGGCCGCCGGTCTTTTTCAGGTTGTTGCTGACGAGGTTGGCGATGGCCACGGGGTTCAGCGGCGCGTATTTGGCGTTGCCGCCGTATTCGTTTTCCGTGGCGCCGCCCCACGACCCGTCCGGGTTTCTTACGGCGATATTGGGCGCGAGGTTGATGGCGTTGCGGATCACGTCTTCACTGGTGGACGAGAGTTTTTCTTTCGTCTGGTAAAAATTAAGGGTCGTGTTCAGCTTCAGCCATTTGAACAGCTGGTTGTCGAGGTTGAGACGGAACGAATACCGTTTGAAATCGGAGCCGGTGGCCACACCGTCCTGGTCGAAGTATTCGCCGGAGAGGTAATAGTTGGTGCTGTTCGCTCCGCCGCTGATGGTCACCTGGTGTTTTTGCAGCGGCGCGTTGCGGAAGAGCTCCCTTTGCCAGCGCGTGCCCTGGCCCAGCACGGAAGGGTTGGCGAATTCCGCCGTGGGGGTGCGGCCGAGCAGGCGGGCTATCTCATTGTTCATGATGGCGTACTGCTGCAGGTTCATCACCGCCAGGTCGTCCGGCTTGCCCTGCTGCGAGTACAGGTAGTTGTAGTTCACCTTCATCTGCCCCGCCTTCCCGCGCTTGGTAGTTACCAGCACCACGCCGTTGGTGGCGCGGGAGCCGTACACCGCGGTAGCGGAGGGCCCTTGCAGTACTTCGATGGACTCGATGTCTGCCGGGTTGATGCCCGCCAGCGGGTTCACCGAGCTGGTGTTGCCGTAGCTCACGGTAGCCGGTTGCATCTGCACGCCGTCTATCACATACAGCGGCTCGTTGGTGCCGCTGAGGGTGTTCACCCCGCGTATCACGACCGACACGCCGCCGCCGGGCTGGCCGGTGTTCTGCGTGACGTACACGCCCGCGGCGCGGCCCTGCAGGGCCTGGTCCATGGTCGTGTTGATGGTTTTACCGATGTCTGCCGAAGAGATGGAAACCTGGGCGCTGCTTTGATCCGTTTTTTTGATGGTGCCGTATCCGACCACCACCACGTCGCGGAGCAGGCGCTGGTCTTTTTCGAGCGTGGCGTTCAGCACATGGCCGGCGCCTACCCGCAGTTCCCGGGTGGCCAGCCCGATATAAGAGATGCCGATCACCTGGCCGGCAGCGGCGCTGATACTGAAGCGCCCTTCGTTATCTGTCACCACGGCGGTGGTAGTGCCGCGCACGGCCACGGTGGCGCCGGGCACAGGCTTGCCGGTTTCGGCATCGGTGACCGTGCCCGTGATTTTGCGTGGCGTTTGCTGCGCCATGGCCGGCCGGGCAAGCAGCCAGAGGCACATCATGGCGCAAAGGGCCACGCACGGCCATGCTGTTACAATGTTTTTTTTCATACGTGCAATTAGTTTTTGTGGATGGGAAATTGAGCGTTTTAGTCCTGGTTGTTATTTCATAAGTAGACGTGGAATAGTCGCCGGGTAAATGTAGAAACGGCGGCCCGTTAGGAGGGTACTCCCTTGTTTATATTACCGGTCGGGAATGTTGCTGAGCAGGGATGGGATGTTAATTTGAAGGGTATCATTTGTTGCACGGTTCGATGCAACGCATTGTGAATCACATGGTTGAGGAAGCTTGGACAGGGTGCCGCGTCAAAGGCCCCGGCTACACCGGTTGGGGTGTGAAGGTCGTATCGGGTGGGTTGTTCCGGTTGGCGATGGCGTAAGCGGAGGGCAACATGTGGTAGGCCATTTTAAAATGCCGCGCGAAATACTTCGGGTTATTGAAGCCCACTTCGTACGCCACCTCCGTGATGTTCATGCCGGTTTTGGTGAGGAGCATGGCGGCCCGTTGCAGGCGTACCGTGCGGATGAATTCGATCGGGGGATGGCCCGTGAGGGCCTGGATGCGCCGGTAGGCAGACACCCTGTTCATGCACAGTTCACGGCTCAGTTCCTCCACGGTAAAGCCGGGGTCGGAGAGATTCTTTTCCACGATCTCGAGGGCCCGCTGCATGAATTGCTCGTCGCCGGAAAGGCCGTTGGCGCCTGCCGGTTCCTTTTGCGGGATGACGAGCTGTACCGGCGCCTGCCGCGAAAGCAGGTTGCGCACGCGCGACAGCATGATCTCGAAATTGAAGGGTTTGATCAGGTAATCCGCCGCGCCGGTTGCCAGTCCCTTCAACTGCGCTTCTTCCGCGGCGAGGGCCGTGAGCAGGATAACGGGGATGTGGCGCGTGCGGGCGTCGCCGGTGATTTTCCGGCAGAGCTCCACCCCGTCCATCACCGGCATCGTTACGTCGCTCACCACCAGGTCGGGCTGCCGGGCCAGCGCTTCCTGCCAGCCCGCCGCCCCGTCGGCCGCCTCTATCACATCGTAGTGCTCGCGGAGATTGTCTTTCAGGTAGAAACGGAAATCTTCGTTGTCTTCCACCAGCAGGATGGTTTTCTTCTTTTTGTTTTTCTTTTTACCGGTGGCCAGGGTAACCTGTTTGGGCGCCGGCGGCGTTGCATCCGGTGTTGCTTCGCCCGTGGGCGTGAACGGCAGCCGTACGGTGAAGCAGGAACCTTTGTCCGCCTCACTTTGCACCGAAATCGTTCCGTTGTGCAGCTTCACAAATTCCCGGGTAATGGCCAGTCCGATGCCGCTGCCCTGGTTCACGTACTGCCCCGGCTGGCCGCTCTGGAAAAACCGTTCGAATATTTTGTCGAGCTGCTCCGCCGGCATGCCGATGCCCGTATCGGCCACCTTCAGCTCCAGCACGGCCAGCTCCGCTTCTCGGGTAACGTTGGCGGAAACGGATACGGCGCCGCCGGGCGGCGTGAATTTGAAGGCATTCGACAGCAGGTTGAATACGATGCGCTCCACTTTGTCGTGATCGAACAGCACCTGCAACTCGTCGCAGTTGGCCGTGTAGGAAAACGCGACGCCCTTTCTTTCCGCCAGGTCGGAAAACGAATGGCTGACCTCCTCGAGAAAGCCCATCAGCTCGCCCTTTACGGGTGAAGGGCTCAGTTCCTGGAGCTCCATTTTCCGGAAGTCCATCAGCTGGTTCACGAGGTTGAGCAGCCGCCGCGCGTTGCGGTGAATGAGCCGGAACTGCTGCCGGTCGCCGGCGTTCGTGCTTTTCCGGATAAGGTCTTCCACGGGCGACAATATCAGCGAAACGGGCGTTCTGAATTCGTGGCTCACGTTGGTGAGCAGCCGGATCTTCATCATGTCGATGTCGTGCAGGCGCTGGGCTTCCTGCCGCTCCTGCTGGAGGGTGAAGCGCCGGTGCGCCCGTTGTATCACCAGCTTGCGGGAAAAGTACAACAGCGCAACGGCCAGTACAATGTAAACTGCATAGGCCCAGGGCGTTTTCCAGAAGGGGGGCAGGATGCGGATTTGCAGGGAAATGCCCTCGTTGTTCCAGCGCCCGTCTTCATCGGCCTTTTTGAGGTGCAGGGTATAATGGCCGGGTGCGATGTTGGTATAGGTGATGCGCCGCGAGCGCCCGTCTGTCAGCATCCATTCTTTATTAAACCCTTCCAGGAAGTAGGTGTAGCGGTTTTTGTCGGAGTGGATGAAATTCAGGGAAGCGAAGTCGATGGAAAAATCGTTTTCATTGTACCGCAGTTCCAGCGTGCGGGTTTCGGGCAGCGCGGTGGGCAGTACCACATGGTTGCGGAACTTTTCATTCACACCAACGGGTTTATTGAAGAGTTGCAGGCTGGTGAACACGAGGGCAGGAGCGGCGTGGTACTGCCTGATTTCTTCCGGCCTGAAGATGTTGAAGCCGTCGGCCCCGCCGAACGCCAGTTCACCGCTTCGCAGGGCCAGCGCCGCGTTCACGTTGAAAACTTTTCCCTGCAGGCCGTCATCGTCGTCGTAATTGCGGCATTTGAGCTGGATGCCGTCGCGGCCTTCCTCGGAGGTGATCCTGCTCAGGCCGCGCGAAGTGCTCACCCAGATATTACCCTGGCGGTCTTCCAGGATGCTGATGATATTGTCGTCGGGCAGGCCGTGCTCCGTCCGGAACGTGCGGAAGGTGCGCGTGGTTTTGTCGAACAGGCTGAGGCCTTCCCGCGTGCCCGCCCACATGCGGCCCTGGCTGTCGCACAGCAGCGAGCTCACATTGTCGTTGCCCAGCTGGTGAGTGCTTCTCAGCAGGTGCACGAAAATGCCTTTCGACTTGTCGAGCACGTCGATGCCGTAGGCCGTAGAAATCCAGAGGTCGCCTTCCGGTGTTTCGGCGAAGGCGGTGATAAAATTGGAATGAACGGAGTTGGGCTGGTCGATGTTGTTGTGGTAGAAAATCCCGTTGCCGGGGTCGAACCGGTCGAGCCCGCCGCCCAGGGTGCCCGCCCAGAACGTATTGCGGCGGTCGCGGTAAATTTTCCAGACGGTTTTATTCGCCAGGCTGTTGGGGTCTTTCGGGTTGTGGCGGTAGTGGGAAAAGCGATGGTGGTTATAATAGTCCATTCCCCCGAAATAGTACCCTATCCAGAGGTTGTCGTGGCTGTCGACGTACAGGCTGACGATCACGTTGTTGCTGATGCTGTTGTCGCTGGCGGGGTCGTGTTTAAATTGCCGGAAGGTTTGCGCTTTGCGGTCGAAGTAAATCAGCCCGCCGCCGTTGGTGCCAATCCAGAGGTTGCCTTTGGCGTCTTCCGCGAAGCAGTTCACATCGTTGAACGGGAGGCTGCCGGTCACGCCGTTTTTATGCTGGAAGAGGCTGAACTTCATTTTGTTTTCCGCATAGAAGCTCACACCGCGCTTGTAGGTGCCGCACCAGACGATGCCCTGGTCGTCTTTATACAAGGCATAGATGGCATTCTCGGCGATGCTTTTGGGATCCTGGATGCGGTTGGTGATGTAGGCGGCGCTGAAATCTTTTTTGTCGACGATGTTGACGCCGCCGTGATCGGTGCCAATCCAGATGCGGCCGTGCGCGTCCTGTATGATGCTGTTGACGATGTCATTATTGAGCAGGTTGTTCCGTTTGGCGAGGTGATGCAGGGCGCCGCTGCGCGGGTTGTAGTGGACCGCGCCGAAGTCGCTTCCGGGAGCGCACATCCACAGGTCGTGATCGCTGTCTACAAACAGCTGGAGCGACAGCGGTGTTTTCGGGACGAACTGGCGCAGGGTGTCGGTTTGCAGGAGGGTGCGCCCGCTGCGGGCGTCGAGCCGGGCCAGGCGGCCGTCCATATACAGGAGCATGAGGTGCCCCGCGTTTTCGCGTTTCAGGTCCGCGATGCTCGTTTGCTGCGGATTGTGCAGCGCGATGCGCGACGCCTTTCGCCCGCCGATGCTGCGGTACAGCCCCGAATCTGCGTAGGCTATCCAGCAGGTGTCGCCGCTGTTGAGAATGGTGGCTACGCCCGCCTGCGGCAGGCCCAGGCTTTGCAGCCACGTGGCGGCCGCGCTGAAGCTTTCCAGCACGGGGTCGTAAAGATTGTCGCCCTGGCGGGTTTTAACGAACAGGCGGTGCCCGGTGGCGGCGAAAATCCCGGTAACGTAATCATCGCTGAGCGAGAGCGAATCCGCCAGCCGGTGGCGGAAGTGGCGGAAGGTACTGCCGTCGTACCGGTTCAGCCCGCCCATGGTGCCGAACCACACGAATCCTTTCGCGTCTTTATAAATGCAGTTGACCTGGTTGTTGGAAAGCCCGTGATGGATGTTGAGCGTGTTGAATTCGTACGAAGGTTGCTGACCGTTGGCGTGGAGCAGCAGCATACACAAAAGAAGCGGCAGATAGAATTTCTGGAACATGGAGATCGTGGAACTGTGTTTGTAATATAACGATTTGCGCGGAATTATCCAGTGGGGAGATGCCGTTGCGCCACGGGGAGGGCATTCCCGGCAGGCAGGAGGCGTCGCGACAGAACTTTGCATCCGGTTGCATGGACGCTCATGGAGAAGTTTGCATACGTTTGCATGCTGTCGGCGCCGGTATACATCATTACCGCCCAAAAAATAATTCCCCCGCGAAACATTAATTTTTATAATATTGGCCCGCTCTTTTGAATTGATAAGCATATGGCAATTGCCATATAAAATTTAACAGTACATACAAATGATTAAGTTTTCACTGCCACTGATCTACTCTCTTACAGTATTAGCCGGCGCAACGGGATTTGTCGCGTACAAGGCCGACACATCGTCCAATCCGCCGGAGTTAACCATTACCAGATTTTCCGGACCGGATGTAACACCCAGCCCTGCCTGCCTTGCGGTAGCGCCTACCGGCGAAGTGTTCGTGGGGGTGGATATGATCGGCTCGCTGGGCAAAGACCCCGGCAAAGGCCGCGTCCTCAAGCTGGTCGACAAGGATAACGACGGCAAAATGGACGAGCATATCGAGTTTGCCGTGGTAGACAATCCCCGCGGCATCATGGTGCTGGGCAGCAAGGTGTATGTGCTGCACACTACTTTCTCAAAAGAAACAGGCAAAGCCACCGGCATGTCCCTGGTGCTGTTTGAAGATAAGGACGGGGATGGAAAAGCGGACGGGCCTGCCCAGCCGCTCATCGAAAATCTCAGCAATACCAAATACATCCAGGAGCGGGGTACCGACCACGCTACTAACGGTATCCGCATGGGTATCGACGGCTGGATTTATATCGCCGTGGGCGACTTCGGGTTCCACAACGCCACCGACCGTTCTGGTAAGAAGATGACCATGCTGGGCGGCGGCATCGTGCGCGTACGCCCCGATGGTACCGAAATGGAAATATTCACCCACGGCACCCGCAACGTGTACGATGTGGCCATCGACCCATACATGAACGTGTTTACCCGCGAAAACACCAACGACGGTGGCGGATGGAACGTGCGGTTTTCGCATCATATACAGTCCGGCGAATACGGTTACCCCGTACTCTTCCAGCACTTCACGGATGAAATATTGCCCGCGCTGGTAGACGTTGGCGGTGGTTCCGGCACCGGCGCCCTGTACATGTCCGAGCCCAACTGGCCGGAGCAGTTCAATAACGTGCCGATGATGGCGGACTGGGGCCGGAGCATGCTCTACATTCATCGCGTAACGCCCGATGGAGCCAGCTTCACCCAGAAAGAAGAAGACTTTTTGAAACTCCCCCAGATCACCGACCTCGATGTGGATGGTTCCGGCAGGCTGTTCCTTTCCGCATGGGATGGCGCAGGTTATTCCGGCAGCCCCAACAAAGGGTATGTGATTCGCGCGGTGCCCAATAACTGGACTTACCAGGCATTCCCCGACGTGTCTAAAATTTCCGTGGAAGCGCTGGCGCAATTGCTGAAATCGCCCAGTTCCGTAGCCCGCCTGACTGCTTCCCAGGAACTGGTCACGCGTGCGGATAAACAGGGCGCTGCCGCCGCATTGGCGGTTGCAGCAGACGTCAGCCAGCCGTTGTATGCCCGCGTGGCCGGTATTTATACCTATGCGCAGGCCGCAGGAGCGGAGGGCATCCCGGCATTGACGGGGCTGACGAAAGATGCGGCCGTAAAGGAACATGCGCTGCGCGCGCTGGCCGACCGTAAAGGGCTGGTTAAAGACGTGCCCGCCGAACCTTTCCTCGAAGGATTGAAAGATGCATCGCCCCGTGTGCAGGCTGCCGCTATCGTCGGGCTGGGCCGCCTGGGCCGCACGGAAGCTGCCGCCGCTTTACTGCAAACCAAAGTGCCGGCATCATTTACCGCGCCCGCGAAAGAAACGGAAGGCCCTCACGCTACGCCCAACGCACCCATCGTACTGCCACACCTCGCCGTGCAGGCCCTGGTGAACCTGCATGCCGTTGACGCCGCCGTTGCCAATATCAATACTGCCAACAGCGCCCTCGCCCTCTGGACGCTGCGTTATATGCACGATCCCAAAGCGGTGACCGGTTTGGTCGGCGCTTACCGCGTGTCGAAAGACGAAAAGGTGAAAAAACAAATCCTCACCACGCTGGCACGCCTCTACAAAAAAGAAGATGCGTACGACGCCTCCTGGTGGTGGGGTACCCGCCCGGACTCACATGGCCCGTACTATAAAGCCGTGCTGTGGGAAAGCTCGCCTGCTATCGAGAAATTCCTGAAAGCCGAAGCGGTAAAGGCGGGACCTGCCCGCAAGCAGTACTTCCGCGACCTGGACGAACGTCACCGGATGGAAATCGCAGCGTTCGCGCCGGTGAAAAAAGCAGAACCGGTAGCCGCGAAAGAACCGAAAGTAGATCTGGAGAAAATCAAGAATAAAAAAGGCCAGGTGGGTAAATCTTCTATCGAAGACGTATTGCTCGCCATCAATAACCTGAAAGGAGACGCCGCTAAAGGTAAGGTGCTGTTTACCTCCCAGGGCTGCATCGCCTGCCACAGCATCAGCAAAGGCGAAAAAATGAAAGGCCCCTACATGGGCCAGGTAGGCTCCATCATGAACCGGGAGCAGATTGCCGAATCCATCCTGAAGCCGAACGCCTCCATTTCACAAGGCTTCGCCACGGTGATGATCACTGCTAAAGGCAACAAAAGCTACATGGGTTTTGTGACCGAAGAAACCGCTGCCAAAGTAGTGTTGCGCGACATCGGCGGCAATGTGACCACCATCAAGGCATCAGACATCGTGAGCCGCAAGGAGCTGAAAAACTCGATGATGCCGGCAGGTTTGGCCAACGCGCTGTCTTACGAAGAGCTGGCGTCGCTGGTGACATTCCTGGCACAACAGAAGAAATAATACGGTTGTACATCATCCGGACTGAAATCCCGCTCAACCGAGCGGGATTTTTTTATGAAAATACGCCCGGGTGATTTCCCGGTATGTCGGCGCAACTTTTTTAGGCGTATTTTCACAAAGCGATGGCCGGGTTTAAATTATATCTTTATAGTATATGAAAGTCATACAACAACTGGTGGACAGTTACAGGATTTGTTCGCAGGATGACTGGCGGCAATGGCTCGATATCTCCGTGATCAGGCATTTCGATAAAGACCAGGTGCTGATCTACGAAGGAGAGATATCGAAGGTTTGCGCATTTGTGCTGGAAGGCAGCTTTAAAAACGTGACGTCCGCCAGCAACGGGGAAGAGAAAATATTGAACTTCAGTTTCAAGAACGCCTTCCTGGCGAGCTGCGAAAGTTATAACCGGCAGCTGCCGTCAGAATTCGCGATCGTCGCCATGGAACCTTCTATTGTAATGATGACGGACAATGACGCATTGATGGCGCTTTGTTATAAAAACCAGCGCATCACCAACCAGGGATTCGTATTGACCCAGCAGTTGATGCAGCAGCACGAAGACCATTTAAAATTGCTATCGCTTGCAAGCCCTGTATTGCGCTATGAATATGTGCTCAAAAACCAGCCGGACCTGCTGAACCGTGTTTCGCTCACGGATTTGGCCAAATACCTGTATGTAAGCCGGGAAGCCCTTAGCAGGGCCCGAAGCCAGCTCTGGAACACCTGAGCGGATTTTGTGATTACGATCACGGGCCTGTAGTATGTGGCCGCATATTTTTACGGAAACTTCAAAAATATGCGAAAACTAAAACTACAGATGCAACTGTCTCTCGACGGTTATTGCGCCGGGCCCAACGGGGAAATGGACTGGATGACCCATGAATGGGACGATGCATTAAAGCAATACGTTGCCCGCCTCACGGAACCCGTCGATTGTATCCTGCTTGGGCGAAAGCTGGCGGAGGGCTTCATTCCATACTGGGCTTCCGTGGCGGCAGACCCGCAAAACCCCGAAAACGAAGCCGGCAGAAAATTCACGGACACTCCCAAAGTCGTTTTTTCCAGGAAACTCCAACCACCGCAATGGGAAAATGCCATATTCGCCAAAGGAAATCTCGCCGATGAAATTGCCCGGCTGAAGCAACAGCCGGGGAGCGACATGATCGCATATGGCGGTGCCACTTTCGCATCGGCATTGATCAGCGAAGGGCTGGTGGATGAATTTCACCTGTTCATCAACCCTGCTTCGATTGCAGGCGGCCTTACACCTTTTACCGGCAAAACCGGCCTGCGGCTGGTGCAATCGAAAGCCTTTTCCTGCGGTGTCATTTTACTTCAGTACAATTCAAATTTACAGTCATGAAGACCTGCTTAGCTGCCATTGTATTGGCTTTTTCGTGTTGCGTGACGGCCGCTCCTGTTCTTGCGCAACAGGCACCCGCTGCTCCGTTCAAAACAGGATACGCCCCGGTAAACGGCCTGCAAATGTATTACGAGATACACGGCGCCGGCGCCCCGGTTATCCTGATGCACGGCGCGTATATGACCATTGACGGCTCCATGAGAAAAATCGCCGGTGAACTGTCCCGCTCCAGGCAGGTGATCGTCACGGAATTCCAGGCGCATGGCCGAACGGCAGATACCGATCGTGGCATTACCTGCGAAAACCTTGCGGATGATGTAGCTGCGCTGATGAAACACCTCTCAATAGATAGCGCGGACGTTATGGGGTACAGCCTGGGTGGCGCGGTGGCCATACAAATGGCTATCCGTCATCCCCGGAAAGTAAAGCGGATGATTTCCATGTCCGCGTCGTACAGCGATAAAGGGATACAGCCCGTGTTCAAACCGTTGGTCCCCAAGCTGACGCCCGCCCTGTTTGAAGGAACGGTCTTTAAACAACAGTACGACAGCCTGGCTCCCGACCCCGCGAAATTTCCGGTGCTCGTGGAGAAGCTGAAAAAGCTCGATTTGTCGCCACAGGATTGGGAGAAAGAGTATGTGAAGATAAAACACCCGGTATTGCTGGTATTCGGGGATTCCGACGGTACAACGATGGAACATGCCACGGCTATGTTAACGAAACTGGGGGGAGGGGTGATGGGCGATTTAACGCCGATGCCCGCCGCTAGCCTGCTGGTGTTGCCGCATACCACGCACTTGGGCGTGCTGGATAGAGTGGCCTGGTTTATGCCGGCGGTACATGAGTTCCTGGACAGGTGACGATAGCCGTCAATGGATATAAATGGTCTCCCGGGAGCAAATTCCGGGAGCCATTCCGTATTTCGGATTCATTCATCGGCGGCATTGAAGCGCCTTCCTGCGTTGATGGCCTCCCGATATTGACAAACGGGTGCTGGTTGCATGCCTCGCAACAGTATCTTTAATTCGCCCCGTGCACATGCTTCTCACCATCGAGCACCTTCCGCACCTGCTCAGGGGCATATTCGTTGGCCCAGCCTTCCAGTTGCGCCAGCACGGTGCCCAGGGCCTTTCCTTTTTCGGAGATGCGGTAATACACCTCCGGCGGAAAACCGCGGCGTTCCTCGCGCACAATCAGCCCGTCTTCCTCCATTTGCCCCAGCTGCTGCAGCAACACTTTCTTCGACACCTTGGGAATAATGCGCCAGAGCTCGCTGGACCGGATGGCCTCGTTGCGGAAAAGGTGAAAAAGTATCACCGGCTTCCATTTGCCTGTCAACGCTTTCAGGGCAACGTTGAGGCCGCAATATTTGAATTGTTTTTCTGTCATGACGGATACCGGTATGTAACCTGGTCACCTTTTGGTGACCTTCTTGGTGAAGCCACTGCTTGTTCTCAATTTTACAAAAATAGAAAATACAAGATTATGACGCTGCAATTGATTCGACACGCTACATTACTGCTCACGCTCAACAATAAACAGATTCTCGTAGATCCTATGCTGGCGCCGAAAGACGCTTACCCCGCCTTTCCCGGCACCGGCAATGAAACCCGCAACCCGAAGGTGGACCTTCCGATGGAAATGGATGACCTGAAGACGATGCTGGAAGGAACGGATGCGGTGCTCCTGACGCACCTGCATGCCGATCATTGGGATGCCGTGGCCCGGGACATGCTGCCCCGCGACATCACGGTACTGTGCCAGCCGGCAGACGAGCAAACGATCAAACAGGCCGGCTTCAGCAGGGTAGTGACTATCAGCGACCGGCTCGATTGGGAAGGCATTACGATTCACCGTACCGGCGGCCGGCACGGAACGGGCGAAATCGGCATACGGATGGGCACCGTTTCCGGGTTCGTGCTGGAACACGACGGCCGCCGCCTCTATATTGCTGGCGATACCATCTGGTGCGAAGAAGTTCAACAGGCGCTCGATCGCTTTCAGCCGCAGCATGTGGTGCTGAATGGCGGCGGTGCACGGTTCGAGGCAGGTGACCCGATCGTCATGAATACGCGGGATGTCGAGACCGTATGCCGTTACGCGCCGGCTGCGGGCGTATACGTGGTGCACCTGGAAACCGTGAACCATAGCCGGGAAGACAGGGCCGCGGTGAAAGCCGCCATGCAGGCTGCCGGGCTCGCCGGGCAGTGCGTTGTGCCGGAAGACGGAGCGGTGTTCCTGCAATGGCAGTGAATGCTGCGGCAAATTACTGTTCGCGGTGATGAGGCGCAGGCCGGCTGGTTTTCGTTCAACCCTGCGCGTTGTAAAACAAAACGGGATGCCCGCATCGGGCATCCCGTTTTGTGATGGATATTTCCTGTGCTCATTCAGCCGTGCTTTTGGCGCCGGAGATGGGCAGCCCTGCATTCTTCCTGAATTCGGACGGCGAAAGGCCGGCGTTCTTTTTGAAGAAATTAGAGAAGTAGGCAACGTCCTCAAACCCCAGCTCGAACGTGATATGCTTGACGGATTTGTCCGTGTAAAGCAACAGGCGCCGGGCCTCCATCGTGATGCGGTCCTGGATGATTTGCGACGGCGTTTTCTGCCCGAACAACGCAAAGAGGTTGGACAGTGTTTTCGGGGATTTACAAAGCTGCCCCGCGTAAAAGCCCACGGAATGTTCCGACTTGAAGTTTGCCTCCACCAGCAGGTTGAATTTCCGGATGATGTGGAACCGCTCGTCCTGCAAGGTTTTCGGAGGCGTATAGTCCGCCCTGGCCAGGCGGGTGACGAAGATGATCAGCCGCTTTAGCAGCACCAGCAGCATTTCCTGCTGGATGTGGTCCATCGTTTTGAATTCTTCCGTGAACATGCCCGACAGCATCCCCAGCTTCTCCAGCGCTTCGTCGCCCAGCCGGATGAACATATGGTCGGTGCTGGCGAACAGGAACCCTACGCAGCTCACTTCGCTGTCGTGATCGATGATGCAGTAGAACTCCCGGTTGAACTGCCAGGCAATGAGGCTGCCAGCGTTTTCGAAGCTGAAGGATTGATTGAACAGCAGGGTAAGAAGCGTGTTGGCCGGAAATTCATGTTCCCTGCCGTCGATGGTGACGGTTTGGGCCTCGCCCGGGTTCCAGACTACCGTGAAATATTTGTTGAAACGATCTTTCGTGTAGAAATGCCGGTCGAAGCCCGCTTCGTTTTTGTAAAGCATCAATTCGCCGCCGGTATTGTCGTTTTTCAGGCTGAATTTCATGGTGCGGATTTACGGTTTAGCCAACACGGCCGTTCCTACGGCCCCGTTTAAAGTACGAAGGTATGGCCAAAGCGACAACATCCAAAAAACATGCGTCGTTGCAGGCTGGCAACCCCGCGGTCAAGCGCATGCCTTCCATGGCTTACGGTTGACATCCAGGTATAATTCGGGCATCATAGGTCCTTATCCGGGGCTGGCGCGTCTGTTTGATGGATTAGGATATTCGTGCCTGGCATAACCGGCATGGGCCGGCGCTCTCCCGGGGTCGCACCGGTGGAGGCGATGCCACGGATATCCTCCATCGCATAAATACCATCGTTATGATACAGAAAGTTGTTTTATCCATTGCTTCACTTGTTCTTGCTCTCGCGGCCAATGGGTTTCAAAAAAAGGACAATCACCTGCGCTGCGAAGCTGTGCGGCTCCCGCAGGCAGATAAAGAGATTCTCCGCAGCATACTTGACGGGCAACATGCGAAATACGATCCCCGTGAACGGATGATCACAAAAGTGCTCACCGGGTGGAATTACCATACCGATGCCGAAACCGGTATGTTCCACGAAGTAAGGGGCTCGCTGTATTATGCGTCAGGACTGCTGGATTTGGGCGAACCGGCTTACCGGCGGCGGGCGTTTGATATCGTAGAGAGAACGCTCCGGCTGCAGGATACCGTGAAGGAAAGCAACACTTTCGGCATCTGGCCTTATTACCTGGAAGAGCCGCTGGCCACCAAACAATCTCCGCCAGACAAGAACTGGGCTGATTTCAATGGCGTAACCCTGCTGGATATCTATATGGGGCATGAAGCGCAGCTTCCCGCCGGTTTGAAAGCCGGCATCAGGAGGGCACTCATCAATGCCGCATTGTCTATTCAAAAACGGAACGTGCATCCTGGCTACACCAATATCGCCATTATGGGAACCTATGTGACCTATGCGGTTGCTCACCTGTTTGATTTGCCCGATATGCAGCGCTACGCTGCCGACCGGTTGAACGGGTTTTATGATTACACCCTAAAGAACGGCTTCACCGAGTATAACAGCCCCACCTATACGGTAGTGGCGCTGGACGAATTGTCGCGGATGAAAAAGCACTTTACGGACAAAGCCGTGCAGTTGAAGGTAGCGAAGCTGTATTACATGGGATGGGAGATGATCGCCCGCCATTACCACCGGCCTTCCGGCCAGTGGGCCGGCCCGCACAGCCGCTCTTACAGTACGCTGTTGCAGCCTGCGGTGAAGGGGTTCCTGGCGCAGGCTTCCACCGGCAAAATCAATTTACCGGTAGCGGCGCCGAGGCCGGATGTCAAGATCCGGCACGAAATTCCCGCCGGTCTGTTGCATTACTTCCTGTCGCCGCAATACCCGCGCACGCAGACGGACAGTTTTGTCGTCAATGAGCCGCTGAACACCGGCACAACGTACCTGGCGGGCCGGTATGCTTTGTCTACCGCCAGCCGCTCCACGATGTGGAACCAGCGCAGGCCGTTCCTGCTATACTGGGGCGTTCCCGAACAGCCACGCTATCTCCAGCTGCGTTTCTTGCATGATTTTTATGATTTCGCCGCGGCCGCATTTTACAGCCGGCAGCACACCGGCAGTGTTTT
Organism: uncultured Chitinophaga sp.; assembly: GCA_965653365.1. GTDB lineage: Bacteria > Bacteroidota > Bacteroidia > Chitinophagales > Chitinophagaceae > Chitinophaga. Next base: position 110,080 of record CBFGZV010000008.1, on the reverse strand, counting down.
GGCAGGAATCAATTTCCTGACTAACGGAGGCGATAGGCATATCAGCGCCAGCTTCCGGCTGAAAGACGGGAAATTTGCGGCGAACGATCTCCGGCTTCGTTTCGAGTTCGGAGGCATTGCACCATCGTGGTTGAAGGCCGCGGCTGGCCCGGACAGCCTCATCACGCTGGATGTGGACGGGTTGACGCTGCAGTTTCGCCTGTTGCGTGCCGTTTTCGGCCGGTTCAACGGGCGCTGGGAAGTAGGAGGGGATGATAAAGCCGCGTGGATCGACGTTGTGCTGTACGCGGGTGAAAAAAAGGATTTCGACCTGGCGCGTATGGAAGACGCAGCGCTATTGTTTACATTCTGCGTGGCTGACCCGGCACAGGAAACGGGGCAGCCCCAGGTACTTCAAAACGGAAACGTACTGACCGCCCGGTGGAGAAATATGCAGCTGGACATACCGGTCAAGCCCGCGGAGGAGCCCCGGCATCTCTAAAAGCAACAGCGGGGGCGTACCTGAACCGGCTTGAAACAGGCATGATCGCTCCCCGCCTGCGCCGCTACACGCGGGTCAGCTTGACAGGCGCCGTGTGGTGCGCGTTCCATTGGCACACATACACGTTCTTGTCTTCGTCGATGCACACGTCGTGGCCATGGTAGAATACCCGGCCGGCGTCCTGCATGGTAGGCTGCAACACGCCGTTTTTGTAGATCGGGGCGGTTCCGCCGGGAGACGACACCACTTTGTTGTCCGCATCCAGGATGGTGACAAAACCGGATGAGCCGGCCAGTTTGCCCGACGTATCTTTGGACCAGCATACGCCCGCATACAGGTTGCTGCCATTAATAACGGCGCGGCAAACATACATGCCAGGGAGATCTATCCGTTTGATGAATTTTCCGTCGAGCGTAAACACTTTGTAGCAGTTCTCGTTGCGGGAGCTGCATACCAGGGTCGGGTTATTCTTGTCGCGGGTGTCTACCGTAACGCCATGGGCGTTCTGCAGGTTATGATCAGGGTTGGCATTGTGATGCCCGCCGAAGTGCCGGATATACTTCCCGTTGCTGTCGTACTGGATGATGTAGTCGGAGCCGTACCCATCTGCCACGTAAATGTCTCCGTTGGGGGCCACGGCGGTTTCCGTAGGGCGGAAGGCATCCTTGTCCGTATAAATGCCGATGGTGCGGGGATGGCCGATCGCGAAAATGAGCGTGCCGTCGGTTTTGGTTTTTAGGACCTGGCCCGCCTGCGCCTTCCCGTTGCCCAGCCGGTCTTGATAGTAACCGCAGTCGGTAATGAGCAGAAAGTCTTCGCCGCCTTCTTTGCTGATGGTCAGGCCGTGCCCGCCGGGATAGGCGCTGCCCCAGTAGTCCAGCAGCTTGCCGGACTTGTCGAATATGAGGATGTTGTTGCTGGTATGATCACCCAGCATAATCAGGCGGCCTTTGCTGTCCTGCACCATTTCGTGGCAGTTCAACAACGGGTATCCGCTGACGCCGATCTTGGCCCAGCCCTTATCCACTTTATATTTAAAATCGCCGTGACCAATGATGGAAGGGTCGTCCGGCTGTTTGTCGTTATGCAGTATGGAGAAGCCCAGTGCGGGAGTGGCGGCTACCAAGGCGGAGGCCATCGTGGAATTGCGGATGAAGTTCCTTCTGGATGTCATGTCGTTCGTTGATTTATCAGTTAATATACGGCTTAAATCTCACTGTTTGCAGGCTGGTAGCACATATTCATGTTTTGAGCGCTTCCGGTTCTTTTTCCCGGCCTGCCGCCGGAAGTCATCAAAGATAAGTGGTCGCAACAGCGGGAACTACCTGTTTTTTGATGCTTGCTGATCGTTTATTTGCGGGAATGCGGATGCCGTGCCGCCAGATAAAAAAGGCCACCTGCCGTTTCCGGCAGATGGCTTGCATGTAAATTTGAGCCCGCTTTATTGAGCCGCAACGGTTGCTGCCGCATTGGCGATCACGGCGGCGACTTTTTCCGGCTGCGAAATAAAAACCGCGTGGCTGCCGGAAATTTCCGTTACATGGGTGCCGGAGCGTTTGTACATATTGCGCTGGATTTCGGGAACAATGCTTTTATCTTCAGTAGCCACAATGCCGAATGCCGGTTTGTTGCGCCAGGCCGCGTCTGAAATGGGAGTGACGAAGCATTCGGCGCGGAAGGCGCCCTGGGAGGCATACATGAACGCGGCGTCTTCCTGGCTCAGATCTCCGCAAAACCCGGCGTGGAACTTGTCTTTATCGTAGTAAACGATGCCGTTGCCGTCCGGCGGCAGTATCCCGTTCTCCGGAGCAGGCTGGGCGCTCTGGAACCACTGAAGGGCGCTTTCGCCGTTGTCCGGCTGAAAGGCCGCAATATAAACGAGTGCGGCTACTTTGGGGTGATTGCCCGCCTGGGTGATCACCGCGCCTCCCCAGGAGTGCCCGGCGAGGATGGCCGGCCCGTCCTGCGCATCCAGCGCCAGGTGCGTGGCGGCTACATCATCTTCCAGCGACGTGAGCGGGTTTTGTACGACCGTCACCCGGTATCCCCGGCGGGTCAGCGACTCGAAAACGCCCTTGTAACCGGAGCCGTCTGCGAAAGCGCCGTGTACCAGTACTACATTTTTCACTGCGGGGAGGTTTGCTTGATTTTTCATGTTGTTTGATTTTTGAAGTTTTGTTTGTGTTGATTGAACAATACAAAGGTGCAACTTCAACGTGCCGCGGTTGATGACGGGATTTCCCGATCTGTTGTGATTTTTTCCCTTTTGCTCAACGGGGGTGGATTGCAGGTTGCGGCGCCGGTAATCATGGCGATGTATAGATATGGAAACGCCCGTCACCATTGATGACGGGCGTTTTTAACATTATCCGCTGCGTGCCTATATCACGGTGACCTTGGACAAATCTACCACACGCAGGCTTTTCAGCACGGCATAGGTAGGCATATCCATCATGGCGCCGTCGAAGCAGGCGGTTTTGAAGGCATTGTGCGATTTGTTGGTCAGGGAAAACGGCAGCTTGAAAGCCGTGTTCCTGAGCGTGGCGCCTCTGAACGATACATCTTTCAGGGAAGATTTATTGAACCGGACGCCGTTGAAAGTTTGCCCGTCGAACGAAATTCCCTGCAGGTCGCATTGATTGAAATCGGTACCGTTAAAAATACAGTGCTCGAAGATAGTGGTGCGGAGGTCGGCCTTCGTGAAATTGACGTCGGTGAGGGTGACGCCCGTGAACTTCGCGCCTTGCCCGGACATGTTGAAGGTGGTGCGTACCAGCGTGGCATTACGGAAGCTGGCGTCCGCCAGGCCGGCGATGGAAAATTCGCAGCCGGTCAGGTTGGCCCCGTCAAAATTGGCTTCCCGCGCGTCGAGGATGTCGAACGAACTGCCCGTCAGGTCCGCGCCGGTGAAGTTGGCACCCTGTAAAGGGCTCACCTTGAATTTCGCATGATGTAAAACAGCGCCCGTGAAATCATTGTGCTGGAGGTCGATCGCGGTAAGGTTGACCGGCACTTTCCGTTCCGCTGAACGGGAGGGAACGCCATCGTCCTTTGCCGCCTGTTTTGCCGGGCCTTCAATGCGCGGTATGTCACCTGCCGCAGCTGATTCCGTTTCTGAAAAATAATTAAGATCCACCCCCAGCATTTCCGCCAGGCGGTTAAATGTGGTGATGTCCGGCATAGACTCCCCGCGCTCCCATTTCCCGACCGCCTGGGGGCTGATGAATAGCTGCTGTGCAAGGCGCGCCTGCGAAAGGCCGGCCGCTTTTCGCGCCCTGGCAATTTTACCGCCGATTATCCTGGTATCCATATCTATTGTCATTTTGTTGAAGACCCGGCAAAGATATCCCGCTTTCCGCCGGATTCAGTAAAAAGGGCGGCAACAGTTAGTTGTAATACCGCTACTTCCGGTTGCTATCTGACAACTTTGCCGGTATATATGCGCCAGGCCCTGGTTTTGCCGGTCAACTCATTTGATGTCCCCGGCCGTTGAACGGATTCGCGCATTGGCCCGCCCCTGAAAAAATAGCCGGCTTTGTAAAGCGTAAATATTATATTTGCAACGCTGTTTCAATTATAATGAAGGCCAGTCACCGCCATAAGCGCATTTTGTCAGCCCTGTTGCTGATGCTCTACGGGTTTATCATAACACCCGTAGCGCTCTGGCATTCGCATAGCTGCGACGGTCAGGCAGCATACTGCAAGGATGCGCCCTCCCCGGGCAAACAGGCCGCCGGTGCGGACGATGCATGCGCGATTTGCAAGCACGTTTACTCCAGCCACGTAGCTGCCGAAAGCAGTGAGTTGGAACCGGCTGCAGTTGAATACCGGCAATATGACGCATCTTTCCGTAAAAGCATCCCGTATATTTTTACCGGCCATGCCGACACGCGCGGTTCCCCGGCCATAGCGGTTTAACTTCCTCTCAACACTTTCCTGTTGCCATCCGCCGTCCATCCGGCGGCATGGCCTGATGTAATTTTTCATCATACCCGCAGCGCAGGTTGTACGCTGCTGCGGCCACCTGTAACGTGTTCGTTAAAACTACCATATGCCAATCGTATTAGAAGCGGTCAAGCTGACCAAAACTTACCAGGAATACACAGCCCTGCATGGGCTGACGTTCAGCATCGCCACGGGAGAAGTATTCTGCCTGCTCGGTCAGAACGGCGCCGGTAAAACCACTACCATCAACCTGTTCCTTGGTTTCCTTGAAGCCACCAGCGGCAAGGCGCTCATCAACGGGGTGGAAGTGAAGCCGGGCAACGCGGCCACCAAAAACATGATCGCCTATATCCCGGAAGTCGTGCAATTGTACGGCAACCTCACCGGCATCGAGAATCTCGATTTCTTCAGCCGGCTGGCCGGGTTCTCTTATGCGCCGCACGCGCTTGGCGCGTTCCTGGTCCGGGCCGGGCTCCAGGCGGAGGCGCATCACAAGCGCCTCTCTGCCTACAGCAAGGGGATGCGCCAGAAAGTGGGCATCGCCATTGCCCTCGCTAAAAACGCCGACGTCATTTTTATGGACGAGCCCACCAGCGGCCTCGACCCTAAAGCCACAGCGGAGTTCACGGCCATCTGCAAAGAGCTGGCGGCCGGTGGAAAAACCATCTTCATGGCTACGCACGACATTTTCAACGCCGTGAACGTAGGCACCCGCATCGCCATCATGAAGCAGGGCAGCCTCGTGCATACCATCAGCACAGACGGCATCTCGGCAAACGAACTGCAACAACTTTACCTGGAAACAATCTGATCCGCACTCCATCATCATGCAAAATTCTTCCGTATATCATCGCCAGCCCATGCGCAGGCGCCGCCTTTCATCCGTACACCTGAAGCGCATTGCGCTCCTCCTGCTTTTCGTCTCTGCCTATACCGCGGGCCGTGGCCAACACCTGCTGAAAGGGCAGGTCAGGAACGACAACAACCAGCCGGTGGCCGGCGCATCGGTCATCGTGCGGCAAAAAACCACTACACAGACCGCCATCACCGATAGCGCAGGAATATATGCCATCCACAACCTGCCTGCGGGCAAATGGGAAGCGCAGGTGTCCGCGGTAGGCTATGAGCCCGTCAGGGAATGGCTGAACCTGGCAGGCGAATTGGCGTTCAGCCCCGTGCTGACTTCAAAATCCGCACAACTGCAGGCGGTGGAAGTGATGGGCCGTTCCGCGAAAAAATATAACAGCGACTACAGCTTCAGCGCTACCCGCACGGCCATCCTCAACAAAGAGCTGCCGCAATCGATCGGCACCGTTACCAAAGAGATCATCAAAGACCGCCAGGCCTTCCAGCTGGCGGATGCCGTGAAGGTGATACCCGGTGTAATCCCATCCAGCTTCTATAACCAGTACGCCATCCGGGGCATCAGCCAGAACGAGGAAGGGCAGATTGTCAATGGCATGCGTACCCGCCAGTATTACTTCCTTCAGCCGCTTACCGCCAACATCGAACGCGTAGAGGTGCTCAAAGGCCCTGCGAGCGCAACTTTCGCCAGCGTGGACCCGGGCGGCAGCATCAACCTGGTGACCAAAAAGCCGCTGGCGTTCAACCGGCGCGAAATCAGCCTCAGTACCGGCAGCTTTTCCACCATCAGGGGCTCGCTGGATTTCACCGGCCCGCTCAACAAGGAAAAAACACTACTGTACCGCCTCAACGGGGCTTATCAACGCGCGCAAAGCTACCGCGACCTCGTGCGCAATAACGCGCTGTTGATATCGCCTTCGTTTTCGTACGTACCCAATGCGCAAACGGCCATCAACGTTGAGATCATCTACAGCGACATGGAAGGCAACCTCGACCGGGGGCAGCCCATATTCGGCGCCATAGCGGGCAAAACGGATTTGCGAAGCACGCCCATAGAGCTGAACCTCGGCGCGCCCAATGACTTTTTCGGGTCGAAGGAGTTCATCATCACCACCGGTCTTTCCCACCGCTTCAATGAGCACATCAGTTTCAACGCCGCTTACATGAAGCAAACCTGGCAGGAAGACCTCCAGGAGCACCGCACCACCAACGCTTATGCCGTCAACATCGGCAACGAACGGGTGCCGTCGCTCGTGGGAATGCAATTCGTGCAAAGGCAGCAAACCTGGAACACCGACAACCTCCAGGCGTATTTCAACTTTCGCTTCGCCACGGGCCAGCTGCGCCATGAACTGCTCGCCGGTTACGACCTGAGCAGCTGGCGTAAAATGAAAGGCGGCGGGCAAAACGCAGCCCGCGGTTTTCTTTTGAACGACGGTACGGTAGCAGCTTCCTTCGTGCCTGCCAACGCCGCCGCTTACCAGACGGTCGCGTACAAGGGCATGGTGCTGCCCCGGCCCAACGTCGCCCATTTTGATCTGAATAACCCGAACTACACCATCAGCAACATCAGCGATTACAAGCTGAATGCCCGGGTGTCCATCCCGGCGGCGCTGACCACCACCAATGCCCTGTATGTACAGGAACAGCTGCGCTGGCGCCGGCTGATCGTGTTGCTGGGCCTGCGGCAGGAATGGTTTGAAGATATCACGAATCATAAAGCTGCCCGGGAGCTGACGTTCACCAATAACAAACTGTTGCCCCGCATCGGCGTCACGTACGGCATTACGCAACGGATCAATGTATACGGCACCTACCTGGAAGGCTACCAGCCGCAAAGTAATACTGTTTCCCTGCTGCCCTCTACCGGCGGATATATGTGGACGGACCAGTCGGCCGCCCGCTTCAAGCCGCTGATCAGCAACCTGAAGGAGCTCGGCGTGAAGGCCGGGCTATGGCGGGAGCGCCTCAGCGTCACGGCGGCGGTGTATGAGATCAACCAGCGGAACCTGCTGATGAACGCCCACCTGCCGGCATTCCCCGATTCGGTGGTCACGCGGGGAGCGGAGCGCAGCCGCGGTTTCGAAGTGGATGTTACCGGTCACCTGTTGCCCCACTGGCAGGTGTATGCGTCGTACAGTTACATCGATGCGCGCATCATCGAAGACAGCAACCCCGTGCTCAGGGGCGCCCGCAAGCAGAATACGCCCTACAACAGCGCCAACCTGTGGACGCGTTACAATTTTACGCCGGCCGGCTTGCTGAAAGGGCTGGGCCTTGGCGCGGGCGTGCAGTATAACGGCAACCGGCTGCCGTGGTTCGACCGGTCGTTCGCCACACCGGCCTACACGTTGCTCGACCTGGCTGTTTATTACTCGCCGGGCAACAGCCACCTGCAGCTGTCGCTGAACGTCAACAATGTATTCAATACCACCTACTGGATTGGCGCGCAAAGCTACCAGCGGCTATTCCCCGGCGCGCCGCGGAACGCCATGCTGAGCGCCACCTATCACTTTTAGCAAAACAGTATGCACATGAAACAATCATTCATCATAGCCCGTCATTTCCTGAAAGTAACCCTTCGAGACAGGGCCCTGGTTGCCGTGTACGCCGTATGGCTGCTACTGATGCTCTATGCGGCGGTCACCGGTTACGAGGGGTATCGCGTTCAGCACACCATGATGCGGCAATTCCAGGAACAGGCCCGGCAAAGCTGGGAAGCCAACCCGGACAAACATCCGCACCGCATGGCGCATTTCGGCACTTTCGCCTTCCGGCAGAAACACCCGCTCAGCATGGTGGACTATGGTATGGAAAGCTATACCGGCAACGCGGTATTCCTGGAAGCCCATAAACAGAATACCGTCAATTTCAGCGAAGCCGGGTTCAGCACAGGGTTGCTGCGCTTCGGGGAAATCAGCCTGGCGATGCTCGTGCAGCTGGTATTGCCGCTGATCCTTTTCTTCCTCGGTTTTAATGCGATCGCGCAGCAAAGGGAGAACGGCACGTTGAAGATCCTGCTCAGCCAGGGCGCCGGATTTCGGTCGGTAATACGGGGAAACGCCACGGGCCTGTTTTTGTTGTCGCTCCTGTTCCTTGCGCCGGTGCTGATAGCCGCGACTGTGCAAATACTTTTGCTGGAGGCGTTGCCGGCCGGCGCACAGGTATGGTTGCGGTCTGTTTTGTGGCTGGCGGGTATGGTGGTGTTCCTCTGGCTCGTGAGTGTAGTGGCGGTCTGCATATCGGCAGCCAGTGCCAACAGCCGCGCGGCTTTGCTCAGGCTGCTGGGCATTTGGCTGTTGATGGCCGTGATATTGCCGAAAACGCTGCAGGCCATCGGCAACGCCGTGTATCCCGCACCCGGCAAAATCGAGTTCGATACCGTGGTGGAAAAAGAAATATTGCAGATCGGCGACAGCCATAATCCCAACGACCCGCATTTCAAACGCCTGAAAGATTCGGTATTGCGGGCCAACGGCGCAGATTCGGTGCAGCAGCTTTCGTTCAACTATAGCGGCTTCCAGATGCGGGAAGGCGAGCGCATGAGCGCGGAAGTGTACAACAACCGGCTGCAGGCGCTGTACGATCAATACGAGCGGCAAAACGACTTCAGCAACTACGCGGCTTTCATCAATCCTTTCACCGGCATCAAACACGTCAGCATGGCGCTCAGCGGCACGGACTTTCCGGCTTACCGCCGGTTTCAGCATGATGTGGAGGCGTATCGCTACCAGCTTGCGCAAACCATGAACGAGCTGCAGATGGAACATATCAGCAACACCCGCCCCGCCCGCGACGAGCAGCCGCATAGCATCGGCCGGAACCACTGGCGGGAGTTCGCGGATTTCAGGCACCAGTTCCCGCCGGTAACGGCCGTCGTATACGGCCAGCTGGCAGCGGTACTGGCCATGATGGCCTGGTGCTGCCTGTCGTTTGTACTTATTTATTTCACCGCTCAAAAGGCTAAAGCATTGTAGGCTATGTATCGTTTAGCATTCAAGAATTTTATCCGCAGCAGGTCGGTCATCATCGCGCTGGCGCTTTTCCTGCTGGCCGGCATCGTGAGCATCCTGATCGGTAAACAGTTCCTACGCAAACAGCAGGTGGCTGTGGAAGCGGTGACGGACCTGCAAAAGGAACAGATCGAACGCAATGTGCAATACATCCCCGACCAGTTCGGGCTGTTAATGTATTACCTGCGCTTCGCCTATATCAACAACCCGGAACCCATAGCGGCCCTGGCAATCGGGCAGCAGGACGTCAACGCGTCGGTCCAGTACCTCTCCATCCGCGGCCTGGAAGGGCAGCGGTACGATACCGGCCTGTACAACCCCTATAACCAGCTTACCGGCAACCTCGACCTGAGTTTCGTAATCCTTTTCCTTTTTCCGCTGCTGATCGTCGCGTTCAATTTCAACGTACTGTCGCAGGAAAGCGAGCACGGCACCTGGCCGCTGGTAAAAGTGCAGGTGGGCCGGCCGCTCTTGTTCATTCTACGCAAACTGAGCATCCGCCTCATTGTTGTGCTGACGTTGCTGCTGGTGCTGATAGCCCTGGCGGTGGCGATCATCGGGCTTCCGCTGAACGGGCGCCTGCTGGCATATCTGGTGATGGCTGTTTTATATGTCCTGTTCTGGTTCGCCGTCAGCTTCTTTATTATCACGCTGCGCCGGAGCGGCAGCATCAGCGCCCTGTTGCTGCTGAGCGCCTGGGTGTTGCTTTGCCTGCTGATTCCCGCCATCGTCAATAATTACCTGATGGTGCGCTATCCGGTAAAAGAAGCCTACCGTACTTTCATCCGGCAGCGCGACGGTTATCATACCAAGTGGGATGCAGACGCGGATAGTACGATGGCGGCCTTCTTCAGGCATTACCCGCAGTTCAGGAACTATACCTGGAGCAGCCCCAAGTTTAACTACATGTGGTATTACGCCATGCAGCAACTGGGCGACGATGAAGCCGCGCCTGACAGTGAAGCCATGCGGCGGAAATTACAACAGCGGCAGGCTTCGGCAGCCGCGGCGGCTTGCTTCTTCCCGTCCATGCACGCACAGGTGCAATTCAATCACATCGCGGGCACGGGATTGGAACAGCACCTGCAATTTCTTGACAGTACGGCCCTGTTCCACGAGCACAAAAAACTGCATTTCTATCCGAAAATATTTGGCGATAGCACCGTGTCGGGTGAGAACTGGCCGCAACATGTGCCGCAATTCTTTCAGCAGGCCGGTTCCGTAAATTGGGGCGCATTGGTAACGCCCATGATGATTTTCATTTTGCTGCTGGGCGGCGGCGGTGTATATATTTTTAACCGGAAAGCAGGAGAGTAGCCGGCGCGATGCCGGTGTCGAAAAAAAACGGGCTGTCCGCTTGGGGCAGCCCGTTTTTGGGTCAGTACGTTGCGCGGACGATTGTCGAGATCTTATTTCGCCAGCGACGCTGAAATATCGTTCAACACTTTTTTGGCGGCGTTCAGATCATCGTTCCAGCCGTCGTGACGTTTGTTGTTGTTCAGTTTCGCGATGGCGGCGTTCAGCCGGGCCAGTTGCGCTTTATCCTGCTTTTGTTCCAGCAGCTTCTTTACAGCGCGTAATTTCTCGTAATCCTGGATGCCTTCCAGCAGCCTTTCATAACGGATGGAGCTGCGCGCCTGCGGGTATACGATGTAAGTATCCCCGGCCGGCCATGTGCGGAAGCGGGAATCTACCAGCGGATTTTCCACCCAGGAATTGAATGCCCAGCGCAGTACGCCGTTGTAGCCGGCGGCCATGGCATACCAGCCCATGTAGGCGGACTCTGCGGGATCGGAAAAAGTGAACTGGTTGGGGAAATTGTTACCGCAATACACGTAGAACGTAGTGTTAAGCCCACGGGCGGTACGGTCCGCCAGGTCTTTCGCATCGATGGGATGCTGCACGGCCGTGCTGACGTCGCGGCTGTGCGGGTAGCGCTGGTACGTTTTCTGGTTGTCTGCATAAGATACGCTCAGCGCGGGCGATGCTTTTTCGATCAGCGCAAATGCCAGGCCCATCTCTTCCTTATTCCGTTCGTCGAGCGCGATGTTGGTAATCTCCAGCCAGCCTTTCTGGCGCAGGTGGTTGACGAAGTCTTTCAGGAACGGCTCCCACATTTCGTTGAACGCCGGCGTGCCGGGTTTGGCCACCACGTTCACAAACTTTCCGGTAGCGGCGTCTTTATAGTGGATTTCGTTGTTCCAGGGCACGATGGAGTAACAGTTGATCATTTTCCTGATCCCCAGGCCCATCATGAAAGAGACCCATTTGTCGAACACCTTGTAGTCGTACGACCATTTGCCGTCCTTTTCCTTCGTCCAGATGATCATGTCTTCGTACGGATCCAAGGTCTGCACATGCCAGGGATCTTTATTGAGGGTGGCGGTGATCACTTTCTGGCCCAGGTTCGCGAGCATGCGCATTTGTGGCTCCATGGCCCTGAAATGTTCTTCGCTCCATACCGGCACTTTGTTAACGCGGGCAATGGCGGACGGGTGCTGCCACTGGTCGAGGTGGAACGTCCATGCCGCAGGCTCCGGAAGCGTGAGACCAAGCACGTTGACAGTCAGGTTGAGCTCCTGCTTTTTGCTGTTGGGTGCGCTGATCACCACTTTCGCGGCATACGTGCCTTTTTCGGCCGTACGGGGTATGTCGACGGTGATCCAGACGGGGCGCACTTTTTTCTTTTCGAGGTTGAAGGAGGAAAGGTCGTCGAGCAGGTCGGGCGACAGCGAGGCGGGGAAGTCGCCCGGCTTCCGCCAGCCGCATCCGGGCCCGTATGTGTCGGTAATGATGTACCGTTCGAAACGCGCGTATGCCACGGGGCCGAGCGTTTTACCGTTGGGGGCCGCCGGCTCCGATACCTGTACTTTCACACCGGGAATGGAATCCGTTGTCCAGAGCAGCAGCTGTGCAGACAGGCGTTCTCCTTTCCACCCCGTCACATGCACGGCTTTTTCGGCGATGTTGCCCGGCGCTTCGGCCTTGGCGAAACGCTTGTCGATCGAAACGAACGAGGCGTGGAGGCCCGGTTTTACCGGTAGCCAGCTTTGTCCGCCGGAGGCCACGGGATCAGCCGCCTCAACAAAGGTTTGTCCCTTATCCCATTGCAGCTGCTGGGAAAATGCGGTCGCGGAAATGCCGGTGAATAAGCCCAGGCAAATGAATCGTCGGAACTGTCTTTTTGCATTCATGGATGTAAGAAATTGACCAGGTTATAATGGTGATTGTAAAATCGTGAAGAGGGTAAATTACAAAAAGTTTAAAATTATTTCGAAAACTTTCATTTGGCCGGCGGAGTGGGCTGGAAGCGTGTGGCGCTTTCTTTTACGTGCGGCAGGATGTGCCCGGAAGTAACCGGGTAGATAGCGGGAGCACTACCCGCCGGAAGCGGTAGCAGGTGGAGTACTTGAAGGAGCAATAGCCGCTTCCCGGGAGATTTTCTGAAGCAATAATTTTTTTCTATTTTGTCGGTGAACAAAGGAATGTAAACCGGTATGGGCTGCCGTTACAGGGCGGCAAATGCCTGCCCGCGCCTGTCGTTATCAACCGAAGCGCGTCATTCGGCATAGCGCGGCAAAAACACCCATGAATGAGAAACAAGCTGAAGATCGCGATTTTGCTCGACGCTTCGAGGGCCTACGACAGGGCTTTGCTGACCGGTATCACCGGTTACAATAGAATCCACGATGGGTTTGTTTTTTTCTCTTATTCTCCCAAGTATATCCACACCCCCGATAATGAGGATACCCTGGTCCGCCGCATCATCGACTGGAAACCTGACGGTATGCTGGTCCGGGAAGTCGTCAACCTGAAACCCTTGCTGGCGCTTGATATTCCATTGATTGTTGCGCCTCACACCAGCTTGTATCCGGGCCAGATCAATGTATGGGGCGACGGGAACCTGATGGGGAGAGAAGTAGCGGAATACTTTATTTCCAGGGGCTACAAAAATTTTGCCTTCCTCGGTTTCAAGCATTTTCAATGGTCGCTCGAAAGGCAGGAGGGCTTTACAGCCCGCGTTGGCCGCGCAGGCGCCCCCGTGGATGCCTTTATCTTCGACAACACCAGCCTGCTTTGGGAGCACCTTCCGGATAAGCTGGGCATATGGCTGAATACGCTGAAAAGGCCGTGCGCGGTATTTTCAGCCACAGACGAGCTGAACCTGCTGTTGCTGGAAGCCACCCGGGAAATCAACGCAAAGGTGCCGGATGATTTTTCCATCATCGGGGTGGACAACGACGCCATGATCTGTGAAACGGCCAGCCCCACTTTATCCAGCGTAGACCACAATGCTGAACAGGCCGGGTTCGACGCGGCGGAAGCTTTGGCAAGGTGGATTGAACAGAGAAACAAACCGGTCGGCAATATCCCCGTCAACTCCACCCGGCTCGTCATCCGGAATTCCACGAACGCACTGGCCGTTGATGACGACCAGGTGCGTACCGCATTGCATTATATCACCACTACCGCTCCATCCGAAGATATTGCCGTGAACGATGTGGTGAAATCCACCAACCTGTCCCGCCGCATCCTGGAAAAACGGTTTCAGGCGATGCTAAAAAGCTCCATCCTGGAAGAGATAAAAAAAGTAAGGATTGCAAGGATCAAATTCCTGCTGGAGCAATCGGAACTGACGGTTCAACAGATCGCTTGTGAATTGAATTTTCGCAATTTCGACAACATCACCCGCTATTTCAGGCAGTCTACCGGCTTGTCGCCATTGGAATACCGCCGGCGGGGCAAACAGACCGCCCGCCGGGCGCAGCGATGACGGCATCAAACCGGCCTTCGCCGATCTTTCCGCCCCGCCCGTTGTTTCACCGCTTGCCAACGGCATGAGTATTCGCAAACTGACGGTTTTTTTTCGCATTCTGCCTGATGTCTGGTGTTTATAGGCAGTAACTTCCCCTTTACAATTTCCCGGCCCCGTCGCCCGTGCGGCTCGTGGGCCGTATACTTTTATTCGATATACTGATGAAATCACTTTCTTTATTGTTTTGTCTGTTTGCTGCGTTAGCGACATCTGGTCAGCAGCCGGCCGACCTGGCCAACCCGCTGGTGGCAACGGCCAAACCCCGGTTTGACTTTTTTTCGGCTGCGTCGATGCCGTACGGCATGGTGGCGCTTGGCCCCGATACATATCACGGTAATTTATGGAATGCCGGTTACCGGTATAATGATACGCATATACTGAGCTTCAGTCACGTCCACAACGCGCAGACCGCCGGTGTGCCCGTAATGCCGGTAGTTGGTCCCTGCAAGGCCCTCCACGGACTGGCGGCGTCCAGGTCGAAGTTTAGTCATGCAGGAGAAGTGGCAAAACCGGGTTATCATAAAATACGCCTGGATGATGATGGCATCACGGCCGAGCTCACCGCTTCCCCTCGTGCGGGGTTTCACCGGTACACCTTTCCCGCGGCAAAGGAAGCGCATATCATTATGGACCTCACGGCGGCGCTGGGACCGGTTTCCATGCTGAAAGGATATGCCAGGCAGGTCAGCGGTACGGAAATAGAAGGCTACTCCGTTATGGCGCCCACTTTCCGGCGTAAAAAGAATTGTACGGTGTACTTTTTCGCCAGGTTCAGCAAACCGGCCGGTAAAATAAATTTCTGGCAATCGTCCCCGGACAGCTCCGGTGCAAAGGTGCTCACCGCGGCAAGCCAGGTAGAAGACAGCCGGGCAGGGTTGTATGCGAGTTTTTACAATCTGCGGGAGGGTGAACAGTTGATGCTGCAAGTCGGGATTTCCTTCGTCAGCATGGCCAATGCCAAACTGAATCTTGAAAGCGAACTGAACGACTGGAACTTTGAAGCCGCCGTTGCAAAAGCGCGGCGGGCGTGGAACGACTACCTTGGCAGAATTGAAGTTACCGGTGGAACGCGGCAGCAGCAGGTTAAATTTTATACAGACCTGATGCATACCGCCATCGGCCGGCGAATGACGGAAGATGTGAATGGCCAGTATCTCGACAACAGCGGACCGGATCCCGTGGTGAGGAATATTCCGCTGACGCCGGAAGGCCGGCCTGCATTTCATTTTCTCGATACGGACGCCCTGTGGGGCACACAATGGAACCTGAATGTGCTGTGGTCGATGGTGTATCCTGAATTTGGCAACAACGTCGCGGCTACGTTGCTTGCCTATTACCGCAATGCTGGCCTGCTCGCCCGGGATTCCTGGGGAGGGAATATGGCGTACGTCATGGTGGGCGATCAGGCTACGCCGCTGCTCGCGGCATTGATGCAAACAGGCCGCGCCGCATTCGATCAGCAAGAGGCGTTCGCCGGCGCACATAAAAACGCTTTCCCGGGCGGCATCCGCGACCGGGCCGGTTACGAGGCGGGCCCCAACCCGCAGGGGGGCGGCATTGACTGGTACGTCAGGTACGGATACGTGCCGTACGAGATCTCGAAACGGGGTAGCGGCTTCCATCGCGGCGGAGCGGCCATGACGCTGGAGTACGCTTACCAGGACTGGTGCGTCGCCCAGATGGCATCGAAACTGGGGAAACAACACGAACACCGCGTATTCATGCAAAGGGCTTCGAACTGGAAAAACATTTTTGACGAAAGTACAAGGTATACGCGGCCGAAAGACACGTCCGGCCGCTGGCTTACGCCGTTCGAGCCTGTGATTCCTCCCAACGGGGGAGGGTTTGCAGCGCCGGGTTTCATCGAGTCCAATTCGGCTGCTTACAGTTATTACGTTCCGCAGGATATTGACGGTCTCGTGCAAGCCATGGGCGGCAGGGAAGCATTCGTGCAGCGGCTGGAAACCAGTTTTTCCAAGGCCGCCGCTGCGGGGTTCGCGGCAGAACATGGTGAGCATGCAAAATCGGAAATTGATTACGACAATCAGCCGGGCTGCCACCTGGCGCACCTGTTCAGTTACGCCGGTGCGCCCTGGAAAACGCAGTATTGGGTACGCCGCGTGAAGGATGTCACTTTCGGCGATACCACCTTTGCCGCCGGCTACCGCGGCGACGAAGACCAGGGCCAGATGGGCGCTCTCAGCGCGCTGATGGCGGTAGGTTTGTTCGACGTGCAGGGCCTGGCGGATATAAATCCCTCCCTGGAAATCACGTCGCCCGTTTTTGATAAAATCACGTTTCACCTGCCCGGCGGAAAGCGCTTCGTTATCCAGGCGGAATCGCCGCGGGGAAAAGATAACACCTATATCCAGGCGGCCCGCCTGAACGGGAAAGTATGGAACAGCTTCTCATTTCCGTTCGGCGCCTTCGCCAAAGGAGGTCTGCTGCAGCTGACGCTGGGGCCGGCACCGAATAAAACCTGGGGAATCACCTCGTTGTAATGCCGGCGTGTTCACTGAAAATAACACCGGCCCTTTTGATAACATAAACCGACAAGATGAAAACGCCCTTATCGGAATTGAATAAAGACCTTTCCAATTACAGCAGCCCGGTTGCGGGGATGTTCCGGCAACCGGCAACCATGGAGGAATGGGAGCCATATATGCTGACGGCAGCACAGGTTCGTTCATTCCAGGAAAACGGCTACCTCTCCGGAATTAAGATACTGGAAGAACATCATGTGGATACGCTCCAGGAAGAGCTCGCAAAGCTGCAGGTCGCCAGTGAAGAGGAGAGAGCATTGTTTTACCATTATGAAAGCAATGAATCGGAGGATCCCGACAAGGTGCTCTTCCATGCGATTGGCGCCTGGCGGATTACGCCGGGGTTTCACGACCTCATCTGGTCGCCGGCATACCGGATGGCCGCTTACCAGTTGCTGGGCGCGCCGTTCCGGCTTTTTCACGACCAGCTTTTCTGCAAGCCCGCCCATCATGGCGGGGTGGTGGCATGGCACCAGGATTTTTCCTACTGGACTTTCACCAAACCGATGCACCATCTCACCTGTTGGATAGGGCTGGATGATGCCACGAAGGAAAACGGATGCCTGTACTATGTGCCGGGCAGCCATCAGTGGGGCCTGCTGCCCATTACCGGGCTCGCGGGCGATATGGACGCCGTTAGGCAGGTGCTGACCACTGAGCAGTTGAATGTGTTCGACGGCAAAGTGGCCAACGAACTGCCGAAGGGATATGCCAGCTTTCATCACCCGCTGATGATGCATGGCTCTTATGCCAATTTTTCCCACAAGCCTCGCCGGGCCGTGGTCATCAATGCGATGGCCGACGGTACGCTGGGCAATACTGCCGGGTACGCCCGGATGGACGCGTTGCGCAGTTTTCCCCCCATGGAACACGGCCAGCCGCTTAATAGCGCTTTTTTCCCGCTGCTGTTCGACGGCGATGCGGAGCTTGGCGCGGCGAAAGCAGACATTCCACGCGTCGAGCCCCGGTTGCTGTACCATCCCGGATAACAACGCCGGCAAACATTTTCAATCTGGTTGCCACAAGAAGCCAGGTACAGAAGGGCCGTATTTTTAAGGCAGGCATAAAACAAGTCAGTAAACATGATAGTTGAATTTTATTGCCCGCGTTGGGGCAGCGAGTCGATTCCCTGGGAATTGTTCTGCAAAACAGCGCGGGATGAAGGGTACGACGGCATTGAATACGGGATAGCGGGCATTGCCGGGGAGCGGGAACTGGATGCGGTGTGGAATACCGCCCAGCGCGCCGGTTTGAAGATCATCGCGCAGCACTACGATACCAGCGACCGGGATTTTTCCAGGCACCTGGACAGGTATTGCGCCTGGCTGGAAAAAATAGTTCCATTCTCGCCCGTCAAAATAAACTCGCAAACCGGCAAAGACTATTTTTCACTGGAGCAGAACGCGCAGCTGGTAAACGCTGCCGCCGGTTGCGGCGTGGCTGTTGTGCATGAAACGCACCGGAACAAGTTCTGTTTTGCCGCCCACGTCACCCGCGGTTACCTCGAAAAAATACCCGGCCTTCGATTGACGCTGGACGCTTCCCATTGGGTATGCGTCGCTGAATCTTACCTGGATGACCAACCCGAGGCCATGCAGCTCGCCATTGCCAGAACGGACCATATTCACGCGAGAGTGGGTTATCCCGAAGGGCCGCAGGTCACCGATCCGCGTATCGGAGAGTGGCAGGTGGCATTGGAGAAACACCTTTCCTGGTGGGATCAGGCGGTGGCCAGGATCGCGGGAGAAAAAAACACCGTTACCATCGCACCCGAATTCGGGCCATACCCCTACATGGTGAATAACCCTGCAACGGGCACTCCCATCACCCGACAGTGGGACGTGAATGTATATATGATGAAGCTGCTCAGGGAACGGTACCGATAGCATGGCAGCAACGTTTGCCGGAGAAGCTAGTCCGGATCTACCCGGATATGCTGGCCGCCGAATTTCGAAATGTTATAGCCCACCCCGATGGAGAATACCCTTCCCGCCTGGTTGGTACGCCGGTCTACGATGGAGCTGCCCGAAATGTAGCGGGCCAGGTTGTTACGCTGGTTCAGCAGGTCGTTGACGGTGAAGTTCAGGCTGAGTGATTGATCTTTCAGGAACTTTTTGCTGAATTCGGTATTGATGATGAAGGGGTTGGTATTGTCCAGCGCATACCCGGTGTTGAAGGATTTTTCCGCATTGACGCCCACGTGCCAGGTCTTTTTAATCTTGCCCCTGGCGGTGAACGACAAACGCAGCCGTTGCACGTTCTGGAACTGCGCGGTAATCCCGTCGCCCCTGTTCATGGTGAGAGAGTAATTCATATTGGCGTCGAACCGGAAGTTGTCCAGCCTGAACATATTGCTCACGTCGGCCTGGTAAATGTGCGTGCGGAAAAAGACCGTCCTGTTCGCCTGGTCGAGTACGTCAACGATCGGGTTCTGGTTCAGTACGTTATTGTTGCCGGTGTAGTTGTAGCTTAACTTGGCGTCTGATGTTATTTTTTTTGAGTAGAACGCTCCCCGCAGTTGCTGGGATATATTCATGCCATTGCTATGCCGCTTGTTGTTGTTGATGAAAACGACCTTGTTCGTTGTCCCGATTCTTCCCGAATAGAAAATGGCGAATTTATTTTTTTTGACCGGTATGTTCAGCGTATAGTGGCCGCCCATCCCGTAATTCCCGTTGGTGTTCTCGAACCTTGTTTCCTGCCTGTAGCTGTTGAACGTGTCGGGCACCAGCACCATATTATTGACGATTTCATTCAGGGTGGTGTTGAAATTCAACCCCGCCTGCAGCGAGATGCCGGTTTTGCGTTGGGCAAAGTTGTAGCTGGATGTGAGATGGTGTGAAAACGAAGGTTTCAGGTAAGGGTTGCCGATCACGATGTTTTGCAGGTTCTCGGTGTTCCGGACGGGCTGCAGCTGGCTGATAGTCGGGTTGGTGTAGCTGCCATTGTAGTCAAACGAAATGCTCTGGCCTTCCGCGATGGTCTTGTTCAGGTTGATGCTGGGCGAATAGTTGAGGGTATTGTTCCTGATCTTCTGGTTCAGATGAACACGATGGTTGCTCAGCAGGGTGGGGTTGGCATTAATGCCCAGGTTGTAGCGCATCCGCTTGTTGGAATACGAATAACTTAGCCCGATGCTCTGATCAATGAGCATGGATGTGTAGTCTGTACTCAAGGAATCGACGAAAGCAGGCTTGTTGCTCAACTGATCGATAACAAACGTTTGTACGGTGCTGGTGCTCCTGGTGGCGGACAGGCCGTAACTCAGGTTCAGGCTTCGCCTGGCCAGAGAGTCTTTCGGTCTTTTGAGGCCCAGGCTGTAGCCGACCCTGAATTGGAATCGCTGGCTGGAATTATCTGTAAGCAGGTTCCTGTTCAGCAGCGAATCTTTCTCCAACACATCCGTTGTTTTATCATAATACCGGATGCGGGTGCTGATATATTGATCGGATTGGTTGGAAGTACTGCTAATGCGGAATTCGCTCAACACGTGACTCCTCTTGTCTTTCAATGCCTTCGCTAAGGTGAGGCTGGCGCCGATGGAAGGCGATTTTACAGTTGAGCCGTTGATATTATTCACATCCTGTTTGATCACGCCCCATTGGTTGTTGATGGAGGCGCTGTTGTTGCCGCTGCTATTGTGTGAAGCATTGATGTGGCCATCGATATAGACCTGTTTGGTCGTGAAACCGATATTGGCGCCGAGGCCGTGATTGTTGTTCCGGTTGTTGCCGTTGCCGGCGGTATTGCTGTAGAATGTGCCCAGCGGGTTCAGGGTTTCAATGTTTTGTTCGTCGGTGAAGGCGCTTTCGTTCTGCTGATAGTTATAGTTCACGCCATAACGCATTTTTTCATTGACTTCCTCGGTATGGGATGCACTGACGTTGGTGGATTGTGATGTTCCCGCTCCGTTATCTGAAGTATTGTACCCGAGCGCGCCGCTGCTTTGCCGGCTGTCTTTCCATACATTCACGTTGCCGCTGCCTCCGAATAACCGGTTGGTGCCGCCGGTTACCACTGCGTTGCCGAAGGCGCCGCGGTTCATGTTCGGCTTGGTGACGATGTTGAGCAATTTAATGGGCTCGCCCGCCTTTATTCCCGTGAAATTAGCCAGGTCGCCGAAATCGTCTATCACCTGGATTTTCGATACGATAGCCGAAGGCAGCTTGCTGATAAAATCTTTGACGTTGTTGGTGAAGAAGTCTTTGCCGTTTACGCGGAGCTTCACCATTTCCTTGCCCATAGTCGTAACGTTGTACCCCTCATCCACCTCGAGGCCCGGAAGCTGCTTCAGCAGGTCGGCCACGTTGTCGCCCTCCAGCACCTGGTATGCGGCGGCATTATACTCGATGGTGTCCTGCGCGATCCGTATAGGGTCTGGTTTGGCTTTTACGACCACTTCCTTGAGCATGTGCACGCCCGCTTTGAGCGTGATGGCCCCGAGCTCCAGTACATTTTCCCGGCCGAAGGTGTAGTTGCGGCTAAAGCTTTCATGCCCGGCTGCGCTGATCTGTAATGAAAATGATGCGGCCTTTATTTTTGTGAAAGTGAAATGCCCGTTTTCATTTACGGCGGTGCGCAGGGTGTCTGTATCGGATATCAGCAGCACCTGTGCGTGTTTGATGGCATTCCGGGCGGTGTCAGTCACATGGCCGTTCACGCGGTTGTTGTTTTGTGCGTATCCGTTCAGGCAGCACAAAAATAAAAGCGTCGATAGGGAAAGGAAAAGGTGTTTTTCCAAGGTAATTAAAGGGTTACTCTGCTAAATTATTTGTTTACCCCGGTTTTTTATGTCTCCCCGCAAATTTTAACAAATCTTTCCAGCTTGGAAGCGGGGCGGCGAAAGAAGCCGGCCCTTGTCTGAGCCGGCTTCTTGTGTGCGTTGTGCGTGCAACCGCCTTTTCATTCACGCATGCCAGCTATCCAAACAAGATAGGTTCAGCTGCAGGCATATATGTCATACGATGAAGGGGATGTTCTTTGCGATCATAACAGGCAGCGGCACATCTTATTTTATTTTGTCCACGCTGTTCCACACTTTCAGGTCCTTTATTGCGCCTTTGAAGGCATGTGCGGTATCTCCGATGTATTGCAGGGGAAAGAAAAGCGTTTGTACGATGAGCATGGAGTCTTTCGTTCCGGCAAAGCCGACTTTTTTCCCCTGGAGGCTTTGCACCAGTTTGCCGTCGGCGTACAGGCGGGTGCCTTTATGGTCTCCGCTGATAGCCAGTTGCGTCCATTTGTTTTCGGGTACTACGTAATCGAACGCATAGTCGTAACCTTCGCGCGAAAAGCCGATTTTTCCTGTTTGCTGCTGCTTGAGCTTAACCACTGCGTTGGGTGAGCTGAATAATACGGCGTTGGGCGCATTGCCCGCGGCCGGTTTGATACTGAAGCTGACCGTATAGCCATAGCCTATTTCCGGTACCGGCATTTGCATAAAACTGCGTCCTCCGTTAAAATGCAGGCCGTCTTTGCGCAGGGTGGTGCCGGCTGTTTTATCCGTTTTTACCAGGCTGGCGGTATGGCCCTTGCCTGTTCGCTTTCCCGGCTGGTATTGCAGCACCAATCCGTTTTCCCCCCGGAGCTTGCCGCGCATATTGGCGCCGGGGCCCTCGCCTGTGTTAGCTGCGCCGGCGGTGAAGGCGGCGTAGGATTGTGTACTGTCGGCGCCTTTCCACATCTTCTGGGCGAGCACCTGCATGGCGGGAAATACCCGGTCGTGCACGTCTTTTTCCGTAATCCCGTTGCCCACGCGATCATTCCACACGGCAAACGAGCCGCCTTTGATCTGCGGGTCGCCGTCTTTAAAGCGGATGTCGTTGACTTGTACCGGTTCCCACTTGTTATACAACGTTCGCAGGTTGAGATAATCATAGTAGTAGCCCGCCGCGGGCACGATGTATAACCAGCTGTCGGGAGTGGAAATCATCTTGTATCCAAGTTTGGCCATCTCCACCGGATTGGCATACCCGTTATACCATGCGTTGATGGTGACGTCTGCTACTTTAACGGGCGTGTTGCCTTTGGCATGCGTAAGCGCGCCCCATATCCTGGCCTTTTTACCATAGCTTTCCACCAGGCGGATGTAATGATCGGTGAATGCGCGGAACTGCTCCGCTGCTTCCTTTGCATATTCGTCGGTGCCGATATGCACTTCCGGGCCCGTAAACACCGGGTTGGGGCCGGACAGGTACTCCATGAACACGCTGTCGATCACATGATAGGTAACCGGATTATCGAGGTCGAGATGGTCCATGCCGTATTTTTTGCTGCCGATTTCAGGGCGGAGTTTTGAAAAGGCAAGCGAATGCGCAGGCACATCAATTTCCGGAACGATGTTCACGCCGTAGGAGGTTGCCATTGCCTGCAGCTCCCTGAATTCCTGTTTTGTATAGGAACCGTCTTTAGCGGTAAGGCTGGGATAAAAATCACTTTCCAGGCGGAAGGCCGCATAGGTGCTATCCCAGTTTTTTCCGAAAAGTTTGTAAAACCCGTTATCGTTGAGATGGATGTGGAAGTCGTTCATCTTATAGTAAGCCATGAATTTCACGTACTGCCGCAGGAAATCCATGCTGAAAAACTTGCGCCCAACGTCGAGTACAAATCCGCGTACTTCATAGCGTGGATAATCTTTCGCTACGCCGCAGGGGAAATGCGTATGCAGGCTGTCGTGTTCCAATACCTGCAGCAGTGTGCGGGTGCCCCAGAAAACGCCGCGACTTTCCGGTGCGGAAATGTGCAGTGTCTGGGGAGTCGATGTTAACAGGTATCCCTCTTTCCCCAGCGAGGTGTCTGCTTTATTTAGGCTTAAAAAAATGTCACCGGCCGCCGGGGCGCCTGTTTTTACAGGAAGAAGCATGCCATTTGTCAGTTGCTGCAGATCTTGCTGAAGGATGTGTGCAGTGGTGGACAAGGCCTGTGCGGATTCTGGCGCTATTATGATGGCGCTTGCGGGGCGAAGGGTGAATTGCCCTGTATTTCCCTGCCATTCCCGTAAGCCGGGAATAACGAATGGGGCAGCGTTGACAGATTGAGCCCGGGCCTCGGGTTGCAACAACCGGAGCAGGAATGCGGTAAACAGGATAGTTTTTTTCATATCATGCATTGTTATGGATCACTTATATTGTTTGCTGGCCTTTAACTGGCGAAAGTGAAACGACTTTGGTGAATGACAGGTAACAGCGGTTTTTTGATGGCCGGCTGTAACGGGCCGTAAAGATATCAAAATAGGGATGGCCCGTGTTGGAGCGGCAATTTTGCATACGTAATAGTCAATATAATGGAGTTTGCCTGGGGTATAAGGATAGCCGCCGACAAGTTACCCGGCAACGATACTGGTATCAATTGTCAACTGCGCTTGCCGCCATTTTTTTTCTATTGTGCTGCAATGAATTTGGAAATTTAAAATAATCACCTACATTTGCACTCCCGAACACAAATCAAGATGCCCAGATGGCGAAATTGGTAGACGCACTGTGTTCAGGTCGCAGCGCTCGCAAGGGTGTGCTGGTTCGAATCCAGTTCTGGGCACTCACAAAAAGACAAACCGGTTTAGGCTGGTTTGTCTTTTTTGTTTTTCCTTATTCAAACAACTCCATTTGACCCCAGGGTGCCGCTGAATTTCCAAAACAGTTTTAGTAAATGACGATTCGAATGGCCGTCGATTGATGATTGCAGAAGGTTGCACCTGATTGTTTCCGGCGCTATTGTAATTGTGTGGAATAAAAAAACAGCCCGCCCTGTCCGACAGGGGGGCTGTTTTTTTGTTTGTCATCCGTGCTGCGTCAGATGGTGAAACGGAAGTAGCACCAGCAGCTCCAAGCGCAATAGCGGTCGCCGATCTTGGCCCGCACGCGCCAGCGGCCCGGTTGTGCGCCCACGAAGTTGTGATTGAACGTGGTGCCGGTGATACCGTGATATACGGCGAAGCTGCGGAACGACTGTGCGGCCCACTGGCCTGCGTTCACCGCGCCGAACGCATCGATTTCGATGCTGTAGGTGGCGCCGGGGATGTTCACGGGCGCCCATTTGAACGTCATCGTTCTGGGGTAGTGATGAAATACGCTGCCTTCCGCGGGCTCCAGCGGACGTGGCACGGCGCCTTTCCACCAGGTGAGGGTGGGGTCTCCTAAAATGCTCATGCCGTAGAACCATTGCCGCTCACCGAGGTCGTGGTCGCTGCCGCGGGCTTTCCACCAGTCTACCATCGCATCGCCGATGCATTTCCCTTTCCCGATGGGGTCGTAGAAGTCGGCGAAAAACAGCATGGAGCCGGTTTTGGTGCTGCCTACCGCCGTGAGGCCGTAGTTGGTTTCGCCGCCCGATTTGTCGAAAATGTACCAGCCGCCGAGGTAGTCGCTTTCCGTGAACCGCGCCGTGCTGCAGCAGAAGAGATTATAGAAATGCGCATTAGGGGCGCGCTCGTCGCGGAAGTACGCGGTGTTGATCCATTCGGTGCTGGCGGTAGACGGGATGCGGAACGAGTGGGAGTGGGGGGAGGAGTGGGAGCACAGCTGCACGAAGGAGCGGGTTTTGTTTACCTCTACCTTGTACAGGTCGGCATCCGTGATGTCCGGGTTGGTGTATTTGGTGATATAGGAAGCGGGTGTCATCAGGTCCATCTCGCAATCGTCGAAGCCGGTCCAGTCGTCTTCCACATATGCCAGCGCGGAACGGGAATGGCCGAGGTTGCCGGTGCGGAACAGGTGGTTGCGGACGAAGTAATTGTTGATGAGGGCGGGGTCGTTGCCGTTGAGCGTGGGTGTCCAGATGCGGCCCACCCATATTTCAGGCACCACGTCGCCGGTAACGGCATTGTATTTCCCGTCGGCGTCGGAATCGGTCCAGGTGCCGTTGGTGTCCATGTAAAACAGGTCGCAGGGGAATTCGGTAGACGCGCCGTAGAAGTCGTCGCTCATTTCGAACCAGGCCGGGGGAATGGCGCCTACCATCACAACGCCTGCGGGGTTCTTGCCTTTGATGTAATTGCGGATGTACGAGGGCTTGCCGCCTTTCACCACGTGCACGGTGGCCCAGTAACCGTCGCGGCCCAGGTCGAGCACATAACGTTCCACTTTGTCTTTGGTGGCGGCGTATACGTCGCCATGTACGAGCACCAGCACTTTGCCGCGCGGGTGGCGGAGCCAGCTGTAGGTGTTAAGATAGGCTTCATTGGCGGGATAAGAAGGGCGGGGTTTTTCCTCGATGAGGGGAAGGAGGTCGAGGAATTTCTTGTTCACGGTGAGGTAATCGGCGAAGCTTTTCAGTGCCAGGTTGTTCTGGTCCATCAGCCTCAGGTTACGCACGCTTTTGTAGGCCTGGGCCAGCTTGTAATTGCGGCCCACGGCCTGCATGTTGAAAATGGTACGGTCTTGCAGCACCTGCGTCCGGATGGTCTGCAGGTCGGTGATAGCCTGTTTTTCACCGGCAACGGGGCTGCCGTTCAGTGGTTTTTTTTCGGTAGACATTGTCTCGCTTTTTTTGAGGTTAAACAAAATTTGATACGGCAAAGCTACGCCGCCGCCTTCCCGGTACCACAGGAGCTAATACCTGACTTTTTGCGTAGTTATACGCAGCCCCGGTGCAGTGCTTTCTACCGCTTTCCCGCAAAGGCCGGGCTCCATTCCGGGCATAGAAAAAGGCGCCCCCTGTGGAAGCGCCTTTGCCCGGCAACGTGCCGGGCCGCCGTGTCTTGAGCCGCCCGCGACGTACGTGGGCGAATACAAGCTGACGGCTGTTATGCGTGCTGTAATGTTAATCGGAGAAACGGCCGCCGGCATTTACCCATGCGGTGATCTTGTCTTTTTCTGCCTGGGTTAGTGAGCCGCCCGGGGGCATGTTGCCGAGGTCGACGGCTCTTACTTTAATCCTGGCTGCGGCGCTGACGATGTTGCAATCGCCCTGGAGGTTGCGGCCGCCGCTTTGGTTAGCGTTGTTATGGCACCCCTGGCATTTGGCCGCCACCAGGGTTTTTACCTCGGCGAACTTCGGACCTGCCGTTATCACGCTGATGGTGGCCTGGGTGGTTTTCGTACAGCCGGCCCCGTCTTTTACGGTAACGGTATAATTCCCGGCGGCCTTGGCACTGA
Organism: uncultured Chitinophaga sp.; assembly: GCA_965653365.1. Taxonomy (GTDB): domain Bacteria; phylum Bacteroidota; class Bacteroidia; order Chitinophagales; family Chitinophagaceae; genus Chitinophaga. The sequence continues at coordinate 83,327 of CBFGZV010000008.1, read as the reverse complement.
AGGTGTTGGCAGCCGCGAAATTGGTGCCGTCAATACTGTAAGTAAAGCCGGTGCTGCCGGTGGCGGTAACGGTAATGGTGCCGGTTGCGGCGCAGGCGTCGGTTGCGGTAACAACGGCGGTCACCCCGATCTCTTTGTTCGCGCAGGGGTCTGTGTTTTTCGGCTCGTCGCTGCCCTTGGAACAGGCCGAAACGGCAACGGCAAGAAAAGACATGGCTGCAAGCGCAGATGTGTTCAGCGTTTTAAACATGCAATAGGATTGAGTTAGGTGAAAATGCTTTCTAATACCCCAATTTCCCCGGCATGGTTGCCTCGCTATGGCAGGTTTTTCAAAAAAATAATTCAGGGAGCGGCGCCCTCGTCCAGGATTGCCACTACTCTTGCCGGCGCGGCCGATGCGCCCACGATCTTCAGCGGGAATACGCACACCTTGAAGCCGGAAGGCGGTAGCGCAGCCAGGTTGACCAATTGTTCCATATGGCAGTATTCCCGTTCTCTCCCGACAAGGTGCGCTTCCCAGAACAATTCCCTGTTGCCGGTCTGCTTTGCCTGGCTGATCATGTAGGGTAGCGGCAGGTCCCAGCCCCACTGGTCGATGCCCATCATTTTAATGCCCTGGTCTATCAGCCAGCTGGTGGCCTCTTTGCTCATGCCCGTGCCCTTTTTGTGAAAGTCCGGTGTGCCGTTGTGCCGGTCTCTCCCGGTCCTGATCAGCACGATGTGGCCTGGTTGCAGTGTAACGTCGATTTGCGCGAGGCTTTTTCGTATATCGGCTACCGTGATGGGATCGAAGTCCGCTTTGTGGGTCATGTCGAGCACCACACCGTTTCCATAGCACCAGTCCAGGGGGATTTCGTCGACCGTCTTGGCTTTCTGCCCGTTGACCGCAGGGCTGTAATGCCAGGGCGCATCTACGTGCGTGGTGGCGTGAACGCCCATTTTCCGGATGGTATCGTCGGCCCAGCCCGAAAAACCGGCCGGGAACAATCTGAACGGAAGCCCCACCAGCCTGATCAGCCATTTTGCCTTGTGGTGCGGTTTATGTTTGATTTTTACGCGCATGAACCAGGGATCGGCGCGGTTGTAACGGATAGGTTTCGACAGGTCGATAATCGTTGCCATGATGTGGGGGAAGGATTTAATGGCGCAATGTTAGAATTTTATTTCAGAAAATGCGCCATTGCTGAAAATACGATGATGTCGTGTTTGTACAATTGTGCGAACGCAGACTTCGGTAACTTTAAGCATGATTTCCGTTGAAACCTTCAAAGCCATCTGTATGAGCCTGCCTGAAGTGCAGGAGGTGACCCACTGGGGCTCGCCTGCTTTCCGCACCAAACGCCGCATTTTCGCTACGTTGTGGCCCGAACAAAACCCCGCGCACGCGTCCATCAACAGGCCCAGCGCCAACTTCAGCTTTTCGCCGGAGGAGCAGGCGGCGTATTGCAGTTCCGCACCGGATAGTTTCCTGCCGGTGCCTGGCGGCTGGGGCCGACAGGGGTGGACGACGGTAAAGCTCTGGAAAGTAAAAAAGAAAATGCTCGAAAGTGCCATTCATAGCGCCTGGTATGGCGCCGCGCCACCCAAATTGCAGGAGCAATACCGGTTGCAGAACGGGCTGGAGTAACCCCTGCTGCCGAGATTGCTGACCGGCCCGCGGTGCTCAATTTTTATTGCCGCTTTACGTTTTGGCGCATCTTGACAATTGCCGTTGAGCCCCGCTCCCGGTCTATAATATCGTCAGGTTTTTTGCCTTATAAGGCTGAAGGTCTGCGCTGTCTGCCGGCAGCTCGGTAATGAGGTAGTCGATCTCCTGGAGGTCGGCTATTTTCATTTTCATGGAAGAGTTCAACTTCTCTGAAATAGCCAGTATCGCCACTTTGTCGGCCGCCTTCATCATTGCTTTTTTTACCTGGATGGTTTCCCAGTCGGAGTCTGTCAGCCCGTTGGTGGGATCGATGGCGTTGGTGCCGATGATGCAGAGATCCGCCCGGATGTTCGACAGGTATTCGAATACTTCGCCGCTAACCGTCATCTGGCTATAGGTGGAAATCTGCCCGCCGATCACAATCGTTTTGATCATGGGCTTGTCGAGCAGCTCCACGGCGCTCAGAACGTTTACCGTAATAAACGTGGCCCGCAGGGTAGTGGGTATTTTTTTGATGAATTCGCGGATGGTGGTGCCGCCGCCGATAAGCACGATCATGTCGTCGCGCAGTAGCTGCAGGGTTTTGTCCGCAATGGCCACCTTGTTTTGCTGGGCATAGGTCTGCGAGTCGTGTCCGTAATGGTAGGCGATAGACATAGCGCCGCCCTTGATCTTTACCACCTCTCCGTCTTCCGCCAGCTCATTCACGTCGCGGCGGATAGTATCCTCCGAAACATTGATCAGGCTAACCAGGTCTGCGTAAGTGATCCGGGTGTGGATGTTTACCTGTTTGATGATCAGTTCTTTACGTGCCTTTTTTGTCAGCGAAACAGGGGGTAACTGGTCCTGTGTTTGAATATCCATAGTCATCTAGCGGTTGATGTTAAGAAAAATACCCGGTATATGCAAATCGCTTCCCCTGCATCCCCGGTCTGGGCCATCTCTCAAAATTAGAACTTATGCGATGAATTTCGCATTTTTTGAGAGATTAAATAAATATTATGCAAAAAATTGGCATTTCGTGTATAATCGACATGATACTAATATGTTTATAAATAGATAGTTATAAAAAATCTTAATAAACTTATCTTGCAGATAATGCAAATTAATAATGCAAAAAATTTGCAGTTCTCGCAGTTATCCCTAATTTTAGGACAACGATTTTAAACTCCTTATCAACCAAACCACAGTGATGAAAACAATAACACACGTGGCTTTCCGTAACCTGCTATTGCTGCTCGGCAGTGTGCTGTTTTTCATGGAAAGTACCGCACAGTCTACCAACCCCGTACAACTCTCCGGTACGGTCAACAGCGCAGCAGACGGAACACCCATCATCGGCGCCACCATCACGCTGGCCAACGCGAAAAATACCGGCGCCGTCACCGATCCGCAGGGGTGCTTTACGCTCCGCATACCGGCATCCCACGGCCCCGTTCAGCTCATCGTTACTTTCATCGGCTATGAACGCAAAACGATCCAGGTGCCTGCGGGGCAAACGCAGGTAGACATTTCCCTGGGCGAAAACACCAAAGCGCTCAACGAAGTGGTGGTGACCGCTCTTGGTATCAAAAAACAACGCAAGGCAGTCACCTACGCCGTTTCGGAAGTGAAGGGCAGCGAATTCACCCAGGCGCGTGAAATCAATGTGGCCGACGCGCTTACCGGTAAAATCGCCGGCGTCAACGCATCGGGCCTCGCCGGAGGCCCCGGCAGTTCCAGCCGCGTCGTGATTCGCGGCAACGGCTCCTTCGGCAGCGATAACCAGCCGCTGTACGTAGTCAACGGCATGCCGATCGACAACAGCACCTCCAATGTGCCGGCCAGCGGCAATGCGTCTATCGGGCTGAATGCGGACCGGGGAGATGGTATTGCCGGCATCAACCCGGACGACATCGAATCCATCACCGTGCTGAAAGGCGCCACGGCCTCGGCGCTGTATGGCTCCCGCGCGGCCAACGGCGTCATCATGATCACCACCAAAAAAGGGGTAAAACAAAAAGGCATCGGGGTCGATTTCAACTCCACCCTCACGGTAGAAACACCTTCCATTATTCCGGATTGGCAATACGAATACGGCCAGGGGCAGAAAGGTCTGAAGCCGGTTACACAGGCAGACGCCATCGCATCGGGCCGCCTCTCTTTCGGCCCCCGCATAGACGGCGCCGGCTCCATGCAGTTCGACGGCGTGAGCCGCCCGTATACCGCGCAGAAAAACAATATCAAAAACTTCTACAGAACGGGAACCACGTTTACCAACAGCATCGCCGCCTCCGGCGGCGGTGACTTCGGTACCTACCGCCTGTCGCTGTCGGATATGAATAACTACGGCCTCGTGCCGCACCAGCAGCTCAACAAAAAGATCTTTTCGCTGTCGCTCACCGGCAACCTGCACAAACGGGTAACGGTGGAAGGATATGCACAGTACAACATCGAAAAGGCGGTAAACCGCGCCAACGTATCCGATGCGCCGGGCAATCCCAACTGGGGCACCTACATGCTCGCCAATACGGTAGACGTGCGCAACCTCGCGCCCGGCTATAACGCCCTCACCGGCGCGGAAACGCTGTGGAATCCCTCCGGCTTCGCCAGCAATCCGTACTTCGTGGTGAACCGCTTCGTGAACAACGACGACCGCCGCCGCTTCATCGGCAACGTGAGCGTGAAGGTCAACATCCTCGACAACCTGTTTCTCCGCGGCCGGGTGAACCACGACTTCACCGATATCGGCTGGACGGGCATTGTGCCCACCGGAACGGCCTATGCGCCGAAAGGGTTTTTTCAGCAGCAGACCAACGGCATCACCGAAACAAACGGGGAACTGACGCTGAACTACAGCGGCCGCTTCGGTAAAAACTTCACCCTCGACGCGATGGCGGGAGGGAACCAGCGCAAGGCCAAAACAAACAACGTGATACTGCTCGGCACCGACTTCTCCGTTCCGAATTTTTACGACCCTTCCAACGTGGTGAGCCTGACCACTACCAACCAGAATATCCGTTCCGCCGTGAATTCGATATTCGGGTCGGTGGACCTGGGGTATAAAGACATGCTGTTCCTGACCGCCACGGGCCGCAACGACTGGTTCTCCACCCTCGACCCGCGCGACAACAACATCTTCTATCCGTCTATCGGCGCCAGCTTCCTGCTGTCCGAAGCCGTCAAATTACCTTCGTGGTTCAGCTACGCGAAGGTGCGCGCGTCCTGGGCGCAGGTAGGCGGCGGTACGCCCGCGGCTTACGTGCTGACGCAAACCTACAGCCAGGTGCCCGGTGGCGGCCATCTCGGCCAGCCGCTGCAAACGCCTACCCAAACCGTGGGCACTACTTCCGGTTTGCTGAACGCGCCCAACGCCTCCCTCAAACCGTATACTTCCACCACGTACGAAGCCGGCCTCGAAGCACGCTTCCTGGGTGGCAGGCTGAGCGCGGATCTTGCCGTGTACAACCGCCGCACTACGGACGACATCGTGCAGGTGAGCATTTCCCCTGCATCCGGCTACAACACCACGTTCCTCAATGTGGGCGAGATGAACAACAAGGGCATCGAGCTGATGCTGGCCGGTACGGCCGTGAAGCAGCCGCATTTCAGCTGGGACGTAACGTTCACCGGGTCGTACAACAAGAATGAAGTGCTGAAGCTGGCCGACGGTCTCGACCGCATCCAGATGGACGCGGCGGTGAACAGCTACGCATTCATTTTCGCGGAAGTCGGGAAGCCCTACAGCACCATCAAAGGTTATAAAGTGAAGAAGAACGCTGAAGGCAAAACCATGTACAACAAAGCCAACGGTTTTGAACTGACCACGGGGCTGGAAGACATCGGCACCGGCGTATCGCCCTGGGCCGGCGGCATCAGCAACAACTTCAGCTACAAGCGCTTCAACCTCAGTTTCCTGATAGACGGGAAGTTCGGCGGGCATGTGTATTCCGGCACCAACCTTTATGCCACCCGCTTCGGGCTTCACAGGATCACGCTGCCGGGCCGCGAAGGGGGACTGACGGTTACGGGTGTGGACGGGGAAGATAAACCGTTCACGAAAACCTTCACGTACAACAACGACCTGCAGGCGTATTACGATAACTACAAGTTCCAGTCGGAGCGTTTCATCTATTCTTCCGACTTCATCAAACTGCGCCAGGTGATACTCGGCTACAGCCTGCCCGCGAACCTGTTTTCGTTCGCGAAGTTCCAGTCGGTGTCGCTTTCGCTGGTAGGCCGCAACCTGCTCATCCTGCACAAGAAAGCGCCGAACATCGATCCGGAATCCACTTTCAACAACTCCAATGCGCAGGGCTTCGAAATGTTCGGCGTGCCGCGCACGCGCAGCTTTGGCCTGAACCTGATGGTTAAATTGTAAAACAACTTTTTATGCAACGAATTGCCAGATATACATACGCATTGCTGCTGGGCGCGGCCATGAGCCTGACTTCCTGCGACAAGGGCTTCACGGAGCTCAATACCAACCCGAACGCACCGGTGGTGCCGGACGTGGATTACATGTTTTCCCAGAGCATCCTGAAAGGGAACTACGTGTACGACCGCGCGTACTTTTACACCTCTTACATCACGTGCGGCAATTATGTGCAGCACTTTTCCACCGCCAAGGAAATTTCCGTGGCCGGTTCGGGCGATAAATACGGGGTGTACGACTTTTACCAGAGCTTTTATTTCCGCTACACGTATACCAATGTGCTCACCACGTTGAGGGAGCTGATCGACGCCGCGCAGTCGCCCGAGTTGGTCAATAAAAAATCCGCCGCCCGCATCTGGCGCGTGCTGATTATGCAGCGCATCACCGACCTGTATGGCGACGTGCCGTATTCCGACGCAAACAAAGGCTTGCGCGAAGCCATCCTGCTGCCGAAATACGACCCGCAGGAGCAGATTTACGCGGACCTGCTGAAGGAGCTCGACGAATCCATTGCCGCTTTCGACGAAAGCAAACTGAAGTTCGGCAAAGCCGATTTCCTGTACGAAGGCAGCATTCCGAAATGGAAGAAGTTCGGCTATTCGCTCATGCTGCGCGTGGCGATGCGGATGCAGCGGAAAGACCCCGCGAAGGCGCAGCAATGGGCGGCAAAAGCCATCCAGGGCGGCATCATCCTGGACGAGGCCGATCAGGCGGTGGTGAAATATTCCAACGGGCCGCAGATCTACAACAACAACCCGGTGGCCTGGGAAATTGTGAACCAGGACCTTCAACGCGGCGCCAATGGCGTGAACAACACCGAGTGGGGTAAGTACAGCAAAACGTTTATCGACTATCTCAAAAATAATAACGACCCGCGGCTGAGTGTGGTGGCGGTGGTGTGGAACGGCGCCACGCCGGACAATACGCCCGCGCTGCAAAAGGGAATGCCCAACGGAATGGATGGTAAGCCGGCCAATTTCGGAACCTTCTCCGAGCCCAACCCGGCCACCATTCTGCAATACTCCGCGCCGCTGATCGTACTGTCGCGCGCCGAAACGCATTACCTGCTTGCCGAGGCGATCATCCGCGGATGGGCTGCCGGCAATGCCGCCGCCACTTTTAAAACCGGCATGGAAGCCGCCATGAAAAACTGGGCGCTGTTCGGCGCGGCCGGCGTTATCCCGCAGGCCAGCATAGACGCGTACACGGCGGCGCATGCGCTTAACACCGGTGGTACGCTCGACGCGCAGATGAACCAGATACACACGCAGTTCTGGGTAGCGTCGCTGCTCGATGAGCAGGAAGCGTACGCCAACTGGCGCCGCACCGGCTATCCCGTGCTCGTGCCGGTGAATTTTACCGGCAATGCCACGGGCGGCACCATTCCGAGAAGGTTGCCGTATTCGGTGCCCGAGCAGGGAATCAACAAAAAACATTACGACGAAGCAGTGGCGCGGCAGGGCCCCGATCTGCTCACCACCCGTATGTGGTGGGACAAACAATAATCTTCCAACCATTTCTCCTCACTATATGTGCTTAACTGGTGTGTACGGTGAACAGGCACGGCGGATCGGCGCTCCGGCGCTGATCCCGCCACTGTGCCGGCTGCGCGTGTCAGATAAAGCAGCATGGCCGGGCCGCGGGGGCGGTTTGGTAAACAACCTGAAGCCGGTTGCCGCAAGCGCAACGGCATGTAATGAACGGATGAGTCAATCGTGGAATAAATGGCTTTTGTAATCGTAGTTTGCTGTATCGCGTTACTGGTGCTATTGTTGACCTGGACCAGGCTGAACGCTTTCCTTGCATTTTTAATGGTGTCCATCGTGGCCGGCATCTGGCTGGGCCTGCCGTTGCAGCAGGTGCCCGTTGCGTTGCAGAAAGGCATCGGCGATACCGTGGGCGGGCTCGTCGTCATTCTTTGTTTCGGCGCGATGCTGGGCAAGCTGGTGGCCGAAAGCGGCGCAGCCCGGCAGATCGCGGGCACCCTCATGCGCGCCTTCGGTCGGCGATACGTGCAGTGGGCGTTGCTGCTGGCCGGTTTTATCATCGGCATCCCGTTGTATTATGGCGTCGGGTTTGTGCTGATGGTGCCGCTGATTTTTTCGGTGGTCCACCAATTCAAATTACCCGCCGTGTACATCGGCCTGCCTACGTTGGCCGCGCTATCCGTGACGCACGGCTTTCTGCCGCCGCATCCTTCGCCGGTGGCGCTGGTAGGGCAGTTTAAAGCCAACCTCGGCCTCACGTTGCTGTACGGGCTGGTGGTGGCCGTTCCCGCCATTATCATCGCGGGGCCCATCTTCTCGTTGCGGCTGAAACGGATGCGTACCGGGGATTTGCAGTTGTTCCAGCCGAAAGAAAACGATGCGGCCCCCTGGCCCGGCGCGGCCAACAGTTTCTTCACGGCCCTGCTGCCGGTGCTGCTGCTGGTGGTTACTACCGCCATGCAATATGTATGGCCGGGGAGGCCCGCGCTGCAGTTCGCCGGCGAAGCGCAGGTGGTGATGCTGTTCTGCTTGCTGGTAGCCACTTTCACGCTGGGAATCCGCCAGGGCATGCCCATGAAAAAAGTGATGCGGCTGTATACGGAGGCCGTTAAAGACGTGGCCATGATTTTGCTGATCATTGCGGGCGCCGGCGCTTTAAAGCAAATTTTATCGGATAGTGGCGTAAGTTTGCAGATCGCGGCCGCCATGCAAAGCTGGCGTTTGCACCCGCTGGTATTGGGCTGGCTCATGGCCGCCATCATCAGGGCCTGTGTAGGGTCGGCCACCATCGCGGGCATTACGGCGGCCGGCATGATCGCGCCGCTGGTATTACAGGGCCATGCCGCACCGGAACTGATGGTGCTGGCAGTAGGGGCGGGCAGCCTGATGTTTTCGCACGTCAACGATGCCGGCTTCTGGATGTTCAAGGAATATTTTTCCCTGAGCCTCCGCAACACCCTGCTCTCCTGGTCGGTGATGGAAACCATCGTTGGCGTTGCCGGCCTGGCGGGCGTATTATTACTGGATTTGATCGTTTAAAAATATATCTCGATATGAAAAACACCACTGCAGAAGAGCAACTGGCAAAGTCAGGATTAACCCTGCCCCCGGCCCCGGCGCCGCTGGGCGTTTATAAGCCCTGCCTGATCGACGGCAAGTACCTTTATCTCTCCGGGCACGGGCCGGTGCAGAACGACCGGTCGCTGATCATCGGCCGCATCGGCCGGGAGCTTGATATGGAGCAGGGCAAGCTGGCTGCCCGCCAGGTGGGCCTCACCATGCTGTCGACCATCAAAACCAACCTGGGCAGCCTCGATAAGGTGAAGCGCGTGATCAAAGTGCTGGGTATGGTGAACTGCGTGCCGGAATTCGAACGCCATCCATATGTGATCAACGGCTGCAGTGAACTGTTCGCGCAGATATGGGGAGAAGAAAACGGCATCGGCGTAAGAAGCGCCGTGGGGTTTGGTTCCCTGCCAGACAACATTCCCGTTGAAATCGAGGCGCTTTTTGAATTGTATTGAGCGAACAGGCAAGAACGGGTTTCCTGCTTGCTTGCAGGCTCTTCCGGGCCTTTGAAAGATCGCTGAATAACGGCAGAAAATATTTACTTTTCCGTCAAAATAGGGATTCATGGGTTACCGCCTTGCCGCTTTCGGGGAATTTTTATTGCGCCTTCATAGCAACGGCCAACTACGTTTTGGGCAAACGGACGGGTATACGGCCTGGTACGCCGGCGCAGAAGCGAATGTGTGCGTGCTGCTGGCGAGGTTGGGTATGCAGGTGGAGTATATCAGCCGCGTCCCGGATAACGACATTGCCGCTGCCGGCCTGCAACAGCTCCGGGGCCACGGCGTAGGCACCGCGCATGTGGTGCTGGGCGGCCAGAAGCTGGGCCTCTATTTTTCGGAGCCGGGCAACCAGCTGCGCCCCACCCGTGTGATCTACGACCGTAACGGCAGCGCCTACGCGGAACTGGAACGGGGCATGCTCGACTGGCATGCTATTTTACAGGATCAGCAGTGTTTTCACTGGTCAGGCGTAGCGGCGGCACTGTCTGCCTCTTCTGCGGATGTTTGCGCCGAGGCCATACAATCCGCCCGCGATAAAGGGTTGCTCATTTCCGCCGACTTTAACTATCGCGCCACGTTGTGGCAGTACGGCAAAAAGCCGGCGGAAGTGATGCCTCCATTGCTTTATCACAGCGACGTGGCCGTTGCAGACCTCGACGCCGTGGAGATTTATTACGGCATCACCACGGATGCGGCCCTTCCGCTGGAAGACCGCTTCCGGCAAACCTTCGCCGCCCTGCAGCAGCACATGCCCCGGCTGAAGACGCTGGCCATGAGCTTCCGCAAAACACAGGGCGCAACGCCGGTGTATTCCGGCGCGCTCGCGCATGAAGGCGGATTCTATTTTCACGACGGATTCCCCGTGCCTTCGGTGACCGACGCCATCGGTACCGGCGATGCATTTACGGCCGGGATGCTGTTCGGCCTCGCCAATGGATACAACCCGCAGCATATCATCAACTTCGCCACAGCCTGTGGCCTGCTGAAACAAAGCATTCCGGGCGACTGGGCCATCCTTTCCCTTAAAGACATCGAACTGCTGCTCCGGCAGGGCATTTCGGGGCGCGTCGCGCGTTAGAGCGGTACGCCCAGTTCCTTCTGCCGTTGCCGGCTCAGTTCCCGCTTGATGGGCGACCTTTCCTGCTCCAGTAGCTTCCACACCCGCTCTGCATTGAATACATTGAGGTAATCGAGATTATTGGGAAACGCGCACAAAAACTGGTCGCGCACATAATACAATACGGAACCGTTGGCCGACATGCCGTAGAGGTCGTTGGCCGTTACCTGCAAGCCGGTTTTGACTTGCAGCCTGCCGTTCAGCACCAGCAGTTTGTTTTTCTTCGTCAGCACCACCAGCTCGTCCACCGCGCGGTTATGCCGGATGGTTTCGATGCCGTCGGGATGGGTGAAAATCAGCGGCGCGGCGTTCCCGTCCAGGTCACGGCGGAAGATGGTGTCTTTCTGCTCGTCGTACGGCGCCTTGTAAGTAATGATGGCGTTTTTGTCGAACACCGGCGCAATGAGCTTTTCCCGGAACAGCAGGCGGGCGTTGGTTTTCAGGTCTATCACTTCCACCATATGCGCGTACTCGCTGAGCTCCATTTTCGCCACCAGCTTGTTGCGGGCCAGGTTGCCATAGCCGTAGGTATAATACTGATCGGTGGTGAAAGAAAGGGTGTCGTTGTTTTGCAGTACGTTGATCTTGTCGAACGTGCCCCATACCACGGCCCCGTCTTCCGTAAAGTCGCCGAAAAGCGCGTTGGTGATACGGTGCAGCAGTTTCCCGTTTTCGTCGTACACATCCAGCTGATACACATTCTCCGAAACGGGATAGAGCGTAAGCAGCTGCGTCATGTCGCGCGAGCTGGTAATAGTAGCGTCCGAAGGGATGTTGCAGATGAATTGTTTCTGCGGGTCGAGTATCTGCACTTTCTGGAGCAGCTGGTCGTTAGCCGCCAGCTGCACATAGGGGATCACGAGGTTGCCGGAAGCAGTGAACCGCACCCGGTAAGAATCGAATTGCGAGAAAGGTCCGTCGGCAATGTTTTCCGCGGGGTGCAGGTAGCGGTTGGGGCCGCCGAGGGTGACGATTTCTTCCGTATCCGTGGCGCAGTCGTACAGGATGAACTCATCGGGGAGCGCGGATTCGCGGCTGTATTGCCAGATGGACCGGTGATCGGCCGGTTTGGCTTTCCGGCAGAGCAGCAGCACGTTGTCTTTATTGGTGAAATACATATAGGCGATTTCCCGGAAGCTGCGCATCACCTCGCCGTTTTCATTCAGGACGAGATAGTCCTGCACATTGGAATTGGTGGCGGAGCCGGAATTATCGACCACCATAAAGCGTCCGCTGGCCGCAATGTCGAACCGGTTGGCCTGTTGGATCGACGAGGAGAGCGTATCGGTATACAGGGCGAACAGGGACTGGATGTCTTGCCGCTGCATGTATTCCATCAGCTTGCTGTTGATCTGCAGCGTGTCTTCCTCGTACACTTTTTTGCGGAGGGGGGCGAACAGGTTGAGGGCTTCCACGGGGTTGATGTGTCCCAGCTGGTAGCTCATATAAGCCAGTGCCTTGTTGCGGGCCATTTCGCCTTTGACGTAGGTGAAATAGAAGATGGCCGTGTAAGCCAGCATCAGGCCGATGACGGCCCAGATCCATTTCCAGTTGCGTTGGCGGAACTTCAGTTTTTCGAGGCGTTCCTCTTTTTCCCGCATCACCCGCTGCTCGCGCTCCCGCGCGCTGATGCTGTCTGCAAAGAACTGCTGGATGTCGGGCGATAAATTCAGCTGGCCGATGTAGGGCCGGTAGGCCTCGATCTCTTTCGGGGTCAGGTAGTCGCTGGTTTTATTCTGGAAGCCGGTGAAGCGGCTTTGGAGTTGTTCGTTGGTGTAATTGGCCCGGCGCTGTTCTTCCGTGCGGCGGCTGTCGATGAGGCCAGCCAGCACATCGTGCGCCAGTTCGTAGGTCTGCCCGTCCGTTCGCAGGATCTTGTTTTTCTCCAGCTCCTGCAGGCAGCGCAGCATCAGGTTGCCGGGTCTTTTCTGCAGGTAGGGCGCCACCTGGCCGGTAAACCAGATGCTGCTCGTTTTGCCGTCTGTAATGCGGTAATAGGCCAGGGGGCGTTTGGTGCCTTCCGGCGTCACGAAGGCATCCAGCACATTGCTCACGAAGTCGGCGGGAATGCCGGGGAATTCCTTTTCGAGTACTTCCTGTATCACATCGAGGCGCTCGCGGATGAAGCGGTTCAGCACTTCGGTCATTTTGCCGAAGCGCTGGATGATCTGCGCATCGAAAGTGAGCGGCGGGAAAGCGTCTTCGCCGTTGGTGCGCCGGTCGCCCGTGCTCATGTACACACTGCGCCATAGCTGGTCGAGGTAGATCTGCAGATAGGGCAGGGAGATGCTGTTTTTTTCCGTCAGCACGCTGATGATCTGCTGGGCGTTGGCGACGCCTTCCTGCAGGGTGATGGAAAATTTCTCGCAGGAACGCATGATCACTTCTTCCACGTTGCGGGCGTTCATCGGCTCGATACGCAGGCGGCGGTCGCAGAAGTCGGGGATCTCTCTTTCGAACTCACTGAGGCCGGCAAAAAACTCTTCGCGCATGATGAATAGCATGCTGCAGAATTGCAGGTCGGGCGACGATAAAATATGATCGATGCTGCGGATGAATGTCTGCTTTTCTTCGGTGCTGCCCATGATCAGCAGCTCCTCGAACTGGTCGAAAATCAGGTACACCGGCCGCAGGTAACGGAGGTTGATGTTTTTCAACGAATCGTACACCTGCTCGCCGTTTTCGCCCTGCGCAACGGTGGGGCGCTTGACGATAAGGGTCTGGGCTACGTTGGTCATCCCGCTCACCATCGTTTCCGCCGGTTCCTTGTTGGCGAGCGCCTTCTGGAGGATGTTTTTCAGGGAATCGTTGATGTTTTCGCTGCGGCGGATGAAGAAGGGTGTCCAGTCGGTGTCTTCCATCCTGTTCATCAACCCGCACTGCACGATGCTGGTTTTGCCGGTGCCGCTGGTGCCATACACCAGCACCAGCCTGTTTTTGTGGATGTGCTGGTAAAGCTGCCTGATTTCCTCGTCGCGACCGAAAAAGATATTGTAGTCGTCGCGCCCGTAAGGATCCAGGAATTTAAAGGGGCTGTTGATCATGTGCTGCGGTTATGGCTGTAAGGTGGTGGCGTGCATGGCGAAATCCCTGAAGGCATTCAGCTGTTTGCAGACAGCTTCGTACCGGCTTTGTTCCTGTTGTTCGGTTCGTCCGAACTTTCGGTCTATATTGATTTCTACATGATTCATGTCGTCGTCCGGCTTGCTTACGTTCCGGAACACGTATACTTTGTCCGCCTCGCGGTATTGCCCGTAGAATACGAGGTTGGAGCGGTCGGCGCGGCTCTCGAACGCGTTGATGTCCACCACCAGCGGCGACAGGTTCAGGAATTCCAGGGCCTCGCCCTTGTATTGCCTTCTTTCTACGTTGAACACGCTGAGGTTTTGTTTGGTGAGGATTACGCCGCTGTTGTCGAGGTGCTTGGCCAGCAGGTAATAATTCACTTCGTGGCTGGCGTTGGAGTTCATCAGCTTCACCACCTGGTGGTCGAATTCCGTGAGCACGTCGTGCCGGTATTTGTTGATGCGGATGTTCTGGATGCTGGTGAGGGTATAGCGGTGCAGGAAGCCCAGTTTCTCGAAGAAAACGGAAAGCATCGATTCCGCGGTGAGGCACAGTTCGCCCACTTCCGCTTCCTGGATGGAAACGGGCTTGCCGGGATAGGTGGCGTTGCGGATGTAGGCAAGGTATTCGCAGGCTTCCCCGAACTTCTTGTTCTGGTCGTCTTCCTCGCGCAGCGTTTCGAGTTCGGTCACGAAGTAATCCACCTTGTCGAGCGTATCGATGTATTTGCGGATGCCTTTGATGAGCGTGCTGTAGTTATATACCGCCCGTTCGTCGATGTTGAGGTTGAAATAGCTTTCGAGCAGCTGTTCGATATCGTCCGGGAGGTCTTTGACCCGTTGGGTGATCTTCAATTCCCAGAGCTGGCTGATCATGATGATGCCCATGAACTCGGTGGTGATCTGGAAAACCCTGGCGATCTGTTCGAGCCGTTTGATGCTGGGCTTTTTCAGGGCCTCGCTGCCGTATTCCGCTGCGAAGAGCGTTTTCAGCTGGATGGCGATGGGGTGGGGGAATACGTCCATGATCGTTTTCTGGAACACGTAGTCTTCGATGATTTCCTGTTTCTTCCTTTCGTCGAGCTGTATGGCGGGCGCGTTGCCGTCGTTGACGAGCGCGGTGAAGATGGTTTGCGTCAGCTGGATGTTGGGCTCGTACAGTGCCGTGGCCTGGTCGGGTGCGGTGGGCAGGGGATTCATGTCTACCGCCGCGGCGTTTTTATAGAACAGGCCCCAGAAAGGCTCGCGTGGTTTTTCGCCGGGGAGGTGCAGGTCGCGGTTCACGGCGTCGTCGAGCCCGAGCGACGCTTTGGCGGCTGTTTGAGCGGAAGCCAGCGCGGCGTTGAAGGCGTTGCGCACATTCATTCTTTTCTGGCAGATGTTGCGGAAAAACTCCACGCCGAAAATCTTCGCGCAGGTATCGTCTACCGAGGCGTTGGTGGCGATCACGGCCGGCACGCCGAGGTCGAGCAGTTTGTTGACCTGCTGCGCGGTGGAGCAGCCGTTGAGGATTACGAGCCGCAGGTTGCCCGCGGCAATGCTGGGTTTGAGCTGGTACGCGATGCCGATGCCGTTGGCTTCCTGGTCGTTGAAAAGCAGGGAGGTCTGGCTGGCGTGGCCCGCGTAGTGAAAAATGGCGATGTTGCCGCTGTAGGTGCCCAGCGCGCTGTTGATATTGTCTACCGTGGCGAACGATTCCCGGTGCACACTGTAATTGCCGCGGTTATTTTCTACCAGTATGCGATGGATATGATCGTCTTCAGCTGTGATGGATGCAAGGGGCTCACGCGAGCTGTTTGCAAAAGATATGATAATCGTTTTCATGACTTAGACACTTCGGGGCATTAAGAAAAACGCTCGTATTTTTGGGGTCGTTGCTGAGCGCGTACAATATTTACTTACTGTAAGTTACGAATTTTAAATTATATTTGTTACAGGTCGTAAGAACCGTCAGTAGAGTGTAATCCCAAAAGTCAATTTCTCCAACCCCGAAAAATTTCGCTTGTATGCAGGAACGTATGTTTTATGCCGCATTTGTGGGCATAAACGCTTATCCGCAGGGCGCACTGAGTGGTTGCGTGGGGGATGTGCTGGAGCTCGATCTCCTGTTCCGCGAACAGTGTGCGCAGCAAACCGGCATCCGTTACCAGCCCGTTTATTACCTGGCCCCCAATGCCGCCGACGCATGGCGCATCGAAGCGCATGAAGCCGCTACCGGCGAAAAGCTGGCGTACGAGGCGCCCACTTTTGCAAATATTTCCACCCGGCTGTTCCCGCATTTTAAAGATGCCCGCGATGGTGACATCTGCGTGTTCTTTTACAGCGGACATGGCTCGCAAACAGAGGCTCCCCCTGAGTTTGACCGGCCCATGATGGAAACGCTGGTGTGCGTGGACAGCCGCGATGCGTCCAATTCCGCCGCGCGCGACCTGATCGATAAAGAACTGGCCTGGCTGCTCTGGAAAACGTTTTCCGGCAAAAAATCGCATGTGCTGATGCTGATGGACTGCTGTCATTCCGGTAACAATACCAGGAACCTGAAAAACGAGGACGACGTGCGGTTCCGTTACCTGTCCAGCGACCGCAACAAAATACCGTTCGAACAATACCTTGGCTATGGTGATACGGATTTTTACAGTCGCGACGGCGGCAAGCTGCGCATCAAAATGCCCCGCTACGTGCACCTGGCCGCCTGCCGCGACGATGAGAAGGCGCAGGAAACGATGCAGGGCGGGCTTTTCACCAACCGGCTGACCGAGGCGCTCCGCTCCGGCGGTGCGGCCAACAGCTACCGCCAGCTGATGCAGGGGCTGGCCATTAGTGTGGGCAACCGCGCCGAAAGGCAAACCCCCGTGGCGTTCGCCGTGGAAGAGGGGGATCTCGACCAGCAGTTTCTGTCCGCCAGCATCCGGCCTTACCGTCCTTTTTACAACGTGCGGTACCATGCGCGCGAAAAGCGCTGGAAAATTTACGGCGGGGCGATGCACGGGCTTAAAACCGGCGACACGCTTCGCCTCAGCGACGGATCCCGGCAGGCGGACGTGGTATTGCAGGAGGTGACGCCCGCGTGGAGCTGGGCCACGCCGCAAGGCTTTGATGAAGACAGTGCGGCCGTTACGGCGGTGCTGGTGCGCTCCGCCGCGGCCGTGATGAAAGTAGGCGTTCCGCCCGCGCTCAGGGAAATTGTGGCGTTGACGGATGTGGTAAAAGCGCCGGGGGGATCGGGCGGAGACCGCCCGGCAGAAAACGCCGGCGGGAATACCTACCCTTACGTTACGTGGCTGAGCGAAAGCGCGCCCGGCGTACAATACGTTATCCGGCAACTGGCAGACGGCGCGTATGTGCTGCTGCCGGTGAACGGTGAAATGCCGTTGTTCAAACGCCAGCCGAACGCCGCCGTGTTCCTGGAAAACGTCGATAAAGTGGGCCGCTGGCTTTCCGCGCTGGAATTGCAGCACCAGGCCGCCGGCCTTTCACAGGGTAACTTCGTGTTTCAATGGGCGGCGGAGCCAGGAACGGTGCTGCACGACGGGGTCGCGCTGCAGTACGAGGGCGGGCAATACCCGTCGTTCGGCTTGCGGATGTCTATCCATCCCGATTCGCCGCTAAAAACATGTTATGTCAAGGCACTGTACCTCGGCAGCAAATATGGCATCAATACCTCCCTTATCCGCAACGACGATAACAAACTGACCAATACACCGGGCAGCTATCTCGATTTGTCGCTGCAATACCAGGGCAATACCTACACGCGCCTGCCCGTCAGCATCGACGAAGCATACGCGCGGTACAACATCCGCGACATCACCGATTACCTGAAGGTGGTCGTATCCGATACGCCCGTGCACCTCGACCAATATGAACAGGAAGAGATGGAGCTCGACGACGGTTCCGTTACGCGGGGGCTGGCCGTGCCCGGGGTGGTGCGCGGCGCCGCGGCGGAGCAGCCGCAATGGTCGGTGTTTACGTTCAGGATCAGCTGCAGGCGCGCCCCTGCGGAGCAGACGCTCGCAGCAGGCGGTAAGGCCGCCTTCGATGCGTTCGAGATCGAAGCGCCGCCGGGTTTCAAAGGCAGGGTGTCCCTGGCGCCGCGCGAAAATAATACGCGCAGCATGGAGCCGGACCTGTGGGGTGCAACGCTTACCGGCGAAGTGATGGACGGGCAGGCATTGCTGTTGTACCCCGACGCGCCGGTGTCTGAAGGCAGTACAATCCGGTTGCGCCTCAAGCCGCCTGCCGCCGCCGTCCGGTCACTGGAAGATGGGCGGTTGGAGGAGATCATCCTGCCCTATGGTTTCGATGCCGCCCTGCAGCAATTCGTGCCGCTGGGATACGCGGACGATGACGGGAATATTTTCATCGAACGATTGCCGGTGTCCGGTGAACGGAGCATTGGCGGGGCGGTGAAGCTGTATTTCAAAAAAATATTCAGGCCCAGGCAGGCGAACCAGCTGGTGGTTCCGCCGGGCCTTCAGGGTAAGGCGACTTTGTTGATCCACGGCTTTACCGGCGAAACGCGCAGCATGCGCGAAGCGTATGCGGAGGGCGGAACGCTGCTGACGTACGATTACGAAAACCTGGCCACGCCGGTTTCGCGCACGGCGGAACTGCTGCACGCGGCGTTACTGGAAGCGGGCGTGGGCAATGGTGTGGAGCTGACGGTGGTAGGGCACGGCACGGGCGGGCTGGTGGCCCGCTGGCTGGCGGAACAGCTCAAAGCGCCGTACGTGAAACGCCTGGTGCTGGTGGGCACACCCAACGCCGGCGCGAAGCTGGCCGCGCTCGCGGCCTCGGTGACCGGCATGCTCACCGATGCCCTGAATTTTACCGGTCCCGTTAAATACGCCATCACCGGGCTGGCCTGGCTGTTGAAGCATCTAAAGCTTCACCCCGGCACCGCCTTCAACGAAATGCAGCCCGGTTCGGACCTGATGCAGAAAATACAGGCCTCAGCCATGGCGCCGGGCGTGGAATATAAAATCATCGCCGGCGATGCTTCGCTGATCAAAGGCAATATCATCGATAAGGCCATTGTACAGGTGTTCGGAAAGGAGCGGAACGACCGCGCCGTCACCGTGGCCAGCATGCAGGCCATTCCCGGCCTCGACCTGCAAAACCAGGTGGCCGTTGTGCCTTGTCATCACCTGGGATATTTCCGCAAGGAAACCGGTATTCAGCTCACGTAAAAATTCACGCATATGTTTAAAGGTTATTCATTGCACATCGGGCTCAACAACGTGGACGCAAAAAACTATCCCGGCGTGCCCGCTTTGGCGGCAGCTGTTAACGACGCCGTTTTCTGGGCCTCGTTCGCGGAAGAACAGGGATACAAGGGGCGGTCGCTCCACAACGAAGCCGCCACTGCTGAAGCCGTGCTCGATGTGCTGGCAGGATATGCCAGCAATATGCAAAGCGGCGACATCCTCCTGCTCACGTACGCCGGCCACGGCAGCCAGCTGCAGAACGAAAAGGAAGACGGCTTCGATCACGAAAGGAACGATCAGACCTGGTGCCTGTACAACCGCGAGCTGCTCGACGACGAGCTGTTCGATGCCTTCCGGGCGTTTGCGGAAGGCACGCGCATCGTGGTCGTGTCTGACAGCTGCCACTCCGGCACCATGGTGCGGGCGCTGCCCGACGGGCTCGACTTCAGCAGCCTGCTGGAGGAAGGGCTCAGCCGCAGTATGGCCGCCCGCGGCATGCGCTCGCGGAAGCTGCCGCTGGAAGTAGAGCAGGCCGTGGCCGCACGCTTCGGCCATTCCGTGTACGCGCCTTTGCAAAAGAAATATAAAAAGACGGCGCAGGCAGATAACATGAAGGCCGCCGTAAAACTGCTGGCCGCCTGCCAGGACGATCAGACCACGTACGACGGGGAGAAGAACGGCGTGTTTACCGAGGCATTCATGGAACTGTTCAAAAAGCCCGCGTTCAAAACGGCCACCGCGGAAACCTTCATCGATGAAATCCGCGAGCAGTATTATTTTCCGCGCCCCAACTTTTTCCAGTACGGCGCCATCATCCCGTCGTTCGACCGGTCGTTCCCGTTTGCCATCGACATTCCCGATGCGGCCTCGGTGAAGGGTTATCGTGCACCCGACCTGCAGCCGCAACCGCTGGAGCGTTCGCTCAGCGCGGAAGAAGCGTGGGACCAGGTGAAGGTGAAGAAGAATGCGCAGCTGCTGGTGGAATTCGATACGCCGCTGACGGGGCCATTTACCGGCGGCAGCGATATGGTAATACTCGAAAACGACGGCAGCACCCTGCTGCTCGAACTGAAAAACACGCCGCACGAACATGCCTGGAGCGCCGCGCATGCCCTGCAGCAGCAGTTGGCGGCCAAAAACATCCAGGCGTCCGTAGAGCCCGTGATCAGCGTGAGCCCGGCGCAGGATAAGAGGGCCACGCGCGAGGGCGACATCAACAACCCCGATTACATCCCCGAGTGGCCGCCCGCCAAAGCGGAAGGGCACATCGGCTGGCACCTCGACGATGCGCATTCGCAGCTGGCCAAAGCCCAGCGCGCCCTGCAGGAACAGCGGCCCGGCGCCCACGTGCGCATCGCACACCTCGATACCGGGTATATCGCCGGGCATGTGGCTTTGCCTTCGAAGCTCGATTATACCAACCAGCGCAGTTTCGTGAAAAAGGATGACGGCTCGCAGGCCGTGGACAAACCTGATTCCGGGCAGGACGGGCATGGGCTGGGCACGCTCGTACTGCTGGCCGGCAACCAGGTAACCAAAGCCGATACCTTCGATGAATACGAAGGGTACATTGGCGGGATGCCATTTGCCGACGTGATCCCCATGCGTATCTCCGAATCGGTGGTGATCATGAATGATAAAAATTTCAGCGCGGCGCTCGACTATGCGATCGAAAAAGGCTGCGAGGTGGTGTCGATGTCGATGGCCGGCAAGCCCAGCAACCGCATGGCGCAGGCGGTGAACCGGGCCTACGAGGCCGGCATTGTGATCGTGTCTGCCGCCAGCAATTGCTGGTATAAAGGCACCGGCGCCCTGTTGCCGAAATGCGTGATGTACCCCGCCGCATTCGAGCGCGTAATAGCCGCCACGGGCGCCATGTACGACCATCAGCCGTACGATGTGAAGTACCTTCGCGGCCAGCGGGCCATCAGCACCCAATACATGCAAGGCTCCTGGGGGCCCGCTTCGCGCATGACGCGGGCGCTGGCGGCCTATACGCCCAATACGCCATGGGCTTCCACACACCACACGTTTTTGCGGAGCGGGGGCGGCACCTCATCCGCCACACCACAGGTAGCGGCCGCCGCCGCGCTGTGGATCGCTTACCACCGCGATGAGCTGGCGGCAAAAGGATATTATGCGCCCGGCCGGCAATGGCTGAAAGTGGAGGCGGTACGCCATGCCCTCTACAAATCGGCCTACAGGGGCTTCCCCGAATGGGAAAAGTACTACGGCAACGGCATTTTGCGTGCGTACGACGCATTGCAGGCCGGCGTGGCCGATGAATCCGAATTGCAGCTGTCGCCCTCCGCCGAAAGCTCGCTGTTCGGCATCGTGGAAACCATCGGCGCGTTCTTCAAGCGGCGGAAACTCTTCCGCAGCAATGCCCCGTGCCCCCCGCCCAATGCCCTGGGCCTGGAGCTGCTGCACCTGCTGCAGACGGACCCGCAGTTTTTCGAGCTGTTTTCAACGCTCGACCTGGATGATCCGGCGGCGATGGAATCGTTGCTGAACAAGCCCGCTTTTCACGAGCAGGTACTGAAAAGCCCGTACGCGTCCGGTTACCTGAAAGAAGCGATTGCAGCGGCATGACGCATGCCCCTAACCACTATCATACCGCAGGCTGACTGCCGTCATAGTACAGCCGGCCGGAAGGCCGCATCTTTGTACTGTTTGTTAGTTACAGCAGTAAGTTTCATTGTGGTGTGAGTAGAGGATATGGTTTAAATGGCGCCGCGGCGAGAGCCGTGGCGCTTATTATTTGCAGGAATTGAATTTGTAACCTATTTTTATAGGGGAGTTTTTTACTGTATTGGGCATATTTATGAATACACCGCTTGTACCTGAAATAGAACAGCGCCGCCTGGCTGCGCTCCGCAGCTATGAGATCCTCGATACTTTTCGTGAAGAAGAATATGACAGACTGACCAGGCTGGCTTCGCGGATTTGCGGTATGCCCATTTCCCTCATTACACTGGTAGACGAAAAGCGGGCCTGGATTAAATCCAGCACCGGCCTGCACGCATCCGTCATTGAATTGCCGCGGGAAGCGTCCATTTGCCATTATACGATCAAGGAACCGCGGCATTTCGAAGTGGAAGATGCGAGTAAAGACAGCCGGTTTGCCGATCTGCCGGCCGTGAAAGGCCCGGCGCATTTCCGCTTTTACGCCGGATATCCCCTCATTGACCAGGAGGGCCACGCCCTCGGCGCGCTCTGCGTGATCGACCAGAAGCCCAATCACCTGTCGGAAAGCCAGCGGGAATCCTTGGCGCTACTGGCCGGTACGGTTGTTTCGCTGATCGAAACGAGGAGAAAACGGCAGGAGCTCGATCACTTTGAACAGATTTTCAAACTCTCCCACGACATGATCTGCATCGTGGGTACCGACGGATATTTCAAGCGGGTGAACCCCGCGTTTACCGAAGTGCTGGGCTGGTCCGAACAGGAGCTGCTGGCCACGCGGTACGTGAATTTTGTGCACCCGGACGATGTGGAGGCCTCCCGGCTGGAACTGCAACGGATGCAGGCCCGGAAAGACCAGACGGTGCACTTTTACCGGCGCTACCGCACCAAAAACGGCGACTACCGCCTGCTGCAGTGGGTGGCCAACAGAACGCCCTTTTCCGACATCATTTACGCCATTGCGCGCGACGTGACGGAAGAGCGGGAACGCGAACAGCTGCTGGAAGCCAGCCAGAACAAACTCAGCTCGTTTTTCGAACATTCCCAGGGCCTCATGTGCACGCACGACCTGGAAGGCAAATTCCTCTCCGTTAACGCCGCCGGGGCTTCGCTGCTGGGCTATACGGTGGAGGAAATGGAAGGGCTCGGAATTTACGATATCATCCCCAGGGCCCATCATGCCGCCTTCAAAGCGTACCTCGACCTTATCAGGGAAAGGGGGAGCGCCAGCGGACAGATGACCACCATCCACAAAGACGGTTCGACCCGCATCTGGTACTTCAACAACGTGCTGGAGCAGGGCGTGAACGAAGACCCCTACATCATTGCCAACGCTATCGACATATCCGAAAGGTATTACCTGGAAAAAGACCTGGCCCGCACGAAGGAAATGCTGGAACAAACCAACCAGGTGGCCCGCGTGGGCGGCTGGGTGGCCGAAATGGGGAAGGGCTCGCTCTTCTGGACCGACGTGACCAAGGAAATACACGGCGTGCCGCCCCACTATGAGCCCACGCTGACGGAAGCCATCCGCTTTTTCAAGAAAGGCGCCAGTCAGAATGAAATTGCCCGCGCCATTAACCGCGCGATCAAGGAAGGGAAGTCGTGGGACCTGGAAGTGCAAATTATCAACGCCGCCGGCGAGGAAAAATGGGTGCGCGCCCTCGGGCACGCCGCCTTCGAGCACGGCGTATGCAAGCGGCTGTACGGCGCCTACCAGGATATCGACGAACGGAAAAAAGCACAGCTCGAAATATTCAATTCCCGCAAGCTCCTGAACGACGTACTGCAGTCCGCATCGGAAGTCAGCATTATCGCGACGGACTCGCATGGCATGATTACCGTGTTCAACCATGGCGCCGAACGGCTGCTGGGATATGAAGCGTCGGAAATGATCGGCCGGCACATGCCCACCGTGGTGCATGATGAAGATGAGGTGCGCGAACGGGCGGAGGAACTGTCGCACGAAACCGGCGAGAAAATCATCGGCGGGCGGGTTTTTACCTACAATGCGGAAAAGTACGGTTCCGAGCAACGGGAATGGATATACGTGAAAAAAGACGGGTCGCGCTGCATGGTGTCGCTGGTGATGACGCCCATCCGCGATATCCGCCACAAGATCATCGGTTACCTGGGCATCGCCACGGATATTACTAAACGGAAGCGGATGGAGCAGGCGCTCATTGCCGCCAAGCTGCAGGCCGAACAGGTGAGCAGCGCCAAAACGGAGTTCCTGGCCAACATGAGCCACGAAATACGTACCCCGCTCAACGGCATCATCGGGTTTACCGACCTTGCCCTGAAAACGGACCTTAACGAAACCCAGCATCAGTATATCACGGTAGTCAACCAGTCTGCCAATATCCTGATGAGCATCATCAACGATATCCTGGACCTCTCCAAGATTGAGGCCGGCAAGCTCGAACTGCACGCGGAAAGGACCGATCTGATCGAGCTGGCAACGGCCGCCACCGACATTATTTCTTTCCAGGCACGGCAGAAAGGGCTGAAAGTGATGCTCCATATCGGGAAAGACATGCCGCAGATGGTGATGGCCGACGGCCTGCGCCTCAAGCAGGTGCTGGTGAATTTGCTGGGCAACGCCGTAAAATTCACGGAACAGGGCGAAGTGGAACTGAAGATATCGTCCGTTGCCCGCGAAAGAGACGGCAGCATTACCTGCAGGATGGAAGTGCGGGATACAGGCATCGGCATCCGTCCCGAAAAGCAGCAGCGCATTTTCGAGGCATTCGCGCAGGAAGACGCTTCCACTACCAAACGCTACGGTGGTACGGGCATCGGCCTGACCATCTCCAACAAAATACTGGCGCTGATGGGCAGCAAGCTGCAGCTGATCAGTTTCCCCGGCTCCGGCAGTATCTTTTATTTCTACGTAACGCTACAGGCCGACGAAACAACAGACGAATCAATGAGACCAGCAACGGAAGCACAGCAGCCGGCAGGGAAGGTAAACCTAGAAACGATCCGGACCAGCGTGCTGGTGGTGGAAGACAATACGGTGAACATGCTCTTGTCCAGAACCATCATCCGCCGGCTCATGCCCCAGGCCACCATTATCGAAGCCGGCAACGGTCTCGACGCGGTGAAGATCTGCAAGGAAAAAATGCCCGGCATCATTTTAATGGACATCCAGATCCCGGAGCTCAACGGATACGAAGCCACCTACAAAATCCGCGAAATGGAACGCGGCACCCGCGTGCCGATTGTAGCGCTCACGGCGGGTAATATCAGCGGCGAGAAAGAAAAATCACTGGCCGCCGGCATGAACGATTACCTGTCCAAGCCCATCGTAGAAGAGTCGCTGGCCGTTATTTTCAGGAAATGGCTGGATGGCGGCGAAGAAAACGGCGGGGACGGCGAACCCCGTGAGGCGCACAAAGTGCCGGAGCCGGGCACACCGGAACCGGCAGATGATGAAAAGGAGCACTTCGACATTTCCGTGCTGCAAAACTATCTTGGCGAAGATGACGTAGATCCGATGATATTGAAGCTCACCTGTACGGAGATTGAGCAGTCGCTGGAAACACTGGCCAAACATGTTCAGGAGCAAAACCTTGCCGGCATCAAAGCCATCGGGCACAAACTCGCCGGCACCACCGGCAGCGTGGGGCTGCCCGCACTGTACAAACTCGCCCGGCGCCTCGACGGGCTGAAGGAATATAACGATGCCGAAGTGCAGGCCCTGCTGGATGAAACAACAGCAGAGGTGGCGCTCGTTTTGAATATTATCAGAAAACGCATTGAAGGGTAACAATGAAAATTCCGAAACTTCACCGCTGGATACCGGCCTTTAACCGATTCCTGCTCTTATCGTGTTTATTGCTGACCCTGATCATTTTGCTGCGGGTGGCCGACCTGGCGGGCATCGGCCGTTTACCGGCCCCCTTGCCGGAACTGGCGGGGCGGGCGCTCTGGGCCGACCTTCTCACGTTTCTCAGTATCGTACGCTGGATTGTACTGCCATTTCTTTTATTGTACATGTTCGTGGGTAAAAGGGCGGCGAACATTTTTTATATCACGCTGATCGTATTGTATGTGATCATCGGTTTTTCGCTCAGCCTTTATTTCCAGCAAACCAATGTGCCGCTCGGCGCCGATCTTTTCGGGTATTCGCTGAACGACATCCGGCAAACAGTGGGCGCGGCCGCGGGCAGCATCCCCACCGGCGTGCTGGTGACGCTGGGGCTCGTGGTGGTGGTGGGCGCCGGTGTGATCGTGCTGTTCAGTCGCGGTACCATCAGTGGCGACCGCCGCGGTTTCTGGTTTGCGCTGTGCTGCCTGGCGCTGCTGGCCGTTCCGCTTTCCAGAGCGCTCACCCGCACCGGTCTGCGCTCGGAGTTCGCCGGCAACATTGCCCTGAATAAAGCCGGGTTTTTCCTGGCCCGCACGCAGGCGCACTTTTTCCCGTCCGAGCTGCCGGAGGTCGATTTCGGGGCCCTCCCGGTGGCCGTCATGGATTCGCTTTCCCGGGTGGATTATGTGCAGCCGGACCAATATCCGTTCCTGCGCGCGCAGTCCGGCGGCAACGTGCTGGCGCCCTTTTTTGCCGCCAAGCAGGAGCGGCCGAACATCGTGATAGTGCTGGTGGAAGGGTTGGGCCGCGCTTTTTCCGGACCGGGGGCCTACCTCGGCAGCTTTACGCCTTTTCTCGACTCGCTGGCCGGGCACAGCCTCTATTGGGAAAATTTCCTGAGCGCGGGGGGCAGAACATTTGCCGTGCTGCCTTCCATGATGGGAAGCCTGCCATACGCCCGCAACGGTTTTGCGGAACTGGCCCCACAGCTGCCGCCCTCGGTCACGCTGCTCAACCTGGCCAAACATAACGGTTACCGCACCCGGTTCCTCTATGCCGGCGATGCGTCGTTCGATAAAATGGATTTGTTCGCGAAAAATCAGGGCGTTGATTCCGTGATAGACAGGGCCAACTTTGGAGAAGGATATATGGAACTACCTGTTAACAGCGCTGGTTTCACCTGGGGCTACGGCGATGCTGAGCTGTTCCGAAAGTACTTCGCCGTAACGCCGGATTCGGGGCAGCCGCGGCTCGACGTGATGTTGACGGTCAGCACCCATTCGCCGTTCAAGGTGCCGGACCAGGCGCATTACAACCAGCTGGCGGAGGCGCGCCTGCAGTCGCTTTCACTCCGGCCCGACGAATTGGCAGCACAAAGTCAATACCTACCCGTATATGCGTCTGTGTTATACATGGACAATTCGCTCCGCGGCTTTTTCCGTGAGCTGACGGCGCGGGCGGATTACAGTAATACCATCGTGCTGATTACCGGCGATCACCGCCTGCCGGAGATACCCATGCGCTCGAAGATAGACCGGTATCACACGCTGCTGCTGGTGCATTCGCCCCTGTTGCAGCGGCCCGCGAAGTTTTCTTCCATTTCCTCCCACCTCGACGTGCCGGCCTCAATTGCCGCCCTGCTGGGCGACGCACCCGGCCACGTGACCTGGGTAGGCACCGGGCTCGACACGGCGCGCGCGTTCAGGAACGTGCACCAGTACCCGCTGATGCAAACTAAAAACGACCTGGTGGATTTTGTGGCCGGCACCTGGCTGCTGAACAACGGCAGCCTCTTTAAAATACTCCCGAACCTCGACCTTGAACCGGCCACCGATGAAGGCGTGCAGCGCCAGCTGGAAGCAGGCTTCAACACCTACCGACAGAAAAACAACCAGCTGCTGCAAACCGGGCAGCTGATGCCGGACTCCCTCTACCGCCGGTTCTCCCGTTGATAGAGGAGCGTTCGGCTGGGCGCGGCGCCAGCCGGACACAAGTGTGTTTGAAAGAGGAGCGGGGCCTTATTGCCGGAAATTATCAGAACCTTCTCGCAATGCTCACCCCCACATTCACCTGGTTGCCGTAAGTATCCGGCTGGTATTCTTCATAAAACCAGGTGCCGTACAGCCCGATGATATTTTGCTTTGCAAAGGTGCGTTGCCAGGCCAGGTTGAGTTTGTACGTCATCAGGCTGGTGTTGATCTTGTAGTTGATGTTGTTCCGCTGATCGTCCGGCGAAATGCCCGTGCCGATGCCCAGCGTAAAATAATCGTCGGCTCCGGCTGTGTAGTAGCGGGCCGTGAGGTTGAACGATTTGGAAAGATTATCGTCTTCGCCGGGCGTGAGGTAGGTGCGGAAATTGAACCAGAAATTGCTGATGTATTTGCCAAGGGAGGCCGTATACACCCAGGTAGAGCTGGAGAAATACAGGTACCGGAAACCCAGTTCCGCTTCGAAGCTTCGCGGCAGGTTGGCATACAATGAAAAGCCCGCGCGGTAGCGTGGAAAAATATCGTTGCCGGAATAACCGAGCCCCACGTAGGAGTAGAAAGTGTTTGAAAAGCGGGGATACGCTTCCAGTTCGCCCTGCACGCCGCCTTCGCCGAATTTGTTGGCGTAGTTCACCCGCCCGATCACGGAGCCAAGCCGCGTTTGCCGGCCATAACTGAGGCTCAGCATATGCCAGGGTTGATCGAACCGCTTATCGAAATACGTATAGTCGTAGCTGAGATCGACCTTGTTTTTCCGCACCTGGTCTTTAATGCCGTTGAGCAAAGAACGGGCGGCGGCATGGCCTGGATTGATGGCCAGCAGCTGGTTGGCCGTTTCCGCGGCGCCGTGCAGCTGTTTCAGGTTAGCCAAAACCCTGGCCTTGCGCAACAGCAGCTCTTCCGATTTGGGGTGGTACTCCAGCCCTTTGTTCACGTACTGCAGCGCCTCCGCGGGCCGGTCGTTCCAATATTCCAGGTCGGCTATCGCCACGTATGCGTCTTCGTAGGCGGGCTGACGTTGCAGGATGTATTGAAACTCCGTACGGGCGCTGTCGGTTTTGTCGCTCCAGGTGTATACCCTGCCCAGGAACACCCGGATATCCGCATACTCCGGGCTTTTAGCCAGCGCTATCCGGCTGAGGCGGATGGCCTCCGGGTAATCTTTCCGGTCAAAAGCCGCCTTGCGCGCTTCCTGGAAAAGCTCGTCCGACGACAGGTTGTCCTGCGCAAACAGAACGCCGCATAAAAACAGGAGAATAACGGTGGAGTAAATGGCCCTCATACGAATAGGATATAGTTCTGGTGTGCAATATAATTTTATATTTCTTAACCATTATGATTCAATGGAATATTTCTATATTTATGCAGCCAATCCTGTGAGATGAAAGTATTAATAGCAGAGGACGACAACCTCATCCGGAAGACTATCGAAATTAAGCTGGCGAAAGACGGGTACACGATTATATCCTGTGCAGAAGGAAATGAAGCCGTAGATAGCATCCGTGCTGAATTACCCGACATTGTACTGACGGACATCATGTTGCCGTCGGTATCCGGCCTTGAAATCGTCAGCACCGTGAAAAGCATGGACAAACCCATCAAGGTAATGGTGCTCTCTACCATGGGGCAGGAGAACATCGTGGAAGAGGCGTTCCGGCTGGGCGCAGACGATTATATGACCAAGCCCTTCAGTCTCACCGAGCTCTCCATCCGTGTAAAAAAACTGGTTAAATCAATATAACTACTGTTTGCAGCCACTATCCTTTATACAACCAACATCTATTCCGGAGGAATCGTTATACGCCTATACGATTTTCTTTGCGGCCGTGATTGCCGTCATCCTCGTGGCCACCAGCATTTACCTGGGAATCCGCAAACGGCGGTTCCAGCAGGAAAAAAAGATACAGGAGTTTTTCGACCACTGGCTGAGCCAGGCGCTGCTCGACGATTTTTCCGGGGGCGTGGAACTGCAGGTGCCCGACGAGCTGAAAGACCTGCCCCGCAACAAGATCGGCCGCCAGTACGCCATCAACCAGCTCATCAATACCAAGAAAAACCTCATCGGGGTGGCCGCCCGCAATGTAATTTACCTCTACGAGCACCTGGGCCTGCAAAATACGTCCATGGCCAAATTCAACAGTCCCATCTGGTACCGTAAGGCGAAAGGCATTTACGAGCTGTATATGATGGAGCAGAAAAATGCGGAGCAACAGATCCAGAAATATACGAACAGCAGTAACGAATATGTGCGCCTCGAAGCGCAAACGGCCGTGCTTGCATTCGGGGGATTCGAAGGGCTGCGATTTCTCAACACCCTTACGCACCCGATGAACAACTGGCAGCAGGTGAAGCTGCTCGACCAGCTGCTGGCGCTCGATCCCGGCCATTTTGAAGACCTGCCGAATTGGCTGCAGTCGCCGGTAGACAGTGTGGTGGAATTTTCCCTGAAGCTGGCGGAGATCTACCAGCAGATGCAGGTGAAGGCGGAAGCCACCGCCTGCCTGGAGCACGCTTCCCCGAAAGTGCGCGAACAGGCCGTCAAAACCCTTACCCGCATCGGCGACGAGGAATCCGCGGCCATACTGGCGGCCATGTTTCCCACCGCCGGCGATCACCTGCAAAAAGTTATCCTCGACGCACTGGAACATATCGCCACCGATCATGAACGCCCTTTCCTGCAGCAGCAATATGAACAGGGCGATCCGTCTCAGAGGCTGCAGGTGGCGCAGATCATCGCCAACTGCTGTACCAACGGGCTGCAGTTGCTGCAACAGAAGGGAGAGGCGGAGCCGGTTCCATATCTCGAGATATTTCTTCACGTTAAATACCAGCTTGCCCGGGAATGAAAGAAGTAGCCGAAATTATTGTATACCTGGTCGTTTCAGCGATTTTCCTGTATTCGGTGCTGCTGATATTCTTTTACGTATTCATCGGCATTAACTCCATCAACGAAACGCGGGAATACCTGCATAAAAACGACTTCACCGATTACCGCCTGCTGGCCGCTTCGCCGCATGCGCCCACGGTGAGCCTGCTGGCGCCCGCCTATAACGAAGGCGCCACGATCGTCGAAAACGTGCGGTCGCTGCTGTCGTTATACTACAACAAACTCGAGCTGGTGGTGATCAACGACGGCAGTAAAGACGACAGCCTGCAAAAACTCATCGATGCCTACCAGCTGGAGAAAGTGGATTTTTATGTGAACTACCGCATCCCCACGAAGGAGGTGAAAGCCGTCTACAAAACGAAGCACCCCGCTTACAATAAACTGGTGGTGGTAGACAAGGTGAACGGCGGCAAAGCCGACGCCCTGAACGTAGGCATCAATATCGCCAGCCACGATTACATCGTTTGCATCGACGCGGACTGCATCCTGGAGCACGACGCCATCCTGAAAATGGTAAAGCCTTTCATGGAAGAAGGCGAAGCGAAAGTAATCGCTTCCGGCGGCGTGATACGCATCGCCAATTCGTGCGAGGTGCGCAACGGCCGCCTGGTACGGGTGTACCTGCCCGAGAACTACTGGGCCCGCATGCAGGCGCTGGAATACATCCGGGCGTTCCTGCTCGGCCGCATGGCCTGGGCGCGCATGGATGGCCTGCTGCTGATATCCGGGGCGTTCGGCGCTTTCGACAGGGAAATCGCCATCCGGTGCGGTGGCTATAATACCAATACCGTGGGGGAAGACATGGAGCTGGTGGTGCGGATGCGGCGATACATGCACGAGCATGACCTGCCTTACAGGGTGACCTACATTCCCGACCCGCTTTGCTGGACGGAAGCTCCCGAAAATACGAAGATCCTTGGCCGCCAGCGAAACCGCTGGACGAGGGGCACCATCGAAACGCTTCGCTTTCACAAGATCATATTCCTCAACCCGCGCTACGACCTGCTCGGCGTGATCAGCTACCCGTACTGGCTATTGTTCGAGATGCTGGCGCCGGTCATCGAGTTTATCGGGTTCATCGTGTTCCTGGTGATGGCGTTCGCGGGCCTCATCAACTGGCATATGTTCTTTGCCTTCCTGCTGTTTATCCTCTTTTTCGGCTACCTCAATTCCATCTTCGCCATTTACATGGAAGTATACACGTACAACCAGTACCGGCGGAGAAAGGAGATCAGGAAGTTGATACTGGCGGCGTTCTCGGAGCCGTTCCTTTTCCACCCCTTCGTGGTATGGTCTGCCATCCGCGGTTACTGGGATTATTTCCGCAAGAAGAAGTCGTGGGGCGAAATGACCCGTCGTGGCTTCGGAAAGCAACCGGCCGGGAAGACCGGCCGGTAAAGCTGTTTTGTATTCCTGGCGCCCGCGCTATTTATTATGCGCGATAAACAGCGGGCACTTCAAATCTTTCAATAACAGATCCGCCATACTGTTGCGGAACCACCGCGACACGGTGCTGCGCTGATAGGCGCCGAGCACGATCAGGGTGCTTTCATTTTCCGTTTTCAGTTTTTCCAGGATGGCCGGCTCCGGTTCTCCTTTCAGCACGGTGAACACCGCATCGGGCGAGTGCCGCTTCATGAACTCCCTCATCAGTTTGTTCTCCGGCAAATGGCTGTCGTCCGCAGGGCCTTTCACCGTGATCACTTCCGTAGGCAACAGTCTGGTGACGGAGAGGGTGTTGGTGAACATCTTGATGGCGAATACCGAAGAGGGCGCCCCGTCGTACAGCATCACGATTTTTTCCGGATGGCGGGCCACCTGGGGCGTGATCAGAACAGGGCACTGCACATCCGCGAGCAGGTCGCGGATGAAGCGGGTGGGAGGGGCCTCCTCATAGCGGGTAAACGTTTCATTGCCCGCGATGATGAGCAGGTCTGCGTATATACTTTCCCGTAACAGGTCCTGTATCGCGAAATTTTTATCGCGGTGAATGGTGTAGTTCACTTTTTGCGACTGGCACTTTTCTTCGAATATTTTTACCGCCGTGTCGCGGAGTTGCTGGTCTTTTTTCAGCAGTGCATCCATCGTGTGCTGCTGGATGGCTTCCGCCACGCTGAAGGTGTTGCGGGTGAAATCATCGAGAAAAACGCCTACCAGGTGCGCGTGGTGCTGCTTGCTGATTTCCACCGCGGTTTGCATACTGCTGTCTGAGAGTTTAAGGCCGTCCAGGGCTACAATGATCTTTTTCATGCTTTAAATTTCAGTTAATTAGGAATGCCCGCAGGTGATGTGCATCAAACATGGCGGTGATGTTCATCAATAACAGATAACCCGCGCTAAAGTTTATGCCGGCCCACGCCTTCGGTGGTGATCACAACAGGTTTGATATGGCCGTTTTCGTCGAAATACATCCGGTCTATGCAGGTTTCGCGGGAGTTCGCGTCCGTTTCCGTCAGCGGCCGGCGGTGGTATACGATATACCAGCTGTCCGTTTTGGACTCGTTTATAACCGAATGATGCCCGGCGCCTTTCGCGATGGCGGGGTTTTGCTGCAGAATCTTGCCGATGCGTTTGAATGGGCCCAGCGGCGAATCGGCAATAGCGTAGGCCACACTGTAATCGGGCCCCGTCCAGCCGCCTTCCGACCACATAAAATAATATTTACCGTTTTTCCGGAACATGAACGGCCCTTCCACATATTTTTCCGGCGTGATCTCTTTGAAAGTGCTGCCGTCTTCAAACGGAATGAAGCCCGTGAAATCGTCGTTCAGGCGGGCGATATTGCAGTGGCGCCATCCGCCGTAGAGGAGGTAATGCCGGCCGTCGGCGTCTTTGAACACAAACTGGTCGATCGGCTGCGCCTTGTTATGGAACTTGTCGATGAGCGGTTTGCCCAGGTGGTCTTTATACGGGCCTTCCGGTTTATCCGCCACCGCCACGCCAATGCCGCCCGTTTCCGCGTCGCTCTGGATATCGTTGGCGCCGAAAAAGAGGTAATATTTTTTATCCTTTTGAATCACTGACGGCGCCCACATCGCGCGTTTCGCCCATTTGACAGACGCGGTGTCCAGGATGCGGGGATGCTTGGTCCACCGTAACAGGTCAGTCGATGAAAACGCATCGAAAAACACCTGCCGGTTGTACGGAGCGGAGTAAGTAGGGAACACCCAGTATTTTTTGCCGTAGATGATTCCTTCCGGGTCTGCGTACCAGCCGGGGAAAACAGGGTTGCCGGCTTTCTTTTTTTCCTGTGCCGGCGTTTGAACGGCCGCCAGTAACAAGGCGGCGCACACGATAAATTGCTTCATCCTGAAATATAGTAAAACTATCGGGGCGGGAGAAGTAAGCGTGTTGAACGGCGGGCGAAGAAGGCGTGGGGAACGACATCCCATTAATCCGTCCAAAAGTTGGATATGAAAGAGAACCCTGAGATGTTGAATTCCCCTTCACCTTTCGCAACGAGGAAAAGATCATGCACACCCATGGCGTTGCGTAACTGCCCGGTGAGCTTCAGGGCGAAAGTAGTATCCGCCGTATCCGGAATCCGCAGGGTGCCGATTACTTTGCCTTTCGGCCGGTCGATCCGGAACTCCAGGCGGGGTGCTGATTTTCCTTTGATATTGCTCGATACCAGCACTTCGAAACCGATCTCGCCCATGCTGAGGTTGACCTGGCTGAAGCCCAGGAAGGAGCCTTCTTTCATCAGGAACTTTTTGGCCGCTTCCGCCGGTTTGGAAGGAGACGGGCGGGCCGACTGACCTCTTGCAGGCAGTACCATGAACAATAAGATAGCTGCCAGCGCAGCTAATGCAAGAGGCTTCATAGGTTAGGTCCGTTTCACGGTTTAGGCAAGGAAGTGCCGGGTTTAGATGCACCGTTTCCTGCTGGTCATGCCGATTTTTACATAAAGATAAAAAATAATATTTGGTTTGCCGGCATCCGCGGGTTTTAATCGCGAAACTATGTTGATTAGCGGCATGCGGTCTGGGTGTTGACCGGCATATTTGAGTAGAAGGCGGTTTGGGTTCGCCGGCAAAGCCCATATATAATTAAATATTAAATTTAAAAACAAGCTTCAGTTTTTAAATTTAATTATTAAGTTTGAGGAATCATAACCACGTCAACAGCCAAACTTTTAATTTATGAAGCAACCAAACTGGAAGCCGTTTCTTTTGACCTGTGCCCTGACAGGTGTGTGCAGCATGCATGCAGGCGCGCAGGCGTTGAAGCCCGAGCTGGAAAGCGCAATTTTGAAGACGCATCAGGGTGGCATTGTATCCCTGCCTGACTTTTTAACGGAGAGACTGCCGGACCTCGGTTACCGGAAAATTATACTGCCTGGTCCGCAGCATGTGATCTCCGATGATCCGGAATATATCCGGGTACCGGAGGCCATCGCCTTGCAGGAGCCGGTGC
Source organism: uncultured Chitinophaga sp. (assembly GCA_965653365.1). Lineage (GTDB taxonomy): Bacteria > Bacteroidota > Bacteroidia > Chitinophagales > Chitinophagaceae > Chitinophaga. Next base: position 48,530 of record CBFGZV010000008.1, on the reverse strand, counting down.
AGCCCGGTGCGGTGCGGTTATATGTGTATAATGTGAACGGGGTCAAGGAGCCTGCAAAGATAGACCGGCGCATTACGGCGGTTATCCGCAATACTGGTAAGGCAGACATGCACATCCGCATGCTGAAATACGCTTCCCAGCCGCCGAGCACAAATTATTACCAGATCGGAAAGCAGGGGCTGGCCGATTATTTCGCGTCGCAGCCGCAGAACGTTATCCGTACGGTGAAGCCCGGACAGGTGATAGCCATCGATGAAAAGCTGGAGAAGTACGTGGTGAAGTACGACGAGCTGGTGCATGGCTTTTATGAATTTACGATCGACCAGCCCGGGGAGATCAGTGTGCTGCAGACGGACCTGCAGACATCCGGGCCCAAAGCGCTGGCCCGCATCAAAACGATTCTGCCGCCCAAAGGGCATAGCGGCGCCGGCAGAGGGGTATTCGGCGTGAGCAACTACCGCGTGGTGACGGACAGTGTACATGATACCCGCGATGGTGTGAAAGAGATCATCCTGGCCGACGGCAAGCTCGACCCCTGGGTGGAAGGAAAGGAAAAGAACACCCCCGGCGTGGCGCATCTCGCGGGTAACTACGGTGTGATGTACCACATCGAAATGAAGTGGAAGAGCAGCGACGGGAAAGGGCTGGCGCTGGTGACCTGGAACTCCCGCAGCGATAACAACCAGTGGTGTGGCGGTATGGCCAATACCATGGTGGTAAGCGGCGGTAAATTCAAGGAAGGGATCATCCAGTTGCCGAGCGACCGGCTGATTACAAAAAAAGCGCCCGAAGCCATTCTGATACAGGTGTTCAAGCCGGCTCCCAACGGGGAAGAACAAACGATCCGCATGACGTATTCCCCGCCCGGGGCATCCTGTTTGCCGACGCCGTTGATATTTATCCCGGTTGATATTAAATAACCAAAAATGCCCGCTTCACCAGAAGCGGGCATTTTTCTTTTCAGCGATTTGCGCTGAGCGCTTCGCGGAGCAGGCGGATTTCGGTGATCAGCGTCTGCAGGCCGAAAATTTCCTGCTCGCTGAAGTTAAGGATGGAGGCCGCGTCGGTATCCAGCGCAGCGGCGATCTGGCGGAGCCGTTTCAGCCCGATGTTTGTTTGGTCTCTTTCAATTCTGCTGTAAGCTGCTGCTGTGATGCCCAGCCGGCGTGCCACGTAGCTTTGGGTGAAGTTTTTCAGCTCGCGCACTTTGCGGATGTTTTGTCCGACGCTCATAGTTAACAATTTAAACAATGGTGAATATTGAAAAGATAGCACCTGCGCTATCATTATTTCAACCAATTTAATCTTATTTGAAATCAAAAAGAAAATAAGTTTGCCCTGTCGGGTGGCGGAAGAGATGCGTTGGAAAACGGCGGCCACCATGAACCGGCGCGAGGTCATATGCGGCAGCGATCGTGCCGGGAGGCGGAAGAGATGCGTTAGAAAACGGCGGCCACCATGAACCGGCGCGAGGTCAGATGCGGCAGTGATCTTGCCGGGTGGCGGAAGAGATGCGTTGGAAAACGGCGGCCACGATGAACCAGCGCGAGGTCATATGCGGCAGCGATCCTGCCAGGAGGCGGTATGATAGCGTGATGATATTTTCAACTTACATTTGTACTTTATACCAGATGAATATGGCAGACAGATTTTTTACGCCCGGCCAGTTTGCCGGCAAGTTCAACCAGGAGGCGCTGCTGGCGGAAGAAGTGTACAGGCGGATATTGGGCAATGGTTTCAAGGAGTATGCGTATGCGGAATTCGACGCGGCATTTTTAACCGATAAGAAGGAGAAAGCGGAAGCTTTCGGCGTGTTTCTGGCCCGTGTATACGACGCCAAAGTAACCGGTGTGAAAGAAGAAAACGGCCTGTGGGAATTGTCTGCCGGTTTCCCCCGTTTCCCGCTTAACCAGGAGAACCTGCTCTGTTGGGCGACAGACCTGCTGCTCAAAGGATACCAGTTCGACTGCCGGCTGGATGGATACGGTACCTTCGCCAATGCCTCCAACGACGAGTTCCCGGACGAAGACGGCAGCCGGCTGCCCTGGTACTTCGAGGAAGCGCTGAAGGCCTACAATAACGCGAACTACAGCGCATCGATTATTTATTTTACATCCGCCATCCGGATTTTCCCTGAGAATCCCAATGCCTGGTATTCCAGGGGCACGGCCAAAGATGGCATCTATCTGCAATTGGCGGCGCGGCGGGATTATGATAAAGCGATCGAGTTGGCGCCGGTGTTTGTGGAAGCATATATTAACCGCGCCATCAATAAAGATCTCACAGAAGAGTACGATGCTGCGCTGGCTGACTTCGATAAAGCAATCGAACTGGATGGCGATAACGCCACCGCGTACTTCAACCGGGGCAATACGCTGCATAATATGGGCAATACGACGGGAGCCTGCGCCAACTGGCGGAAGGCAAAAGAACTGGGCGCTGCGTACGCGGATGAGCAGCTGCAGCTGCATTGCAAATAACGTTGGGCGGCATCCGGCCGGGGAGTTTTATAGTTGAGAGGTGGCATGGGTTGTCCACTTAACCAGGGATTTATCTTCAGAAATGGTGAGTTTCCGCTTATCAGCAGTATGATAGTTGCTACGAGCCTGGGCTATGCGGGATGGCTTGGCATTTGGAGAATGGAGAGGTTTGGGAGCCGTTGAATTGTACCTGTAGTATTGAGGCCGGCGGCGTAGTGAGATCAGTAGGAAAACGTCCTGGTCAATAGTTCCCGCCAGTAGTGCATGCGCCGTATCCATTTAACCTGAACAGGCGCACTGTAAATACGGATGCGGTTCCGGTGGCCGGAATATTGTACGGCCGTTTTCTCCCGCATATGGAGCCAGAAGAGCCGGTAAAGAAGACCGGGCTTGAGTGCCCGGTCCTTTCTCTTTGGGGTTAGAACATGCGTGGATGTATGTTTCTTGTGAGACATGCTGCATTCGTTTACGCTTCAAAATTAAACAGGCGGTCAAAAGACTGTCGGTGTTAGTGACTCAAGTGACGAATTCGCTGGTTGAACTGTAGTTTTTGATTTAATTATTTGTCCCGCCTCCGTATAAATCTTAACTTGATAAACATAAAAAACAACGTTATGGATACTCCCCAAATCGCCGCCCGCCTCGTTGAGCTTTGCCGCCAGGGCCAGTTTGAGCAGGCGCAGAAAGAATTGTTTGCCGAAGATGTAGTGAGCATCGAAGCGTTTGCCACACCCGGTTTTCAGAAAGAAACAAAAGGACTGGCAGCCAATATTGAAAAAGGCCGCCAGTTTGAAGCCATGACCGAGGAAACGCACAGCATTCAGGTATCGGAGCCGTTGATCAGCGGCAACATCATTGCCTTTGTACTGGAAATGGATATGACGATGAAGGGCCGCGGACGAACCGCCTTTAACGAATTATGTGTGTACCACGTAAAAGATGGGAAGATAATTTCTGAACAATTCTTTTATGAAGGCTAAAGCTCCCGGCAGTTGATTGGAACAAAATGATTTTGGTGTGGCGCCTCCATTGGCAAATGTTGATGCGTGCAAGGGGGATTTCAATGGAATAATATACGTTAACTGCACCGGTGGCTGTTTCCGATGGTGGTTGTCTTGCTTTTACAATGCCCGATGATAGTATCATTGCGTGTTCGAAGACAGATGAATCATCATGCAATACCGGAGAATGAATCAACTTGTATGTATACCGTGGGAGAACAGTGCATGATCATGACAATGCATCGGCGCGATTTTTCCGGGAGGGTGATCATTCACCACCGCAGCACCTGCAATAGTAACTTCCAGCTGGCACCCGTGTATGCCCATATCCGGAGGTAATTTTCCTTTTTGCCGTCGCTTTGGGTATATCCGTACACGTATGCGAGGTCCCGGCTGCCTGCCATAAACCCCGCCAACGGTACAAAGTCGAGACCAGCAGGCATTTGTTGCAGCGCCGCTATCATCCCTGCGCTGGTTTGTACCGGGTGTTGACCATTGAGGTTCAGCCAGGTTTCGGGGAGCATTACCTGCCTGAAGGCTTGGGTTGCTTCACGGCGGAATGTAGCGATAAAACAGCTGTCAATCTCAATGGCGGATGTGCCAGCAGGTGCCGGGAGATAGGGGCCATATACCTGGAGGGAGTTTTTATTGTACAGCGAGCCGCGGTACCCGATACCAAGGTCGGCAAAAAAATGCCATTCACCGTTTTCATTCTTATGCCATACGGTGGTGTATTGTCCGCAGCTAACGGCGCTATCCGCGGTGGTCTTCCGCCACTCAAAAGGTCCGGTGGTAAAGCCGGATTGCCCGTCGTTCGCGGTACAGGCAAATACCGGTTGCCAGTATAGTTTTGCAGCCGGTTCTTTGACAGCTTCCCAGTACCGGACGCCGTTCCTGACATGCCCGTTGCTGAATATTACACTGTTGCTGTCCATATAACGCAGAAAGGCTGCTTTCACGCCACTGTCGGCCGCATGGCGGGCAAAGGCGTATTCGGCTTCGGACACGGGGTCGGCCGGTTGGTCGGGCAATTTAATGGCGGTATCCGGGAGGTGCCGGGTGGAAGTAGGTGGTGTGGTAGACTGTGCGGCGGTGACGGCTGCCAGTGGGAAGGAGGCGCCATCCGCTGCCTGATACCCAAGGGACTGGTTTGTGACATTTGGTTCCAAGCCATGGGGAAGTGACGGGAAGGAGACACCATCCGTTGCCTGATACCTAAGGAATTGCTCAGTGACACTTGGTTCCGAGCCATGGGGAATTGACGGGAAGGAGACACCATCCGCTGCCCGATACCCAAGGGACTGGTTTGTGACATTTGGTTCCGAGCCATGGGGAAGTGACGGGAAGGAGACACCGTCCGTTGCCTGATACCTAAGGAATTGCTCTGTGATACTTGGTTCCGAGCCATGGGGAAGTGACGGGAAGGAAACTCCACCCGCTGCCCGATACCCAAGGAATTGCTCTGCGACACTCGGTTCCGATCCATGGGGCAGTGACGGGCAGCGGCTTTCGTTCATTACCCGATTGCCCGTTGAGTACTCCATATTGACTTGTTCTACGTTGACGGGAGGTGGTAGGAAACAGGAGCCGGCTGTTGCATTATTCCCCGCGGATGGCGCTGCCATTGCAGAAGAAGTCCAATACCAGAGCAGTATCCCAAAGAAATGTTTCATTTTTTTCCGATAAATGTAGCCATCTGCATTGCCCGGCCGGTTGGTTCCGTTCCCGAATGACGATGCGGTACACCTGGAATAACAAAATATCCCACCGAAAGGGAAGCGTCATTTCAGTGCCCCGTTTTGTCATTTCAGCAGTTTATTTGAACTATTTGGCCACCGGGGTTTGAAAGTAGCCCGCGAATCCTGAATTTTACAGATTGTAATCTGTCGCACCATGAATATACCGGAGCAAAAACTGCGGATCTACGGTTATCTGGCCCTGAGCATCTTCTTTTTCATCTTCTTCATGCTGGAGATGTTCTTTTCCCCATGGAATGTACAGCACCTCGTGCCCAAAGCCGTCGTTTTTACCCTGCTGTTCACCGCCGCGGTATGGGAGCCTACCCGGTTTGTGATTCTCTCGCTCCGGAAACGAACGCCAAGTCTCACCCAGTCGTGGTACCGCATGCGCACCGCCATGCTGCTGCTCGTGCCATATGGCCTGGCGCTCACCTGGATAAGGGTGTTTATCGAAAACTACACGCTCATCTGGGGCGCCAAAATCAACTTTTTATGGTATTACTCGTGGACGGCCAGTACCGTGTTGCTGTTTATCATGCTGCAGGTAGCCATCTACGAAGCCATCTATTATTTCCGGGAATGGAAAAACGCGGTAACGGAAGCGGAGGAGCTCAAAAGGATCCACATCGAAATGCAGTTCGATGCCCTCAAAGTTCAGGTGCAGCCGCATTTCCTGTTTAACACACTGAACACGCTCATCGGCCTGATGGAGCTCGACAAGGCCCGTGCCCGCAAGTTCACCGAAGAACTGGCCTATGTGTACCGTTACCTGCTCGAAGCGAATGAAAATGTGCTCATCAGCCTGGAAGATGAACTGAACTTCACCCGGGCATTCTTCTTCCTGCTGAAAAACCGCTACGACGAAGGCCTGAATCTTGAAGTGAGTGGCGGTGAAGAGACCGCCCGCCTGAAGGTGCCCCCGCTGAGCCTGCAGATGTTGCTTGAAAATGCGATCAAACACAACACCATCACCAAAGCCAACCCGTTGTTCATTACCGTAAAAATCGACGCCACGGCCGGACGCGTAGTAGTGGCCAACAATCTCCAGCGTAAACGCGGCGCGGTCAGCACCGGCAAGGGACTTTCCCACCTGAGGGAAAAATTCCGCCTGCTCGAACTGCCGGATATGCAGATACACGAAACAGATCAGCTTTTTTCAGTCACCATCCCTGTTTTAAAGCCCCTTGCGTATGAAAGTATTAATCATTGAAGACGAGGCCATCGCCGGCCGCCTGCTCAAAAGCACCATTACCGCCATCGACCCTGACATCGAAGTGGTCGAGATTCTCGACAGCATCGAAGCCAGCGTGGAATACCTGGCCACCCGCCCTGCACTCGACCTGATATTCCTGGACATTGAGCTGGGCGACGGTCAGACGTTCGAGATATTCAAAAAAGTGAAAATTGAAGCGCCGCTCATATTTGTAACCGCCTACCAGGAACACGCCCTTCGCGCGTTCAAGCTCAACAGCGTGGATTACCTGCTCAAACCGGTCAACAAGGAAGAGCTGGCTGCCGCGCTCACGAAATACAAACGCCTGCACCGCGACCAGCAGAAAGCGGTCACGGAAAACATCTACCACTTTTTGCACCAGTTCAGGGACGGCGGCGATACGTACAAAGACCGCTTCCTGGCCCGCAACGGTACCCGCCTGATTTCAATTCCCGTCACTGATATCGCCTACTTCTACACCCGCGAAAAGATGCAATACATCAAAACGGTCAACAACACCGACTTCATCATCGATAAACGGCTCGATGATATTGAGGCCGATATCAACCCCAAGTCCTTTTTCCGCCTCAACCGCCAGTTCATCGTAGGCTACCGTTTCATCGACAAAGTGCAAACCTGGTTTAACGGCAAACTCAAAGTACAGGTGAAGCCCGCGGCATACGAAGACATCATTGTCAGCCGCCTGAAAGCGAACGATTTCAAGCGGTGGCTGGGCGGGGAGTAGCATCCGTAGCTTCCCCATCTAAATCCCGCGCGCTTGAACACCCTATGTTCAGCCCGTTACAAACGCCGGCCCAACTTTCCCAGATATTATAAATTTCAAGCAAACGTTTGCTGCCCGTAGTCGTCCGCCACTCATTTCATGATAAACGTAAAAAATACGCGATATACTTTTTTTTGAAAATGATTAAATAGTATTATTTTGTGGTAAGATGATGAAATAACAATCGATTGAAATCTGAATCGGGGTGCTTTCGATTATCTGAATAACACGTTATAGAATTAATCGGCATAAAATACCAAATCTAACATCTGAGACTGGATCCGTACAAAAATGAATTCCATGGCTAATGAGATAACCAGCGGTTATCCGACGATTTTCAACCAAACGGATTTTTTCATCGGACGACTTTAATTGCAGCGCTTTCTTGACATTGGTTCGTAATTCAACTAACAATTAAACTGAATTTCTTTCGGCGTGCACACGTAAACTGACGAGTACAAAAAACTGCCATGTAGTGCAAACGTTTGCGGCATGGAGACTATGCCACACCGTACCGCCGTTCCCCCACAAACGACACAGCCTTCTTTTTTCTAGCCTTACTCAAAAAATAAAGCGTTATGTTCAATTGTCTACCACTTTCATTATCCTCGCGGCGCCTCGGCGTCAGGTGGATTTTGCTGACCTGTATCCCGCTCGCGGGTCCATTGCAGGAATCCTTCGCTGCGGCATTGCCTGCCGTCTATTTCCAGGAAGAACGCGCCGTCAGAGGCCGTGTTACAGATGAAACGCAGGCGCCCCTGCCCGGTGTCAGCGTGGCATTGAAAGGAACTGTGTTCGGCACCGTAACCGACGCCAATGGTAACTTTACTCTCAAAACCACCGCTACACAAGGCATCCTGGAATTTTCCTTCATTGGGTACATGAAACAGGAAATCGCATTTTCGGGCAATAATCCCGTTAACGTGCAGCTGAAATCAGACCAGCGCGCACTGGGCGAAGTGGTAGTAGTGGGGTACGGTACCCAGAAAAAAGTAAACCTAGTGGGCGCCGTATCGGCCATCAAAGTAGATGAGGCCATCACCAACCGCGCCCTTCCGAACGCCTCTTCAGCGCTCTCGGGCCTCGTTCCTGGGCTGGCAGTGTCGCAGTCAACCGGCATGGCGGGCCGCAACGGCGCCAGCCTCATTATCCGCGGCCTCGGTACCGTTAACAACGCCAACCCGCTCATCGTAATCGACGGGATGCCGGATGGCGACATCAACCGGATTAATATCAACGACATCGAAAGCATCTCGGTGCTCAAAGATGCCACCTCCGCATCGGTGTACGGCTCCCGCGCGGCGAACGGCGTTATTCTCATCACCACCAAGTCGGGGAAAGGCCAGCAAAAAACGCAGCTGAACTTCAACGGTACCTACGGGCTCACCAAACCGACCAAAGCATACGACTTCATGGCCGATTATCCCCGCGCGCTGACCCTGCATCAGCGGCAGGCCGCGGTGGGACAGCTCAAGACCAACTGGCTTTTTAAAGACGGCACCATCGACCAGTGGATGGCGCTGGGCATGATAGACCCGCTGAAGTACCCGAATACGGACTGGTGGGAACTCATCACCCGCGACGGCCAACTGCAGAATTACAACCTCTCGGCTTCCGGTGGCGGCGATAATTCGAATTTCTTTTTCTCCATCGGCGTGATGGACGAAAAAGGCCTCCAGATCAACAACGATTACAAACGTTACAACGCCCGGTTCAACTACGATTATAAGCTCCGCAAAAACATGAACATCGGCGTGCGCTTTAACGGCAACTGGTCCAAGTTCCAGTACGCGCTGGAAGACGGGTTTACCGACGATAATAGTACCAATACCGCCGGCTTCGACCTCCAGTTCGCCATCGCGGGCATCCAGCCTTACGACCCGAAAACCGGGTATTTCGGCGGGGTGATGGCCTATAACGAAGATGCGCAGGCTTACAACCCGTACACCGTTTACACCAACACCCTCAACCGCCAGAACCGCCAGGAAGCGAACACCATCGCGTATATCGACTGGACGCCGATAGAGGGGCTCACCGGCCGTATCGATTATTCGCTCAACTACTACAACCAGTTCCGCTGGAACGCGAACACGCCGAACCGCGCCTTTAATTTCCAGACGGGCAATTTCGGCAGCCGCGTGTATGTAGGCGAAAATGCGGGGGTGAACAATTACACCAATACCGGTTACAAAACCATGCTGAACGGCCGGCTCACATACCAGAAAAAAATCGCGCAGCACCACGACCTGAGCGCCCTGTTTGTATACAGCGAGGAATTCTGGTACGACCGGTACCAGGCCAGCGGCCGCAACGACCGTATCCACCCCACGCTCCGCGAAATTGACGCAGGCCTTACCTGGATCCAGATGACGGCCGGAAACTCCAACACGGAAGGGCTGCGCTCGTACATCGGTCGTATCAATTACACCGCGTACGATAAATACCTGCTGGAAGTCAACGCCCGCTACGACGGCTCTTCCCGCTTCCTGCCCGGCAGCCGCTACGGCTTCTTTCCCTCCGTGGCACTGGGCTGGCGATTTACGGAAGAAAATTTCATCAGCGCCTTCACCAAAAATGTGCTGAGCAGCGGCAAGCTCCGGTTTTCTTACGGCGGCCTGGGCAATAACAGCGGCGTGGGACGGTATGAGCAGCAGGAAACGCTCGACGCCAATCATTACTTCGTAGATAACTCCATCGCGAGGGGCATCGTTTATAAAAAAATGACGAATACCGGGTTGTCGTGGGAAACCACTACGGTCATGAACATCGGCCTCGACCTCGGCTTCTTCGACAACCGCCTCACCGCCGAACTGGATTACTATAACAGGCTCACCACGGGCATGAACAGGCCTTCCGAAATGTCGATTTTGCTGACCGGCGCCTACGACGCGCCCCGCAAAAACATCGGCGACCTGCGCAACAGGGGAGTGGAAGCGAATCTCACCTGGGGCGACCGCGTGGGCGAATTCAGCTACAGCATCAACGTAAACGCATCCTATAACCAGACGGAACTGGAAAAATGGAACGAATTTCTGGGGAAGGGCAACATTTTCCTCGGCCTGCCCTACCGCTTCGTATATGCGTACCAGGACGCGGGCATTGCCCAAACCTGGCAGGACGTGTACAACGCCACCCCGCAGGGGATTTCTCCGGGCGACCTTATCCGCAAAGACCTGAATGGCGACGGCCGGATCACGGCGGAAGACCGGAAGGTGTACCCCAACTCGCAACGCGAGCGCCCCACCACTTTCTTCGCCCTCAATGGGAATGTATCGTGGAAGGGCTTCGATGTGGGCATTCTGCTGCAAGGCGCCTCGGGCCGCAAAGACTTTGTGACGAACAACTACAACAACACCAATCCCTCCGCCGCGCGTTACGCCTGGACGTGGGACCACTGGAACAATGCCTGGTCGCTCGACAACCGCACCGGCCTCTGGCCCCGCCTGGCGGGCAGCGGCGGTAACCGTGAGGAAACGGCTTACTGGCTGGACGATATGACCTATCTCCGCCTGAAAAACATTCAGCTGGGATATGCCGTACCGTCGAAAATTCTGAGAAGGCTGCACATCAATTCCTTCCGCATTTTCGGTTCGGCCGAAAACCTGGCCACTATCACGAACTACCGCGGTCTCGATCCTGAACTGACAGGCAACCGGAGCAATGCCTACCCGCTGAATAAATCATATTCCGCAGGCATCAATGTCGGGCTTTAAAAACATACGAACATGAAAAAAACTATTGCAAAAATATCTTTGATAGGCATGCTGGCGGGTTGGGGAATATTCTCTTCCGGTTGCGTGAAAAACCTGCTCGACCAGGACCCGACCGTTGACCCGCAGCTGGTCAACCTCTGGAAAACGGAATCTGACGCTACGCTGGCCATGATGGGCTGCTACGCGGATATACGCTCCGTATTCGACCGCGATTATCTGATGGAAGGCCACGGCGAATATGTACGCGTGCGCGGCAGCGCCGTGAGCAGCACCGACCTCCGGCTGGGCGATGCCTACAATGGCAGCGGCGGCATTTATGATCCCAGCGGGTACGCCGACAAATGGGATGAGATGTACAAATATCTCTACGGCGGCGTGAACCGTTGCAATTATGTGATCGACAATGTGAACAAACTGATGGAGAAAGAAGGCATCTCCAGAACCAATATGGAACGGTTGCTTGGAGAAGCGCACCTGCTGCGGGCCATGTGTTATTTCAAACTGATTGCGATGTGGGGCGATGTGCCCTATTTTTCCTCAACGGTGACGAGCAACGAACAGGTAGCCTCCCTGGCCCGCATTCCCATCGGGCAGGTGAAAGATTCCATTCTCCGCGACCTGAACTATGCCTTCGAAAAGCTGCCGCAGAAATCGCCCGAACTGGGCCGCGCTTCGAGGCCGGCCGCATTGGCGGTGCGCGGAAAGGTGCAACTGTACTGGGCATGCTGGAACGAATTCGGCTGGCCCGAGCTGGCGGGATTTCAACCCAGCGCCGCCGCAGCTACTGCGGCTTACAACGCTGCTGCGGCTGACTTCCGCAGCGTGATCAATGATTTCGGGCTTACGCTATTCCGCAACGGCGACCCCGGCGCGATTGACGGACCGGGTGAGGCGGACACGCTGCCTAATTACTATTACTTGTTTCAACCTGCCGCGAATCACAACCCGGAAATGATCCTGTCGTTTCCCCACGGCGGCACCAACACCGGCCAGGGCGAAGAACTGATGCGCGATGTGGCGGGCCGTTCGCATGAAGGCTCGCAGCTATGGGTGATGCCGCGCTATGAGATCGCGGACCGTTACCAGAGTACCGTTACCGGAGATTTTGCCACCAAGCTGATACCCCTCAACCCGACGGATGTGCCGGATGCCAGAACGCGGGCCAATTCGGCGCTGAACCCGCAAAGCTACCTGAACCGCGACTACCGCATGAAATCATCCCTCATGTGGGATTACGAAATGAGTATTGGGCTCAACAGTTTGAAGTCGACCGGCTGGTGCCCCTTCATCTACAAAAACTGGGGCGGCAGCGTAACCATCAACGGCATCCGGTATATCACCTACAATACGGACGGCAATAATTCCGGGTACGTGTTCCGTAAATTCCTCCGCAACTACCCGGGCCAGGGCCGTAGCGACGGCGACTATGCCTGGCCGGTTATCCGCCTGGCAGACGTGTTCCTGATGTATGCGGAAGCTACCAACGCGGTGAACGGCCCGCAGCCGGATGCGATCGAACTGGTGAACAAAGTGCGCCGCCGCGGCAATCTGCCGCCATTGGCCGCTGCTAAAACCGGCAGCAAGGCCGCCTTCTTCTCCGCCATCGAACAGGAACGGATCATCGAACTGCTGGGCGAAGGCCATCGCGGTTTCGACCTCCGCCGGTGGAGGGCGCTCGAAAGGGTGTGGGGAGCACCGGGCAGCGCAGGCGTGTGGCGGATAGACACCCATGGCGCCAACCAGACGCGTTACTACCAGAACGTGCCGGAAAGAACGTATCAGCAGAATTATATTTTCAGGATTCCGCCGGCGGAGCGCGACCGCAATCCGAATCTCACGCAAAACACGCCCTGGCTGTAAAGAACCCTCACTTAAAAAATGAACAAGATGAAAAGATATATCTCCATCATAACCGCCATGCTCCTGGCCGCCACGCTGTGGCCCGGCTGTAAGAAAGACCAGCCGGTGGATGAAGACGGTTTACTGATCACCACCCGCGCGGAATGTTACGTGAGCAACTTCGAATTACTGGGCGCGGATTTCCAGACGGTGCGCACCAAAAATGCCGTGATCGACACGGTGGCCTGCACCATCAATGTGGAAGTGTTCTTCGGAACGGACCTGAAAAACCTCTGGCCGCAGTTCTCACTGGTGACGGACGCGAAACTCGATCCGAAAATAACCGGCAAAGTCGATTTTTCCGATCTCGCCAACCCCAAACAATACACCGTTGTATCGGGGAACCGCCAGGTAAGGAAAACGTACAAAATCTTTATTACCGTAAAGCCTTAAACGAATCATCATGTCAGCAAAATATTATCAGCATGCCGCGTTCCTTTTTGCTTTGCTGCTGGCCATGGCCGGGTGCAAGGAAAAAGATTACGCCATTCCCGAGCCGAAAGGGGTGTTGCAGAACGATGCGATCAAACGTTCCATCGGGCCCAACCTCGTAGGCCAGCCCATTGAATTCACCTATGCCATGGCGCTGCCGGCGGAAAGGGGCAAGCTCGTGTCCGCCCAGGTGGATGCATCCATCGCGGGAGCGCCCGCTACATTGCTCGAGCACCGTTCCTTCCATACCAATTCCAGCGGGCAGGATATTGGCGTGGTAGTGGGCTCACCGTCTGTGAACAAAGATAATTCCACCACCATGACGTTCTCCAAAGACACGATGGCGGCGACCCTCCGTTATTATTACGTGGTGCCGGAGGAAGCGCGCGGAAAATCCGTGAAATTCACCTTCACCGGCAAAAGCAGCAATGGCGAAACGGTGACCTACAACCTGGGGCCGTACAACATTTCCGTGCAGGACATGAAGCTCGACCTGAAGCCGGTAGACAATGCGGCCTGTTACATTTCCATCGAGGACATGGCCGTGTACACCGCCGCGGAAGCCGCCACCCGGCCGGAGAAAATCGATCTCGTGTATGTGTACCGCACCACTACCAATTACCTGCATTCGTTCGTGGCGCCCGGCGCCAACGCCCAATACCTGCCGGGCGTAACGTTGCCCACCGGTGTAAACAGGGCCACGAAACTGATACGCACCTGGAACCTCCGCGACCAGCAGCTGGCGCGGCTGCAGTTCGGCGTGTTCATCGACGATGTGGATTTTGAAAAGCAAACCTTCGACGCCGCCACCGATGCGGCCATCAACACCAAAGCGGAAGCAGGGCTGTGGGTGCTCACGGCCGACGGGAAATACAAAGCCTATGTATTCGTCAACGCCGTCAGCAATACGGCTAAAAGCGCCACGGTCAGCATCAAGCGGTACCGCCTGAAATAATATCCCGGGGCTGTGGCGACACAGCCCCTTTTTTTATGCTATTTTTATTCCATGCAGGCGAATCATGAAAAGGAAAATGCCGCTCTCGAAGCAGTGAAACTGGTGCTGCCGGGAATGACCGTTGGGCTGGGAACCGGCTCCACCGCCGAATACGCGGTGCGCGCCATCGGCAGCATGGTACGGGAGGGGCTCCGCATCAAAGCGGTGGCCACTTCTTCCCGGACGGCCGCGCTCGCGGCTGAATACGCTATCCCGCTCGTCGCGATCAACGAACTGGACACGATCGATCTCACCATCGACGGGGCCGACGAATTCACGGCCGGCCTCAACCTCCTGAAAGGCGGCGGCGGCGCTTTGCTGAAAGAAAAGATCGTGGCCGTCAAATCGCGGCAGGTGGTGATCATCGCAGATGCTTCCAAGTATGTGGAGCGGCTGGGGAAATTCAAAGTACCGGTGGAGGTGATCCCCGACGCGGCGAATTACGTGCTAAAGGAACTGACGGGCAGCGGGACTATCAGGATGCAGGAAGGAAAACCTTTCGTTACGGACGAAGGAAACCACATCATCGACGCGGATTACGGCCTGATCGCCGATCCCCATCGCATCGACACGCAGCTCAACAGCATTGTGGGAGTCGTGGAGCATGGCCTGTTCATCGGCATTGCCTCCCGCGTGATCATGGGGGTGGGGGAAGAAGTGAAAGTTTTTAACGGCTGAATTGTACATTTACAATCATGAAACCAGACATCACCATCTCATATTGCCCGAAATGCGGGTGGCTGCTGCGCGCCGCCTATATGGCCCAGGAGCTGCTGACTACTTTTGAAGAAGATCTCGGCGGTGTAGCCCTCCGGCCCGCCGATATCAACGGCAGTTACCAGATACTGCTGAACGGAGAAGTGATTTTCGACCGCAAACGGGAAGGCCGCTTTCCCGAAATCAAGGAGCTTAAACAGCTCGTACGCGACCGCGTCAATCCCGGCAAAAGCCTGGGCCATGCAGACCGCAAGCCCGATGGCCCGGCGCCCGCCCAGCCATAATCAGGCATGACTGTTCTCCAGCCAGCTCTTGAAATCCGTCACCCTTTCCCGCGAAATAATCACGTCTTCCTCAATCACCGGTTGCAGTTGCAGGATCAGGCGGCTGTTGTAATAGGCCGTTATTTTTTTGATGGCGTCGATATGGATAATGAACTGGCGGTTGATGCGGAAAAAAACGTGTTTGTCGAGCAGCTTCTCCACCTGATCCAGCGAGTAATCCAGCGGCATGCGCTGCCCCTGGAAGGTAGTGGCCCACGTGGCCCCCTTGGTAAACTGCAGGTAGGCGATCTCTTTCGCTTTTACGTAAATCAGCTGGTTGTTGAGCCGGCCGATGAACCGCGTGTGGTCGCGGCGCATGAAGGCTTCCGCGATCTGCGACAAGTCGAGGTGGTATTGCGGCGCGGGCTTGAACTGCTCGTACTTTTTCAGCGCCTTGCTGAGGTCTTTGAAGTCGATCGGTTTCATCAGGTAGTCGATGCTGTTGACTTTGAAAGCCTGCAGGGCGAAACCGTCGTAAGCGGTGGTGAAAATGATGGGCGTATGCACTTCTTTCCGGGCGAACAGCTCGAAGCAGTTGCCGTCAGACAGCTGGATGTCCATCAGCATGAGGTCTACCGGCTGATGTTGTTCCATCCATGCCAGCCCCTGCGCCACCGATTCGATGATGGCGGCAACGGTGATACCGGCATCGTACTTCTGGAGCAACTGGATGAGCCGCTCTGCGTTGTGCATCTCGTCTTCAAATATGACCACTCTCATAATGTGTAAATAACGGGTACTTTAACAATAAAAAAATCGCCTTCGCGCGCCACATCGATTCCTTTGCCCATGGTGAGCTCATAGCGCTTGCGGATGTTTTCGAGCCCGATGCCGCTGGACGGGCTTTCGGGCAGGGCGCGCAAGTTCACGCGGTTGCTCACCACCAGAAAATTGTCTTCGCTCTTCAGCGTGATCAGCAAAGGATCGTTACCGGAGAAACGGTTGTGCTTGATGGCGTTTTCCACCAGCAACTGCAAAGTGGCGGGAGGGATCATGCCTTTCTGCACCACCTTGTCGTCGAGCTCGGCCGTAAACCGGATGCTGTCGCGGTGGCGGATGCGGATCAGGAAAAGGTACGATTCCAGGAAGTCGAGCTCCGTCTGGATGGGCACGAGGTTTTCGAATTTTTTATCGAGTATGTAACGGTAGGTTTTGGCAAGCTGTGTGATATAGTCGGCTGCCACGTCCGGGTTTTTATACACCAGGTTGGTGAGTACGCTGAGGGAATTGAAAAAGAAATGCGGATCGATCTGGTTACGGAGCGCATCGTACTTGGCCTGTATGTTTTCGCGCATGAGCCGCTCCGTTTGCAGCTGGTATTCCTTCCACCCCTTATAGTAATAGATGATGCCGTTGAACGTAAGCAGCAGCAGGTAAAACATGAAGGTGCCGAAGTTCAGGTCGTATGCGAAGACAGACGCGCTTTCCCACGCTTCGTAGCGGTTGAAGAGCAACACGTCGGTACCGGCGTACAGAAAGCTGAACAATACCGACACGAGCAGGCCGTACAGCAGCAAAGCGATGCCCAGTGCCACGATGCGGGCGGGCGACTGCCGGTCGGCCACCTTCCTTTCCATCAGCCGGGCGATGAAGGTGGCGCCTTTCCAGGCCAGCAGGCCGTACAGTACGTAAAAGATGCTGAACGCCTGGCCACGTATGTTCAGGATGCCTATGTCGTGCGTGAACGTAAGATCGAACGATTTGAAAATGGTGCTGAAAATGTACAGGATGAGCGCCCGGGTCAGGTATTTGAACACGCCGCTCGAAAACAATCTTTCATTCTTTTGAAAATCCATTTCGCTCGTTTGGTTAGCGGATTAAATGTAGGCATTTTCCTCGAACCAGCTGAGCGCGTCGGCGATGGCGGTTTCGATGGGAGCGTACCGGATGTGCAGTTCACGTTCCGACTTTTTGCCGGTGTAATAGTTTTGCAGGCACAGCAAAAACGCCGCCGAATAGTTGAGCTTCTGCGTGGTGCCGGTGATTTTGCCGGCAATGGTGCCGATTACGCCGCCCACTTTGAGGAGCAACGGGGGAATCCTGATCATCAGCGCCGGTTTGCGCGTACGGGCGTACAGCATATTGAAAAACTCCCGGTAGCTCAGGTTGGCGCCGGCCAACAGGTAACATTCCCCCGGTTTGCCCATCTCTATGGCATTCAAAATGCCCTGGCAGACATCGTGAATATGCACGAAGTTTTTACCCCCCGGCGGGTAAAACAATACTTTTTTCCCAAGACCGTACAGCAGCAGTTTTCCGGAGCTCGGTTTGCTGTCGTTCGGCCCGATCATGAACGTGGGGTTCACCACCACCGCATTCAGCCGCCGCCGCTCTACCTGTTCCAGCACGTACTGCTGCGCGAGGTATTTGCTGTTGATGTAACCGGAGTTGGCGTTGAACAGCGTAAAGCCGTTCAGCTCGCTGCCGGGCTGCTCTTTGGTGCCCGGCCCGATGGTATTGGCCGTGCTCACGTAAATCAGTTTCTCCACTTTCTGCCGCAGGCAGGCTTCCACCACGTACTGGGTGCCGATATAATTGATCTGCTCGTATTCATCGAATGAAATGGCCCATTGCTCCGTGATGCAGGCCGCATGTATCACGATGCTGCATCCCTCCATGGCGTGCAGCACATCTTCCACGTTGTCTATGCGGCCGAAAAATATCTCGCAGGGAATGTCTGCAATGCTTTTCAGGTCGGCAGACGGGCGTACCATGGCTTTTACGTCGTACCCGAGCCGGTAAAGCTCGCGGGTGAGGTTGGCGCCTAAGAATCCGTTGGCGCCGGTCACTAAAACTTTATGCATATTGAATCTCCTTTTTTACTTCCCGCGATACGATGCGCGATTTCCATTCCACCGGCAGCACACTCATCAGCAGGTGATTGACGCGGTTCATAAAACCGGGTATAATGGTGGGCTGGCCGGCCAGTGTTTTACGGATGGCCAGCCGGGCGATGGCTGCGGCGGAAAGCAGGCCCATCTTTCCCTTGAAGCCCTGGCCGATAATGCGGCGGGAAGTATGGGAATTGGTCATCATCGGGCCGGGATACACCACGCTGACAGACAGTCCCGTACCGGAAAACTCTTCATTCAGCCCGAGCGAAAATGAGGAGATGAACGCTTTCGATGCCGGATATACGGTTTTGAAAGCGATAGGCGTGAAGGCGGCCATGCTCGAAATGTTCATGATGTAGCTCTTGTCGTTTTTCAGCAGGTGTGGTATCAGCAGACGGGTGACCAGCACGGTGCTGCGCACGTTGAGCTGGATGATCTGGTCTATTTTCTCTATGGCGGTTTCTGTGAGGTGAGACGTGCCGCCCATACCGGCATTGTTGATCAGGAAACTGACATTGAAATGTTCCGTGATGTGGGCGAGGTGCCGGTGCAGGGCGTCCCCGTCGGTCAGGTCGAATTCAAACACCTGTACGTCCACCCCGTATTGCAGCGCAATGCTCCCGCCGAGCGACGCGGTGTTGGAACCGGGCAGCGCGATCAGGATGATGTGCATGCCCCGCGCCGCGCAGTCGATGGCGAATGCCTTCCCCAGCCCTGAGCTGGCCCCCGTGATCAATGTATATTGTTTGCTGTTCATGGCGTTGTACGATATGGATACAAAAATGAAGGCTTTTACCGGCCCCGCCGCCAATTTTCCAACGAGTTGTTGAGTTGCGCCCTTGAACCGTAAATAGGGCCACCCGGCGGAAGCGAACAGCTGATGTACCGAAAACGAACAGTTAGTTTATTTTTATAATATGTAACAGGTTATTTTGAAACCGGGGCCAACTCTGGCATCGTGTTGGCAGCCGTGGAAATCATGATCAGGAACTATCTTAAAATCGCCTGGAGGAATCTCCTCAAAAATAAAACGTTCTCGCTGATTAACATCACGGGATTATCGGTGGGGATGGCTGTGGCCCTGCTGATCGGTTTGTGGATAAGGGATGAAGTGACGTTCAATATGAATCATGGGCATTACGACCGCATTGTGGCAGTGATGCAGCACCAGACCTTTAACGGGATCAAGTCCACGCAGGCTGCGTTGCCTTACCTGACAGCAACGGCCATGCGCGAAGATTTCGCGGCGGATTTCAAATATATCGCCGAAGCGTCGTGGGACGAAGATCATGTGCTGAGCGTGAACAATAATGCCCTTACCAAACATGGCAGCTTCAACGGCGCGCAATTCCCGGAAATATTGACGCTTAACATGCTGAGCGGCACGCGCAGCGGATTGACGGATCCTTATTCCATCCTGCTGTCGGCTTCCACTGCAAAGGCATTGTTCGGCGATGCGGACCCGCTCAATAAAACCGTACGGCTGGATGAGGAGTGGAACGTGAAAGTGACGGGTGTGTATGAAGACCTGCCGCATAATTCCGAATTCCACAACCGGGACTTTATCGCGCCCTGGAAATTGTTCCTCATCACCCAACCCTGGATCGAAACGCTGGAAAATCCCTGGCGCTCTAATTTCAGTATGGTGTATGCGCGGCTATCCGATCATGCCGACCTCGAAGCGGTGTCTGCCAAAATGAAAGACCTCAAGATGAAACGGGTGCGGCCGGAACAAAGGGTGCCCCGCCCGGAAGTATTCCTGCATCCCATGTCGCGCTGGCACTTGTATGCCGATTGGAAAGACGGGAAGAATGCAGGCGGCCGGATACAGTTCGTGTGGCTGTTCGGCGTGATTGGCGTCATCGTATTGCTGCTGGCTTGCATCAATTTTATGAACCTCAGTACAGCGCGTTCTGAAAAGCGTGCGAAGGAGGTGGGCATCCGCAAGGCGGTAGGCTCCATACGCCGGCAGCTGGTAGCGCAATTTTTCAGCGAATCGCTGTTGCTGGCCTCCATCGGCCTGGTGGTGGCGATCATATTGGTGCAGCTGGCCCTGCCTGCCTTCAACGACGTGGCCGGCAAACAAGTGAGTATTCCGTATGCGGGCGCGGGCTTCTGGCTGGCGGTTACCGGTTTTACCGTTTTCACGGGGCTGGTTGCCGGCAGTTACCCGGCGTTGTACCTCTCGTCTTTTCAACCCGTAAAGGTGCTGAAGGGGACTTTCCGCGCCGGCCGTTTCGCCGCCGTGCCGCGCAAAGTATTGGTGGTGGTGCAGTTCGCCGCATCTGTTATATTGATTATCGGTACGGTGGTGGTATTTCTGCAAATCAGGCACGCCAAAAGCCGGCCGGTCGCGTATAGCCGTGAAGGCCTGGTGACGTTGAGAATGAACACGGCCGAAACCAGGAAAAACGTGAAGGCCATGCGGAGCGAACTGGAAGCCTCCGGTGCGGTGGCCGCCACGGGTTGCGCCAGTTCTTTTGTGACCGATCTGAACATCATCAACAACGGCTACACCTGGAAGAATATGGAACCGGGTAAGCAGGGCAATTTCGGGGCGGTGACCGTAACGCACGACTACGGAAAAACCATCGGTTGGCAGATCATCGCCGGCCGCGATTTTTCAGCGGCCTTTAACGATTCCTCGTCCATGATCCTGAACGAGTCCGCCGCCAAATTCATGGATATCGGCAACCCTGTCGGAGAAATCATGCGGATCAACGGGGAGCCTTTTACGATCATCGGGGTGGTCAGGGATATGGTGATGGAATCCCCCTACGAACCGGCATTCCGCACGGCCTTTACCCTGAAGGGAAATGAGACGAGCCTGCTGAGCGTGCGGCTTAGTCCAACCAAAACTACAGCAGACGCGCTCGCCCAGGTGGAAAGCATCTATAAGAAATTTATTCCGGCCGGCACGCCCTTTTCCTATGAGTTCGCAGACGCGGCGTATGCCAAAAAATTCGAAGCGGAGCAGCGCATCGGCCGGCTTTCCAGCTTCTTCGCCGTTCTTGCCATCTTCATCAGCAGCCTCGGCCTCTTCGGCATGGCCTCTTTCATGGCGGAACAGCGGGTGAAGGAAATCGGCGTGCGGAAGGTGCTGGGCGCCTCGGTGTTCAATCTCTGGCGCCTCATGTCGAAAGACTTTGTAATACTGGTGGCCATCGCGCTGGTGATTGCCGTGCCGCTGGCGTATTATTTCATGAGCGGCTGGTTGGAACGATATCAGTACCGCACGCAAATCTCCTGGTGGGTAATTGCCGCCACATGCCTCGGCACGCTGGCTATCACCCTGCTGACGGTCAGCTACCAAAGCATCAAAGCCGCCATGGCCAACCCTGTGAAGAGTTTGCGAACCGAATAAGGGGGCATTCCCGGATCTGGCTGATTTTTTGCTGCAACAGCAGGGAATGAGCAGTCCGGGAATCAGCACACCGCTGTCACACCACCATGGCAAAGGCAGCGCCATTTGGATAGCCGTGGTCGTTATCACCGCGCTGCGCCTGGCTTTCATCTGGCAAATGGGCCTCATGCCGCAGGACGCGTATTACCATCTCTACGGGGAATATCCCGCCCTGTCGTATTTTGACCATCCTTCCGCGATCGCCTGGATATTGCAGGCCGCCACCGCCATTTTCGGGGAAAAAGTGTTCGCCATCAAACTGGCGGATACCCTGGTGACACTATGCACGTTGCTGGTGTTTTACCGGCTGTCGCAGCATTTCCTCAGTAGCGGCAGAAGCCGGCATGCCTTGCTGCTCCTGTATTCCACGCTGATGGTGACCATCCTTTCGCTGGTGTCCACGCCTGATACGCCGCTGCTGTTATGCTGGGCGCTGTCGCTGTTGTGCCTGTACCGGGCCGTATTCTCCGGCCGGAAGTGGTACTGGCTGTGGACGGGCCTCGCCATGGGGCTGGCCTTCAATAGTAAGTATACGGCCCTGTTCTTACCGTTCGGGATGATGCTGTTTCTCCTGCTCAGCCCGCGGCACCGGCCGCTGCTGCTGACCGGGTGGCCGTGGCTGAGTGTATGCGGCTTCGGGGTGGTGAGTTTGCCGGTGGTGATCTGGAATGTGCAAAACGGATTCGCTTCCTTTCGCTTTCAGTCGGCTGCCCGCGTGAGCAGCGGCCTGCAGCTGAACCCGCTCGATGTACTGGGCGTTATCGGCCACCAGGCGGCCATCCTGATGCCGGTGTTGCTCTTCGCCCTCGTTTACCTGTTATACCGCACGCTCCGGAAATACCGCTGGCACGCCGCGCGCATCCCTGCACAGCAGCTGTTCCTGTTGTGTTTTTTCCTGCCGGTGTTCCTCGGCTTTTTTATCCTCTCCCCGGTGTATTGGGTGAAACTGAACTGGATGATGCCGGCCTACATCAGCGGCATCATCTGGGCGGCGATATGGTTCCGTGAAAAGCATCTCCGCTGGCAGTGGCTGTGCTCGCTCGTAGTGCACCTGGCGCTGGCTGTTGAAATCCGCTGGTACCCCGTACCGGTCAATTCCGACGACGTGTGGGTGGGGTGGGACGGCCTCGCCACTCAGGCTAAAGCACTGGAGCGGCAATATCCCGGCGATTTCATCTTTTCGGCGGACGATTATAAAACGAGCGCGGTGCTGACTTTTTACCTCGACAGCCTCGTGTATTCCCGCAATGTGCTGGGCATGCCCGCGTTGCAGTTTGACTATATCCATGAAAACGTGCAGGCGCTCGCCGGCCGCAACGGTATTTTCATCAATTCCGTGCCCGACAACGTTCATTTTAAAGACGAACAGGCCTTTACGGAAGTTTTACAGCAGTATTTTTCCACCGTTTCGCCGTTGCCGCCTATCGTGATCAGGAAAGGCGACCGGGTGCTGCGCACTTTTCTCGTATACCGCTGCACGGATTACCGGCCGCCGAAACAAAAAATCCCTTTTCAATAATTTTATTACATTGGGTGGTAATTCAACCAAGCATACAGCATCCGCGTTCCAGGCATGTACGACCGTTCTCACACCGACATAGCGTTATTTCAGTTGATTGCCGAAGGCGACGAAACCGCTTTCCGCGAGCTGTTCCACGCGTACGTGCCGCAGTTACAGCCGCTGGTGATGCACCTCACCAAAACCGCGTCCGTTACGGAAGACATCATCCAGGAAACGTTCCTCCGGGTGTGGTTGAGCCGCGACAAGCTCGCCGCCATCGAAAATCCCCGCTCATGGCTGCTGCGTATTGTTTTTTACCAGTCGTTCACCTGGCTGCGCCGCCAGGCGGTACACCACAAGGCAATAGACGCCATCGCCCGGAAGCAGGACGACGCAGGCATGCAGAGCAGCACCGAAGACGCGGTAGCGTATGCCGCCGTGGTGAGATTGGTGGGAGAGGCAGTGCAGCAGCTGCCCGCACAGGCCAAACGTATTTATCTCCTCAGCCGCGAAAGCGGCCTCCGCATTCCGGAAATCGCAGAACAGCTGGGCCTTTCACCGAATACCGTCAAGAATTCACTCGTGCGTTCGCTGCAGGCCATCCGCCGGCATATCGAAGCAAGCGGCCACTGGCTGCCCGTGGCCCTGCTCTGGCTGATACCGGGATTGCTGGCGGGATGAGCGGCGTTCCATCATCGCTTACCGTTGCCGATGCAACCGTTCCCATAAAAATATCCCCGCATTTGCGAACTTTTTTTCAAACCGGTGGGTCCTAAATATCCGGTAACGCGTCTGTTAATTGAAAGCGCCACGTAAAACTGAAAAACGATACGAATTGACTACCCAAGAACGTTTAGCCATCCTCTTAAAAAAGGCTGCAGACGCCACGGCCACGGTGGAAGAACTGCAGGAGCTTGCCGGCCTGGCGGAGCACGACCCGTCGGGGCAACATGCTCTCGATATGGAAGCGCTGCTGCGGAAAGAGGCGAAGCCCGCACCGGCATACGATCAGGCGTATTGGAACAGGCTGGCGGACAACATCCTGCAGGCAGACCGCCCGCAGCCGGCCAGGATAATCCCATGGCGCCGCCGTGCATGGGCCGCGGCCATTGTGCTGCTGGTAGCCTCTTCGGCCGCCTTCTGGCTGCTGCGCCGCCCCGCCACCGTAAAGGCACCCACCCTCGCTACGCAACCTGCCAAAGACATCGCCCCCGGTGGCAACAAAGCCGTGCTCACCCTTGGAGACGGCACTGAAATTTCGCTCGACAGCGCGGGCAACGGCATGATCGCCCAACAGGGCCACACCAGCGTCATCAAATCCGGCAACGGCCAGATACATTACGATGCGCCGCAAAACGGGGGGCAACCGGTATTCAACAAAATCGCCACGCCCCGCGGCGGCCAGTACACCATCACGCTTCCCGACGGGAGCCGCGTTTGGCTCAATGCCTCCAGCAGCCTGCGTTACCCGGCCTCTTTCAACGGCGTCGCCAGAACGGTGGAGCTCACCGGTGAGGCTTATTTCGAAGTGGCGAAACAGGCGGGGCAGCCGTTTGTCGTGAAAGTGGAGGAGATGGAAGTAAAAGTGCTCGGCACGCATTTCAACGTCATGGCATACGCCGATGAGGCGGTGGTAAAAACCACCTTGCTCGAAGGCGCGGTGGAAGTGAAAAAAAGTGGTGTGGCGAAAAAGCTGAAACCGGGGCAGGGCTCCAGCCTGCACCGCAGCAGCGGCGTGCTGGAAGTATTGCCGGACGTGAACACGGAAGAAGCGGTGGCCTGGAAAAACGGCTACCTCCAGTTCGAAGGCAGCGACATCCGCTCCGCCATGCGCCAGATTGCGCGCTGGTACGATGTGGACGTAGTGTATAAAGGAAATATCCCCGCGCACTTCAGGGGCATCATTCCCCGGAACGTGCCGGTGTCGCAGGTGTTAAAAATGCTGGAACTGACGGGAGAAGTACATTTCGAGATAGGCGACAGGCAGATTATTGTATCACCATAAAACAGCGATCAACCAAATTACCGACGTTATGAGTCCCTGATCTATGATACCGTGATGGCCCAAATAAAAGCCGGAAGCGTTCGCACCGCTCCCGGCGGGTTTTGGGTGCATCAAGCAACAATCGTTTCGCAATTATTATTTAATTACCCATAACCGTACAAATGTATGCTTTTTTCCCAAAGCAGGCCCCGGCATGCCCGGCGGCGAACCAGGATTCCGCGATTATCAGCAAAAACGTTACTGATCATGAAATTGATAGTGCTTTTGATGACCACCGCCTTACTGGAGGTACATGCGGCAGGATTCGCACAAACCGTGTCGATTTCCGCCCGCAGCACTTCACTGGAAAAGGTTTTTAAAGAGATCAGAAAACAGACGGGTTATACTTTCCTGTATACGGACGAGCAACTGTTCCATGCCCGGGCATTCAGCCTCGAACTGAAAAATGTGCCGCTGCGCCAGGCGCTCGATCAGTGCTTCGAAAACCAGCCCCTGCACTATACCATCGAAAATAAAACGATCGTGGTGAAACGTAAGCCCGCCACAGCCGAAAAGCCTGCCGCCGCCGCGGATGTGGTGGTGAAGGGAACCGTCACGGACGATAAAGGCCAACCGGTCCCGGGCGTAACCATCCAGGTGAAAGGCACGGCGCGCGGCGTAACGAGCAACGCCAACGGTGAATACAGTATCGAAGTACCCGGTCCAGATGCCGTGCTCATCGTATCTTCCATCGGTTTTAACCGCAAGGAAGTGCCGGTAGGCGGCAATGCCACACTGAACATCACCCTCGAAACCGCGGCTTCCAAAATGGCGGAACTGGTGGTGATCGGTTATGGCGAACAGAAAAGAGGAAAGCTGACCAGCTCCATTTCATCGCTGACTGCGAAAGACTTTGAAGCGCAACCGGTCAACCGCCTCGACCAGGTGCTGCAGGGCCGTGTAACCGGCGTGCAGGTGACCAACTCGGCCGGATCGCCCGGCGGCGCGGTACGCATCCGCATCCGCGGCGCCAACTCCATCAACGGCGATAACGGTCCTATCTATGTGGTGGACGGTTTCGTGGGCGCGGAATTTTTTTCCATCAATCCCGACGATATCGAATCCATCCAGGTGCTGAAAGACGCCGCCGCTACCGCCATCTACGGCAGCCGCGGCTCCAACGGGGTGATTCTTGTGACCACCAAAAAAGGCAGCAAAGGCGGCATGAAAGTGAATTTCACCACCCGTCTCTCTTCATCGCAGGTGATCAAAAAAATGGACCTGCTCAACGCGGCGGAGTTCGCCACCACCGTCAACGAACGCGCCACGGCGCTGGGCACGGCCAAACCTTTCACGGACGAACAGGTAGAGGGCTTCCGCAAAAACGGGGGCACCGACTGGCAGGATGAGATTTTCCGTAACGCCCTGGGCCAGGAGTACATGCTGGGCCTCTCCGGCGGCAACGATAAAAGCGGGTATTTCATTTCCGGCAACTATCTTAACCAGGACGGCGTCATCAATAATTCTTCCTACAAACGTTACACCCTCCGCTCCAACATCAACTCGAAACTGACTGATAAAATTTCCACCTTCCTCAACATCACCGGCTCTTACAGTACCGCCCAGAACGTAGATATCCCGGCAGATGGGCCCCACAGCCCGCTGGCGCAGGCCGCCACCTGGTCGCCCACCGTGGCCGTGCGCAAGGCAGACGGTACTTACACGGCAACGGATCCTGTGGGCTCCGTGTTCTTTAACCCCGTAGCGCTCACCACCGAGCAACTGGCCGTGCGCGAACGGATGCTGGCCAATGCCATCGGCGGATTCAGGTTCGACGATATCGCCGTGCCCGGCCTGTCGCTTAGCATCCAGTACGGTGCTAACTATCTGGAATACCAGGACAAATCATTCGCCGGCAAAGTGGTGAACTCCGGCACGGCAACAGCCAGCATGCGCACCAACAAGGAAACGAAGCTGCAGAACACCAACATGCTGAGCTACCGCAGAACATTCAACGATCACAGCCTGGATGTGACGGCGGTGGCGGAATACCAGCAGAGCGTGTACAGCTACATGTCTGCCGGCGCGTCTAACCTCACGTATGAATCTTTCCACTGGAACAACCTGGCATTGGGCACGGCAGGCTCGCCGGGCTCGGGTTATTCCAAATCATCGATATTCTCGCTGGTGGGCCGTGTCAACTACGGCTTCAAAGACCGCTACCTGCTGTCGGCAGCCATCCGCCGCGACGGTTCGTCCAAATTCCTCGGCGATAACAAATTCAGTTATTTCCCGTCGTTTTCCGCCGGCTGGATCATCAGCCAGGAACCGTTCATGCGCGACCAGGAACTGTTCAGCAACCTGAAGCTGCGCGGCAGCTGGGGCTTTACGGGTAACGACGGGGTAGGGCCGTACAGCACTTTCTCCGCATACTCCAACCGCAACGCATCGTTCACCAACTCCACGTTCCAGAACGGCATCATTCTCGGCGTGATCGGCAACCCTGATCTCAAATGGGAAACCACCGAGCAGCAAAACGTGGGTGTCGACGCCTCGCTGCTCAGCGGCCGCATCAACATCAGCGCGGATTATTTTGTGAAGAATACCCGCGACCTGTTGCTGAATGAAAACCTGCCCATCTATCTCGGCGGCAACGTCATCACCCGCAACATCGGCTCGGTGCAGAATAAAGGCTGGGAATTTTCCGTGGATGGCGACGTGCTCACCGGCAGCGGCGTTACCTGGAACACGGG
The DNA here is from genome assembly GCA_965653365.1 of uncultured Chitinophaga sp. GTDB lineage: Bacteria > Bacteroidota > Bacteroidia > Chitinophagales > Chitinophagaceae > Chitinophaga. The sequence continues at coordinate 20,760 of CBFGZV010000008.1, read as the reverse complement.
CGTGAACGTGTCGTTCGTGAAAAATAATGTGCAATCCACCGGCTCGAAGTCGATTATCTTCGACCCCAACAACCGCCGTATCGGTGGGGGGATGTCGCCGCAATCCGAATTTGTGGTGATGCCGGGCCAGCCGCTGGGCGCCATCTGGGGCCTGCAGTACGAAGGCACCTGGAAGCCCGGTGAGGAGGCCATGGCTGCCAAGTTCGGCGCCAAGCCCGGCGATGCGAAGTATAAAGACCTGAAGGAAGACGGCGTGATAGACGCGGGCGACTACGGCGTGATTGGCACCGGCATTCCGAAAACAACACTGGGATGGACCAACACCATCAACTACAAAGCCTTCTCGCTGAACATATTTTTCCAGGGCATGTTCGGGTTCGACAAGCTGAACTACAACAACGCGGCGGCGATGTACCTGGGTGGCGACGCGCGGCAGGCCACCCTGCGCGACATTCTCGACCGCTACATTCCCGGTAAAAACGAAACGTCCAACATTCCCGCTTTCAGCTCCACCAATAAAAACTTCACGCAGTCGACCCGCTTCCTCGAGAACGCCGATTTCCTGCGCCTGAAAAATATCAGCCTGAGCTATACGCTGCCCAAACCGGTGTTGCGGCATGTGGGCCTGAAAGTATTCGTGAGCGCTACCAACCTGCTGACCTTCACGGATTATTCCGGTATCGATCCCGAAGCAAGTTCTTCTTCCGGCGATTTCCGGCAGGGGATAGACTACGGCTCGTACCCGAACGCCAAAACCATCACCGGCGGTTTCTCACTGAATTTCTAACATTGATCAATCACGGCTGGAGGGCATACGGCTAGGGCCCTCCGCCGCAAAACATACACAGATGAAAAAGATATATTTCTTCGCACTCATCGCCGCACTGGCAGGTTGCAGCAAAGCACTGGAAGAAAATCCCCGCGGGCTGGTGATCGGCAGCGAGGGCCTGAGCAGCCAGGCCGGCCTCGAAGCCGCGCTCACCGGTACTTACGGTAGCCTCATGGTGCCCTGGGAAAGTGGCTTCACCACCGTGTCGCAGATCGCGATGAGCATGGGCGCCGACGACCTCACCACTCATCCCGGTTCCAACAAGGAAGAATTCCGCGAGTTCGACCGCTTCAACGTATCGTCGCTCAACAGCCGCATGACGCCCATCTGGCGCGGTTGCTACAAAGCGATTCAGTCCACCAACAACATCATCAACAACTACACCGCCGTAAAAGACGGTACCGAAGCCACCGTGCGCGCCATTGTGGGAGAAGCGTATTTCCTGCGCGCCCTGAGTTACTACTGGCTCACGCGTTACTGGGGCGCCGTACCGCTGATACTGAACGAAAAATATTCGGCAGACCAGCTGACCATGCAGAAAAGCCAGCCTGCGGATATTTACAAACAGATAGAAGCCGACCTGCTGAAGGCGGAAGAATGGGTGCCCAACACGAAGCGCGACCCGGGAAGGCCGAACAAAGGTTCCGTGAAAGCGCTGCTGGCGGATGTATACCTCACCCAGGCGGGATGGCCGCTGAAAGACCAGAGCAAATACGCGCTGGCGGCCGCGAAAGCGAAAGAAGTGATCGACGGCAAAGCCACTTACAACTTCGATCTCTACCAGGCCGGCTTCCTGAAAATATTCGCGGGCGGTACGGTGGAAGATGTGTTCACCCTGTTCACCCGCGGCCAATGGTCTACCTACAACTCCTTCTACGGCCTGTCCACCATGCCTGAAAACGAAGGCGGGTGGTCGGATTTCTTCCCCGAACTGAACTTCTTCAACAACTTCCCCGCAGGCAGCAGGAAAGACGCCACGTTTTCCACCTCCTTCGTGGTGCGCGGCGTAACGATATCCTGGCAGGAGGTTACAACAAAACACCCTTATTACAAAAAGTTCACCATCCAGAGCGGGCAGAAAGACACCTACATGTCGAACAACCCGGTCGTGATGATCCGCTATGCGCATGTGCTGCTGATTTATGCGGAAGCGCAGGCCCGTTCCGCCGCAGCGCCGTCTGCCGAAGCATACGCCGCCGTGAACGCGGTGCGCCAGCGGGCCGGCCTCGGCAGCCTGACGCCTGGCCTTGGCAGTGCCGCTTTCGCGGATGCGGTGGTGCAGGAAAGAGCCTGGGAATTTGCCGGCGAATGGTGCCGCTGGTTCGACCTGGTGCGCCTCGAACAGGTGGAAGCTGCGAATGCGGCTAAAGACCCCGGCGACCTCGTGCCCGGCCCCATCACCAAAGCGAAATACTGGCTGCCCATCCCCGGCGCGGATGCGCAGATGAATCCGAACCTCTGATAGTTTCCACGATACGAATTCCACATACAACCGGGCATGTACAAATTCCCCTGGGGAACCACCGGCATGCCCGGTTGCTTCGAACCATTGAATATTGAATAATTACCACATGAAAAACACCCGTTATGAAAAAACTTTTACTGCTCCTCTTGGGCGCGCTGTTGTGCTGCAACATGCTCTATGCCCAGTTCATCCTGCTGGATGATATGGAAGGCCATGGCCTTTGTTCCGGCAGGTGGACGTACTATGCCGGCGGGGCCAACGCTACCGGCAGCGTACTGTTCAACGTTCCCAATCCGGCCCCTTCATCCGTTAATCCCAGCTCGCATGTGGCGAAGTTCACGAAAGACACGTCGTGCTTCGAGTACATGAGCACCAGCGTGGGCATGTCGGCGCCGTTCGACCTCGCCGGCGGCGGGCTGTTCAAAATGCTGGTGTACAGCAACGTGCGCGAGGAAGTGATGTTTAAGCTGCAGCCCGGCAACGATTACACCAAGGCGGTGTTTTTTACCTACCCGATAAAAAACATCAACACCTGGGAAGAAGCCACGTTCAATTTTCAAAGCGTGGCCAGCCGCACGGATCTGAACCGCATTTCGGTACAGTTTATCGACGGGCGGAAAGCCAACGGCATCCTGTATTTTGATTTGGTGCAGGCGCCAAATCCCATCAACATCACCTTCCACAATGCCAGCATCCCTATGGGGCAGGAGCACGGCGCGGTGATCACAGCCGAACTGAACGGCGCGGTGTACAACGATACGCTGCTGGAACACAACTGGTACGCGGAAAACCTGCCGCCGGGCGTAACCATCGACAGCGTGCAGCGGGTGAACGACACGCTGGCCAACATTGTGCTGGCAGGCAATTCAGGGGCCAACTATTCCCGCACCGCCTTGAAACTGTCCGTCGCGGGCACGGAAGTTGACGGTGCTAACGTAGCCGCCTATACGGTGAAAGGAAGCGCCATTTTTGAAGGCAATCCTAACTGGACGATGATCTACAACGACGAGTTCAATGTTGATGGGCTGCCCGACCGCGCGAAATGGACGGTAGACCCCAAACCGAAAGGCTGGATCAACGGCGAGCAGCAGGTGTACACCGACACGACGCACGACAATGCGCGCGTGCGCAACGGCGACCTGGTGATCACCGGGAAGAAGGACTTCCCGAACGGCACCACCACCGAGCCGTGGTCGTCTGCCCGCGTGATATCGCAGAACAAAATGGATTTCGTGTACGGCAAGGTGGAAGTAAGGGCGAAGCTACCGAAAGCGAAAGGTTCCTGGCCCGCCATCTGGCTGATGCCGACTACCAGCGCATACGGCGGATGGCCTAAAAGTGGCGAGATCGATATCATGGAACATATCGGGAACAACCTCGGGAAAGTGATGTCTACCGTGCATACCCAGAATAACAACTGGACGAACGGCGGCCATCTGTCCGCTACCCGCTCGCTCACCGACGCCCATACGGCTTACCATGTGTATGGCCTCGAATGGTCGCCGGACTCACTCATGTTTACGGTAGACGGCATACATCTCTACACATACCGCAACCCGCATACCGACTGGAAAGACTGGCCTTTCGACCAGAAGTTTCACATCATCCTCAACGTGGCCATCGGCGGCGGGATGGGTGGCACCATCGTGGAAGGCGACTGGCCGGACAGTATGAACGTGGATTATGTGCGCGTGTACCAGAAAGGGCTCGGCACGCCGTATCCCGATACGGTGATCGTCACGCCCGCTAACCAGCTGGTGCTCGCCGGGCAGTCTATTCAATACACCGCCAAAGTAATGGACCAGAACGGGCATGTGATGGGTCTTACGCCGCAGTGGAGCGTTTCCGGCAGCGGCAACACCATCAGCAGCACAGGTTTGGCCGTGCTCGATACTTCCGGCGTCATCACCGCTACCGTGGTGCAGGATTCCATTTCCGTCAGCGGCTCGGCGTATGCGAACGTGCGCGTACCGAACTATAAACCCGTACCCGCGAGGATCGAAGCGGAAGCGTTCGATAACTCCAGCGGCGGGCGTACTGAGCCCACGCAGGATACCAGCGGCGTGGTGAATATCGGTTACATCGGCAAAGGCAACTGGTGGGAATACGACATCGACGTGCCAGATACCAACAAATACCGCGTGCAGCTGAGGGCGGCGGTAAGCACGGCCTCCAGCGCGAACATCTATCTTGATACCACGTTGCTGGCCACCGTGAAACTGCCGGCCAGTGGGGGATGGCAGAACTGGATCACCGTATCTTCTCCCAAACTCCGCCTGAGAGAGGGCAAACAGACTATCCGCGTGGTGGCTAACGGATCCGGCTGGAACTTCAACTGGCTGCGCATTCTGGATGCAGACAGCGTGGTAGTGACCAGTGTGGCCGTGACGCCGGATTCACTGACGCTCAAGTATGGCGAAACGAAACAATACAGCGCAAAAGCGTTCGATCAGCGTGGCGACATCGTGTCCTTCACCCCCGAATGGAAACTGACGATGCACGACACGGTGAATACCCTCAGCGCAACCGGCCTCTTTACGGCGGGCGATTCCACCGGCTGGTTTAAAATAAAAGCCAGGGACGAAGGCGTAACCGGCATGGCGGCGGTAAGAGTGGTGCCCGTGCCCATCCTGACACGGGTGGCTATTTCGCCGGATACGGCCGTTGTACCGGTGGGGGCGTCTCATCAATTCACCGTGATCGGATACGATCAGTTCGACAGCGTGATGGCGCTGCCCGCTCAGAAAACGTGGGCGGTAAGCGGCAGCCGCAACAGCATCAGCACCAACGGGGTGTTCACGGCGGGTGACTCAATCGGTACCTTCATGGTCACGTTTACCAGCGGCGCCGTGAAAGACACCGTGTATGCCACCGCAGCATATACCTGTACGGTAAACGACAAATACGAGGCGGAAAGCGCTTCTTCCGTGTCCGGCACCGCAACGCTGCAGGCCTGTACGGATGTGGGCGGCGGCCAGAATTACACCAACCTGGCCAGCGGTCACCGTTTCACGTATTCCAACCTCAACGTACCCACTTACAGCCGGTACATTTTCCGCATCCGCGTATCGTCTACCTACCCGTCATCGGTGAAGGTAGGGCACAGCGGCATGGTGTTCGGCACCGTCAAAATCCCGAATACCAACGGGCAGTGGCGCACCATTTCAGATACGATGACGATGCCCGCGCTTACTTCCACGAGCATTACCATTGCTTCCGGATTCTTCAAGTTCAACTGGTTCAGCATCGAGAACTGCGCGCCCGAAATCACACGGCTCGCGCTGGCGCCCGATACGCTGAATGTCAGCAGCGGCAACTTCCGCCAGTTCACCGTAACCGGTTACGATTCCGCCAACAACGTGGTGATATTGCCGCAGGGGCAATGGACGGCTACCGGAGCGGGCAATACCATCAGTCAGTCCGGTTTCTATACGGCAGGCCCCACGGCGGGCAGTTACACGGTATCCGTGGCCATACGCAACCTGACGGCTACGGCACAGGTGAATGTTTCCGCAGGAGATTGTTCGGTGAGTAACCGCTATGAAGCGGAAGGCTTCTCCATCCGTCATTCCGGCCCCTACCTGCAACCCTGTACGGACGCGGGCGGTGGACAGAATTTCGCCGGCGTTACTGCCGGCCACTGGTTTACTTACGACAACCTGGTGGTGCCGTATGCCGGTTTGTATACCGTAAGTCTCCGCATCAACAGTACGGTCGCTTCGCAGGTGGGCATCACCTCCGGCGGCGTGACGTACGGTCTGATCGATATGCCCAGCACGGGCGGAACCTGGCAAACGTTCCGGGACACCATGACGCTGCCGGCCCTCACCACGGCTACCGTCAGCGTTAAATCCGGTAGCCTGAAGTTCAACTGGTTCAGCATCGACAACTGTATACCCGACAGCCTGCAGGGTGGCGGCGCGCCGCTGATGGCAGTATCCGCATCCAGGCAACCGGCGGCAGCCGTCGGAGCGGCCAAAGCTTTCCCGAATCCCGTATCAAGCCAGGTCACCATCGACCTGCCGGAAGGTTTCCGCACCGCCACGCTGTTCGACATGCAGGGCCGCGCCATCCGGATCTGGATGATACAGCCGGGTGAAGTGAGGCTCCAAAAAGACCTCAGCTTCCTCAAAGCCGGCCTGTACCTGATCAAACTGGAAGGCACGAAGAAAACCGAGGTACTGCGGATTGTGAAACAATAGTACATCCTATCCTCTGATAGCGGGTGGGCAGCGATGCTCATCCGCTTTTTTTATGTGATGGCCAGTGCCGCGTTGCCGGCCTCCGGAGAAAGAAAACGGGGAACACCTGTTCCGGTCGTTGCCGGTTGCCTTCCTGTAACAGAAAACATAAAATTAACGGTGTCGATCCGTCTCGCGTATCGAACTTTCCTTTAATTTGCTGCTGATAATTTCCACAGGCGCCTGCCGGGTATGACATTCAACGCCAACGATATCAGTGTACTGCAGCAGCGGATTGCAACCGAAAGCGATCAGCAGGCTTATAAGGCCCTGTACCTGCATTTTCAGCCCTGGTTGTACCAGTTTGCCTATTCTTTCATTAAATCGCACGAACTGGCCGAAGAAATCGTTTCGGATGTGTTTATCCGGGTTTGGCAGAAGCGGGCGCAATTGTCCGGCGTCGAAAACCTGCGGCTGTACTTGTACGTATCCACTAAAAATCACGCGCTCAACTATCTCCAGAAAATGCGCCGGAGCCGCTCGTTCAGCCTCGATGAGCTGAGCGTGGAAATCACGAGCATCCAGGCGGGGCCCGACCAGCTGCTGATCACCAAAGAAATGCACGACCGGGTGACCCTGGCGGTGAACCAGCTGCCGCTCCGCTGCAAAATGATCTTCAAACTGGTAAAGGAAGACGGGCTGAAATACCGCGAAGTGGCGGAGTTGCTCGGTATTTCCGTAAAAACGGTGGAAGCCCAGATGACGCTGGCCGTCAAAAAACTGGGCAATACCATCCGGTTCGAGGCCGGGCGCTCCACCCCGCTGAACAATAACCCCGCAGACTGAGTATTGGATAATGAGCCAGGGATAAGGCCTGGCCGGCAGGTGCGCTCGATTTAACCTGCCGTAAGCAACCCTCCCCGAAAAATTTTCAAAAAAAAGTTTCACCGGCCTTAGGGGTATTCCGCATGTTGCATTGTCCTTTTCACCAACAATCCGAACACATGCCCGACCGCAACGATGTCATCTGGGAATTACTGTCTAAAAAGCTCTCCGGCGAAGCCACCCCGGCCGAACTGGAGGAGCTGGAAGCGCTGCTGCGGCAGGAGCCCGATGTGCATTATGCCGCGGGGCACCTGGAAGACCTGTGGGCGCAGGAAGCGACCGTTCCGGATCATCAGCGAGAGCAGGCTTTCGCCGATCACCTCGACCGGATGCGGCAGGCGGGCGTCAACTGGGATGAACCGGAGAAAAAGGTGCGGCGGATGTCGATGCGTTGGGTGGCTGCCGCAGCTGCCGCCGTGCTGCTGCTGGCAGCGCTGGCAGGATGGTGGTGGATGCCCCGTGAAAGCGCTTCGCCGGCAGTGGCTGAAGAATTGCGCGCCGCCAAAGGTACCCGCACCCGGGTAACGCTGCCCGACGGGTCGGTGGTGTGGCTCAATGCCGACAGCCGGCTTGTTTACAACGATGATTTCAACCAGACACGCCGCGAAGTCCAGCTCGAAGGAGAAGCGTTTTTCGACGTGATGAAAAACAGCAGCAAACCCTTTATCATCCGCACGGCCAATATGAAGGTAAGGGTGCTTGGCACCACCTTCAACATCCGCGCCTACCCCGGCGAGAGCACGGCCGAAACCGCGCTGATCAAAGGAAGTGTGGAAGTGAGCCGCGAAGGGGCCGCCCCCGTGATTCTCAAACCGCATGAAAAGCTGGTGCTTTTTCTGGATGAACAGGAACAGTCGACAACAACCAAAGAACAACGGGATTTTGTAGTTCGCAAGCTGCAGGTGACCGAATACGACGAAGAACCGCTCGAAACCGCCTGGGTAGACAACAAGCTGGTGTTTCGCGATGAAGCATTCAGTACCCTGGCCACCCGGCTCGAACGCTGGTATGGCGTACAGATCACCCTCGGCGACGCGGCCGTGCGCGATCTGCGGTTCACGGGCAGGTTCGAGAAAGAAACGATAGAACAGGTATTGAAGGCGTTACAGATCACGGCGGAATTCAAATATTCGGTGAACGGCAGGAACATTATTATTTCTCAGCACTAATCAGTTACCATCAATGGCTAACCGCCCTGCACAGCAGGCGGGCAATTTGCGAAGACCTTTTTCGCGGAAAGGGATTCCTATTTATTCACCATTCTACGCACGATTATGAAAAGACAACAACACGGGTGGAAGCACCTGCTCACAACCTTCCTGTTGCTCACGGCATTCCTCTATGTGTCGGCAAAGGGTTTCTCGCAGGCGAAAATTACGTTACAGGTAAAAGATGTGGAAATCCATACCGCATTCGAGCGCATCGAAAAACAATCCGGTTACCGCATTCTCTACAACCAGGCGCTGCTGAAAGGCGTGGGCCGCGTGTCGGTAGACGCGCGCGATGAGCCGGTGCGGCAGGTGCTGGACCGCCTGCTGGCCACCACCCCGCTGGGATATGAGCTTCTCGATAACCAGCTCGTCGTGATCAAAAGAAAAAACGCGGGCGCCCGCGACGTGCGGGTAACCGGTAAGGTGACCGATGCCGCGGGAGCGCCGGTGCCCGGCGCCACCGTGCAGGTGAAAGGCACGGCCACGGGTACACTCACCGACGGGGAAGGGAACTACAGTATCAACACGCCCGACAACGCCGTGCTGATATTTTCCTATATCGGGTTCGTTCCGCAGGAAGTGGTAGTAGGTACGCAAACCACGATCAACATCAAACTGGAGGCGAAGTCGCAGGACCTGGAGCAGGTAGTGGTGGTAGGGTATGGCACACAGCGCAAGCGCGACCTCACCGGCGCGATCACCTCCGTAAAAGGGGAAGAAATTGCCCGCATGCCCAATACCAATCCCATTTCGTCGTTGCAAGGCAAGGTGGCCGGCCTTACGGTCGTGAACAGCGGCATACCCGGCGCGGCGCCCACCGTGCGCATCCGCGGCGTGAACAGCACCAACAACTCCAACCCGCTGTACGTGGTGGATGGTGTTTTCCAGTCGAACATCGACTACCTCAATCCCGCTGAAATAGAAAGCATCGAAATTCTCCGCGACCCCTCGTCTATGGCCATCTTCGGCCTCAGCGGCGGGAACGGCGTGATTGTGGTGACCACCAAAAAGGCCGCCAAAGGCGAAACAAGGGTGACGCTGCAAAGCTCCGTGGGGTTGCAGAAAGTGAACAACCGCATCGACGTAACGGACGCCGCCGGCTTTCGCAGGCTTTACGACGAACAGCTGAAGAACCTGGGCGCACAGCCCTTCGACTATACGAACTACACCGCCAACACCAACTGGCAAGACCTGGTGCTTCGTACGGCGTTCATGAGCAACAACAGCCTGAACATTTCCAACAGCGGCGAAAAAACCACCACGCTCATCAACCTCGGTTACAACACGCACGAAGGCGTGCTGCGCAACGGCAAATACCAGCGGATAGTGGCTCGGCTGAATGAGGAGATCAGGGTGAACAAACACTTTAAAATGGGAGCAGACGTAACCGGCACCCACTGGATTCTCGACGCCACCGCCGCGGATCTCAATAACGCCAAATGGGCAGCGCCCATTGTGCCGGTGCAGGCCAACGCGAATACCTACTACAGCATGCCGTCGTTCCAGCGCACACAGGTGAGCAACCCCATAGCCCGGCTAAACGGGGCCGATGGCAATACCATCAATAAAGGTTTCCGCATGGTGGGCAGCGTATTCGCGGAACTGAAGTTCCTGCAGCGCTTCACCTGGCGCTCTACCTTCTACACCGACCTCGGCTTTAATAACAGCCGCGGATATACGCCGTTGCCCTATGCGTTCATTAACCTCGGCGAAGGTGCGATCAGAACCGACACAACCGTCAATACCAACATCAAAACGGGCGTGAACCAGAAACAGGAAGAGTTCCGGAAATTCCAGCAGGACCATACGCTGGCCTTCGAGGAAACGTTCAACAGGGTACACAAGATCAATGCCGTGGCCGGTTTTACGACTTATTACGAAGGCAGCACATCGCTGAACGCCAACAGGACCGATACGACCCTGAAAATCCCGCGGCATCCCGACTTCTGGTACGTGGGCATCGTCAGCCCCGACATGCCCGGCGGTTTCGGCGGCACCGGCAAGGAGTTCACTTCTATCGGTTTCCTGGGCCGCGTGAATTATGCATACGATGACAAATACCTGCTGAACGTTTCTTACCGCCGCGACGGGCTGTCGAAGATCAGTCCCGCCAACCGCTGGGGCAACTTCGGCGGGGTAGGGGCCGGCTGGGTGATCAGCTCGGAAGAGTTTTTCAAATCCGTGAACGTCGTCAACTTCCTGAAACTGCGCGGCTCGTGGGGCACCATCGGCAGTGCGCAGGGCATCGACTATAACATTTTTCGCCCGCTGCTGACCACGGCCGGCACCGGTATATTCGGCAACAACATCTATACCTCCGTAGCGCCCGCCTACATTCCCGACCCCAACCTGAAATGGGAAGTGGTGCATGGCACGGATATCGGGCTGGACGTACGCGCCTTCGCCAACCGCCTGAGCGCCGAAATCAACCTGTACAACCGCAAAACCACAGACATCATCACGCAGGTGACCTTACCCGGCGCGGCAGGTTCCTATGCTTACAGAACCAACCTGGGCACCATTTCCAATAAAGGCATCGAAATCACGCTGGGCTGGAACGATAAGGTGGGTGAGGATTTCTCCTACAGCATCAGTCCCAATTTCAGTTACAACAGAAACCGCGTGGAGTCGATCGGCGATAACTTCAACTTCATGCTGCTGGGTAACGCCGGCGCCAACAGGACCATCACGGGGCAGAGCATCGGGCACTTCTTCGGCTACCGGCAGACCGGTATTTACCAGTCGTCCGCCGATATGGACAAGATGCCCCGCATGTCCAATTCCCTGCCCGGCGATATCTCGTTCGCGGATATCGACGGCGACGGGGCCATCACGCCGAAAGATCGTACCAGCCTCGGATCGCCGTTCCCCGATTACAGTTTCGGGGTGAACGTGTCGCTGCGGTACAAACAGTTTGACGCCGTGCTGGAAGGCCAGGGCGTGGCGGGCAACTATGTGTATACGCAACGCCGTATGGGCAACTTCGCCACGGTGAATTACGAAAGCAACCGCCTGAAAGCGTGGACGGCCCCCGGCACCAGCAACGTGGAGCCCATCCTCGACAATACCCGCAGCAACAACTACCTGTTCAGCTCATACTTCCTGGAGCCGGGCGATTACTTCCGCATCCGCACGGTGCAGCTCGGATACAGCTTCGGGCCGCGGCTGCTGAACAAAACCGGATTGAAAGGCTGCCGTTTTTATCTGAGCGGGCAGAACCTGTACACTTTCAGCCAGACCACCGGTTATTCGCCAGAAGCGCCGATCGGCGAGATACTGGGCGCGGGCGCAGACAATGGCGTGTACCCGCTGCCGGCTACTTATACTTTTGGCCTGAACGTAACTTTTTAACAGAACCGATTAAATGCTGATACGATGAAATTATCCAGAAAATATACCGCTTCCCTGATCTGCGCAGCCGCCACCTGTGTGCTGTTGGCAGGCTGCGGGCGAAATTTCCTCGACCGGTACCCGCAGGGCGAGTACACCGAAGATACCTATCCACACCCGACGGGATCCGGGCCGTACGATCAGTACCTGTTTGCCTGCTACGACGTGATGCGGAGTTACCAGGTAAGCGTGATGCCATTTGTGGGGGCCGTGAGCATCCGCAGCGATGATGCCGACAAAGGAAGTACGCCCGCCGACGATGCGAACAGCATCCAGATGGACAACTTCACCCTCACTGCCTCCAACAGCATGTGCAACGATTTGTGGTTGGGGCATTTCAACCTGGTCAACAAAAGCAACATCGTGCTGGCGCAGATCAAGGCCGATCCAAATCCGTCCACTTCGCAGGAAGCAAAAGTGCAGGCCGAAGCGGAAGCGAAGTTTTTCAGGGCGTATGGCTATTTCATGCTGGTGCGTTTGTTTGGCCGGGTGCCGCTGATCGATTCCGTGCTCACCGATCCCGCCGCGCAGGCGAACGTACCGCAAAGCCAGCCCGCTGCGATTTATACGCTGATCGAAAGCGACCTGCAGTTTGCTGCCGCTAACCTGCCCCTGAACTGGGACGCGCGTTTTATTGGCCGCGCCGGCAAAGGAGCCGCCAATGGCTTATTGGCGAAGGTGTACCTCGCCCGTCAAAAATGGGCGCAGGCCATGGCCGCGGCCAACCAGGTAATCGGCTCAGGCATGTATGATTTGTCCACGCCGTACGCGAAAATATTCGGCGAAGACGGGGAGAACAGCCGCGAATCGATTTTTGAAATACAGGCGGTAGCCACGCTCAACGAAAAGCGCAAGAATGGTTCGCAATACGCGAGCGTGCAGGGCGTGCGGGGCACCGGCATCTGGAATCTCGGCTGGGGCTTCAATGTGCCGAGCACCTTGCTGGAAGCGGCCTACGAAGCCGGCGATCCGCGGAAAGACCGGACCATCCTCTATGCTGGCGGCGTGTCGGTATACGGGGAAGCAGTGCCGGCCGGCCTGCCCAACCCGCGCTACAATCACAAAGCGCACAGCAGTCCCACTTTCCGCAATAACATCCTCGATAATTTCAGTTACTGGATGAACGTGCGCCTGCTGCGTTATGCCGATGTTGTGCTGATGTACGCCGAAGCCGCCAACGAAACGGGCAATACCGCCGAAGCGCTGGCGAAACTTGAGCTGGTGCGCAAAAGAGCAAGAGGCGCCAACAGCGCCATTCTCCCGCAGGTTACGGTAACAGATAAAGACCAGCTGCGCGACATCATCCGCCGCGAACGCCGGGTGGAACTCGCGATGGAACACGAGCGCTTCTTCGACCTCGTGCGCTGGGGTATGGCAGGGCCCGTGTTGCAGGCCGCCGGTAAAAACTTCGTGACCGGCAAACACGAACTGCTGCCCATCCCGCAAACCCAGATAGATCTGAGCAAGGGTGTGCTCACGCAGAACTTCGGTTATTGATCCCTAAAACAAACAGCATGAAACGACTTTTGATATATGCCAGCCTCGCCGCCATCATCGCCGCCTGCAAAAAAGACGGCAACCCGCATAACCTGCCCGGTGTTTCGCCGGATGCCTATGCAGGCAAAATCGACGGCTATTCCAGCTCCGATGAAGTATATGCAACGGCCCTCGTGGCTTACTGGCCGTTCGACGGTTCGAAGAACGAAAAAATATCCGGCACGGCGCCGACCACTTCCGCCGGCGACGGGTATGTAGACGGTGGCGTGATGGGCAAGGCGCTCAGCCTGAACGCCGGTTACGTATACTACGCCACGCAGTTCCCGGCATTCAAAACGGACGCGCTGAAAAGCTTCACCGTGAGCCAGTGGGTACAGATCCTGAACAACGGCGCCAAAAAGATGATGCTCGTGCAGCTGGCCCGGCCCGGTATTTTTAACGGTAACATCAATGTAGTGCTGGAAACGAACAAGTATCCCGCCACGGAGCTGGAAAAGCTCACCATCCACCCCACCTTTACCGCCGCCAACAACGGGATGCAGGACAACCTGAATACGGCCAACGGGAGTTTTCCGTTCCTGTCGCCCAAAATCGGGATGACCAAATGGACACACATCGTCATAACATACGACGGGGTGAACAACAACATCCAGATCTGGGCGGATGGTGTACGGGTAGGCGTGCCCGCTTTCCAGAATCGCGGCACCAACTTCTTCAGATCGCATGAGCCCAACGAGGTGATCATCGGGGGGAACTACAATGTGATTCCCGGTAAAACGGTGAATGCCGATGTGACCTTTGCACCCATGACGGGGAATATAGACGAGGTGCGCATTTACAATGCCTGCCTTACCGACGCACACATCAAGGCCCTGTACAAGCTGGGGCTGGAGAAGAAATAGGCCGTTCGCATAAAGAAGTTGTGATTGTTGCCATCTTTTGCTATCATTATTGTAAACAATGAAGCCATACATGTCGTCAAGAAGAAACTTTCTGCTGCAAACCGCCATGGGGATTGCCGCTGTAACGGCTGCCCCGCTGGCCGCGGCTGCCGGAACGGCCGTTCCGCACCCCGACGGGACAGACCTGCCCATCGGGATGGCCGGTTACACCTTTGCCAAGTTCGACCTGGAAAAGGCCATCGCTATGATGAAGCGGGTGGACATCAAAAACATTTCCATCAAAGATATCCATCTCCCCCTGAACAGTACACCGGAGAAGATCCAGGCCGTGCTGGCGCAGTTTGCCGCCGCCGGTATTCATGTGTATGGCGTGGGGGTGATTTATATGAAGTCTGAAAAAGCGGTGGATGAAGCCTTTGAATACGCTAAAAGGGTAGGCGTGCCGCTGATCGTGGGCGTGCCCAACCCCGGGCTGCTTGATTATACGGAAGCGAAAATCAGGCAATACAACATTAAACTCGCCATTCATAATCACGGGCCGGAAGACAAACTGTATCCAGGTCCAAAAAGCGTATACGACCTCATTAAAAACCGGGACGCGCGCATGGGCATCTGCCTCGATATCGGACATGCCCAGCGGGCTGGCGAAGACCCTGCCAAAGCGATACTGGCCTATAAAGACCGGATGTTCGACCTGCACATCAAGGATGTGACGGTAGGCTCCAATGCCGGTAAAGCCACCGAAATCGGCCGCGGGGTAATTGATTTCGCCGCGCTCGTCAAGGCGCTGCGCAAGGCTAAATACAGTGGTATTGCCAGCATCGAATATGAAAAAGATATGAATGATCCTTTACCGGGCATCGCGGAATCCGCGGGCTACTTCCGGGGAGTGATCAAAACCGTCGGCTGATAAAAAAGAATCGCCGTATCGAAAGTAAGCTATGCCCGTTTTACCGGCGGGCGGAGGGAATTCATGTACACGGATGCTCAAGCCCGCCGGATTGCATTTGATACGGCGCTTGTTTTGTTTTATTCAGGGATGTGAACCTTGTACAATTTGGACCATTGCTGTAGCGTCAGGGGCTTCGATTCTTTGCCGGGAAATTGGTCGCAGAGGTACCGGAACTGCTGCTCCGTCAGCAACACCACCCGCCCGTCGTTAGCCGCCAGCCAGGGATACAGCCGCTCGCCCGAACCTTGTATTTCCAGTTCTTTATTGACGATCTGCGTGAACTTTGCCATTGATTCGCTCCAACCGTATGCTTTAAAGTTTTTGAAAATCGTGTAGGGCCTGCCGTTCAGGGAAATACTGTGGTTGAGTCATTGGTTTGCATGGTCCCACACTTCTTCATGCGCCGTCACTTGCATCGCCACGCCCATTTTGTCGAATACAGGCTGCATGGTTCGCAGCAAATCGGTAAAACCGCCTTGCTCATACAACGTTTCATTGTCCGCGGAATAATAGCGGAGATCGGCGGAACGGCCGTGCCTGTCTCCCGGAAGCTCCGTAAACGGAAGCTCCGAATCCGGCGCGAATTCTTTCGCCATGTTATCCCGCAATGCAGGGAGATGCTGCGTATCCGCATATTTGAAATATCCCAGTTGGTCGAGTTGCTGCACAAATGCTTCCCCGTCCTTGATCCGCCGGTAGGCGCCAGAAAGGTCTTTTTCTTCCGCGGGTGCATCGGCGGCAATGGCAGCGGCCCTGCGACCGATACGCTTCCAGGCCATCAACAGGAAAAGGACGACGCATACGGCAACGATGAGGTACATTAATGTTTTTTGCATGGCGGATTGTATAGGTTGCCAAAAGTAGCAAAAGCTGCTATAAAAAATGCAGTGCTGCAGCCGCACATTTCACCGCTTTTTTGAACGAATGCTTGGCCAAATAAAAAGTAGTGATTACCTTGGTAGTAAGTATAGCACACTACTATGTTAAACAAGATAATTATGCGTATGAAGGGTTTGGCAATCGCCCTGCTGTTGACCCATGCCGCCATGGCACAACATTCATCCCTGCACAACGAACTGGCGCGAAAAGACAGCCTGCTGTTTATCGCCGCCATGGGCACCTGCGATATGCAGGCGCTGGGTAACATTTTTACGAAGGATTTTGTGATGTATCACGACAATGGTTATGACAATCCCTCCAGCGCCCAACCGTATGCGGACCTGGCGGCCTTCATCAAAAAGGCCTGTGAAAATAAATCGGTGAAGATGCGGCGCGAAGTGGTCCGGCAAAGCCTTCAGACTTTCCCGGTCAATGAACGGGAGGCAGCGCAAACCGGGGTGCAGCGTTTTTTCGTAACGGTTCCCGGGCAGCCGGAGCGGCAGGTGGAGGAATCCAAATTCTTCCGCACCTGGCGGAAGGAAGGGCAGGAGTGGAAAATTGCCCGCGAAACGGATTACCTGCTTAAAAATAACTTTCCCGCTGAAGCCCGCTACCAGCCGGAGCCATATGCCCCGTCGTCGCCTGAGCTCCATGCCACCATCGCCCGCCTCGACAGCGTTTATTTCAATACCTACAATACGTGCGATATGAAAACGATGGCGTCGATGATGGCCGATACGCTCGAATTTTACCACGACAGGACCGGGCTGTCTACCTCCAAAGCCGACAACCTGGCCTCCGTCCGGAAGAACATCTGCGGCAAAGTGACGCGGGAACTGGTGAAGGGGAGCATAGAAGTATACCCTATCGCCGGATACGGCGCCGTGGAAATCGGCTATCACACCTTCAGGAACATCGCGGAGCCGGGCGTATCGAGGCCTTCCAAGTTTATCATTCTCTGGCGGCACACCAACAACGAATGGAAAATTACGCGGGTGGTGAGCCTTCATTGACGTCCGGTCTGACAGCGGCTGCCATGGCCATTGTGAGCACCGGTGGTGTTCATGGCCGTCTTAGTGGCCGTTACCGGCATCTTATCAAAGATTACATCTATTTTATCCATTTTCCGCCCGGCTTTTGCTTATTCCGTCCTGATCACCTAATTTTCTGCAACCGATTGTAATTGACAGGGGCGCAAATGGTTTTACACGTTATGAAAGCAAAGTATGGCTTCGCAGCAGAGCGCCGGCGGGGCCTTCTGACGGAATTTTCATCCTTTGAGATACAAGCCGGCATTCAACCAAACTGGCTACACGATGACACGATTTTTCCTGTGCATGCTCACTGTTTTATCGCTGCGCGCTGCGGCGGGCGATGTAATCATTACGTCGCACGGTGCGGTGGGCGACGGCAAGGTACTTAACACGCCGTTCATTCAGCGGGCGATAGACGCCTGCCACGACAGCGGAGCGGAGGGGGAAAGGTGATTTTCCCGAAGGGCATTTTCCTCTCGGGCACCATTGCCATGAAGGACAATGTGACGCTTCACTTCCAGGAGGGAGCCGTGCTGTTGGGCAGCACCGATGTGAACGACTATCAGAACCTGGATCCATTTACCGACGGCCTCGGCATCGACGTTGGCTGGGCCCTGCTGGTAGCGGTGGATGCCAAAAACATCGGCATCGAAGGCAAGGGGGAGATAGATGGGCAGGGCGCCAAACTGAAAGCCGCCCACATCCAGACAGACACGCGCTCCGAATCGCTGCGCTGGGGCCGCCGTCCTTTCCTGGTACGCATCGTACGTTGTGAAGGCGTGAAAGTGAATGGCATCACGCTGAAGTTCGCATCGGCGTGGACGTCGCACTACTTCCAGTGTAAAAACGTCGACATAGAAAACGTGAAGATCGTCAGCCATGGCGTGGCCCATAATGACGGCATCGACATCGACGGCTGCCAGGAGGTCCGCATCAAAAACTGTGATATCGACAGTGGCGACGACGCGCTTTGTTTTAAAACCACCTCCAGCAAGATGGCCTGCAGGAACATCGTGGTATCCGGCATGCGCCTGAAAAGCGGGCATGGTGCCATCAAGATGGGCACCGAATCGATGGCCCCGTTTGAAAACATCAAGATCTCCGACTGTTACATTTACGATACGAACAACGGTGGCATCAAATTGCTGACGGTAGACGGCGCACACCTCCGCAATGTGGACATTTCCAACATTACGATGGTGAACGTAAAAACGCCGATGCTGTTCCGCCTCGGCTCGCGCCTGAGCGTGTTCCGGAAAGGAAAAGACACGCAGCAGCCCACAGGCACGATGGAAAACGTGACAGTGCGCAACGTGAAAGCCCAGGCATCTGCCAACGCACAGCTGAAATCACCCAGCGGCATTTTAATCACCGGTGTACCGGGACACTATATCTCCGGTCTCACGCTTGAGAACATTGAAATCGAGCTGGCCGGCGGCGGCGATGCTACGCATGCGCGGCAGGTTGTGCCGGAGGCGGTCGACAAATATCCGGAAGTGAAAACCTTCGGACCGTTGGTGCCGGCATATGGCATCTGGGCGCGGCACGTGAAAAATCTGCAACTCCGCAACATCACGTTTAAACTGGCGGCGAACGACCTGCGCCCCGCCTTTGTATGTGAAGACGGGCAGAACGTTGCGCTCGCCAACTGGAATATCCCGGCCACCCAGGGTGCGGAAGCGGTGATCAGGCTTGAAAACGTCACGGGAGCAACCGTCAGCGGCGTGAAGGCGGATGGCACTTTCCAATCGTTTGTACAGACGGAAGGAACGGCGGGCAAAGCGGTGAAGCTGCAAAAGAACAAAGCGCCAGGGGCGGCGAAGACATATGTGAAGAAATAGTCTGCAAAGTTTGATAAGGATAAGAGGGGCGCTGGTGTGCGTTCCTTTTTCTTTGCTGCATGCAGTTACGGTTTTCTGATTATCTTTCGGGCCACAACTATACCGTATGAATGAAAATGTCACCGATGTGTTGGATGGGTTTGAGCCGGAAACGGATTATGTGTACGCCTCCACTGGCGCAAGGTTGGTAAATTACATAGTGGATTTTATCAGCTTTTGCGTGCTGTCTGCTCTCCTGAAGTTCGTTTATATCTGGTACAGCGGGCTTCCGATGGAGCTGCCTAACCCATACCTGTGGTTGGCCATCTTGTTACCTGCCGGCTGGGTTGAATGGCTGTTGTTCGGTGGATATTGTGGTCTGCTGGAAGCGATGACCGGCGGGCGCTCCATCGGCAAACTGGTTACGGGAACGGTTGCATTGAAGGAAGACGGTTCGCGCATCGGGAACAAAGAGGCGATGCTGCGCGGCCTCTGCCGGATGATTCCGTTTGAGCCGCTGAGTATGCTGGGAGGGGCGACCTGGCACGACAAGCTGACAAAAACGCTTGTGGCGAAAATGCGCTAGCGTAATTCCTCACCGGTGCGCCGCGCACATTTAATATCCCTGCTTGCATATTTAATTTTTAAACATTACTTTGGTTCTCTGGCGGATGGCCGGTGTGCGCACCGGCGTGCCGTTATTCCACGATTCGATTATCAACCAATTCCCCTCTGGTGCTATGTTTGCAGAGAACGCGTTCATGAAAAAACAATCCCCGTATGAGAGCCGGTAAAACCAGCCTGAACACTTTATGGCAAAAAGTATGGCAGGATAACGACCAGCGGGCGTTCGAGGAACTGTTTCACGGCAGCTACCAGCGCCTGGTGCGGTTTGCAGGGGAATACGTCAACAGCCGCGAATCCGCCGAGGAAATCGTGTCTGACATTTTCATGAAGTTATGGACGGGCCGGGATGCTTACCGCGATGTGCTGCACATTGAGAAATACCTTTTCACCGCCGTGCGTAACCAGTCGCTCAACTATCTCCGCAAATTTTCAGGATACCGCGTGGTGGCTACGGAAGACGCCGGCCTGCTGCAAATCGTATCCAGCCACGACCCGTACAAAGCCTCGGAGTGGAAGGAGCTCCTCGCCCGGCTCGATGCCGCGGTGGAAATGCTGCCGCCGCGCCGCCGCAAAATATTCCGCCTCATCCGCGAAGAGGGATTCAAACCCAAAGAGGTGGCCGAAATTATGAATCTTTCCCACCGCACGGTGGAAACACAATTATTCAACGCCGTCAAAACACTGCATGCCGAATTACAGCCTTATCTGACCACCAGGCGGAAATCCGCGCCCGCAGGCAATATAGACGCGGCGCTGATGCTCACCTTGCTGTTGTCGGCGCAGGGCTAAGGCCGAACGGCTGCAAATCGAAATTACGGGTCTGTCCCATTCATCCCGCATAATACCCGGCGCCGGCTTTCCGGCGGCTGAATGCACCAGTGTGCCGTACCGCATAGAAAGCCATGCCGTCGGCTGCAACTCTTGCCGGCTTCGTTCAAGAAGTATTCCTTCCTGCAGCTCCCGTATACCGTCATGTTGCTGCCTCTTCGCCACATGGAAAGCCATGCCGCCGGCTGCAACTGTTGCCAGCTTCCGTTCAAGAAGTATTCCTTCCTGCAGCTCCCGTATACCGTCATGTTGCTGCCTCT
>CBFGZV010000007.1:0-163979 GCA_965653365.1 uncultured Chitinophaga sp. | reverse complement strand
GATGTAAAACCAGGTGGCGATGAAAAACATCAGACCGGTACAAGCAACCTCCTTCGTGGCCACATCCCGCACTGATACTGCGTTAGAAAACAGCTAACCGCACATGTAACACCTTCACTTGGTTCATGATGACGTTTCCCGGACGGCAAGATGTAAAAACCAGGTAGCGGCAAAAGAAACCGGGCCGGCCGGAAATTTTTTGTTCCCAACCAGCCCGGTGTATTGTAATGCGGTGCTGTTTCGTTATCTGCCCTGCGGCCGGTAGTATTTCATGGCTTCCGGCATCAGCTTCTGCAGCTGCGCGATACGCCTGCTGTCGCTCGGGTGCGTGCTGAGCAGCTCAGGCGGCTTTTGCCCGCTGCCGCCGGCGTTGGCCATGCGCGTCCAGAAAGGAACGGCTTCATTGGGGTTATACCCCGCCATCGCCATGAAAATAAGGCCCAGATGGTCGGCTTCAAGCTCGTTCTGACGGCCGTAGGCCATCAAGCCCAGGGGACCGCCCACGCCTACTGCCTGCATAAAAATATTCTGTGCCTGGGGATTCTTATTGAGCGCTACGGCGCCGGCAATTTGGATACCCTGCGCAACCAGGCCCTGGCTCATACGCTCGTTCCCGTGACGGGCAATCGCGTGCGCCACCTCATGGCCCATTACACAGGCCAGGGCGCTCTCGTTTTGCGTTACCGGCAGCAGGCCGGTATACACTACCACCTTACCACCCGGCATGCACCAGGCATTCACCTGTTTATCGTCTACCAGGTTGAACTCCCATTTATAGCCGGCAATTTGATTGCCTAAATTGTTCTGGTTCATGTACGATGTCACCGCAGCGGCAATCCTGTTGCCTACCCGGCGTACCATTTCAGCGTCCTTGCTTCCCGCAGGGGAAACAGTCTTGTTTTGGGAAAGAAAACTCTGGTACTCCTGTACGGCCATGGATTGCATTGTAGCTTCAGGAATGAGGTTTAACTGGCTTCTGCCGGTGATGGGCACGCGCGTACAGGCGTACATGAATCCTGTACCGGCTACGAATAACAACGCAATTTTTTTCATCGGTTTATATTTTGAAGATAGATGGGCTGCACACATGTTCGCACATGGGCACGGCAAATTTACCACTTTGCGTAAACATAATACAATCGTTATGCCGAATTACACAAAAGCGCAACACACCGTATCACGGAAACAGGTAATAAAGCCGTTTTGTTCGGAAAGGGAGAAATATGCAGTTATTCGCCGTGCTTGTTCTTGCGGTTTTTGAACAGCGGTACTTTGGACTCGTTGCCGGTCAATAAACGCATGATGTTCTTCTGGTGGGTCAATACCACCATGAGGGCCACCGCAATGGCGAAGATGCGGTAAAACACCTCCTGCTCCCTGAAAATGAAGAGGATGAGCACCGGGAAAGCGATGCTGGCGATGATGGAGCTCAGCGACACATATCTGGTTAAAAAGAGAATCATGAGGAATACGCCTACGCAGCACAAGGCTACCAGCGGCTGAATTGCGAGCACCATGCCGAAGAGCGTGGCAATGCCCTTACCACCGCGAAAACCGGCCCAGATGGGGAAAATATGGCCCACTACAGCCGCAAGACCGAGGCCGACCTGCAGGTTGATCAGTTGCTCCGGAGAATCGTACGGAGGAATGAGATAAGACAGTCTTACCGCCAGCACACCCTTCAGCATGTCCACCAGCATCACGAAAGTACCGGCCTTGGGGCCGAGCACCCGGAAAGTATTAGTAGCCCCGGCGTTACCGGAACCGTGTTCACGTATATCGATACCGAAAACCCCTTTACTAACCCATACGGCAGTCGCAAAAGAGCCTATCAGGTAGGCGCCTATAAGTAGCAATAATTCTGTCATCACAAGAAGTTAGAGTGCTAAGATAGTAAATTATCTGTTAAAACGATTGTAAACTTAACAGCAATATTAAGTCAAATACTCGGAAATCAGCAATTAAAATATGTAAATTTTTCCACATTAGCTATTTTCGAAGGAAAGAGCCAGCCAGTGCTCTCTTTCTGCTTTTCTTTCCTTCTTCAGCCCGGCAGCAGCGGCCGCCTGAACAATTGCAGTCTCGTCTTCCTGCAATATACCACTCAAAATCAAAATACCGTGATTTTTGAGAATTCTTTTCATGTGCACCATATTGGCCAGCAGAATGTTACGGTTGATATTAGCGAGCACCACGTCGTACGCTCCGCTCTCCACCCCGTCGAGCCGGTCGGCCTGCCAAATGCGCACCGCGCGGCATGCGTTGCCGGCCACGTTTTCCTCCGCGTTGTCCACCGCCCACGTATCATTGTCGATCCCGTCGGTCTGCGCGGCGCCCAGCTTGTCGGCCAGAATCGCCAGGATGCCGGTGCCGGTGCCGAAATCAAATACTTTTTTTCCGCCGAAATCGATGTCTTCCATCAGTTTGATCACGGAATAGGTAGTGGCGTGGTGACCGGTGCCGAACGACATCTTGGGCGTGATCACAATCTCGTGCCGCACGGTATCGCCAAGCGGCGCATGAAAGCCCGCGCGGATACCACAGAAGCCGTCCACCAGCACCGGTTGAAAATTACTTTCCCATACGGCGTTCCAGTTGGCCTGCGCTATTTTTTCCTTCGTATAGTCCAGGCCGTGAGAGCCCGCCAGCCCCTGCAACGTGTTTTCATCAAAATCGGCTTCCGGGATGTAAGCCACCAGTTGGTCGGCGGTCTCTTCAAATCCTTCATAACCCACATCGGCCAGTTGGGCGATGAGTATATCCTTGATTTCCGCAGGCGCGGAAATGGTAACGGCAATGTGCGACATGGCCGCAAGATAAATACAAATCCCTCAGTGCCAGCATGGAAATGACCTTTTTTCAAAATCCTTTGCCGGAATGACCGGCTGCATTATATTTGAATTATAATAATATAACCTTATCCTATGAAAAAACTCATTATGCTGGCGGCCGCCCTGGCCTCCTCGTTCTGCTGCATGGCGCAGAACCTCGTGAAGGTGTACGACAACGAATACAAGGATTCCATTTTTTACCAGTTGCCGGCGGCGGTGCTGATCATCGACAAACAAGATGTGGAAGATTATTTCAAGGGGCTCGACACTGTTTTGCCGCAGCGCAAATACGCCAAAGAAGTGTTCCGCAACATCCAGTTCTCGCACCTGCAGCCGGAAGAGGTGCAGCGGCACTACGGCCTGGCTTCCCGGTTCTGGGCGGCTTCCAAAGCCAATCCGTTGAGCTACACCACGGATAAGATCGCCCTGTTCTGGAACGACAACGAAACCATTCTGCTGCCTTACCTCGACGAGATACTGCCCGAGTTGCTGGAAGGCGGGCGCGTGCAGGTGGTAGACCGCGCTACGGGCAAACGCATCAGGCAGTTCCAGGTGGATTATGAAGATGTGGGGCTGAAAACGTTCAAGATTTTCAGGTTCGTGAAAGGCAAGATCATCTGGCGGGAAAGCGAGGTGTTCGTGGAGCAGATGTCGACCGTGGGGAGATAAGCGCGGCCGCGGGGATGCCGTCAAATGGCGACAGTTGCCTGTTTGAGCAGATTGACATATTCAACCGATATACTTTCAACGCAAAAAAAAGAGGTTGTCTTGCAATAAGACAACCTCTTTTTTTATGATCATAAAGTCTGTTTATTGTTCATCGAACACGGGACCTTCGATGGGGCCCATGGGCTCGGAAGGCTCAGACTGGGAGGGACGGCCATGTCCGCGATCGCCGCGGTCTCCACCGCGATCGAATCCGCCTCTGCGGTCTCCACGGTCGCCGCCTCTGCGGTCACCACGGTCGCCACCACGGCGGTCGCCACGGTCTCCGCGGTCGCCTCTTTCACCACGTTCTTCACGCTCGGGCCTTTCCACGTAACCTTCCGGTTTCGGCATCAGCACTTTGCGGCTGAGCTTGAACTTACCGGTTTTCGGATCGGTGCCTACCAGTTTCACTTTCACTTTTTCGCCTTCGCTCAGCACACCGTCCATGTTTTCGAGGCGTTTCCAGGATACTTCTGAAATGTGCAGCAGGCCCTGTTTGCCGGGGAGGAATTCCACGAACGCACCGTACGGCATTACGCTTTTCACGGTAGATTCGTACACCTCGCCAACTTCGGGAACGGCTACGATGCCTTTGATCCAGGAGAGCGCTTTATCGAGATTTTCTTTTTGTGTTGCGAAGATGCTTACTTCACCGGTTTGGCCTACCTCTTCGATGTTGATGGTAGTACCGGTTTCGCGCTGGATTTCCTGGATAACCTTACCGCCGGGCCCGATCACCGCGCCGATGTATTCGCGGTCGATGATCAGTTTTTCCATGCGCGGAGCATGCGGTTTCGGTTCAGGACGGGCCGCTTCGATGCAGTTGTACATCGCTTCGAGGATATGCAGGCGGCCTTTACGGGCTTGTGCGAGCGCTGCGCGCATCACGTCCATGCTCAGACCGTCTACTTTGATATCCATCTGTACGCCGCAAATACCATCGCGGGTACCGGTTACTTTAAAGTCCATATCGCCCAGGTGGTCTTCGTCGCCGAGGATGTCGCTCAGTACGGCCCATTTGCCGTCGCTGGCGCGGGAAATTAATCCCATGGCGATGCCGGACACGTGTTTGGGGAGGGGAACACCTGCATCCATCAGCGCCAGTGAGCCTGCGCACACGGTAGCCATGGAAGAGGAACCATTGGATTCCAGGATGTCGGATACTACCCTTACGGTATAGGCGTAATCGCTGCCGGGCATCATCTGCTTCAGGGAGCGGAGAGCCAGGTTACCGTGCCCAACCTCGCGACGGCCGGGGCCGCGCATCATCTTCACCTCACCGGTGGAGAAAGGCGGGAAGTTATAGTGCAGGATAAACTTCACATAGTTGGAAGTAGCGGCGCTTTCAATCAGCAGCTCATCATCCGGGGTACCAAGGGTAACGGTGGTGAGGGATTGGGTTTCGCCGCGGGTGAACAGGGCAGAGCCGTGCGGCGAAGGCAGCAGGTCGGTTTCCATGTTCAGGGGGCGCACCTGGTCCAGCACACGGCCATCGAGGCGGATGCTCTGATCCAGGATCATGTTGCGCACGGTTTCTTTTTCCAGGTCGTGGAAATAACTACCCACCAGTTTGGCGTCTTCTTCCGGCAGTTCGCCCAGAGATGCCACCAGTTCTTCTTCGATCTTGCTGAACGCTTCACTGCGCTGGTGTTTGCCCAGTGCGGATTTAGCCACTTCCAGGATCCTGGCTTGTGCGAAAGCGACGATTTTCGCTTTCAGTTCTTCGTTCTGGTGCGGTTTATCGTATTCGCGTTTGGCAGGATTGCCTGCCAGGGCGCGTAATTCTTCCTGTGCTTTCACCTGTACCTTGATGGCTTCGTGGGCCAGCTCGATGGCTTTCACGAGGTCTTCTTCCTGGCATTCCTTGCTCTCGCCTTCCACCATCATGATGTTTTTGGCGGTAGCGGCCACGATGAAGTCCATATCGGCAGTTGCCAGCTGGGTGCGGGTGGGGTTGATGATAAATTCACCGTTTACACGGGCGATGCGCACTTCGGAAATGATTTCCTGGATGGGCACGTCGGAAACGGCCAGCGCCGCAGAAGCAGCCAGTGCCGCCAATGCGTCGGGCATTACTTCCGCATCGGAAGAAATGAGGGTTACCAGTACCTGTACGTCGCAGAGATAGTCGTCGGGGAACAGGGGGCGCAGTGCGCGGTCGATCAGGCGGGAAATCAGCACTTCATAATCGCTGAGCTTGCCTTCACGTTTGAAAAAGGAACCGGGGATACGGCCTGCAGATGCAAATTTCTCCTGGTAATCAACAGTCAACGGGAAGAAAGACTGGCCTTCTTTGGGCTTTTGGTTGGCCACAACGGTAGCCAGCAGAATACAGTCGCCCAGGCGCACAGTTACCGAACCATCGGCCTGACGGGCCATTTTGCCGGTTTCTATGGTTACCTCGCGGCCTCCGCCTATATCAAATTTAACCGAAGTAGGTGTGAGATTCATACTTGTGTGAGGATTAATAAGGTACACATACAAAAAAACTATTCCCAACTATAATCAGTTGGGAATAGCGCTATAATAAGTTTCAGATTACTTTCTGATACCTAACTTCTCAATGAGGGCACGGTAGCCGGAGAGGTTGGTTTTAGCCAGGTAAGACAGCAAACGCTTTCTTTGCCCTACCATTTTCATCAAACCACGGTGCGTGGAGAAGTCCTTTTTATTTTGCTTCAGGTGAGCGGAAATGCTGTTGATCCGCTCGGTAACCAGTGCAATTTGTGCTTCCACAGAACCGGTATTCTTTTCGTTACCACCGAATTCTTTGAAAATATTAGCTTTCTTTTCTACAGTTAAGTAAGACATCTTTGATAATAATAATTTTTTTACTCGCTATTTTTCCGGTGCAAAGGTAAGAAGTAATATTGCAAGTTCCAAATTGAAGTTATACAACATTGAATTCGTTACACTACTGAAAACCACCGCTTTATCTATACAAAATTAATCGCTGCATTGTCGGTCACCTGCCCGTTCTCCGTTCTCAGCACTCGGGAAGGGAACTTCTGTAACACAATATAGTCGTGGGTTGCCATCACCAGCGCCGTACCATCTTCCCGGCAGATGCGGAACAACAGCTGCATAATGCCGTCAGACGTTTCAGGGTCAAGGTTGCCGGTAGGCTCGTCGGCCAAAATCAGCTTGGGGGAATTCAGCAGGGCCCGGGCAATGTCCACCCGCTGCTGCTCGCCGCCAGACAGCTCGTAGGGCATTTTGAAACCCTTCGTGGCCAACCCCACCTTGTCCAGCACATCGTTGATCTTCTCCTCAATCTGCTTCGGCTCCTGCCAGCCGGTGGCCTTCAGCGCAAACTTCAGGTTATCGTGCACGTTCCGGTCGGTCAACAGCTGGAAGTCCTGGAACACCACCCCCAGATTCCTCCGCAGGTAAGGCACCTTCTTCCAGTCCATTTTGGTAAGATCAAACCCTACTACCTGGCCACTCCCCTCTTTCAGGGGCAAATCACCGTATAACGTTTTCAGCAAACTCGATTTGCCGGTGCCCGTTTTACCGATGAGATACACAAACTCTCCCCGGTTAATGGTAATATTCACATCAGACAAAATCAACGAATTACCCTGGTAAACATTTACATCCGTCAGCTTAACTATGGGTTGATCTACCATTTATTTCCATTTTGAAATTCAAAAATAACCAATTAGTCGTAAGCAATCACATTCAATACCTAACTAAAATAATAGTTTGAAAACTAAATAAATAGTTTTACATTTGAATCGAGACGAGTATCCCCGACATTACAAACGTAAAAAAAAGTAGTAACAATGAAAACGCTGACAAAAGCCGAAGAGCAGATTATGCAGGTATTATGGAAGCTGGGGCCTTCCTTCGTGAAAGACATGATAGACGAAATGCCGGAGCCCCGCCCCCACTACAACACGGTTTCCACCCTCGTAAAAATTCTGGTGGACAAAGGGTTCGTGAACTACAAGGCGTATGGCAAAAGCCACCAGTATTTTGCCATCGTGAGCAAGGAGGAGTACAGCCATAAAACCGTCAAGAACCTTGTATCCGGCTATTTCGAGGGTTCTTTCAGCAATATGGTATCCTTCTTTGTAAAAGAAAAAGACATGAGTGTGGCAGAACTGGAAAAATTACTGCAACAGATCAAAAACGCGAAAAAATGACGCCGTTACTTGTTTATCTCGCCAAGGTGGTGATCTGCTCTGGCATCCTGTATGCCTATTACCACGTGATGCTGCGCAACAACCGGTTTCACCAGTGGAACCGGTATTACCTGCTGCTGTGCACGCTGCTCAGCCTCACTGTACCGCTGCTGCGCATTCCCATGCCGTTTACACAGGCGGGCCCGGAAACCATCTACGTGTATACGAGCCAGGTAGTAACCCTGCGCGAGCAGGTGCTGGCGCCGTCTGAAGTATCGGTGATGGCCACCATCAACTGGAGCACGCTGTTATACGGCTTCGTTCTCCTGATATTGCTGTTGCGCATAGCGGGCGGATACTGGAAAATCTGGTCGCTCATCCGCTCCAGCCGGGTAGAGTTTCTGAAACCTTACTGGCTTGTGCTGTCCGAAAAGGTAACGTCGCCGTTTTCATTTTTCCGCTATATTTTCTGGAACGAGACCTTCCACGCCGAAACCAGCGAAGGCCGGCAGATGCTCCGGCACGAAATGGTGCATTTGCAGGAAAAACACAGCTGGGATAAACTCTTCATGGAGCTGGTAACGGCCGCCTGCTGGCTCAACCCGTTCTTCCACCTGATCAAGCGCGAGCTGGCGGTTATCCATGAATTTATTGCGGATAAAAAGGCGGTGGTGAACGGCGACGTGCGGGAATACGCGCAGAGCATCCTGCAGATGGCGCTGCAATCGAAGCATGCGTTCAGCATGACGAGCAGCTTTTCCCATCAGCCCATCAAACGCCGCATCCTGATGCTGACGCAATCGCACCACCTGCGCTTCAGTTACCTGCGGCGCCTGCTGATTCTGCCGCTGGCCGTCTGCATTTTCAGCGCGCTGGCGTTTGTGGCCAACGATGAGCAGCACGGGTTCAACTTCCCGCCACTCTCTGCCACACCCATTCCGGCGGAGCCGCTGATACTGGAGAAACCCGCGCCCGAAACGGCATCGCCCGTGAAAAAGGTCGCGCTCAACCTGCCGGTTCCGATTATCCCGGAAAACTTTCCCGCGAACGATACCGGTAATAACCGCCCGGCCGCATACCAGCAGCGCTACCCCGCACCACCGCCACCACCGGCACCCGCCGCTACCGTAGTCGGTTATTCCAATACGGACACTACGGATCAGGGCGAAATATTCACGTTCGTAGAACAGCCGCCGACCTTCCCGGGCGGTGAGGAAGCCCTCGCCCGTTACCTGAGCAGATCGATCCGCTACCCGCATGCGGCCACGGAAAAAGGCATTGCCGGCACCGTGTTCGTTTCATTTACCGTTAAAAGCAACGGGGTAATTACCGGCGTGAGAACGGTCGGGCGCCCCAAAGGCGGCGGTCTGGAAGAGGAAGCCGTCCGCGTAGTGCAAGCCATGGGCAACTGGATCCCCGGCAAGCAAAATGGCCGCAACGTGGCGGTCATGTTCAATCTTCCGATTCGCTTTACCCTGACCGACGGCACCAAAGACGATAAAGCCGGTCCAGATGCGACCTACCAGGGCGTTTACCGCATCCCGGACGAAATGCCGGCATTTCCCGGCGGTGAAGCGGCCCTTTCAAAATATCTCAACCGCGCCCTGCGCTACCCTACTGCGGCACGCAACAGCAAAATACAGGGCAACATCCTCGTATCTTTTGTTGTTGCACCCGATGGCTCCATGACGAATACGAAAATCGCCAGCCAGCGGCTCGGCGGTGGCCTGGAAGAAGAAGCCCTGCGGGTGGTGCACGGCATGCCCAGGTGGAAGCCTGCAAGGGATGGCGGCCGTCAGGTGCCTGCAGAAGTTCGCCTGCCTATCGCTTTCAGACTACACTAGACTATAATGCGAATAATACGATAGAACAGATGCGTCGTTTTCACGACGCATTTTTTCATATATTCATCCCTGAAAATCCTATCCCTATGACCAGAAACCTCATTGCGGTGCTTATCATCGCGTTCATCACACCGGCTGCGGCCCAGCAGCCATACAAAGACCCGGTTTTCCCGGGCGGCACCGATTCGCTGGTGCAGTTCATCAATCACCACATCGACATGCCGGCGAAGGGCGACTATTCGGAAGAAGGCTCCGTTGCCCAGGCGAGGCTGGTGGTAGACCGGAAAGGAAAAATCTCCTTCATCAGCACCGTGCCCACGGGGCTGACCGATCCCTTCAGCCGCGCACTGGTAAACATGATCAAAAAAATGCCGGCCTGGGAGCCCGGGCTCGTGAAAGGCAGAAAAACATTCACGCAATATGTGGTGTCCGGCAGGTTTTACCTCCAGCCACAGGCAGGCGCAGAGCCGTTGCGCACTTTCTCGCTCGACATGCCGCCGCACTTCCCCGGCGGCGACCTCGGAGCCGCCGAATTCATCAACAGCAAGCTGCGGTACCCGCGCCAGGCGATCGAACAAGGTGTGGGAGGCCAGGTCGTCATCTCCATGCTGATCAGCGAAACGGGCGAGCTTTCCAACTTCCGCGTCGTCAGCCAGCCAATTGGCTACGGGCTGGAGGAAGAAGCGCTGGAGCTCGTCAAAGCGATGCCCAATTGGGAACCTGCCATCAAAAACGGGCAGAAAGTTGCGGCGGAACATGCGTTTCCGGTTAACTATAGCATCATAAACGGCAGGTGATTTTTGCTCGTATGGAACGCCGGGAAACACCGCTACGCCAATCAATACCCGCTGGTATATTTCCTCCCAATATGCGGAATGACTGCTCCTGCAGGACCTAGTACTCGGATGAACTACATCTGAATGGGCTAGCGCTGAGCTGGAATGGCGGAAAAGACTGGTCTTACAGCATTAAACAAACTGCGCAAACAAAAAACAACACGCAAAAAAATACCCGGCGGATAGCCGGGCATTCAAAGAGAACAGCGCAAAGCAGTTACTGCCTGCCACTCTAGAGATATTCAAATTCGCCGAAGGCGCTTTTTACTGTTACTTTTTTTGCCGGGCTGTCTGTCACGCGGCCAACGATCTGCGCATCGATATTGTACGTCTGGCTGATGCGGATGATGTCGTCCGCGATGTTTTCCGGCACGTAGAGCTCCATGCGGTGGCCCATGTTGAACACCTGGTACATTTCCTTCCAGCTGGTGCCGGACTGTTCCTGGATGAGCGAAAACAGGGGCGGAATGGGAAACAGGTTGTCTTTGATCACGTGCAGGTTTTCGATGAAGTGCAGCACCTTCGTTTGGGCGCCACCGCTGCAATGCACCATACCGTGCACCTGCGGACGGAAGTTTTCGAGGATTTGTTTGATCACCGGCGCATACGTGCGGGTGGGCGACAGTACCAGCTTGCCGGTGGTGATGTTGCCATGACCGGGGATTTCCACCAGGTCTTTCAGCCCTTTTTTCCCGCTGAACACAAGCTCTTTCGGGATGGCAGGGTCGTACGTTTCGGGATATTTTTCGGCCACGCTCTTGTTGAACACGTCGTGGCGCGCGGAGGTGAGGCCGTTGCTGCCCATGCCCCCATTGTATTCGCGTTCGTAAGTAGCCTGTCCGTAGGAGGCAAGGCCCACCACCACATCGCCGGCGGCAATGCGGTCGTTCGATATCACATCTGCCCGTTTCATGCGGCAGGTAACGGTGGAATCCACGATGATGGTGCGCACCAGGTCGCCCACATCCGCGGTTTCGCCCCCGGTGGAATAAATCCCCATCCCGTAGCTGCGCAGCTCTTCGAGGATTTCTTCGGTGCCGTTGATGATGGCGGCGATCACTTCGCCCGGCACACGGTTCTTATTGCGGCCGATGGTGGAAGACAGCAGAATATTATCGGTAGCCCCTACGCAAAGCAGGTCGTCGGTGTTCATGATGATGGCATCCTGCGCAATGCCGCGCCAAACGCCCAGGTCGCCCGTCTCTTTCCAGTAGGCGTACGCCAGCGACGATTTGGTGCCGGCCCCGTCTGCATGCATAATATTGCACCACTGCTCATCTCCGCCCAGGATGTCCGGGATGATTTTGCAGAAGGCGCGGGGAAACAGTCCCTTGTCAATATTACGGATGGCGTTGTGCACATCTTCCTTTCCGGCTGAAACACCCCGCTGGGCGTAGAGATTTTGATCCACGATTGTAAGTTTAGAAAGTGCAAAAGTAAAAGATTCTGCCCATACGCGGCAAGGCTGCTTTGGATTCCGCCCAAAACATTTAGATTTGCACGGCGTTTTTGAAAATATGACCGTTCCACCATGCAGGTTCACAGAGACTTACAACAGCTGCCCGTTTTCAGGAATGCAGTGATCACCATCGGCACTTTCGACGGCGTGCATACCGGCCACCAGTATATCCTGCAGCAATTGCAGGAAGCGGCGGCGTTCTGCAACGGCGAAACGGTGATTATCACTTTCGACCCGCACCCGCGTGCGGTGCTGGCGCCGCACAACCAACCGGTGCACCTCCTCACCACGCTCGACGAAAAGATCATGCTGCTGGAACAGCAGGGCATCGACCACCTGGTGGTGGTACCGTTCACCAAAGCATTTTCAGAGCTTTCCGCCACGGCCTATCTCGAAGATTTTCTCATCCGCACATTCAACCCGCATACCATCATCATCGGCTACGACCACCGCTTCGGCCACAACCGCGAAGGCGGGCTGGAGCTGCTGGAAGCGGAGCAACAGAAATTCGGCTTCCGGCTGCTGGAAATCCCCCAGCAGGTGGTGCACAACCTGACCGTGAGCTCCACCAAAATCCGTAAAAGCCTGCAGGAAGGGGCCGTGCAGCTGGCCAACGAACTGCTGGGCTATCCGTACTTTCTCAACGGCACAGTGGTGCATGGTGACAAAATGGGGCGGCAGCTGGGTTTCCCCACCGCCAACATTTCCCTGACCGATAGCCGGAAGCTCATCCCCGCACAGGGTGTATATGCCGTAACGGTGGCCACCGGCGGCCGCACGCTCAAAGGTGCGCTGAACATCGGCACCCGGCCAACGTTTAACGGCACCGAACTGAGAATTGAGGTGTTTATCCTTGATTTCAATGAAGACATCTACGGTCACCCCATCCGTGTCAACTTCCTCGATTACATCCGCTCCGACAAAAAATTCGATTCCGTGGACGCACTCGTGGTGCAGATGAAAGACGACGTGGAAAAAGCCAGGGCGCTGGCGGAATAAAGCGGCGCCGGACCGGGTTTCGTTCATGCCGACCGTCCTTTGCAGGCTGGTATCGGCTTCACGTGACGGTAGTACCACCGCCGAAAGAATGCCCCGAACGAAAAAAGCCGGCATTCAGCCGGCTTCAAATCTCATATGGCGTTTTACGGCCGCATAATCCGGAACAGCAGTTCCTTCATCAGCTCCCCGTCTTCGTTGCCGCCGTCGCCGATACCGATGCTGCGCAGGTTGTACTGGTGCAGCAGCAGGATGGCGCGCTCCGCTCCTTCGGCGCCGTAGTTGCGGGCCGCAGCCGTGTAATCTTTCAGGAAAAAGGGGTGCACGCCCAGCGCGGACGCCATTTCCTTCTCCCCTCCTTTGACACCGAACAACAGGCTGATTTTCGCAAAATAGTTATACAGGGCCGGGATCACCATCTGGATGGGCGCTGCTTTAGGATTGGCGGTGAAATATTTGACGATGCGCATCACCTTCCCGATGTCTTGCTGGCCCAGCGCGTTCTGCAATTCAAAAACGTTGTATTCCTTGCTGATGCCCACATATTTTTCGATATCGCTTTCGTCTATCTTTTTCCCGGCGGGCAGGTTCACCAGCAACTTGTCGATTTCGTTGGCGATGCGCGACAGGTCGTTCCCGATATGGTCCGCCAGCAGCACACAGGCTTTTTCCGAAATGGAAAGGCCCTGGCCGCGCACATAGGCTTCCGCCCAGGAAGGCAGCTGGTTGTCGTACAGTTTTTTGGTCGCCAGCACCACGCCTTTTTCTTTGATCAGCTTCGACATTTTGCTGCGCCCGTCGAGCTTTCCCTGCTTGTGCGCCACCACAAAAACCGTGGAGTCGAGCGGCTGGGAGATGTAAGCTTCGAGCTTCAGCAGGTCGCGCATGGCCTGCGCTTCTTTGAGTATTACCACCTGGCGCTCTGCGAACATGGGATAGCGGCGGCAGGCGTTGATGACGGTAGCCCAGTCGGTGTCCTTGCCGTAAAACACGGTCAGGTTAAATCCCTGGTCGGCTTCGCTGAGCAGCTTGTGCTCGGCATATTCCACCACCTGGTCGATAAAAAAATCCTCTTCCCCTTCCAGCCAGTAAAGCGGCCGGAACTTATTGCTTTTCCATTCTTTTATGATATCCTGGTATTCCATGTTCTCGTTGATTATGCGTAGACCTTACACAAAAGAAACTTCCTCTTTTCCCAGCAGCGGCATTCCTTTGAACCTGAGCAGCAGTTGGGCTACCGTGAGCACATCTTTCTGGCAGTATTCCACGATGCGGGGGAGGTTCTTTTCTTCCCAGAACACCCTGCCCACCATGCTGCCGTCGATATCGTCTTTCGGCGTGGGAATGCCGAGTACGGCCGCCAGCAGCTTGAGGGAAGTATAGTTTCTGAATTCCCCGAAACGCCATATCTGCAAGGTATCCAGCATGGGCGACTCCCAGGGTTTGAAATTATGCACCTGCATGGGAGCCGGCAGATTCAGGCCATTAATTAATGCACGGCGGCAAAGATAGGGAATATCGAACTCGCGGATGTTATGGCCGGCAAACTGGAAACGTGGAAATTTTGTAAAAAATTTCTGCACCAGCTCAAGGAAGCCGATTAACACTTCCTGCTCGTTTTCACCGGCGAAAGACTTTATACGCAATTGATAATGACCGCTTTCCGTATAAAAAAAACCGGCCGAAATACATACGATGCGCCCGAACTCGGCATACAAACCTGCTTTTTCTGCGAAGGCTTCCGCCCCGTTCTCAGATTCTGGCGCAGTTTTTGTATTTTTTTCCAGCCACAGACGTTGTATATCGTCTGGCAGGTGATTGAAGTCTGCCGTTAGCGGGGTAGTTTCTATGTCGAGGAGGAGTAATTGATCGAGGGCAACGGTATTGAGCACAGCCAAAAGAGTTTAAAACGTGTAAATTAAGTAAAATTTAACGTTACCGATTTTCAGAAAAAATTTTACCCATATAAACAATCAAAAAATAAACAACATCACTATGGCGGAAAACACTTTCAATACCGGTACGCCCGGTACTTCCGGACCTGAAAAACCAAAAAGCAACAAAAACGGAGTTATTTACGGGGTTCTCATTGCCGCGCTGGTGGGTACGTGGGGGTACATGTTTTATGACAAGAGCCAGACGAGCAAGGAACTTGTGGTGAAAGAAAATCAGCTGGACACACTGACCAATTCCCGGAACGAACTGCAATCTGAGTACGACGCTGCCCAGGCCCGCCTGGACGATCTGATCTCCCAGAACAGCCGCATGGACAGCCTCGTAAAAAGCAAGGATAAAGAAATTGCCGACATGAAAGGCCGGATCAGCAGCATCCTCAGCAACAAGAACGCGACTGCTGCAGAGCTCGCCGAAGCAAGAAGGCTGATCGAGCAACTGAAAGCCACCACCGAGTCTTACGTGCAAACCATCGAAAGACTGGAAGGTGAAAAAATCGTGATCACCGGCGAGCGCGATGTTGCCCGCAAGGAACGCGACTCGGTGACCACCGTGAAAGACAGCCTGGGCAAACGCGTTGAAATCGGTTCCGTGCTGCATGCTTCCAACATCAAACTGTCGCCCATCAACGTTCGGCGTAACGGTAAAGAAGAAGTAACCAGCAAAGCCAAAAGGGCCGATATGATGCGTGTGAGCTTCGACGTAGACAACCGTATTGCCACCACCGGCGATAAAGACATCTACGTAGCCATCACCGCTCCCGACGGTTCTCCCCTGGCGGTTGAAGCCCTGGGCAGCGGCCGCTTCACCCTGGAAGACGGTACCGAAAAACTGTACACCGTAAAGAAAACCGTTTCTTACGTGGCAGGCGGCACCACCCCGGTGAGCATGGACTGGAAACAAAATTCCGACTTCAAACCCGGTGATTACACCGTGGAAATATACCAGGACGGTTTCAGAATCGGCGCCGGTAAAGTAAATCTTAAAAAAGGCGGTCTCTTTAATTAATCAGACCACACGATAGACAATCCAACATTCGATAAGCACAAAGGTGCGGCCGCGAGCCGCACCTTTTTTATTCTTTCCAGGATTGTTAAAGATTGGTTATTGAATTTAAAATATATATAAAAATAAAATAAAATTAACTTTCTTTGCGAAGAAATCAGGAAAACGGTATCCCCGGATATATTTTCGACTGAATTTCGTGGAAGCCGGTGCTTGTGACGATTGTTTCGTCTTCGTTAGACTGAATTATGGAGCTATTCGATAATATTTATGACATGGCAAACACAAATAAAGTAGTTTATGTAATCGACGATGATGAGATTTTCCACTTTATTGTTAAGAAGATGTTTGGATTGCAGGGCTGGAATGTAGCGGTCAATTCCTTTTTATCAGCGGAAGACGCCATTGAAGACCTGAGCGCATTTGCGGAACGGAACCTGCCCTGCCTCATTATCCTGGACATGAACATGCAGCGCATGAACGGCTGGGACTTCATCGAGGCTTTCCGCGGGCTCAAAAACCGTTTACGGAAGCATGTGCCGATCATTATGTGCTCCTCGTCCATGAACATCCAGGATATGGAGAAAGTCAAGAAAACACCCGAGCTGATGGCTTACATTACCAAGCCGCTTGACAAATCGAAAATGAAAGTCATTGAAGAATATCTCTGAAAAGAGAGCTATACCCAAAAAAGTAACCCATAAAAAAAGAGCGGAATCATTTCCGCTCTTTTTGCATTTATTTATTTTTCATTTTCTACGCTGTAACAGCCTCGCCGTACATTTCGGCACGGAGATTTTTCACCCGCTCGTCTGCCAGGTATTCGTCGAAAGAGCACAGGCGGTCGATGATGCCGGAAGGCGTGATTTCGATGATACGGTTGGCCACGGATTGCATGAAGGTATGGTCATGCGTGGTGAACAGCACGATCCCTTTGAAGTCTTTCATGCTTTCGTTGAACGACTGGATGGATTCCAGGTCGAGGTGGTTGGTGGGCTCGTCGAGGATCACCACGTTGGGGTCCTGCAGCATCATGCGCGATACCATGCAGCGTACTTTTTCGCCACCGCTCAGTACCGTCGTTTTTTTCATGATTTCGTCGCCGCTGAAGAGCATACGGCCCAGGAAGCCGCGCAGGAAGGGCTCGTCCACATCGGTTACATGCGGCGGCACGTACTGGCGCAGCCAGTCCATCAGGTTATAATTGCTTTTGAAGAATTCCGCGTTATCGTCGGGCAGGTATGCTTTGGTAACGGTGGTGCCCCATTCGAGCTTGCCGCCGTCTGCCTGTTGGTCGCCGTTGATGATGTCGAAGAAAGTGCTCAGGGCCAGGTGGTCCTTAGACAGGAAGGCGATTTTGTCGCCCTTGTTCACGGAGAAAGTCACATCGCTGAACAGCTTGCGGCCGTCGATGCTCTTTTCCAGTTTCTCCACATTCAGGATCTGGTTCCCTACTTCGCGCAGCTGCTTGAAGATGATGCCGGGGTATTTGCGGCTGGAAGGCTCGATGTCTTCAATCACCAGTTTCTCCAGGGCTTTCTTACGGGAAGTAGCCTGTTTGGATTTGGAAGCGTTGGCGCTGAAGCGGGCGATAAAGTCCAGCAGGTCTTTCCGCTTCTCTTCCATCTTCTTGTTCTTATCATTGATCTGGCGGGCCATCAGCTGGCTGGATTCGTACCAGAAGGAATAGTTACCGGTGAATATCTTGATTTTGGCGCGGTCAACGTCGGCCACGTGGGTACACACGGCATCGAGGAAGTGACGGTCGTGGCTTACCACAATCACGATGTTTTCATAATCAGCCAGGAAATTTTCGAGCCAGCCGATGGTTTCCACGTCGAGGTGGTTCGTCGGTTCGTCGAGCAGCAGGATGTCCGGGTTGCCGAACAGGGCCTGCGCCAGCAGTACACGCACTTTGAGAGCCCCGCTCAGGTCTTTCATCAGCACCTGGTGCAGCTCTTCTTTCACGCCCAGGTCACCCAGCAGCACTCCTGCGTCGCTCTCGGCCGTATAGCCGCCCATTTCGCCGTATTCCGCTTCCAGCTCACCGGCACGCATGCCGTCTTCCTCCGTAAAATCTTCCTTAGCGTAAATGCTGTCTCTTTCGGCGGCGATTTCCCAGAGCTTTTTGTTGCCCATCAGCACCGTGTTCAATACGGTGATTTCGTCGAACTCGTAGTGGTTCTGCTTGAGGACAGACATACGCTCGCCGGGGGTGATTTCCACCGTGCCTTTGTTGGGCTCGATTTCTCCGGACAGGATTTTCAGGAAAGTGGACTTCCCGGCCCCATTGGCGCCGATCACTCCATAGCAGTTGCCTTTCGTAAAGTTGATATTCACTTCATCGAACAAAACCCTCTTACCGAAAGAAAGCGTGACATTTTTAACACTAATCATTGCTGGCTGTAAATTTGAAGCCGCAAAGTTACGAAATATACGGGATATCTCCACGCTCTTCCGAAAGCCCGCCCCTGCCGCTCATTGAACAATTTAACGATATG
Source organism: uncultured Chitinophaga sp. (assembly GCA_965653365.1). Classification (GTDB taxonomy): domain Bacteria; phylum Bacteroidota; class Bacteroidia; order Chitinophagales; family Chitinophagaceae; genus Chitinophaga. The sequence goes on along the minus strand of CBFGZV010000007.1, from coordinate 145,719 downwards.
TATTGTTAACAATTACAACTAAAAAGCAGTGTCATGATTCATCAATTAGCCAAATATTGGTGGCTGGTAGCGCTCCGCGGCGCGCTGGCCGTGCTTTTCGCCATTCTGGCCTTTCTCTGGCCGGCCATTACCCTGTCTATCCTCGTGATATTCCTGGGAGCTTACCTGTTCGTGGACGGTATATTCACCCTGGTGCATGGCTTCCGCATCATGAAAACCGACAGCCACTGGTGGGCGCTGGTACTGGAGGGGCTGGTGAGCATCGTCGCCGGCCTGATCGCGCTGTTCAGCCCCGGGGTAACGGCCCTGTTCCTCGTGGTGCTGGTAGCCATCTGGTCGCTGGTAACGGGCGTGCTGGAAATCATCCTGGCCATCCGGCTGCGGAAAGAGATTACGAACGAATGGATGCTTATTCTGGCGGGTATACTGTCGATTTTATTCGGGATACTGCTACTGGCCCAGCCGCTTACAGGCGTGGTGGTGATTTCGTGGTGGCTGGCGTTTTATGCGTTGTTTTTCGGGATATTCCTCATTTCTGTGGGGTTCCGGCTGAAGAAGCTGGCGAAGTGACGTATTCCTCCGGCAATCTGTAATAACAAGGAAAGGCTGGCCCGTGCAGGGCCAGCCTTTCCTTTTGTATCGGGTGAAGGTACCGGTATGCGGCCCCACCCTCGTTTCTTACTTCGAAATCCCTTCCAGGTAAAAGATAAACGCGTATTGCAGCGCCACGTCTTTGAGCGCCTTGAACCTTCCCGACGCTCCGCCGTGGCCCGCATCCATATTGGTTTCGAGCAGCAGCAGGTTGTCGTCCGTTTTCATTTCGCGCAGCTTGGCCACCCATTTGGCCGGTTCGAAGTATTGCACCTGCGAGTCGTGGAGACCGGTGGTAACGAGCATATTCGGGTACGGCTTCCTGGCCACATTGTCGTACGGTGAATAGGATTTCATGTACTCGTAGGAATCCTTGTTGTTGGGATTACCCCATTCGTCGTATTCGCCGGTCGTTAAGGGGATAGACGCATCCAGCATGGTGGTCATCACGTCTACGAACGGTACGGCGGCGATGATGCCTCTCCAGAGGTCGGGGCGCATATTGATCACGGCGCCCATCAGCAGGCCGCCGGCGCTTCCGCCCATGGCATAAAGATGTTCTTTGGCGGTGTATTTTTCCCTGATGAGGAATTCGGCGCAATCGATGAAATCGGTGAACGTGTTTTTCTTTTTGAACATTTTCCCGTCTTCATACCACTGGCGCCCCATTTCCTGCCCGCCCCGGATGTGGGCGATGGCATAGGCGAAACCACGGTCGAGCAGGCTGATGCGGTTGCTGTTGAAATACGGGTCCGTCGAGGCCCCGTAGGAACCATAACCATACAGCAACAGCGGCTGCTTCCCGTTTTTCTCGAATCCTTTTTTATACACCAGCGAAATGGGCACCTTGGTACCGTCTGTAGCGGTGGCAAAAAGCCTTTCGGTAACGTAGTTCTTCGGGTCGTAGCCGCCCAGCACTTCCTGTTGCTTTTTCAGCTCCTTTTCCTTGGTGTCCATGTTATAGTCGAAGGTGGAATTGGGCGTGGTGAGCGAGGTGTAGCCGTAACGCAGCTGCTTGCTGTCCATTTCCGGATTGGTGGACACGTAGGCCACATAGGCCGGCTCCCCGAAATCGAGGTAATGCTCCTGCCCGCTGAGGCTGTTGATGATGCGCAATTGCGACAAGCCGTTTTTGCGTTCGCTCAGCACCATGTAATTGTTAAACAGCTCCATGCCTTCGAGCAGCACGTCCGTACGGTGGGGAATCACTTCTTTCCAGTTTTCCCTGCCGGTTTTGTCGAGCGGCGTTTCCATCAGCCGGAAGTTTTTCGCGTCCTTGTTGGTGATCACATAAAACTTGTCGCCGCGGTGGTCGATGTCGTATAGCATATCTTTTTCACGGGGATGGAAGATCCTGAATGCGCCTTCGGGATTGTCCGCATCCAGGATGCGGTATTCGGACGAGAGGGTGGCGCCGGAGCCGATCACGATGTACTTGCGGGATTTCGTTTTGTACACCCAGGTGTTGTACGTGTCGTCCTTTTCAAAGAACACCACTTTATCCGCTTTCGGCTCGGTGCCCAGCACGTGTTTGGAGATGCTTTCGGAGCGGAGCGTGGAATCGTTCTTGCGGGTGTAGAACAGCGTTCTATTGTCGTTGGCCCAGGTGGAGCCGCCGGTGGTGTTGGCGATGATGTCCGGCAGCAGTTCCCCCGTTTCGAGGTTCTTGAAGTAGATCGTGTATTTGCGCCGGCTCACGGTATCCACGCCATAGGCCACGAGTTTATTGTCCGGGCTCACGCTCATGCCCGCCACGTTGTAATAGGCGTAGCCTTTGGCGAGGTCGTTCACGTTGAGCATCACTTCTTCAGGGGCGGAATCGCTGCCTTTTTTGCGGCAGTAGATGGGATATTCCTTGCCTTCTTCGAAGCGGGTATAATACACGTACCCGTTGGAGAAGTAGGGAACGGACTCATCTTTTTCCTTGATACGCCCCTTCAGTTCGTCGTACAGCTTTTCCCGGAATCCCTTCACGGGCGACAGCATCGTATCGGTGTATTTGTTTTCGGCGGTGAGGTAGGCGATCACTTTGGGGTTTTCGCGCTGGTTGAGCCAATAATAATCATCTGTCCGCACATCTCCGTGGATGGCGGGAAATTCATGCCGGACCTTTTCAGCTACGGGCGGTTTCACATTCATTTTCTCCTGTTTTTTTTCTGCGTTGTTACAGGCTGCCAGGGCTGTGGCGGCCAATAGTGGGATTGTAATAGCTTTCATAATACAGGTTTAGGATATTTAAATGTAAGGAAAAAAAGCGTCCCCTGAAGATTCCGGGAGAACCTGCAGGGGACGACGGTATTTTATCGAAAGCTGCTTATTTGATTTTCATGTGCTCGCTATCCCAGTGTATCACTTTTTTGGAGAAGTAGCTCTCGTTGGCGGCCAGTGCGGGCCCTGCGGCGCGCAACCCGAAGGTGGCGTCTTCCACTACCTGTTTTTTGTTGCGCATGGCTTCGAAGAAGTTCACGAAGTGGTCGTAGCGGTCGTCGTAGCCGGCCGGGGCGCGGTAGGCAGATTCGGTAGTTCTGGCCTGTGCGCGGTCTGCTTCCGAGAACTTCGCGTTGTAGGCTTTTACGAATTCCTCCTGTTCTTTCCTGGTGAAGGTGTTATAGGTGTCCCATCCGCCGTAACCCGGTGCTACGGGGAGTTTGTGCTGTTTTACCTTAAAGTCGTTCCAGCCCATTTCCATCACGCCTTCCGTACCGATGAGGCGGGTGAATTCACCGCCACCGCCGCCGTCCGCGAAATTCACGCGCAGCGTCATCTGGAATGCGGGATGCTCTTTCGTGGCGGGGTAATCGAAAATGGCCACCATCACGTCGGGCACGTCGCGCCCATCTTTCCACTGCACCAGGTTGCCGCTGGAATAAATGGAGGAAGGGCCTTTAGAACCTACGATGAAGTGCAGGCCGGTAATGAGATGCACGAACAGGTCGCCGGGCACGCCGGTGCCGTAGGCGCGGTAGTTGCGCCAGCGGAAGAAGCGCACGGGGTCGAACGGCACTTTGGCGGTATCCTTCAGGAAGGTATCGAAGTCGATGTTTTTCGGGTTGGCATCTGTGGGGATGGAATACTGCCAGGCGCCCAGGGCGCTGTGACGGTCTATCTTCGCTTCCACGAGATTGAGCTGGCCGATGTCGCCGGCAAGGTAACGTTTGCGGGCCTCCGCGAGGGCTACGCTGCTCACGCGCTGGCTGCCTACCTGGAACACGGCTTTGGTGCGCTGCTGGGCGGCAATCACTTTATGCCCCTCCGCTATCTGCTGCACCATCGGCTTTTCGCAATACACGGCCTTGCCTTTTTCCATGGCGGCGATCGACTGTGTATCGTGCCAATGGTCGGGCGTGGCGATGATCACGGCGTCGATGTCTTTTCTTTCCAAGATTTCGCGGTAATCGCGGGTAGTGAACAGGTGGTTGCCGTACACGCTTTTGGCTTTCTCGAGGTGGCCGTCGTACAGGTCGGCCACGGCCACCAGTTCAACGCCGGGTACTTTCAGGGCGGTGTTGACGTCGCCAAAGCCCATGATTCCCATACCAATACCGGCTATACGAATTTTGTCGTTTGCACTGACGGGTTTGGAGGGCTCAAGGATGTACTGTTTGGTAGGGTCTGCTGCAAAAGCGCCCAGAGAACCGGCGCCCAGCAACGCGGCAGTGCTGCCCAGCTGCCGGATAAACTTTCGACGGGAATTAGACATGATTTCTCGGTTTAAGTGCCTTACAAGATAATAAAAAACGCGGGCGGCGCAAATGGGCAAACAGGGCGGGCGGCTCAAAACCGGGAGCAGTGAAAAGATAGCGGGGTGTGCGGGGAAACGGGCTTCGCGGAAGGGTCGCGCATCGTCGATATCGCAGGCACGCATTGCTTCGGCGGGCATACTGCCGGCACGAAAAAAGGCTGCCGGTTCACCCGGCAGCCTTCCGTTATTTTTAATCCGGAGGGATTATGCTTCAGAAGAAAACCCTGCCCTGATGAACTCGCGGTTGAGGCGCGCGATGTTGGTGAGGGAGATGCCTTTGGGGCATTCGGCCTCGCAGGCGCCGGTGTTGGTGCAGCTCCCGAAACCTTCCTTGTCCATTTGCGCCACCATGTTGAGCGCGCGTTGCGTGCGCTCGGGGTCGCCCTGGGGCAGTAATGCCAGCTGCGATACTTTCGCAGAGGTGAACAGCATGGCTGAGGAGTTTTTACAGGCCGCTACGCAGGCGCCGCAACCGATACAGGCCGCAGCCGCAAACGCGTGGTCGGCGTCCGTTTTATCGATGGGAATGGCGTTGGCATCCACGGCGTTACCCGTGTTCACGGAAATGTAACCGCCGGCCTGGATGATGCGGTCGAACGCGGAGCGGTCTACCGTCAGGTCTTTGATCACCGGGAAAGCCGCGGCACGCCAGGGCTCCACCACGATGGTGTCGCCATCGTTGTATGCCCGCATGTGCAGCTGGCAGGTGGTAGTTTCGTTCCAGGGGCCGTGTGCGCGGCCGTTGATATACATAGAGCATGCGCCACAGATACCTTCGCGGCAGTCGTGGTCAAATGCGATGGGGTCTTTTCCTTCGTTGATTAAACGCTCGTTCAACACGTCAAACAATTCCAGGAAGGACATGTCTTTGGAAACGTCCGAAACCTGGTAGTCTTCGAACTTCCCTTTGTCCTGTCCGTTTTGCTGGCGCCAAACTTTTAATGTGAGCTTCATAATTTGAAAGATTTATAAGTTCCTTATCAACTGCTTTATTTGTAATTACGCTGCGTGGGTTTCACGATTTCGAATGCGAGGTCTTCCCTGTGCATTTCGAAGCTGCTGGGGCCTTTATATTCCCATGCGGCCACGTACTGGAAGTTGGCGTCGTCGCGTTTGGCTTCGCCGCCGTCTTCCTGAGATTCTTCGCGGAAGTGGCCGCCGCACGATTCGCGCCTGTTGAGCGCGTCCATGCACATCAGCTCGCCCAGTTCCAGGAAGTCGGCCACGCGGCCGGCTTTTTCCAGTTCAGGGTTGAACTCGTTCTGCTTGCCGGGGATGCGCACGTTTTTCCAGAATTCGGCTTTGAGGGCGCGAATTTCTTCGATCGCTTCTTTGAGCCCCTGCTCGTTACGGGCCATACCGCATTTATCCCACATGATTTTGCCGAGCGCTTTGTGGAAATGATCTACCGAATGCTGGCCCTTGATGTTCATCAGGGTATCGAGCTGGCTTTGCACTTCCTGCTCCGCCTGTACGAAGGCCGGATGATCGAGCGGAATGGGTTTGGTATGAATCTCCTCGGCCAGGTAATTACCGACGGTGTAAGGAATCACGAAGTAGCCGTCGGCCAGGCCCTGCATGAGCGCGGATGCACCGAGGCGGTTGGCGCCGTGGTCGGAGAAGTTGGCTTCGCCGAGCGCATAGAGGCCGGGAACGGTGGTCATCAGTTCGTAGTCCACCCAGAGGCCGCCCATGGTGTAGTGCACCGCGGGGTAAATGCGCATCGGGGTTTCGTACGGGTTCTCACCGGTGATTTTGGCATACATGTCGAACAGGTTGCCATATTTTTCCGCCACCACCACCTTACCCATGGCAATGATCTCGTCTTTCGGCGCGTGGTCCTGTCCTTTCTTGCTGGCCTCGATGGTGCCGTAGCGCACGATGGCGTCTGCATAATCGAGGTACACGGCCATTTTGGAAGAGCCTACGCCGTAACCGGCGTCGCATCTTTCCTTGGCGGCGCGGGATGCCACGTCGCGGGGAACGAGGTTACCGAAAGCGGGATATCGCCTTTCGAGGTAATAGTCTCTTTCTTCTTCCGGGATATCAACAGGTTTGCGGTTGTCGTCTTTTTTCTTGGGCACCCAGATGCGGCCGTCGTTGCGGAGCGACTCGGACATGAGCGTGAGCTTGCTCTGGTGGTCGCCTGAAACGGGGATACAGGTAGGGTGGATTTGTGTAAAGCAGGGATTGCCGAAATAGGCGCCACGCTTGTGGGCTTTCCAGGCGGCCGTTACGTTGGAGCCCATGGCGTTGGTAGACAGGAAGAACACGTTCCCGTAACCGCCGCTGCAGAGCAGTACGGCATGGCCGAAGTGGCGTTCCAGCTTACCGGAAACGAGGTCGCGGGCAATGATGCCGCGGGCCTTTCCGTCCACTTTCACCACGTCGAGCATTTCATGGCGGTTGTACATTTTCACGTTACCGAGGGCTACCTGGCGCTGTAAAGCGGAATAGGCGCCGAGCAGCAGCTGCTGGCCCGTCTGGCCGGCGGCGTAAAACGTGCGTTGTACCTGGGTACCGCCGAAAGAGCGGTTGCTGAGCAGGCCGCCGTATTCGCGGGCGAAGGGAACGCCTTGCGCCACACACTGGTCAATGATGGCGGCGCTCACCTCGGCAAGGCGGTATACGTTGCCTTCGCGGGCGCGGTAGTCGCCACCTTTTACGGTATCATAAAACAGGCGGAACACTGAGTCGCCGTCGTTCTGGTAATTTTTGGCGGCATTGATACCGCCCTGTGCGGCGATACTGTGCGCGCGGCGGGCGCTGTCCTGGAAACAGAATGCCTTCACCTTATAACCTAATTCAGCCAGAGAAGCCGCTGCAGAAGCACCGGCCAGGCCGGTGCCGATTACAATTACTTCCAGCTTCCGTTTGTTGGCCGGGTTCACCAGCTTCACGGTGCTTTTATATTTGCTCCATTTGGTTTCCAGCGGACCTGCAGGAATTTTTGCGTTCAACATATATCCTTGCTTTATCAGATTTGTTTTAAGTAAATAACCACGGGAATAACGGCAAACCCAACAGGGATAAGGATTCCGAAGATCCAGATGCCGATGAAATGTAAAATCCCGTTGTACTTTTTGTGATTCAGCCCGAAGGTCTGGCAGGCACTTTTAAAGCCGTGGATGAGGTGGAAAGAAAGGGCGATCATCCCGATCACGTACAGGGCCACGATCCACCATTCCTTGAAGGCGAACCAAACCACCTCGTACAGGTTACCTACTTCCGTTACGGCGCCATAGCTCACCTTACCGATGTCGCCATAGTGCATGGCCCACCAGAACTGCGACAGGTGGATAACGATGAAGATGAAGAGAATGCTGCCCATCACCGCCATCTGGCGGCTGTACCACGACGATGTTTTGTTGCCGGGGTGCACCGCGTATTTAACGGGGCGGGCGGCGCGGTTGCGGACGGTGAGCTGGATGGCGATCACCGCATGCAGCAGGATCACGATTTTAAGGCCCCAGGCAATGAACTGGATCAAACCGTTATGCCCCATGAAAGCCGCATAAGTGTTGAAGGCTTCTCCTCCGTCTTCCTTCAGCAGGGAGAGGTTTCCGGCCAGGTGCACGATCACAAACGAGCACAAAAACAAACCGGTAGCGCCTACCAGCAATTTTTTACCAATGGTGGTATTAAAGAATTGCGACCATTTCATAAGATACGTTCTAAGCTTCCTTTAGTATGAATAAATAAGTGAAATGTCGGGCAAATGTATAACATGAAAAATTAAAATCAAATGATAATTATCACGAAATAACCCTATTCCAGGCGGCGCATCATCCAGTTATCCACCAGGTTAAACAGGTGCTGGGGCAGAAAAGTTCGCCATTTCGGCTCGTCGAACAGGTGTACGTAATGGTCCAGCCGGGCCCTTTCAAACTCCTGGCGGGTCTGTACGGGCATGTTGAGCACCGCCACCCAGCCGCCATCGTCCCGGATATCGTCCCACCATTCTTCGTAGTAGCAATCGTCCGACGAATAGAAATTGAGCACATTTTCGGCGATGAGGATGAATTTGTGGATGCCCTGGGCAATCAGCACGTCCATCACGTCGCGCTTCAGGGTCATGATGTTGTTTTCCACCGCATCGTTCCACTCCCCGATCAGCTCGATGATGGCGTAATTGAACTGGTAATCCGCGAAAAGGATTTTCATGTACAGGTTGGGTGCGCCGAAATCGTCCCACTGCGGATGGATGTAATAGTTGTAAACGGTATTGTTGAATTCGAATTCGCTATACTCCCGCCCATAGAACGGCGACAGCTCGTCTTCCTCCGCTGTGTACAGGTGCCGCCAGTTGTAAAATGGTTCTATAGTGTGCATGGCGGCAATTTATGATTTTTTTCTATTGCCTGCTTTCCACGGCGCGCTTCACGCTGCCGAATTCGAGCAGCAGCTCTTTGGCGGCATCGTAGTCGCTCAGCTGCAGCTGTTCCATCACCATTTTCACGCCGCGGTCTACCAGCTTTTCGTTGCTCAGCTGCATGTTCACCATCTTATTGTCTTCTACCCTGCCGAGCTGTATCATCACCGTGGTGGAGATCATGTTGAGCACGAGTTTCTGCGCGGTGCCGCTCTTCATGCGGGTGCTGCCGGTCACGAACTCGGGCCCCACCACTACTTCCACGGGATAGTCTGCCTGTTCGGACACGGGCGAACCGGGGTTGCAGCTGATGCTGCCGGTAACGATGCCGTGCTCGCGGCAGGCCTTCAGGGCGCCGATCACGTATGGGGTGGTGCCGCTGGCGGCGATACCGATCACCACGTCTTTCTCGTTGATGTTGTATTGCTGAAGGTCGCGCCAGCCCTGCTCGCGGTCGTCTTCCGCGTTTTCCACCGCGCGGCGGATGGCGGAGTCGCCGCCGGCAATGAGGCCCACCACGAGGCCCTGGGGCACGCCATACGTAGGCGGGCATTCGGACGCGTCGAGTATGCCCAAACGGCCGCTGGTGCCTGCTCCCATGTAAAAGAGACGGCCACCGGCCAGCATTTTATCGGCAATAACGGCGGTGAGTTTAGTGATCTGCGGGATGGCCTTTTCAACGGCCAGAGGAACGGTTTTGTCTTCGTTATTGATGTTGGCCAGTACCTCCTGGATGGTCATCGTTTCGAGATGCCTGTAGTGGCTGGGTTGTTCTGTTACTTTGGTAAATGCCATATCCTAATTATGCTTCATGATAAACGGCGAGCCCGTCCATCGGGTTTTTGAGTATTCTGCCCAGTTGCAGCTCGTACAACTGGCAAAGCTCTTCGATGATGTCGCGGAAGTGCCAGGCCACACTGCCGGTAAAGTGCAGCGGCACGGTCCAGCTCTCCGAGTATTTATAAAGGTGATTAAAGAAAAAATCGTTCAGCCCGTCTTCCAGGATATTCTCGATCATATAATGGCCGCGGTTTTCGGCGAGGAAGGGGGTGAAAGAGGCCAGGTACCGGTTGGGCATCGGCTTGCGGTATACGTTTTCGAGGATGGCGTCTTTGTCTACGCCAAACTTCTGGTCGAAGCGGAAGCGCATCTCGTCGTCGAAGGTCTGGTACAGGTAGTACTGCAGTATTTTTTTCCCGAGGAAAGCGCCGCTGCCTTCATCGCCGAGCACGTACCCCAGGCCGGGATTATTTTTAACGATGTTGTTGCCGTCGTAATAGCAGGAATTGGAACCGGTGCCGAGAATGCTGGCGATACCGGGCTCGTGGCCGCAGAGCGCGCGGGCGGCGGCCATCAGGTCGTGATTCACTTCTATTTTGGCATCCGGCCAGATAGCGTGCAGGCTTTTGTGCACGAGTTTGACGTTCTGCTCCGCCGCACAGCCGGTACCATAGTAAAACACCTCATCCGGCACCACGCCGTCCAGCTGCGGCAGCAACTCCGTCCGCACCAGTTCTTCCATCTGCACGCTGGTGAGAAAATAAGGGCTCATACCTTGTGTGAGGTACGTCTTCCTTTCTTTACCGCTCATCAGGCACCATTCTGCTTTTGTAGACCCGCTATCCGCTACCAGCTTGACTTTCGAAGGCATATCCGATCGTTTATGAAATTAAGGAATTGATGTAGATGTTTTGCTTATGAATATGTTATTTTTGTCACAAGTTAAGCAAAAGGGTTTTACCCGTCAACGTTTTAAATATCTATATGTCTGACAACAGGAAGTTAAAAGTTTTTTTGCCCCTCCTATTTGCCCTGGTATTGGCCCTGGGCATGTTCCTGGGGCATAAGATGCCGGCCGCGCGCAACAGCGATTCCGCCATCTTTTTCACCAACAAACGGGGCTCTTTGCAAGAGGTGATGGACCTGCTGAAATATAAATATGTAGACACGCTCGACCTTGGCGAAGCGCAGGAAGAAGCCATCGAAGGCCTGCTCAGCCACCTCGATCCGCACTCCATTTATATTCCGCCCGCCGATGTTCAGGAAGTGAACGAAGACCTCGACGGCAATTTCGAGGGCATCGGGGTGGAATTCAATATCATCCGCGATACGGTGAACATCCTGAGCGTGATTGCCGGCGGCCCTTCCGATGCGGCCGGTGTGCTCACGGGCGATAAAATACTGAAGGTGAACGACACGGTGCACGTGGCCGGCGCGGGCATCACCTCCGAAAAAATCCGCAAGCTGCTCCGCGGCCCGCGCAGCTCCACGGTAAAAGTAACCATGCTCCGTGGAAGCAAGCAGCTGGACGTGCTTATCAAACGCGGCGTGATTCCCCTGTACAGCGTAGACGCCAGTTACATGGCCGCTCCCGGTACCGGCTATATCAAAATCAGCAAATTCGCCGCCACCACCTACACCGAATTCATGGAAGCGGTGCGCAAGCTCAACAAACTGGGCATGCAGAAGCTGGTGATCGATCTCCGCCAGAACGGCGGCGGCTTCCTGGATGCCGCCACCCGCCTGGCCGACGAGCTGCTGGAAGGCAACAAACTGATCGTTTACACGCAGGGCAAAAGCTCTCCGCGCCAGGACTTTAAATGCACCCGGCCCGGCGTATTCGAAAAAGGCGCCCTCACCGTGCTGATCGACGAAGGCTCGGCCTCCGCCAGCGAAGTGCTCGCCGGCGCCGTGCAGGATTGGGACCGTGGCGAGATCATCGGCCGCCGCAGCTTCGGCAAAGGCCTCGTGCAGGAACCGTTCGACCTCAGCAACGGCGGCACCCTCCGCCTCACCGTGGCCCGTTACTACCTCCCCTCCGGCCGGAGCATTCAGAAAAGCTACCAGAACGGCCGCGAAGCATACGAGGAAGATATCGCCAACCGGTACAGCCATGGCGAGTTCCTGAACCGCGACAGCATCCGCCCTATTGATACCGTCAAATTCGAAACGGCCGGCGGTAAAACCGTATACGGCGGCGGCGGCATCATGCCCGATGTGTTTGTGCCGTTCGATACCACACGCTACTCCAACATGCTCACCCAGCTGTACAACCGCAACATTTTCGGCGACTTCATCTATGAATATTATACCGCCCACGCCGGCGACTTCAAAAAATACAAAGACGCTGTTGCGTTCAACAACGAATTTGCGGTAGACAATGGCCTGATGAGCGCATTCCGCACCCATGCGGCCAACGCCAAAGTGGACATGGGCAAAATGACGGCGAAAGATGAAGCGGAAGTGAAGCTGCGGCTGAAAGCCCTCCTGGCCAGGCAGCTGTGGCGAAGCGAAGGGTTTTACATCGTCACCAACACCACCGACCCGGTGCTGCAGCGCGCCATCGAAGCGCTCAACAAAATGAAGTGATAAATGAAGTGATAAAAAACTCCCGGCTGCACCGGGAGTTTTTCTTTTATACCGTGTCGGGATTTTTATCGATGGCCGGTTCCAGCCGGCAATACAGGATGCTGGCCGAAAGCGTTACCAGGTACATTCCCAGCGTAATCGACACCAGCCTGTCTGCATACTCCAGTCCGCCCAGGTAAATCACGCAGCCATATGTCAGCACCCACAACAGGTTGCCGGCCGCCAGGCACCAGTACTTCTTTTCTTTGTCGCCCTGCACTCTCCGGTTGATCTGCCGTACGGCGAGGTTGAAGAGGATGAAAGCCGGGATAGACACCACCGTGCCCCAGCAGAACATGATCAGGAAAAGGAACCAGCAGTAAGTGAGGTTCGTCAGGTTGGTTACCAGCATCAGGAAAATGCTCAGCAACGGAGAAAGCGCCAGGCTGTTGCCCCATACGCGCACAACGAATGCAGGAGTACCGGATGAAAACATAGGCTCAGGGTTTAGGTGTACCGGGATACTAAAAAAGGGCCGCCCGTGCAGCCCTTCAAATGTATGTATTTTATATTTTCAAAATATGACACCAACGGGGGATTACCCTCGCCGCAGCCGCGCCCTTTCCTCCTCGAAATCGCGGCGGATGTCGCGCAATTCCTGCTCCAGTTCCCGTTTGGCGATGCGCTTTTCCTTGTCTGTAGCGTAATTTTTAGCCTCGTATTCCTGGGTGCGGCGACGCACATCTTCTTCATAACCAGCCTTCAGGATGCGGAGGTTTTCCTCGTAGGCGATATCTTCCCGCACGGATGAGAGGCGCTTGTTGAGTGCCGCGGCCTTCCGCTCCACTTCCGGAAGCGTGTTGGGGTCCTGCAGCACCTGCTTCATCAGCTGGAGCATGTCGTACATCACGGTTTTCAGCTGCTGCTGGTGGACGGAGTCCATGCTGTTGTTCCCTGAAACGGCAATGTCGTCCGGCCCCAGATGCTGGATGCTGACGAGAATGCTGTCTCTTTTTGTTTTCGGGAACTCCGCCATGGCGCGGAAATCCGTGCCTGTAAATGAAAGCAGCGCAGGTGTTTGGGCCTTACCGAAAATCACCAGGCCACCCAGGAATAATATCGTGAGGAAGAATTTTCTCATGGCTGCATCCGACGGGTTTAGTACGATGGGGTTTGCAATTGCTGTGCCAGACTGCAAAATTAGGGCAAAACGACCGTTTTCAGCGTCAAACCGGTCGATTTCCGGCCAAAAAAGGCCCAAAAGGCATAAAAAAAACCCCGGAACGGGTGTTCCGGGGCCATATACTTTTTGCTATTACAAACGATCTTAGTGTTTGTGAGCGCTATCAGCAACGGGAGCAACTGTAGAATCAGCAGCAGGAGTAGCCAGTGAGTCAGCAGCGGGAGTTGCCAGAGAATCAGCAGCAGGAGCAGCGTTCAGGGTTGCAGAATCACCAGTAACGGTGGTAGAGTCTGAAGTCTGAGAAGAGCTGTTGTTGCAAGCTACGAACAGACCGGTAGCGATAGCTAATACAAATAATTTTTTCATTGTGATTTTGTGTTTTAAATCGCCGCAAAGTTATACAAAAATCCTTTTATACAAAATATATTTTTATATAAAAGTCCGTCTTCTACTTCTTTCTAAAGAAAATACGCACGGGCACCCCTTTGAAGTTGAAATTTTCCCGGAGCTTGTTCTCGAGGTAATTCCGGTACGGGGTCTTGATATCGTCCGGCAGGTTGGCGAAAAACGCGAATGCAGGCGTTTGCGTGGGCAACTGCGTTACGTATTTGATTTTGATGGCCGTACCGCGCACCACCGGTGGGTGGTACGATTCGATGGCCTTCAGCATCACCTCGTTCAGCTTCGACGTCTGCACCTTGCGCTGGCGGTTTTCGTATACTTCGAGGGCGGTTTCCACGGTTTTGAAGATGCGCTGCTTTTCGGTAACGGAGCCGAAAATGATGGGTACATCCGTAAACGGCGCCAGGCGCTCTTTCAGCTGTTTTTCGTAATCGCGGGCGGTATTGGTCTGTTTTTCAACCAGGTCCCATTTGTTCACCATGATCACTACCCCTTTGCCTTTACGGGCGGCCAGGCTGAAAATGCTCAGGTCCTGGGCGGCGATGCCTTTTTCCGCATCGAGCAGCAGCAGGCAGATGTCTGCTTCGTCGAGCGCCTTGATGGCGCGGATAACGGAATAGAACTCAAGGTCTTCATGCACCTTGTTCTTGCGCCGGATACCGGCGGTATCGATGAGGATAAAATCTTTCTGGAAAAGGTTGTACCGAGTGTGGATGGTATCGCGGGTGGTGCCGGCGATATCTGACACGATGTTTCTTTCCTCTCCTACCAGTGCGTTCAGGAGTGATGATTTGCCCACGTTGGGCTGACCAATGATGGCGATTTTGGGAATACCTTCGTCGGCCGCGGTGGCCTGCTCGTCTTCCGGGATCAGCGCGGCGATTTCATCGAGCAGTTCACCGGTTCCGCTGCCGGACATGGACGAGAGGAAAAACACGTTTTCGAAGCCCAGGCTGTAAAACTCGGTGGCTTCCAGCTGACGTTCATGGTTATCCACTTTATTCACGGCCAGGTACACGGGTTTGCTGGAGCGGCGGAGCAGGTCGGCCACTTCGGCGTCGAGGTCGGTAATGCCGGTGGTGACGTCGCACATGAAGATCACCACATTGGCTTCCTGCATGGCGATTTTCACCTGTTTGCGGATTTCACGTTCGAACACATCGTCGCTCCCGGCCACGAAACCGCCGGTATCAATTACGTTGAATGTTTTGCCATTCCAGTCGGCAATGCCGTACTGCCGGTCGCGGGTAACGCCGCTCACATCGTCCACAATGGCCTTCCGCTGCTCCAGCAGGCGGTTGAACAGGGTGGACTTACCTACGTTGGGACGCCCCACAATTGCTACGGTAAAACCAGGCATCTTAATCTGTTTTTTGTTGTCTGTTAAATCAATCCGTACTCGCGGAGATAATTATCGTTATCGCGCCATTTATCGCGCACCTTCACATGCAGCTCCAGGAACACCTTGCGGTCGAGGAACTTCTCTATATCCGTCCTGGCGCGGGATCCAATCTCGCGGATGGACTTACCCTTTTCACCGAGGATGATCCCTTTCTGGGTTTCGCGCGTCACAATAATTTCCGCAGCTATTTTGGTCAGCGTGTGCTTTTCCTGGAACTGCGTTACCACCACGGCGGTATGGTAGGGAATCTCTTCTTCGAAGAGCATGAATATCTTTTCGCGGATCAGCTCCGCCACGAAAAAGCGGGTAGAACGGTCCGTGAGTGTGTCTTCCGGATAAAACGGCTCGCCGTCGGGCAGCAGCCGCAGGATTTCCTGCATCAGCGTGTCGAGCCCCTTTTTCTGCAGCGCCGAGATGGGCACTACCGCTTTGGCTTTGCCCCAGGCTTTGCATCGTTCCACCAGGGCGTCGAGCTCGGCTTTCTCCAGGTTATCCATTTTGTTGAGCACCAGTACGCATTGCGCTTTCAGTTTGAGGGAATCAAACAGGGCAAGGCATTCTTCGGTGTTGTCGCGCACATCCATAATGAGCAGGGCCACGTCGGCATCTTCGAGCGCAGACTTCACGGCGCCCATCATTTTTTCGTGCAGTTTGTACTTCGGGTCAATGATGCCCGGTGTGTCCGAAAACACAACCTGGTAACCGGGCTCCGTTAAAATGCCAGTAATGCGGTGGCGGGTGGTCTGCACCTTCGGAGATACAATAGCCAGCTTTTCGCCCAGCAGGGCGTTCAGCAAAGTACTTTTGCCGGCATTCGGTTTACCGAAGATGTTTACAAATCCTGCACGGTGCATAATCGCAATTTAGTACAAATAAAAAAAGCCGAATTAGCTTCGGCTTTTTAGTGTTAGTTTTTTGTAGCGAGGAGAGGATTCGAACCTCTGACCTTCGGGTTATGAGCCCGACGAGCTACCTCTGCTCTACCTCGCAATGTGGGTGCAAAGGTAAGGGAATTTTCAACCTGACCAAATATTTTTTACTCGTTGTGAAAAAAAATAAAGTGGATGGCATTGAAAACCATTGCCAGCAAAGGATTTCAGCGGAACTTTTTTTCTTCCTCTCCCCATTTTCTAAAACGGCAGGTCGTCCGCCGGTTGTGAAACAGCCGGCGCCATTTCCTGGTTATCGCTGCCGTTGCGGCCATCGGGCAACAGCTGGAGGAAGGTGACGCGCACTTTCATTTCGGCCTTGGCTTCCCCGGCATTGCTTCGGTACTGGTTCACCGCGGGCACCCCTTCGAGGTAGACGGCTTTGCCCTGTACCAGGAAAGGCATCACGGCGCCGGGCTCCCACATGGCGCAGCTTACCCATACAACGCGCTCCTGCAGCTCGCCCTGGGCGTTCCTGAATTTCTCGTTGTGTGCTACACTGAAGTTGAGGACTGTTTTACCGTTGACGGCATGTTCGCTGGCATTCTGGCCGAGGCGGCCCATCAATTGCAGTTTGATCATTTTGCTTCTGTTTGAGTTAACAATAAAATTTCGAAAATGATCCTGCTATACGGCGTGATATATACATCCAGATGAATACGGAAGATAGCCAAAAAAATAATTTGCGCAAAATTCGCTGCAGGTGTCTAACTTTGCGGCAGAAACCGGGACTATTCCCAATTTCACCTCGGGGTGCCTTACTATCAGGCTGAGATCAAACCCGTTGAACCTGGACCAGGTAATGCTGGTTAGGAAAGGTAAGCGACAATTCTCCTTACCTGTTATTTTTTGATAGTGAACAGCAACGGTGCTGCCAAAGCGGTATGCCGTCAACTGTTCGTGTACCGGAACTGAATAAACAGGACATATGAAGCCAGGCATCCGACGAACCGGTTCGGGCCAGGCTCCAGCCAATCTTCAACTTCAATCATTAACGGATGAAAAAGTTCATTCTCTTCGCGTTCCTGTGCCTCCCTGTATTACTGCAGGCACAAACCATCCTCACGGGAACCGTTACCGACCAGGCCAGCGGCCGCCCGCTGGAAGGCGCCACCATAGCGGTGCTCAACGGCGCGCACACCATTACCAACGCCAAAGGCCAATACCGGCTGCAACTCCCCCGTACCGGCAACCTCACCATACAGGCCAGCTTTATCGGTTACACCACCGCACGGGAAACCATTCAGCCGGCTTCCTCCACCACCCTGGATTTCCGCCTCCAGGAAACCGCGTTATTCGTCAAAGCAGTGGAAATAGCCAGCATCCGCGCGGGCAGGAATGCGCCGTTCACCAAATCGGAAATCGGCAAAGAAGAAATCGATAAACAGAACCTCGGGCAAGACCTTCCCCTGCTGCTGAACCAGCTGCCGTCCGTAGTGACCAATTCCGATGCCGGCGCGGGCGTGGGATACACGGGCCTCCGCGTACGGGGCAGCGACATTACCCGCATCAACGTGACCGTGAACGGCATCCCCATCAACGACGCGGAATCGCAGGGCACCTTTTTCGTGAACATGCCCGACTTCGCATCGTCCGTCAACAGCATCCAGCTGCAACGCGGCGTGGGCACTTCCACCAACGGCGCAGGTGCCTTCGGCGCATCGCTCAACCTATCCACCAACCAGTTTTCCGAAAAAGCGTACGGCGAAACAGACAACAGCTACGGCTCGTTCAACACCTGGAAAAACACCGTAAAGGCCGGCTCCGGCCTCCTCAACGGGCACTTCACCGTAGACGCGAGATTGTCAAGGATCACGTCGGACGGATATGTGGACAGGGCTTCCTCAGACCTCCGCTCCTTCTACACCTCCGCTGCTTACATCGATAAAAAATCATCCCTCCGCCTGAACGTTTTCTCCGGCAAGGAAAAAACCTACCAGGCCTGGAACGGCATCAGCGAAGAACAGCTTAAAACAAACCGTACCTACAACCCCAGCGGCACCAACAAGCCCGGGGCGCCGTACGACAATGAAACGGACAACTACCAGCAAGATCATTACCAGCTGTTCTTCAACCACGCCATCCGCCCCAACCTGCAGTTTAACGTGGCGGCACACTACACGCGCGGTCGCGGGTACTACGAAAACTACCGCGATAAAAACGAGTATGCAGCCTATGGCGTAACGCCCCCCGCGGGCAGCGGCGGCACCACCGACCTCATCCGCCAGCTGTGGCTCGACAACCATTTCTACGGCGGCGTATTCTCCGTCAACCACCAGGCCGGCAAACTCAACTGGAGCGTGGGCGGCGCATGGAACAAGTACGACGGCAAGCACTACGGCAAAGTGATCTGGGCCGAAAAAGGCGGGTTTGAAAAAGATTACCGCTGGTACGACCTTACGGCTTTCAAAACCGACATGAACGTATACGGGAAAGCGGAATATGCGGTAACGGAAAAACTGAAACTGTTCGCGGACCTCCAATACCGCCGCGTCAACTACGAGCTCAACGGCTTCCGGAACAACCCCGGCATCCGCGGCAACAACCGCTACAATTTCTTCAACCCGAAAGGCGGCGTTACATTTCAGCTGAACGATCAGCAGCATGCGTATGCATCCTACGCCATCGGCAAGAAGGAGCCGAACCGCGACGATTTCGAAGCCGGCATTGCCGAAGCGCCGAAACACGAAACGCTCCGCAACCTGGAAGCGGGCTACGTTTGGCGCAGCCCGAAAGGCGGCGTATCCGCCAACGTGTACTACATGAACTACCACAACCAGCTGGTGCTCACGGGCCGCATCAACGATGTAGGCGCTTACGCCAGAATCAACATCCCGAAAAGCTACCGCGCCGGTCTGGAGCTGGAAGGCCATTACCATGTAGTGCCGCGGCTGACGCTGGCGGGCAATATCGCCCTCAGCCGCAACCGCATCAACGAATTCACGGAATACCTCGACGACTGGGACAACGGGGGACAAAAAACAGTCACGCATAAAGACACCGACATTTCCTTCTCCCCCGGCCTGGTAGCCGGTTACACGGTTACTTACCGGCCCGTTAACGGCCTGCAGATCGACTGGGTGGGCAAGTATGTCGGCCGCCAGTACCTCGACAATACATCGAACAAAAACCGTTCACTCGACGCATTCCTCGTGAATGACCTGCGCTTCAATTACACCGTTCCGCAGCGTTTCTTCCGTGAGCTGGGGCTGCAGCTGATGCTCAACAATATTTTCGATGAAAAATACGAGCCCAACGGTTATACCTATGGATACACCGAAGGTGGCGAAATCAAACATTCCAACGCATATTTTCCCATGGCCGGGTTTAACGTGATGGCCGGCGTACGGCTTGGTTTTTAAAAAACGCTTCTTCACAAATAGAAAAGCTGATCCGCAAGAGATCAGCTTTTTTTTATTCAAAACCATCGGATGATACCGTTCATCACACCGTGCGCAGCGACTTCACCGGGTTGGCCAACGCCGCCCGGATGGCCTGGAAACTGACCGTCGGCATGGCAATGAAAATAGCCGCCGCCCCTGATACGACGAACATCCACCACTCGATCTTTACGCAGTATACAAAATCTTCCAGCCACCGGCCCATGCCCCACCACGCAATCGGCGATGCGAGGCGGTAAGTAAGCGCCTTATCGGGCAGCCGGTCGTCAAAACTGTACTCATAGCTGACAATGCGATAAATGACCCAGCAGGCACTGATACTAATGCCCAAACCTAGTACATTCAACAGCGCGAACAGCCGCTGGCGCCACAACTGGCGGAATACGTTACTGGTGATAAGACGCATAAGCCGGAGATTATCATGTGTGAAATCGATACCCGGTTATGCGCAGGAATTTCATGCCATTTGAAAATCATTTCAGTTCAATTCGTTCATTCATTAACGATAGTTAAAATGTGTCCGATATCTCACATGCTCGCATCCGGAAGCGAACAAGGGCGTCTGAAGCCGGCACCGGCCAACTTTTCATGTATGCGCCGAACGGCACGCTTATCCTACCGGCGGTTCCGTTAGTAAAAAAAAGATGCCGGCGCGCCACCCGGATTTTCTGTATTTTCATTCATTCACTGCTATGAAAAGACTTATCCCTTTCTTCCTTTGCGCGTTTATCACTAGCGCCGCCGTTGCGCAAAGCGGCGATTTTTCATCCGCTGTTGCGATGCGTTTTCTCGCCGACCCGTCCAACTACCTGAAACCGTTGGATACGTTGCGGTCGCTCGGACCAGGCATCCTGAAAAACAAACAACTCCGCGGGTTATACCTTAATGATCTTGGCACCTACAGTTCCTTTATCGGCGAATACCAGGCCGCGCTGCGTTGTTTTGATTCCATCTCTTCGACAAAAGGCGTGCACGGTGCTCCGGCTTCATCACTGCGTGATGCTTTTTCAGGCTACCGCCCCGTCAGCGCCAAACAAACCATCGTCAACATGGCCGCTTCACGACAGGTAACGATGATCAACGAAAGCCACCATATTCCCTACCACCGGCTCTTTACAAAATCTTTGCTGCAAGACCTGTATGATGCCGGTTACCGCTACCTGGCGCTGGAGGCACTGGGCGGGCCCAACGACTCGATCAACATCCGCCGGTATCCCGTTCAACAGGACGGGTTCTATACCGTGGAACCGCTTTTCGCGGACATGCTGCGAACGGCGCTGAAGATCGGGTATAAACTGGTTCCGTATGAAGACAACGAGCCCTGCACCCAAAACTGCCGCGCGCAACGGGAACTGCATCAGGCCCAAAACCTGCATAAGATCATCCGGCAGGATCCCGGCGCGAAAGTGCTGGTATACGCGGGTTACAACCACATCCTGGAGAAGGAAAGAGAGGGCATCCAGCGGATGGCGGGACATTTTAAAGCATTGTCAGGCATCGACCCGCTGACGGTCAACCAGAACATCATGAACGAAAAAAGCGGGACGGCTTACGAGGATAAATATTTTACCGCATTCAATGAAATGCATACCATCGGCGGGCCGGTCGTATTGATGAAAGACGGCAACGTTTGGATATCGCCGGAAGACAACGGATTTTTCGATGTACAGGTTTTTCATCCGAGATTCAAACCCGCACATGACAGGCCCGGCTACTACGCACTGGACCCCACCCGCAAGCCCGTTCCCGTAACGCTCCGGAAACATTACGACGGCCTGCTGCTGCAGGCATTCGTTGCCGAAGAAAGCCACCCCAACGCCGTGCCTATCGATCAACTGGTCCTGAACGCTCAAAACAAACCTTACCTGATGCTGCCTCCTGGCCGTTACCGGGTAGTGATCAGGAACGTCAACGGAGATATCGTGGAGGAAATCAAACTGCCATAAAGCCCCATGGGGACAGCCAGGCGCCCTTCCCTCTTTGCCTGAACAGCGGCTGGCCGCACTGCATATCCGCAGCAGGAAAAACACGGCCCAACTACCGTTTCAAATAAAAAAATCCCGGCAGCAGCAACCACCGGGATTTTCTTCCATAATGTGTAAACCTATTTCACCAGCGCCTCAATAGCCCGGTGTACCTTCTCGAAAGGAAAGCCCTTCAGCACGTCGTCCATCTGCGCTTTCACGGCGTCGTTCTGCAAGTTGCCGATGCTGCCTTCGTGCGTGTGATGAATTTTCGTGTCGGGCTTGAATTTGCCTTGTTCGATGTCGAGGCCCACCTGTTTGTATGCTTCGCGGAACGGCGTGCCTTCCAGCACGAGGCGGTTCACTACTTCCACGCTGAACAGGTATTGATATTTTTCGTCTTTGAGGATATCGTCTTTAATGCGGATGTTTTCCAGCATCAGCCGGCTCATCTGCAGGCAATTGCGGAGCGTGCCGAATGCGGGGAACAGATTTTCCTTCAGCAGCTGCAAATCCCTGTGGTAACCGGACGGCAGGTTCACCGTCATCATGGCGATCTCGTTCGGCAGCGCCTGCAGCTTGTTGCAGTGCGAGCGGATGAGCTCCCAAACGTCCGGGTTCTTCTTGTGCGGCATAATGCTCGACCCGGTAGTCAGTTCATCGGGGAAGCCGATGAAGCCGAAGTTCTGGTTCATGAACAAACAGGCGTCCATCGCCATTTTGGACAGGGTGGCAGCGATGCCTGCCAGGGCGAAGGCCACCAGCTTTTCCGTTTTACCGCGGCCCATCTGTGCATACACCACGTTGTGGTGGAGGTGCTCGAAACCCAGCAGCCGCGTGGTCATTTCACGGTTGAGGGGAAACGAGGAGCCATAACCGGCCGCGGAACCGAGGGGATTTTTATTCACCACCCTGTAAGCGCCCTGCAGCATGATGAGATCGTCTACCAGGCTTTCCGCGTACGCGCCGAACCACAGGCCGAAACTCGACGGCATGGCGATCTGCAGGTGCGTATAACCGGGCAGCAGGTGATTCTTATAGGCTTCGCTCTGCGTTTGCAGCAGGTCGAACAATTGTTTCGTTTCGAGTACGATGTTTTCGAGCTCGCTGCGGAGAAAGAGCTTCAGGTCTACCAGCACCTGGTCGTTACGGGAACGTCCGCTGTGGATCTTCTTGCCCGCCTCGCCCAGCCGGCGTGTCAGCAGCAGCTCCACTTGCGAGTGAATGTCTTCCACCCCGTCTTCCAGCGTAAACTTACCTTCCTGTATGTCGCGGTAAATATGCTTCAGTTCCTGCTGCAGTACGGTGAGGTCTTCTTCCGGCAGCAGGCCCACCGATGCCAGCATGGCGATGTGCGCCAGGGAGCCCTGCACGTCGAACGGCGCCAGATAAGCATCCATTTCACGGTCGCGGCCTACGGTGAATTGCTCTACTGCAGCCAGCGCTGCTTTATCTTTTTGCCAAAGTTTCATCCGTTAATAAATTTATGTTCAATGGTGGGATGGAACCAGGTATGAGCCAAGCGCCCGTACCGGTTTCATCATTACAAATTTATGCCATTCACAATGGACAGCAATTTTATATACGTATCAATCCCCTGGCGGATTTCGTCGAGGTAAATGAATTCGTCGGCGGTATGCGAACGGGCGGAGTCGCCGGGCCCCACCTTCACGGAAATGGCGGGTATCAGTGCCTGGTCGGAAGTAGTGGGCGAGCCGTACAACTGTTTACCCAGGCCCAGGCCGGCTATTACCAGCGGATGATCGCGGGGAATGAACGAAGGGCGCATGCGCATCGAGCGCGGCGTCACCTCGCATTGAACATTGGCGCGGATCACGTCCAGCATTTCCTCAAGGGTATACTGGTCGGTGGCGCGCACGTCCACTACGAACGAACATTCAGCGGGCACTACGTTATGCGCCTTGTTGGAGGTTTGCACCACGGTCACGCTCATTTTCACCGGGCCCAGGGTGGCGCTTTCCTTCGGGAAGCGGTACGTCCGGAACCAGTTGATATCGTCCATTGCTTTGTACAGCGCGTTTTCCCCTTCATCGCGGGCGGCATGGCCGGCTTTGCCATGCGCCACGCAATCCAGCACCATCAGTCCTTTTTCTGCAACGGCGAGGTCTGTTTTGGTGGGCTCTCCCACGATGGCGAAATCGTAGGCGGGCAGCATCGGCAAAATGCTTTCGATGCCGTTTACGCCGCTGATTTCTTCTTCGGCCGTGGCGGCGATGATGATGTTGTACGGCAATCCTTCCTGCGCGTAAAAGTGCATGAATGCCGCCATCAGGCTCACCAGGCAGCCGCCGGCGTCATTGCTGCCGAGGCCGTACAGTTTACCCTCCGCCACATCGGGCGAAAACGGGTCGCGGGTGTATTGCGGGTTAGGCTTTACGGTATCGTGATGGGAATTGAGCAGGATGCCGGGCTTGGCGGGATCAAAATGTTTGTTCACCGCCCACACGTTGTTGAGATGCTGATGATAAGCTACGCCCCTTTCTTCCAGGAACCTGGCAAGGATGGCCGCCGTGCCCTGTTCCTCCCTGCTGATGGAAGGAGTGGCAATCAGCTGTTTTAAAAGCTGTACGGCGTCTTCATAGCGTTCTTCGGTCCACATATAGTTAGCATATTAAGGTACCCGCCACCGCGTCGGTGGTGTTGTTGCGCACGTCGCCGGCATGCCCGATCAGCACTTCCTTCACACCGTTTTCGATGGCGGCGAAAGCGTTGTCGAGTTTCGGCAGGATGCCGTCTGACAGTACGCCTTCGGCCAGCAGCGTTTTGTAGATGTCGCGGTTGATCAGGTTGATCACCGAATCGTCGTCGGCCGCATTGCGCAGTACGCCTTTCTTTTCAAAACAGTAGATGAGGCGCACGGGGTAATGGGCCGACAGCGCAATGGCCAGCGAAGCGGCGATGGTATCTGCGTTTGTATTGAGTATCTGTCCGTTCCCGTCGTGCGTGAGCGGCGAAAACACCGGCGTGAAGCCCGCGTCCAGCAACAGTTTCACGGGTTCTGCCCGTACCGTGCCGGCGGGAATGTCTCCTACAAAACCGTAGTCGATGGTTTTCACCGGGCGCTTCACGGCGGGCATGATATTGGCGTCGGCGCCGGTGAGGCCGATGGCGTTGCAGCCTTTGGCCTGCAGTTGCGCCACCACCTGTTTGTTCACCAATCCGCCGTATACCATGGTCACCACATCGATGGTATCCGCATCGGTGATGCGCCGGCCGTCTACGTATTTCGATTCGATGCCGAGCTTGTCACCGATGCGGGTGGCGATTTTACCGCCGCCGTGGATCAGGATCTTTTTACCGGGCACGGCGGCAAAGTCTGCCAGGAACCGGTCCAGCAAAGCAGGGTTGTCGATTACATTCCCTCCTACCTTGATCACGTATACCATAGTGCTTTTATTGATGCTTTAAAATTTCACTTAACACCGCCTGCGCCGCCCATACGCGGTTACCTGCCTGCGGGATGACGATGGATTGCGGCCCGTCGAGCACTTCATCGGCGATCACCACGTTGCGCCGTACGGGCAGGCAGTGCATCACGGAAGCGTTGTTCGTGTTTTTGAGCCGTTCGTTGGTGATCATCCAGCTTTCGTCTGTGCAGGTGATCTTGCCGTAGTCTTTGTAACTCGACCAGTTTTTCACGTACACGAAGTCAGCTCCTTCGAGCGCTTCTTCCTGGTTGTGGAACACCGGCGCCTGGCCGGCGAACTTCGGATCGAGCTCATAGCCTTCCGGGTGAGTGATCACAAAATCCACTTCATCCCAGGCGTTCATCCACTCCGCGAAGGAATTGGGCACGGCCTGCGGCAGTGCTTTCACATGGGGCGCCCAGGTCATCACCACTTTCGGTTTACGCGGCTGCTGCCAGCGTTCCTTGATGGTGATCACGTCTGTCAGGCTCTGCAAAGGGTGCAGGGTAGCGCTTTCCAGGCTTACGATGGGCCTCCCGGCGTATTTGATGAACTGGTTGATATACTTCTCCGTATAATCTTCTTCCTTGTTTTTCAGCCCGGGAAACGTACGGATGGCCATGATGTCGAAGTACTGGCCCATTACCGCCGCCGCTTCTTTCACGTGCTCGGTGGTATTGCCGCTCATCACCACGCCGTCGTTCATCTCCAGCGCCCAGCCTTCTTTATCGATGTTGAACACCACCACTTCCATGCCCAGGTTGCGGGCCGCCACCTGCGTACTGAGGCGCGTGCGCAAACTGGGATTCAGGAAGATCATCCCCAATGTTTTGTTTTCTCCCAATCCCTTGTCTTTAAAGGGATTCTTTTTATAGTCCAGTGCCGTTTCCACGATACGTGGGACACTGGGTACGTCTCCAACGGAAATAAACTGGTTCACTAGTTTAATTCTTGTTTAATAGCTGTTAAAAAATGATCTGCCTGGGCTTTATTCAGGGCCAGGGAAGGCAGCAGCCGTATTACGTTGGGCTTGGCTTCCCCGGTGAAGATGTTATGTTTGAAAAGCAATTCTTTTTTCACGTGCGCCAGTTCCTCGGGCAGGTCGATGCCGATCATCAGGCCCTTGCCTCTCACCTCTTTGATCTTCGGCAGTTTCCGGAGCTCTTCCATGAGGTAATTGCCGATCGTTTCGGCGTTGGCGAGGAGGTTTTCCTGCTCGATCACTTCGAGCACCGCCAATGCGGCGGCGCAGGCGAGGTGGTTACCGCCGAAGGTAGTGCCCAGCAGGCCGTACGAAGCTTTGAATTTGGGGGAAATGATGATGCCGCCGATGGGGAAACCGTTGCCCATACCTTTGGCCATGGTGTAGATATCCGCATTCACGCCGGCATGGTCGTGCGAGAAAAACTTCCCGCTTCTGCCGTAGCCGCACTGCACCGAGTCCGCGATAAAAACGGCGTTATGCTCGTCGCAGAGGCTCCTGATTTTTTGCAGGAAAGCGGCAGACGCCACGTTGATGCCGCCCACGCCCTGGATGCCTTCGATGATCACGGACGAAATGGCGTTCTGCTGGAAGGTGAGCTCCAGCGCGGCCAGGTCTTCCCAGGGCAGGAAAATCACGTTGTCGGTTTCATTCACCGGCGCCACGATCTTCGGGTTGTCGGTAGCGGCCACCGCCAGTGAAGTACGGCCGTGGAACGCTTTTTTGAACGCGATGATCTTCTTTTTGCCGTTATGGAATGAGGCGAGCTTGAGAGCGTTCTCGTTGGCCTCCGCGCCGGAATTGACGAGGAACAGCTGGTAGTCTTCCTTTCCGGAAACTTTCCCGAGCTTCTCCGCGAGTTGCTGCTGCAGCGGGATATGAATGGAATTGGAATAGAAACCTACTTTACCGAGCTGGTCGGTGAGCCGCTGTACGTAGTGCGGGTGGGTGTGGCCAATAGAAATCACGGCGTGGCCGCCGTAGAGGTCCAGGTACTCCTGACCTTTGTCGTCCCATACGGTGGAGCCCTGTGCTTTTACAATGGTGATATCGTTAACCGGGTAAACGTCGAATAATTTCATCGCTGTATTATTTGGAGCGGATGGATGCCGCCGCGCTTGCAAGCCCGGTTTCATCCAGCCGCCGGAGTCATCAGAAGGTTATTAATTTTTCGCGCCGCGGGCATTGATTCGCCTGCGGCGTGAACTTTAGAACACGATGGATTTGAGCTTCAACCCGGCTGTTTCTTCCAGCCCCAGTACCAGGTTCATATTCTGTACTGCCTGTCCCGACGCACCTTTCAGCAGGTTATCCTCGATGGAGTGAATGACCAGTTTGTTATCCGTCTTTTCGAGCTGGATAAGGCATTTATTGGTGTTCACCACCTGTTTGAGATCGATCTGTTTTCTGCTGACGTGGGTGAAGGGGTGGCCGTTGTAAAAGTCTTCAAACAGCTTGTACGCCTCTTCCAGCGTCAGGTCGCATGCCAGGTACGAAGTGATCCAGATGCCGCGCGGATAATCTCCCCGCACGGGCACGAAGTTGAGCGCTCCTGTATAAGCAGGCTGGAGAGCCTGCAAAGTTCGTCGGATCTCTTTAAGGTGCTGGTGCTGCAGCACTTTATAGGTGGAAATGTTATTGGCCCGCCAGGTGAAGTGGGAGGTGGACTGCAGGCTCTGGCCCGCGCCTGTGCTGCCGGTAATGCCGGTGGTATGCACCTCGTTGAGCAGCCCCGCCTTGGCGAGCGGCAGCAGGCCGAGCTGGATGCCCGTGGCGAAACAACCGGGGTTGGCGATGTTTTTCGCTGCCCGGATGGCATCGCGGTTCACTTCGGGCAAACCGTATACGAACTCCCGGCCGTTAACGGTTTCGCCTAAACGAAAATCCTGGCTGAGGTCGATGATATGAATATGTGCGGGAATGGGCGTGCTTTCGAGAAACTTCCGCGATTCGCCGTGGCCGAGGCAAAGAAAGATCACATCCACGTCTTCCGCGATGTCGGCCGCAAAAGTAAGCTCCGTTTCCCCGAGCAGGTCTGCATGAACGGCATACAGCGGGTTACCGGCGTTGCTGCGGCTGTGCACGAAGGCCAGCTCCACATCCGGATGGTTCAGCAGCAGCCGGATGGCTTCACCCCCGGTGTAGCCTGCGCCGCCAATGATACCTGCCCGTTTCTTTGTAGTCGTTCCCATCTTTATTGTCGTTTTACTTGTTATTCTCTTCGTTCACCTGGTGCCAGATCATCGTCTGGTTACCGAATATTTTGCTGAAGCCTCTTACGTCTTCGCCGCTCCAGCCGGAGTTCATTTCGCCGTATTTGCCGAATTTGCTGCTCATCAGGTCGTAGGCGGATTCGATGCCGGTTACCTGGAAGCGGTAAGGCATCAGTGTCACAAACACCTTGCCGGTTACCTGCTGCTGGCTGTGCTGGAGGAACGCCTCGATGTCGCGCATCACGGGGTCGAGAATCTGGCCTTCGTGCATCCAGTTGCCGTAGAACTGCGCCAGCTGATCTTTCCAGCTCAGCTGCCATTTGGTGAGCACATGTTTTTCGAGCGCATGGTGCGCTTTGAGGATCACCATGGGCGCGGCGGCTTCGAAACCCACCCGGCCTTTGATGCCGATGATGGTATCGCCCACGTGAATGTCGCGGCCGATGGCGAATGCGCCGGCAATGCCCTGGAGGTAAATGATGGCCTCGGTGGGATGGCTGAATTTTTTATCGTTCACGCCCAGCAGTTCGCCTTTCTCGAAGGTCAGTTCCACCTGCTCGGGCTGTTGTTTGGTCAGTTGCGTTGGCCAGGCTTCTTCGGGCAGCATGCCGTGCGAGGTGAGCGTTTCCTTTCCGCCCACGGAAGTGCCCCAGATGCCTTTGTTGATGGAATACATGGCTTTGTCGAAGTTCATCTGCACCCCTTTTGTTTTGAGGTAGCTGATCTCTTCCTCACGGCTGAGCTTCAGGTCGCGGATGGGGGTGATGATCTCCACGCCGGGGATCATGATGTGAAAGATCATGTCGAACCGTACCTGGTCGTTACCGGCCCCGGTGCTGCCGTGGGCTACGGCATCGGCCCCTACTTCGCGCACGTATTCGGCGATGGCGAGGGCCTGGCTCATGCGCTCGGCGCTCACGCTCAGGGGGTAAGTGTTGTTTTTCAGCACGTTCCCGAAAACGAGGTACCGGATTACTTTATCGTAATAAGAGCGAACCGCATCTACTGTCTTGTGACTTTTAACACCCAGACTGTAGGCGCGTTTCTCGATCTCCTGCAATTCTTCCGCAGTAAAACCGCCTGTATTAACGATCACGGAATGTACTTCATACCCCTTTTCTTCAGACAGGTATTTTACACAGTACGACGTATCAAGTCCTCCGCTGAATCCCAGTACAACTTTCTTCATGATATTTTACGCTGATTTAAAATTTAATGTTGTTATTAAAGCCATCCGAAGAAAAAGAATCTTCTTTTGGAAGCGCCCGGCGCCCCGCCGCCGCCCATTTTCCGGGAGGCTTTCAGCAGCACGTATTTTTTATACCGCATCCACCGTTCGAACAGTGAAAAATTGCCCTTAAATCTACGTCTCTTTTTGCCTTCTTCCCTGTTACCATTCAGTGAAGGAACGGCTGCTACGGTACCGTTTGCGGCGGCTGCGGCCGCGGCGGCCTTTTCCTGCGCTTCTTTTTCTTTCTCCACGGGGTCGTACAGCATGGCGGTGCAAAGGCAGTTCTTCCTGTTCTTGCTGGTCAGCACGTCGAAGTTCACGCAGCTCCGGCAACCTTTCCAGAACTCTTCATCGTCTGTCAGCTCCGAATAAGTCACGGGTTCGTAACCGAGGTCGGAATTGATTTTCATCACGGCCAGCCCGGTGGTGAGCCCGAAGATTTTCGCATCGGGGTACTTTTTGCGGGAGAGCTCGAATATTTTTTCCTTGATGGCTTTGGCAACGCCATGGCCACGGAAGGCGGGGTTCACGATGAGGCCGGAGTTGGCCACGAATTTCTCGTGCCCCCAGGCTTCAATGTAACAAAAGCCCACCCATTCACCGGACGTAGTAACGGCAATCACCGCTTTCCCTTCGTCCATCTTCAGCTGCACGTACTCAGGAGAACGCTTCGCGATGCCGGTTCCCCGGGCTTTCGCGGATGCCTCCATCTCGTCGGTGATGGTGGTTGCATAATGCTTATCGTCGGCAGTGGCTGCCCTTACGATGATATCCTTATTTTCCAACTTGTTAAAATTGAAAATTGTAATGCAATAAATTGATGTTGATACAGGTTCCGTTTCCGGAGGTTCCCATGAGGGGTTCATGGAGCGACAGCGGGTCCTGGCGGGACGGCGCTATCAAATACGAGGTCGTCGGGAGAGATATCTAAAGACAGGAAACCCAATAGCGCAAACACCTTCTTCAAAAGAAGGGTGGTAAGCAAAAATGTTGTTATGGGTCGCGATGTATTTCAACTTCAGTTCGACATTAAATTGTTATAAAAACGTCTTTAGTTAATAAAGTATCGGCAAAGTTATAACATATTTAAATATGCAGGCGATTTTTTTTTGACATAAAAAGAAAGGGAGGAACGCGGCCGGGCCTGCGTTTCCTCCCTTACCGGCATATCAACCGGCTGAAAATCAGAACACGCCTATTTCAGCGGCGCCCGCCCGGGTTTCTTTCGCGTCTGCAGCACTGATGGCCACCAGCTTGAAATAACGCCCCTGCGTTGATTTTGAAAGCTTTACGGTCTGTTTGACGGGATTGTTGAGAATGTTGGCGAAACTGCCTTTGGCCACCGGTTCGCCCCACTGCTGGCCATCCGCGCTTACATAGAAGGCATAGTCGTAAATAATGCCTCCTTTGGCGCGGGGCGTATAGGTAAAGCCGTTCACGGCCTGCGATGCGCCCATGTCCACCACCAGCTCCTGCGGGAAGCTGCCGGCCTTGCCCATCCACGACGTGGCGGGATCGCCGTCTACGGCTTTATCGGCATCGGCCGTCACGGCCTTCCAGCTGGCGGGCGCGCGGTCGAATGCCACCGCTACCGTAGCGCCGGCCTTTTTGCCACCGTCGATGAAACTACGGGCTTTGAGGGTGCCGCTCTGCGCAAACGCAAAGGGGGCGCCATTATACCGCGGGCTGGCCGTTGTGGGCTCGTTGCCGTCGGTCGTGTAATGGATGGCGGGGTCCGTCGAGGCGGCCGTAATGGTCACCATGCCCTGCTTGTCTCTTTTGATCACCGGGTCGGCCAGCAACTCGGGGGCTTTGAAGAGCTTCACTTCACTGATCACCGGGCTCGCTTTGGCATCGAGTATCTCTATCCGGACGCTTTTCGTAGTGGTGTTGGGCAGGCGGAGAATGCGCTTGTAGCCGATCGTCGTTTCCCGGGCAATTTCACGGTACTCCTTCCCTTCCAGTACGCTCACGGTAAACGCTTTCACCCGCTGGCCGAGGGGAATGAACTCCTGTATCTGGAAGCGGTTGAAGGTAACGGGCTTTTCGAAGCTGAGATTAATGGTGCCCGTGAGCTGCCCTTCGCCCGTAGCCCAGTAAGTATTGTAGTTACCGTCTGTCAGGTAAACGGCGCTGGTGAGCATGCTGTTTTTGCGCGTATTCACGGCCGATGTTCTGGCGCGTACGGCGAGGTTGGTTTTGAAGTCGGCATCGAGCGTTTTACGCAGCTCCATCAGCCGCAGCGAATCGTTTTTGTTGATGCGGCCGCGGCGGTCTACCGGCACGTTCAGCAACAGGTTGGCGTTGCGGCCCACAGAGCCGTAATAGATGTCGAGCAGCCAGGGCAGCGTTTTCACCTTATCGTCCGTGGAAGGGCTGTAAAACCATCCCGGTCGGATGGACACGTCGGCCTCGCCGGGGATCCAGTCGGTGCCGCCCTCCTGGCCCTCGTTCAGCGGTTTGTTGATGCCGGGCATGCCGGGCGCGAATTGCTTGCCGTTGAGGGTGCTCCAGTTGGTAGTGCCGGCAAAGCCGTTCTCATTCCCGATCCAGCGGCAGCCCGGACCGGCGTCGCTGAAGAAAATCACCTCGGGATGATACTTTCTTACCGTATTGTGGAACAGGTCCCAGTCGTACACCTGCTTCTTGCCGTTGGGGCCTTCGCCGTTGGCGCCGTCGAACCATTGCTCGAACACATGGCCGTATTTAGTGTGCACTTCGCGCAGCTGGTTGGCGAACACCTGGTTGTAAGCGGGTGTACCGTAGTCGGGGTGGTTGCGGTCCCAGGGCGACAGGTACACGCCAAAGAGCAGGCCGTATTCCTTGCAGGCGGCAGACAGTTCGGCGAGCACATCCCCCTTCCCGTTTTTCCAGGCGCTTTCACGCACGGTGTGCTTGCTGTATTCGCTGGGCCAGAGGCAGAACCCGTCGTGGTGCTTGGCCGTGATGATGATGGCTTTCATGCCCGCGAGCTTGGCGGTGCGCGCCCACTGCCGGGCGTCGAGCTCGGTGGGGTTGAATACTTTCGGGTCCTCGTCTCCGTGCCCCCACTCCTTGTCCGTGAAGGTGTTCGGCCCGAAGTGAATGAACATGTAATATTCCAGCTGCTGCCATTTCAGCTGCGCCGGCGAAGGCAGGGCGCCGTAAGGTTTGATTTCAGGCTGCGCCCAGGCGCGGGCGGAGCATAACAGGAAAAAAAATAAAACTGCTTTCTTCATAATTTCTAATTGCAGACGTGACGCTGATAAAAATACTATACGGTTGTTCATTTCCCCCATATTGCTAATATCCCCACAATAATTGAGAAAATAATACGGGCCGGAAACCGCGGCCAGGGGGCCGTCTATCACAAAAATGTCACAATTTCCGCAGGTTTATAACAATGGAACACGGGAATAGCCTACATTTAAAGCTGTTAAAAATCCACAAGACTCTTTATCATATGAATAAGCATTTGCACCGCAGAACGTTCCTGAGGAACAGTGTGGCAGCGGGTGTAGGCATTTCGCTGATGAATTCGCCCGCCCGGCTTTTCGCCGCTCAAAAGAAAGACAAAGTAAGAGTAGGACTCATTGGCGTTGGCGCGCGAGGCCTCAATCACCTGGACCTCTGCCTGCGCAGGAAAGACGTTGACGTGATCGCCATTGCGGACCCGGATGTGGCATTCACCATTCCGCAATGCCGCAAAATGATACAGGAACATTACGGCGCAAAAAGGAAAGTGGCCGAGTACACCAACGGCCCGCACGACTACCTGAACCTGCTCAAACGCAGCGATATAGACGCGGTGATCATCGCCACTCCCTGGGAATGGCATACCGTGCAGGCAGTAGCCGCCATGAAAGCCGGCAAAACACCGGCTGTGGAGGTTTGCGGCGCGGCAGACATCCAGGAATGCTGGGAACTGGTGAACACTTCAGAATCCACCGGCGTGCCTTTGTTCGGTATGGAAAACGTGAACTACCGCCGCGATGTGCTGGCCGTGCTCAACATGGTACGCCAGGGCCTGTTCGGCGAACTGGTGCACCTGCAGGGTGGCTACCAGCACGACCTCCGTGCGGTGAAGTTCAACGACGGCAAGCAGCTCTACGGCGGCGGTGTTGAATTCGGAGATAAAGGCCTGTCGGAAGCCAAATGGCGCACCAACCATTCCGTGCACCGCAACGGCGACCTCTATCCCACGCACGGCCTCGGCCCGGTGAACAACATGATCAACGTCAACCGCGGCAACCGCCTGTTATCGCTCACATCCGTAGCCACCAAAGCGCGCGGGCTGCACAAATACATCGTGGAGCACCCGCAGGGCGGGCCCGGCCATCCGAACGCCAAAGTGGAATTCAAGCTGGGCGACATCGTGAGCACGCTCATCAAAACCAATAACGGCGAAACCATCCTGCTGTCGCACGACACGAACCTGCCCCGCCCCTATTCGCTGAACTTCCGCGTGCAGGGCACCAACGGTTTGTGGATGGACGATTTCGACTCCATTCACATCGAAGGCAAAAGCAAGGCGCACGCCTGGGAAAAAGCCGGCGACCCGAACGATGCCAACAGCTACATGGGCAAATACGACCACCCGCTCTGGAAAAAATACGCCAACGACGCTTCCGGCGCAGGCCATGGCGGAATGGACTGGTTCGTGATCAATTCCTTCATCGAAAGCATCAAACGCGGCACCGATTACCAGATGGACGTGTACGACCTCGCCACCTGGTATGCCATCACCCCGCTCAGCGAACAGTCTGTGCTGGAAGGCGGGTCTGTACAATACATCCCCGACTTCACACGCGGCCGGTGGATCAACCGCAAGCCCAACTTCGCGCTCGACGGCGAATATTAATCCTGATCATTTCATCATAAAAAAAGCCGGCCATTTTCAGTGGCCGGCTTTTTTTGATTTGGTATTTCAGGCAGTGATCACCTTCGCCCCGTCTTCAATAGCCGTTACGTATACGTCCGGCAAAACGCCATACTGGTCTTTATAACGGGCCTGCACAAACGAAGCGAATTCATCCACCTGGTCGATTTTCACGAGGTTGATGGTACAGCCGCCGAAGCCGCCACCCATCATGCGCGCGCCCGCTACTTCCGGGCGTTTTTTGGCGAGGTTGGCCAGGAAGTCCAGTTCCGGGCAGCTCACTTCGTAGAGCCGGCTCAGGCCGTCGTGCGAGGCATACATAAGGCGGCCCGCTTCCGCCAGTTCGTTGTTCTGCAGGCGGGTGCAGGCCTGCTGCACGCGTTCGTTTTCCTGCGTTACAAAACGGCAGCGGTCGTACACTTTATCCGGCAGCGAACTTTTGTACAGGTCTACCTGTGCCGCCGTTACGCCGCGCAGGCTGGTGATGCCGGGGATGAAGCGCTTCATGATCTCCACGCCCTCTTCGCACTGCGCCCGGCGCACGTTGTACTCCGACGAGGCGAGGGAGTGGTGCACCATGGAATTGACGAGCACGATCTTGTATGTTTTCGAGAACTCGAAGGGTAAATATTGATATTCGAGGCTGCGGCAGTCGAGCAGCATTACCCGGTCTTTTTGCCCGTGCAGGTTGGCGAACTGGTCCATGATCCCGCATTTCACACCGGGAAAGTTGTGTTCCGCCAGTTGGCCCACTTTGGCCATCTGCATACGGCTGAGGCCGAAGCCCAGCAGGTGGTCGAGCCCTACGGCGAGGCCGCCTTCCACCGCCGCGGAGCTGCTCAGGCCGGCGCCGATGGGAATATCGCCGTGCACCACACAGTCGAATCCCTTCACCTCCAAGCCCAGTTGCTGCAGCTGGTATACCACACCTTTGAGGTAGTTTACCCAGTCGCCGCCCGGCTTGACGCCGTGAATGGAAAAAGAAGCCATTTCGTTGTTGAAAAGCGCATACGCATTGCAGGTATCGGTGCCGTTCAGCGCAATGGCGTAGATGATCCTTTTATCAATTGCCGCCGGCAATACAAATCCTTCGTTGTAATCCGTATGTTCCCCGATGAGGTTGATTCTGCCCGGAGAGCTGATCATAACGG
The DNA here is from genome assembly GCA_965653365.1 of uncultured Chitinophaga sp. Lineage (GTDB taxonomy): Bacteria > Bacteroidota > Bacteroidia > Chitinophagales > Chitinophagaceae > Chitinophaga. The sequence goes on along the minus strand of CBFGZV010000007.1, from coordinate 110,522 downwards.
GCGCGTTGCCAAACAGCTCGTGGAATTTGGCTCTTACTTGTTCAATCATTTAAAGCGTATATTTTACACCTAAAAATAGGAAAAAGGATTACTTTTTTACTGGTGCGGCAAAATTTTAGCATGTGGCAGGCCCGCCTGCGAACAAAATCCAATACCAGCCTATGTTTAAGCCTTACCGGGCCCTTGCGCCAACGAAAACGGGCCGGCCACTGGCCAGCCCGTTTCGATGATATAAAGACTTGTAATGACCTTACTTAGCCCTTGCCTTGCCGATTTTATGGCCGAAGAAGGCGAAGAAAAGAATGTAGATGTAGCAGGGCACCATGCAATAGAGAAATGCATGGCGGAAGTCAACACCTTCGCTGTAGAAGATGGAGCTGAACATCGCTTCTTTTTCAAAGAGGCCGGCATAGATCTGCGGCAGGATGGCGCCGCCGGCAATACCCATGATGAGGAAAGCCGAGCCGATTTTCGTGTATTTGCCCAGTCCTTCGATGGCCAATGGGAAAATGGCGGGCCACATGAGGGCGTTGGCCAGGCCCAGCAGCGCGATGAACGTTACTGCCAGGTTGCCGTCGGTGAAGTAGGCGCCGAGGGTGAATACCACGCCCAGGATGGCGGAAATGCGCAGGCCCATGTCCTGGCTGATGATCTTGGGAATGGTGGCGATGCCTATGACATACCCTACCAGCATGGCGACAAGGGTAAAGGAGGTGAAGTATTTCGTTTTATCGAGGCTCATGCCTAGCGACTTGCCGTAGGTACCGATCACATCGCCGGCCATAACTTCCACGCCCACGTACATGAAAATGCACAGTACGCCCAGCAGCAGGTAAGGATAAGCGAATACGCTGCCGCGGGCCGTGGTGGCGGTGGCGGATACGCCGTCGTCGCCGTCCGTATTGATTTCCGGGAGGGAAGAGCGTTTCAGGAAAAATGCGAGGATGAGCAGCACTACCGCCATGACGATATACGGCGGGATGACACGGCCGGCCAGGTCGTCGAGCAACTGGGCCTTGAGGGTGGCGTCCGTAGCCGTTTTAATCTGTTCTTCCAGCGCGCTGGCGTTTTTCAGCACGATGGCGCTGAGGATCAGCGGGCTGAGCGCGCCGGCCACTTTATTACAGATACCCATGATGCTGATGCGTTTGGCCGCGCTTTCGATGGGCCCTACGATGCTGATGTACGGGTTGGATGCGGTTTGCAGCAGTGAAAGGCCTGCACCCTGCACAAAAAGGCCCGTCAGGAACATGCCGTAGTTACGGGCATTGGCAGCCGGGATAAAGATGAGCGAGCCTACGGCCATCACGGCCAGGCCCAGCGCCATCCCGTTCTTGAAACCTGTTTTATTCAGGATGAAGGAAGAAGGAATGGACAGGAAGAAATAGGCCATATAAAAGGCCATCGTTACCATCAGCGCCTGGGAAACGGTGAGCTCGCAGGCAATCTGCAAAAAGGGAATCAGGGCGCCGTTCAGCCAGGTCACAAACCCGAAAACGAAGAATAAGCCCCCGATAATGATCATGGCCTGCTTATACCCTCCTTCCTGGGGAGGAGCCAGAGTAGCGGTTTTACTAGTCATTAGCTGCGTGAGTTGTTTGTTCAAGAATGCCACGAACTTAATGAACAATTCTTGATTTTCATAAATATATTAGCTAAAACGATTAAGCAATTAAAAAAAATAGGCTATTTCTTGCCATTTTTGCCTGTTTGTCAAAAAAATTATTCTACATTTAAAGCCAATTTTACCAAAACATAATAAAGGTATTTATGTCCACGCAAAGTAAACAAGGTACGCATCCCTCGTTTTCGGTACTCGTCCTGGTATTCTTCTTCTGGGGGTTTGTGGCTGCGTCTAACAGCATACTCATCCCCTTTTGCAAAGCCCATTTCGACCTTACGCAGATCCAGTCGCAGCTGGTAGACTTCGCCTTTTACGGCGCGTACTTCGTTGGCTCGCTGATATTGTATTTATTATCCGCATTCAAGGGCGTGGACATTCTTAACCGCATCGGTTTCAAAAAAGGCATCATATATGGCCTGATCATTTCGGGCGTAGGCGCCGCCGCCACCATCGGCGCGGTGAACATAGGGCTGGGCATGGAAGATAAGACCAGCGCCTTCTACCTGATCCTCGGCGCTTACTTCATCGTGGCACTCGGTTTCTCCCTGCAGCAAACGGCGGCCAACCCGTTCGCCATCCTGCTCGGCGACCCTGCCACGGGGGCGCACCGCCTCAACCTCGCCGGCGGCGTCAACTCTTTCGGCACCACCATCGGCCCCCTCATCGTGAGCCTGCTCCTGTTCGGCACGGCGCAGGATGCAGCGGCGGCGGGCGATACAGACATCAGCAAAATCAACGTTTTATACATCTCCCTGGTAGCGCTCTTCCTGATCGCAGCGGGTATTTTCGCGGCCACCAAAATGCCGAAAGGCACGGAAGACGATCATTTCGAAGCGTCGTCCAAAGCCACTTACACCCTGCTGGGCATCACCGTGATGTTCGTGCTCATTCTCATCGGCATCATCGTGGAAAAGCCGCTCCCCTTCTTTATCGCCGGCATCGTGGGCATCCTGTGCATCCTTTTCTACGCACAGATGGCTTCGCGGGGCAATGGTAACGGCTGGGGCGCCATGAAATACCCGCAGCTCATCATGGGGATGATCGCCATTTTTGTGTATGTGGGCGTGGAAGTGAGCGTGTCCAGCAACCTGGGCGAGCTCCTGAAAAAACCGGGCTTCCTCACCATGGAAGGCCTCAACGAATCCCAGCTCAGCCCCTACATCGCCATCTTCTGGGGCGGTTTGATGATCGGCCGCTGGACAGGCGCCATCACCGTGTTCAACCTCAGCAAAAGCACCCGCCAGGTACTGTCCGTGATCGTGCCCTTCGTGGCCTATGGTGTTATCCTGGGCGTGAACCATCTGAAAGGCAACGATATCAGCCAGCTGTATCCCTTCGCGATCTGCGTGGCCATCCAGATACTCGGTTTCTTCTACGGGCAGGATAAACCCGCCAAAACCCTGATGACCTTTGGTATCATGGGCGTTGCGGCCATGCTCGTGGGCCTGTTCACCGAGGGCCAGGTAGCCACTTTCGCTTTCATCAGCGGCGGCCTTTTCTGCTCCGTGATGTGGCCCTGCATCTTTTCGCTGTCTATCGCCGGGCTCGGCAAATACACCGGCCAGGGCGCTTCTTTCCTCGTGATGATGATCCTGGGCGGCGCGCTCGTGCCACCGTTACAGGGCGGCCTGGTAGATATCCCGGAAATTGGCGCACATCATTCGTATATTGTACCGGTAATCTGTTTTGCATACTTAGCATTTTTTGCAATTCGCGTTAAATCAATCTTAAAATCTCAGGGAATCGACTATGAGTCAGCAATTAGCGGTGGGCATTGATATTGGGGGGACCAACACTAAATTTGGAATCGTAGACCGGCGTGGTAATATTTTATGCCAGGACCGGATGTCAACCAAAGCTCACGAAGAAGTAACCATGTTCCTGGCCGAGCTGCATCAGCGTTTATCGAAGCTGATCGAGCAGGTGGGAGGCATCGAAAACATCAAGGGAATAGGCGTGGGTGCGCCCAACGGTAATTACTATACCGGTAATATTGAATATGCGCCCAACCTGCGCTGGAAAGGCATCGTGCCTTTGGCTAATATGCTGCAGGACCTCTTCAATCTCCCGACCGTATTAACCAACGACGCCAACGCGGCGGCCATCGGTGAAATGACCTACGGCTCCGCCCGCGGCATGAAAGACTTTATCACCATCACCCTCGGCACCGGCGTGGGCAGCGGCATTGTTGCCAACGGCCAGCTCATTTACGGGCACGACGGGTTTGCGGGTGAACTGGGGCACGTGATCGTAATCCCCGGCGGCCGTTTGCACCCGGGTACCGGCGCACACGGCTCGCTCGAATCCTACGCCTCCGCCACCGGCGTTGCCAGCACCGCGCTGGAACTGCTCGAAGCCCGGCCTAACGAGGAAAGCATGCTCCGCAACCACACCCGCGAGGAGATCGATTCCAAAATGATTTATGAAGCGGCCATCAAAGGCGACAAGCTGGCGCTCGAAATTTATGAATATACCGGTAAGGTGCTCGGCGAGGCACTGGCGAACTTCGTGATGTTCTCCAGCCCCGAAGCCATCGTACTGTTCGGCGGCCTCACCCAGGCGGGCGATCTCATCATGCGCCCGGTTCGCCACCATATGGAAAAGAACCTCCTCCCCATTTTCCAGAATAAAGTGAAGCTCGTGTTTTCCGAACTGAAGGAAAGCGACGCGGCCATCCTCGGCGCCAGCGCCCTGGCCTGGGAAATGAAGGACTAGCAAAAACTACCCGGAAATGTCAATTACAAATGATGAAATGTTCGTTCATTTGTAATTGACATTCTTTTTTGAACCAAGCAAACGTGAACAATGAACAGCAGACGCAATTTTCTCAGAACCGCCGCGCTGGGCGCCGCCGCCCTGTCGATAGACGGCATCCCTGCCGCAGCGCAGGGCAAACCTAAAGGCAAAGTCCGCAAGCCCATCGTGGTCAGCACCTGGGACTTCGGTGTGGCCGCCAACAAGGCAGCGTGGGAAGTATTGAAAAAAGGCGGCCGTGCACTGGATGCGGTGGAAAACGGCGTGCATGTGCCCGAATCCGATCCCAACAACCAGACGGTAGGCTATGGCGGTTTCCCCGACCGCGACGGCCGCGTAACGCTCGATGCCTGTATTATGGACGAGTTGGGCAACTGCGGCTCCGTGGCCGCGCTCGAACACATCGTACATCCCATTTCCGTAGCGCGCAAGGTGATGGAAAAAACGCCGCACGTGATGCTGGTGGGCGAAGGCGCCCTGCAGTTCGCGCTCGACAACGGGTTTAAAAAGGAAAACCTGCTCACGCCGGAATCGGAAAAAGCCTGGAAGGAATGGCTGAAAAAAGCGGAATACAAACCCGTGATCAATATCGAAAACAAATCGTACCAGGGCGACGGCAAAGGCACTACCGCCTTCAACCCGCTGCGGCTGCCCGGTAACCAATACAACCACGACACCATCGGCATGATTGCCCTGGATGCGGCCGGCAATTTGTCCGGCGCCTGCACCACCAGCGGCATGGCCTTCAAAATGCGCGGCCGCGTGGGCGATTCGCCGATCATCGGCGCGGGCTTGTATGTAGACAATGAAGTGGGCGCCGCTACCGCCACCGGCGTGGGAGAAGAAGTGATACGCGTGGTGGGCAGCTTCCTCGTGGTGGAACTGATGCGCCAGGGCTATTCACCCGAAGCCGCCTGCAAGGAAGCGGTGATGCGCATCGTAAAGAAAAAACCCGCCAAGGCGAAAGAAATACAGATCGGCTTCCTGGCCCTCAACAAAAAAGGCGAGCACGGCGCTTTCTGCCTGCAGAAAGGATTTAGTTATGCCGTGGCTACGGCGGACAATCAGGAGCAGCTCATACAGGGCAAACATTATTTTTAGGAGCACGGCAGCCGGCGGGCAATGCGTGCCGGCTGCCAACGGAACACGACGATGGAAAAGATCACACTTGAAATTTGCGCCGCCTCGCTGGCCTCGTGCATCGCAGCACAGGAAGGAGGCGCCGACCGTATAGAGTTATGCGATAACCTGCTGGAAGGCGGCACCACGCCCAGCTACGCCACCATAGCGATCGCCCGTGAAAAAGTAAACATTGCCCTCTATCCTATCATCCGCCCGCGCGGCGGCGATTTCCTGTACGACGAGCTTGAATTCGCCGTCATGCAGCAAGACATCCGGCTCTGCAAGGAACTGGGCTGCGACGGCGTAGTGATCGGCCTCCTTACGGCCGACGGGAAAGTGGACAAGCCGCGCACCCGCGCGCTGGTAGAACTGGCCTGGCCCATGGGTGTTACCTTCCACCGCGCTTTCGACATGACCGACGATCCTTTCCAGGCGCTGGAAGACGTGATTGAAACCGGCTGCGAACGGATACTCACCTCCGGCCAGCGCAACACCGCACCGGAAGGCGCGTCCCTTATCGCGCAGCTGGTGGAGAAAGCCGCCGGCAGAATCGCCATCATGGCCGGCTCCGGCGTGCGCGCCAACAATGTGGGCGCACTGGCCACCGCCACACACGCCACCGAATACCATACCACCGCCAAGGATTATACAGACAGCCGCATGGTGTTCCGCAACCCGAACGTAAGCATGGGCGGCATTCCCGGCGTACCTGAATACGGCATCGCCGTTACGCAGGCCGCACAGGTAAAACTGATCAGGGAAGAAGCGGAAAAGGCACTTAACAAGCAATAACCGCTTCCTTTACAGCAGGCGCTCCCCGACCAGGCACGCGCCGGACAATCTTCACAAAAAAATAAAGACGCCGCGGGCTTTTCCCTTCGGCACGCCGCCTGTTGGCTTCGTTTCCGGTGCAGCCCCCGCCCAGCCCAGCATCGCCGTTTGCCGGCGGTTATAACCGTTTATTAAAATCTCATTAAATTATTAGTAATACTAAACAAAGTATAGTATACATTTACTACTTTTATCCACACTGGATAACTGGGGCGCCGGCGTGCCTCAATACATTAAATAATTTTCTAAATTAGATCAGACATGAGAAAAGCAGGATTGCTTGCATTTTTGTTGATGGGCTGCATTACGCTGCAGGCGCAGGTAAAAGGCGTCAAACACGTCATTCTCATCGGGATGGACGGGCTGGGCGCGTATGCCATACAGAAGGCCGACAACCCGAACATGAAAAGGCTCATGGCCGACGGTTCGTGGTCGCTGCAGGCCCGCAGTGTGTTGCCTTCCTCCAGCGCCGTCAACTGGGCGTCGATGACCATGGGCGCTGGGCCGGAGCTGCACGGGTTCACCGAATGGGGCAGCCAGCGACCGGAATTGCCCTCGCGGGAACTGGACCAGTACGGCCTGTTTCCCTCCGTATTTACCCTGCTGCGCGAGCAGCGCCCTTCGGCGGAAGTGGGCGTGATCTACAGCTGGGGCGGCATCGGCTACCTGTTCCCGAAAAAAGCGGTGAACAAAGACCAGTCCTGCCCGAACGACACCGCCACCACCGAAGCGGCCGTGAACTATATCAAAGCGAAAAAACCGGATTTCCTGTTCATTCATTTCGACCAGCCGGATGGTGTGGGGCACGGCATCGGCCATGATATCCCCGAGTACTACGAGCAGGTACGGAAAAACGACATCCTGCTGGGCCAAATCCTGCAGGCCGTCAAAGACGCGGGGATGTGGGACAACAGCGTGATCATCCTTTCTTCCGACCACGGCGGCATCAACAAGGGCCACGGCGGCAAAACCATGGTGGAAATGCAGATTCCCTGGATAGTTCGCGGAAAAGGCATCAAAAAGAACAATGAAGTGAAAGAAAGTATCGTGACATACGATACCGCTGCAACAATTGCCTATATCTTTGGATTGAAAACGCCCCGTGTATGGACGGGCAGACCTGTGAAAGAAGCATTCGCCCGGTAACCGGCACGCGGATTATGCAGGTGAGGGCACGATACTTGTAACATGACCGATGGAATAAACCTTTATCTATATAATCCGATACTTTATGCGGCGATTCATTTCAGTTTTCATCCTGCTGCTCTCCGGCGCCGTGCCGGCGCTGGCGCAGGTACAGGGGCAGGTGATCAGGGTGCTCAGTTACAATATCCATCACGGTGTGAATAACAACGGCGTGCTCGACATACAGGGCATCGCCACCGTTATCCTGGCCACCAATCCCGACCTGGTAGCCCTCCAGGAGGTAGACAGCGCCACCACGCGCGTTAAGAAAGCCGACCAGCTCAAACAGCTGGCGGAAGCTACCGGGATGTACATCTACTTCGGGAAGGCCCTTCACCTGGAGGGCGGCGGTTACGGAAACGGCATTCTGTCACGCTACCCCATCGAAAAAAGCTACAGCATCGAACTGCCGGCCTCGGGCGCAGGCAGCGAGCCCCGCACGGCGGCCGTGGTAACGGTGAAGCTGCCGGGCGACAGCGTGCAGCTGCATTTCGCCAGCGCCCACCTCGACCACCTCGAAGATGGCGCAGACCGCGTGGCGCAAGCCAACATCCTTGCCAGGCACTTCGCGCAGCAAACCGCGCCGGTGATTGTGGCAGGAGACTTAAATGCTCCGCCCACTGCTAAAGAAATTGGTGTGCTGAAACATGTTTTTTCCGACGCTACGGAAAAGCTGGGGCCAACCTGGCCGGCAGACAAACCAACGCACAAGCTGGATTACATCCTGCTGCACAACAAATCGCAATGGCATGTGATGTCTGCCAGCGTGATCGAAGAAACCGTAGCTTCCGATCACCGGCCGGTGCTCTGTGAATTGTTGCTGAAGTGAGGCAGCAGACGAGAAGTTATTGAGGAAAAGCTCTCCTGCAAAGGAGGGCTTTTTTTATGGCTTTGTTCTGAAATGACACAAATCTCAGTCAATGAAATGCGCTCCCATGAAGGGTTCTTTCTTTATTGCTTCTATTAAATGTCAGTAAATATCAGTCCGATGAAAAGCACTTCAGTCAAGAAGAATCTTCTTTACTGCTTTCCTGAAATGACGCAAGTTTCAGTTGATAAAAAGCGTTCCCATGAAGGGTTCTTTCTTTATTGCTTCTCTTGAATGACGCAACCTTCAATCGATGAAAAGCGCTCCCATGAAAAGGAGATTTTCTATTCTTCCTCTTCCTCCCTTCCGCCGGCAAATTCGCGCGGCGTTTTTCCGAACTGTTTCTTGAACTCCTGGCTGAAATAGCGGCGGTTGGCGAAGCCCACGGAATACGCCACTTCGTACACGGTAAACCCGCCTTTTTCCAGCATCTGCGCGGCTTTTTTCAGCCGGTAAGTCTTCACGAAATCGTTGACGGACATGCCCGCCACGGCTTTCACTTTCTTGTACAATACGGGCGGGCTCATTCCCAGGCTTTTGGCGAGGGTTTCCACGTCGAAGTCGGAGTTGTCGATATGCTCTTCCACCACCGCGTGCATTTTTTCAAGAAAGGCCTGGTCGTGGCTGTCTGTAAAATCCATTTTATCCGGCGTTACGCTGGTGATCTGCCGGTGCAGGATGCGGCGGATGCGCTCGCGCGCGGCCAGCAGGTTGCGCACCTGCAGCTGCAGCACTTCGGTGGAAAAGGGTTTGGTGATATACACGTCCGCGCCTTTCCCCAGGCCACTCACTTGGTCGGCCTGCGCGCTTTTCGCCGTGAGGAGGATAACGGGTATATGGCTGGTGCGTTCGTCGGATTTGAGGTGGTTGGTCAGTTCGAAACCATCCGTTCCCGGCATCATCACATCGCTGATAATGAGGTCGGGTATCTGCGTGGTGGCGGTTTTCCAGGCGGCGTCGCCGTCCGGCGCCTGCAATACGGCATAGCGGTCGGCAAACATGTCGGTTACCTGTTCGCGCAAATCCTGGTTATCATCCACCACCAGCAGCGTAAACCGCTTTTCGTTTTCCTGCGCGCGTGGTGTGGCCGGTTCCCCATTGCCGGCCGTTGTTGTGGAAAGCGCCTGTAGGGGGCGGCGCAGCCGTGTATGCTGATCGAAGTGGGCGGTGCCGGCCAGCAGGGTAACGGAAAACGTGGTACGCCCCTCCTGCCCGTTTTTGGCCGGTTCACTCTGCACCACGATTTTCCCGTTATGCAGTTCCACGATGTGCCGCGCCAGCGCCAGGCCAATGCCGTAGCCGGTGTTCTGCAGCCCGTGATCGTCTACCTGGAAAAAATTCGTGAACAGTTTATCGTGGTATTCTTCGGCGATGCCGCGCCCGTTGTCGGACACCTGTACCGTTACTTCCTGCCTGCCCTGCAGTACGGTAACGGCGATGCGCCCGCCTTCCGGCGTGAACTTGAACGCATTCGCCAGCAGGTTGAAAAACACTTTTTCCATTTGCTCCTGGTCGAAATACAATGGCAGCACGGCTTCTTTATGGGAAAAAGACATCGCAATATTTTTCGCCAGCGACACGTCGCGGAACGATTCGTAGATGCCCTGTAAAAATGCGATCAGGTCGTGCTCCGCCACTTCCAGTTTCAGGTGCTGCGTTTCGGCTTTCCTGAAATCCATCAGTTCGCTCACCAGCTTCAGCAGCCGCGACGCGTGCTGCTTTACCGTACCCAGCTGCATGCGCGTGTGCTCGTCTGTCTGTTTGGCATAAAAGAGCCGTTCGATGGGCGTCATGATCAGGGTGAGGTGTGTGCGGATTTCGTGCGATACGTTGGTGAAGAAATTCAGTTTCACTTTATGCAGCTCATCTTCCTTTTTCAGTAAAGTGCGCAGGATGATGAAGCGCGACACGAAAAAGGTGACCGCCAGCAACAGCAGGGCGTACAGGAAATATGCCCACCAGGTGAGCCACAGCGGCGGCAAGATGCGGATATCGATCACGGAAGGCTGCCCCCAGATGCCATCGTTATTGGCGCCCTTCACGAGAAAGCGGTACCGCCCCGGAGCGAGGTTCATGTACGTGGCGGACGGCGTGCCCACTTCCGTCCAGTTTTCATCGAACCCTTCGAGCTTATACCGGTACAGGTTCTTGTTGCTTTTGACGAAGTTCAGCAACGCGAACTCAATGGTAAATACGTTTTGGGAATGTTTGAAAACAAGATCCTTTACCAGGACGATGTCTTTTTTCAGCAACCCGTTCCGCTCGCCTACACTGACGGGCCGGTTGAAGAGCCGCAGGCCGGTAAAGGCCACCGGCGCTTCATAGGTATTGGTTTCCACCTGCGCCGGTTCAAAATAAATGAGGCCGTTGATACCGCCAAACGCCAGGGTGCCTTTGCTGTCTCTCATCGCTGCGCCGGGATTGAATTCGTTCCCCGGCAACCCGTCGGCGGTGGTATAATGCCGGCTTTCCTTTTTCTCCGGGTGGAATTTCACCAGCCCCTTCTGCGTGCCCAGCCAGAGGTAGCCGTGGTCGTCTGTTTGTATGCTAAGGACGTTGATGTTGGCTGGCAGGCCGTCGCGGGCGCCGAACCGCTGTGTGCGCCGCTGCGCGGGCTCGTACTTCAGCAGTCCCCTGTTCGATTCGCCCGCCCAGATATTGCCTTCTGCGTCTTCATGAATAGCGCCGATGCCGTGCTCTCCGCTGATTTTTAACACCTTCCCGTCCACTTCACGGTACAGGCCGCCGTCGCCGCCGATCCAGATCGTGCCGCGGCTGTCTTTCATCACCGTAGCGGTAAAGAGATTGATTTTCTTTCCCGTTTCATAAGCGTACACGGGCAGCCGTTCCAGCGAATCACCTCTCAGCCGGAATATCATCAGTCCCCAGCTGGTGGCCAGCCAGTACCGGCCGGTGCTGTCTTCCGCCATGGCGATGGTTTCGAGCGTAATGGGCTCTGTAGCGCCGAAGTAGTATGGCCGGAAGCGCCCTGTGCGTTCGTCATAGCGGTTCAGCCCGCCGCGGCTCGTCAGCACCCACAGGTTGCCCTTGCTGTCGGTCATCGCGTTTTTGATGAGGTTGGAGCCCAGTGTACCGGGCACGCCCGGTGCGTGGCGGAATACTTTCCAGGCGCCGGTGCCGCGGTCTACATAGTTGAGCCCGCCGCCCTCGGTGCCTATCCACCAGCCGCGCTTATCCTTGCTTTCCACAATGCAGCTCACCACGTTATTGTTCAGTCCGTGCCGCTGCTCGTGGCTTTGTAAAATACCCCAGGCCGTTTTATAGGCATAAGCGATATTGACGCCGCCGAAATAAGTGCCCGCCCATAGCGAGCCGTTTTTATCTTCAAAAATGCTGTACACGGAATTCTGGCTGAGGCTGCCGGGGTCGTCTGTGCTGTGGCGCATCACGGCCGTTGCGCCGGTGGCGGGATCAATGCGGGAAAGGCCGTCTTGCGTGCCGGCCCAGAGAATACCGGCCCGGTCAACGATCAGTTCGCGGATGGAATTATGGGCTACGCTGAATGGTTTGTGGCTATCTGTAGCGATGCGCGCGAATTTGCCGGTCTGCGGGTCGTAGCGATTCAGCCCCTGCGAAAATGTGCCTGCCCAAACCCTGCCGCCGTGGTCAACGGCAACGGCCCGCACCTGGTTGGCGCTGATGCTTTCGGGGTCGTCCGGGCGATGTTTGAATATGGAAATTTTGAAGCCGCCGTCGTAACGCTGCAGCCGCGCCAGCCCGCCCCAGGTGCCGGCCCATATACCGCCCTGCTTGTCTTCGCAGAGATCCAGCACATTCTTTCCCGCGGAATCATGTTCGGATTTCAGGTGCACCTGTGTTATTTTCCCCGGGTCGCCCTTTTCCATCCTGAACAATCCCCGCCGCGTACCTATCCACAGGTCGCGCCGGCTGTCTTCCAGAATGCAATCCGTCACCATGGGCTGGCGATCGGGAAACGGGACCCGCACAAAAGCGCCGGTATTGGGGTCGTAGCGGTTCAGGCCATTAAAAGTTCCTACCCACAACGTTTTGCGGGAATCGCAGAACAGTTCGCTGATCTGGTTGGAACTGATGGTGGTGCTGTCTTTCGGATCGTTCTGGTATGTTTTGAACCGCACGCCATCGTAGCGGCTGAGCCCGTTCTTGGTGCCCATCCATATAAATCCGCCGGCGTCTTGTGTGATCACGAGCACGCTGTTATCTACCAACCCCTGGTCTACCGTGAGCCGGCTGAACGACACCTGCTGGCCATAGCCGCCACCTGCCGCCAACAGGCATAAGATGAAAAGGAAAATACGTTGTTGCAACACCCGATGTAGATTATAGTATAGACTCCCTGTTAATTTGCTATATGGCTGATACATGCAAGGTAGTGAAAAAGCGAACGCCGTTGCCGGGAAAGGCTTTGGCGAAAGCGCCGCGTCTGCGGGCGGCACCTTCGCCAAAGTAAATGCTGTAGAGACAGCATTCCTGTTCACTGAATCGCGTTATGTATCAATAGTCGCATGCATTGTACTGCAGCTTCTTTACCAGTAGTTACCAGCCGGGATTTTGTAAAACGCTCGGCGCCCGGCCAATTTCCGACTGCGGTATCGGCATCAGGTACATGGCTTTGAAAAAGGCATGCGGCCTGGTTTGAATATAAGTATAGGTATACGTAGAACCGGATTGAACGATTTTCACGCCGCCCGGGTCGCGGTTGAATTCCTGCTCGCCTACTTTCCAGCGGCGCACGTCGAAGAAGCGGTGATGTTCGAAGGCGAGCTCCACTTTCCGCTCGTTGCGGATCAGGGCCCTGGCTTCGTCTTGCGAAATACCGGCTTTGATGCCATAGCGGCCGTCTGCGCCGGCCTGTATACCGGCTCTTTCCCGCAGGCGGATGATCTGTTCGATGGCGGTGGCTGTTTGCCCGGTTTCATTGCAGGCCTCGGCGTAATTGAGCAGCACTTCGGCATACCGCATCAGCGGGAAACACCTTTCGGTATTACCGGAGGTATTGTCTTCCGCCATTTTGCGGCAGTAATACCCGGTGAAGGTAAACCCTGTCTGATAATCCACTCCGGCGCCGGTATGCGTGAACACGGGCCTTTTGCCGCCGGCGCTGCTGAGATACATCGTCGAGCCGTTGTAAATGATGGAATAATCGAAGCGCGGGTCCCTGTTGAGGTAGGGATTCTTTTCGTCGTACCCGGATCCGGCTTCGCGGATGCCTTTGCCGTTCTTCATCCCGAATGCGTCTACCGTAGCCTGCGTGGGGAAATATTCATAGCTGCCGCCGCGTGAAGGCGGGAACAGCAGGCCTTCCACGTCGCGGTTGCTGGCGCGCATGAGCGCGAAAATATATTCCGGGTTGCGGCGCATAAGGAACACGCGGTAAAATCCGAAACCGGGGGCGGTGGTATTGTCGAGGTACAGCGAATAGGCGTTCAGGTCGATCACCTGCTTCGCCGCTTCCCTGGCCAGCACCCAGCGGTTGGCATCTGCCGCGGGATAACCCACCAGCTTTTTCAGCGCTTCGTCGGTGGTGAGGTCCGTCCCGTTAAACAGCGGGCTGGCGGCGTAGAGCAGCACCCTTGCTTTGAGGGCCAGGCAGGCGCCTTTCGTAACACGGCCGTAGTCGGATCCCAGCTGCTCCAGCGGCAGGTCGGCCGCGGCCCCATCGAGCTCGGAGATGATGTAGTTGACGCTCTCTTCGTAAGTGCTCCGCGGAATGTCGGGCTTGTCTGTAAGGCCGAACAGCGTGTCTTTCATGATGGGCACGCCGCCTACGTGGCGCACCAGTTCCGCATAATACCATGCGCGCAGGAAGCGCGCCTCGGCTTTCACCCGCGCTTTCAGGGCGGGAGAGAGCGGCGACCTGTCGAGGTTCCTGAACAGCAGGTTCACCTTGCGTACGTTGGTGTAGCAGCCGTTCCACACAGGTGGCGTAGGACCGTTGATGGCGCTGATGCCGCCGGCAATCAGGCGCACCCACATGTTATGCGAGCCGGTCCACCGCGACTGCGCTTCATCGCACATCTCGCTGGTGTAGGGCCATACGTTGGTGCCCGAAGTACCTACTGTTTGCATGCCGAAACCCGCCGGCATGTAGATGTTGGTCAGATAGTCCATGGTGCGCGCGCTGTCCGCAAACACCGTTTCTTCCGTGAGGTCGTTGGTCTGCTTCTTATCCAGGAAATCCTCCGTTTTGGAACAGGACTGCTGGCTGACAGCAAACACACCGGCGAACGCGAAGAATATCAATATCTTTTTCATAATTGATCATTGAATGTTTTTATCAGAATCCAACCTGGAGCCCGACGTTGAATACTTTTTGCTGCGGATAATGCTCCCCTGTTCCGCCCGACACGATTTCCGGATCCATCTGGTATTTCTCGAACGCTTTCGACCAGGTGAACAGGTTGAAGCCGTTTGCGTATACTTTCACGCTCTTCAAACGCACGGCGCGCATGAGCGAAGCCGGCAGGTCGTATCCCAGCTCCACGGTACGGAGGCGGAGGTAATCGCCGCGCACGAACCAGAAGTCGGACGGGTAATCCCTGGAGCTGTTGGTGAGCAGCGTGGAATAGTGCAGGCTCGGGAAAGTGGCCGTGCTGGCTGTTTCGGGCGTCCAGCGGTTGCGGTGGATGGGTTGCAGGTTGGACGAGAAAGGATCGATTGCCTCGGCCATCGCGCGCAGGTTGAAGAATGCGGCGCCCTGGAAGCCTACGTTGAGGCTCACGCCCTTGTAGTTGAGCCCGATGTTGAGGCCGCCGATGGTGTTGGGCAGGTTGGGGTTGCCGATCACCTCGCGGTCGAACGCGTCGATCACGTTATCGCCGTTCAGGTCTTTGTATTTCAGATCGCCCGGGCGCGGCAGCGAGCCGTTGGGCTTGGCGCTTTTCTGAATGTCTTCGTCGCTCTGGTAAAATCCGTCGAACCGGTAGCCTACGATGCTGCCGATGGGGTGGCCGGTGAGTTTCAGGCCGGGATAGCGCGGC
Source organism: uncultured Chitinophaga sp. (assembly GCA_965653365.1). GTDB lineage: Bacteria > Bacteroidota > Bacteroidia > Chitinophagales > Chitinophagaceae > Chitinophaga. Next base: position 95,158 of record CBFGZV010000007.1, on the reverse strand, counting down.
TGCTCCTCGTCGCGGAACATCACCTTATTTTTGGCGTGCGATACGTTGGCATTCAGGCGCAGGCCGAATTTACCGTACGTGTTCTGGTACGTAAGATCCGCCTCAAACCCTTTGTTGCGCACCTTGCCGAGGTTCACCACCGGCACGTCCTGGCCGAACATGGCGGGCAGGCTGCGCTCGGAAAGGATGTCGTAGCGGTAACGGTTGAACAGGTCGAACGAACCGGATATTTTTCCCTTCATCAGCGTGAACTCCAACGCGGCGTTCCATTGTTTTTCTTTTTCCCAGGTTACGTTGGGGTTGCCCAGCGTGCCCTCGCGGATGCCGCTGAAAGTGTTGTGCGACTCGCCGAAGGAGTAGCTGTTGTTCCGCTGGAACACGTAGTCGTAAATGTAGCTGTTGCTGCCCACGCCGTCTACCCCCGTAAAGCCGTAAGAGCCGCGGAATTTAAACACCGAAAACACGGGCAGCGCGTTGGCGAAGAAAGGCTCTTCGGCCACGTTCCACCCCGCCGAAAATGCCGGGAAGAAACCGAACCGCTTTCCTTTCGCGAAACGGTCGGAGCCGTTGTACGCGCCGTTGAACTCGAACATGTATTTCTGGCGGAAATTATATCCCAGCCTGCCGGTAAAGCCCCGGAAGTTGGAAGGCACCATTTCGGAGCCGCTGCTGGTGTTCACGGAAATGCTGGTGGTTTGCGCGCCCATCACGAGGCCGTATATCCGGTGATCTTTCCCGAAGGTGCGATCGTAGTTGATCTGCGCCTGCAGGTTGAGACGCTTGCCCAGGCCCGCCAGCGGCGAATATCCCAGCCCCAGTTTCTGGATGCGGTAGATGTTCGGGTCGCGCGGCGTATAAGTGCTGTCTGCCGGGTTGAACTGAAACGACGGGAAAGTGGTGCGCGTCAGGCTTCTCGAAAAATTGTAGTTGTTCGAATAGGCGACTACAACACGCGCGGTCAATCCTTTGGTGACTACCGCCAGGTCCTGGTTGCCGGTAAGGTTGATATTGATGTCGTTGGAAAAGCTGCGGTTGTAACCGTCCAGCGCCAGCCTGCCCACGATGTTGTTGATGTTGTCTCTTACGTTGTTGAGGATGAAGCCGTAGCTGCCGTCCGGATTGTATACCGGGTAAGCGAACGGTGGCAGGTGATTGTAGCCGTTCATCTCGAAAAACACGTTGTTGTTGCCGAAGGGGCCGGGCACGTTGGGGCTGTTGGTTTCGCCCATGATGCCGGACAGGTCGAGCCGGAAGTTGAGGGTTTTGGTGGCCGTGATGTCGAGGTTGGAGCGGAAGTTATAGCGGCGGTGATAGTAGTTGCTGTTGAAGCCGTTGCCTTCCGAGAAATCTTTCAGGATGCCGTTCTGATAGAGGTAGCCGACGGAAATGAAATAGTTGAGAAAATCGAGGCCGCCGGACACGTCGAGGTTGTTGCGGAACTGCATGGCCATGGGCCTGGTGAGGGTTTTATACCAGTCGATGTCCGGGTGGCCGTACGGGTCCGAGCCGTCTTTAAATTTCTGCAGGTCAGCGTCGGTGAAGCGGGGCGTTACGTTGTCGTTCTTCATCGCTTCGTTGGTGAGCAGCGCGCTCTCGTACGCACCGAGGTAGCGTTTGGAGCGGGTGGACCGCTGCAGGCCGGTTTCGGAGCGGAAGGCGATGCGCGGAGGGCCGATCTTACCGCGGCGCGTGGTGATCACGATGACGCCGTTAGCGCCTTTTACGCCATAGATGGCCGTAGTGCTCGCGTCTTTGAGGATGCTGAGCGTTTCGATCTCGTTAGGGTCGAGCAGCGACAGTGCACCCGCGCCCAGCTCGATATCGTCAACGATGATCAGTGGCGTGCCCGCGCTCGCATAGGAAGAGATACCACGGATGAAGAACTCCGTTCCTTCCGCGCCGGGGCGGCCGCCGCGCTGTTGCGAAATATACCCCGGCAGCCGGCCCATCAGCGTATTGGCGATGTTGGGTGAAGGCGTTTGCCGGATGGCCTCGCCGGTAATGGATGTTACCGCGCCGGTGTTGGTGATCTTTTTCTGTTTGCCGTATCCCACTACCACTACTTCTTCCACGCCTTTGGCGTCTATCTCCATTTTAATATCAAAAGGCCCGTTGCCGCTCACATTTACTTCCTTGCGCATAAACCCGATCATCGTCAGAATGAGGGTGTTGCTCCCGCCCCTGAGCTTCAGGCTGAAACGGCCGTCGCCATCGCTGGTGGTGCCGTTTGTGGGAACGCCCTTTTCAACGATATTGACGTTGAAGAGCGGCTGGTCTTCCGTTCTGACGGTTCCGGTCACGGTGCGCTGGGCAAGCGCCGGAACAACCAGGCAGGTAAGACATATAAAAGTTGCCAGAATACTTTTCATCATGAAAGACTTTAATCTTTTGCAATAATTGTTACCAGTTCGGGTTCTGGGTGAGGGCATCGTTCTTGATCACCTCATCGTAAGGGATGGGGTACAGGTACATGCGGGATGCGTTGAACGATACCGTTTTAACAGGCACTTTCGTATAGGTGAATGCGCCGGTGGTGGCGTTTTTCGTAATCTTCATGCCATTGAGCTGCCCGTTCAGCACCTGCTCCGCGGTTTTCCACCGGCGGATGTCCCAGAAACGCTGTTCTTCGAAAGCCATTTCTATCCTGCGTTCCAGCCGGATGGCTTCGCGCATTTCGGCCACGGAATACAACGCCGGCGCTTTCAAGCCATAGTTCGCGTCGGCGCCTGCGGTGATGCCGGCGCGTTTGCGCAGCGCCACCAGTTGCTTGTGGGCGTTGATCACGTCGCCCAGTTCGTTGCTGGCTTCGGCGTAATTGAGCAGTATTTCGGCATAACGGAAAATGATGAAGTTGTGCGTTTGCGTGGAGTAGGCCGTGCCTTCCGTATGATTGGCCATGAACTTGCGCATGTAATACCCCGTTTGCGTTTGCGGAATGGTGCCGCCCGGTTTGTCGAGGCCGCCATCAAAGGTTTCCACGTTGCGTTTCAGCCAGCGCATGCCGTTGTGGAAGAGCGTGGCGTAAAAACGCGGGTCGCGGTTCTTGTAGGGATCGGCGGGGTTGTAGGTTGATGTGGCGCTGGTGATGGGCTGCCCGTTGATCATGGGAAATGCATCCGCCAATTCCTGCGTGGGACTGGTGGCGCCCTTACCGAGCAATGCGCCGGTGTAACCAACGGGGCCGTTGTTCACTTCCACGTCGTTGGTCACGCCGCGCTGAAAGGCGAGGATGATCTCGGGCAGGCTGCGGGTGGTGAACACGTTGGCATAGTTGCTGTTGAGGCTGAACTTGCCGTATTTGATCACGGAATCCGCCGCGGCACGCGCAGCTACCCATTTTTCGGTGCTGTTGGAAGGGTTGAGCCACGGGCTGGCGGCATACAGCAGCAATCGTGATTTGAGGGCCATGGCGGCGCCTTTCGTGATGCGGCCCCAGTCGCCCGCCGTGGCGATGTCTGTACGCAGCAGCGGCACAATGGCGTCGCACTCGCCAACGATGTAGGCGATGCATTCATCAAGCGTGTTGCGCGGGATGCGCAGGTCGTCGTTGATGGTGAGCACCCTGTTACCCAGCAAAGGCACGCCGCCGAAGCGTTTCACCAGTTCAAAATAACTGATGGCGCGGATGAAGCGGGCTTCCGCTTTCCAGTAGATTTTCTGCTGTTCGTCCGTAGGCACCACATCGATCTTCGACAGGAAAACATTCGCCCTGCGGATGCACTGGTAGTTGCGCGACCAGCTGTTGTCCGGATTGTTGGTCGGGCTGAGGCGGCCGTTGGTAAAGGTTTCGGTGGCATGCCCCGGGGTCGACGACATGGCGTCGTCACTGCCCGCTTCCAGCACGGCGCCGCTGATGCGGTTGAAACCGTTGGGCAGGAATGAATATATGTTATCGAGCGCCAGCTTCGCATACGTGGCGTTCTTATCCATTTCGTCGTAAATATAATCGTCCGTCAGCCTGTCCAGCGGCTCATCTTCATACGTCTTCCGGCAAGAGGCCGCTGCAAACAGCAGGGCAGCACCGAGGCCTATTTGTAGTAATTTTTTCATAACCTTCTGCTTGTTGTTTACAGTTTAACATTGATGCCTGCGCTCATCATTTTCTGCACAGGGTATAAACCGGCGCCGGACTCGGGGTCGTAGCGGTCGAAGGAAGCCCAGGTGGCAAGGTTGATCGCGTTCACGTAACACCGTACGCTGGCGAGGTGCGCCCGTTTCACCAGTTTTTCCGGCAGCGAGTATCCTACTTCCAGGTTCTTGATCCGGAGATAGTCGCCCGAGTGCATCCAGTAAGAAGAGGTCACGTGGTTGTTGATGTTGTTGCCCACGGTGAGGCGGGGATATGCGGCATCGGTGGTTTTACCCGTAGCGCTCCAGCGGTTGAGGTGGTGCTGGTAGGCATTGCCCGTACCGTCGTTCCGGAATTCCCATTCCGCATCGCCGGTGATCAGCAGGTTCCTGTTTTTGGTGCCCTGCAGCAGGATGCTCACGTCGAATCCTTTGAACTGCGCGCCAGCCGTAAGCCCACCGAATACCAGCGGTTTCTGTGTGCCGATGGGCGCTTCATCGAATTGGTTAAGCACGCCGTCGCCATTCAGGTCGAGGTAACGGATGTCGCCGAGGCGCGGCGTGTAGCCGGGAATGGTGGCCGCGCCCGTGAGCTGATCGGCCGTCTGGAAGAGGCCGTTGGCGAGGTAGCCGAACGACTGCCCTACCGGCAGGCCGGTGCGCTTCATCCAGGCATAGGGCCGCACCACTTCGTCCTGGTACAGGATGCGGGATTGCTGCACGGTGAGGTTGCCCGATGCATAGTACTGCACCGCGCCCGCCTGTCCATTGTACGTTGCGGTCAGCTCCACGCCTTTGTAGCGGCGGATGCCGATGTTTTCGCTCGGGAAGCTTTCGCCCATGATGGCGGAGTTGCGGCCGCGCTGCTGCAGCAGGTCGAAATAACGGTTATTATAATATTCCGCCGTGAGGGTGAAGCGGTCGTTGAACAAAGCGATGTCGATGGCCGCGTTGAACTTGTCTGCCTTTTCCCAGGTGATGCCGGGGTTGGCCATCGTCGTTTGCGCCACACCGTCTGTGCTGGTGGAGGGCGTAGTACCGAAGGTGTAACCCGCCAGCCCGTTGGCGTAATATTGTTTATACGCGAAGTAGCCGCCGTTTGCATTGCCGGTGCGGCCATAGGAGGTTCTCAGTTTCAGTTCGCCGAGCCAGGTAAGGCCCGCCATGAAAGGCTCGCGGGCAATGTTCCATCCGATGCCCGCTGCGGGGAAAAAACCGAAGCGGCTGCCGGGCGCATAGATTTCGGAACCGGAGTACCCGCCGGATAATTCGAGCAGGTAGCGGCCGTCGTAATTGTAAGCGATGCGGCTGGTGAACTGGTACGAATTGCGGGGCAGGTCGTTGCTGTTCATCACATTGTCTTTACTGCCGAGCAGCAGCACATCGAGGTGATGGGAACCGAACTGCTTTTCGTAGCCGATCGTTCCTTCCGTATAAAACTGGCGGCTCTGACTGGCGATGCTGGTGGTGTTCACCTGGTCGGCCGAAGTGCCGAACTCCTGGTAATTGGTGCCGCCCTGCCAGTTGTAGACCTTGAAAGTCTTGCTGCGGTTGATGTCCTGCTCGAAAACGGAGCTGAACGAGATGAGCGCCTTCGCCCAAAGCCCGGGCACCACATCGTCGAGCCGGCGTTTGATGGCAAAGTCCGCGAACGCCTGGCGGGAATACCCCTGGCGGTAACCGGAGCGGTTGAGCTGTCCGAAAATATTGTTCAGGTACACCTGGTTGCCGCCCAGCGAACCGTTGGGGTTCAGCATAGCGTAGGCGTTGGAAGGCGTGTTGCCGATGGCCGTGAGCACGTTGGCGGTTGTGGCCCCCGGCTGGTTTTCCTGGATGATGCGGCCGAACAGGTTCAGCGACGTGGTCAGGTATTTATTAAGGTTCACTTCCACGTTCGAGCGGAAGATGTACCGTTTGAGATTGGAACCCGTGTTGTAGGAGTTTTCCCCGGTCGTTTTCAGGAACCCGTCCTGGTTCATATAGTCGAGCGACACGAAATACCGGGCGATGTTGTTTCCCCCGTCCACATTCAGGTTGAAGCGGCTGAACTGCGAGCGGTCTTTGATGGCCTGGTCCGTCCAGTTCACATCCGGGTATGCCACAGGGTCGGAGCCGTTTTTATAGGCGTCGAGGGCGGCCTGGGTGTACACCGGCGCCTTGCCATCGTTCTCCAGCGCTTCGTTATAGAGGCGGGCGTAATCGTAGGCATTGAGCGGTTGCCGCATTTTCCCCGCTTGCTGCACACCCGTTTGGGCGGTAAAGGAAATGCGGCGCCGGCCTGGCGTTCCTTTCTTCGTAGTCACGAGCAGGGCGCCGTTGGAACCCCGCATGCCCAGCATGGCGGTGGCCAGGGCGTCTTTGAGCACGGTGATGGACTCGATCTCTTCCGGGTCGATGGACGTGATACCCCTCGGGATACCGTCGATCAGGATGAGCGGATCCATGCCGCGCAAAGAGGTGGAAGGAAGGTCGCTGTTCGGCTCGCCGCTCGTCTGGAGCGTGTACAGCCCGGCAAGACGGCCGGACAACGCGTTCCGGAAGCTCGACATGGGGCTTTTCACCAGCTCTTCATTGCCAATGGAGGCGGCGGACTGCAGCAGGCGCGACCTGGCCTGGCGCTGGTACAGCACATTCACCCGCGGCGTACTGTCGGGCCGCAATGTGTCTACCGGCTTCGCCACTTCGACGACGCCCGTACTTTGTGCCTGCACGAGTGCGAAGGACACAGCACCGAATGCTGTAAAGATTGATCTTAGTACAAACATTTTCATAAACGTTAGGAGATACAGTGAGAAATTATGCCCATGGCACGGCCGGTCTCATCAAACGGCAGCGTTCCCTGGGTTCGACAAGGCAATAAAGAGTAGCAGTTCTGTTAGAAACCGGTGTTAATGATTACCTGTAATGAATAGAAGGCATGTGGACATTGTAAATTTGGTTGACGAAGGTGAAGAAATAAATAACGTGCTAATGCTGGCGATTCAGTCTCAAAAATGCGATGCAGTCAATTTTGGTAAAAGCGATTTAGTTTATTGAAAACAAAAATGCAGACTGCCGTTAAAAAGGAGGGCTGTAATCGTTAAAAAAAGGGCTGTTTTTATAAATGCCCTCCAATCGATTGTTTTTCAACTACATACACAACAGAAAACTGAAGGTTTTCCCAGGGGCGGCAGAGGGCATTTTTTACTACAACGTTGTAACTGATCACCCGGCGAGGTGGAAAATAGGGGGAAAGGATGCGATAATGAAGCGTCGGGAAATGGAATCGCGGTGTCTGGAACCTGCAAAAGCGGGGCTGTTGATATTAAATTGGGGAGGATGGATTCGCGGATATATTACATTAAGTTACTTCCTGTTTGATGGTACCGGGGAAAGGTCCCCTTAGAACAGATGAGAAAATTGTTGGTTTATATATAATGTAAGCCGTGAGATCTCACGCCAACTCACTGCATTACACCCGGCCGCAAAGGCGTCCTTTTTACATTTCCACCACCCTATTTCGCGCGCCCATCCTCTCATCAAATTACTAAAACGTTTTAGCGAATCTTTTCTTATTTTAGCTCTTTCCGGCGCCCATGCCGGGTTTGAGAAACTAAAAAAACAGTGAATGAAAAAATGGTTGGTTGCGCTGGCCCTGGGGGCGGCGTGTGCTGCACAAGCTCAGCAGACAGATTATGCGGAAAAAGTAAATCCATTCATCGGTACCGGTGGCCACGGCCACACCTATCCCGGCCCCAGCATGCCCTTCGGTATGGTGCAGCTGAGCCCGGATACCCGCCTCAAAGGCTGGGACGGTTGCTCCGGGTATCATTATACGGACTCCATCCTATACGGGTTCTCTCACACCCACCTCAGCGGCACCGGCATTGAAGATTATTGTGACGTGCTGCTGATGCCCGTTACCGGCCAGCCTTCCTGGAACAACGAAGCATACGCCTCCCCTTTCTCCCACCGCAACGAAAAAGCATACGCCGGCTTTTATAGCGTGCTGCTCGACAAATACAACATCAAGGCATCCCTCACCGCCACTAAACGCGTGGGCCTGCATAAATACGAATTCCCGGCCTCCGCACAGGAAGGTCATGTGCTGCTCGACCTCTATCACCGCGACATCGTTATCAATTCAAGCCTGAAAGTGGTGAACGACAGCACCGTGATCGGGATGCGCCGCTCCACTTCCTGGGCGAAAGACCAAATCCTGTTCTTCGCCATGAAATTTTCCCGGCCCTTCCGGTCGCACACCGTGGCGCTGTCGGACAGCACCCGGGGCGCGCTCCCCCAAGCCGAAGGCCGCAACATCAAAGCCTATTTCACTTTCAACGCCGCTCAGCCCCTGTACGTAAAGGTGGCCATCTCCGGCGTGAGTGAAGCGGGCGCCCTCAAGAACCTCGACGCGGAAATGCCGGGCTTCGACTTCAACAAAACACTCGCCGACGCAAAAGCGGCCTGGAACAAGGAGCTGGGTAAAATCGAGGTGAAAGGCGGCACGGCAGACCAGCAGGCGATCTTCTACAGCGCCCTGTACCACGCCTGCCTCAACCCGAACCTTTATATGGATGTAGACGGCCAGTACCGTGGCACCGACCTGAAAGTCCACCAGGCCGAAGGCTTCGACAACTACAGCGTGTTCTCCCTCTGGGATACCCACCGGGCCCTGCACCCGCTCATGACCCTCATCAACCAGCAGAAAACCAACGACTGGATCAACACCTTCCTGGCCCAATATAAATACGGCGGCATGCTCCCGGTTTGGGAACTGAGCGGTAACGAAACCTTCTGCATGATCGGTTACCATTCGGTGCCCGTGATCGTAGACGCCTACCAGAAAGGCATCCGCGGATACGACGCCAAATACGCCCTCGAAGCCATGCGCAGCTACGCAGAAGGGGAACGCTTCGGCATGCAGCACTACATCCGCCAGGGATACCTGAGCATGGACACGCAGCCGGAATCGGTGTCGCGGACGCTGGAATATTCGTACGACGACTGGTGCATCGCGCAGATGGGCAAAATGCTCGGCAATACCGAAGTGTTTAACCGCTATATGAAACGGGCGCAGTCGTACAAAAACCTGTACGATGCCTCTACCGGCTTTATGCGCGGCAAAATCGGCGGCCGCTGGATGAGCCCCTTCGACCCCACCGAAGTGAACAACTTCTTCACCGAAGCCAACTCGTGGCAATACAGCTTCGCCGTTCCGCAGGATGTAAGCGGGATGATCAGGCTCTATGGCGGCAAAGAAAAATTCACTAAAAAACTGAACCTGCTCTTCACCACCGAAGATAAACTCTCCGGCCGCCACCAGTCGGACATCACGGGCCTCATCGGCCAGTATGCCCACGGCAACGAGCCGAGCCATCACATCGCCTACCTCTTCAACTACCTCGGCCAGCCCTGGCGTACCCAGGAACTGGTGCACCAGGTGATGAACACGCTGTATCACAACGCGCCCGACGGGTTGAGCGGTAACGAAGACTGCGGCCAGATGAGCGCCTGGTACGTGATGAGCGCCATGGGCATTTACCCGGTAACGCCCGGTGCGGGCACCTACGCGCTCGGTACACCCACTTTCGACGAGGTAAAGCTGCATTTCGAAAACGGCAAGTCGTTCACCATCAAGGCCAGCAACCTGACCGGCAAAAACTTCTATGTGCAGGGCGTCAAAGTGAACGGGAAAGCGCTCCCCAATTCCTGGATCGCGCACAGCACCATGATGGCAGGTGGCAGCATGGAGTTCAGCATGGGCGCCACACCCAATAAATCATGGGCGGCAGCGGACGCGAATGTGCCCCACAGCGGCATCGCCAGCAACCAGATCGTAGCGGTGCCCTACGCGGAAGCCGCGTCTGACCGGTTCACGGCCACTATGAAAGTATCGCTCAAGGAAGTGGAGCCCAACACCATTATCTATTATACGCTGGATGGCTCCACGCCCACCAGCCGCTCCGCGAAATACACGCAACCCATCACGCTCAGCAAAACCACCAGGCTCAAAGCGGTGGCTTTCCGCAACGGCCAGTACAGCCAGGTGATGCAAACGCCTTTTTATCTTATCCCGACAGACAAAACCATCCAGGTGCTGTCCAAAATCCACCCGCAGTTCGAAGCGGGCGGGCCGGATGGCCTCATCGACGGCATCCGCGGGCAGGACGATTTCAGGCTGGGCGCATGGCAGAGCCACTACCCCGGCAATCTGGAAGCCATCGTGGACCTGAAAGCGCCGCGGCAGCTGAAAAAGCTCGGCCTCAGCGTGCTGCAGGACCTCGGCGTGTGGATATGGTATCCCACCCAGGTGGAATTTTTTGTGTCGGATAACGGGAAAGACTTCACCAGCGCAGGCGTGGTAAAAAATACCTTTTCCGACCGCGAATACGGCAGCTTCACCCAGGTGCTGAGCCTGCCCCTGAACATCAAGACCCGCTACGTGAAAGTGGTGGCTGCCACGCATGGCGTCATCCCCGACTGGCACCCCGGCAAAGGAGAGCCCTGTCATATTTTTGCGGATGAAATCATTATTGAGTAGTATTTTCCGGCAGCTAACGACCTGAACATGACGATCAAACATCTATTCCGACTGGCCATCCTGGCCGGCGCCGCGGGCTTCGCCGCCTGCGGAGACGCCGGGCCGGCCGAAACCGCGCCCAAAGCGCCGGTGAATATCATTCCCATGCCCGCGCGGCTCACCGAGCAGGCGGATTCTTTCCGCCTCGACAAGCAAACCGTGCTGGTAGCGGTAGCAGCGGCAGACAAACAGGCAGCGGCCCTGTTCAACGAATACTTCAAAAGCCTCAGCGGCTACGAACTGAAGATGCAGGACAGCGGCACCCGCAACGCCATCATCTTCAAAAGCATGCCGGCCAGCGAAAAAGGGCTGCCGGAAACCTATCACCTTAAAGTAAGCGCCGACCAGGTGACCGTAAATGGCGACGATGCGGCGGGCACCTTTTACGGCACGCAAACGCTGATACAGCTGCTGCCCGTGCAGAAGGCCAACGCGTTCTGGCTGCCGGGCGTCGACATATTCGACCAGCCCCGCTTCGCCTACCGCGGGCTGCACCTGGATGTGGGGCGCCACCTCTTCCCGGTGGAGTTCATTAATAAGTACATCGACCTGATGGCCATGCACAAGCTGAACACGTTTCACTGGCACCTTACGGAAGACCAGGGCTGGCGCATCGAGATCAAAAAATATCCCCGCCTGCAGGAAGTAGCCTCCCGCCGCAAGGAAAGCATGATAGGCCATTATAACGATCAAAAGTTTGATGGCAAGCCTTACGGCGGTTTCTACACGCAGGAACAGATCAGGGAGGTGGTGAAATACGCCGAAAGCCGCCACGTGACCGTACTCCCGGAAATTGAAATGCCCGGCCACTCACTCGCCGCGCTGGCCGCCTATCCCGAACTGGGCTGCACCGGCGGGCCGTACGAAGTAGGCACCAAATGGGGCGTGCTGGATGACGTGTATTGCGCCGGCAACGACAGCGTGTTCACTTTCCTCCAGGATGTGCTGGATGAAGTGATGATGCTCTTCCCCGGCAAATACATCCACATCGGCGGCGACGAAAGCCCGAAAGTACGCTGGGAGAAATGCCCGAAATGCCAGAAGCGCATCAAAGAGCTGGGCCTGAAAGACGAACATGCGCTGCAGAGCTACTTTATCCAGCGCATCGAAAAATACCTGAATGGTAAAGGCCGCCAGATCATTGGCTGGGACGAGATCCTGGAAGGCGGCCTGGCGCCTAACGCCACCGTCATGAGCTGGCGTGGCACCGAAGGCGGCATTGCGGCGGCCAAACAACATCACGACGTGATCATGACGCCCGGCAACTATGTGTACTTCGACCACTACCAGTCGCAGGGCAAAAACGAGCCCGTGGCCATCGGCGGCTTTACGCCGGTGAGCGAAGTGTACGCTTACGATCCGGTGCCGCAGGAACTGAGCAAGGAAGAAAGCCGGTTCATCAAAGGGGCACAGGCCAACGTGTGGACGGAGTACATCAAAAATTCCGAGCACGTGGAATACATGGTATATCCCCGCGCCATCGCGCTGGCGGAAGTACTGTGGTCGCCCGCGGATAAGAAAAACTACGACAACTTCCTCGACCGCCTGAAAACCCATCTTCCCCGCCTGGAAGCGAAAGGCGTGAATTACGCCAAGCATGTATTCGAAGTGCGCGGGCAGGTGGAAAGCGATCAGAAAGGCGGCGTACAGGTGAAACTCGACAGCAAGCTCGACGGCGGGGTGATCACCTACACTACCGACAGCACGGCTCCCACCGCCCAGTCCTCCCGCTACAGCGGGCCGGTGGCGGTGCAGCAAACGGGCGTTGTACGCGCGGCGGTGTTCCAGGGCGATAAACAATACGGCAACGAATTCCAGCAGGCGTTTACGCTGCACAAGGCAGTCGGTAAAAACGTGACCCTTGCCAAACCTCCCCACCAGAGCTATAATCCCGGTAGCGCATTTGCGCTCGTGAACGGGATTGCCGGTGTAAAGGAATTTAACGACAACCAATGGTCCGGCTTCAATGGCGGCAACTTTGAAGCAGTGGTAGACCTCGGCATGGATTCGGTGGAAATCACCGAAATCGCCATCGGCGCCCTCGGCAACCCCGACCAGTGGATTTACCTGCCGAAAGAAGTGGACTTCCTGCTGTCGGCCGATGGCAAAAATTTCAAAAGCGCCGACAAGCTGAAAGAAATAAATGTGAAGCAGACCGGCATCCGGAAACTCTCCGTTCACCCGGAAAAAGCAAAGGCGCGCTACGTGAAAATCATCGCGAGAAATGCCGGCACTATCCTGAAAGGGGCCGCCGGAGAAGGCAACCCCGCCTGGCTGTTCGTGGATGAGATTTATGTGAAGTAAAATTTCGCTCCGACCTGTTTATAAAAAAGGCCGCCCCTGTTCATCGGGGCGGCCTTTTTGCATGTTGACCGGTGCGCGAGGCATCAGCCCTTCCTTCTGTATACTATTCGTGATTCAGTCCTACGATTACGCGTCTATTTATTCACCCACAAAGTCCACTTTGCATCAAACTTGTACCATTTGCCGTCTGGCGCCTCCCATTTCCATTCGGGCACCTCGGCAAAGTTCTTGCCGCCGTCGGCCGTCCACCACAATTTCCCGTCGCCTATCTTCAGCCATCGCCCGTCTTTATCCGCCCACATCCCGCCTTCCACGGCACGCCACTGCTGCCCGTCGGTGCTCCACCAGAGCTGGGCGTTTTTGTCGAGCTTGTACCAGTATGTTTTGCCGTCTTTCTTACCCGACCAGGTGCCTGTTTTGGATTTTTCCCAGTCCTGGTCCGTTTGTACATATCCACCTGCAGTTTTTTGGAGGTCTGCCGCCATCCCTGCCGAAACCATCAGCATGGTTACGGCGGCGAGCATTAACAATTTTTTCATCGTGCAATTTTTAAAGTCTGGAATATATGGTTACACGCAAACACATCAGTGTATCTCTGAATGTGTTACTGCCTGCAGGCTTGCAGAATATAGTTACGTTGGCCGTATACTTTTGGATTTTGAAAGTCGGTGAATATAAAATTTCCCCTGCCAGAGGACCTTCCCGATAGTAAATGATAAATTTTTCAGAACAATCCCTGTATTTTATTTAATTTTCGGGCTCGTTTTTAAAAACGCATTAAAAAACTTGAACAATGACCATCAATCACCAGGAAATTGAACTGATAGACAGTTTCGAGCAGATTTCCGTGGACATCCACCCAACAGCCAAGGATGGCTCAAAGGCAGTTGCGCAGGAGATAGCCGCACTTATTCGCGAAAAACAGGCCGCCAAAGAACCGGCCGTACTGGGCCTGGCTACAGGGTCCACTCCCAAGTACCTCTACGCCGAGCTGGTGCGCCTGCACAAGGAAGAAGGGCTGAGCTTTAAGAACGTGGTTACTTTTAACCTGGACGAGTATTACCCCATTGAACCGGATGCTTTACAGAGCTACAACCGATTCATGAAAGAACATTTATTCAATCATATCGACATTCCCGAAGGCAACTATCATGTGCCGGACGGCACTGTGCCCAAAGAGCAGATCAAAGCCTACGCGGAAGCATACGAGCGCAAGATCGACGAGGCCGGCGGCATCGACATCCAGATACTGGGTATCGGCAACAACGGCCACATCGGTTTCAACGAGCCCGGCTCCAACGTGAACTCACATACCCGCCTGGTGACGCTGGATAATTCCACCCGCCTGGCCAATGCATACGAATTCTCCAACATGAGTGCGGTGCCCCGCCTGGCCGTGACCATGGGCATCAACACCATCATGAAGGCAAAAAAGGTGGTGCTCCTCGCCTGGGGCCAGCACAAAGCCAAAATCGTGCGCCGCTCCGTGGAAGGCAACAGCACCGACCAGGTGCCCGCCTCCCTGCTGCAGCAGCACCGCAACTGCAAATTCGTGGTAGACGAACAGGCCGCCCTGGAGCTTACCCGTTACAAAGAGCCCTGGCTCACGGGCGACTGCGAATGGACGCCCAAGCTCATCCGTAAAGCCGTTACCGGCCTGGCATTGAAGCTGAACAAGCCCATCCTGATGCTGACGGACAAAGATTACAACAACAACGGTCTCAACGATCTGATCGTACAATACGGCTCAGCCTACGAACTGAACATCAAGGAATTCAACGGCATCCGCGACACCATCACCGGCTGGCCCGGCGGCAAGCCCGGTGCGGACCTCCCCAACCATCCGGAGCGCTCCACCCCGGCCCGCAAACGCGCGCTGATCTTCTCCCCGCACCCGGACGATGACATCATCTCCATGGGCGGCACTTTCATTCGCCTGCACGAGCAGGGCCACGACGTGCACGTAGCCTATCAGACCTCCGGCAACATCGCCGTTACCGACGAGTTCCTGCTGCGTTTCATCGACTTCGCCGTGGGCTTCGAAGGTATGTTCGACATCGACCGCAGCAAAAGCTCCCAGATCCTCGAAGATGCGAAAGCATTCATCCAGATCAAAAAGCCAAGCCAGAAAGATACCCCGGAGATCCGCGCCATCAAAGGCCTCATCCGCCGTTGCGAAGCCAAGGCCACCTGCCGCTACGTGGGCGTGGGCGACGACCATGCGCATTTCCAGAACCTGCCGTTCTACGAAACCGGCCTGGTGGAGAAAAAGCCCATGGGTCCCGAAGACGTGCAACTTACCGTTGACCTGCTCCGCCAATTGAAGCCCCAGCAGATCTTCTGCGCCGGCGACCTCGCCGACCCGCATGGCACCCACAAGGTTTGCCTGGATATCATCTTCGCCGCCCTCGATATCGTGAAAAACGACGACTGGGCGAAAGATTGCTGGGTTTGGCTCTACAAAGGCGCATGGCAGGAGTGGGACATCCACGAGATCGAAATGGCCGTGCCCATGAGCCCCGACCAGATCATGCAGAAACGCCTCGGCATCTTCATCCACCAGAGCCAGAAAGACGTGGTGCCCTTCCAGGGAACCGACGCCCGCGAGTTCTGGCAGCGCGCCGAAGAAAGGAACGCCAACACGGCCGACCTGTACGATCGCCTCGGCCTGCAGAAGTACGCCGCTATGGAGGCTTTCGTTCGCTACCATTTCATGTAATCCAGTTTTAAGGATAAATCATCAAAACGGTCCGGGTACTGCCCCGGACCGTTTTTTTATTTTAACTTTGGAAGATATGAGTTGGACCCTCCTATCCGGACTGATCATCGGGCTGTTCGCGGGCAGCCTGGGCAGCTATCTCTTCCTCCGGAAATATTACTTACCGTTACATCAGGCACAGAAAGACAGGCTCGACCTGGAGGCCGCGCTGGCGCAGCGTTTGACGAGGCAGCAGGTGCAGGATGAATATGTGCTCCGCGAGATGTACGACAATACGCTGTACAACCTGCAGGAAAAAGATAAACAGCTCGACGCGCAGCATACCGAAATCAGGCGGCTCGATAGCCAGCTTTCCGCCACCAGCAAAGAAAGCGAGCTGCGGCGGCAGCAACTCTCGGAGCTGGGGCACGACCTGCGGAAGATACACGAGGCCAACCGCGAGGAATTCAAAAACCTCGCCGCCGATATCCTCAAAGAAAAGAGCCGCGACTTCGTGGAAACCAACAAAACCGCCATGGACCACATCCTGGCGCCACTGAAAACGGATATCGGGCAGTTCAAAAAAACCATTGAAGACACCCGCAAAGAAGACATCCAGGACATCACCTCCCTCAAAAAAGAAATCGAATCGCTCCACCGGCTCAACAGCCAGCTGAGCGAAGACGCGCAACGCCTCGCCGGCGCCCTGAAATCGGACGTAAAGGTGCAGGGCAACTGGGGCGAAGACCGCCTCCGGCTTATCCTGGAAGCCGAAGGATTGCAACAGTACATCGATTACACGCGCGAGGAAGTGCACCGCGACACGGAAGCCGAGCGTAACCGCCGGCCCGATTTTATTCTCAAGCTGCCGGACGGCAAGCACCTGGTGATCGACAGCAAGGTATCGCTCAACGCATATGTCGCTTATTTCAACGCCAGCGAGCCCGAAGAAAAGAAAGGCCATCTGCGGCAGCTGGTCAGGAACATCAACGAGCACATCGATGAATTGTCCGCGCGGAACTATCATTCGCTCGGCAGCCTGAACACGCCCGATTTCGTATTCCTGTTCATGCATTTTGAATCCGCGCTCACGCTGGCGCTCAACGAAAACCCCGACATATTCACCCGTGCACTGAAAAAGAAAATCGTGCTCATCACGCCTTCCACGCTGGTAGCCACGTTCAAGATCGTGCGCCTGCTGTGGCAGCACGAAAACAGGACGCGCAACGTGGAAGAAATATTCCGGCAGTGCGGGTTACTGTACGACAAGTTCGCGCTCTTTCTCGAAGAGATGCAAAGCCTCGGCCACAACCTGAAACAGGCCACCAACGCCTACGACGACGCCATGAACCGGCTCAAAGACGGCAAACGCAAAGGCGACACGATCATCGGGCGTTTCGAGACCATCCGCAACCTGGATGCACGTACGAACAAAACCCTCCCGAAAGAAATCATCGCGGAAATGGATATCCTTTTTCCGGACGACGAAATAAAACTGGTCAACGGGAAAGATGTGTAACCCGTGCCCACACGAACGAAAACCATTCGTAAGCCCGCTCAACCGCCACCATCGCGTATTCCTCGCGGAGGGCTCCGGCTTTGGAAGGCAATTCCGGCATCGCTGAAACAACATGACGTTCAAACCATGCATCACAACGCTATCATAGAAAAAGGATACACCGTTCTCCCGCCGGTCTACAACAGCGAAGCCATCGCGCGGATCGCCGCGATCATCGGCGCCGCGGAACAAGACAACGCGAGCTTCCGCAGAACGGCCGACCTGTTCGCCATCCGCCGCGTGCTGAAAGAGATACCCGCGCTGTACGGTGCCGTGTTCACACCGGTGCTGCGGGCCTGGATGGATACGCTGTTCGGAAAGGATTACTTCCTCGTCAAGTCCATCTACTTCGACAAACCCGGCGCGTCTAACTGGTTCGTGGCCTACCACCAGGACCTGACGATTGCAGTAGACAAACGCGCGGAGGTACCCGGCTTCGGGCCGTGGACGGTAAAGCAGGAACAATACGCCGTGCAGCCACCGTTAGATATCCTGGAAAACATGTTCACCCTCCGTATCCACCTCGACGAAACGGACGAAAACAACGGCGCGCTACGGGTGGTACCGGGCTCCCACAGCAAGGGGGTTTACCGCGCCGCCAGCATTGACTGGACCGTGGAGACGGAAGACACCTGCGCCGTGCCGCAAGGTGGCGTAATGGTAATGAAACCCTTGCTGCTGCATGCTTCCGGCCGCACCATGAACGGCAAAAACCGCCGGGTGCTGCACATCGAATTTTGTAACCGCGAACTGCCCGCTCCCCTGCAATGGGCCGAGCGACAATCCATTAACTGACCACACATGCATATACATTATTTCCAGCACGCTCCATTTGAAGGCCTGGCCTGCATTGCAGACTGGGCGGCGGAAAAATCGCATACGCTTTCCGCCACACATTGGTACGACCAACCCGCAACACCCGATATCGGCGGCGCCGATATGCTTGTGGTGATGGGCGGCCCCATGGGCGTATATGAAGAAGCGCAGTACCCCTGGCTGGCCATGGAGAAATCCCTCATACGCGACGCAATAGCCGCCGGGAAGCCCGTATTGGGCATTTGCCTTGGCGCACAGCTGATCGCCGCCGCATTGGGCGCTAAAGTGTACCCCAACGCCGAAAAGGAGATCGGCTGGTTCCCCGTACAGTTCCATGATGAACTGGCGCCTTCGCCCGCCACCGTTTTCCACTGGCACGGCGATACCTTCGACCTGCCGGACAACGCCGTCCACCTCGCCGAAACCCCCATCTGCAAAAACCAGGCGTTCCGCATCGGCGACCGGGTGTACGGCCTGCAGTTCCATTTCGAAGTGACGCCGGCGGCGATGGACGGCATGCTGCAACACCTCGGCCACGAACTGCAATCCGGGCCATACGTACAGACAGCCGATGAAATCCGTGCCGGCGCACATCATGCCGCCGCAAACAACGTGTGGATGCACAACCTCCTCAACCGGTTGGAAAAATTGGTTTAATTTTATCGGATGGCACAACAAGTGGAATTACTCATCGTGGGCGGAGGTCCGATAGGACTGGCCTGCGCGCTGGCGGCGCAAAAAGCGGGCATCGATTACCTGGTGGTGGAAAAAGGATGCCTCGTCAATTCCCTCTACCGCTACCCCATCAACATGACCTTTTTCTCCACCAGCGAAAGGCTCGAGATCGGCGGCGTTCCTTTTGTGTCCAACAACGCCAAGCCCACAAGGCCGGAAGCACTGGAGTATTACCGACGGGTGGCCTCGTCGCAGCATATCCGCGTCCACCTGTTCGAAAAAGTGGAAAACATCCGGCCTAACGATAACGGGTACACGGTGATCACCGGCAAGGAAACTTACCATACGCGGTTCATCATTATCGCCACGGGCTTTTATGATATCCCCAACCTGCTCAATATTCCCGGCGAAGATCTCGCCAAGGTAACGCACTATTACAAAGACCCGCACTTTTACGCCACACAGAAAGTGGTAGTGGTGGGCGCGAACAATTCTTCCGTAGACGCGGCGCTCGAAACCTACCGCAAAGGCGCCGACGTGACGATGGTGGTAAGGGAAGGAGAAATCGGGAAACGCGTGAAATACTGGGTGAAACCCGACATCGAAAACCGCATCAGGGAAGGGAGCATCAAAGCGTACTTTCATTCCACGCTGATGGCTATTCACGACAATTCCGTGGACATCCGCACACCCGAAGGTCCCGTCACTATCCCCAACGACTTTGTGATTGCCGCCACGGGCTACCAGCCTGATTTTAATTTCCTGGAAAAAACGGGCATTACTTTATCTGCCGACGCCGTCAGGAGCCCGTCGTACAACCCGGACACAATGGAAACCAACCTGCCGGGCGTGTACCTCGCCGGTGTGGTATGCGGCGGCATGAACACGCACGTATGGTTCATCGAAAATTCACGGGAGCATGCGGATAAGATTATGAAGCATATTGCCGCCGGCAGGTAACACGGAAACGCTCACTGAGCGACGGGAAAGATGAGGCTATTTTGAACAGCGAGCGGCGGAAACATCACACCACATTCACTTCCCGCTCCAGCAACACACCAAACTTCTCCTCCACGCTTTGCAGCACTTTCGTGGAGAGGTCGTAAATGTCGGCCCCCTGCGCGTTCCCGTAATTGACCAGCACCAGCGCCTGGCGGGCGTGCACACCGGCATCGCCCTTTCGGTAGCCTTTCCAGCCGCATTGTTCGATCAGCCAGCCTGCGGCCAGTTTAAAATGATGGCCGGGCAGAGGATACGCCACAATCCCGGGAAACGCCGCTTTCAGCTGGTCGTATTTTTCGGCGCTCACTTCGGGGTTCTTGAAGAAGCTGCCGGCGTTGCCGATCTCGGCGGGGTTGGGGAGTTTGGACGACCGGATATTGATCACGGCCTGGCTTACGTCGCGGATGGTGGGCGTGGTGACACCCATCTGCGTCAATTCCTGTTCAATGGCGCCGTAGGTGGTGTTTACCACGGGCTTTTTATGCAACCGGTAGGTAACGTTGAGGATCACGAAGCGGTTTTTGAACCGCCGCTTGAACACGCTTTCGCGGTAACCGAATTCGCAGGCGGCATTGTCGAAGCGCACTGGGAGCAGGGTGTCGAGGTCGAGCGCCTCCAGCTCCCAAAAGGTATCTTTGATCTCCACGCCATATGCGCCGATGTTTTGCATGGGACTGGCGCCCACATTGCCTGGTATCAGCGATAGGTTCTCGAGGCCACCGAGGTCTTTACCGATGCAGTGCATCACGAACTGGTGCCAGTTTTCGCCGGCGCCGGCATTGACGAACACGTAGTCGCCGTCTTCCCCCACGATGGTAATGCCTTTGATTTCGTTTTTCAGCACCAGGCCGTCAACATCCTTCGTCAGCAACAGGTTGCTGCCGCCACCGAGGATCATTTTCGGCATATCGCGCCAGCGTTCGTCGCGGAGAACCTGCTGCAGCGCTTCGGTGGAATGGAATGCGGCGAAATAGCGCGCCGTAGCGTTCAGGCTGAAAGTATTGTATGGGCGGAGAGAAACATTTTCGTTGACCGTCATAGCGTAGTATTCAAATATCCTATCTTTATTACCGCAACAAATATAACTAACTATAAAATGCCAAAAACAGCAATTGTTACGGGAGCCACCGGCCTCATCGGAAACCTGCTCGTGCAGGCGCTTTTGAAGGACGATACGTACGAACGGGTGCGGGCCATTGTACGCAAGCCATTGCCTATACAGCATCCCCGGCTCGAGAACGTCGTGGTGTCGTTCAGCGACGACCGTGCACTGGCCGAAGCGCTGCGGGGCGACGTGCTGTTTTGCTGCATCGGCACCACCATCAAAAAGGCCGGCAGCCAGGCGGCATTCACGGCGGTAGATTATGGCATCCCCGTGAAAACCGGCGGCATCGCGCTGCGCAACGGCGTTACGCAGTATCACCTGATTTCCGCCGTAGGCGCCAATGCGCGCTCGTCCAACTTCTACCTTCGCACGAAAGGGCAAACGGAAGAAGCGCTTATACAGATGGGCTTCCCGGCTCTCTTCCTATACCGGCCTTCGCTGCTGATGGGTGACCGCAAGGAAGTGCGTTTCGGCGAACAGGTGGCGCAGCTGTTCCTGCCGGTGTTCAAATTCCTGATGAGAGGGAGCTGGCGGAAATACCGCCCTGTGAAAGCTGCCACGGTAGCGGCTGCGATGATGGCCAATGCCCGGAGCGGCGCGGCCGGCGTGAAAGTGGTGGAAGGGTTTGCGGATTGACACACATTAGCATTGCACAACGGACGGCGTGCAAAATGGGGAAGGTTGGCAAACGTAACCAGGGAATGCTACTTTGTACAGCCATAAAAGCATCGCCGGGAGCGTACTACACGCAATCCACATCCGGCGTGATCACCACCGAACGGAATTGCTTCTCTATCGTGAGCTGTCCGAAAAATTCCCGCAGCATATTTTTGATCTGCACGATGCGCCGCGAATCCCGCGGTATTTTGATCAGCATTTCCTGCAGGTAAAAACCCCGCACACGGCTGACCAGCGGCGCGGCGGGCCCTACCAGCTGCGCGCCCAGGTGGGGCCTCAGCCAATTGCCTAACACCAGCGCGGCCTCGTCTACCGTCTTCTGCTTTTTATGGCGGATAGTGAGTTTGATGATGCGGGAAAACGGCGGGTAACCGAATTGCTCGCGCTCCGCGATCTCGGCTTCGTACATCGCCTTGTAATTGTGCTCCGTCACGAATTGTAAAATGTGATGACGGGTGTTGCTGGCCTGGATGATCACCTTCCCCTGCCCGTCGCGGCGCCCGGAGCGGCCGCTGACCTGTTCCATCAGCTGGAAAGCCCTTTCGTTCACCCGGAAATCAGGATAGCTCAGCAGGCTGTCTGCGCTGATCACCCCTACCAGGTTCACGTTCTGGAAATCGAGGCCCTTCACCACCATCTGCGTGCCCACCAGAATGTCGATCTCACCCTGTTCGAGCGACTGTATCATCTTGTTATGTCCGTCTTTGCTGCGGATGGAATCCATGTCCATGCGCGCGATGCGGGCCTTCGGGAATAGCTCCTGCAGGTCTTCCTCGATTTTTTCCGTGCCGAAATTTTTGGGTACCAGCGTCTGGCTGCCGCAAGCGGCGCAGGTATAGATGTAAGGATAACGCGTGCCGCAATAATGGCAATGCATGTTATCCTGGTGTTTATGGTAGGTGAGCGACACGTCGCATTGCTTGCAGTTGGGGATCCAGCCGCAGGTGGTGCAGAGCAGGAACGGCGCGTAGCCGCGGCGGTTCTGGAACAGGATGACCTGTTTGCCCGCTTCGAGCGACTGCGCAATGTGCTCACGCAGCACCGACGTAAAATTGTGCACCATTTCCTTCAGCGCCATTTCCTTTTTCAGGTCGGCAATCTCGATGGCCGGCATGGCGATGCCCCCGTACCGTTCGAGCAATTCCACCAGGGCATATTTACCCTGCCTGGCATTGTAGTACGATTCGAGGGAAGGCGTGGCGGAACCAAGGAGAATTTTCGCTTTGAAGAGGTCGGCGTAATAAATGGCCGCGTCGCGCGCGTGGTAGCGGGGAGCGGGATCCTGCTGCTTGAAAGAGCCGTCGTGTTCCTCGTCGAGGATGATCAGGCCGAGGTCGCGGAAAGGCAGCAGCAAGCTGGAACGCGCGCCGAGCAGGATTCTGATCTCACCGCTTTTGACTTTGTTCCAGATTTCCACGCGCTCGTTATTCGAGAACCGGGAATGATAAATGCCGATCTGCGTGCCGAAGTGTTTTTGCAGCCGGCGGATGATCTGCGCCGTGAGCGCTATTTCCGGCAGCAGGTACAGCACCTGCTTGCCGCTGCCGAGGTATTCCTCGATAAGCTTGACGTAAATTTCCGTTTTACCGCTGGAAGTGACGCCATGGAGCAGGGTCACCTGCTTCTCCGTAAAACATTCGCGGATGGCGGCCAGCGCGGTTTCCTGGACGGGGCTCAGGTCGAAATTCACCTGCACGTCTACCTTGCCCATGCGCACACGGCCCACAATCCGCTGGTCTACCTGGAGAATGTCCTTTTCCACCAGCCCTTTCAATTGTGCGGCGGAAGCGCCCGATTTTTTCAGCAGTTCGCTCTGCGCCACTTCACCCTGTGTTTTGATAAGGTGCAGGTAAGCCAGCAGCAGCTCCAGCTGCTTCGGGGCACGGGCCAGCTCGTCGAACAGCGGGGCGATGGCTTCGTCGGTTTCATAAGCGGGGTTGAGGAGGATGAATTTTTCTGTCTTCTCCTTATACACTTCTTTCAGCTCCTCATAAACCAGGCACACCTTTTTTTCGATGAGCTTTTTGATGACGGAATACACGTCCGGGCGGTCGAGGATTTGCTGTACCTCCCCTATCCGCAGTTCCTGCCGGATGTGCAGCGCTTCCGCCACGAGGTACTCATATTCGTCGAGCATGGAGTAATCGTCGCCGAACGCATCGTTGTACAACAGCACGGTTTCGCTGGAAAGCTTCAGATGCGCGGGCAGGGCGGCGTTGAGCACATCGCCTTCATTGCACATGTAATACTGCGCCATCCATTCCCAAAATGCCAGCTGGGTAGGGTATACCACGGGCTCTTTGTCGAGCAGGTCGTGGATGGCCTTCGTTTTATACGCCGCCGGCGCCTGGTCGTGCACCGATTTGACGATGCCCGCGTATTTTTTATTGCCCAGCGGTACGGCCACACGGCTGCCCGGCTGAATGGAGGCTTCCATATCAGGGGGCACGGCATACGTATAGTTTCTGGGCAGCGCCAGGGGTAATATGACGTCGGCAAATTTCATATCGCCTGTAAGGCCGGGTAGTTGCGGTAATTACGTAATTCTTCCTCCATCATTTGGCGCACCTGCTTTTTGAGGTGGGGCACATCTTCCATGGTGAGGCCTTCCACCGGCACCAGGGGCAGGAACACCACGCGGCAGGGGCCCGGGTTGATGGACAGGAACTTTATTTTCGCCAGCCGGGCGTGGTTGTCCACGTACAACACCGGCCGGATGGGTGTTTGCGTTTCGATCGCGATCCTGAAAGCGCCGCTGTGGAACGGCAGCAAAGGCTGCTCCGTTTCGTTGGTGGTGCCTTCGGGGAAGATCAGCAGGGATACATTCCGTCTGATCATATATAACATATCGCGCATACTTTGGGCCCGCCCCTTGGCGGTGGAACGGTCTACCGGCACCACGGAACGGCTGTAAATCAGGCCGAAAAGAGGGATGCGTGACAGTTCGCTCTTACCCAGCGGGCGGAACGGCAACGGCATCACTTTCACGGCCAGCGCGGCGTCGAGGTAAGAGGAATGATTGGCGAGATATATGCAGGGGTCGTTGGTTTTCGGGGCTTTCCACGTCTTTTTGACGATGATGCCTACCGCGGGAAACCACACGTGCGCCCAGAAACGGAGAAAATAAAACACAATATTGCCGCCTTTCACCTTTCCCAGGAAAGACACCAGTACGATGGGCGGCAGGATGAGGAACATGATCGCCAGCCAGATAATCAGGGCGTACACGCTGTACAGCGCCCGGAAACATTTCAGTAGCACGTGCATAAAAAGCCGAAAGATACAGAATTATAGTGCAATATCGTACCTTTGCCGTTCTTATGACTCGGGAAAAATCAGTAGCATTTCATACCCTCGGCTGCAAGCTGAACTTTTCAGAAACCTCCACCATCAGCAGGTTACTGGAAAAGGACGGATTCGTTAAAAGGGATTTTGACGAGGTGGCGGACGTATACGTGATCAATACCTGCTCGGTGACGGACAATGCGGACAAGGAGTGCCGCCAGCTGGTGCGCCGCATCCAGCGCCGTTCGCCGGAAAGCCTGGTGGTGATCACGGGTTGCTATGCCCAGCTGAAACCGAAAGAGATCGCCGATATCCCCGGGGTAGACCTCGTGCTGGGGGCTGCCGAGAAATTCAACATCGCCGACCACATCCGCGAGCTGGCCAAAGGCGACAGCGCCAAAATCTGCTCGTGCGACATCGAGGAAGTGAACACCTTCCATGCCTCCTACTCCGTGAATGACCGTACCCGCACTTTCCTGAAAGTGCAGGACGGCTGCGATTATACCTGCTCTTTCTGCACCATCCCCATGGCGCGCGGCATCAGCCGCAGCGACAGCGTGGCCAACGTGATCGGCCACGCGCAAACGCTCGCCGCAGGCGGCGTGAAAGAGATCGTGCTCACCGGGGTCAACCTCGGCGACTTCGGGAAAGGCTTCGAAGGCGGCAAAAAGCGCGAAGAATCGTTTTTCGAGCTCATCCAGGCCCTCGACGAGGTGGACGGTATCGAACGCTACCGCATTTCTTCCATAGAGCCCAATCTGCTTACCAATGAAATCATCGAATTCGTGGCCGGCAGCAAAAAGTTCATGCCGCATTTCCATATTCCGCTGCAAAGCGGCAGCAACGAGATACTCGGCTTGATGCGCCGCCGCTACCGCCGCGAGCTGTACGCGGAAAAGGTCGGCCTCATCAAACAGTTCATGCCCCATTGCGCCATCGGGGTAGACGTGATCGTGGGTTTCCCCGCCGAAAGCGACGCCCATTTCATGGAAACCTATAACTTTCTGCACGAACTGGACATCTCCTACCTGCACGTGTTCACCTATTCCGAACGGGCCAACACCCATGCGCTCGACATCAAGCCCGTGGTACCGGTCAACATCCGCCACGAGCGCAATAAAGCGCTGCGAAACCTCAGCCACAAAAAGATGCAGTACTTCACCGAACAGCACAACGGCCAAACCCGGAAAGTACTGTTCGAAGACCTGCAGAAAGACGGCATGATGGAAGGGTACACCGACAACTACATCCGTATCTCCACTCCCTTCCGCCAGGAATGGGAAAACCGTATCGTGGACTGGGAACTGCGCTAGCCCACATTTCCTGCATTTTTTCAATATACGTAACGC
The DNA here is from genome assembly GCA_965653365.1 of uncultured Chitinophaga sp. Lineage (GTDB taxonomy): Bacteria > Bacteroidota > Bacteroidia > Chitinophagales > Chitinophagaceae > Chitinophaga. Next base: position 69,058 of record CBFGZV010000007.1, on the reverse strand, counting down.
GCCGGCCACCTACTGGGCGGGCCTTTTCCTGCGCTTACCCGTCGCTTCGGCGTAACGTGCTGGGTCCCAATGATTAAACCGGGTGCATAACCGATGTCGAATGCATACACAGGCTTCACATAGGTTCCGCATAGCTTTAACTGCTGTTGAGCCATTGTTGATATGGAAAATACCTTCGCCAATGTTTTTGGACTGGTGTAACGACAGGGTCGAGATTGAAAGGCCGTACGGCGGCCGTGAAGGTGCTGAAAAAAGGCGGCGAACGTTTTCACCGCAGGCGCCGGGCCGGGTTAAGACATTGAAAGTGTATCCGTTGCGCGCTTCCGGAGTTGAAACCTGCGCCTGGAGGGACTTTCCCCACCGGCAAGGGGAAATAAAAAGGCCCTGCATCGCTGCAAGGCCTTGTGGGAGTTGACGGGGTCGAACCGCCGACCCTCTGCTTGTAAGGCAGATGCTCTGAACCAACTGAGCTAAACTCCCGGAATGTAAGAACTTTCGAAGCTTTTCCGACCACAGCGTTCCGGCGCTGCTGGAAAAGTGATGTGGGAGTTGACGGGGTCGAACCGCCGACCCTCTGCTTGTAAGGCAGATGCTCTGAACCAACTGAGCTAAACTCCCATATTTGTTTTTTTCTCTTTGTCTAACGCTTTTCGTTTGACGGGATTGCAAAGGTAAAAACTTATTTCATTCTGCCAAATATTTTTTGAATTTTTTCTTCGAAAGCCCCTGTTTACAGGCTTCTTCAGCCATCCCGCCCGATCAAAGATACCAAAGAACCATCATATCCGTAGAGCGTTCGCCGCCGCCCTCTCCTGTCCACAGCGGTGGGTGTAATGGCCCCGTTTTTGATACTATCGTCCCGGTTCAACAACAAAATGGAAGCAGCAGGACCGCGTTTGCAAAAAAAACAGCGGCACGATGAATTTCTTGATAAATTTGTTCCAGATCAACTGAATCTATTCCATCATCCAAAGGATATGCAATCAGAGAAGGAATTATTGCGGGAGGCGGCAGGAGGCAATGAACTGGCATTTACGCGTCTTTTCCACGGATACAAATATAAACTGTACGGGTTCGTTTACAGGCTCACGGGGTCGCACCAATCGGCGGAAGACCTGGTGCAGGATATATTTGAAAAGCTGTGGAAAGACCGGGACGTGCTGCGGGAAATCGACAGCTTCCAGCGTTATGTGTTCCGCATGGCGCAAAACGCGGCCATCAACGGGTTCAAACGGATGGCGCTGGAAGTGACCATTCTTAAAAACCTGGCAGACCAGCCGCAGGACGCACCACACAGCACCCCTCAAGCCACCCTCACCCTGAAAGAAACACAGGAGCGCCTGCATTGGGCCATCCAGCAGCTGCCGCCCCAGCAAAAAATAGTATACCTCCTCAGCCGCGAAGAAGGCATCAAACACGAAGAGATCGCCCGGCGGCTCCACATCACCACGGGCACCGTCAAGAATCACATGATCCAGGCATTGCGCAACCTCCGCAAACAACTGCAGCATTATCCCAACACGTTGGATACCACCTTCCTGGTCATCTTCCTCCTCTCCCTACTCAAAAAAATTTAACTTTTTTTTAAACCGGACTATGCCTGTTTGTTTTCCCGCTTGTCTTATTAACTGAGCCGGGCACTTCCCCTGTTCATAAAACATTCAACCAAATATGTCTGACGCCAGGATCCACTATCTCATCATGCGCTTGCTGGAAGACCGCTGTACGCCAGCGGAAAAAGAAGAACTGGCTGCCTGGGTCAATCAGGCGGAAGGGGGCGATGCGTCGTTAAAAGATTTACTGGAACGGGCCTGGGAACAATATGAACCAGATGCTACTATCATGAAAGCCGCAGACCCTGCTCTGAACAGGATCAGCGGCCGCCTGTTTTCCCGGCCTCCGTACCGCCCCTTCCGCCTGATCGCAAAATATGCTGCCGCCGCCGCCATTTTACTGGCGGTTGGCACCGGCGTCTATTACTGGTACGGGCAAAGCAAGCAGCAAGCGCAGAACGCCACGGTGGCCGCCACGCAGGATGTTTTACCGGGCGGCAACAAAGCCGTGCTCACCCTCTCCAACGGCCGGCAGATTCTGCTGGACAGCGCCTCCAACGGCATGCTGGCGCAACAGGGTGGCGCGAGCATCAGCAAACAGGCCGGCGGGCAGATTGTTTACAACAGCAACGGCGAAACCGGCGGAGAGCCCGTGTACAACACCATGAGCACGCCCCGGGGCGGCGCCTACCAGCTCAGCCTGCCGGACGGCACCAGGGTTTGGCTGAACGCCGCATCGTCGATCACTTTCCCCACCGCGTTCACCGGCAGGGAAAGAACTGTGAGCATCACGGGAGAAGTATACCTGGAAGTGGCGAAAGACAAAGCAAAGCCGTTCTTCGTGAAAGTGAACGGCACGCAGCTGGAAGTGCTGGGCACCCACTTCAACGTGAATGCCTACGGCGATGAAAAAACTGTAAAAACCACGCTGCTGGAAGGAAGCGTGAAAGTACACGCAGGCGCGGGCAGCCGGGTGATTGCGCCGGGCGAGCAGGCGCAGGTGACGGAAGCAGGCAGGCTTACGGTGAAAAAGGGAATCGACCTCGCCGAAACCATGGCATGGAAAAACGGGCGCTTCGTATTTGAAGGCGCGCCGATAGAAACGGTGATGCACCAGCTGGCCAGGTGGTACGATGTGGAGGTGGAATCGCAGGAGCACGTGGATGAACTCTTTTTCGCGGACGTGCCGCGCAACAAAAAATTGTCGGATGTGCTGAAAGCGCTGGAATTGACCGGCAAGGTGAAATTCAGGATAGACGGAAGAAAAATAAAGGTTATGAAATAAAGATCGCCTGGATGGAACGGAATAAAAAAGCGCCCTGCCTGGTCCGCAGAGCGCCGGAAAGTCTGAGCCTATCCAAGAATCCCGTTATAGAAGTACCAGTTTTTTTGAATCACTCAAACTATGCAAATTTATGCATTTAAAGCTCCTGTATGCCTCCTTCCCGGAGGGATTTATCAAAAAGATGCGGATCATGAAAATTACCGCCATTTTGCTACTCACGGTTTGTATGGGCGTAAGCGCCAAAAGCATTAGCCAGACCGTTACATTATCGGAGAAAAGCGCGCCTTTGGACAAGGTGTTCCGCGAAATCCGGAAGCAGACCGGGTACACCTTCGTATACACCGCCAACCAGTTGTCCAAAGCAGCCCCGGTGACCGTCAGCATCCGGAACGGCAACATCAAAGCGGCGCTGGACCTCTGTTTCCGCGATCAGCCGCTGGTGTACACCTTGTTGGACGACATGGTGATCGTGAAGGAAAAAACCGTGGCCGCCGCTGCCGCCGAACCGGTGAAAGCGAACGCACCGCCCGAGAAAGTGAAAGGGAAGGTGACCGATGCCACCGGTAGCCCGTTGATCGCCGCTACGGTGGTGATCAAGGGCACCAACAAGGGCGTGGTAACCGACGCGAACGGCCAGTTTGAGATCGATGCGGACGCCAACGCCGTGCTGGTGGTTTCACTGATCGGGTTCGAACCGAAAGAGCTCATCGTGGGGAAAGATCCGATGAACGTAGTGCTCACCACCAAACAAAGTGAACTGGAACAGGTAGTCGTAGTAGGCTACGGCGTGCAGAAGAAAGTGAACCTGACCGGTTCCGTGGCCACCGTCAACAGCAAACAGCTGGAAAACAGACCGGTGACCAGCGTATCCAACGCCCTGCAGGGCACCATGGCCGGCGTGACCGTAACTTCCGCCGCCAGCGGCCAGCCCGGTAAAGACGGCGGTACCATCCGCGTAAGGGGCATCGGCACCCTCAACAACAGCAACGCCATGGTGATGGTGGATGGTGTGATTTCTTCCATGAACAATGTTAACCCGGATGATATTGAAAGCATTTCGGTGCTGAAAGACGCGGCATCGGCCGCTATTTACGGTTCACGCGCCGCCAACGGCGTGATTCTGATCACCACCAAAAAAGGCAAAAAGGGCGTGCCGCAAGTGGTGTTCAACACCTATCTCGGCAAACAGAAAGCGACCGCACTGCCAGACTTCCTGCCCTCCTGGGATGCAGCACGGCTGTATAACCAGGCGCTGGTCAACGAAGGCAAACCAGCCCGTTATACCGACGCGGAAATCAACAAATTCCGCGATGGTTCCGATCCGGACAAATACCCCAACACAGACTGGCTCGACATCGCCTATCGCGGCAGCGGCGTCCAGCAGAATTATTACCTCGGCGTCAGCGGCGGTACCGATAAAAGCCAGTATTCGTTTTCTCTCGGCATGTACGACCAGACGGGCCTGATGGAAAAGACCAATTCCAAAAGATACACCAGCCGCTTCAATATCAGCCAGCAGATCAACGACCGGCTGAAGGTTTCCGGCAACCTGGCTTACACCTATTCCATGCTGAAAGAACCGCAAAGCAGCTATCCCGGCGTACCGGGCTTTACGCAAATCGTTCGCCAGTTCAACCGCATCTCTCCCATCGTGCCGTATAAATTCGCCAACGGTAGGTACGGCAGCATCGCCGACGGCAGTCCCGCCGCATGGCTGGAATCACCCAGCTACGGCCGTGAAAACTATGCCGACCTGCTCGGGAACGTAGGCGCTGATCTGGAAATTGTAAAAGGACTGCATTTCAAACCATCCATTGCTTATACTATGCGGATGGGACAAACGAAATCCTTCGTGGCCGATATCCAGTATTACAATGCGGCCGGCGACAAAACATTCTACCAGGGGCCCAACTCTGTAACCGACGGCAACACTACCAGCAATGTAGTGACCCTGCAGGACCTGCTGGAATACAGCCATGCATTCGGCAAACATAACCTGAAAGCGCTGGCGGGATACTTCCAGGAGTACACCAAATACACCTGGAACGAAGGTTTCCGCAAAAACCTGCTCAATAATACACTCAGCCAGGTCAACCTCGGTTCTACAGACGGGCAGCGTGCGGGCGGATATGCCTATGAAGCCGCGCTGCGCTCTTTCTTCGGCCGGCTGAATTACGACTTCGACGGCAAATATCTTATCGAAGCGAATATCCGCCGCGATGGTTCGTCCCGCTTCTCCCCGGATAACCGCTGGGGCACCTTCCCTTCCTTCTCCGCAGGCTGGAACATCGACCGGGAAATCTTTTTCACCCCTGTCAAAGCCGTGGTCAACAACCTGAAGCTGAGAGCCTCCTGGGGTGAGCTGGGCAACCAGACGCTCACCGGGTTTGACGACAGCAACTATCCCTCCTATCCCTACTATCCGTACATCACCACGGTTAGCGCCGGGCAGAACTACACGTTCGGTGGCACTTCTCCCATCATCGCCGCCGGTATCGCTCCTGTGAACGGTGCCAACAGCAATATCAAATGGGAAACCACGACCGAAAGCAACGTGGGCATGGATGCGGGATTCCTCGGTGGAAGGCTGAACCTGACGGTAGACTGGTTCAAGAAGAGAACGACGGGCATTTTGATCTCGGTACCCTTGGGCTCCCCGTACGGACTGAACGCCCCCACCCAGAATGCAGGGGTCGTGGAAAATAATGGCTGGGAATTTACCGCAGGATATAACGACAGCAAAGGAGACTTCGCCTGGAACATCACCGGTAATGCCTCCTTCATCAACAACAAGGTGATCACCTACGTTTCCGACGACATTTCAGGATTCACCATCAAAACCGCCGGACTGCCCATCAATTCATTATGGGGTTATGTAGCGGAAGGCATCTTCCAGACGCAGGAAGAAATTGCAGGGCACGCCAAACAATCCGCCAACACCAAACCGGGCGACCTGAAATACCAGGACCGTAATGGCGACAAGGTGATCGACACCAAAGACCGCCAATACCTGGGTAACTATTATCCCAAAGTAACCTACGGCCTTAACCTGAACGGTTCATGGAAAAACATCGACCTGACCATTTTCTTCCAGGGTGCCGCAGGCGTAAAAACTTATATGGACGCGGGCAAGCTGGGACAGATCGGCGCGACCGTTGGTAAACCGACATCGGCCCTGCTGAATACCTGGACGCCGACCAATACCGGTGCGAACCTCCCCAGGGCACTGACCACGCAGCAGCACAACGATCCGGGCAACACACCTTCCTCTTTCTGGGTAAAAGACGGGGCTTACCTCCGGCTGAAAAACCTGCAGATCGGGTATTCTGTGCCGCAGAACCTGCTCAACCGTATCGGCATTAAAAAAGCACGCATATTCTACAGCGGGCAGAATATCCTCACTTTCAGCGGGCTGTACAAATGGATCGATCCGGAAGCACCTGCTTCCAGCAGCATCTACTATTACCCGCAGGTGAAAGTGAATACCGTAGGTTTAAACGTAACTTTTTAAGGCTGGCTTCAGCGAAAAATCATCAAGATGAAAAGGAAATTATTCTCTCTCATAGCCATATCAGGTTTATTCCTGACAGCATGCACCAAAGACTTCCTCGACCGTAGCCCGGAAGATTCGTACAGCAATTCCTCTTTATGGACGTCCGCAGCGGATGCGCAGGCGGCGCTAAGCGGTTGTTACCGCGACTGGGAAGACAGTTATAACGTCATCTACATGGACGCTATTACAGACAACGCTTACAGCCGCTGGGTCTGGGAAGGGTACATGAATATCGGCAACGGCTCCCTTACCTCGTCCGACAACAATGTGACCAACCGCTGGAATTTCAAGGTCATCCAGAAATGCAACTGGTTCCTGGAAAACGTGGAGAACACAAAGATGGATGAAGCGCTCAAAACCAGGTTCAAGGCGGAAGCCCGTTTCCTGAGGGCGTACCAGTTCTTCACTCTGTCGCAACTGTATGGCGACGTTCCCCTGGTTTTGAAAAACCTTACACCAGCCGAAGCCAATTCTATCACCAGGACGCCGGTGGCGGACGTGCGCAAGTTCATCCTCGATGAGCTGGCAGCCATCGCACCGCAGCTGGAACCTTCCTATTCCGGCAACGACGTGGGGCGCATTACCCGCGGCGCGGCTTATGCCCTCAGCGCAAGACTGAACCTGTATCTCGGCAAATACGCAGAGAGCATTCAGGATTGTGAGAAAGTAATGGGCCTGGGTTATGAACTGTTCCCCAAATATGGCGACCTGTTCCGCATCCAGAACGAGAACAACGTCGAAGTCATCCTGGATATGCAGTACAAACAGAACGACTACGCCAACGGCAACATCGGCATCCTGCCGTCGTCCAGCATGGGTGGCTGGGGCTCCATCGGGCCCACCCAGTCGCTGGTAGACGCATACGAGATGAAAAACGGGAAAACCATTACCGAAGCCGGTTCCGGTTACAACGCAGAAGATCCGTACGCTAACAGGGATCCCCGCCTGGCGGCTTCGATCGTGTACCCCGGGCAGATGTACGAGGGCGGTTATTTCAATTCCATCGATCCCGCATCACCCGACTTCATGTCGGAAGACAACAATCCGATGACGGGTTATATCCCGAAAAAGTTCATCCAGCAACTGGCTGACTACCCGGATATGTGGAACACCGGTCTCAACATGATCATCATCCGTTACGCGGAAGTGCTGCTAACGTACGCCGAAGCAAAAATCGAAACCGGCGTGATCGACAATACCGTGTACGACGCCATCGACAAGATCAGAGTGCGTGCAGGCATGCCTGTTACCGACAGGCTGGTGTACAATACCCAGGCATCGCTGAGAACGCTGGTACGCCGTGAAAGAAGGATTGAGCTGGCGCTGGAAGGCCTTCGCTGGTATGATATCAAACGCTGGAAAACCGGCGATGAAGTACGAAAAGGCACTGTGTACGGCGCAAGGCAAGGTACGGTTGACAAAAACACCGGCAAGGTGACATTCACCACGCCTAACCACCAGGTAATCGAACAGCGTTTGTTCGACCCCGCCACGCATTACCTCTGGCCCATCCCGCAGAAAGAAATCGACATCAACAAGAAGCTCGCACAGAACCCCAATTATTAATCAACACAACTAACAAAAAGGCCGTCTCATTTATTTGAGACGGCCTTTTGCATGTCGATGGTTCCCGTTTAACGAAGGAGGGATATTTTCCGGATACAGTTATTGCCAAGGTCGGCCACATAGATGTTGCCGTCTGCGTCGGTACAAACGTCGGTCGGCTGGTTCAGCTGGGCGGCGGCGCCCGGTCCGTCCTGGAAGCCTTTGCCCGCGCCTGCTATCGTGCTGACGATGGCGCCGGCCAGTTTGCGCACTTTATTGTTGGTGAGGTCGGCGATGATGATGTTGCCGCTCCGATCCACATCGATGCCGTAAGGATCTGCAAACCTCGCCGCACCGGCGTCTCCATCCTTGAACCCGGTGGTACCGTCGCCGGCGATGGTGGTTACCTCGCCCGCCGCAGAAATTTTACGGATGCGGTGATTGAGCCGGTCGGCCACCAGGATATTACCCGCCTGGTCGAGCACCAGCCCGCTGGGATTCTTGAATTTCGCGGCCGTGCCGTTACCATTGGCATAAGCCGCAGTACCGTCGCCGGCTACCGTACTCACCTGCCCGGCGGGTGAAATTTTACGGATGCGGTGATTGAGGTTATCCGCCACGTAAATGTTGCCCGCGGCGTCTGCCGCTACATCGAGCGGCTGGTTGAAACGCGCCGTGCTTTTATCGCCGTCCGCATAACCCGCCGTGCCGTCGCCGGCAATGGTGGTCACCACGCCATCCGGCGTGATTTTGCGGATACAGTGGTTATCACGGTCGGCCACGATGATGTTGCCGCCTGCATCTACGGTGGATTTCCAGGGCAGCCTGAAGCGCGCGGCGGCGCCTGTGCCGTTGACGAACCCCGCCGCATCGGCGCCGGCGATAGTGCTTACAATACCGGCTGCGGTGAATTTGCGGATGCGGTTATTTCCCCGGTCCACGATCACCAGGTTGCCCCCGGCGTCCATCGCCACCCCTTCCGGGTTGCGGAGGCGGGCGGTAGCCACGGGCCCGTCTACAGAACCGGCATTCACATCGCCCACCAGTAGTTTGACGGTATATTCTTCGGGTGCGACCGTATAGGTAAACACGGGGCCCGTCACCACCGTATTCCGCACGGCCACGGTCACAGGCCCAGTGGCGCCCGTAGCGGGCGTTACCACCTGCAGCTGGCCGGCCGCGGCTTCTATCACGATTGCATCCACCCCGTTGAACTTAACGGTATTCTCCGTTCGCACGCCGCTGAAGTGTTTGCCGCGGATGGTGACGATGGTGGAAGGCGTTCCTTCCAGCGGCCACACGGTGTTGATCACGGGGGCGGCAACGGTGTTGCTATCGTCGCCTTTATTACAGGCCGCCGTTGCTACCAGAAGCGGCAGCAGGCAGCGCGATAAAATTCTTTGCATGGGTACGGGTGTTTAAGGTTTGGTAACAATCATCCAGGCATTGCCGACTGGGCGATTGGTGCCGTCGGAAGGGCGGTTGCGCACCTGCCATACCTCGGCCAGCGGATGTTTGATCAGGAATGTGGAAGAGCCGCCGCCGTCTACGTTGATCGCTTTCACCGCGCCGCATGCCTTCAGCATCCGGCCCAGCTGCGTGATGGTGACGCCGTTGGAATAGTAAAAGCTGCGGCCGTCCACCACGATGAAATACATCTTCCCGTCCGCACTCATACCGATGCCGGTGCGCGGTTCCACGGACAGGTCGGTTTGCGGGAGGATTTCATTGTCCTTCACCAGCATGGGCCCGCCGCCGAGCGCGTCTTCGAATTCGTTTTGCATGGCGGCAAAATCAGCGCGGTCGCCGATGAAAGCCTTGCCGTCTTTTTTCACGCCGATGAACGTGGCGCTGCGGGCGTTGGCCCAGGTGGTTTTGAGCACCTTCCCGTTCATTACCAGAATGCCACGGGGCTCACCGGTGGAAGTGTTGAAGAAATCGGCGTTCACACCTGCCAGCACACGATTGCCGGCCGCCTGCATGTATTTGGCCATATCGGGCACCGTTTGCATCGCATACGCGGGCACATTGTACGGCATGCCGGCTTCGAGCTTGAGCTTCGGGTTGTTCAGGTCCACTTCGAGCATGAAAGCATGCATGGCGTAACCTTCTTTGCTGAGGTAATGTACATCGCTTTCCCGGATGCCTTCGCTGACCTGGAAAACGGTGTCTGAAAACACCTGTGCGATGAGGTCGGTGCTGTCTGCAATCCGCTTCACGAGCGGACTTTCGATGGTATAATGCGGCACCTGCGCCTGAGAATCTTTTTTGCAGCCGGCTGCGGCAAGCCACAGCAGCGCGAGCAGGGATACGAGCCTGTTCCTGTTCATATCTTCGGTTTTTTGGAATAGTGTTTAATATTCGTCGTTTTGCTTGAGCAGGTTGTTCAATGCCAGCTCGTTCATCGGGATGGGGAATTTCACTTCGCGGGCAACCAGCCCGAGGTCCTGCACGGCTTTACCGGTGCGCACAAGGTCGTACCAGCGGTACCCTTCTCCCAGGAACTCTTTCCTTCTTTCCAGCAGTACCGCATCGAGGTAAGCGCTTTCGTCTGCCGGGCTGATGGCCGCGAGGCCTCTTTCGGCGCGCAATTCGTTCAGCCTGCCGAGGCCCGCCAGGCCCCGCGCTTCCGCGCTGATGAGGTACATCTCCGCCAGCCTGATCACCACCACCGGGTCGGTGCCGGATTGGCCGCTGGGGTATTTGTTGATCACCCGCAGGCCCTGGTAGGTGTCGATGGAAATAGCCGTGCGTTTATCCGTAGCCGTGAACAGGTCCATTACTTCCTGCGTGGGGCGGTACACGTAGCTTCCCTTCACCGGGTGCGCATACGTGTAAAAGAGGGTGCTCACCCGCACAGACGATTCGATGGTGAGGTTTTTGAATGAAAAAATCTCTTCGGTGTTGGCGGTGGCGCGGAAGATTTTTTCAAAGGCATCCAGCCTGAACAGTCCGCTGCCGATCACTTCTTCCGCCAGTACCGCCGCTTCGGCCTTTTTGCCCTGTGCCAGCTTCACACGGGCCATCAGCGCCTTCGCCGCGATGGACGACACCTGGTAGTATTGCCCCGTCACATAGGCCGGCGCACCGTCGATGGCCAGCTGCAATTCTTTTTCAATGAAGGCCCACACTTCCGGCACGGTTTGCTGCTTCACTTTTTCCTGCGTGTTTTTCTCCAGCACCGGTACCGCGCCCCAGCGGGTCACGAGGTTGTAATAGAGATAGCCGCGGAAGAAATGCGCGATGCCTTTTATTTCGGTGTTGCGCGCCGATTCCGGCAATACGGCGGCTGCTTCCAACAGGTTGTTCACCTGGTACAGCGCGGCGTAATAGCCGTTCCATGCGCCGGACATCAGCCCGTTCTCGGGCCGCAGCACGTTGCTGATAAAGGTGTTGAGCCCACCGTCCGTGGTAGCGCCGGAGTTGATGAGGTTACCGCCCACCACGTCGAACGAAATGTACGATTCCGCGCCGGGCGCATTCTGCACACGGTTATAAATGCCCGTCAGGAAGGCTTCCACATCGGCGGCCGACAACGTGTTGGTGGCCACGGCGGAGTGCGACTTCACATCGAGCAGGTGGCTGCAGGAAGTGAACACGCACAGGCCGGAGAATACCATTGGCCATATGATTCGTTTCATAAACATATTTTGCGTCGTTTAGAAATTCAGGTTAATACCCAGGTTAAAGGAACGGGGCTGCGGCAGCACCAGGTTGTCTTCCCCGATGAAGCGGGGATCCATGTCGGAGCTCACTTCCGGGTCGAGGCCGGAGTAATTGGTGAGCAGCCACAGGTTGTCTGCCTGCAGGTACACGCGCAAACGCTTCACCTTGGCCCGCTGCAGCCAGGAAGCGGGCAGCTCGTAGCCGAGCGACACGGTACGCACGCGCAGGAAAGAGCCGTCTTCCATCCAGCGGGAAGAGTTATACAGGTTGTAAGCATGGTTATAAATCGCACGCGGTACGGTGTTGCTGGTGCCCGGGCCGGTCCACCGGTTCTTCGCCACTTTCTCCAGCACGTTCACCGCGTTCTGCCCCAGCCGTTCGATGGTGATGCGCGAGGTGGCGTACACATCCTGGCCATATACATAGTTGAGGAATACGGAGAGGTCGAAGTTTTTATACCGGAAAGTATTGTTCCAGCCGCCGTAAAAATCGGGATTGGAACTGCCCACCACCTGGCGGTCGTTGATGTCGATATTGCCGTCGTTATTCAGGTCTTCATATTGCACGTCGCCCGCTCTCACGCCGATCTTTTTCAGCGGTTCCGGCACGTCTTTATCGTCCTGGAAAATGCCCGTCATCCGGTACACCCAGATGCTGCCGATGTCCCGGCCCACCTGTAAACCGCGGTTGTTGCCCACCGACAGTACGTCGTTGTTGCCGATCAGCGAGGTGATGCGGTTTTTGATGAAGGAAATGTTGAAGTCGGACGTCCAGCGCAGCGCGCCAAAATTAAAGTCCGTATTCACGGATGCTTCCACGCCCGTATTCAGCATGGAACCGATATTACTGGTGATGCTGGTGAAGCCAGACGTGCCCTGGATGGGCATGTTGTACAGGAGATTCGTGGTGTTCTTGCGGAAATAATCCAGCGTCAGGTTGATGGCGCCGCCCAGCAAACCCAGTTCCGCGCCCGCGTCGAGCTGGTTCGCTTTTTCCCAGGTGAGCAGGTTGTTGCCGAAGCCGGTGATGGCGATGCCGCTTTTACCGTCGTAGTTGTAACCGCCGCCGGTGAGCGACTGGTAGGCGTAGTTGCTCACGCCTTCCTGGTTGCCGGTGGAGCCGTAGCTCATGCGCAGTTTAAGATCGGTGCCAGCCAGCGTCCAGAATGGCTCTTTGCTGACCTGCCAGCCGGCAGACACGGAGGGGAAATACCCGTAGCGGTTATCCGGCGAGAAGCGCGACGACCCATCTGTACGGATAGACATGCCCAGCAGGTACTTGTTTTTCCAGGCCAGGTTCGCGCGGCCGAAGTAAGATTCCATCGCGTTGCCGTAGAGGTTGGTGGAAGCGCTGTTGATCACGGAAGCCGCCGCCAGCACATCGAATGAAGGCGCCGGGAAACCGTTGCCGTCGATGCCGTTGTTGGATACCGTCATCCGCTGGAAGGAATGGCCGCCCAGCAGGTCGAGCTTCACTTCACCGAACGTGCGCGAGTAGTTCAGCGTGTTTTCAAACAGCAGGTTGGTGAGCAGCCTGCGCTCGTCCACGATGCGGCCGTTGCCGGTGCCATAGGGGTGTTTCTGGTTATAATAGATGTAATCCTGCGTATAGCCGATGTCCGACCCGAACGAAGTTTTAAAGCTGAGGTTTTTCGTGAATTTAAGTTCCGCGAACGCATTGCCCAGCATGCGGTAGTTTTTCAGATTGGCCACTTCTTCCTTCAGGATCTGGATGGGATTGTGATACACCAGGTCTGCCGTGCCGCCCACATAATAGCTGCCGTCCGGTTTATATGGCCGGTCGAACGGGCGCTGCGGCAGACTTCTGCCCATCACGGTGGAGCCCAGGTTGGAGCCCGGCACACGGTTGTTGTCCGAATAGCTGAAGCTGAGGTTCACGCCCGCGCGCAGCCAGCTCAGCGGTTCAGTACTTAAGTTAATGCGGCCGGTGTATTTCTTCAGGTCGTTGTGGATGATGGTGCCCTGCTGGTTGAGGAATCCGCCGGAAATGTAGTACGTCGTTTTATCGTTTCCGCCCGATACGGACAGGTCGACGTTTTGCGTGTAAGCCGTGCGCAGCACCAGTTTCATCCAGTCGGTATCCGGCAGGCCGGGATAGGGATGATCGATGCCGGGGATGAATTTGCTGTTGCCCGGCAGGTAGCCGTATTGTTTGTTGTAGTTGTCGATGCCTTCGTTCATCACTTCGAGGTACAGGTCCGAGCCCGCCATTTTCACCTTGTGCAGGTTAGGCACTTCCTGCAGGCCGGCGTAGGCGTTGAGGGTGAGCTGGCCGCCGCCTTTGCGTCCGCTTTTGGTGGTGATGAGCACCACGCCGTTGGTGGCGCGCGAGCCGTAGATGGCCGCGGAGGCCGCGTCTTTCAGCACTTCCACGGAAGCGATGTCTGACGGGTTGAGCTGCGCGAGCGGGTTCATTTTCGTGCCGAAGTTGGTCATCGCCGCATCGTGCGGGATGATGGGCACTCCGTCTATCACGTACAGCGGCTCATTGCTGGCGCTCAGCGAACCGATGCCGCGCACGCTCACCCGCATGGCCCCGCCGGGCATACCGGAAGCGGACGATACGCTGACGCCGGCCATGCGGCCCTGCAGCAGCTGGTCGGGACCCAATACCGGGCGCGCGTTCAGATCGTCGGGCTTGAAGGTGGCGATGGAGCCGGTAAGCTCCGTTTTCTTCTGGGTACCGTAACCCACCACCACTACCTGCTGCATGTTGCGGCTTTCGCGTTGCAGGCGGATGTGCAGTTCCGTACGGGCGCCGGCTTCCACTGCCTGCATGGAAAAACCGATGTAAGAAAAAAGCAGGGTGGCGCCCGGCGGTACGTTGTTGAGCGAAAAGTTCCCGTTACCGTCCGTGGTGGTGCCGTTAGCGGTGCCTTTCATCGCCACCGTTACACCCGGGAGCGGGTCGCCGTTGTCCGCGTCTTTGACGCTGCCCGAAATCCTGGCCGCCTTCTGTTGTGGTGCGGCGGTTTCTTCCCGCTTCACGAGAATGACGGTGTTGTCCAATATCCGGTAGGTGAGCGGAGAACCTTCGAGGCAGCGTTCCATCAACTGTTCGATGGTGGCGTCTTTCATGCGCAATGTAATTTTCCTGCCCGCCGCGGCGATATTTTCATCTTTAAAAATGAAGAGGTAGTTGCTTTGCTGGCGCACGATGCGGAACACCGTTTCGAGGCTGGCATTGGTCACTTCCACATTCAGCCGTTTGTTCTGCGCCTTGGCCGTGGCGGCCACCTGGAGGCCCGCCACCAGCAGGAAGAGGAACAACGGTCGCAGCAGCCGCACGGAAAAAACCTGCGGGGCGCGTTTGTTGCGTAATGATCGTTTCATAGATGGAGCCGTTTTTGAATAATGCACCTGTTTGATTTTTTGAAAAAGCAGCACCGTACCGGCAGGCGCCTGCCGGTTCAGCTGTTTTTATGTGTGTGATGATTTATTTTTTGCGGACGGTCACCGTTCTGCCTTGCACATCAAAGTGCAGGTCGGCCGTCAGTTCCAGTATTTTCAGCGCCTGCTGCAGGTACTCCTGCCTGCGCATGGCGCCTGTTACCTGTATTTTTTCGTCTGCCCCGTTTTCGAATACGACCGATACGTCGTACCACCGGCTGATGTCGCGCATTACAGCCGCGAGCTCGTCATTTTTGAAAGTGAAGAGGCCGTTTTTCCAGGCCACGGCGTTCTCCGTATCGCCTTCGCCGCGCTGCAACAAACCCGACTGCTGCTCCAGGGTGGTTTGCTGCCCCGGAGCCAGCGTGAGGCGCTGGTTGCCGGCAACCACGCGCACCGCACCAGTCAGTAGCGTGGTGGTGACGTGTTTTTCCTCCGCATAGGCGTTGACGTTAAAATGTGTGCCCAGTACCTGCACCGTCATCCCGTTCACGTTTACGAAAAACGGTTGCCCCGCGTTCTGCGCCACTTCAAAGTAGGCTTCGCCTTTTAGCGTCACGGTACGGTCGCTGCCGTTGAAGGCGGCCGGGTATTGGAGCGAGCTGGCGGCGTTCAGCCACACTTTGGTTCCATCTGCCAGCTGCACACGGTATTGCCCCCCGTTGGGCGTGATCAGCGTGTTGATGCCTGAGCCGCCGGCCGGGCCGTATACCAGTTCCGCATCCTGTTTATGCACCTGTTCATCGCTGCCCGCGATGGGGCCGTCGGCCGCCTGGTCGAGCAGTACGGCCTGGCCGTTGCCCAATACCAGCCGCGCTTTGTTGCCGCCGGGCGCTACGTCCGTTGCAGCCGGCGGCGCCGGCCGGCTGGCCGTTTGCACGTTCGCTGCCGGGCGCAGCCAATACATGCCACCGGCCAGGGCGGCCCCTATGATGACCGCCGCCGCGGCGATATTCCGCCAGCGGCGATACAACGGCACTACCCGTGTAACGGGCGCAGCGGGCTGTATCCGCTGGTGGATGCGCGCCAGTATGTTGTCTGACAATTGCCGGTGGCGCGGGTCGAACCCCTGCTGCCGGAACCGCTCCAGCAGGTGTTCCTGGAGAGCCGTGCCGGGCGTATGTTCCAGGTAACGGAGCAGCCAGCGGCATTCTTCGTCCGTCCACTGCGCTTTCGCCAGCAATTCGTGCAAATATGTTTCCTGTGGATTCAAATGAACAGCTTTCGGGATAAATACACCGGGATGGTAAAAATGGGGGGCTGGGTGGCGGAAATATTTTTTAAATACGCGGAATCGGTCGTTCGGGGCGCATTTCTTAAGAGCGAAAAGTTGTTACGCAAGGCGGAAGTACGCGGAAGTGATCATTTTCCCTATTGCTCGAAAATCTTCGCGAAGAGCGGGAACGCCGCCACGAGCGCCTGCCATTCGGGTTGCAGGCGTACGTATTCGCGGATGAAGCGGCTGGCTTTGGTGATATGTTCTTTGACGGTGTAGTGGGATATCTGTAATTCGGAGGCGGCTTCGGCGTACGTTTTGCCCTGCATCTTGCACAGCAGGAACACTTTCTTCCGTTGCGGCGGCAGCTGTTCGATGGCCCTTTCCAGCATATCGAGCTGGATGGAGGTAACCTGCCATTCGTCTTCCGCGCCTTCCGCCGTGTCTGGCGCAATCTCCGCTATTTTCAGTCGCTGCCGCAGGCTGGAGCGCAGGTGGTTCAGCGCGCGGTTGTAGCTCACCACGAACAGCCAGTTGCCCGCAGGCTGGCCGGCGTGCAACTGCCCGCGCTTCTCCCACAGCCGGATGAACACTTCCTGCACAATATCCTGCGCGGCCGTTTCATCCTTCACCAGGTGGAGAATGTTGGCGTACACTGCGGAAAAATACATGCGGTAAAGGGCATCAAATGCCGTTACACTATCCTCCTGCAATGCTGCTACTAATGCTATTTCTTCTGACGCGTTGGAAGACATGCCTCTTGCTGATTTTAAATTGCGGCCGGCAAATATTCTAATTATTGGTTGAATCGTTCAGCGGATACCGGCAAGTTAATATAAAAATAATACAACCCGCATATCCGTTAATTCAAATCCGGTTGCCGTTAAGTCCGCCCTCCGGCTACAACAGCGCCGCCGTTTCTTTGTACCGTTAATTTTTTACAAACCCCAAAAAAACACTGAAATGAAAAAAGTAATCCTTTTCGCCGTACTGTTCGTTGCGGCCTTCGCGGCGAAAGCCCAGAAAACCTCACGCCCCGCACCCACCAGCCCCCTCACCGTAAGGTTCACCGACCTGCTGGTAAGTTCCGTAAAACTGGTGGAAGGCACCAACACCGTGCACCTGCCCGGCAACTATGGGATCATCCGCCTGGTGAAACGCGGCGATACTTTCGGCGACGTGGTATTTACCGACGTGAACGGCCGCGAAACGCGCCTGGTACCGAACGATGGCACCAGCGGCGCCGCAGCACCCGATTGCGACTGCCCCCTGCCCGACGCCTGCTTTTCGTTCCCCAACAGCCAGCAATACGGCATGTGCATCTGCAAGGCCTGCGACATTAAAGACAACGACGACATCTTCTCCATCGGCCTGCTGCTGCCGGCCGTGCAGAAAGCAAGAGAGGTGTAAACCCCTGCAGACAACAAAAAAGGCGGCGTTCCGGGGAACGCCGCCTTTTCTTTTATACGGGACCCGTTACTCCCCTTCGTCGAAATCGCTTTTCTTGTCCCCGCCCCTGAATATCCTTTTCACCACCTTGCCCAGCCGGCTGATGTTGCGCAGCTGCTCCTGGATGGGGCGCAGCGTGATGTCGCCTTCCTGCATGCCGGGCTCGTTGTTTTCCGTGGTCCGCTGTTCGGGATATACGAGCACCACGTTATTGTCTTTAAAATGACGGCCGATGCGCACCGGGATGTTTTCGAGATAAGGTTGGTAAGAGAGCGTGCCTTTGCGGGCGGATACCACCACCAGCAAATCGTCCCGCGAAATGTTGCGGGCCAGCACGAGGAAGTCTTCCAGGTTGTCGAGGTGCTTGTACGTGATTTCCACGCTCGCCTTCACTTCGGCGATAAATCGTTGCAACGCCGCCTGGGTGCGGCCGGTGCTGTACACCACTATTTTCGCGCCGGCCTGTTTGGCCAGCAGGATGATCTTCTGGATATAATGCGCAAAGCCCAGTTCGTATTCCGTATTCTGGGGCAGCACGAGCACCATTTTCTTGGTGGTGTTGATGGGGTGGTTCAGCTGGCAGACGTACACGGTTTCCCACACGCTCTGCAGCACATTGTCTGTCGTAGTGCCGAAAATATTGCCGAAGAGCCGGTCGGTGGCCGAGTTTTTATCGCTCCACCCCAGCACCACGTCGGAGATCAGCAGCTCCTTCACCGCGCGGGAAATACCGTCGGTCACGTTGAGGTCGACCCGCGTCACCACCTGCACGTTGCTTTCGGAAGCGGCCGCGTGTATCACCATCTTTTCCATCATCTTGTTGCTGACGAATATTTTTTCCTTCGCTTCCTCATCGTCCTGCACCACAACCAGCGGATAGATGGGGGCCGCGTTGGCCGGGTCTTTCACCATGAGGGTAAAATCGAGCAGGGCTTCCATTTTGCCGGGGTTGGCGATGGGAATGAGGAAATGCTCCGGGCCGCCGGTGATCTCCGGCTTCTTTTCCGCTTCACGGATGGCCAGTTTGCGGCCGGCGCTTTCCGTCACGAATGAGCCCACCATGCAGGTGATGAGGATAAGCACGATGGTGCCGTTGAGCACGTTCTCGTTGATGATGCCCATGTTGTACCCGATGAGCACTACGGCGATGGTGGCCGCCGCATGCGCGCTGCTGAGGCCGAATATCACGTTGCGCTGGGTGGCGGTGTAGCCGAACGAGAGCTGCGTGAAAAACGCCGCCAGCCATTTGCTGAGCAGGGCCATGGCCGTGAGGGCGCCGGCGATGATCAGCGCTTCGGGGCCTTTGAGGAGCACCCGCAGGTCTACGATCATGCCCACAGAGATGAGGAAAAACGGGATGAACAGGGCGTTACCCACGAACTCGATGCGATTCATGAGCGGCGAAGTGTGCGGGATGAGGGTGTTGAGCGCCAGCCCGGCGAGGAACGCGCCGATGATGGCTTCCACGCCCGCCAGTTCCGCCAGGAAGGCGGCCAGGAACACGAGCGCCAGCACGAATATGAAGTGCGACGTTTTATCGTCTTTGATCTTCTTGAAAAACCACCGCCCTACTGCGGGGAAGCCCCACATCACGATGACGGTGAACACAGCCAGTGAAATGCCCAGCTTCAGCCAGAACGCGGTATTGAGGTTGCCCTCTTCCGCGCCCGTGATGATAGCCAGGATGAGCAGTACCGCGGTATCGGTGATAATGGTGCCGCCAACGGCCACGGTAACGGCCTCGTTCTTCGTGATGCCTAGGCGGCTCGCCAGCGGGTAGGCCACCAGCGTATGGGTGGCGAACATGCTCGAGATCAGCAACGACGCCATCAGCGAAAAATGCAGCACGTACGTACACAAAATATAACCCAGTATCAGCGGAATGAAAAACGTAAAAGCGCCGAACACCATGCTGCGGTGGCGGTTTTTGCGGAACTCCGTCATATCCAGCTCCAGCCCGGCCAGGAACATGATGTACAGCAGGCCGGCATTGCCGAAGAGGTTGATACTGCCTTTTTCTATGATCTTGAAACCATGGTCGCCGATGGCCATGCCGGCGAGAATGAGGCCGATAATACTGGGGATGCGGAATTTCCGCAGGATGATGGGGGCCAGGAGTATTATAAATAAAACCAGCGAAAAAATGGGCACCGGATCCTTCAGCGGCAAGCTGATGTTCATTAATAAAACCAATCCTTTCATCTATAAATATTTATCATTCAATGTCAGATGGAACCGCGCACATGGTGGTTTCATGGCCGTTAATTTACAACCATTCTTTCAAACCACGGCATTACCAAAAAAATGTAACTTTGCAAAAACAGCTGACTGACCATGGGTTATACGGGAACAGGCGTGTCCGTGAAAGAAAAGGAAGAAATGCTGGTGGAAACAGCCGAGCAGTTCCCTTTCAGTTTAATAGTATGGAACGACGATGTCAACACTTTCGAATGGGTGATCACCTCCCTGATGGAAGTATGTGGCCATACGGAGGAGCAGGCGGAACAGTGCGCGCTCATCATCCACTATAACGGCAAATACGCGGTGAAGGAAGGCGAGTACAGCGACCTGAAGCCTATGTGCGAGGCCCTGCTCGAAAGAGGCATCAGCGCCACCATTGTTGAAACGGTTTCTTCTTAATGCCCCTTTTTTATATACCCGACGACGAACTGATTTTCCCGCCGTTATCCGGAGCGGAACCGGACGGCCTCCTCGCCATCGGCGGCGACCTGAGCACGGAGCGGCTGCTGCTGGCTTACCGCTCGGGCATTTTTCCCTGGTATAGCCGCAAGCCCATTCTCTGGTGGGCGCCCGACCCACGGTTCGTATTATTTCCAAAAGAAATCAAGGTATCCCATTCCATGCGGCAGGTGCTCCGCAAAGGAGAATTCGACATCTCCGTCAACACCGACTTCGCCGGCGTGATCAATCAATGCCGCACCATTCCCCGCGAGGGGCAGGATGGTACCTGGATCACCCGCGATATGATGGAAGCCTACCTGCGGCTGCACAGGGAAGGGTACGCCTTGTCGGTAGAATGCCGGCAACAGGGCGAACTGGTGGGTGGTTTATATGGGGTAAAACTCGGGCGCTGCTTCTTCGGCGAAAGCATGTTCGCCAAAGTGAGCAATGCGTCCAAAGCCGCCTTTATCACGTTCGTGGAGCAATACCAGGATGCGCTGGAGGTCATCGACTGCCAGGTGCACACACATCACCTGGCCTCGCTGGGGGCGCGGTTCATCAGCCGCGTGAGTTTCGTCGACCTGGTGCAGCGATATGCATTATAGCTTTTCGTCTACCGGCTCCCAGAGCTCTATCTTGTTGCCCTCAGGGTCCATAATCCAGCCGAACTTGCCGTATTCGAACACCTGCATCTCCCCCACTATTTGCACGCCTTCTTCTTTCAGCGCGGCCAGCAGCGCTTCGAGGTTGTCCACCCGGTAATTGATCATGAACTTTTTTTCAGACGGCGCGAAGTACTCCGTCCCGTTCTTCATAGTGCTCCATTGCGTAATCCCGACCTTTTCGGGATTGTCCGCATCACGCCACTGGAACGATGCGCCCCACTGGTTCACCGGCAGGCCCAGGTGGCGGCCATACCATTCGTTCATTTTTTGCGGGTCTTCACACTGGAAGAACATCCCGCCGATACCTGTCACTCTTTTCATGGTTGAATGATTATGTCAAAAATGAATACCGCCGCACCGTTCCGCCCGTCTCTACAAGTACATTCCCTGTTAACGCAGGCTACTTTTTCTTCTTCGTATAAGACCCTTCAAAGAAACATTTGATGTCACGGTACGCGCCGCAGCCCGTTTCGGTGATGGTGACCCGGCTGCTGCTGAATTTGAAGTCGAGAATGCAGGACGTGCGCTTGTCGCGGAACTGGCCGGTAGTGGCGGAAGTAAACCGCCCTACTCCATCCAGCTCGCCGGTGCAGGCGCCTTTGTCTTTGGAGAAATGAATGTAGAACTGGAACTCCTTCGGCGTTTCCCCGTCACGGATAGACACCAGGTTCTGCTCGCCCGCCACGTAGTTGGCGGAAAATTTATGTTTGCGGGGAAGCGTGTCGATGGGATTATAGATGCCCGCATTGAGCGGCTCGTTGGAATTGGTGAGAATGAGGATGAGGCTGCCGTCTGGGTTGGCCGCATACACATCGTCGCGGGTGGAACGCTGGGTTTCCGTGCTCACGCGGATGTTGAATTTTTCGTCGAGCACCACACCCATGCGCGGCTTGCCGCCGATACTCTGCGCCACCAGGTGGCGCTGCAAAAACTTCCCGTCTTTATCATACAGGCTCAGCCAGGCTGCACTGCCCGCTTTGGTTTTCCCCTCCACTACAAAATACAGCATCTCATCGCGGCTGATCAGCGCGCGCGGGAAAAAACGCGGTTTCTCCGCAGCACCGAAAACGCCTTTAGCCAGCGTATCCGGCAAAAACTGTTTCACGACTTTGGCTTTGAACGCGAGGCTGTCCGCCACCGGGCGCCGCAGCGAATCGGCGTTCAGGCGGTATGCCTTGCCGCTTTCAGGGAAAAAACTACGGAAATCTGCAAAAGTGAGCACACGGTCTTCTTCGTTTACCGGTTTGGGTTTGTTGTTGCAAGCCGCCAGCAGGCCGGTCATTAGTGTCAGGAGTAGGATTCTGCTCATATTTTGCTGTAATTGGCCGAAAAGGTAAATAATATTCCATATATCCCCATAGGTTATTGTTTTTCAAAAATATTATTTAGATTTGTCTAAATTATATTTTAGATATCATGAAGTTGACGACGGCGGAAGAGAATTATATCAAGTCCATTTACAAGCTGCAGGACGGGAACGTGGCGGTGACCACCAATGCCATTGCTTACGAGCTCGACACCAAGCCGGCATCGGTAACGGACATGGCCAAAAAGCTCAAGGAGAAGAAACTGATCGACTATGAGAAGTACCAGGGCATCACACTCACGGCCGAGGGGCGCAGGCTGGCTCTTCAGATTGTGCGCCGGCACCGCTTGTGGGAGGTATTTCTGGTGGAGAAGCTGTCGTTCAGCTGGAACGAGGTGCATGAGATCGCCGAAGAGCTGGAGCATGTGGGCAGTGAAAAGTTGGTGAACCGCCTGAGCGAGTACCTGGGCAACCCCACCACCGACCCGCACGGCGACCCTATTCCCGATGCGCAGGGGAAGATCAGCAAAAGCAGGCAGTTGGTGTCGCTCGACAAGGCGACGGGCCGCCGGCTGGAGGTGGCCGGCGTGTCGGACCAGTCGTCCGCGCTGCTGGAGTTTCTCCATGCCAAGGGCGTCAAGCTCGGCATCCAGATCGACATCATCGAGCGGTATGAATTCGACAACTCGGTGGAGATCAAAATAAAAAACCAGCCCGCTTTCACCATCAGCGAGCAGGTATCGAAAAGCATCATGGTAAAACCATTATAGGCACGAACTTCAGGCAGCATAACGGCATCCGTTATGCTGTTGTGGTAAAAAGACGAATACGATTCACATGAAAGTACAGGATAACGCGGCATCACTCAGCGAAGTACATCAGAGCGTAGACACGACCGTTTCCCATAAATCAGGCTTCCGCAAGCTGCTGGCTTTTTTCGGGCCGGCCTACCTCGTGAGCGTGGGGTATATGGATCCCGGCAACTGGGCCACCGACCTGGCGGGCGGTAGCAAGTACGGCTACACGCTCATCTGGGTGTTGCTGATGAGCAACCTGATGGCGTTGCTGCTGCAAAGCCTCAGTGCGCGGCTGGGCATCGTGAGGGGCCGCGACCTGGCGCAGGCCAACCGCGAAACCTATCCCGCCCCGGTCAACTTCCTCTTATATATCCTGGCGGAGATCGCCATTGCGGCCACCGACCTGGCCGAAGTGCTGGGCATGGCCATCGGCATACAGCTGCTCACGGGCCTGCCGCTGATGTGGGGCGTGTCGCTCACCGTGCTCGACACATTTCTGTTGTTGCTGCTGCAACGTTACGGCATCCGGAAAATGGAAGCTTTCATCATCGCGCTCGTGGCCATTGTGGGCACTTCCTTCCTGATACAGCTGCTGCTGGCCAGGCCTGATCTGCCGCAGGTAGCCAAAGGGTTCGTGCCTTCCCTGCCGGACGATACGGCGCTGTACATCGCCATCGGCATCATCGGAGCCACGGTGATGCCCCACAACCTTTACCTGCATTCGGCGCTGGTGCAAACCCGCAAGATCCGGAAAACGGATGCGGGTATCAAGCAGGCGCTGAAGATCAATTTCTGGGATACGGCCATCGCCCTGAATCTCGCGTTTTTTGTGAATGCCGCCATCCTCATACTCGCCGCTTCCGTGTTTTTCACGGCGGGCCATACCGAAATTGCCGACCTCCACGAAGCGCACCGCATGCTGGAACCGCTGCTGGGCAGCAAGCTGGCGCCCATTCTCTTTGCCGTGGCACTCATCGCCGCCGGGCAAAGCTCAACGGTAACGGGAACACTGGCAGGCCAGATCGTGATGGAAGGGTACCTGCGCCTGCGCATCAATCCCTGGCTGCGCAGGCTGCTCACGCGCCTCGTCGCCATCATCCCCGCCCTGCTCGTGATCTGGATCGCGGGAGAAGAAAAAATCGGCGAGCTGCTGGTGTTCAGCCAGGTGCTGCTCAGCCTGCAGCTGGGTTTTGCCATCATCCCGCTCATTCATTTCGTAAGCGATAAGCATACCATGGGGCACTTCGCCATCAAACCGGCCGTGAAAATCGCCGCATGGCTGATCTCAACGGTGCTGGTGTACCTCAACGTGCGGATGGTATGGGCGGAAGCCGGCAGCTTCATCAGCCAGAACCAGCTATGGTGGGTGGATGTGCTCATCTACGCAGTAGGCCTCGCATTCATCGCCCTGCTGGTGATCACGGTGGTATATCCCTTCATCAGCCGCTACCGCCAAAAAGGCTCCGCCCGCATGCATGCCACCAAGGTAACCCTCGGCAACCTCGAAGCGCCCGCGTATAAAAAGATCGCGCTGGCGCTCGACTTTTCACAGAACGACGAAAAAGTGATCGCCAACGCCCTCGCGCAGGGCCGGCCCGATACGGAATACATCCTCATCCACGTAGTGGAAAGCGCGTCGGCCCGCTACTTCGGCAAAGAGGCCAACGATTTCGAAACGCAGAAAGACCAGGAGCAGCTCGACACGTACCGCCGCCTGCTGGAGGGCCGCGGCATCAAAGCGAAAGGCGTGCTGGGGTATAAACACCGCGCCAAATCGATCGTGCGCATCGTGCAACAGGAAGAAGCCGACCTGCTGGTACTCGGCGGGCACGGCCATACCGGCCTGAAGGACTGGCTCTACGGCGAAACCGTGAACTACGTGCGGCACTATGTGCATATACCCGTACTCGTCATCCAATAGGATAAAACACACCGTATGCAACACCTGTTTCAACCCGGCGACAGTAAAACCTTTACCCGGATGGTACGCGAAGAAGACTGCGCCGCCTTCGACAGCGGCCCCGTTCACCCCGTGTACGCCACGTTCGCGCTGGCGCGCGACGCGGAATGGTGCTGCCGGCTGTTCGTGCTGGAAATGAAAGAGGAAGACGAGGAAGGCATCGGCACCATGATCAGCGTGGAGCATGTATCGCCGGCCCTCGCAGGCAGCACGGTAACTTTTACCGCCACCGTCAAAAAAACCGAAGGGCACACTATCCTCTGCAGTTTCACGGCGCACGCAGGCAGCCGCCTCGTGGCGCGCGGGGAGCAGGAACAGAAAGTGCTCAAAAAAGAAAAACTCGGCAAACTGTTCAACTCGCTGTAACCGGCGTTCAACGCTGTTCTGTTGCTGGCCGTGCCTATTCCGGGAAGGGGCTATACAACTTACCCTGCAGCCCTGGACAAAACCGGCAAACCACCGCCCCGGATCCGGTATTTTTTTCCCGCGGCAATAATTATCTTTAAGCATGAAAATTCCACCCCCTGTGGCCAGCCCTGCCCCTATGCCCGCCAGAATTGTCGCCGTAGACGTTTACCGTGGTTTTGTGATGTTGCTGATGATGGCGGAAGTACTGCGCCTTTCCCACGTTGCGGATGCTTTGCCCGGTAGCGCTTTCTGGGCCTTTCTCGGCTGGAACCAAAGCCACGTGCCGTGGACGGGTTGTTCGCTCCACGACATGATACAGCCTTCCTTCTCGTTCCTTGTGGGCGTTGCCCTGCCCTTTTCCATAGCCGGCCGCATAGCGAAAGGCGCCACGTTCGGCGCGCTGCTGAAACACACGCTCATCCGCTCGCTGATACTGATCCTGCTCGGTATCTTCCTCCGGTCCATCAACCGCAGCCAGACCAATTTCACGTTCGAAGACACGCTCACTATGATCGGCCTGGGATATCCCTTCCTGTTCCTCATCGGGATGGCGCGGCAAAGAACGCAGGTGGTGGTGCTGGCGCTGCTGCTCACAGGCTACTGGCTGGCGTTCGCATGGTATCCCCTTCCACCCGCGGGCTTCGACACTACCGCGGTGGGTGTACCGGCGGACTGGGAACACAATATGCAAGGCTTCGCCGCGCACTGGAATAAAAACACCAACCTGGCCGCGGCATTCGACCGGTGGTTCCTGAACCTCTTCCCCCGCGAAAAACCCTTCCTGTATAACGGCGGCGGCTATACTACGCTGAGCTTCATCCCCACCCTGGGCACCATGGTGCTGGGCCTGTTTGCCGGCCATGCGCTCAGGTCGGGGTCCGCGCCGCGCGAACGGATACGGTTCTTTCTGCTCACCGGCGCCGCCCTCGTAGCCGCCGCTGTTCTGCTGCACTTTACGGGCGTGTGCCCCATCGTCAAACGTATCTGGACGCCTTCGTGGACGCTCTTCAGCGGCGGGCTGTGCTTCTTTTTCCTCGCATTCTTTTACTGGCTGACGGATGTGGCGGGCCATAAAAAAATCATGCTGCCCCTGATGGTGACCGGCATGAATTCCATCGCCGCCTACGTGATAGCCGACGGCGGCATGGCGGCTTTTATCGGCAGCGCGTTATCCACCCACCTCGGCGAAAATTTCGCGCGGGTGCCCGGCGACGCGTACGCCCCATTGGTAAGAGGGTTATTGATATTGGCGCTGGAATGGCTGATATTGTACTGGATGTACCGGAAAAAGATCTTCATCAAAATTTAGACGGGCTCACTTTGGCGGATGCAACGGAAGCGTCGCGGGCGGGCCCTTTTTTGCCATAGCGTCAGAGCCCCAGCACCTCCTTTAGCCGGGGATAACCGGTTTTGCTGACGAGTATTTTGCTGCCGTCTTTCAGGATGGCGAGGTAGGTTTCTTTCTCGTAAGGGTCTATCCGCGTGATCTGGCTCACGTTCAGGATGTACGATCGGTGCACGCGGATGAACTGCTGCGCGTCGAGCATCTTTTCGAAAAACGACATGGTTTTGTTTTTCAGGAAGGCCCCTTCCTGCGTGACGATCTTCACATAATCGTCCGCCGCCTCGAGGTAGCGGATGTCTTGCACGGGAATGATCTTGATGCGTCCGTTTATTTTCACCACCACGCGGTTGTGCTGCGCGGGCATTTCGCGGCCGGCCGTATCGAGCAGCTCCTGCGTCAGTTCCGTTTTCCGTTCGAGCATTTTCTGCAGGGCCTTATCGAACCGGTCGCGCGAGAAGGGCTTCAGCAGGTAGTCGATCGCGTTCACTTCAAACGCGCGGATGGCGTATTCTTCAAAGGCCGTGGTGAAGATCACGCAGGGGATCTTGTCCACCAGCTCCAGCATTTCGAAGCCGTTAATTTTCGGCATCTGGATGTCGAGGAACAGCAGGTCCGGCTGATGCTGCTGGATAGCTTTCAGGCCTTCAAACCCGTCGTTGCATTCGGCCAGCACGGTAATCTGCGGGTAGGCCTGCAGGTATTCCCTGACGAGTTCGCGGGCCAGGGGTTCGTCATCGATCAACACTGCTTTTATCATGGAGCTGCGGTACTTTTATGATGGTGGTAAAGATATCGTGATTCGTTTGCGTTTCGAGCAGGTCGTGCCGTCCGAAAAGCAGGAAGAGCCTGCGGCGGATGGAATTGAGGCCGAAGCCCGTGCCCTGCTGCACTTGTTGGTGCATCTGCGGGTCGAAGGGGTTGCTCACGGCCACGGTGAGCACGTTATCTTCCCGCTTCGCCTCGATGGTGATATTGATGGCTTCCGTGGTATCATACAGCCCGAACTTGATGGCGTTTTCCACGACCGGCTGCAAGAGCATGGGCGGTATCTGGAGGCGGTCGGCATCGTCGGGCCGGGTAACGGTGGTGGTTAAACGGTGGCGGAAGCGCACTTTCTCAATATCGAGGTACAGCTGCAGGTATTGCAGTTCTTCCCGCAGGGGAATCCACAGCTGGTCTTCTTTTTTCAGCGTCCCCCGCAGGAAATCGCTCAGCTTCTGGATCATCTGCCGGGCCTCTTCCGGCCGCAGGCTCACCAACGCGTTGATGGAGTTCAGACTGTTGAAGAGAAAGTGCGGCTGCAGCTGCTGGCGGAGTTTGTAGAGCTCGGCTTCCCGGGCGAGTTTTTCGGCGGTTTCCTTGCGGGCCAGGGCTTCGCGCTGCTCGTCTATTTCGTACATGAAAAAGCTGATGAAGCCCGTTCCCGCGATCAGCGCCCAGCCCATGGCGAAGCGGATGGGCAGCGTGTCTGACAGCCACTGGATGTAGGCCGTATGCTCGCCGTCGTTATAGATCAGCTTCAGCACGAAAATGACGATGGCGGCCCAGAGCGCGCTTTTCATCAGGGTGATGAGCGCCACGTAAGCATATTTCCCCTTCGCGGGGCGGTAGTGGGCCTGCATTTGCGTGAGCACGGCAATGACGGCGAACAGCACGGCGTTGTGCACCAGGCTGTCTACCAGCGATACCATGCCCTCCTGCCCCAGCCAGTGATATAAAATAATGCGGTGCAGGTTGGCGAATACCACGAAGCCGATGATGAACGTATAGCGGTAAGGTTTTTCCTTGAGCAGGTGTGTAGCCAAAACAGACGATTTAAGGTTTATACATTCAGCTCGAAGGATTTCTGCGATTGCAGCTGTGCCGCTTTCATCTGCAGCAGCGCTACGTAGCTGCTGGCATTTTCAGGTTCTTCAACCCGGGAATAGAGCTCCATGCCGTCTTTCAGGTCGTCCAGCGCGATCAGTTCCGGTACGTTGATGAAGCGCCATTCCACCAGTTCTTCTTTCTGGTTGCGGAAAGCATATTGTTCCTGCTCGCCGATCTGCTGGGCTTTTTTCCAGGCTTCCTGTTTGCTCACCGCGCTGATGAGACGCAGCTGCTCATCGAATTGCGGCAGGTGTTCCCCTTTTCCGCAAATGATCTGGTACACAATCTTCGCAACAAACCAATACATGTTAAAACGGTTTTCAGGTGATGTAAGGATGGATGGAGGTATCGAAACAATGGATAAAAGCAATGGCGGAAAGAGAGATTAAAAACTTTTGAGCTCGACCCCGCCGAACGTGCAGGAGCCTCTCAACACCAGCACTTTGTCGACGGACGCGGGAACCACCATCCGTTTGTCCTCAATTCCCCCGAATATGGTGTTCACGTCTATTTTCACATCCCAGTGCGAAGGCACGATCAGTTCTATGCCGCCGAACATCGTGGTGATGTCGAGGATAACCTCGCCCTGGATATCGGCCTGCATAAAGTTGAGCTCCGTGCCACCGAACATGGTGGTCACGTTCCCCCCTTTGAAATTTTTCGACAGTACCACTTTATTGGTGCCGCTGAAAATGGTGGTGCTTTGCAAAAAATCTTCCGGGCTGGCGGTTGAACTGCTGCCGGCGATCATATCGTTATACCGCCGGGTGCGGCTGGCGGAACGCCCGATCATCACCGCACCGATCACGATCAGCACGATGGGCCAGAAGAACCGTTGCAGCTGCCATGAAAAAGGCAGGATATCGTTGATCAGGAATATCGTACCGATAAAAGTCAAAATGAACCAGCCCGCTCCCTGGAATCTGTTTCTGGCGCCCATGATGAAACCGATCACGATCAGCAGCATCGGCCAGGAAAATACCCAATGGGGTAAATGCAGGTCGAGCTTGCGGAGCAGGAAGGCGACACCGATCAGCAGCACCACTACACCGCCCAGGAGGCCATTACTTCTGTTATCAGGATGACGATTATAGCTGTTCATAAATTGTATCTGTTTTAAAGTTTATGATACAAATCTACGGCGGCGCCTGCGCGGCGGCAATGGCGCTTAGGTATAGCAGGGGGTTTTACCGGTAAAATGGGGGAAATCGCCGGTGAAATTGACCGGATTTGTATCGGATTGCGTTTTGGGGAGGGGGAAGCCGGTGAAAATGGCGCCTAAAGCTCCACCACAATGGTTTCGCCGCCAAGTTTTTCGAGGGTGCCTTTCACCCCGGCCACCATAGCGTCTGGCCCGCAGAGATAGAACGGCTGGCGGAAGTCCTTGATTTTGGCGCGAAGGTACACTTCATCCACACGGTGATGATCATAACCCGGCCGCGCCTCTTCGGTAAGCGTGTTGATGAAGTTGCCGCCCAGTATTTCCCGGAACTCCCGCTCCAGGATGATGTCTTCCCGGGTCTTGTTGGAAAAGATCAGTTTGTTCTGTCCCACCCGCCCTTCGTGCTGCAGCTGACGGAAAATGGCGATAAAAGGCGTCACCCCGGCCCCGCCGGCAATGAAGGTACCTTCGCCCCGGTACTGGATGGCGCCCCACACGTCGTGTATCCGGAGGCTGTCGCCCGCCTGCAGCTGCCCCAGCTGGTGGGTCACCCCGGGATGATCGTCGTAAATCTTGATAGTAAACTCCAGATGGTCCCAGTCGTTGAGCGCCGTAAAAGTGAACGGCCGCAGTTCCTGCTCCCAGCCCGGTTTGTTAACGGCCACATCCGTGGCCTGACCCGGTATGAACCGGTAACCGGCAGGCTTCTCGACCGTAAAGCGTTTTACATTGTGGGTAACGGGGGTTATATCTAATATTGACACTATATGTTCTTCCATGACGCCCGGGTTTATTCTTCTCCGAATTTAAGTTAATTATCACATTTACGGCCTGCATCCTGCCTTCAAATGTGTTACCTTTGCGGCAATTCTTAAAACAACAACTCAGCAATATGCCGGCAGAAAAAATTCAGATGATTAACGGGCAGATCAAAGTCCCTGCCCATCCCATTATTCCGTTTATTATTGGCGACGGCATTGGTCCGGATATCTGGCGTGCCAGTGTAAGGGTATTCGATGCGGCCGTGGAAAAAGCCTACGGCGGTACGCGGAAAATCGAATGGAAGGAAGTACTGGCGGGCGAAAAGGCTTTCCAGGAAACCGGCGAATGGCTCCCTAAAACCACGCTCGACGCGCTGAAGGAGTACCTGGTGTCTATCAAAGGCCCCCTCACCACCCCGGTAGGCGGCGGCATCCGTTCCCTGAACGTGGCCATGCGCCAGGAACTGGATCTCTACGCCTGTGTGCGCCCGGTACGCTGGTTCAACAAAGTACCCTCTCCCGTAAAGCGCCCCGACAAGGTGGATATGGTGATTTTCCGCGAAAACACGGAAGACATCTATGCCGGCATCGAATATATGTATGGCACCGAAGGCGCCAACAAGCTCCTGAAATTCCTGCAGGAGGAACTGGGCGTGAAGCAGATCCGCTTCCCCGAAACCTCTTCGCTGGGCATCAAACCCGTCAGTAAGGAAGGTACCGAACGCCTCGTGCGCGCGGCCATCAAATACGCCATCGAGCACAAACGCCCCACCGTGAGCCTGGTACACAAAGGCAACATCATGAAATTCACCGAGGGCGGTTTCAAAAACTGGGGGTACGAACTGGCTGCCCGCGAATTCGGCGACTACGTGTACACCTGGGAACAGTGGGAAAAAACCAAGAAAGAAAAAGGCGAAGACGAAGCCAACCGCGAAATCAAAGTAGCGCAGGCCCACAATAAAATTATCATCAACGACGTGATTGCCGACAACTTCCTGCAGCAGATACTGCTCGCCCCGCAGGATTACTCCGTGATCGCCACGCTCAACCTGAACGGCGACTACATTTCCGACGCCCTGGCGGCGGCAGTGGGCGGCATCGGCATCGCGCCCGGCGGCAACATCAACTACGCCACCGGCCACGCCGTATTCGAAGCCACTCACGGCACCGCGCCCCGCTTCGCCAATACGGACACCATGAACCCTTCCTCCGTAATCCTCTCCGGCGTTATGATGCTGGAATACATGGGCTGGAAAGAAGCGGCCGACATCATCGTGGACGGCCTCAGCACCGCCATCATGCGCAAAAGGGTCACCATCGACTTCTACAAACTGATGGACGACGCCACACTCGTGAAATGCAGCGAGTTCGCCGACGAAATCATCAAACAGCTCTAATGCTACCATGCGGATAACGGATATGGATATAGAAAATCCTTAATTCGTTATCCGTATTTGAAATTCGAAATTGACTTTTGTATATTTCGTGTTTACTATCAGCACATATTAAAAAAATTACATCGATGTCACAAAAAATCAAAGTTGCAAACCCTGTGGTTGAACTGGATGGCGACGAAATGACGCGTATCATCTGGAAGTTCATTAAGGACAAACTGATCATTCCATATCTCGATTTAGATATCAAATATTTCGATCTCGGCATGGAGCACAGGGACGCCACCAACGACCAGGTAACCATCGACGCCGCCAACGCCATCAAACAATACAACGTAGGCATCAAATGCGCTACCATTACGCCTGACGAGCAGCGTGTGGAGGAATTCAAGCTGAAACAGATGTGGAAATCGCCGAACGGCACCATCCGTAACATCCTCGACGGCACCGTATTCCGCGAGCCCATCGTGATGAAGAACGTGCCCCGCCTGGTTCCCAACTGGACGGCTCCCATCTGCATCGGCCGTCACGCTTTCGGCGACCAGTACCGCGCTACCGACTTCGTGGTGAAAGGCAAAGGCAAGCTCACCATCAAATTTGAAGGAGAGAACGGCGAAGTGATCGAGCACGAAGTATACCAGTTCAAAGGCGACGGCGTGGCCCTGGCCATGTACAACACAGACGAGTCCATCCGCGGTTTCGCCCGTGCCTGCTTCAACCAGGCGCTGCTGAAAAAATGGCCCCTGTACCTGAGCACCAAAAACACCATCCTGAAAAAATACGATGGCCGTTTCAAGGATATTTTCGAAGAAACTTACCAGCAAGAATTCAAAGCCGAGTTCGACAAAGCGGGCCTCACCTATGAGCACCGCCTCATCGACGACATGGTGGCCAGCGCCCTGAAATGGAACGGCAACTTTGTATGGGCCTGTAAAAACTACGACGGCGACGTACAGTCGGACACCGTGGCGCAAGGCTTTGGCTCACTCGGCCTGATGACCTCCACCCTCGTAACGCCCGACGGCAAAACCATGGAAGCGGAAGCAGCCCACGGTACCGTTACCCGCCATTACCGCGACCACCAGGCAGGCAAACCCACTTCCACCAACCCGATCGCTTCCATTTTCGCATGGACGCGCGGCCTGGAGTTCCGCGGCAAACTGGATAACAACCAGGATCTGATCAACTTCTGCCAGGCGCTGGAGCAGGTTTGTATCGAAACCGTGGAAAGCGGCAAAATGACCAAAGACCTCGCGGTTTGTATCCATGGCAACAAAGTGGAACATGGCAAACACTACCTCTACACCGAGGAGTTCCTGGAAGCGCTCGACACTGCGCTGAAAGCCAAACTGAACAAATAAGATCACTATATAGCTGATAACGAGAACGTCCCGCTTCACCGCGGGACGTTCTTTTTGCGTTACCCCGCCGGAGCACGCAACGTGTTATTGCCCGCCACCCCGTACCGGCCAACCCTTCAGGCCGCTCATGGCCCCGCTCATCAGAAAATGAACGCAAGTGTTCGTCTACTTTCTTACATTTAAAGGGTCAAAACCAAACCATCATGAAAAAAACGCATTTTCTCCCGGCGCTGCTGCTGATGCCCGTGCTGGCGAGCGCACAAACCCAGTTCACCGTTAAAGGCAAAGTTGGTAAGCACAACACTCCCGCCAAAGCATTTATCCGTTATCCGCAAGACGGCAAGTTCGTGACGGACTCTGCAGACCTCGTGAACGGCACGTTCCAGTTCACCGGCACCGTTGCCGAGCCTGTAAGCGCCACCCTCCAACTGCGCCACACCCCGGCTGATTCCCGCATGGCCGTGAATGCGGAAAGCGTGAAGCTCTACCTCGAAAGCGGTGTGGTGAACGTGGGAAGCGCCGATTCGATGAAGTTCGCCAAGGTAAAAGGCGGCCCGGTGAATGCAGACAACAGTGCCCTGCAAACCGTGCTGGAACCGAACGAAGCGAAGATGAAAGCGCTGGATGCGGAATATTACGCCAAACCCGAAGCGGAGCGGAAAGACAAAGCCTTTATCGCATCCCTGCAGGAAAAAGCCAAAGGCTATTACGAAGAACGGAAAACCATCCTGAAAAAATTCTTTGAAACGCACACCAACTCCATCGTGGGACTGAACGCGCTGAAAGAATTTGCCGGCAGCACGCCTGAATACAAAGACATTCAGCCGATGTTCGCCAAGCTCGCCCCGGCCGTACGCGACGGCAAAAGCGGTAAAGCCTACGCAGAACAGCTGGAAAGAGTGAAAGCGGTATCTATCGGCGCCGTGGCGCCGGCCTTCACGCAAAACGACCCGGAAGGTAAACCCATATCCCTGGCTTCATTCCGTGGCAAATTCGTGCTGATCGACTTCTGGGCCAGCTGGTGCGGCCCCTGCCGCGCAGAGAACCCGCATGTGGTGAAAGCATATAACGAATACAAAGACAAAAACTTCACCATCCTCGGCGTTTCGCTCGACCAGCCGGATGCAAAAGAAAAATGGCTGAAAGCCATCGCAGACGACAACCTCACCTGGACGCAGGTTTCCGACCTGGCCTTCTGGGACAACGCCGCCGCTAAACTGTACGCGGTAAGGGCCATCCCCCAGAATTTCCTGATCGACCCCAATGGCGTCATCATCGGCAAAAACCTGAGAGGCGAAGGCCTGACCAAAAAATTACAGGAAGTAATTAAATAGTAGTTGATATCTGCACGAACAGGCTGCCTTTTCAACAGAGGCAGCCTGTTTTGTTTTAGCAGCTCCCCGAAGGCACGCCGCTGTGATAACCTGCATGGCCATCGTACAACGAAACGCGCCGGAGAACAGCCTCTCCCGTCAACACCCCGATGCGTTCCGGGATATACCGCTGCCGGCTTAAAAAAAAGCCGGCGCCCTGAAGGCGCCGGCCCGGTAAAATATCCGCCCGTGCTTAACGGAAATAGGTCATGAGCTTTTTATCTTCCCCATACACGTCGTCATAAAACTGCATCTTCCCGTTCCTGTATTCCGCCGTGAAATAGCGGATATAAATCGGCAGGCGCTTGTGCATGTTGTATTGTTTCTGCTGTTCATTGTCGAGCCAGCTGCGCACGCTGTCGCGAATGGCAGGGCGGGGATCCGCGCGCACCATGTACATGGCGAGGCTGTCCCATTCCTGCACACGCACACAGCCGTGGCTCAGCGCGCGGTTTGAATTGCTGAAAAGCCCACGTGCGTTGGTGTCGTGCAGGTACACGCTGTACTTGTTCATGAAGTTGAATTTCATCACGCCGAGCGAATTATCAAGTCCGTCCATCTGCCGCAGCACGTAGGGGAAATAATTTTTATTGAGCCTGCTCCAGTTGATCGTATCGGGGCTCACCACGTTGCCGCGGTGGTCAACCACTTCGAGATTTTTCTCCGCCAGATAACCCACATTCTTTTTAATCTGCGGCAGCATTTCCTTGAACACGATGCTGTAAGGCACGCGCCAATACGGGTATAGCACGAAGTTGGTCATCACCGAATTCAGCAGGGGCGTGCGGGTACGCGGCGCGCCTACGATCACGCGCGATTCGAGCATCATCGTGTCGCGCTCCATCACGTTCAGCCGGAAAGCGGGTATGTTCACGAGCAGGTAACGCTCGGGGAGGGAATCGGGAAACTTGCGCCAGCGATCCAAATTGAGACCGGCCTGCAGCAGCCAGTCTTCCGGCTGTTTGTTCAGCGTCTGAATGGTGCGCTTGCCGGCCACACCGTCCGGGTACATATTAAATTCCCGCTGGAATGCTTTGACCGCGTTCTTCAATCCCACGGTATCCGTGGGCGGCATGCCGGTGGTGTCGTACAAACCGGCCGCCATCAGCCGCACGGCCAGCTGGCGGCGGAACTGCGGCGTATCGGTATAGGTTTGCGGAAGGGTGTCCCATTGCCTGCCACCGTATTGCGATTTAAATAGCTGAATGCCTTCTTTCAGCTCCACATAGCCGGTATGCCCCGGCTCGCGCTGCCGGAGAACGGCGCTCACATCGCCCTGCTGCAATGCCTCCTGTAGAAAACCGGTCAGCACTGTATCGGAGTAAACGGAATCTTTCCGGAGCGTGATGCTGTCTCTCGGCGCAATGCCAAAGTGCAGGTCGCTGGCCATTTTCGCGAACGCATCGGTAAGCAGCACATCCATTTTTGCCCACAGCGCCGCATCTTTCCGAGACCGGTCCAGTTGCTGCTGCACGCCTTCGAGCGCGGCTTTGTGGTAACGCGCGGGAGGAAGGCCGTAGTTGTCGGCATTTTTGATCCAGTCGAGTAAACTGAAAACGGATTTGTGCATACGGCCATTATCCGACCAGATAGCCGCGCCCTGGTGCTGCGCATATGCATATTGTAAAGCAGACAAGCGGAAGGCGGCCACACTGTCTTCCATCAGGCCTTCATTGCCGGCAATGTATTCCAGCCGTTCGGCCACCTGCGCCGCTACCGCTTCGTTCAGCTGGCGCGGGTCCTGTACGATCTGCTGTTGCCGGGGCTGCCCTTTTTTACGGCCGCAGGCCGCGATACCTATGATAATCAGTAAAATCCATCCTGCTCTCAAGTAATTCATGCGGGTTACGATCAGTTATTATTTATCGAATGTAAAATAAAATACAAATACCGTGCGGGAATTAACTTGTTTTTTACAAATGAAGCGCGGGGTGCCACTGGCGCAACGTGGGACTGATGCAGGGTATGCCTGCGTGCCAATTCCGTTTATGCTTATACAGCGCATGGAAAAGGCCACCGCATTGCGGTGGCCCCCCAAAGTTCTGTCGATGGTTATTTTTTGCTACCGGTGCAGCGCCGGGCTGATACGAAGATATACTTGCGCGCTCAGCGGGTTTTTCCCATAAATGCCGTACAGCGCTTTGTCTTCCACATTCCATGTACCCTGCGCACCCACGGCGAGGTTGGTTTTCCACACTGTGGCCAATGTGCGGGCATACCCTACCGTAAAGGCATGTACGTTGAATTTGCCATGCGGCAGCTGGTCCTCGAGCTGCAATTCATGACTGGATTTTTCCACGAACTCGTAACGGCCGTATACCGCATTTTTCTGCAGTTGTAAATTGCTTTCCAGCAGGAAGGAATGTTCTTTCTCGCTGCCTTTGCTGTTCAGGCCCCATACCGCGGCGGAGGCAACGAAGTTGCCGGGCTGCCGGAACTGCGCGGTGTGAATGGCGGATGCGGTGGTGCGGGTAACGTTTTCATCCGGCTCCAGCGCTTCGGGGCTGTGCACGAAGGCCTGCGAAAACTGCAGGGCCCACTGCCTGGACGGGTTATAGCTCACCCGGTAAGCATAACTGTCGAACAGCGGCTTGTCGAAATTGTAACGGTCCTCATCCGGTTCGCGGCCCGTAAAGCTGGAGAACTCCGCTTTTACCTGCTTGTACCGGAACCCGAGTGTGCCCACGCCGAAGGTGATGTGCGTGGCATCCTGCCAGTGGTGGCCCAGCGGCGCATCCGGGTTATTCATGGACGATACGCGGTGCATGAACGCCGGGGCGCTGATGGCCGGTTCGCCGGGATAGCCGATGTACCCGTACACATCCATATCTTTATTGATCGCATGTGTATATCCCACGCTCACCGCCGCGAACATATCGTGCGGGTGCTGGCGGTCTACCAGCGGCTTGCCCTGCCAGGTTTCACCGCTCTGAAACAGCAACGGATAACCTTCGCCACCCATCACCGCCCTGTCGAAGCTTAACATCACCGTGGCATTCAGCAAGCCCTTTTTGCCAACGCGATGGTTCATCATGCCCATGACCCAGTTGGGCGCATCGAACTTGGTGCTGCCGCGCGTGCCCTTCGCCGTAAAGTCGGTGGAAGTGTAGCGGAGAAACACGTTGCCGTGAAACATGAAGGACGTTTTGCCTTTTTGCGCCATGTACATGTACATGGGCGTATTATCCGTCAGCCAGCTGGTGCCGGAACCGTTGCGGTTCATCGGCAGGTTCAGCGAATAGGCGTGTGTCATTCCATGCATGCTGTGATCTTCCTCCTGCATCTGGTGCATGCTGTGATCTTCGTGCCGGTTCGCAGGCATCGTATCTTTTTTGGCGGAGTGTGCCTTGTGACCGGTATGTTGTGCCGGCACGGTGTCTTTTTTGGCCGGTGCGGGTTGCACCCGTTTTTCCTGTTTCTTTACCGGCGCAGTTTCCTTTTTCACCGGTTGATGGTGCTCATGCTGCGCCTTTGCGCTGCCTGCCAGTATAAAGAGCGTTATCGCCAGCAGTCCTGTTAACCTTTTCATATATGCCCGTTTTATTTACAGCAATTCTTCTTTACAAATAATGACCGGATGAACCGGAGTATACGCATAGCTATTTGTCCCATTGGTACCAGGTTTATGCAAAGGTAGCCCCCTTTCCCCCGCCCGGTCTTATATAATTATGGGAATGTATTACAGGATTAGTGACGGGCATCATTTTTTGCCTTGACGCGCCTCATCGGCGGGGAAACAGCTGCAGCGTACTTTTGACGCATGCAAACAACCACTGCCGCCACCCAATGCGCCCACTGCGGCGAGCCTTGCTCAAAAGGGGAACAGTTCTGCTGTTCCGGTTGCAAAATGGTGTATGAGCTGCTGAACGAGCATGGGCTGTGTGACTATTACACCCTCAACAACCGGCCCGGTACGGCCCAGCGCGCACCCGTGCGGCAGGATAAATTTGCATTTCTCGACGACGAAAAAATCGGGCAACAGCTAATCCAGTACCGCGACGATCAGCACACGCATGTTACTTTCCATATCCCCAACATTCATTGCAGTTCCTGCCTGTGGCTGCTCGAAAACCTGCACCGCATCAACGCGGGCGTGCAGCAGGTGAATGTGAACTTTACACAGAAAGAAGCGCGCGTCATCTTTTCCCATCAACAGACTTCCCTGCGGCAGGTAGCAGAAACGCTCAACAGCATCGGCTATGAACCGTATATCAGCCTGCAGGATCTGCAGCAGAAAAAACCGCCGGTCAACCGCCGCCTCATTTACCAGCTGGGCGTGGCGGGATTCTGTTTCGCTAACATCATGCTGCTCAGTTTCCCGGAATATTTTTCCGGCGATCATCATATGGACAATACGATGAGCCTCGTGTTCCGGTATCTCAACCTCGCATTGTCTTTACCCGTGTTCTTTTTCAGCGCGCAGCCCTTTTACAGCTCCGCCTGGAAAGGCCTTAAACATGGCTTCCTCAATATCGACGTGCCCATCATGCTCGCCATCGGCGTCACCTTCGTCCGCAGCCTCACAGACGTGCTCACCGGCACAGGTACCGGCTATTTCGACTCCATGACGGGCATTGTGCTGTTTATGCTCACGGGGCGCATTCTGCAAGACAAAACTTACAAAGGGCTATCGTTCGACCGTGACTACACCGCTTATTTTCCTATCGCAGTCACGCTCGTCAGAGACAAAGCGGAAATCCCCGTTCAGTTGCCCGATGTGAAGGCCGGCGATACGCTGCTGATACATCACCAGGAACTGGTGCCGGCAGACGGCATTTTGGTAAAAGGGAAAGCGCTCATCGACTACAGTTTCGTAACCGGCGAATCGGCGCCGGTGGCCAAGCAGATGGGGGAGATCATTTACGCCGGCGGGCGGCAGCTGGAAGGGAACATGGAAATACTCACCATCAAGGAAGTGGCGCAGAGTTACCTCACCAGCCTCTGGAACCGGGATGAGCTGCAGCATAAGCAAAACAAAGCATCGTTCATCCACCTGCTGGGCAGGAATTTTACGTGGATCGTATTATTCATCGCGGCGGTGACCACCATTTACTGGGGTATTTACGACGCATCGAAAATATGGCCAGCCGTCACGTCGATCCTGATTGTGGCATGCCCCTGCGCATTGCTGCTGGCCGCCTCTTTCACCAACGGCCACATTCTCCGCATTCTCAGCCGTCACCGGCTGTACCTGCGGAATGCACAGGCCATTGAAACACTGGCCAACACCACGCACATCGTATTCGACAAAACCGGTACGCTCACGGAAAAAACGCAGGCCACTACTACCTGGTATGGCCGCGCGCTTTCCCCTACTGAAAAAAGCGCCATCGGCGCGCTGGCCAGCCAGAGCCAGCACCCTGCCAGCCGCGCCGTGCTGGCGTATTGCGGCAAACCGGGCAATACCCTCGTGCAGCGTTTCTCGGAAGAAACCGGCCGCGGCCTGCAGGGCTGGGCGCAACGTATGCATGTACAGATGGGCAGCGCGGGGTATACCGGCGCGAAAGAAAAAAACGGCAGCCAGGTGCATGTGAACATCAACGGCGACTATGCGGGATACTTCCTGTTATCGCACACGTTCCGCACCGGCATCGGCGATATGCTGCAAGCCCTGCCCTATCCCCTCGCGCTGCTGTCCGGCGATCACGACGGCGATGCGCCGCGCCTCCGCAGTATGATGGGGCCGCAGGCCGACCTGCGCTTCCGGCAGCAGCCGCACGACAAGCTCGACTATATCGTTGCCCTGCAACAAGCGGGTAAACAGGTACTGATGATTGGCGACGGCCTTAACGATGCCGGCGCGCTCAAACAAAGCAACACCGGCATTTCCCTTACCGAGAACAGCAACAACTTCACCCCCGCCAGCGACGGCATCCTCGAAGCGGAGCAGTTGCATCAACTGCCGGCCTTCATCCGGCTCTGCAAAGTCAATAAACGCATCATTCTCATCAGCTTCGCCATATCGGTGCTCTACAATGTCACCGGGCTGTTCTTTGCCGTGCAGGGACTGCTGTCGCCCCTTACCGCCGCCATCCTGATGCCGGCCAGTTCCATCAGCATCATTGTGCTGACTTACGGGCTGAGCGAGTGGGCCGGCCGCAGGTTATTGAGTGATGACTATCATCGGCACACTTGATTGCCATCATACACGCTGCCGCAGCATACAAGTACATTTGTCTAAACCAATTCAGTTATGAGCGTGATCATACTCCTGCTGGGCGCGAGCCTGGTCGTTGCGCTGTTTTTCCTGGGCGCCTTTATCTGGTCTGTAAAAGATGGACAGTACGAAGATGATTTTTCTCCCGCCCACCGCATGTTATTTGACGACAAAACCGACAACGAATAAATCAATACTATGTCTCTCGAAAAATTCTCGTACGACAACCGCACCGTTAAATGGTTTGCCTACGCCACCATGTTCTGGGGGCTTGTAGGTATGCTGGCGGGCTTGTGGGCGGCCACTGCCCTTGTTTATCCCGACCTGAACCTGGGCTATGCGCCCACCACTTTCGGCCGGTTGCGGCCCGTGCACACCAACGCCGTGATTTTCGCCTTTGTGGGCAACGGTATTTTCATGGGAGTGTATTATTCCCTGCAGCGCCTTTGTAAAGCGCGCATGTTCAGCGACCTGCTGAGCAAGATCCACTTCTGGGGCTGGCAGGCCATCATCGCCGGCGGCGCGCTCACGCTGCTGATGGGTTTTACCACCGGCAAGGAATACGCCGAACTGGAATGGCCCTTCGACATCGCCATCACGCTCATCTGGGTGGTATTCGGGGCCAACATGCTGGGCACCATCCTCCGCCGCCGCGTATCGCATCTGTATGTGGCCATCTGGTTCTACATCGGTACGTGGGTGGCCGTAGCCATGCTGCACATCATCAACTCTTTCGAGCTGCCTCTTTCGCTGTTCAAAAGCTACTCCTGGTATGCCGGTGTGCAGGACGCGCTGGTGCAGTGGTGGTACGGACATAACGCCGTGGCCTTTTTCCTGACCACGCCGTACCTCGGGCTGATGTACTATTTTATTCCCAAGGCGGCCAACCGCCCGGTGTATTCCTACCGCTGGTCCATCATCCACTTCTGGGCATTGATTTTCATCTATATCTGGGCCGGCCCGCACCACCTGCTGTATACCGCCTTGCCCGAATGGGCGCAATCGCTCGGCACCGTGTTTTCCATCATGCTCATCGCGCCCTCGTGGGGCGGTATGCTCAACGGTTTGCTGACGCTCCGGGGCGCCTGGGACCGGGTGCGGGAAGACGCCATCCTCAAGTTCTTCGTGGTAGCGCTTACATGCTACGGGATGTCTACTTTCGAAGGCCCGATGCTGTCGCTGAAAAACGTGAACGCCATCAGCCACTATACAGACTGGACTATCGCACACGTGCATGTCGGCGCGCTGGGCTGGAACGGTTTCCTCACCTTCGGCATCCTCTACTGGATGATCCCGCGCATCTTCTCTACGCAGCTCTATTCCCGCAAATGGGCCAATACCCACTTCTGGATAGGCACGCTGGGCATCATCCTGTATGTGATTCCCCTGTACTGGGCCGCTTTCACGCAGAGCATGATGTGGAAACAATTCACCGAAGAAGGCACTTTGAAATTCCAGTTCCTCGAAACCGTGACCACCATCGTTCCCATGTATGCGCTGCGTTCCGTGGGCGGGCTGTTATACATCAGCGGCCTGGTGCTCATGATCGTGAACCTTGCCAAAACCATCCGCCGCGGCTCCTTCGTTGCCAATGAAGCCGCCGAAGCGCCGCCGCTGGCCAAAGTACCGGCCACCTACGGCACATCGCACTGGCATAACTGGATCGAGCGCCGCCCCGTACAGATGACCATCTTCAGCCTGATCGTTGTAGGCATCGGCGGCATCCTCGAACTGGTGCCCACCTTCCTGGTGCGCAGCAACGTGCCTACCATCAGCAGCGTGCGGCCCTATACGCCGCTGGAATTACATGGCCGCGACATCTACATCCGGGAAGGCTGTTACACCTGCCACTCCCAGATGATCCGCCCCTTCCGCGACGAAGTTGCCCGCTACGGCGACTATTCAAAGGCCGGCGAATTCGTGTACGACCACCCGTTCCAGTGGGGCTCCAAACGCACCGGGCCCGACCTGGCCAGGCTGGGCGGCAAGTACCCGGACTCCTGGCACTACAATCACATGCTCGACCCCACGTCCATGTCGCCCGGCTCCATTATGCCCGCATACCCCTGGCTGTTCGACAATAAAGTAGATAAAGCCGCCACGCCAGCCATGATCAACGTGATGCGCAAGCTGGGCGTTCCGTACGCTGAAGGATATGAAACGCAGTCGAAAGCCGACCTCGACAAACAGGCCGTGCAGATTGCGGACCGGTTGAAAAACGATAAGCTGGAAATCCCCGCCGACCGTGAGATTGTGGCGCTGATCGCGTACCTGCAAAGGCTGGGAACAGACATTAAAGTTGCCGAAGTAAAAAATAACTAAACACGATACGCATGAAATTCATCAAATATCTCGAAAGCATTTCCGGCGTGAGCATTTACCCGATGGCCTCGCTGCTGATCTTCTCCGTGTTTTTCCTGCTGGCGGCGTTCTGGGCGCTGAAGGCGGACAAACGGATGATGGACAGCATCAGCCATATTCCCTTAGACAACGATGAACCTAAAAATCAATAACCATCGCCATGTTGACTAGCTCTATCTTATTACAGGCGCCGCCCAGCCCCTTTGCGGGCCTGAACCATCCCGTGGCGCTCATGCTGCTCTGCGTTGCCGTGGGGCTGCTCATCGCCATCGGCGTGCTGGCCTATACCGTGATTGGCGCCATGGACGTTTACCGCGAAAGAATGAAAAAAGCCCCCGTTGTGCTGCTGCTCATCCTGGCCGGCTCGCTGCTGACGCAGGGCGCCCGCGCGCAGGAGGCGGCGGAAGAAACCGCGAAGGCGGTAAAAACCAGTCTCGTCAGCGGCCTGGCCGATTCCAGCTTATACCTGCTGGTATCCGTCATCGCGGTGGAACTGGTGGTGATGATGGTGCTGCTGTACGCGCTCCGCGTGCTGGCCGGCATCCAGCGGGTGCGCAAGCCAAAAACGGTGGCCGCCAAACGCCGCATCAACTGGCTCGAGAAACTGAACAAAACAAAAAGCGTGGATGCGGCCAGCGAGGCGGATGTAGACATGGGGCACGATTACGACGGCATCCGCGAGCTCAACAATCCCACCCCGCCCTGGTGGCGCTACGGATTCTATTTCTCCCTGGTGTTTGCCGTGGTGTACCTCTGGCGTTACCACGTGGCCCAAAGCGCCCCGCTGCAGCTCGAAGAGCTGGCCATCGCGCAGGCGAAAGCAGCGGAAGAAAAAGCGGCCTACCTCGCCAACGCCGCCAACAACATCGATGAGAACAATGTAAAACTGCTCACCGACGCGGCCGATATCGCCGAAGGCAAAAAGGCCTTCATCACCAGCTGCGCGCCCTGTCACGGGCCCGAAGCACAGGGCGTTGTAGGCCCCAACCTCACAGACGCATTCTGGCTCCACGGCGGCGCCGTCAAAGATATTTTTTCCACCATCAAATACGGCGTACCGGAAAAAGGGATGAAGTCGTGGAAAGAGGATTTTTCACCCAAACAGCTGGCGCAGCTCACGGCTTACATCAAATCCATCCAGGGCACCAACCCGCCCAACCCGAAAGCAAAAGAAGGTATCGAATATAAAGGAGAGTAAAGCGAACGAATGATGGAAGCAGAAGAAATTTTCAGAGACAGGCTGGCTACAGTGAACG
This sequence comes from uncultured Chitinophaga sp., assembly GCA_965653365.1. Taxonomy (GTDB): domain Bacteria; phylum Bacteroidota; class Bacteroidia; order Chitinophagales; family Chitinophagaceae; genus Chitinophaga. The sequence continues at coordinate 24,524 of CBFGZV010000007.1, read as the reverse complement.
AACAGGGGAAACGTAACTGGATCTATGCGAAACGGCCGAAAGGCAGGCTCTACAACATCAGGAGCATCGTGAGCTGGTGTTTCTTCATCACGTTTTTCAGCCTGCCGTTTGTGCAAATAAACGGCAGGCCCCTGTTTTTATTCGACGTCACCGAAGCCCGTTTCATCCTGTTCGGCGCAGTGTTCTGGCCGCAGGACTTTTTCATTTTCGGGCTGGCGATGGTGGCGTTCATCCTGTTCATCGTGCTTTTCACCATGGCCTTCGGCCGGCTCTTCTGCGGCTGGGTGTGCCCCCAGACGGTGTTGATGGAAATGCTGTTCCGGAAAATAGAATACTGGGTGGAAGGCGACGCGCCGGCGCAGCGCCTGTTGAACAATGGCCCCTGGAACGGTGAAAAGATCCGGAAAAAAGCTGTCAAACACGCGCTCTTTTTCGCGCTGTCCGTCATCATCGCCAACACGTTCCTCGCATACATCATCGGGGTGAAGGAATTGCAGGCTATCGTGACCGCCCCGGTTGCGGAGCACCCCGGCGGTTTTGCCGCCATGATCATTTTCTCGGGTGTGTTCTACAGCGTGTTCGCCTTCTTCCGCGAGCAGGTATGCACCGTGATATGCCCTTACGGCCGCCTGCAAAGCGTGCTGCTCGACAAAAACTCGGTAGTGGTGGCTTACGACTATGTGCGGGGCGAGCCGAGAGGGAAATTCAAAAAGAAAAAAGAAGCGGAGCAAGACGACTGCCATTGCATCGACTGCGGCGACTGTAAAAAGAAAGAACCCGAACCGGTATTGGGCGATTGCATCGACTGTTTCCAGTGCGTGCACGTGTGCCCCACCGGCATCGACATCCGCAACGGCACCCAGCTGGAATGTATCAACTGCACCGCCTGTATGGACGCCTGCGATTTCATGATGGAGAAAACCGGCCGCGCCAAGGGCCTGATCCGTTACGCCTCTGAAAACGGCATCGCGGAGAAAAAACCGCTGCGCTTCACCGCCCGGATGAAAACCTACACCACGGTACTGCTGCTCATCACCGGCGCCATCGCTTTCCTGCTGATCAGCCGCAAGCCCGTGAGCGGCACTATTATCCGCACGGCAGGCATGCTGTACCAGGAGCGCGGAAAAGACAGCATCAGCAACCTGTACCGGATCAAGCTGGTGAACAAAACCGTGGCCGACGTGCCGCTGACGCTCAGGCTGGAAGATAGCGGCGGCAAAGTAGAACTGGTGGGGCATTCCCCTATCCACATCAAAGCCGAAGGCCAGGGCGAAGGCACCTTTTTCGTAGTGCTGCCGCGCAACGCCATCGAAAAAAGAAAGACCACCCTCACCATCGGGTTATATGAAGGCGAGCAGCGGCTCGACCAGAAACAAACGACATTTCTCGGCCCCGCAAGCCGGTAACGTTAAAATAAAAAAGCTATGAACTGGGGACATAAAATCACGATCGTCTTTATCCTGTTTGCCGCGGGAATGCTCACGCTGGTGATCAAGAGCATGCGCACCCGCATCGACATGGCCAGTGATAATTACTACGCCGCCGAGCTCCGCCATCAGCAAACGATGGACGCTACGGCCAATGCCAACCGCCTCCTTACGCAGGTGCGCATCAGCCAGCACGAAGAAGTGCTGGAGATCGTGCTGCCGGCGGAAATGCGGGAACAGCAGCTGACGGGTGAAATCCATTTCTACCGCCCCTCCGACGCGCGCAAGGATTTTAAAATGCCTCTTACGCCGGATGTGGAAGGCCGGATATTCGTAGGCCGCCAGCGTTTGAGCAAGGGCACCTACAATATCAAACTGCAATGGGAAGCGGGCGGCAAGCCTTATTACCAGGAAACACAATACTACGTACAATGATAGCGGCACTATTACTTGGCTTCCTCGGCAGTTTCCACTGCATCGGCATGTGCGGCCCCATCGCGCTCACGCTGCCGGTACAGCACCTGCGCGGCGCCAAAAAAATGGGCGGCATCCTGCTGTACAATGCCGGGCGCGTAACCACCTACATGCTGATGGGGCTCGTGTTCGGATGGCTGGGGCAGCAGTTCTACATCGGCGGGCTGCAGCAATGGCTGTCGGTTGCGCTGGGCATCGCGCTGCTGGCGGGATTGTTCTTTTACCGGTTCATCCCCCTGCCGCAACTGCAATTCGTTAAAAAGGCCCTGGGCCATTTGTTATCGAAGCAGCGGTTCCGCACCCTGTACGCGATCGGCTTCCTCAACGGCTTATTGCCCTGCGGCCTCGTATACCTTGGCATCGCGGGCGCGCTGGCCGCCGGCAGCATCTGGAAAGGCATGCTGTTCATGGGCCTCTTCGGCGCGGGCACCCTGCCCGCCATGATGGCCGTTACCTGGTTCAGCCAGCTCATCAGCATCCCCGTTCGCCAGCGCATCCGGCAGCTGATACCCCTGGCAGTGGGCGTAATGGCCGTGCTACTCATTCTCCGCGGCATGAACCTGGGCATCCCATATGTCAGCCCCGCCATGCAGCCCACCGAAATCAATTGTTGTCATAAACCTTCCTGACATGGACCTCATCACAAAATATAACATACCTGCACCGAGATATACCAGTTACCCCACCGTACCCTTCTGGAACAACCGCTCCGGCTGGGAAAGCAGTCTGCGGCAGCACAACGCCGAACCGCTCAGTTTGTACATTCACCTGCCGTTCTGCGAAAGGCTGTGCACTTATTGCAGCTGCAACAAATACATCACCGTCAATCACGACCACGAAGCGCCGTACATGGCGGCCGTGCTCCGGGAGTGGGACCTGTACCTGCAGCAGTTCGGAGCGCGGCCGAAGCTGCGTGAGCTGCACCTCGGCGGCGGCACGCCTACGTTCTTCAGCCCGCAGAACCTCCGCTACCTCCTCGAATCCATCTTACATCACTGCGATGTGCTGCCCGATGCGGCCTTCGCATTCGAGGGGCATCCCAACAACACCACGTATGAGCACCTTCAAACGCTGTATCAGCTGGGCTTCCGGCGCGTGAGCTTCGGTGTCCAGGACCTGGACCTGTCTGTACAAACCATCATTAACCGCATCCAGCCGTTTGAAAACGTGGAAAAGGTGGTGATGGACGCCCGCGAAATCGGCTATACCTCCGTCAACTTCGACCTCATCTACGGCCTGCCCCTGCAAACGCCGAAAAGCATCCGCGAAACGATCTCCAAAGTAATGGTGTTGCGCCCCGACCGGATCTCGTTCTACAGCTATGCGCACGTGCCCTGGGTGAAAGGCAACGGGCAACGGCTGTTCACGGAAAGAGACCTGCCGAAGCCGGCGGTGAAGCGAGGCTTGTATGAATTGGGGTGCGAGATGCTGAAGGAATACGGTTATGAGGAAATCGGCATGGACCATTTTGCCCTGCCGGAAGACGAGCTCTGCTTGGCGAGGTGCAACGGCACCCTGCACCGCAACTTCATGGGCTACACCATCACCCGCACCACCCGCCTGCTGGGCCTGGGCGTGTCCGCCATCAGCGATCACGGCACCGCCTACACGCAAAATGAAAAGAACCTGTCTGCCTACCTACAGGCGCTCGAAGAAGGGCGGTTGCCCGTGGCCCGTACGCATGTGCAGGACGAAGAAGACCTCCGCCTCGGCCGCCACATCCGCGAACTGATGTGCAACTTCGAAACCCGCTGCCACCCTTCCCCCGACATTCTTGAACACCTGGAGGAACCCCTGCACGACGGCCTCGTGGAAATAGGTGACGGCCGGGTGGCTGTGACGGAAAAAGGAAGGCCATACATACGGAACATATGTATGGCCTTTGACGCGTACCTGTGGAAAAACTCACCGAACACGCAGGTGTTCAGCGGCGCCATCTGATTATATTTTATCGAGCGGCTTGCGCATGCTTTCTTTCAGCTGTTTGAACTGGCTGGGGGTGAGCCCCGTCACTTTCTTGAACTGACCGGACAAATGCGCCACGCTGCTGTACCCCAGTTTGTAGGAAATCTCGCTGAGCGTCAGCTCCCCATACAGGAGCAGCTCCTTCACCCGTTCTATTTTCTGGTGAATGATGTATTGTTCGATGGTGGTGTTTTCCACTTCCGAAAACAGCTTGCTGAGCTGGTGGTAATCTTTTTGTAGGCGCTGCGCCAACAGGGTGGAAAAGTTTTCGTTCAGTTCGTCGAGCTCCCCGTAATGCACCGTTTCCACCACGATGTTCTTGATGCTTTCCACCAGCTGGTGACGGCGGTCGTCGAGCAGCAAAAAGCCTTCCGCTTCCAGCGCTTTGGCAATCGCTTCCGTTGCGGCCGCGTCCGGTTTCCCTTTCAGCATTGCCTTTCCCAGGCCTACATCCGCCACGTCGAGCCCCTGCCCCTCCAATACCTGGCGCACCGCTTTGATGCAGCGCGGGCAAACCATGTTCTTGATATGTAAAGTGGTGTTCTCCATCCCTATTTTTTTCTGATGTTGAAGATGTTATGTTCGAGCCGTACGAGGTAAGTGGTGGTCATATTCCGGTCCATATCGCCGAATAGCTGGGTGCGATAACTGAGATCTACGCGCGTGGTGCTGTTGAAAATGAACTGGATGGCGGGCGCCACGTCTACATAGTGATGACGCCGGTACTGGTCGAGGTTCGTTTTTCCCAGCAGCTCCACGTACAGGTTCAGGTTCGTCTGCTTGTAGCTTTTGTAGGTGCGGGGCAGCAGCAGGTATCCTGCGGAAAGACTGTAGCTCAGCGCATTTTTCGAAAAGAACAGCGGCATGTCGTCTTTCACGTTTTTAAAATACCGGTCGTATCCCAGCGTGCCCGACACGGCCAGCTTATGCAGCAGCTGCGTCGCGATCACGCCGCCGCTCACACCGGAGCTGCTGCCGTCGAGGTCGAGCTCTTCATTGAAATAGGGCTTCGCATTATGATCGTGCCCCGATCCCATTTCCGGGTAGTAAGGATTATTGATGAGCGCCCCTTTCACGAAGGCCGCCATCCGGAAGTGGGCATGCACATCGTCGTTCGACAAAAAACGGTATTTGGCGTACACGCTTGCCCCTTCAAACTCGAACTGCCGCTGCATCATATTGGAAAAGTACCCGGAGGCATGCACCATGAATTTTTTGGAGAACCCGAACATCACTTCCGGCGACATGCGGTAGCCGGTATAGTCCGCATGATCCATCGGGAACAGCTTGTTCGTGACCCGGATGCCCATTGAGTTGGCCGGCATGTTACTCGCCGGCTCGGAGTTGACATACAGCTCCTGGGCATGTACGGCCATACCTGAACAGGCCATCGCCAGCAGCATTAGAAATTTCTTCATGTGGCGGCGGATTAAATGGTAACGTGATAAACCCTTTTACCTGCGGCAGCGCCCGGCTTGCAGCAGGCCGCCATGGTGCCGGTTTCGTAGCAGGCCATTTTGGTCTGGGCCTTGTATTTTTTGAAGGTTTTGGCGGACACAAAATCCTTGTCCACCACGGTAATGTCCCTTTCGCCCTGGAGCACCTGCGGTTTCACGTCGAGGAAGTGCAGCGTTTGCCCGCCGAAGGCCACGTGTGCGTCGTTTTCCACTTTCATTTTATCGAAGTTGGCGGTTACCGTCAGCTTGGCCACGGAAAAGCCGGCGCCTTCCACTTTGCTGCGGATCTGATCGAGGTTCACGGCCGCGTTCGGTTTGAAGTGAAGCACGAAGGTAGTATTGTTGAGATCGGTGTCGATTTTGTCTACAAACGGCAGTGTTTTCAGCGCTTTGAAGGTGGCGTTGGAGCACATGGCGCAGGTAAGGCCGGCGGCCTGGAGGGAAGCTTTTTTATACTGGGCTGACGCGGAAAACTGGATACCGATCAGCGCAATGGCTATCAAAAGAAATTTCATGATCATTGGATTTAACGGCAGATGCCTGGTGAAATAATAAACGTATCGCCATCCTGTCCGGATTGTACGGGAGGAGGGGAACGCAGATCACACCAGGAAAATACAATGATGCACGTAGAGTGGAGTGGCCGGTATCAAAGGCGGCGCATGCAGCGGCGCCCAGGTATTTTGAACGGGAGCGGCATAAGTGCACTGCAACCACTGGGGCTGCAGGGCCACCGGTAGTGCGATGGCGGTGATGGTGAGGCCGGCAAAGGCTTTGGCGGCCTGGTGGGTGTTATCGAGCTTCACGAATTTGGCTTCGTCTTTACAGCAATCCCCCTTAACGGCCATACCGCATTTGCCACAGGCTTCGTCGTGGGAATCGTGCAGGTCTACCGACGCCAGCTCCCCCATACAATAATGCACATTCACGCTGAAACCACTGGTTATCAGCGTGTAAAGAATTGCAATACATATGGTTATGAGTTTCTTCATGTTGCTCGTGCACAAAGGTACGATTTTTCCCGTTTGGACCCCAAAACAGCCGCTATGCAGCGGTACTTTTCACAGATCTGCGGGGTCTCCGGTATCCAGGTTCATTCCCGCCAGCGCAGATAACCACCAGCGGCGGTTCATCAGCCCTCTTCCCCCCACGCCGTGATCACCAGCCTGCGGCCGCCACCGTAATTGCGGTGCTCGCATAAATAAATGCCCTGCCAGGTGCCCAGGGCCAGCCGGCCGTTACGGACGGGAATGGTGACCGAACAGCCCAGCAAAGATGCTTTCAGGTGCGCCGGCATGTCGTCCGGCCCTTCATCGTTGTGCACATAGTCCGGATCATTTTCCGGCGCCACTTTGCTGAAATAGGTTTCAAAATCTTCCCGCACCGTCGGGTCCGCGTTCTCATTGATGGTGAGCGACGCGGAAGTATGCTGGATGAACACCTGGCAGATGCCCGTTTTTAATTCGCGCAGCTGCGGCAGCGCCTGCAACACTTCTCCGGTGATCAGGTGGAAGCCTCTTTTTTTAGGCGGCAGTTGCAGTGATGACTGGATTATTTTCATGAGCCGGTAAATGTGGTGTGAGGGTAAGCTCCGAATACAGCTTGCGGCAAAGATAGGCCGAATCGACGGATGACAAAGAAGCGGGCAGCCAGGCAGCAGTTATTCTTAACAAAATGTGAAATTCAACCGGCCGAAGGTTGTTTCACATTTTATTAAGGATTCACTGTATAACTTGGATGCATAAACGCTGATCCCCATGCGCATTGCCACCCTCTTCCTGTTACTGATGCCTCCATGCTGTCTGCAGGCCCAGCAGAAAATCACCAATCCGTCCAAACACATGCCTGGTTTTGTAATTGAAGGAAATATCAGGGGGCTGGGCAATCAGAAAATGTACCTGACCAACAAACAATTCGGCATGATGCCCGGTTCCGAAGTGAAATACTACGACTCCGTTTTTGCCACCGACGGGCGTTTTGTTTTTCGCGGCGTGCAGGCTGAGCCCGGATTCCTGTCTGTGGAAATTGCCGGCAAGCCGATGCACTGGCGCCCCATCCTGTTAGACAATGAACAGGTGATCATGACCGGCGACACGGCGAAATTCGGGAGCGCAGACATTACCCTCACCACCGAGTTCACCTTGTTCGCAGAAACCTACCGGCTAAAATCGCCACCGGGGTTTGGTATGCGAGCCATGGCGGATAGCATCAATGCGGCCGCGCGCCGCGGCGATACCGTGCTGGCGAAACAGTACATCTGGATGGAGCGCTGGTACGCCGATGAACAGGCGCGCGCCAATTTCCGGCTGGTCGGCGCCAATCCTGACCGGTACGCCGCACTGACGTGCATTAACCGGATCCGGGACCGCCTGGGCGACGACACCGCCCGCCTCGCTTTCAACACGCTTTCCAAAAGGATCAGGAACCACTCCGAAGCCGCCAGACTGTATTATGAGTTGTTCACTATAGAAGAGTTGACCGGCCTGCAAAAGAAAGCACCCGGTTTCCGCCAGCAGGACAGCCTGGAAAACTGGATCTCGCTGGCTTCCTACAAAGGCAAATATGTGCTGATTGAATTCTGGGCCAGCTGGTGCAGCCCCTGCCGCGCGGAAAACCCCAACTTGCTGGCCGCATACCAGCAATTCAGCCCGAAGAATTTCGACATACTCGGCATTTCCCTCGACAATGACCGCCATAAATGGCTGACCGCCGTACGGGAAGACAAACTTCCCTGGAAGCAGGTCTCCGACCTGAAGGGATGGAAAAACGCCGTGTCTCAACAATACGGCATCAAGGCCATCCCGATGAACTTTCTTATAAATCCGGCTGGCGTAATTATCGCAAAAAACCTACGGGGTGATGCCCTTCATCAATTCCTCGAAAAAACATTGCCCTAAAACCCGGCAGGTATCGCTGAAACCCCACCCCAACAAGCATTCCGCCTGAACAAAATGCGTATGTCCGGAAAGATTTACGCGTAACAAACACCCCCTCCGGAGCGAATTTATTCCGTGCGTTTGCGTGTCCGTACCCGGCCGCGATTCCCTCATCCGGCAGGACAGTACAGGACGGAACAGGACGCAACAGGACAGGAATCTTTAATCATTCGTCTAAATTAGATTCCGGGTACCCGCAACATTCCACCACTTAATTTCCACGAGTTATGATGAAACCCGTATTTCTAAATCGCGCCCAACATCCACGTCTACACCGTGCGGGAAAGATGTTGTTGTCATGTTTATGTATTTCTTCCTTCGCTTACGCCCAGAACACCACAGACATTTCCGGCCGCCTTACCGATGCGGCCACCGGCGCTGCGCTCCCCAGCGTGACCGTAGGCGTTAAAGGAAGCAACAAAGGCACTTTCAGCGACGCCTCCGGGCGTTACTCCCTCAAAGCCGCCGCCGCTGATTCACTGGTATTCAGCATGATCGGCTTTGTTACGAAAACCGTGCTGGTGGGCAACCGCAGCAAAATAGACATCCAGCTCGAAAGCAGCAATAAAGTGCTGACGCAGGTGGTTGTAGTAGGTTACGGTACACAACAGAAAAAAGATGTGACCGGTTCCGTGGGCATCGTGCCCATGAAAAACATCAAAGACCTGCCCGTAGCGGGGATAGACCAGGCACTGTCCGGCCAGATCGCCGGCATCCAGGTCAACACCTCCAACGGCATACCCGGTGGCGGCCCTCAGGTGCAGGTAAGAGGCATCGGCGCGGTAGGCGCCGGCAGCCAGCCGTTGTATGTGATCGACGGGTTCCCGTTGTCTACTACTTCGGTTGAAACGTCGAACCCTATGAACGCCATCAATCCGCAGGACATTGAGTCGATGGCCGTACTGAAAGACGCTTCCGCCACGGCCATCTACGGTTCGCGGGGCGCCAACGGCGTGGTGCTCATCACTACCAAGCGCGGCGGCAGCGGGAAGCCCACGGTGCAGGTATCCGCCAGCGCCGGCTGGCAAACGGTGCCGCAGAAAGGCCGGCCGGACCTCATGAACGGCCAGGAATTCGCCCAGTTCTGGAGAGAACTGACGGAAGACAAAATCCGTTTCGAGCAACACCGCGAGCCCACCGAAGCCGACATCCCGGAAAAATACCGGAACCCTGCCCTTATCGGCAAAGGCACCGATTGGTTCGAGGTAGTGACCCGCACGGCGCCCATGCAGGAATTGAATGTAAGCGTGAGCGGCGGCGGTGAAAAAACGAGAACGTATGTGTCTGCCGGTTATCTCAACCAGGACGGCGTGATGATCAACACCGGCTACAAACGGTACACCGTGCGCGCCAATGTGGAAACCATCCTGAGCAACAAATTGAAAGTAGGCGTGAACATCGCCCCTTCTTTCGCTACCAAAAAAGGCTCCATCCGCGGCGAGGGCCGCGATGAGGTGTTCGGCATCGCCAGCCCCATCGAGCCCGTGTACCTGCCCGACGGTTCGTACAACGCATTCATCCAGAGCCCAGGCACATTTGGATTACCCAACCCGGTGATGCTGCTCAACGAAACGATCAACAACGCGCAGAACAACCGCCTCATCATCAGCGGCTGGGGCGAACTGGAGGTGATCAAAAACCTGAAATTCAAAAGCACGTTCAACGTTGACTGGCAAAGCGCGAAAGCCGAATACTTCCGGCCTTCCACGCTCGGCGGCACCAACTCCGCGCCCCCCACCATCCCGTCAGGCAGCGTGGGCAACGCCAACATCATGAACTGGCTCAACGAAAATACGCTCACCTATAACTGGGCGCCCGCGGGCGGTCACAACCTGACCGCGTTGCTCGGCTACACCGTGCAGCAGCAGCGCGAAACATACGCGAATTTCACCGGCACCAACTTCCCCGACGACAATATCAAAACCCTCAACGCCGCCGCCACCCTCACGGGCGGAACGGACAAACAGGAATGGGTGCTGCTGTCGTATCTCGCCAGGGTGAACTATGCCTACAAAGACAAATACCTCGTGACCGCCACTATCCGCAGCGACGGCTCCTCCCGCTTCGGCGCAGACAACCGCTGGGGCACCTTCCCCTCGCTGGCCCTCGGCTGGCGTGTATCGCAGGAACATTTCATGCTTAACGCGCCCGTGTTCAGCGATCTGAAAATCAGGGCATCGTATGGCTTTACCGGCAACTTCAACATCGGCAACTATTCATACATGAGCAACATCGGCACGGCGGATTATGTACTCGGCGGCGCGCTGGCAGGCGGCCGGGTGATGAACAGCTTCGGCAATCCCGTGCTGGGCTGGGAAAAAATGCGGGAACTGAATATCGGGCTCGACGTGGGGCTGTGGAAAGACCGGCTCTACATCACCGCCGACCTGTATAAACGGAATACGGAAGATCTGTTGTTGCAGGTGGAAATTCCCGGCTCATCCGGCTTTACCACCGTTACCGAAAACCGCGGCGACCTGGAAAACAGGGGGCTGGAAATCGGCATCGCATCGCGCAACATCGAAAATTCCCGCTTCACCTGGGGCACCAGCTTCAATATCGCCTTCAACCGGAACAAGGTGCTGGCGCTCGGCCGCAGCAACGATCCCATCTACTCCGGTAACAGCAGCGAGGGTAATCCTACCAACGTTACGATGGTAGGCCGGCCGCTGGCCATGCTGTACGGGTATGTGTTCGACGGCATTTACCAGAACCAGGCCGAGGTAGCAAAAGGCCCGGCATTTCCCGGCGCCATCCCCGGCAACATCCGGTTCAAAGATATCAACGGCGACGGGCAGATTACGCCACGGCAGGATTTCGACGTGATCGGCAACCCGTATCCCAACTTCATCTGGGGCCTCACCAACACCCTCACCTACGGCAACTTCGATCTGCGCGTGCTGGTGGTGGGCTCGATGGGCGCCGACCGGCTGCATGCCACCAACGATTACAACGGTAACATCGACGGCGTATTTAATGTAAGGCGCGAAGTGAAAGACCGCTGGCGCTCGGAATCGCAGCCCGGCAACGGCCGCATTCCCACCACCAACGGCTCCGGCCGCGGACGTGTGATGTTCCGCGACGTAAGCTCGCTCACCGTAGAGAAAAACGATTATGCATGGGTGAAAAACATCACGCTGGGATACACCATCCCGAAGAAGGGATTTATTGCCAGCGCACGTATTTACGCCAGCGTGCAGAACGCGTTCCTGTTCACCAAATACAGCGGTAATCCCGAGGTGAGCAATTACCTGGGCAAAGGCGGCAGCGGCGCGCTGGTGCCGGGCATCGATTATTCGAATTACCCGGTGCCGCGCATTTTTTCGCTGGGTACGAACCTTACTTTTTAACCGTGCTTCAAAACTGCTAACATGAAAACGAGTATATACTGCATTTGCCTGCTGGCCTTATCGTCCGCCGCCTGCAACCACATGCTGGATGTGAAGCCGGCGGCCTTCTCCGCCGGTGAAAACTACTACCAGACGGAACAGCAGGTGCTCCGCGCCGTCAATGGCGCGTACGGCACCCTGCAAAATCTTTATACGAGCGACTTCTGGGCGCTCACCGAAATGAGCGCGGACAATACCAATTACCAGTACAACGCCAGCGACCGGGGCGCGCAGCAAAGGGAAGAGATCGACGAATTCCTCATCACTTCCAGCAACAACTATGTCAACACCGTTTGGAACCAGTTGTACCGCAACATCAATCAATGCAACGTGATCATCAGCCGTATCGATGGCGTGAAGTTCACCAACGAGGCCACGAAGCTCCAATACGCCGGCGAGGCAAAATTCCTCCGGGCGTTGTACTACTTCCACCTGGTGCGTTTGTTCGGCGGTGTGCCGCTGAACCTGAAGGAAGCCGCCGCGCCCGCGGAGGCGTTTACTCCCAAACGCGCCACCGTGGATGAGGTGTATGCGCAGATCATCGCGGATGCGAAAGACGCCGTGGCCGATCTGCCGCCTACTTACACAGGCAGCAACGCAGGCCGGGCCACCAAAGGCGCAGCCCTCACACTGCTCGGAGAGGTTTACCTCACCAGAAAAGACTACGCCAACGCCGTTACCACGCTGCAACAGGTGCTGACGCTGGGCTACGGCCTGCTGCCACAGTACGGCGACAACTTCGAGCCCTCCAGGAAGAACAACATCGAATCGGTGTTCGCTGTGCAGTTCAACAGCGGGCTCGAAACCGAAAACAGTAATTACATTTTTGTGTTCGGGCCCATCAACGGCAAAAAAGACCTCACCGGCTACAACGGCAACCTGGGCGGCAACAATACGCCCACACCCGGCATCTACAACGCATACGAACCGAACGATGCGAGGAAAGGCGCTTCCGTGGCGCTGTACGACAGTCCCACCAACGCACCGTTCGAAGAAGCCAAAGCTTTCGGCGGCAAGCTGCCCTTCATCAAAAAATATTATCACCCGCCGTACGAGCGGGACGGGCGCGCCAATGAAAACTGGCCGGTGTACCGTTACGCGCATGTGCTGCTGATGCTGGCGGAAGCAATCAACGAAAGCGGAACCGGCGACCCGTACCCGCACCTCAACCTCGTTCGCCAGCGGGCAGGGCTGCTGCCGCTGGCCGGTTTGGGGCAGGCGGGCTTCAGGGATGCCGTGCAGCACGAGCAGCGGGTGGAACTGGCGTTCGAGAACCATCGCTGGTATCAGTTGCTGCGCACCGGCAAAGCGGTAAACGTGATGACCGAACACGGGAAAGCGGAAAAAGCCCGCCTCACCCGCCTGAGCGCAGCATCGTACGACATACAGCCTTTCAAACTGCTCTTCCCCATCCCGGAGCGCGAAATACGCCTGAACGGGTTTGAGCAGAATACCGGCTGGTGAATTTTTACATTATCCAACGATAGAGCAACAAACAACATATATGGGAGTGAAACAAACAATTTGCTGGGTGCTGCTGGCCATGTTGGCGACCGCCACGGCCTGTCAGCAACCGCAGCAAAAACAACCAACGGGCAATCCGAAAATCGACAAACTCAAACTGCCCGATCAATTCAACGTGGAGCACCTCTACAGCCCTGGCGACAACAAACAGGGCTCCTGGGTGGCGATGACCTTCGACGACAAGGGCCGCCTCATCGTATCCGACCAGTTCGGCTTCCTGTACCGGCTGAAACTGCCCGCCATCGGCGGTGATTCCGCCGAATTCAAAATCGAGCGGCTCAACATCGGCCCCGTCAACCCCGCGGATACGGTCCCGAAAGTATCCATGGGTTACGCGCAGGGCTTGCTGTACGCATTCAACAGCCTGTACGTGATGGTGAATCACAACAGCGACGAAAAGTTCAGCAAAGGCAGCGGGCTGTACCGGCTGCAGGATACGGACAACGACGACCAGTTCGACAAAGTCACCCTGATCAAGGCACTGGAAGGAGAAGGCGAGCACGGGCCGCACAGCATCGTGCTGTCGCCCGACAAAAAATCGATGTACGTGATTGCCGGCAACTTCACGAAAATCCCGGAGATGAACAGCTACCGCATGCCCCTCTCCGCGGAAATTGACAACCTGTTGCCCCTCATCCGCGACCCGAACGGCCACGACAACGTGGTGAACACGCACGGCGGCTGGATTGCGCAGATCGATTCCACGGGATCCAACTGGGAACTGATCAGCTCCGGTTTCCGGAATCCGTTCGATATGGCGTTCAATGAAGCCGGCGACCTGTTTACGTATGATTCGGACATGGAATGGGATTTCGGCACGCCCTGGTACCGGCCCACCCGTATCTGTTTCGTCAGCAGCGGCAGTGAGTTCGGCTGGCGCCCCGGTACCGCTAAATGGTCCCCTTCGTGGCCAGACAACCTGCCCGCCGTGCTGAACATCGGCCAGGGCTCGCCCACCAACCTGCTCTCCTGCCGCGACGCCAGCTTCCCGGAAAAATACCGCAAGGCGCTGTTCGCGTTCGACTGGAGCTTTGGCATCATTTACGCTATTCACCTGCAGCCCGACGGCGCAGGATATAAAGCGGAAGCGGAAGAATTTTTGTCAGGAGCCCCACTCCCATTGACTGATGGCGTCATTGGTCCCGATGGCGCAATGTATTTTCTCACCGGCGGCCGCCGCCTCGAATCCGATCTCTACCGCGTGTATTACGACGATGGCGAAAAGATGACGGCCAAAGAAGAAGCCCCGGTGATCAGCGAAGCCCACCAGCTCCGCCGGCAGCTGGAAAGCTACCATGGCGGTACGAAAGCAGGCGCCGTTGAGGCAGCATGGCCGCAGCTGAAGCATGCCGACCGTTTTGTGCGGTATGCCGCCAGAACGGCGCTGGAAAATCAGCCGGTCAGCAGCTGGCAGGCCAAAGCGCTCGCGGAAAAGGATCCGGAAACGACTATCCAGGCCACCATCGCACTGGCCCGCCGCGGTGATTCGACCCTGCGCAACAGCCTGCTGCAGCAACTGCAAACCGTCAATTATGCACAACTGGGCGCATCGCAGCAGGTAGACCTGTTGCGCGCCTTCGAGCTGGTGCTGGCGCGCATGGGCATGCCGGAAGATTCTGTGAAACAATCCACCATCGCCTATCTCAACGCCCATTTCCCCGCCGCCACCAACGAACTGAACAGCCCCCTCAGCAAACTGCTGGTGTACCTCGGCGCACCCGATGCCGTAGAGAAAACGGTGGCGCTGATGAAAACAGCGAAAGACGATACCACGGCGATGAAAACCGCCATGTCGTCTGCCGACCTCATCATGCGTAACCCGCAATACGGCCTCGACATTGCAGGCATGCTGTCTAAAATGCCGCCGCTGCAGCAGACATTTTACGCCACCGTGCTCAGCGAAGCCAAAACCGGCTGGACGCCTGCGCTGCAGGAAAATTATTTCTCCTGGTTCCACGGCGCGTTCGGGTTTAAGGGCGGCCACAGCTTCCTCGGCTTCATCAACAACGCCCGCAAGAACGCGCTGAAAAGCGTACCGAAAAGCGAGTTTGCGCATTTCAACGCCATCTCCGGCGACAGCCTCGTGAACAACAGCGGCAGAACAACGCTGGCCACCGCTCAGCCCAAAGGGCCCGGCAGGCGGTGGAAGCTGGAAGAAGCCGTACTGGTGATCGACAGCGGGCTGGCCGGCCGTAACTTCGAGCAGGGCAAAGCCATGTTCAACGCCGTGCTCTGCGCGTCGTGCCACATCATGAAAGGCGAAGGCGGCACCGCCGGCCCGGATTTGACGCAGCTGGGCAGCCGCTTTTCCAGCAAAGACATCCTGGAGGCCATCATCGAGCCCAGCAAAACCATTTCGGATCAGTACGGCGCCACCGTGTTCACGATGAAAGACGGCAGCACGGTCACCGGCAGGCTGGTGAGCGAGGACAAGGACAAATATGTCATCTCGCAGAATCCTTTCTCGCCGCAAATGCAGCGCGACCTGCCGAAGAAAGAAGTGGCCGGCACCAAAACCTCGCAGGTATCCGTGATGCTGCCGGGGCTGATCAACCGGCTGAATCCCGATGAGCTGCGCGACCTGATGGCATATCTTAAATCAGGCGGCAACAAAACAGACAGTATGTTCCTCAACTCCGCTAAACTTGGTAAACGTTGACACAATGGCATCAGACAAACCACAATGGCACAACAAAATATCGCATCACGCGCAACTGGGAGGCATAGAAACGTCAGTACTGGATAATGGTCCCGGCAAAGGGAGCCGCATCGCCTGGTTCAATACCGGAACAGGTTTGCGGTTCAAGGTAGCGACAGACCGGTGTATGGATATCGCCGATGCGTTTTTCAATCAACACAGCCTGGTATGGCTCAGTTATACCGGCCTCACTGCCCCTGCGCCGTTATCGGACAGGGGCATTACCTGGTTAAGGACCTTTGGTGGTGGCTTGTTCACCACCTGCGGCCTGACCCATGCCGGTGGCCCCGAAAACGACGCGCATGGCGAACGCGGGCTGCACGGCCCCATCAGCAACACCCCCGCGGAAATCATCGCCGTGGAACAGCCCGATCCCGTGATGGGGAAAATGGACATGTGCATCACCGGCATCATCAAGGAAGCCACGGCGCTGGGCACGCAACTCGAACTGAAGCGCACCATTTCCGCCCGCCTTGGCGAAGCGGTGATACACGTGCACGACGAGGTGACGAACCGCGGCAATACCACGGCCCCGCACATGCTCCTTTACCACTTCAATTTCGGCTGGCCGCTGGCCGATGAAGGCGCTACCCTGCACTGGGAAGGCAACTGGCAGCCGAGGGATGAATTAAGTATAGAAATCTTCAATAAAAATTATAATTTCAGGAGCTGTGCGCCGCCTTTGGAAAACCATGCAGGCACCGGTGAAGCGGCCGCTTTTATAGACGTGGCGGCGGATGCGGACGGGTGGAGTGTTTGTGGCCTGCATAACCCGCGCATCGGGCTGGCCGCCGTGCTGCGATTCAAAAAATCGCAGTTACCCTGGCTCACCAACTGGCAACACTGGGGGCCGGGAGAATACGTAACAGGGCTGGAACCAGGCACACATCCACCCATCGGGCAGGCCGCCGCCAGAAAGCAGGGCACGCTGATATTCCTGGAACCCGGAGAGCGTCGCTCCTACGACCTGGAGCTGGAGATTCTGAATCAATCAAGCAACATCAAAAAAATATTTCCACGATGACTCAACAATCCAACACCCTTCAAGCAAAGCCAATGGCTAAAACAAGTGTAGCGGCGCAAGCGCTGGAACAAGGGAAAGGCATCCTGCGCCTGGCCCCTACCTGGGTACCGCGTTCTTTTTGCGTACCCGGCCGCAGGATCAAACTGCACCCCGATGATTATTACGTACTGGGCGGGCAACGCGGCGGTATCGACGAACGCTGGTTGTCGTCTACCACACCAGCTAAAAACGGCCCGCTTACCGGCGAGCACGAAGGCCTCAGCAAAGTGGTGTTCAACGACGGCGGCAAGGAAGTGCTCTTCCTCCTCAAAGACGCGGTGGATGAACTGAAAGGCGAGCTGATCGGGCAGCGGCTGTGGGACGAATACCAATCGTGGCCCATGTACTCCAAGTTTTTCGACAACCTGGGCCCCCTTCCCCACCACATCCACCACAACGATGAAAAGGCGAAGCTGATCGGCCAGCTGGGCAAACCGGAAGCCTATTATTTCCCGCCGCAGCTCAATAACCACGGCGGCGATTTTCCTTATACGTTCATGGGCATCGCGCCCGGCACCACGCGCGAACAGATCGGCGAGTGCCTGCGTAATTTCACGAAAGGCGATAACAAGATCACCGACTATTCGCAGGCATTCCTGCTGCGCCCCGGCACCGGCTGGGACGTGCCTCCCGGCCTGCTGCACGCACCGGGCAGCCTTTGCACCTACGAGCCGCAAAAAGCATCCGACGTGTTTGCCATGTACCAGTCGCTCGTCAACAACGCCGTGATACCCGAAGAACTGCTCTGGAACGGCACGCCCAAAGAAAGCATCGGCGACTATGAAGCACTGCTCGATGTGATCGACTGGGAGCTCAACCTCGACCCGAACCTTTACCAGAACCGTTTCATGGCGCCCAAACCGGTATCGGCCAACGCCAAAGGCTATACGGAAAATTGGGTGTGTTACAAATCCGATGCGTTCAGCGCCAAGGAGCTCACCATCGAGCCCGGCGCCACCGTGGTGATCAAAGACGCCGCTGCGTACGGCATCATCATGATGCAGGGGCACGGGAAAATGGGCGTATGGGACATCGAAACACCCGCGCTCATCCGCTACGGGCAGCTCACCCACGATGAATACTTCATCAGTGAAAAGGCCGCGCGCGAGGGCGTTACCATCACCAACGCATCCGCCACCGATCCCATTGTGATGCTGAAACATTTCGGGCCCGGTAACCCCGACCTCGTGTTATAATTACATCCACCTTCAAGCAATACATCAATATGCCGCAGAATAATTATCCGAAACTCCACAATGCCACCTGGCCGGGCATTGTAGGCAAGGGAGAAGGCTCAGAGCCCGTTATCGCATTCGACAACATGCTGGAAATGACCGCCGCCGCCGAAGTGGGCGGCGTGAAGTTCGATGGTGTGGACATCGGCCTGTTCAACCCGCATTTCAATGTAGACGGGTCCGACGACGATATCAAAAAGCTCGCCGACAAGGTATCGTCCTATGGCCTCGAAATCGGCAGCCTGGTGGCTCCCATCTGGCCGCCTGATGGCGGTCCGGCCATGGGCTCCAAAGAGGAAAGGAAGCGGTTCGTGGAACAGGTCCGTAAATCGTGCCACATCGCCAAAGTGCTGCGCGACCTGGGCATCCGCCCGCATGGCGTGGTGCGCATCGACTCCGCCAGCACGCCCGAAGCCTGGGCGAAAGACCCCGCCGCCCATACGAAGCTCATCGCCGAAACGTTCCGTGAAGCCTGCGACGTGGCGGCGGACTATGGCGAAAAACTCGCCGCCGAAGGCGAAATATGCTGGGGCGGGATGCACAGCTGGAAAACCATGATCGAAACGCTCGAAGCCGTAGGCCGCCCCAACATGGGCTTCCAGGCCGACATGGCGCATACGCTCCTGTACCTGATGGGTTATAACAAACCCGAAGACAGGATACTTCCCGCCAACTTCGACTGGAGCGACAGCGCGGCGCTGCAGCAGGGGCTCAAAACCCTCACGGCCGCACTGCGCCCCTGGACGATCGATTTTCATGTGGCGCAAAACGACGGCACCGTGCACGGCACCGGGTCGCACGACAAAACCGGCCGCCACTGCCTGGCCAACGATCCCAACGGCAAACTCGACATTGCCCGCGATGCCGGTTTCTGGCTGCGCAATGAAAACGGCGAGCTGACCAAAGCATTCAGGCACATTTGCTGGGACGGCTGCATGTTCCCCAACCAGCAGATGACACAGCCCGGCACCTGGAACAACATCCTCGCCGCCATGATCAAAGTACGCGAGCAACACGGCTGGCGCGAATAAAACGACACTTTCAAACCAATCACACCACATGAGCCAGAAAAAACAACTCAACATAGCACTGATAGGTACGGGATTCATGGGCAGAACGCATTCCAACGGCTACCGCCGCATCCCGAATTTTTTCCCCGACCTGCAATACCGTCCGGTACTGAAAACCGTTTGCTCCCGCAATGAAGAAAAAACCCGCGCGTTCGCTGAACAATGGGGATACGAAAAAGTGGAAACAGACTGGAAAAAGGTGATCAACGACAGCAGCATCGACGCGGTGGACATTTGCACGCCTAACGACACGCATGCCGAAATCGCCATCGCCGCCGCTGAAAAGGGCAAGATGGTGCTCTGCGAAAAACCGCTGGCGCGCACACTGGCCGAATCGAAAACCATGGTAGACGCCATCGAGAAAGCCGGCGTGGCCAACACGGTTTGGTACAACTACCGCCGCCTGCCTGCCGTAACGCTGGCCAAACAAATCATCGACTCCGGCAAGCTGGGCCGCATATTCCACTACCGCGCCAATTTCCTGCAAGACTGGACGATCAATGCCAACCTGCCTCAGGGCGGCGCCGGCCTTTGGCGCATGGATGCGGACGTGGCGGGCTCCGGCGTAACCGGCGACCTGCTGTCGCACTGCATCGACACCGCCATCTGGCTCAACGGCAGCATCAGCAATGTAACGGCTATGACGGAAACGTTCGTGAAAGAAAGAATGCACCAGCTCACCGGCAAAGTGGAAAAAGTAACGATCGACGACGCCTGCGCGTTCCTATGCCGTTTTGAAAACGGCTCGCTCGGCCTGTTCGAGTCTACCCGTTACGCCCGCGGCCACAAAGCGCTGTACACCTTCGAGATCAACGGCGAAAACGCCTCTATCCGGTGGGACCTTCACGATCTCAACCGCCTCGAATATTTCGAGAACTCGGACGATTCGCAGCTGCGCGGCTGGCGCTCCATCCACGTCACCGACGGCGAGCAGCCGTACATGAACAAATGGTGGGTACCCGGCCTGGGCATCGGCTACGAGCATTCGTTCGTGCACCAGGTGGCGGACTTTTTGCGCAGCCTGGAAAATAACACGCCCTGCTCTCCCACTTTCCGCGAAGCCTACGAAACGCAGGCCGTATGCGAAGCGGTGCTGAGCTCCGCCGCTGCGAGGTCATGGGAAAACGTCAATTTTGCGATCAAATAATTAAGAGCATATGCGGAAAATACTGCAATACACGCTGATGCTTGCCTTTCTGGCGCCACAGCTGGCCTGCGCGCAAAAAGCCGTGAAGATATTCGACGGCAAAACGCTCAACGGCTGGGAAGGCGACACCGGCTACTGGCGCGTGGAAAATGGCTGCCTCGTAGGTGAAATCAAACCGGACAAGCCACTCAAAACTAACAGTTTCATCATCTGGCAGGGCGGTACGCCCGCGGATTTCGAACTGACCCTCCAATTCAGGATCACCGCCGCCGGCAACAGCGGTATCAACTACCGCAGCGAAAAGCTCAGCGATGTGCCGCACGCCCTCAAAGGCTACCAGGCAGACATCGACGGCGCCAACCGCTACACCGGCCAGAATTATGAAGAGCGGGGCCGCACCACGCTTGCCTACCGCGGCCAGATCGTGACCATCCCGGATACGAAACTCAGCCCGAAAGACGGCAGCAAAGGCAATGCCTGGACGCCCGCCAGGGTAACGGGCTCGCTGGGCAACGGCGATGCACTGAAAGAAAAAATCAAAAGCGGCGACTGGAACACCTGCCGCCTCGTTGTGAAAGGCAACCGCCTCCAGCATTACATCAACGGCGTGCTGATGAGCGATGTGACCGACAACGATACGGTGAATGGTAAAAGCAAAGGCATGCTCGGCATGCAGGTGCACGTGGGCCCGCCGATGAAAGTGGAGTACAAGAACATCGAACTGAAAACGCTGCGTTGATAGCAAACGCAATATTTCTTTGACAGGTAACGGGCAAAAGGCCCGTTATTTTTTTGCTCTTAAAGCGGCCCCCTTTAAGTTCATCACCTCTTTTTCGTGCCCATATCATGCGCTTTCTGCGCCGTGGTGAGGCACCCGGCCGCAAGCGGTTTCCCCAGCGAAAAAAGGCCGCAGCACCAGGTGTGCTGCGGCCTGCAGTCAATATTGCGCGCGCATTACTGTATTTTGGTCACCACCAGATTGTCGTAGTAAATATAGCCGTCGGTGGAGGATTGCCAGTGCGCCTGGCTGCCGCCGCGGAACGTATGGAAGCTGAGGTTGCGGACGAGGCGCTTGGTGTCGTTGGTAGTCCAGCGGATAGCCGTGTCCAGCACGGTAACGCCGTCGATCACCAGTTTGGCCCGCCCATCGGTATTGGAGCCTGTGTTGCTTTTGACGTACATCGTTACGTTGTAGGTCTGGCCCCGGTTGAGACTGCCGGTGGCCGGGTACGATTTACCGAAGTTGTCGCCGAACTCACCGGGCTGATCGCGGTAATACACGTAGGGATGGAAGTACACCCGGGTGCCGTTGTTGTACCACATCAGGCGCATACTGCCGCCATTGCCGTCCCAGCCGGGATCGCCGCCGGTGTTGCCGTCGCCGATCAGGAAACCGAAGCCCAGCTTGCCACCGCGGCTCCAGTCGAAGGCGCTGTGAAAGCGGATGCTGAACGACACCTGGTATTCACTGCCGTCCGAGATATCTGTGCGGGCGATGATACCGCCGGCGCTGCTCAGCGCGTCTTTCAGCAGCGTCACCCTGAGGTTGCCGTTGGAGATCATCGAGCGGGCGCTGTTCCAGCCGGTGATATTACCAAAATCGGCTTCGGCCTGTGCCTGCGTGTAAGCGGTACCGTGGGTATAACTGTCCCAGTTTTCGGAAAAAGAACCGTTGATGGCGGCGATGGAAATGTCCGTCACCGACAGTGTGTTTTCATTTGCAGGAAGCAGTTCGTTGTCTGTTACTGCGGGTTTGCTGCAGGCTGCAGCGGATAGTACAAACAGGAGCATGCCTGTTCTGACAGATTTCAGATGATCTTTCATAACGTGCTGTTTTCATGAACGTGAAAAAATTCGGGTTTACCTGGTTATCCAAACAATATTAACTGCGTTCATAATTTAATGAAAAAATCCGGAAATAGAAAACCACGCCGCAAGACTACCTTGTTTCATCAACATCTAATGGATATACAACAACCAGACCGGCGACGAGGTATTTCTCATTTTCGGGGAAAACGGGCAACCGGTAACGGACGACGGCCCTTTCGTGATGATCTGCTGCAACGACAAAATGACCGGGCCTCGCCATGTTAAATGGGTAAAAAGCATCCGCGTCGAAAAACTCCCGTGATCTGAGTATATTTGTTCCGTAAAAAAGGAAATGGTGTCTTCCTACCTGAACCGCCTTCCTCCCGGGAAGGCTGATGGCGCCTACAAAACCAAAGGCTTTGCAAAAGGCCTTCCATTCAATTTGTAGGTATGAAAAAACCGGAACAGGTACATATTGCCGCACACTTGTTAAAATGGACCGCCATCGCGGTACCGGTTGCGTTGACCGTGGGGTCGCTGGTCGCATTCTTTTTATGGTCGCTCGATGAAGTGACGGCGCTGCGGCAGCAGCACCCCTGGCTGTTGTATTGCCTGCCCCTGGCCGGCTTGCTGATCTATGCCCTGTACCGGCATCTCGGCAGGAACGCTGAAGCCGGCAACAACCTCATCATGAACGAAATCCACGAGCCCGGGGGTGGCGTTCCGCTGCGCATGGCGCCGCTGGTGCTGGTCACCACCATCATCACCCACCTTTTCGGCGGATCCGCCGGCCGCGAAGGAACAGCGGTGCAGATCGGGGGCAGCCTGGCCGGGCAGTTCGGCAAATGGTTCCGGCTTGGAAAAGAAGACGTGCGCATCATCCTCACCACCGGCATCGCCGCGGGTTTTGGAGCCGTGTTCGGCACGCCCGTTACCGGCGCCGTATTTGCCCTGGAAGTGCTCACGGTGGGCCGCATCAGCCATAAAGCCCTCCTGCCCTGCCTGATAGCCAGCGTACTGGCAGACGTCACCTGCTCCGCCTGGCAGATTCAACATACGCATTATCATATCGCCATCAGTGAAGTGATCAACAGCACCGTCTCATTTATTCATTTCGACTTCAGGCTGTTGCTGAAAGTAATACTGGGCGGGGTTTGTTTCGGGATGGCGGGTTATCTCTTCTCCACACTCTCGCACGCCATCAAAACCTACAGCGGGCAACTCATCCGCAACAAATGGCTCATCCCGTTTATCGGCGGCATCATCATCATTGCACTCACCACCGTGCTGGGCACGGATGATTACCTGGGCCTGGGCGTCACCCATCCAGACCCGGACGGTGTGTCCATCGTATCGTCTTTCCGCGAGGGCGGCACCGGCTATTGGAGCTGGTTCTGGAAATTGTTGTTCACCGCGGTTACGCTGGGAATGGGCTTTAAAGGCGGCGAGGTAACGCCCCTCTTTTTCATTGGCGCTGCATTGGGCAACACCATTGCCCTGCTTACGGGCGCGCCGGTAGACCTGATGGCCGGCCTCGGTTTCATCGCCGTGTTCGCGGGCGCCACCAATACACCCATTGCCTGCACCATCATGGGCGTGGAGCTCTTCGGCGGGGAATACGTGCTGTATTATGCCGTAGCGTGTTTCACGGCCTATTATTTCAGCGGCCACACGGGCATCTATGCCGCGCAGCGCATGCAGTCCAAAACCTGATTCGCTTATTTGTAGAGCAGGTATTTCAATCGCATTTTTTTGTACGCGCTCAGGCCCGGCTCCCAGCTTTTGCGGATCTCTTCCTCGCTTTTCCCCGCAATGATCTGTTCCCTGAACTGCGTGGTGCCGGCCAGTTTGTTGATGTCTCCCATCTGTGCGCTGTAGGAGCGGTCGAAGAATTTTTCCTTGTCGGGGTAGGCTTTGTAAAGATCAATCATCCAGCCGAGGTTGATTTTCCCGGCTTTGCGGAAAGGAGAAATATCAAACCTCCGCAAGTCGAGGCCATAGCAGGCCAGGTTCTGGTGCAGCGGGGTTTCCGACATCCCGGGGATGCTCACGGGCGTGAAGGAGAAGTCGAATTTCCCTTTCAGGCGGGGCGCGCCCAGTACGGTGAAAGGCATGCGCGTGCCGCGGCCCTGGCTGAGGATGGTGCCTTCAAACAGGCATAGCGAGGGATATAACAGTACCGACTGCTGCGTATTCAGGTTGGGCGACGGAGCCACGGGCATTTCATAATACATATCGTGGCGGTAATTGGCCACGGGAATTACCTTGATCCTGCATTTCATTTTGTTCTTCAGCCAGCCTTCCCCGTTCAGCATATGGGCAAACTCGCC
>CBFGZV010000006.1:0-172545 GCA_965653365.1 uncultured Chitinophaga sp. | reverse complement strand
ACTTTTGCCATTGAATACCCATTGTTAAAACGGGTACAAAGGTATGAAAAACCCGCCTTTATTTCACGCCGGATTGAGCGGCCGTTTCAGGCGCGTCATCGTCTGAGCGCACCATGGGGCCGCCGGCAGACAGCTCGCTGTTGCGCACCCGCGATTTCAGCAGGGGCCAGAGGAACTGGGCGTACCATTCGTCTTTCTCGTAATGTGAAATGCCGTAGGCGGAAGGGTATTGCCGGGTGATGCGCCCCGTTCCGAAAATGACATCCCAGATAAAGAACATGTTCCCGAAATTTCCTTTGTAGTAACCGATGCCATCGTCTGCCGTCACCGCGTGGTGCGCATGATGCGTGGCGGGCGTGGAAATGAAACGCTCCAGCACCCAGGCCAGCGGATGCAGCCACTTTATGCGGTACAGGGGCTTGTCCCACGGAATGCTGGAATGCGCGGCCGAAACGATGAGCGATTTCAGCCCGGCCACGAACAGAGCGGGATAGCCCAAGCCGAGATAGACCAGCGTTACCACGAGGTACACCTGCGAGAACAGCAGCACATGAATGAGGTTGTTCCTGAAATACACGGCCACGCCCATATAGGGGGCGGAATGATGCGTGCGGTGGAAGCGCCACAACGCGGGTACCTGATGGTGCAGCCGGTGGTTCCAGTACTGCGTGAGATCGTCTGCTACCGCAATGATCAATGCGCCCCAGCCAAAGGGCACCCAGGCAAGGGTATTCCGCAAACCGGGCAACAGCACGGGTAACAGTTGCAGGCTGAAATAAGCCAGCACAGGCGGGAACAGCAGTTTGGGAACGGCGAAGCTCAACAGGTCGAGCGTGAATTCATTGCGGTCTGCCGGTTTGTTATACAGGCCGGCAATGAATTCGATACATCCTACCACCAGCAACAGCACGGGTAGCCCCCAGCTGTTCAGGTGCTGAAAAACCGCTTCGATGAATCTGATCATACAATTGTTTTTATCGGGTGACCTGGACGGGTGTTTCTTTGGGCTGTTTTGTCCACGGGCGTTCTCCTTTCAGGTAGAACCACAGGAACATCAGCAGCACCGGGAGGGCGTAAAGGAAAACGGAAATGATCCCATCCCTCACCAGTTTTTTTGCGACCGCTTTTTCAATTTTCATATACCTGCATTTTTTATCCGGCATGCGTGATCAGCCAGAACCCCGCAAAAAAGATCAGGAACGGGATGGCGGCCAGCAGCAGTGCCAGGATGATTTTCTTGAACAGTAAAAGGATATCGGACATGATGATGGTTTTTAAATACGGACGGTTTTCCAGTTTCCCTTCCGGAAGGTGATGACACAACCGGCGGCCAGTACCAATTCGGACAGCAGGATGGCACCGAAGATGCCCCTGGAGCCCATTTCAAGGCCCAGGCCCAGAATGTACGCCAGTGGCAGTTGTACCACGTAGAACATCAGTATGTACAGCCATGTGACGATGCTGACGTACCCGGCCGCGTTGAGCGAACGGGAGATCACCATGGTATACCCGAAAAAGAAAAAGGCGATCGCCATGCAGCGCAGGTATAATACGGCGTTTTCCTTCACGGCCGCGTCGGCGGTGAAGATGCTGACAACCGGCGCTGCAAACAGCAGCAGGATGCAGGCGATGCATCCCAGGAAGCACATGTTGAACAGCCCCGTTTTCCAAACCGATTGCTCGGCTCTTTCCGGCTGCCCCGCGCCCAGGTTTTGCCCTGTCAGCACGCCGGCGGCATTGGCGATTCCCCACGCCGGAAGAGTGGCGCATATGATGATCCGGTCGGCGATGATATAGCCGGTGAGCGCCGCTTCGCCGAGCTTCGCCACTATTACGATCATCAGCAACCAGCTGGATGCGGGTATCAGGTATTGCAACGTGCCGGCCGATCCGATTTTCCACAGCTTCCGGATAATGGCGGGCACCACGATCAGCTGCCGCCGCCCGATCTGCAATATGGCCTGCTTTCGCCGCAGGTAGAAAAACTGGTAGCTCACCGCCAGCATGTTGGCGAGGCCGTTGGCGACGGCGGCGCCCGTGAGGCCCCATGCCGGCAGCGGCCCGAACCCGAAAATGAATAGGGCGCCAAGGCCGGCGTTCAGCACAAACGCCAGGAGGAATGTGCGCATGGCCATGGCCGCGTCGCCGCACCCGCGGAAGATGCCGTTGAGCAGCACCCGTAGTATCAGGAAGATCAGGCATCCAAAGCGGATGTTGGTATACAGCAGGCCTTCCCGCACCAGGTCGTCCGACGCGCCGATGGCATACAGGATCTGACGGCTGAAACCGACGGCTATCACGCTGAAAATAACGGCCACCGCAACGCCGGTATAAATGGCCTGCATGGCGGTTAGGCCCGCGGTGCGGGGCTTCCGTTCCCCGATTCGCCGGGCGATCAACGAGCTGGCCGCAATGTTCAGGCCAACGGGCACGGCATAGAGCACAAGTATCACGGAGCCGGTCATGCCGGCCGCGTTGATCGCGTTGTCGCCGAGGCGGCTGACGTACAACAGATCCGTTACCACGAACATCGATTCGATCAATAATTCCAGCATGGCGGGGAGCGATAGCAGGAACGCGGCGCGGGTGACGCTAATGGCCGTGAGGTTTTTTTCCCGGCCCAGCATGGCCGTTTTCAGCAGACTGAAAGCAGAACGGGTTCTGACAACAAATGTGTGCATAGCGAATGATTTTTCAGGCTCCGACTGCCGTCAGGGCCGCTTTTTCAGGAACGTGCCGCCCGCCGAACTGCTGATAAGCCACCAGTTCTTCCAGCTTGTACACTTCCCTGCCGGTGATTTGATTGATGATCCAGGAATTGCGGTAAGCGCCGAGGCTCAGGTCGGGCGCTAAAAAACCGTGCGACTGTGTTTCCACGTTCTGTACAAAAATCTCCCGCTCATGAATGTCGATGGTATAATTCCGCTGCACCCTGAACGATCCGTTGCGGTGAAAGCGTATCCGGTCGCGGATGCCTTCGATGCAGCCGGGCCGGTTGTAGCGGTAGCCGGTGGCCAGCATCACGAAATCGGCCTGGTGCGGGAACTGTTCCTGCTGATCGGTTTGCGTGAACTGCAGCGAGTATCCGCCCCGTTGCGTATCGGGTGTGAGCGATGTCAGCTCGCAATTGGCGCGCAGCTGCACGGGCACGGTTTCACCGCCTACCGTCATTTCGTACAATGCATCATATATCTGGTCGATAAGGCTGCCGTTGATCCCCTTGGAAAGAATGTTCTGCGTGGCCAGGATTTCGGCCCGCCGTTCCGCCGGCAGGTGGTAAAAGTATTCGATGTAATTGTGCGAACTGATCTCCAGGGTCAGCTTGGAATGCTCCATGGGAAAGAAGCGGGGCGACCGGGTGAACCATTGCAGGCGGAAACCTTTCCGGGCTTCCGGCAGCAGGTCGTAGAACACTTCCGCGGCGCTCTGCCCGGAACCTACGATGGTGAGCCCGCCTTTTTCCAGGATCGACGGGCGGTTGGGCAGGTATTGCGAAGTGTGGATCACACCGGGCAGATCGCCGCCGATGAACGAGGGCACGTGCGGCTGCGTGCCGGTACCCAGTACAAGTCTTTCACCACGGTACACGCTGACGCTCCCGCTGCGTGTATGCTGTACCGTTACTACGTAAAGCCCATTCTCGTATTGGACGCCGGTAACGCGGCGCGAAAAGCGACAACTGGACAACCGTGCTGCCACCCATTGGCAGTAAACGTTGTATTCGCGGCGCAGCATATAGAAATCGTGCCGGATGAAGAAGCGGTACAGCCGGCCGGTTTGTTTCAGGAAGTTGAGGAAGCTGTACCGGCTGGTGGGATCCGCCATGCTCACGAGGTCTGTTCCCATGAAGGGATCCTGCAGGGTGGTATTGTCCAGCATCAGCCCCGGGTGCCAGTCGAACGCCTCCGTCTGGTCGAAAAAGATGGCCTGTACGTCCGTTACGGGCTCGAGTAACGCCGCCAGCCCGAGGTTGAAGGGGCCGATGCCGATACCGATGATGGAATAAACTGTGTTATCTGTTTGCATACTGTGATGGTTTTTTTGTTGGGTGGCCAGTGAGCCATGTTACGCCAAGCTCCCGGAAAACGAAGCTCCAGGCGTCGGCGGCTTCCGCTATCAGTTTGTGGGTGGGCTTGCCCGGCCCATGCCCGGTGTTGCTGTCTATCCGGATCAGGGCGGGAGGGCCGCCTTCCCGTTTTTCCTGCAGCGTGGCTGTGTATTTGTATGAATGCGCGGGCACCACCGTGTCGTCGTGATCGCCGGTGAGCACCATCGTGGCGGGATAGGCGAGGCCGCTTCTGATGTTGTGGAGCGGGGAATATTTGACCAGGTAGGCAAACTCCTGCGGATCGTCGCTGGTGCCGTATTCTTCCGCCCAGGTGCGGCCGATGGTGAACTTGTGATAACGCAGCATGTCCATGCAGCCGGCCACGGGAAGGGCTGCTTTAAAGAGATCGGGCCGCTGGTTGATGGCCGCGCCCACCATCACCGCGCCGGTAGATACACCGGTAACGGCGATCAGCGAAGGCCGCGTGTATCGTTCGCGGATGAGGTATTCGGTGACGGCAATGAAATCGTCTACGGCATTCTGCCGGTTCGCCTTCATGCCGCCCTGGTGCCAGGCCTCGCCGTACTCATTCCCGCCGCGGAGGTTGGGTTGCGCGTAAATGCCGCCGCGTTCGAGGAACAACATGCGGGGGATGTGGAAAAAGGGCGTGAGGTTGCGTTTGAAGCCGCCGTGCCCCTGCATGAAAACGGGGTTTTGTCCGTCGAGGCGAATCCCTTTTTTGTACACGATGAACAGCGGGATGCGCGTGCCATCCTTCGACGGCACAAATACCTGCTTTGTTTCGTAGCCGGTTGTTTCGCCTGCGTAGCCGGGCTTGCGGTAAAGCACGGAGCGGCCGGTGCGGATGTTCAGCCGGTACACCGTTTCGGGCGTGGTGAAATCCGTATAAACGTAGAAGATATCTTCATCCTGCCGGCGGCCCGTGAAATTACGGGCGGCGCCAATTCCGGGCAACCCGATGTCCCTGATTTTCCTGCCGGCGTAATCGTACTGGCACACGTGCGAGCTGGCGTCTTTCAGGTAATTCGCCCACAGGTATCCGCCACCCGCGTCGATATGCTCGAGCGGATAGGGCTGCTCGGGGATCAACGTTTGCCAGGATGCCTTGTCTGTGCTCGCGGGGTCAAGCAATACGAGTTTGTTATTGGGGGCATCTTCGTCTGTTTGCACCAGCAGCTTGCCGCCAATATTGCCGACAACGATGTGGTGGTGCGCATACCCTTCGAGCAGCGGCTGGATGCGGCTGCCGGGAACCGACAGGTCCTGGCAATGCAGCGCGTTGCCGGTGGAACTGGTGAGCTTGAAGCCAAGGAATGATCCCGGCAGGGAAGAAATGACGAGGAAGCGTTCGTCTTCTGTTACGAAGGCGCCCACGCTCAGCGCCGCTTCGAATACCAGGCTGTCGTTGTCCTGCGGCGTGTGCAGCGCATGGTAGTACACCTGGTTGAGGGTATTCTGCGCGGAAAGCTCCGTGCCGGGCGCGGGTGCGGGATAGCGGCTGTAATAGAAGCCGTCGCCCTTCCAGGCGGCGCGCGGGAATTTCACCCATTTCAGTTCATCCTTCAGCGTTTTCCGCGTAGTGATGTCGAGCACGCGGATGGTGTTCCAGTCCGAACCGGCCGATGCTACGGCGTAGGCCAGGTAGCGGTGATTGTTCGAAAACCCGAGCATGGTGACGGCCGCGGTTCCGTCGGGAGACAGCTGGTTGGGATCGAGCAGCAATTCCGGTTCGCCGTTCAGTCCTTTCCGGAGGTACCACACATTCTGCGGTTGCAGGCCGTTGTTCTTCGTGAAAAAGTAGAACGGGCCCGCTTTTACCGGCGGTGTTTCCCTTTCGTAGTTCCAGGTGGCGGAAAGCTCCGCTTTGAGCGCATCGCGGAAGGGGATGGCGTTCAGGTAGCTGTCGGTCAGCTTTTTCTGAGCGCTGATCCATTGTCTGGTGCGGGCAGCGGTATCGTTTTCCAGCCACCGGTATGGATCCGGCACCAGGGTGCCGAAGTAATCGTCTTTCACCGTGTATGGCGGCGCCTGTTGCGCACGGGCGGTGAGTGTGGTGAATAGTAGTATGAAGATAGCTCGCATCGGGATCAGGGTTTGTAGGCGGCAACGGGGTTGATCACTTCATGGATGCCGGGTACGTCGAACGGGTTGGCGCGGTCCCTGAGTTTGCGGCTGTTGAGGATTTGCATCCGGTTCAGCGCATCCGGTGCAATCATGGGCGCAAACAGGTCGTACTGCCGGAATTGGTGCGACAGCGCGGGGAACCGCTGTTGGTATTCCGTGATACTGCCGGCCACCAGCTGCCAGAATTCACCTTCGGGCAAACCACCCTGTTCGTCAAGGATGGCCGCGATGAAACGGAAGATGCCGTCGAACAGCTGCGTGAAAATGGGGCGCGTGCGGAATTCATCCGGCACCGCCACCTGTATGCGGCGGGCCGCTTCGGGCAACCCGGCCGCGGTATCCATCAGTACCACTTCTTCGCCTACGTCTTTCATGATCACGCTCACCGGTACATTGTTTTCCAGCACCAGTACGATGTTTTCGCCATGCGGCATAAACACGAGGCCGTACTGGTAAAAGCAGTGCAGCAGTGGTTGCATATAGCGCCGGAGATAGGCCTGTACCCATTGCCTGCTGTTTATGCCGGACGTTCCGATGATAGCGGGAAGCAGGGCATTGCCCGCGGGGTCTTTATGCAGCAGCGCGGCCATGGTTACCAGCCGCTGGCCTTCCCGCAGCTTCGGCACGGGGCTTTCCCGCCAGAGGGCGGCCAGCATTTTTTTATATGGACTGTCTTCCTGCAGCGCATCTTCATAATTGCGGTTGGTATAACCTATGGCGGCGATTTCGCGCAGCATGCGGAAATCTTGTTCCTGCAGGTACGCGTCTTTTTCCACGAGCGCATGCACCCAGTCGTTGATGGCGGGCGTGGTGCGCATGAAGTAGGGGGAGAGTATCCGCATGTAGCCCATGTTCAGGATGCCCAGGGCCGTTTTGACATAACTTTTCTCCGGGTGGCTGCAATTGAAGAAGGTCCTGATGGATTGTTGCGGCTGGTAATCATCCGCACTGTGGCCCAGGCACACGAGCAGGTTGGCCGCAATGTCCGGCGCAAAAAGATGGATGATTTTATTGTACCACTGCCACGGATGTACGGGGATGAAATAGTATTGTTCCGCGTCTAGGCCCTTGCCTGCGAGCACATCGCGGAAAACCGCCAGGTCCGTTTCGCTAAGCTCCTGCCGGATCAGCTGCGGGTAGCCGAGGCCGGCGCGGCCGGTAAATTCCGCGCGGCTATGATGCCCTGCCAGCCAGATGAGCGGGAGCGGTTTGGCGGCTTCGGGGGCGTAGAGGTGATAGTCGGTCACGTCGAAGCCCAGGCGGCCGTTGCTGGCGATAAAACGGGGATGCCCGGTCATGGCGCGCTCCACTTCCTGGTAGCCTGCCTGTGCAAGATAAGCCGCATCGGGCGCCTGTTGCAGCCGGGCGCTACCGAACAGGGTGCCGGCCACTTCTTCCATATAGCCGGGCAGCGCGTCGGGCGCAATGCCGATCAGTCCGTTTATTTCGGGAATGAAGCTGAGCGCGTCGAGCGGGGCGATATCTCCCTGCACGATCTTTTCGATGGAGGAAGGATCGACCACCCAGTGATTCAGCTGGTAGACCTTTGCGCTGAAACGGTATAGAATGCCGTCACCAGCCTGGAGCGTGTATGTCCCTTGCTGCGGTTCGGGCTGCAGGGCGCCTTCGTGGGCCAGCTCGGCAATGAGCTTGCCGATGAACAGCCGGGTGACCTGCTGCCATACTTCCGGCTTCGTACCGGTGGCGTGGATTGCTTGCATAAAAATCAGTTAAAGGTTAAAACGGGTTGCTGCCGGAATGCCGCCAGCGGGTTTTTCAATGTGCCGGCAAATTGCTGGCTTTTGAACGGATCGTACATGTGGTCTACCATCTTCCGGTTGTTGCGGATCTGCAAACGGTTGAGGCAGGTTTTGGTAATTTCTGGAGCGAACAGGTCGATCTTGTCGAACTTTTCCTGCAGCTGCGGAAACTGTTGCTGGTAGCCGGCCACACAATCCGCCACCAGTTCCCAGAATTGCTCTTCGGGATAACCGGCGTGCTCTTCCAATACCTGTTGCAGGAACCTGAAAAAGCAATCGAACGCCTGCGTGAAAATGGACAGGATTTTCAGGTGGTCCGCCACTTTCATATAGATCTGCCGCACGTTGTCCGGCATGGGAATATCCGGGTTCAATACGGCGATTTCTTCGGCGATATCTTTCATGATCGCACCCGCCGGCGCATTGTTTTCCAGGATGAGGATGAGGTTTTCGCCATGCGGCATGAAGCGCATGTCGTGATAATAGTAGCAATGCAGCAACGGCGCCAGGTAGCCATCGAGGTATCGTTTCAGCCATTCGGCCGTATCGAGGCCGGAAGCCCTGATCAGCTCGGGCAGCAGGGCGTTGCCATGACTGTCTACATGCAGCAGCGCGGCCATGGTCATCAGTCGCTGGCCGGGTTTAATCCGCTGCTGCGGGCTTTCTCTCCAGAGGGCCGACAGCATGCCGTTGTACGACGAGTTGTCGTCGCGGATGATGCTGGCGTAATGCGGGTTGGTATATCCCACGGCCGCCACTTCCCGTAATACGACGAATCCTTTCTGCTGCAAAAAGCGGTCGCCATCCACCACGGCATTGACCCATTCGCTGATAGGCGGGGCCGTTAGCACGAAGCTGGCGTGCAGGCCTCTCATAAAGCCCATGTTGAGCACGGAGAGGGACGTTTTGGTATATCGCCGCTGCGGCGAAGTGATGTTGTAAAACGTGCGGATGGACTGCTGGGGAATGTACTCGTCATTTGCGGGCCCGAGGTATACCAGCTGCCGGCTGCACAGATCGGCGGCAAAAATGATGGCCAGTTTGTTGAACCATTGCCAGGGATGCACGGGGATGAAGTAATAGTCGTCGCCATTGAGGCGCAGCGCTGCCAGCACCTCCAGAAACCTGGCCTGCGTGTCTGCATCGAGCTCTTCGCCGATGAGCTGTTCGTAAGGTAGATCGGTGACGCCGGCATAACCGGTACGGTCTTTATGCGCCGCCACCCAGATCAGGGAAAACGCGTCCGCCGATTCCGGCGCGAATCGCTGGTAATCCGCCGCGTCGAACCCGATGCGGCCGTTATTGGCCACAAAACATGGATGGCCGGCCATCATGGCCTGCTCTATGACCTGGTAGCCGGATGTGGCGAGCGCTTCCGCCGTGATCGTGTTGTACGTATGCATGTAGGCGCTGCCGTAAAGCGTGCTGCCAATTTCTTCGAGGTATACCGGCAATACCGTTTCGCTGATGCCGATCTGTTGTTTGAACTCGATGATGAACCGGATGGAATCTACCGGTACGCGCTCCCCGTTCACGTATTTCCAGAGGGAATCCGTATCGATGTACCAATGGTCGAGGCTCATCACTTTTGCACGGAACCGGTATTCGATACCCGGCGCATCTGCTGGTAATACGTAGTGGCCCCATCCGTTTTGGGACGATTGCAACTGCGGGGTGACGAGCAGTTCATGCGCGAATTCACTGATGATTTTCCGGACATGCAGCCTGTTTACTTTTTCCCAGATGTCTGGCGTGAGGTGTGCGACGGCCTGCCGGGGACCGACGTTGATAGGAGGTTTATGCATGATGGTGTGTTTTAAAGAACGGGTGAAAGATGTTGGCGGAGAAATGCCGCGCCGTGTTTTTTGACGATGCCGGTAATGTTCCGGATGTCGTCCACAGTCGTCAGCGGATTCAGCAGGGTGAACTTCAGGTAAAAAGCGTCGCGCACTCTCGTTCCCGCTACAACGGCCCGGCCTTCCTGGAACATTTCCTTTTTGATGTGCTGGTTCAGCTTGTCGGCCAGCAGATCGTCCTGTACTTCCGCTGGCAGGTAGCGGAACACCAGTGCGCTGATGTCGGAGTGCGTGAGCAGCTCGAAGTCCGGATCGCCGTCGAGCAGTGCGGTGGCGGCTTCGGTGGTGCGGATGATGGTATCGATATAACTGCCCAGTTTTGCTTTTCCCATCAGCCGGAGCGTGCACCACAGTTTCAGCGCATCGAAACGCCGGGTGCTCTGCGTGATGGTCTTGTTGATCTGGTTCAGCCCTTCGAAAACATTTTCCTGCGGGTTCAGGTAGTCGGCATGGTGGGTGATCAGTTCCAGCCACTTTTTGTCGCGCACGAGGAAGGCGCTGCTGCTGATGGGCTGGAAGAAGGCTTTGTGATAATCTGTGGTAACGGAATTGGCCAGTTCGATGCCGTTGAGGCGGTGACGGTATTGTTCCGTGAGCAGGAGCCCGCAACCATAGGCGGCGTCTACATGCAGCCAGATGCCGTGTTTGGCGGCAATGCGGGCGATGGGCAGGAGGGGATCGATGTTGCCGAAGTCGGTAGTGCCGGCGGTCGCTACCACCGCCACCGGCAGGTTGCCATCCGCCAGTTCTTTTTCAATGGCTTTTTCGAGATGATGGGGGCTCATGCGAAAGCCGCCGTCTGTCTGCACTTTCACGATGGCCTTTTCGCCCAGGCCCATCAGCGACACGGTGTTCTGTATGCTGAAATGGGTCATTTCGGATACGAAGAAACGGAAGCGCGGCGCTGCTGCGGGCAGGCCGTGTTGCCGGTTGTCGTGGCCCAGTTTTTCTTTCGCATAGTGATCCCTGGCCAGCAGCAGCCCCATTAAATTGCTCTGGGAACCGCCGGCGGTAAACACACCGTCGGCCGCTGGCCCGAAGCCGATTTCGTTGCAGGTCCATTGCACGAGCTGCTGCTCCATGAGCGTACCGCCCGCGCTTTGATCCCAGGTGTCCTGCGATGAATTGATGGCGGCGATCAATACTTCCGCCGCGAGCGCCGGAATAACGACGGGGCAATTCAGGTGCGCGATATACTGCGGCAGGTGAAAGGCGGTGGCATGGTCCACATACAAAGCCTGCACTTCCCGGAAAAGGCTTTCGTAGTCCGGTAACGGGGTGTCGAAATCGACCCGGCTGAAAAGTTCCCGGAGCTGATGGGGCGTGATGCCGCTGAACGGCGTGCGGTTGTTTTCGAGGAAAGCATTCACCAGCTGCTGCGCGCCGGCGATGGCGCTGTTGTATGCGGGCATGGCGCCTTCGTGAAAAATGTCGGTGTAATCAGGTGTGCTATGATGCATGATCTTGTTCATTGGTTTGAAGTGAGTAATGCGGCCGATGGCCGGTATATTGTTCGCGTGTGCAAAAGGCCAGGTAAGCTTTTTTATGGGGCAGGTTCAGCACCTCCGTGTATTCGAACCCCGCGCGCCTCGTCAGCACATGCATCTTTTCGTTCCTGACGTCGGGCTCCACGATCAACCGTTTGACGGCTTCGTTCTCGAGCATGTAGTCCATGATGGTGCGGAGTATCTGCAACGTGAATCCGTGAATGGCCCTGTCTGGCGGGGCCACCAGCAGGTGCAGCCCGTAGTCGCCTTCCTGTGCGTCGTAATATTTGCCGATGGGGTCGTGCAGGGCCTGGTAGCTTTCCCAGAGGAAAGCCGGCGCCTCGTTGTGGAAGCCCATGAACGCCTGCGCGTGGGTGGACTGGGTGATGGCGGTATACGCGGTCCGTACCTGCTCCGGCGTGGTGCGCTGCATCTGCCAGTATTGCGCGTATTCGCGGTTCACCCAGTTGTGAATGAGGGGAATGTCGTACGCCGGTTGCAGCGGCCGGAAAGAAAAGTTGCCGAGCTGCGGCACCCGCCGCGTATAGCAACTGGCCAGCGGGCAGCTGCCCGCGCTCCTGGCGGCGGCATATTGCTCGCGTGTGCAGAAGGCGAGGTGGGCTTCTTTCTGCGGCAGCGAAATGACCCGGTGGTATTCGAATCCCGCGCGCTTATTGAGCACGTGTATTTTTTCATTCCGCACATCCGGTTCCACCACCAGGCGTTTAACGGCCGGGTCGGATAGCATGTGATCGATGATGACGGTAAAAACACTCCAGGTAAAATGGTGGATCGGCTGCTCCGCCGGCGCCACCAGGATGTGGAACCCGAAATCGCCCGGCATGGCGTCGTAATAGCCGGCGAGCGGATCGTTTTTCACCCAGTAGCATTCCAGCAGGAATGCGGGCCGGCCGTCGTAGAAACCCATCATCACTTTCGTGTCTTTCGCCTGGGTGATGGCGGCATAAGCCGTTTTGACATCTTCCAGCGAAGTGTGCTGCATTTGCCAGTAACGGGCGTATTCCCGGTTGACCCAGTCGTGGATGACGGGCGCGTCTTGCTCCAGCTGCAGCGCGCGCAGGGAGAACAGGGTAGTGTCTACCCGTGTCAGTTGATTGTCCGGCATGATTTGTTGGATTATTGTGCGGGTGCGGAAGGGTATACTTTTCCGTAATGTTCTTCCATCACCATGTAAGGATTTTCGGGGTGGGCTACGGACTGGATGTGTATGAGGCTTGTTTTGCTCATCATACGCAACATCAGCCTTCGTTCACAGGGTACCAGGCGGCCGTTTTCCTTTTTGAGGCCCGCCGCGAAAGCGTTGCGGCCGTGGGCGCAGAGATGGTTGTTCACGAAAATAAGATCGCCCGCTTCCGGCACAAAGCCGTCGTAGATCAGCCCCCGCGCTTCATGCCAGAATGTTTTGAGGTATTGCAGCGCTTCATGGCTCTGGCCGGCGTCTTCGTTGAAGATCTGCTCGGCGGCGTCGAAGCGGATGAACGGCGTTTCCGGGTTGCCGTAAAGGATGCTGGCGTTGGTGCCTTCGCCTGTAGCTTCTTCCTGGCTGTAATTGGCGTCTTTCGGGCATTTGAAAATGGGCCGGAACAACGGCGCCATCATATGCCCCGGTTTGCCGTGCGACCGGATGGAGTACAGCATCGACGGCACCTGTTCGTCATTGCGCAGGAAGAGGAAAGACAGGAAGTCCGCCGCGTTGAACAGAAAGGCGTCTTCCGTATGCACGAACAGTTCCGTTTTCGAACCGGAACCGGTTTGCGAATAAGCCATGTTCATGTCCGGGATGATGGCGTGCATCAGACCGCCGCCTTTCCGCTGTGCGAAATACTCCACCGGTTTGGACGGTACGGCACCGTGCAGCAGCGAAGAGATGAAGCCGAACTCCACCATCTTTTCCGGATCCATTTCCTGCCAGTTGGCAGGCGTGGGGCCGAGTGCGTCCTGGTCCACCTCTACGAGCCCTTTGAAAATCACCGCGCCGTATTGCGATGCCGAAAAATCCGTGCCCATCCGCATCAGCAACCTGGCGATCCGGTCCGGCAGAATTTTGTAGGCATTCA
The DNA here is from genome assembly GCA_965653365.1 of uncultured Chitinophaga sp. GTDB lineage: Bacteria > Bacteroidota > Bacteroidia > Chitinophagales > Chitinophagaceae > Chitinophaga. Next base: position 159,171 of record CBFGZV010000006.1, on the reverse strand, counting down.
GGTGCAGCGTTTCGATGTACATCGGGTTCTCATAACTGCCATATTGTTTCCGCAGGCTTTTCCCGATGCGGTAAAGCTCCAGTCTTTCGATGGCGGTGATGGTAATGATGGCGGGGGCCAGCGGCGGCGCATCAGGATAGTGATGGCCTTTCTCCAGGACGCTTTCCTGGGTGAGTGTTAGAGTTTCCATGAAGGGGATTGGGTTTTTCTGTTAAATGAATACGTCCATACCGGGGGACGTGTTTTTTGCGGGCTGAGCGTGTTAGTTTCTATTCGGGTAGCATCTCATTATTCCGATCCGGGTTACGTCAGGCGCGGGTTTTTTCTTGGCAAACAAATTTGTATTTGGTGCCTGATGAAAGCAAAATTATTACGTCTGAAAATGTCTGGCAAATCGAAACCGGAAATAGATTCGCGGAATGCTTGTTTGCACTGGAAAACATTGCCGGTATTATGTTTCAGGATATCCGGCAACAGTGCGGCAGGGAAATAATTTTCCGCATCGCGTAAACGGCCGGCTGCGAATGCAGCTACCTTTGCATCCATTAAAAATATTGAGATCCGACTATGGGACATTCATTTCGATACTGCTGCAGTATAGCTGCGGCGATGCTGTTCTTCAAGTTTACGATGGCTTTTCCGGCCGGTGCGGCGGCCCGTGTTCCGGGATATAACACAGCCGGCGCCATTTACCGGGAAGACGGCAGCATAAAAGGAAAGGTGACGACCAGCGACGGGCAGCCGGCTGAATTTGCCACCGTGGTATTAAATAATAAAAGGGGAATAACGGTAAAGAAAGACGGCTCGTTCATGTTTGATGAACTGGGCGCGGGTACTTATAAACTGGCGATTTCACTGATGGGCCAGGCGCCCCAGGAAAAAACGGTGGTGCTGAAAGCAGGGGAAACGGTGCAGGTGGATTTTACGCTCACCGCCAGCTCCACCGCGCTCAACGAAGTATTGATCGTGGGAGATAAATATACCATTACCTCCAAAAAGCAAAGCAGCAGCGTTGCCCGCCTGCCCCTGAAGTACCTGGAAAATTCCCAGGTGTACAGCGTGGTGGACAAAGAACTGATACGCGAGCAGATGTCGGTTACCCTCGACGAATCTTTCCGCAATGTGCCGGGCGCCGCTCCGGCCAAAACGGGCGCCGGTATCCCGGCATTCTTCTCCCGCGGGTTTGTGACGAACGACAACCTGCGGAACGGCATGGCCACCTTTACGCGTACCACCATCGACCTGGCCACCGTTGAAAGGGTGGAGGCTATCAAAGGGCCTTCGTCTACCTTGTTCGGCGCGGGGATGGTGTCTTTCGGCGGATTGGTCAATTATATCACCAAAAAGCCTTTTGAACAGATGGCGGGTGAAGTATCGTTTACCCAGGGCAGTTATGATCTGAGCCGCCTTACGGCAGACTTCAATGCCCCGCTGAACAGCGACCGGTCGCTGCTCTTCCGCACCAACATAGCGTATCAGCGCGAGAACAGCTTCCAGGACCAGGGGCACGGCCAAACGATCGTAGTGGCGCCCAGTATTTCTTACCAGGTGAACGACCGGTTCATCCTCCGGCTGGATGCCGATCTGCAAAGCTATACCGGTACTTCCAGCTCGGCCTGGATCGTTGCTCCCGCGGTAAATGTGAAATCGTACGACCGGCTGCGGCTGGATTACAAACGTTCCCTGATCGACAATTCCTTTTCGTCGAAGATGTATTCCAATAACATTTTCCTGCAGGCGGAATACAAGCTGTCTGAAAAATGGACGTCCACTACCAATTACGCATGGGCTACCGGCGGGTATAACAACATGTATTACTTCAACCTGACCTGGCTGACGGACACCACCATTGCCAGGAGCATTGGCGTACATGCGCCGGACAGGCTGGGGCGCAAGCATTTTCAGCAGAACTTCACCGGCGATTTTAAAATCGGCAGCATGCGCAACCGCCTGGTGGTGGGGTTTGATATCATGGACCAGTACCGCAACCTCAAATACAACATGTTGCAGCTCGATACCGTTAATACGCTACGTACCGCCAAAGACGTGCGGGTGGAAAACGTGAACGACCGCCTGGCCGCGCTGAATACGGCAGAAACGCTCAGCAGGCAGTACAGCTACGGCGCTTATTTTTCCGATGTGCTGAATGTGACGGACAACCTGATGCTGATGGCCAGCCTGCGGGTGGACTATTTCGACAATAAAGGCACCAAAAACAACCTCACGCAGGCAACGGCGGGCAGCTACACGCAGGCCGCGCTGTCGCCGAAATTTGGGGTGGTGTATCAACCGGTGCTCAATAAAGTATCTCTCTTCGCCAACTATATGAACGGCTTCAAGAACGTTGGCAATACGGTGCAACCAGACGGTACCGTGTCGTCGTTCAAGCCGCAGCAAGCCAACCAGCTGGAAGGCGGGGTGAAGCTCGATCTGTTCAGCAATAAACTGGCCGCTACCGTGAGTTACTACGACATCCAGATCAGCAACAGCACGAGAGGGGAAGCCCGGGACAACATGGTGTTTACCGTGCAGGACGGCACGCAGCAAAGCCGCGGCCTGGAAGTGGAGGTGATCAGCAACCCGGCGCCGGGGTTGAATATTATTACCGGTTACGGTTACAATGAAAACAAATACAAAAAAGCAGCCGCCCATCTTGTTGGCAAGCGTACAGTAGGCGCGCCGCAGCATGTGGGCAATATCTGGGTGAGCTACAGCATCCTGAAAGGCGCGGTGAAAGGGCTGGGTGTTGGCGCCGGCGCCATGTACGTGGGGGATGCCTTTTATGACCCGGCCAACACGTTTACCCTGCCTTCCTATGCCACCATAGACGCGACAGTTTTCTATAACACCCCTAAATTCCGCATCTCCCTGAAGGGCAATAACCTCACAGTCGAGCAATACTGGGTGAGCGACGGCTTTTACGCCCGCCCGCAGAAGCTCTCCAATTTCCTGGCGAGCGTGGCGGTGAAATTTTAACGTACACGATCATTCATCATAGTATACAAGGGAGCTCATACGGGCTCCCTTGCGTTTTATGTCCACGCGAGGCTTGCCGTTTAGGCGGTCCGCCCGAATGGGTATGCAAAACCCGTCTTTTCATCCCATATTCTCTTCGTTCCGTACCATTTTGCAGCGGGGAGCGGAGAGGTTTGCTATTATTGCAGTAAAGAATACCGAGTATGAATATGATCAGGAAAGCGGAATTATGGCTGGCAACGGGTTTATACCTGCTGGTGATTTTCGCTGTTTTATATCCCTCCGCCTATTATTACGATATGCCGGGCATGTTCGACGTGGAGCGTCGTTTCCTCACGCACGGCATGGAATTTGACTTTTTCGTCCATTATCTGATGCCCAAGCTCCTGATCTCCACTATGGTGTATGTCAGTTTCGTGCTGGTGAACCACCTCATTATGCCGAAGCTGATGGAACAGGGGAAATATACCTACGGCATCCTGTCATTGGCGGCCGTTGCGCTGTCGTTTTTCGCGTTCACGACCGTGGCATATTCCTACCGGTACGGCTATATGCTGGGCTATAAGCGTATCCCCGATTTCCACGACTGGTGCGCCGGCAGGGCCGTTTTCTCCACTTTCATCATAACCGCACTGTACGCCGGTTATTACGGGTTGAAGTACATGTACTTCCGCTACCTGCACGAAGCGTTCATGGAGCGGCAGATCTGGCGGAAAGTGACCGTGGAAATGATGCTGATGCTGGCCGGCTGGGTGGTATGGATGGTGGTGCTCGGGCAGGATAACCGGCACGCGGCTTTGCGGGCGGTGTTCTGGACGGGGCTGGGCTACCTGTCTTTGTATATCATCCTTTATTACTTCGTGTTCCCGCCCTTCCATCGCAGGGAGCAGCGCTGGCCCATCCTTTGGCGCAACCTGATACTGATCACGGGCGCGTTCACCGGCGCCACGGTCATGATGATCGGGCTGACCACCCGCATCCATAACATGGGGGTGGTGATGTCGCTCAGCATCTGCGGGGCGGTGTTGGTTATCCTGCCGCTGGCATTTATCCTGTCGAAGGTGAGGATGAAGGAAAAAAATGAGGTGTTGAAGCTGGAAAAAGCGCTGGGTCGTTCTTCCGCCAATCTGGACTTTCTGCGCTCCCAGATCAACCCTCATTTTTTATTCAACGCGCTCAACACGCTCTACGGCACGGCCCTCCAGGAAAACGCGCCCCGCACCAGCGAAGGCGTGCAGAAGCTGGGCGACATGATGCGGTTCATGCTGCACGAAAACCACCAGGAAAAAATCGAACTGACCAAGGAAGTGGCTTACCTGCAGAATTATATCTCCCTGCAGCGGCTGCGCACCCAAAGCTCGCCCGATATCAAAATCGAGGTAAACATCAAGGAAGAGGACTGCGACCATGCGATTGCGCCGATGCTGCTGATCCCCTTCGTGGAAAACGCGTTCAAGCACGGCATCAGCCTGCGCAGCAAGAGCTGGATAGTAGTGTCGCTGGGCTGTACGGATCGGTATATTTACTTCGACGCGTATAACAGCGTGCATCCCAAACCGGAGAACGATCCGGAAAAAGCGAGCCTGGGCATCGGCCTCAATAACGTGAAGCACCGGCTGGCGCTGCTGTACCCCGGCAAGCACGAACTGAGCATCCGTGAAACGAACACCGAGTTTTTCGTACACCTCACCATCGACACACAATAAAACGTACCTTACACGCATGAAAATGACCGCCATTGCCATTGATGACGAGCCCGTAGCACTGTCCGTCATAGAAGCGCACGCCGCCAAGGTGGCGTTTATGGAGATGAAAGGTTTTTTTACCAATGCCTTTGAAGCCATGGAGCTGCTGCGTCGTGAAAAAATCGACCTGATTTTCCTCGACATCAAGATGCCCGACATCTCCGGCCTCGAATTTCTCGCCAGCCTCCACGAGCCGCCGATGGCCGTGTTTACCACCGCCTATTCGGAACACGCGGTGCAGAGTTTCGAGCTGGATGCGATCGACTATCTGCTGAAGCCTTTTTCGCTGGCGCGCTTCCTGAAAGCCTGCAACAAAGCGCACAGCCTGCTGCAACTGCGCCAGGAGCGGCCGCAGCAGCAGGACTATATCTTCATCAAAAGCGGCTATGAACAGTATAAAGTGGAACTGGCGGAGGTGCTCTACCTTGAAAGCGCCGGCAACTACGTGAATTTCGTGCTGAAAGATAAAAAAGTGATTTCCCGCCTCTCCATGCAGGAAGCGCTGGCCCTGCTGCCGCCCGCGCAGTTTACGCGTGTGCACCGGTCCTACATTGTGGCCAACCACCAGGTAGACCGCATCGACCGTACCAGCGTATACATCCGCCAGGCCATGATACCCATCGGGGCGGCTTACGGCGAGGCCGTGGCGAGGCTCACGGTATAAGCATTTCTGGCGCGGATACCGTATATTTGAACAAAATCTAAACCGAACATGCAAAAGTTCTCCCTGTTACTGGCAGCCGGTTTGCTCATCGCCGCCGCCTCCTATGCCCAGTCTGCCATTGAGCCCGCCAAACCCGGCGTTACCTACGGTAAGGCCGTTACCGCCGAACAGGCCGTAGCCATTCCCGAATTACAGCAGAAATTGCAGGCCGATACCGCTTTCACCGGTAAAATCGAAGGGAAAGTAGTGGAAGTGTGCAAAAAGAAAGGCTGCTTCATGAAGCTCGAAAGGCCCACCGGCGAGGCCATCATGGTGAAGTTTACGGACTATGCGTTTTTCATGCCGCAGAACATCGTGGGTAAAACCGTGGTGGTGGAAGGCGTTGCCCGCGTAAACGAAACTTCCGTGGAACGCCTGAAGCACTTCGCCGAAGACGCCGGCAAGAGCAAGGAAGAGATCGCCAAAATCACGGCGCCGAAAAAAGATATCGTGATCGTGGCAGATGGCGTGCTGGTGGTGAAATGATCATACCGTCATAAACGACCTGATTTCCCAGATCAATACAGCCGTGTTCACCCGGTCCAGCGGATGCTTGGTATCGGGCAGCACCGTTAGCGAGGCCTGCGGCATGTGCCGGTAGGCCTTCACTGTTTCCTCGATGTTCACCATTGCGTCGCGGTCGCCTACCATCACCCTCACCGGCACCGCCATCTGCGAAAGCGTGTCGGCCGTAAGCAGGGGCTCGTTGCCGAGGTTTTCCATCATCACCGCCGTGGCGCCCAACAGCTGTTCCCATTCCTGTTCGCCATGCAGCTGCTGTTGACGTGCCGCGAAGGCAGGCGCCTTTTCGAGCAGCATGGCGGCATTCAGCTGCCGCACTTCTTTGGCGGCCGTTTCGGGCGACCAGTCGAATTTGGTAGCCAGGGTCAGGATGCGGCTGAAGGAGGCGGGCGATTGCAGTGCGGCGTGCAGGGCCACGTACCCGCCCATGCTGTAGCCGAAAACCGGCACCGGCGCCAGCTTTTGTTCATGGATGTATTCCAGCAGCTGTTCGGCGAACATGTTGATGCTAAGGGGCATTACCGGTAAAGGGGAGCCGCCGTGGCCATGAAAGTTAAAACGATAAACGGTGTAATGGGCCGATAGCAGCTCGGAGATGGCATCGAAGTCGGAATGTGCGCCCAGCGCGCCGTGCAACAACAGTAAGGCTGGTTTCATATATTCGTGGGGTTTATAAAAGAATCGCGGATTATTTCGCTAATTTAACCTATATTTATGGCTCTGAATACACCGCCAATCAATTCCTGACATACATTATTGCAGAATAAATATATTCCCGCCTGAACGCATTGTCCTCGAAAACCCTCATGCGCAGCAGGAAAGTGAGTAAAAATGGATAATACCCGCAGCGTGCGAACGCTGCGGTTTTTTTATGCGGTAGTGGAAGTGTGAATGGCGTCAGGCGGTAATTTCGATCGGCTGGCCAAACTGTACCAGGTAACCGTTGTTGTCGTAAATACCGAACTCGCGCATGCCGTAGTCGAAGTCCTGCACGGGGAAACATACTTCCGCCTTGTCTTTGACTTTTTCCCACAGCTCGTCGATGCCCCTGTCTTCATCTACCTGGATATAAATACCCGCGGTAAAAACAGGTGCGTTGAAGGGTTCTCCGGTATTGAAAGGGAATTTGGCAAGCGGGTGCACCAGCTCTACCGTTACATCATCTTTGTGGATGCGGGCCACTTTCCATTCCTCATCCAGTTTGTTGCAGGTGAAATCCAGCACGGACACATAAAAATCCACCGTCTCTTTTAACGACGGCGCCGTTAACTGGGGGATAGGCGACAGCAGTTTCATAAACGCTCGATTTTCCGGGTTAAGGTGTACAGTTGTAAATGCTCTGGGATAAATATAACTAAAAAATCCTTTCGCCGGCAGCGGAGTTTTTTCTTCCGGTATTTTTACGGCTATACGTTCGGCCGGCGTTTCGTAAACGGAGCATACGGCGCACCAGCCTGCCTACTTTCCCAGCCACTTCTTGAACTCCCCGGCCTTCAGCCGGCTGATGATCACCTCTTCGTGGGGAGCGGGGTGGATAACCAGCTTCAGTTTGCCGTCGAACCACATCATTACCTGTTTTACCGCGGTGTAATTCACGATAAACTGCCGGTTGGCGCGGTAAAACTTCTCCGGGTCGAGGCCGCCCTCCAGCTCTTCGAGATTTTCGTCGATGATATAATCGTCTCCGGCCTGCGTTTTGAGATGGGTGATGCGGTCTTTGGTGTAGAGGAACGATACCTCGTCCGCGCCGAGGGAAAACAGCCGGCTGCCTTTCCTGACGAGAAAGCGGTTTTTGTAGGCTTTGCTGTCGTGGCGGATCGACTGCAATACTTTCAGCATGTCGGCCGTAGTGTCTGCCGGCTGCGGCGTTTGCGATAAATATTTGGCCAGCGCGGCTTCGAGGTCTTTTTTCTTCAAGGGTTTCAGCAGGTAGTCTACGCTGTTGTACCTGAACGCCTTCAGGGCGTATTCGTCGAAAGCGGTGGTGAAAATGATCTTGCTGCCTACCTGCACCTTTTTGAAAATATCGAAGCTCTTGCCGTCGCCCAGCTGTATGTCCAGGAAAATCAATTCGGGCGCGGGGTTGTTTTTCAGGTAGTTCACGGAAGCTTCCACCGTATGGAGGGTGGCCAGGATGTTGATTTTCTCCGTGCTTTCTTCCAGCATTTTGGCCAGCCGCTGCGCTGCCAGCTTTTCGTCTTCTATGATGAGTACTTTCATGTCAAATTTGGTTTGGACGCGTGTATGGGTGAAAACTGGTCTGTATGTATGAGGGGAACAATCACTTTAAACCGCTGCGCTTCTTCGAGAATGTAGAGCTGCTCGCTTTTCTCCAGGAGCTTGTACCGTTCGGTGAGGTTGAGCAAACCGGTTTTTTCGGAATACCCGGACGTGTCTTTTTTCTGCAGGTTGTTTTCGATGTGGAGGTTGTGCGCGCCGTCTGTATAGATGTCGATCTGCAGCGGCCGCTCGGCCGTGGCGATGTTGTGCTTCACCGCGTTTTCGACCAGCAGCTGCAGCACAAACGGTGGCAGCAGGTAATCTAGGTGTTGCTCGCTGATCCGGATGTTGACCAGCAGCGCATCGTCGAAGCGGGTTTTGAGCATGAGCACGTACGATTCGATAAACGCCAGCTCCTCTTGCAGCGTGGTGAGCTCGCGCTGGTTCTTTTTGAGCAGGTAACGGTATACGGTCGCCATTTCCTCCACGAAATGCTCCGCTTTGCCGGGGTGCGCATGAATCAGCGAGCTGAGCGTGTTGAGGCTGTTGAACAGGAAATGCGGTTTGACCTGGTCTTCCAGGAACTTGAACTGGCTGTCGGAATTGATCTTCCGCAGTTGCTCCGATTGCTCGTGCAGCTGCTGCCATTGCCGGATGTAGTACAATCCTTCGTAAATCCCCACCACCACCAGCGAAATAATGATGGTCATGCCTTCGATCTGCACGAACGACGCCCATTGGATGGTAGACATGCCCAGCCACTGTTCCAGCAGCCCGTTAAGCAGGGTGCAGGCCACGGTGAGGGGAATGAGGCAGGCCACGATGATGCGCAGGCGTTTGTTGCGGTTGTTGATACCGGGGATGCTTTTGCGGGCCTGGAGTGTCACGGCGGCGGCGCCCAGCCAGATGGCGGAAGAAAACACCGTGCAGGTGAACAGGTCTGCCAGCCCGATGTTCCGGTAAAAGAAAATGAGCTGGAACAGGATGGTGATGATGCACCCGTATACCGAAAGGCGTTTTACTTTCATAGCTGAATATAACAAAAAGTGCTCCCGCTGCAAAGGTAAAACAACGGGGCCTGCGGCCGGATGCATTTCAGGCGGCTTTTCCGGCATTCCAGGCGGGATTTTTCCGTGCTTCCCCATTGAGGGTATTATCCCTATATTTGCCGGGGGCTATAATACAAGTTTTGAGCATGCAACAATCATCATTGTTAACTCTGTTAAAACATCATTTCGGCTATACGGAATTCAGGCATAACCAGCAGGCGATCATCGAAAATGTACTGCAGGGCAACGATACGATGGTACTGATGCCGACGGGCGGCGGTAAATCGGTTTGTTACCAGCTGCCGGCGCTGGCGTTGCCGGGCCTTACCATCGTAGTGTCTCCGCTGATTGCGCTGATGAAAGACCAGGTGGACGCGCTGCGCCAGAACGGCATTGCGGCGGCCTATCTCAATTCCACGCTGTCGATGTCCGAACAGCAAACCGTGGTGCAGATGCTTCGCAGCCAGCAGCTGAAACTCCTGTACCTGGCGCCGGAGCGGCTGATCGGGGAGGGGAATTTCCTGCAACTGCTTAGCGAGCTGGACGTGTCGCTGTTCGCCATCGACGAGGCGCACTGTATCAGCCACTGGGGGCACGATTTCAGGCAGGAATACCTGGCGCTCGGGCAGCTGAAAGACCGCTTTCCCCGGGTACCGGTGATCGCCCTCACGGCTACGGCAGACGGGGTGACGCGGCAGGATATCCTCGAGAAGCTCAACCTCCGCCACTACACCGTTTTCGAAAATTCCTTCAACCGTCCCAATATTTATTACGGCATCCGCTCCAAGCGGAACCATTTCGAACAGCTCACGGCGTACCTGGAGGCGCACCGCGACGACAGCGGCATCATCTATTGCCTGTCACGCGCCGGCACCGAGGCGCTGGCGGCCGATCTGCAGGCCGAAGGCTTTTCCGCCGCGGCCTATCACGCCGGCCTTGAAAGGCAGGTGCGGGAAGAACGGCAGGACCAGTTCCTGCGCGACGAGGTGCGCATCATGGTGGCCACCATCGCTTTCGGCATGGGCATCAACAAAAGCAATGTGCGGTTTGTGGTGCATGTGGATTTGCCGAAGAACATCGAGGGCTACTACCAGGAAACTGGGCGTGCCGGGCGCGACGGGCTGGCCAGTGAGGCCATCCTGTTTTTCAGCGCGGGCGATGTGTTCAAAATGAAGCGCTTCGCCAGCGTGGAAGGCAACGAAGCGCAATCCGCCATCATGCTCAAAAAGCTCGAGCAGATGGCCGCGCTCTGCGAAACCCGCCAATGCCGCCGTCAGTACCTGCTGCAGTATTTCGGGGAAGAGGCGCCGGACCAGTGCGGCAACTGCGACATCTGCCAGGGGCAGATCGAACGGGCAGACGGCACCATTGCCGCGCAGAAGCTCCTCAGCGCCGTATACCGTCTCCAGGAGCGCTTCGGGATGAATTACGTGGTGGATTTCCTGCGGGGCAGCAGCACCGTTAAAGAAGCCCACCAGGACATCAAAACCTTCGGTATCGGGAAAGACGTTTCAAAGGAACAATGGAAAAAATACGGCCGGGAGCTGATGCAGATGGGCTATCTCCAGCAGAGCGGCGGCGAATATCCCCTGTTGCAGCTGACCAGCACCAGCTGGAACGTGCTGAAAGGGGAGGAGAAAGTGATGTTCGACGTGGCCGCCCCGGAAGCAGCCGGCAAATCGGGAGGCGACAGGAAAGGCGGGGAAATCGCCAACCCGGCACTGTTCCAGGAACTGAAGCAGCTGCGCCGCCAGCTGGCCGACCGGGAGAACGTGCCGCCCTATATCATCTTTTCAGACGCCACGCTGGCGGAGCTGTGCAACTATCTGCCTTTGAAGGCTTCCGATCTTTCCAAAATATCCGGCTTTGGCGACGTGAAGCTGGCCAAGTACGGCGACGTGTTCCTGGACGCGGTGCAAACCTTCTGCATCCGTCACCGCCTCAACACGCAAATGCACCTCAAGGCGCAGGCAAAGCCCCGCGCCCGTAAAGCCCGCACCGAAACCGGCGGCACGCAGCGGCAGTCGCTCGACCTCTTTCTCGAAGGCCTCGCCATCGAGGAAATCGCCGCCCGCCGCAACCTGTCCGCCAGCACCATCGAAAACCACCTGGCCGAATTTGTCCGGAAAGGGGAGCTGGACGTGCGGGAACTGGTGCCTGACGAATACCGGGTAGCCACCATTCTCAAAACCGTGGAAACCATGGGCGGCTACGCCATCGGGCCCATCAAGGAAAAACTGGGGAACGATATCACCTACGGCGAAATCAGGGCCGTGCTCAATTACTACTTCTGGCTGCAGGAACAGAGTTGACATTCTTGGGATTTTTGCTTACTTTGTTTTATGCTTCCACGTTTTTCTGGTGATAAGCGTATATTCATCTCAGTTATTGATTTCATTACCCATTTCAAATTTTTAATCCAATGTCATCAACCACGAACCGCAGACATTTTTTACGCCAGTTAGGCATGTTTACCGCCGGCGCAACGCTCGGCCCCGCATTCCTGGCTGCCTGTAATAACGCCGGCAACAAGGTGGGCGCCGATTCCGCCAAAACGGACAGCACGGGCGGCGCAGCAGCGCCGAAAGACCTGTTCTTCAAAATCTCCCTGGCCGAATGGTCGTTCCACCAGGCGCTGTTCGCCGGCAAAATGGACCACCTCGACTTTGCCGCCAAAGCGAAGAACGATTACGGCATCACCGGCGTGGAATATGTGAACCAGTTCTTTAAAGACAAAGCGAAAGACAAAACCTACCTGGCCGACATGAAAAAGCGGGCGGACGACAACGGGGTGACCAGCGTGCTCATCATGTGCGACGGTGAAGGCGAACTGGGCGACCTGGATGAAAAGAAACGCAAGCAGGCCGTAGAGAACCACTATAAATGGGTAGAAGCCGCCCAGTTCCTGGGCTGCCATTCCATCCGCGTAAACGCCGCCGGTATGGGCACCGCCGAAGAAGTGTCCAAAGCCGCCATCGACGGACTGGGCAGGCTCACCGACTTTGCGAAAGACTTCAATATCGGCGTGATCGTGGAAAACCATGGCGGGTACTCTTCCAACGGCATCTGGCTCAGCGATGTGATGAAAGGCGTGAACAAGCCCGGCTGCGGCACCCTGCCCGATTTCGGCAACTTCTGCATCAACCGCTCCAAACCGGAGAACAATACCCCCGAAGCCTGGCATAAAACCAAGTGCCTCGAGGAATACGACCGCTATAAAGGCGTGACTGAACTGATGCCCTTCGCCAAAGGCGTCAGCGCGAAGTCGTACGACTTCGACGCCGAAGGCAACTGCATCGAAACCGATTACCGCAAAATGCTCAAAATCGTGAAGGATGCGGGTTATACCGGCTTTATCGGCATCGAGTACGAAGGCCAGAAAGACGATGAGGCAACCGGCGTGCGCAAAACGATGGAGCTGCTGAAAAGAATCGGCGGTGAGCTCGGTTAACCGAACCATCGCGCGGGCCGTTTTGTTTTTGTACAGGAATAAAATCATGCGATCATGGAAACAACACCCGGAGGAATGACCACACTGTCCGGCGTAATGGCAGTGCTGAAAGAACGAGGATATGATACCGAATTCCGTTTGCTGGAAGACGGTACTGTACAAAACGCGAATGATGACAGTGCGCCTAAACTGGATGTCGCTTCGCTGAAGATTATCCGCACGTACCGCTTCGAAGGCGAGTCCAATCCCTCGGACTCCGCCGTGCTGTACCTGCTGGAGCACGGCAGCGGGCAGATCGGCTACATCATCAATGCATACGGCGCCTACAGCGATTATGAGGGCGACGCATTCGATGACTTTATCAGGAAACTGCCCGTGGAAGAACGGGACTTCGAATAAAGGAAAAGAAAAAGCCGGCTGGTGTGCTGCCGGCTTTTTCTTTCGTTATGGTATCAGGATATGGAGTTTGTCAGAATTTAATCACCACCTTGTCGCGGGTGATGCGGTAAGTAAACCCGATGCTGTCGCCCAGCACGGTCAGCATATCCTGCAGCGAATCGTTGCGGAATACGCCGGAAACGGCTTTGGATACCCGGCTGCTGCGGCCTTTCAGTTCCACTTCTACCCCGAACCAGTCTTCCATTTTCTTTAGCGCTGCGGGCAGCGGCGTATTGTCGAACACCAGTTTACCGGCCAGGCAGTCCTGCTGCTCCGCCAGGGTGAACGTTTCTTTTTCCATCAGGTCTATTTCCTTGTTGGCCAGTATCATTTCGCCGGTGGAAAGGTTTTCGCGCTGGTTGTCGGTGTCTGAATGGTACGATTTGCCCACGTTGGCGTTGCCCGCCAGCTGGTACAGCGTGGCGCCCGATTGTTTTTCGAGCGAGCGGATGCGGAAGTGGCCCGCCTGGCTGGTCACGTTGAGCTTGTCTGTATTGAGCGTAAAAGGCAGCGGCAGGGTGTGGCGGATGGTGAAGAACGCTTCACCGTCGAGGATCACATCGCGCTGGTTGTCCGGGAACCCTTGGGGAACATACAGGTGCGAGCGGGAATTGAGGATGACCAGCGTACTGTCCGCCAGTGTGAATGTTTTGCGTTCGCCATAGGGGCAATGATAGGTGATGTACCGCCGGCCCGGTTGCAGCAGGGCGGAAGGCGTGGTGTGGCGGCCGGCCACATAGTACAAAACCCCCGCTGATATGAGCATGGCCATAATAAGGCCGAGCGCAACCGGTTGCCAGTTGCGGCGTTTTTTCATATACAGTGGAAATCGTGGGCGTCGAAATTGCTTTTGTGCTGCGCTCATCAGGCGTAAAGAGATTATTAGTTGCTGTCCGGGGTTAAATATAATAAAAAAAAGATCGCAAAATCACCTCATGGAAAATTCCATATATGTCAGAAAACTATCATGAGGCGCAGTTGTTTTTTGTTAAAACAATGGCATCCCCTTAATTTTGCCGCCCATGGAGCAACAATTATCGTTATCGTTTGAGAACACGGCCATTGCCTTTGAACATATGTCAGACAAGGCGCTGAAGAGAGCCAACTTCCTGTTCAGTAACATCGGGAAGCCCTGGCTGGTGAAGTTCGGCGCTTTTGCGACGCCCCTTGCCTTTAAACTCCGCCTGCCTGTAAAAGGCCTCATCAAGAGCACTATTTTTAACCAGTTTTGCGGCGGCGAATCGCTCGAAGAAGCGGTGCGCGCGGCGGAAGAGCTGGGTAAATTCGGCGTGGGCGTGGTGCTCGACTATGGTGTGGAAGCCGTGGAAGGAGAAGACAATTACGATAACGCAGTGCCAGAGTTTCTGCGGGCCATCCAGTTTGCTGCCGGTAAACCGCACATTCCCTTTATCGCCATCAAGGTAACCGGCTTCGCGCGTTTTGCGCTGCTCGAAAAAATCCACAGCGGCGCGGCGCTCGACAGGGCGGAGCAGGAAGAATTCGAACGCGTGCGCCAGCGTATCCGCACCATCTGCGGCGCTGCCGCCAAAGGAAAGGTGGGCGTGCTCGTGGATGCCGAGGAATCGTGGGTGCAGCAGCCGGTAGACGATCTGGCCGATGAAATGATGGCCCTGTTCAACAAATCGGAAGTGATCGTGTACAATACGTTCCAGTTGTACCGCCACGACCGGCTCGAATTCCTGCAGGCCTCCTTTGAAAAAGCCCGCGCCGGCCAATACCTGCTGGGCGCCAAGCTCGTGCGGGGCGCTTACATGGAAAAGGAAAGGAAACGCGCCGAAGAAGAAAACTACACCTCTCCCATACAACCCGATAAAAATGCCGCCGACGAAGACTACGACGCAGCGGTGCGCTTCTGCTTCGACCGGCTGGAGCATCTTGGCCTGTTCATCGGCACCCACAACGAAGACAGCTGCATGCTGGCGGCGCGGCTGCTGCACGAGAAAGGCATTCCGCACAACCATCCCCGCGTGAGCTTTTCGCAGCTCTACGGCATGAGCGACAACATCACCTTCAACCTGGCGCATGCCGGTTACCGTGTGTCGAAATACCTGCCGTACGGGCCGGTGAAGGATGTGATGCCCTACCTCATCCGCCGCGCGCAGGAAAACACGTCCATCGCCGGGCAGATGGGTCGCGAGCTGGGCCTCATCCGCGAAGAGCTGCAACGCAGGAAGCTGTAAAAGCGGAGCCGCCGCAACGCCTGCAGGATTTAAAAAAATATTGGCTACCTTTAGCACCTCTACGGTAAATATTCCACAACCGATACGCAGGAGCGAAACAGTTAGTATTCATTCTATCAGCAGAAATTGTGGCAACCAAACATTCAAGTGAACAATCGCTACTCGCAGACGTGGCATCCGGCAATACCTCCGCATTCAGAACACTGTATGAGCAGTGGTATCCCTTCCTGGATACCCATATTCACCGCATTACCGCATCCCGGCCGCTGACGCAGGAAATTGTGCAGGACGTGTTCCTGAAGATCTGGGAAGCGCGCGAAGCGCTATGCAACATCCAGAGCTTCAAGGCGTACCTGCTCGTGGTGTCTAAGAACCACGCCCTCAATGCGCTGCAGAAGCTGGCCACGGAGCACCAGCGCCGCGAGCGCTGGGCCAGGGAACAGGCGCCGGCCGACGATGCGGCTCCCTTTTATTATTCTCTCATCGACGAGGCCATCGACCGGCTGACGGACCGTCAGAAGGAAGTATACCTCCTGCACCGCCACCAGCGCCTGACGTATAAGCAGATTGCCGACCGCCTGGGCATTGGCCGGGAAACGGTGAAATACCACCTGGAAGTGGCTACCGCCGCCATTTCGCGATATGTGCAGCACCGACTTGCCATGATGGCGATGCTGGTCGTGCTAATGCAATAAAAAAATATCCGTTCATCCCCCCCTTTTTACCCGCCTGTTCTGTCCTTATCATGAAACCCGACGCATTATGAACGATAAGAGGCTGGAAGAGCTTTTTGCACGCTATTACGAACAAACCGCCACTGCCGGGGAAACGGCGGAGCTGATGGACCTGGTGCGCCAGGCCGGTCCCGACCGGTTGTCCGAATTGATACGCCGGCATGGCGAGGCGCTGGAAGACCTCGCGCCCGTGACCCGGCCCGAAGAAGCCGAGGCGATCTTCCAGGCTATCATCGGCCAGGCGGAACAACCACGCCGTATCAGCTGGCGGCCCCTGGCGGCGGCGGCAATTATCATCGGCCTCCTGGCCACCGCAGCCTTTTGGTTAATACGGAGCAACCGGCCACAGGCGCCTGCCGTGGCATCACCGGCGGCGGTGGCCGACATCCGGCCCGCGCGGGAAAGAGCGGTGCTGCTGCTCGACGATTCTTCGGCCATCGGGCTGGATACGCTGGCCAACGGGCGCATACAGCAGCGGGGGAGCAGCTTCACCCATACCAACGGACAGCTCGTGTACGCAGCCGGGGCCGAAGCTGCAGCGCCGGTATATAACACCATTGCCACCGGCAAAGGCAATTTTTATTCGCTGGTACTGTCCGACGGTACGAAGGTGTGGCTGAATGCCGCATCGTCCCTGCGTTTCCCCGTGGCGTTCGGCGCCGCGGAGCGGGCGGTGGAAGTGAAGGGCGAAGCTTATTTTGAAGTGGCGAAAGACGCGGCGCGGCCTTTCCGCGTGAAACTGGCGGGTGAGGGCATGGTGGAAGTGCTGGGTACGCATTTCAATGTAAACGCTTATCCCGAACGGGCTACGCGCACCACGCTGCTCGAAGGCGCCGTGAAAGTAACGCGTGGCGGCAGTTCACGGCTCCTCAAACCGGGGCAGCAGGCCGTGCTCGCGGAAGCGGGCGTGGAAGTGAAAATCAACGCCGACCTCGAACAGGTGATGGCCTGGAAAGCCGGCTATTTCTGGTTCGAGAATACCCCTATCCGCGAAATTATGGCCGAAGCGGCCCGCTGGTACGATGTGGAAGTGCGGTACGCAGGAACGGTGACGGAAGAAGGCTTTTCCGGGAAGATCTCCCGCGAGGCGCCGCTGTCGCGCTTGCTGCAGGTGCTCGAACTGAACGGCATCACGGTGAAAACGAACGGGAAAACAATCACGATTCAATAAACTAAAGCAACCAAAAACAACCAAAAACAGCAACGCATCGCGGAATAAAAAGGCCGTCAGTGGTGGAACACTGCCGGCCGGCGTCCGGGATGCCTAAAAACGAGTTAGCGCTCTATTTTATCACCCAAACAAAACAAAAGTATGCTTTTACAAGCGAAGTTCAACCGGCCGGGCCGAAGCAGGCCCTGGCGCACCAAAATCATTCTGGCCATGAGGCTCGCGATCATCATTCAACTGGCATTGTGCCTGCAGATCAGTGCAAAAAGCTACTCTCAAAAAATCTCCGTATCGCAACAGGGCGCTTCCCTGAAAACCGTACTGAGAGCCATCGAGCACCAAACCAGCTACCGGTTTTTTTATAAAGACCGCATCGTGAAGTTGGCCGGCC
Source organism: uncultured Chitinophaga sp. (assembly GCA_965653365.1). Lineage (GTDB taxonomy): Bacteria > Bacteroidota > Bacteroidia > Chitinophagales > Chitinophagaceae > Chitinophaga. Next base: position 141,573 of record CBFGZV010000006.1, on the reverse strand, counting down.
CGGTGAGCATCCACATGAAAAACGCGGGTCTCCGCGAAGTGCTCGACTCCTGCCTTTATCCCAAAGGCCTTACCTACGATATTGTGGACGATGTGGTGGTGATACGCGAAAAGCCCGCCGCACCGCCATTGCCCGCTATGACCGCCGCGCCGGCCGACGTTGAGCTGAATGGCGTGGTGAAAGACGAATCGGGGCAGCACCTGCCCGGCGCCAGCGTGCGCCTGAAAGGAACCGACCGCGGCACGTCTACCGACGCAAACGGCCGGTTCAAACTCCGCGTGCCCGATGCCGGCGGCCTGCTGGAAGTATCGTTCCTGGGATATGAAACCAGGGAAGTATCCATCGCCGCGGGTGCAACAACAGTTGCCATCGTATTGAAAACGGGCCAGCTGAAAGGAGACGAAGTAGTGGTGATCGGCTACGGCACACAGAAAAAATCGCAGCTTGTCGGCTCCGTGTCGCAGATAGGCGGTAAAGACATCAGCAACCGCCCCGTGGCGCAGCTGTCGCAGGCCCTCACCGGCCAGTTGCCGGGCGTAACGGTGATACAGCGTAACGGCCGCCCCGGCGCCGGCGGCAACATCAACATACGCGGTATCGGTTCCTTCGGCGCCACGCCGGGTGCGCTCATCCTGGTAGACGGTATTCCTACCGGCTCTTTCAACGACATCGATCCGAACGACGTGGAAAATATTTCCGTGCTGAAAGACGCTGCTTCCGCCGCCATTTACGGCGCACGGGCGGCTAACGGGGTTATTCTCGTCACCACCAGAACCGGCAGCGTCAGCCATAAAATGCGCGTGAGCTATAACGGTTACGTGGGCATGCAGAAAATCACCGCCACCCCTTCGTTTGTCAACTCCTGGGAGTACGCGGAAATGATGAACGAAGCGCAGCCCGGCACCTATTCCGCCGCTGATATCGAAAAGTTCAGGAACGGCAGCGACCCGGATAACTTTCCCAATGCGGACTACATTTCCGCGAGCTTCAAAACGCAGTTCCTGCAAACGGGGCACAACATCAGCGTTTCTAACGGCAACGACAACACGCAATATGTGCTTTCGCTCGGTTACCTGAACCAGGACGGCGTGGTGAAAGGCAACCAGTTCAACCGCTACAACCTGCGCCTGAACCTGGCCAGCAACCTGCGCAAGAACCTGAAGCTCACCGCGCGCATCTCCGCCATCCAGTCCGGTACGGTAGAGCCTGCCACGCCCGCCACGCTCGATGCCACGGGCATGATGGACATTATCACCAATGTAGTGCGGTATACGCCTGTTTATCCCATTAAAATGCAGAACGGCGACTGGGGCGTGGGTGTGGTGAATAAAGGAAACCCGGTGGCCTGGCTGGAAAGCGAGTCTTTCTACAAGGCGCGCGCCATCGATCTCAACGGCAACCTGCGGCTCGACTGGTTTTTGATTCCCGACCTGAAGCTGTCGGTAGTAGGCGGATATACGCAAACACAAGGACAGGATAAAACTTTCCTGGCCACCCAGCGCATCAACGACAATATTTTTCTCGGGCCTTCTTCGCTGTCGCAGCAGAACACCTATTCCAATTACAAAACCATGCAGGCGCTGGCGGAATACCGCAAGCAGGTGCAGCGGCATGAGTTCAGCCTGCTGGCCGGTTATTCGTTCGAGGAACTGTATTCCGAGCAGCTGAACGCGGCACGCAGCAACCTGCCCAGTAACGACCTCACACAATTGGGGCTTGGCGACCCCAGCACGCAAACCAACAACGGATCTGCCGCGGAATACGCCCTGCAGTCCGTATTCGGGCGCCTGCAATATAACTTCGGCCGGAAGTATCTCCTGGAAGGCACGCTCCGCTACGACGGCTCGTCGCGCTTCCCGGAAAATGACAAGTATGGTATTTTCCCATCCGTAGCCGCCGGCTGGCGGATTTCGGAAGAACCGTTCCTGAAAGGGAAGTTCAGCTGGCTCGACGAACTGAAGCTGCGTGCATCGTACGGCAGGCTGGGAAACCAGGACATCGGCAACTATCCGTACCAGAACCTGCTGGCCACCGGCTTCAACTATCCGTTCGGCGGACAGGTGAGCGCAGGCGTTACCCGCACCACCATGACGGACCCCACTATTCATTGGGAATCTACCCGTACACAAGACGCGGGTATCGAAGCCAGCTTCCTGAAAAATATGTTCAGCGTCAGCGCCGGCTATTTCGACCGGTATACGTACGACATCCTGGTAAGCCCGTCTGCAAGCGTATCGTGGGTGCTGGGCGCGGGCGTGGGCTCGCAGAACTCGGGCAGGCTGTCTAACAAAGGATGGGAATTCACCCTGGGCCACCGCCATCACATCGGGCAGGTGAACTATCACGTGAACGCCAACCTGAGCATCATCAACAACAAGGTGCTCGACCTGGGCGTGGGCAACATCAAACAGCCCAATGGCCAGGTAGGTAACGGCAGCACGCTGTTCATCGGCTACCCCATGAACCTTTACTACGGGTATGTGGCAGACGGTTTGTTTACCGACGCGGCCGATGTGGCATCTTGGAAAACCTCTAACGACATGACGGCGATCAGTCCCAATCCCCAGCCCGGCGACATCCGGTACCGCGACATCAGCGGCCCCGACGGCAAGCCCGACGGGAAAGTGACTGCGGCATACGACCGTACCTATCTGGGCTCCACCATCCCGAAATACACCTACGGCGCCAGCATCGGCGCTTCGTGGAAAGGCCTCGACCTCAGCATCCTGCTGCAGGGCATCGGCGGCGTGAAAGGTTTCCTCAACAATTATAACGGCTGGGCGCTATATCAGAACGGCAACGTGCAGCGCTGGCAGCTGGAGGAACGCTGGAGGAAGGAGCAACCCGACAGGAACGCGAAATACCCCCGCATGGAAGTAATCACCAACCAGGGAACGCCCAATACGCTGATGTCGTCTTACTGGATGCTGAACAGCGGCTACCTGCGTTTGAAGAACGTGCAGGTCGGTTATAACCTGCCGGCCAACTGGATGGAACGCGCAGGCATCGCCGGGGCGCGCATCAGCCTTACCGCGGAAAATCTCTACACGTGGAGCCGGTACCGCAAAGGGTGGGACCCGGAAACCAATACCGGCGGCAGCTTTTTCAACATCGCCCAGGGATATTATCCCATCATGGCGAATTACACCATCGGCCTCAATGTGAATTTCTAACCGGTTAAACCAGCAATCATGTTTCGAAAACAATCCAATATAAAAATATATGCACTGCTGGGCGTGATGGCGATTGCCGGCAGCGCCTGCAGGAAAGAACTGCAAAAATCACCGCTGGCCAGCTATGCCAACGAAACGTTCTGGACGAGCGAGCAGAACGCCCAGCTGGCGCTTACCGGCGTATACCGCGGCAACATCCAGATGGCGAAGTCGGCGGAGTTTTCCGCGACCGACTGGTGGTCTTATTACGGCTTGTTATACCTCGAATTCGCGACTGATAACGCGTACGACCGCCGTGGCGACAACGCCGTGACCAACCGTCTTTCCAACGGCACCATGACGGCGGACCTGGGCATTCTCGGCGAGTTCTGGAACGCGAGCTATCTCCGCATCGGCCGGGCTAACTTTTTCCTCGAAAACCTCGCTAAAACGCCGATGCCAGAAGCCAGGATGAAGCGCATGGAGGCGGAAGCCCGTTTCATTCGCGCCTGCACTTACTTTTACATGTCGCAGTACTGGAAAGACGTGCCGCTGGTAACCAAAACGCTGACGCTCGACGAGGCCAACACCGTGGCGAAAGCGCCGAAGGCGGAAGTGGTGAAATTCGTGGAAGACGAACTGAAAGCGGCAGCCGCGGTGCTGCCCCGCGTGAAAGACCTGCCGGCTACAGAACGGGGTAGGGCCACCGTACAGGCCGCGCTCGCTTTCCTGGGCAGGCTGCAGCTGGGCGAAAAGAAATTCGCGGAAGCGGCGGTCACCTATAAAACCATCATCGACTTCAACGACAACCTCATCGACCCCAGTTACGAAAGCCTGTTCAACGGCACCAACGAGGCCAGCCGCGAAATCATCTTCGCCACGCAATACCTGCAGGACCTTGCATCCAACGCGATGCAGCAGCACAACTATCCCGCGGTGGCCGGCGGCTGGCATCTGTATTGCCCGCTCGGCAGCCTTGTGGAATCTTACGACTTTACGGACGGTACGCCGTTTTCGTTTACAGATCCCCGTTATAACCCGCAGGATATATCGCAGCAGCGCGACCCGCGCCTGAAATACACCGTGTTGTACAACAACGCGCCGTTCCGCAACCTGCGGTATGTGAGCCATCCCGATTCGTCAAAGTCGCCCGACCAGCTGACCACCTCGAAGCAGGCCACCCGCACGGGCTTCGGGCTGCGCAAGTTCAATTACGATGCGTTCGCCGGCGGTGACCTGCAGAACTCCGGTATCGATCTCCCCGTTATACGGTATGCTGAGGTGTTGCTCAGCTACCTCGAAGCAAAGCTCGAAGCCGGCGATGCCGTTGACCGCGCTTTGCTGGATGCTACTATTAACAAAGTGCGCAGCAGGGCCAGTGTGGCCATGCCGGCCGTAACCGCAACGGATGCGGCCACGCTGCGCACGCTGCTGCGGAAAGAGCGGCGCAACGAACTGGCGCTGGAAGGCATCCGTTACTGGGACTTGCTGCGCTGGGGCGTGGCGGGCCAGGTGTTGAAAGGCGACTTTTACGGCGCGGCTTATCCCGGCGCCATCAACCTGCGGAAAAAAGGAACGGCGATGGACCCGGCGAGTCGCTGGTTCGTCACATCCAAGGCGTTCCGCACAGGTACCGATGAAAAATGGCCGGTGCCGCAGCGCGAAGTGAACATTAATCCAAAACTGCAATAGCCTCATGAAAATCATCAGACTGTTATGCTGGTGCCTGCTGCCTTTCAGCGCCATCGCCCAGCAAAAGCCCAACATCATCGTGATTTATGCGGACGACCTGGGATATGGCGATGTAAGCTGTTACGGGATGCAGCGCATCCAGACGCCGAACATCGACCGGCTGGCGAAGAACGGCCTGAAATTCACCCGGGCGTACGCCACTTCCGCCACCTGTACACCCTCACGCTTCGGGCTGCTCACGGGGAAATATCCCTGGAAGCAGCGCAACACCGGCATCGCACCGGGCGATGCTTCGCTGATTATCCCGACGGACCGCCGCACCCTGCCGGGTATGCTGCAGGATGCCGGTTATCAGACGGCCGTGGTGGGTAAATGGCACCTCGGCCTCGGCACGCCCGCGGGCATCGACTGGAACAAAGAGATCAAACCCGGCCCGCTCGAAACCGGCTTCAGCTACGCGTTCATCATGCCCGCCACGCTCGACCGGGTGCCCTGCGTGTACGTAGAAAACCGCCACGTGTTGAACCTCGACCCGGCCGACCCCATTCAGGTGAGCTACAAACAGAAAGTAGGCAACGAGCCCACCGGCGCGGAACATCCTGAAAAGCTGCGCATGCTGCCGGACCCCGGCCACGGCCATAACCAGACGATCGTAGACAGCATCAGCCGCATCGGCTGGATGAGCGGCGGGCACAGCGCGTTGTGGAAAGACCAGGATATTGCCGGCGACATCACCCGCAAAACACAGGACTTCATCGGCCGCAACAAAAACAACCCGTTCTTCATCTACTTCGCCAGCGGCGACATTCATGTGCCCCGTTACCCGCACAGCCAGTTTCGCGGTAAAAGCGGCATGGGTCTGCGTGGCGATGCCATCCTGCAGCTCGACTGGCAGGTAGGGGAGATCATGCGCACGCTCGACAGCCTGGGCCTTACCCGCAATACCATGGTGATTCTCAGCAGCGACAACGGCCCGGTGCTGAACGACGGATATGTGGATCAGGCGGTGGAGCTGGTGGGCGGTCACAAACCCGCCGGCCCGTTGCGTGGCGGCAAATACAGCGCTTTTGAGGCCGGTGCGCGCGTGCCTTTCATCGTACAATGGCCCGCGGGCATCAAAGGCGGCCGCACGTCCGATGCACTGTTCAGCCAGGTAGATCTGTTCGCGTCTTTTGCGAAGCTCACCGGCCAAACGTTGCGCGATAACGAAGCGCCCGACAGCTTCGACATGCTGCCGCAACTGCTGGGAAAATCGGGCAAAGACCGCCGGTACCTGGTTACACAGGGCGGTGCGTTGAGCATCATCAGCAATGGCTGGAAGTATATCACGCCCGGCAAGGGCGCGAAGGTGGCGAAACTTGTGAATATTGAGCTAGGCAACGATGAGGCGGCGCAACTCTACCATATCAACACAGATACGGGCGAGCGGAAAAACGAAGCCGCGAAGCATCCGGATAAAGTGCAGGCGCTGGCCGCCTTGCTGAACGAAGTGAAGGCCGCGGAAAAAAGCCGTTAACCGCGGGATGATACGACATAAAAGAGGGTGTACCGGTTCCGGTACACCCTCGCATTTTTGGGGATATCCAAACTTAATGCTAGTTCGCTTCCGTAAGCGGTACGGGGAATTTATCCCAAACATTGTCGCCGGCCCTCGGGTTCGGCAGCTGGTCGAGGCGGTTGTAGCGCCGCATGTCTACCCAGCGGTGGCCTTCCGCGAACAACGAGTATCTCCTTTGGTGGAGCATTTCCGTGAGCAGCGCGGCGGGGCTGAGGCCGCCCACGTACACGCCCACGTTATGGCCGGTGCGGATGCGGTTCAGCGCCACCACGGCATCGGGTATCTGGTTCAGGTTGATTTTCGCTTCCGCGTAAATCAGGACCAGCTCTTCGTTGCGGATGATGGCGATGGGCGCGGTATTGCTCGTATAAATCCACACATCGCGGTTGGAGGTGAGGTTGTCCGTCGTTACAGGCGCCGCGCGCAGCGTGGCTTTGCCGATACGGTCGTCGCCGGGCGAAATTTCCGTGGCGTAGGTGGGGTAGGCCAGCCTGTTTTCCCCTGGATTATTTTGTTGCAGGAAAAGATTATTCAGCTGGTCGCCGGAGGCGCTGCTGAAAACATGGAACACGCCCCTGTTGAACGAGCCGTTGAGATCGAAGAACGATTCGTTGAGCGCGGTCAGGGCTCCGGCCCACTGCTGGCGGTACACCGCCACCCTGGCGGCCAGCGCGCGGTTGAACTGCACCAGCCCGGCGGCGGTTTTGAACCCGGCAAACCCGTCGGAAATCGGGAAGCTGATGTTGCTGCCCGTGAGGTCCGCCTTCCCTTCGTCGAGGATGGCCGCAATGTCCGTCAACGCTTCAGGGTACGGTTTGATGGGCCCCAGTTGCGCCGCGTTCTTAACATCGGTGCGGATGCCGTTTGTGTACGTCATCGTCAGGTTCATCAGCAGCTGGTGCGCCATGATGGTTTTGGCGAAGCCGGTGTACCCTTTCTTCTGTTCGGCCGAAAGGTACGCCGCGTTGCCCACCGCTTCGATCAGGATATTCGCCTGCCTCACCGCGCGGTAGCGCGACGCCCAGGGGTTGGTGATGTAAAAGGTGTTGTTGTTCAGTTCGCCCTGGCCCATCAGTTCCGTGGTATAGCGCGGCTCGGAGCCGGAGAAACGGTATATCTCGCGGCCGAGGATGCTCACGGCGTCGTAGTAAGTATTCAGCGTGAAACGGGTGCTGGATTCCAATGCCACCACCAGGTTGTCGAGCTGTTCCTTGGTGGCGCCTTTGATGATATCGTCCGCCACCGGGGTGTTGAGATTGGTGATTTCCCCTTTCTGGCAGGCCGGCAGTATGGCGGCGGCGGAAAGGAGAAGCAGGAATATAATGTTACGTGGTTTCATGGTTCAGTTTTTTTCAGTGATCAGAATGTTACGCCCAGGTGGAACATGGCACGTTTGGTGGCAGGGTAGGGTGTTACTTCCACGCCGGTGGAAATGCCCGTACTGCCGCGGGTAGTGGCGGTGGCCATGGTGTTGCTGCCGAAGTTGGACGACTCCGGATCGTAACTCTTGTAGTCTGTAAAAGTGAACCAGTTGCTGGCGGATACGCCCACCTTCACGCCGCTGATGTAGCGGTTTTTCGGGATGGGCACCTGGTAATACAGCCCGATCTCACGGATGCGGAAATAAGAGGCGTCCTGCACCCGCACGCTGGCGTCGTTGGCGCCGGCGGCAGCCATCCGGTCCAGGCCGTCTTTAATGCCGTTGCCGTTCTTATCCTCGTCGTAATCGTACGACGTGCCGAAGATGTCTGACAGGTATTCGGTGAGGTTGATGTTGTCGCCGCCTTTTTTCCAGTGCATCATCACGCGCAGGCTCAGGTCGGAGAAGAGGGTGAGGTCGTTGAAGAAGCTCATCTGGAAGTCGGGTTCCGAATTGCCCAGCACGCCCACGCCTTTGCCGGTGCCGAGGGTGCCGATGATTTGTGTGGCGGACTTACCCTCTTCGATGAAGAAGTTGCCGAGCGTGTTACCGAAAGCGCCCAGCGGGAATGCCGGGATGGTGAGGCGGGTTACTTCGGAGGTGTTTTTCCAGAAGTTGATGGTGGAGCTCCAGCGCACCTTACGCGTGTCTACCGGGATGGCGTTGAGGCTCAGCTCAATGCCCTTGTTCTGGAGGTCGCCGCCGTTCACCCATTGTTGCAGGAAACCGGAAGACGGTGGTACGGCGCGGCGCAGGAGGAGGTCGTAGATTTTTTTCTGGTAGTAGGTGGCGTCGAGGCTGAGGCGGCCGTTGAACATACTGATGTCTACACCGGCTTCCAGCTCCGTTTGCCGTTCCGGCTCGATGCCTTCGTTCCCCAATTGGTTATCCACCAGCGAACCGGGCTGGCCGCCGATGTTGCTCGCCGTGAGGGCGAGGAACTTCGCGCCGTAGGTGGGTACGTTGCCCGCCTGCCCGTATGCCGCGCGCAGCTTCAGGCTGTTGATTTTTTCCACGTTCCAGAAGTCCATTTTCGCGAGGTTCCACGATACGGATCCTTTCGGCAGCACGAGGTATTTTTTGTAGTCGCCATTATTGGTGGAACGGTCGAAACGCACGCCGGCCGAGAGGGTGATAGCATCAGAGATCAGCACGTCTTCCTGCACGAAAATACCATTGTCGCGGTACTTCTGCCGGAACTGCTGCAGCTGCGAAGCGGAAGCCTGGTCTACGTTCTGTTGCTGCGGCAAAAGGTTGGTGGCGATGGAAATGATATTGTCGAGGTAGCTCGTTTCCAGCGTGGCGCCCAGCGAGGTGGTGAACGTGAGCGAGGGTTTGGCTTCGAAATAATTCACCAGCACGCCCATCAGGTTCGTGTTGAGGTTGTTGGTATTCCCCTGGATGGAAGCGCCGTTGAGGCCGCCTTTCATGAACTGGAGGGAGCGGGGGAACACGGCTTCCGTTTTCAGGTTGAAGAAGTCGATACCGCCGCGAACGATGAATTTGGTATTGGTCTGATCGTTCTGGTGCAGCGTGGCTTTTATTTCACCGCCGGTGAGCACGCGGTTCACCGTTTCGTTGTTGCGCATTTTATCTCTCGTTTCGAGGGGGTTGGCGGCTTTCGGGTTCACCGGATAGTTGCCGAACTGATCGGGGTGCAGGTCGATGAATTCTGGGATGGTGGCCAGCGACACGCCGTATGTCACGCTGTTATTGTCGTTGTTGGTGAGGCCGCGGTCGGCGGAGGTGTTCATGTACGCCGTGCGCACGCCAACGGAGATACGATCGCTCAGCTGGTGGTCCACATTCAGGCGCACGGAGTTGTTGAGGTAGCCGGAGTTTTTGATGATGCCGGCTTCGCTGCGGCGGTTGGCGGAAAAATATACGCCGGTGCGTTCGTTACCGCCGTTGAGGCTTACGCCGGTGTTGGAGATGAGCCCGTTTTCGCCGTACATCTCTTTTTCGTAGTCAAACAGTTTGCCGGCATTGCGGGCGGCGATGAACTGGTCGCGCGCAGGGGCGCCGCCCAATGCAAAGGCGGTTTCTTCGGTAAAGCGGCGCACGCCCAGCAGCTTGCGCACTTTGGTGACGCCGAGGTCTTGCGTGAGGCGCACCGTGGTGCGGCCGAGCGAAGATCCTTTTTTGGTGGTGATGATCATTACGCCGGCGGCTGCTTTGGAGCCGTAAATGGCAGCGGCGGAAGCGCCTTTGAGGATTTCGATGTTTTCGATGTCTTCCGGATTGATGTCGGCAACACGGCTGGATGGATTGTCCTGGTTCTGCGGGTTACCGGCCGAAGCCGCCGCAGTAATGATGTTGAGGCCCGCGGGCACGCTCACGTTACTGATAAAAACACCGTCTACCACGTAGAGCGGTTGGGAGTTGCCGAAAATGGAAGTGACGCCGCGCATTTTTACGGAGATGCCGCCGCCGGGGGCGCCGGAGTTGGCGTTGATGAGGGCGCCTGGGATTTTTCCGCTGAGGGCGGCGTCGAAGGTTTGCGCCGGCGCTACGCCGTACAGCTCTTTGGCGGAGATGGTGGCCACGGCGTTGGCGAGGTTGCTTCGTTTAACGGAAGTGGCGAGGCCGGTCACCACCACTTCGTCGAGATTCGCATAGTCTTCCTGCAGCTGTGCGTCTACCGTGCTGCCGCTGACGACTGCCTGGAAGGTTTTGAAACCGGTAAAGGAAAAGATGAGGGTATTGCCTTGCGCCGCTTCGATGGAGTAGCGGCCCTGGGCGTCTGTGATTGTGCCGCGGTTGGTCTGTTGCAAGCGCACGGTAACACCAGGAATGCCGCTCCCCGCGGCGTCGGTAACCCTGCCGGTTACTTTCTGCTGGGCGGCAGCCGTGATTGCGCTGCATAACAATAATAGCAGCAGCGTCCAATTTCTGATCAGATGCATGATTTGGGCGATTTAGAGGTGATTGGATTTGTGAGTTTTTCAAACGTGACGGTTTCCGGCCATGCAGGCCGGCCGCTTAATGAGGCGCATTAAGTTGCATAATAAGAGGTTTAGAGGTTGATAAAACAGTATGTTCATACGACGCTTGCCGCAATGATGCGTTGGATAAATGCCAGGGTTAAATATTTAGAGGTCCGGTGTTGCTGTAACAAGTTTTTCTGCTTAAGATATGCGCATCATGGATCGACTTTCAGCTGTTGATTCTGGATTGTCGCTCGGTTTTAGATTTTGGTTGATGATTAAAAAATAAGGGTTTCTCACATTTTCCGTAATAGTGCAGATTAAGGAAATTTGCCGGAAATGAGATTTGTTTATTCACCACCTTTTATTTATATTATTTTTACTGCGAAATCCACGCGAAATCCACATTTTACGAAGCGGCTAGGCAGAATGGCGTTTTCCCTGTAACTTGCAGGGTTATGCAACAATACCTTGATTTATTGCAACATATACTCGATACCGGCAATGTCAAAACAGACCGCACCGGTACCGGAACCCGCAGCTGCTTCGGCTACCAGTTGCGTTTCAACCTGCAGGAGGGCTTCCCGATGGTGACCACCAAAAAGCTGCACCTCAAATCAATCATTTATGAATTGCTCTGGTTCCTGAAAGGCGACACAAACGTGAAGTACCTCCAGGATCACGGTGTGAAGATATGGGACGAATGGGCCAGCGAAACGGGCGAACTGGGCCCCGTGTACGGGAAACAGTGGCGCAGCTGGGAAGGGGCCAACGGCCAGACCTTCGACCAGATCGCGGAAGTGGTGGAACAGATCAAAAAGAACCCGGATTCCCGCCGCCTCATCGTGAACGCCTGGAACGTGGCGGACCTGCCGCAGATGGCGCTTAGTCCCTGTCATTGCCTGTTCCAGTTTTACGTAGCCGACGGCCGCCTGAGCTGCCAGCTCTACCAGCGCAGCGCGGATGTGTTTTTAGGCGTGCCCTTCAATATCGCTTCCTACGCGCTGCTCACGATGATGATCGCACAGGTGTGCGGCCTGCAGCCGGGCGAGTTCGTACATACCTTCGGCGATGTGCACCTCTACAATAACCACATCGAACAGGCGCAGCTGCAGCTGACCCGCCAGCCATACCCGCTGCCCGTCATGAAGCTGAACCCGGCCGTGAAAGACATCTTCAGTTTCGGGTATGAAGATTTCACCCTCGAGAACTACCAGTCCCATCCTCATATCAAAGCCCCCGTTGCCGTATGATCATTTCCATTATCGTGGCGGCATCGGAGAACAACGTGATCGGCATCGAAAACCGGCTGCCCTGGAACCTGCCGGCCGATCTGCAATTTTTCAAGAACACCACCTGGGGCTTTCCCATCATCATGGGCCGCAAAACCTTCGAATCGATGGGCAAGCCGCTCAAAGGCCGCCAGAACATCGTGATCACACGGCAGGCCGGCTACAGTCATCCCGGCATCACCGTGGTATCGTCTATCGAAGCGGCCATCATAGCCGCGGAGGAGCAAGACGTGAATGAGATCTTCATCACCGGCGGCACGGAGATTTTCCTGCAGGCTTTCCCGCTCGTTAACCGCATTTACCTCACCCGTGTGCACACCACCGTGCAGGGCGACGCATTTTTCCCTGAAATAAACCGTGCCGAATGGTTGCTGGAAGCCAGCGAGCCGCACACGGCCGACGATAAGCATGCGTATGCTTTTACGTTCGAGCGTTGGGGAAGAAAACTTATTTGAATATCACCATGCCTAACTGCTGGGTCAGTTCTTTTTCCAGCTGCTTGAGGTGCTGATGCAGTTCGAGGCATTTCATCTGCTCTTCCAGCTCGGTGCTTTTTTCCATTTCCTGCTGGTTTTCCACGATCAGCTTTTTGATCTTGCGGAGGATGAGGTAGTTGGTAGTGGAGAGGGTGTCTTTCAGGTAAGCCGCATCGCCGTACACGGTTTTGATCTCGAACCGTTCCTGCCAGTTGTGGCTGAGCTCCGCTTCCTTGTCTTCCAGGATCAGCGCCACGTTCTGCGCAATCTCCGAATCCTGGTGGTAGAGGAACCACTTTTTATCGAGCGGGTTGCCCTGGTCGTATTGGGCCTTGTATTCGCGTAAAATCTTTTTAACGATCTCACTGTCTGCCAGCGATTCGAAATCGTAGGGGAGGTGGAAAACGTAGTCCGCCACCGTATTGTTCAGTTCCTCACTGAATATTTTATCACCGAAGCGCAGCAGTATCTTCACCAGTTCCCTTTCCTGCTTTTCGTCTTTGTTGAACAGGTTATCGCCGGGCGTAGCCGTGGGGGCGCCTTCCTCGAAATACTCGGGGTACATTTCCGCGAGCGAAGGCCCGTCGTCCTCGCCGCCGCCCTGGAAGGGCTGCTGTTTGCTTTGCTGCTGGGCGGCCTGCTTGGTGAGGCGGTCGCGGATGTATTTGTTCACCAGCGTCACCATGCCTTCCTCGTCGATTTTCAGGAGCTGGCTGCACTGGCGGATGTAGTCCTGCTGCTTGGTGAAATCCTCCACCTTGTCGATCCGCGCGATGGTTTCGGCGATTTCATTCACCAGCTGCGATTTGCGGGTGGTGTCGTTGCCGGCTTCCTTGAGGGATACCTGGAGTTTGAAGAGGATGAAGTCCTGCTTGTTTTCGGCGATGAACTGGCGGAACCCTTCGGCTCCGATCTTGCGCACGTAGCTGTCCGGGTCTTCCTTATCGGGGATGAGCGCCAGTTTTACGTTGAGGCCTTCTTCGATAGCCATGTCGAGGCCGCGCAGCGCCGCTTTTACACCGGCGTTGTCGCCATCGTAGAGGATGGTGAGGTTGCGGGTGTATTTTTTGATGAGGCGCAGCTGGTCGGTGGTGAGCGAAGTGCCGCTGCTGGCCACCACGTTTTCGATGCCGGCCTGGTGAAGCGATACCACGTCCGTATAACCTTCCACCAGCAGGCATTCGTCGAGCTTGTCGATCGAGTGGCGGGCGAAGTAAGTACCATAGAGCACTTTACTTTTTACGTAGATGTCGTTTTCGGGGGAATTGATGTATTTGGGGGCGCGGTCGCTTTTGACAAGGATGCGCGCGCCGAAGCCCAGTACTTTCCCGCTCTGGTTGTGGATGGGAAAAATCACGCGGCCGCGGTAGTTATCCGCAGGCTGTTCATTCCGGATGGCTACCAGGCCCGTTTTCAGCAGGTATTCCTGGTTGTAACCTTTCGCCAGCGCCGCTTTCACGAAAGCATCGCGTTCGTTGAGGCAGTATCCCAGCTGGAACTTCCGCACCGTTTCTTCCGTAAAGCCCCTTTCCTCAAAATAACTGAGGCCCACGTTCTGGCCTTCGTCGGTTTCGTGGAGGGTTTTGACGAAATAGTCGCGGGCGAAGTTGTTGATGATAAACAGGCTGTCGGCCAGCTGCTGCTGGGCCTTCACCTCCGGGCTCACCTCTTTTTCCTCGATCTCCACGTTGTATTTCTGCGCCAGCCACCGGAGCGCTTCCACGTAGGAGTATTTTTCGTGCTCCATGAGGAAGTTGATGGTGTTGCCGCTTTTGCCGCAGCCGAAACACTTGTAGATCTCCTTGGTGCCGGACACGGTGAAGGAGGGCGACTTTTCGTTATGGAAAGGGCAGAGGCCAAGGTAGTTGGCGCCCCGTTTTTTCAGTTTAACGAAAGAACCGACAATCTCCACGATGTCTATGCGGTTGAGTATCTGTTGTATGGTGTTTTGCGAGATCAAATCGAGGGTGCGTTTTCCGGTTTACCAACGGCAAACATAAGATAAAACTGCGGAACGGGGAGCATGCTTTCGGCCGCCGGAGCGATATCGTGAAAAAATATATATTTTATGCCGGTGGGTTCAGCCGCGGCGCCCGCCGTCTTTTGGTGACGGCCCGGTAATTACTTAAATTTGGAGATTCCCCGGGGGGGAATTCACCAAAACAACAAAGCTAAACAGGATGAAAGAAGTATTTATCGTATCGATCGCCAGAACGCCCATCGGCAGCCTCAGCGGCGCGCTGGCCAATGTGCCCGTTACGCAGCTGGGCGCCACCGTGATCAGGGCCGCGCTGGAGCGCGCCAAGGTGAGCGCGGACCAGGTGCAGGAAGTATATATGGGGAACGTGATCAGCGCCAACGCCGGCCAGGCGCCCGCCAACCAGGCGAGCCTGTACGCGGGGCTGCCCAATACCGTGCCCTGTACAACGGTGAACAAGGTGTGCGCTTCCGGCATGAAGGCCATCATGCTCGGCGCGCAGAGCATCATGCTTGGCGATAACGACGTGGTGGTGGCAGGCGGCATGGAAAGCATGAGCAACATCCCGTATTACCTCGAAAAAGCCCGCGGCGGTTACCGGCTGGGGCACGGCGCGGTGATCGACGGCATTCTCCGCGACGGGCTGTGGGATCCTTACAAGGATTTTCACATGGGCAACGCCGCCGAAATCTGCGCCGCCGAATATAAAATCACCCGGGAAGACCAGGATAAATTTGCCACCGAAAGCTATAAAAGAGCGGCGGCCGCGGCTGAGAAAGGATATTTCAAAGACGAAATCGTGGCTGTGCAGGTCCCCGGCAAACAGGCCACCACGGTAAGCGAAGACGAGGAGCCCGGGAAAGTGAACTTCGAAAAGATGCCCACCCTGAAACCCGCTTTCCAGAAAGACGGTACCGTAACGGCGGCCAACGCCTCCAAGATCAATGACGGCGCCGCCGCCGTGGTGCTGGTGAGCGGGGAGAAGCTGAAGGAGCTGGGCTTGAAGCCTTTGGCCAAAATTATCAGCTTTGCGGACGCTTCGCAGGCGCCCGAATGGTTTACCACCACCCCGGTGAAAGCGATCAGCAAGGCGCTTAAAAAGGCCGGCCTCGGCATCGGGGATATGGATTTTGCCGAGATCAACGAGGCGTTTTCGTGCGTGGCGCTGGCCAACGAACGGGATCTGGGCATCCGGCCCGGCACGCTCAACGTTTGGGGCGGGGCCGTGGCGCTGGGGCACCCCATCGGCTGCAGCGGGGCCAGAATTATTGTCACTTTAACGTCCATTCTGCACAAGGAGAACGGCCGCTATGGCGTGGCCGGCATCTGCAACGGGGGCGGGGGCGCCAGCGCGATGGTGATAGAGAAAATGTAAATGCTTTGGTTTTTCGCCAACAAACGATATTTTTGCCCTGCCTTTTTTGAGAAAGGTGTGTAATGTTCAAAATATATTAAAGAATCAAATGCGTCAGATAGCCTTCAGACAAGCCTTAAGAGAAGCCCTCCAGGAAGAAATGCGCCGCGATGAGCGGGTATTCCTGATGGGAGAGGAAGTGGCAGAGTACAACGGAGCGTACAAAGTTAGCCAGGGAATGCTCGATGAATTCGGCGCCCGCCGCGTAATCGACACCCCTATTGCCGAGCTGGGTTTCACTGCCATCGGTGTAGGCGCCGCGCAAAACGGCCTTCGTCCGGTACTGGAATTCATGACCTGGAACTTCGCCGTACTGGCGCTGGACCAGATCCTCAATACCGCCTCCAAAATGCTGGCGATGAGTGGCGGACAGGTAGGCTGCCCCATCGTGTTCCGCGGCCCCAACGGTTCCGCCGGTCAGCTGGGCGCACAGCACTCCACCGCATTTGAGAGCTATTATGCCAACATCCCCGGCCTGAAAGTAGTGTCAGTGTCGAACCCATATGATGCCAAAGGCCTCCTCAAAGCCGCCATCCGCGACGACGACCCGGTTGTTTTCATGGAAAGCGAGCAGATGTACGGAGACATGGGCGAAGTACCCGAAGAAGAGTACATCATCCCCATCGGTAAAGCCGACATCAAACGCGCCGGTAAGGACGTGACTATCGTGTCTTTCAACAAAATGATGAAAGTTGCGCTGGGCGCCGCCGAAGAACTGGCCAAAGAAGGTATCGAGGCCGAAGTGATCGACCTGCGCACCATCCGCCCGCTCGACTGGTTCACCATCCTGGAGTCCGTGAAAAAAACGAACCGCCTCGTGATCGTGGAAGAGCAATGGCCGTTCTCCAGCGTTTCTTCCGAAATCTCCTACCGCATCCAGAAAGAAGGGTTCGATTACCTCGACGCGCCCATCCGCCGCATCACCGCCGCCGACGCGCCGATGCACTACGCGCCCAACCTGGTGAAACTGTACCTGCCCGATGTGGAAAGAACAGTGAAACTCGTAAAAGAGGTGATGTACATGAAAAAATAGTCTTCCCGCAACGGAAATATGAAACCCGCTTCCTCCGGAGGCGGGTTTTTCTTTTTAGGGCCAGAAAAAGGCCATATGGTTTTTGGGGGTAATGACAGGCGTCGGTATGCCTGCCCCGGGAGGAGCAGTTGTCGAAATTCCATTACCGCACCGTTGTGCCCGGAATTGCCCGTACGGCCGGCATCACGGAAAAGGTGAGCGGCTGGATTTACACGCCGAACAGGTCGCTGCTCAGGTAGCGGTCTCCGCGGTCGCAGATGATGCACACGATTACGCCGTGTTTCAGTTCCCGGGATAGGCGTACGGCCGCGGCCACGGCGCCCCCGCTGCTCATGCCGCAGAAAACGGCCTCTTCCCTGGCGAGGCGGCGGGTCATTTCGCGTGCTTCCGCCTCGGAAATGTCCATGATGCGGTCTACCCGTTCTTTGTCGAATATTTTCGGCAGGTAGGCTTCCGGCCATTTGCGGATGCCGGGTATTTTGGAGCCTTCCGTGGGCTGGCAGCCCACGATCTGGATGGAGGGATTCACTTCCTTGAGGTAGCGGCTTACGCCCATAATGGTGCCCGTGGTGCCCATGGCGGATACGAAATGGGTGACGCTCTTGCCGGTGTCTCGCCAGATTTCCGGGCCGGTGGTGCGGTAGTGCATGCCGTAATTGTCCGGGTTGGCGAACTGGTTCAGCATATGGTAGCCGCCCTTTTCCACCTGCGCATGCGCATAGTCGATGGCGCCTTCCATGCTTTGTTCCTTCGGGGTAAGCACCACTTTGGCGCCGAAAGCCTCCATGGTGAGCACGCGTTCGCGCGTGGCGTCTTCAGGCATCACCAGTTCTATTTCCACGCCAAAGAGGTTGGCGATCATGGCCAGCGCGATGCCGGTATTGCCGCTCGTGGCTTCAATGAGCCTGATGCCGGGTTTGATCTCCCCGCGGTCGAGCGCCCCTTTGATCATGCCGAAGGCGGCACGGTCTTTTACGCTGCCGCCGGGATTCGTTCCTTCCAGTTTGGCGTAAATGGTGACATTGGGATTTTCAGGTATGCGTTGCAGGGCCACCATGGGGGTGTTGCCCACTAAATCCAGTACTGTTTTCATCTCGGTGTTTGATCTTTTAAACGCGCTGATGTGTTATACGACTTTGATGCTGCCGTCGGCCTTGTAATAAATCCGCGAATACGGGTCGGTGGATTTGATCAGCCAAACGTTGCCGCCGATGATGCTGTGGTGGCCGATCACGGTATCGCCTCCCAGAATGGTGGCCCCGGCGTAGATCACCACGTGCTCTTCGATGGTGGGATGGCGCTTGTTCATCGCCATCGTTTTATCGATGCTCAAAGCGCCCAGGGTAACCCCCTGGTATATTTTCACATGCGGGCCGATAACGGTGGTTTCCCCGATCACCACGCCCGTGCCATGGTCGATGCAGAAATACGGCGCGATCTGTGCCGCGGGGTGAATGTCGATGCCCGTGCGGTCGTGCGCAAATTCGGTGATCACCCTCGGCAGCAGGGGCACGCCCAGCGTATGCAGGCCGTGCGCCACGCGGTACGCCGCAATGGCATAAAAGCCGGGATAGGCCCTGATCACTTCATAGAGGCAGGTGGCCGCAGGGTCGCCCTGCAGGATGGCTTCCGCATCCTTGGTCAGGTTGCCGTAAATGCCCGGCACCTGTTCCATGAACAATTTTGCCGTAGCCGCCGCGGGTTGCGGAAGGCTCCCTTCCATGGGAATCAACAGGTCTTTCAGCCTGTCTTCCAGCTGCGCCGCATATAACTCCAGCTCGGCGCCGCTCATCACCCTGCCGGTATGTTCCGGGAACAACCAGTTCACCAGGTCCCTGCAGAAAGCCCATACCTGCTCGGATGAAGGATAGGCGTTGGCCGCTGCGGCCGCGTGCCGCAATTTGAGTTGTTCCAGCAGTTTCTTCATACTTGTGAATAGTTACCTCTGATGGGCTAAAATTACATATAAAACCCGTATAATTAGTAGACTGTTTCCCGCGAAACCTTTTACAGTACACAAATTATTCATTCTTACTGCGATGAGGCGGGAGTATTTTAGGGGTTTTCCCGGTGGTTGGCTTCTTTTTCTTAATTTTGGCACTGTTTAAAATAATAGACAACCTATGGCCAATATCCTGATTATTGACGACGAAAAAAGCATCCGGAAAACGCTTTCTGAAATCCTGACATACGAAGGGTACAAAGTGGAAGAAGCGGCAGATGGGGCGGAAGGGTTTAAAATGTACCAGGGCAAAGCATACGACGCCGTTTTGTGCGACATCAAGATGCCCAAGATGGACGGCCTGGAGTTCCTGGAAAAAGCAAAAGAAATCAATCCCGACGTGCCCATCATCATGGTGAGCGGCCACGGGAATATCGATACGGCCGTGGAAGCGGTGAAAAAAGGGGCGTACGACTACATTTCCAAGCCCCCGGATCTGAACCGGCTGCTGATCACGCTGCGGAACGCGCTCGACAAAACCACGCTGGTGGCCGAAACGAAGGTGTTGCGCAAAAAGGTGAACAAAACCCCCGAAATGATCGGCGAATCTGCGCCCATCGTCAAAATCAAGGATACCATCCACAAAGTGGCGCCCACCGACGCGCGGGTGCTGGTAACCGGCGATAACGGGGCGGGGAAGGAGCTCGTGGCCCGGTGGATCCACGAATACAGCAACCGCGCCAGCGGCCCGATGGTGGAAGTGAACTGTGCGGCCATTCCCAGCGAACTGATCGAAAGCGAGCTTTTCGGCCACGAAAAAGGCTCCTTCACGTCTGCAGTGAAACAGCGCATCGGCAAGTTCGAGCAGGCTTCGGGCGGTACCCTCTTCCTCGACGAGATCGGCGATATGAGCCTCTCCGCGCAGGCCAAAGTATTGCGGGCACTGCAGGAAGGCAAAATCACCCGCGTGGGCGGCGACAAGGAAATCAGCGTAGACGTGCGCGTAGTGGCGGCCACCAACAAAGACCTGCTCAGGGAAGTGGAGGAAAAGAACTTCCGCCTCGACCTGTACCACCGCCTCAGCGTTATTCTCATCCATGTGCCGTCGCTGAACGACCGGAAAGAAGACATTCCCCTGCTGGTGGATCACTTCCTCGACCTGGTGTGCACCGAATACGGCACCGCCCGTAAAAGCGCCGACAAAGACGCGATCAAGGCATTGCAGGCGCACCAGTGGACGGGTAACATCCGCGAGCTCCGCAACGTAGTGGAAAGGCTGGTGATCCTCTCCGGCAAAACCATTACGGCAGACGATGTGGAGAATTACGTGGTGCCGAATCACGAGAAAAAAAAAGTCACTTCCTGAACGATGAACTGCTGGTGCTGACGCGCCTGCACGACTTCCGGGACGAAGTGGAAAAAATATTTATCGAGTTCATGCTGAACAAAAACGGCCGGAACGTTTCCAGAACGGCGCAGGAGCTCGACATCCAGCGCAGCCACCTTTACAACAAGATGGAACGGTACGGCATCCGCAAATCAGCAGAAGATGAATAACAAGCACATATACCTGATCAGCGGGCTGGGCGCAGACGAAAGAGTGTTCAGCCGCCTGGAGTTTCCTGCAGGGTACGAGGTGCATTTTCTTCCCTGGATTCAGCCGCTGAACGCAACGGAACCCATCGGCGAATACGCCCTGCGCATGGCCCGCCGCATCATGCACCCCAACCCTGTGGTGCTGGGCCTTTCATTCGGCGGCATGATGAGCATCGAAATAGCCCGCCACATCCCGATCGAAAAAGTGGTATTGCTCTCGTCGGTGAAACACCGCCAGGAACTGCCGCCCTACTACAACGGCATGGCGCGGATGCTGCTGCACCGGCTGCCAGACAGCATACTGTTCCGGCGCAGGCAATATATCGTGCGCCTTTTCATGCAAAGCAAAAGCGAAGAGGAACTTGCGCTGCTGCGCGACTATATGATGAAAAAAGATTACTCCTACATGCGCTGGGCGCTCAACGCCATTCTCCAGTGGCAGAACGAATGGGTGCCGTCTTCCCTGCTGCATATCCACGGCAGCAGCGACCGGCCTTTTCCCCGCCGGTATGTGAAGCCTACGCATACCATCGTGAACGGCGGCCATTTTATGGTGATGAACCGCGCTGCTGAAATCAGCCGCATCCTGGAAAGAGAGTTGTAGGAACGTGTATAGCGGTCATCCGGTTTTCATACCGATTGTACGGTTTACCTGTGCACATGCAGCCCTGCTCAACAAAGGTGACAGGAAGGTCAGGTTGCGACTGCCCGGCGCGCGAAATTGAGCATGTCGTGCAACGTGGCGAGCAGCGTGAGATTTGCGGGAGGGTGGGCGATGCGCGTGACCTGCGGGCCCGATAGGATGACTGGGATATCCGCGAAATGCCCGCCGAGCTCTTTGACGAAATTGTCCAGCGTCTTTTGCGGAACGTTGGAAATAATATGGGAGTAGATGTGGTGCACGCGCTTGCGTTCCGTGTAAAAGCGCAGGTCTTCCAGCGGCACGTTGGCCCCGAAGTTCACCACCGAGCAACCGTGCTTCTTCAGCAGGTAGTGTACAAACAGCAGCGGTATTTCATGGAATTCCCCTTCGGGCAGGAACAGCAGGAACTTCTCGCCGTTTTCGGCCGGTATGTCGAGCCCGTCGATAGCCACCATTAGTTTTTTGCGGATGATGCCGGAGGCAAAGTGCTCCTGCGCGGGAATAACGCAATCCGCCAGCCAGAGCAGGCCTACTTTTTCGAGGTAAGGGTAGATCACCTTGAGCATGCATTGCTCGAAGCCCATGCGCAGCAGCACCGTATGGAAAATCTTTTCAAACCGGGCCTGGTCAAAATCGATCATGGCCTCTACCAGCTGGTTGACATACACCTGTTGCGTGTGCGTGCCTTTCTGGCCGGCATCTTCCATCGACAATCGCCTGATCTCGTCCTCCGTCATTACCGCGATTTTCGAGATCTTGTAACCATGGCGGTACAGGTAAGCGATACGGAGCATGTGCTTGAGGTCCACGTTGTTATAAACGCGGTGATTGGTGTCCTTCCGTTTGGGACGCAGCAATTTGTAACGTTGCTCCCATATGCGGATGGTGTGCGCCTTGATGCCCGTAAGGCTTTCAATGTCCTTTATGGTGAAACTGTTCAATGTTCTGGAAGTCGGATTAAACAAAAATAGAAATAAACTCGTATCCTATTCCCATCAGCCGCCAAACTAACGTGGGATTTTTTAAGAAAACTTTTGTGGCTGTTTTCTGGCTTACAATTAGCAGAATATTATATTTGTTCTTTGAACATTTAAAAAGAACAGCATGAACCTGGCATTTTGGAAGAAGAAAGACGGTCAGCCGAAGAAGAAAAAATCCGCATTACGGGAATGGCTCGACGCGGCTATCTTCGCTGTGATTGCGGCAACGCTGATTCGGACCTTCATTTTCGAGGCATACACCATCCCTACCCCGTCTATGGAAAAAACCTTGCTGGTAAACGATTTCCTGTTTGTGAGCAAAGTTAGCTACGGCCCCCGCATTCCCATGACACCCCTGGCGGTGCCGTTTACCCACCATACATTACCCTTAACGAAATATACCAAGGCGTACTCCGAGGCCGTGCAATGGAAATACAAGCGCATCCCCGGTTTGGGGGAGATCCACCGCAACGACGTGGTGGTGTTCAATTTCCCTGAAGGCGACACGGTGGCGCTTGAACGGTCGGACGAAAGCTACTACGACCTGGTGCGCCGCATGGGCCGCGAACAGGTGTGGGGCCAGTACCGGGTGATTTCCCGCCCGGTGGACAAGCGGGAAAACTATATCAAGCGCTGCGTGGGCATTGCAGGCGATACGCTGGAGGTGCGCAACGGCATCGTTGTCGTGAACGGTGTGCCGGAAACGCCGCCGCCGGCCAGCGAAAGGCTGTACCATGTGACCACCACCAGCGGTGACCGCCTGAACCATATGCGTTTGGAAGAAATGAACATTGAAGACGTGCCGGAAGTGCGCGTGTCCGGCAAAATCAGCTATAACCTGACGCCCGGCGAAGAAAAAGCCGTTAAACAGCTGGAAGCGGTGAACGGGCAGGTGGAGCCTTTCCTCGACAGCAATGAAGACGGCGTATGGCCGCAGGATACGGCGCATTTCAAATACACGGTGGATAATTTCGGGCCTATCTACATTCCGAAAAAAGGCGCCACCGTTCGCCTCGACAGCAGCAATATCGAGCTCTACCGCCGCATTATCGCCGTGTATGAAAAGAACACGCTCGAATCGAAAAACGGCCGTTTCGTCATCAACGGGACGGCGACCGACCAGTATACCTTCAAAATGAACTATTACTGGATGATGGGCGACAACCGCCATCATTCCCTCGACTCCCGTTACTGGGGCTTCGTGCCGGAAGACCATGTGGTGGGCAAAGCCTGGCTCATCTGGATGAGCTACGGAAAGGGCGGCATCCGCTGGAGCCGGTTGTTCAGAACCATCAAATAAGCTTTTTCGAAAGATACCTGCGTGGAGCAGTCATGCTGAAATTCCTTAACTTCGGAAGCAGCATCACTGCTCCCCGTTTTTAAGCATCAGCCGATGAAAATCAATACCGCACAGTTCGATTACGAAGAATACGAAAGCGCCGAAACACTGCCTCCCGCCGATGCGGCGCTGTTGCAGGCCGCCAAAGACGCCACCCGCCAGGCATATGCGCCCTATTCCCGCTTCAGGGTAGGAGCGGCCGCCCTGCTGACCAACGGGCAGGTGGTGACCGGCACCAACCAGGAAAACGCGTCGTATCCCGTGGGCATCTGCGCGGAAAGGACCACCTTATCGGCCGTATCTTCCTTTTTTCCCGGCGTGGCGGTGGAAACCCTCGCCGTGAGCTACGACAACGAACAAGGGCCCAGCGAACAGCCCGTGACGCCCTGCGGCATCTGCCGGCAAACGCTGGCAGAGTACCAGCAGCGCTTTCAGCGGCCCATCCGCCTCATCCTGGGCGGCCTCCGCGGTAAAGTGATCGTTATCCCCGACGCAGGGCACCTGCTGCCCCTGTCGTTTTCCTCGGATAACATGAAATAGCCATTCTTTATAAATTAACATTTTTTACATTTGTGTAGCGACGAGCGCTATGCTATGAACCTATACCGTATCCTGAACCTATGCCTGATTGCGCCGGTGGTTACCGCGCAAGCCGCCCTGGCTGACCTGCCGGCGGGCCATTCCTTTGCAGCAGACGGACAAAACACCGTATCCAGCCTGGAACGGGCGCCATGCGCCATCCAATTGCCTGCCATGAAAATGGAAGGGGCTAAAATGGCGGGCGACCCGGCCAGAGCCGCGTACCGGAAGGGCCTGCGTATGCAGCGCATCGGGCGGCTGGATGAGGCGCAGGTATATTTCGAAATGGCCATCAGGGAAAACGGGCGCTTTGCGGACGCCTATATGGCGCTTGCGGGCATCCATCATCATCAACTGGCATACGAGCCCGCCAAACAGCTTTTGCAGCGGTTGTTACAACAGTCGCCCGGCCACGAGGCTGCCTGGCAGCTGCTGGCCGCCCTGCATTTCGAAGAACGGGCCTGGGAAGACGCGCTGACCTGCGCTTTCCGCGCGCAGGAACTCGGCATGCCGCGGATGCACCGCCTGATCGGGCTCAGCTATGCTTATCTCGACCATCCCGCAGAAGCGGCACAGGCGCTGGCAAAAGCGCACGGGGAGGGAACATTGAACGGGGAAGACCTCTGTAAGGCGGCGCGCATATCCGCGCAGCTGGAGGCGTTTGAAAAGAGCGTACAATACTACGAAGAATCACTGAAGGCTGGCGGTAACCCACCGGCCGTATATTACGAACTGGGAATGATGTATTTTAATATGAAAAACTACAAACACGCCGCCGGGGCATTTGAACAGGCAACCAGGTCAGGACGCCCGGCCGATGCGGATCTTTATTTGAACCTGGGGATGGCCTACCTGAAACAGGCCGCGTACGACGATGCCATCAGCAACCTGCAAACCGCTTCCAGCTTAAGACCGAAAGACATCCAGGTAATGCTCAACCTGGCCAATGCTTATTACAAAAAACAGGATTTTAAACAAGCCGCCATCCAGTGGAATAAAATACTGGCGATGCAGCCGCAGAATGCTTTTGCCATGTTCATGCTCGGCAAATCGTATATGGGGTACGGTGAGTTGCTCAAAGGGCAGTCCATCTGCGATCAGGCGCTGGCCATGGGGGAAAAATAACGGCCTGCGAACCGGTTGCATAGCCGGTTCGCAGGTATCGTTCTACATTCTTTCCGGCACCGCGATGCCCAGCAGCAGCATGCTCTGCCGGATGGTGTTGGCGGTCAGGGAAGCGATCTGCAAACGGAGGCTCCGCTTGTTGTCCGACTCTGCGTCCCGCACGGAGTAAATATATTTGCCCTGTTCCTTTTTGGCATAAAATGAGTTGAACGTCTGCGCCAGCAGGAACGCATAGTTGGCGATCACGGCCGGGCTCATTTCGCGCTGCGCCTCTTCCACGATGCTGCCGAATTGTTCGCACAGCATGATCAGCTCCTTTTCCATGGGCAGCAGCGCTTCCTGGTGCGTATAGCCGGTCAGCGCGGCGATGTCGGCCGACGCGAATTCCCGCATGATGGATTTGATACGGGCATAGCTGTATTGAATGAACGGCGCGGTGAAGCCGTGCATGTCGATGGATTCTTCGGGGTTGAAGATCATCTTTTTCTTCGGGTCCACCTTCAGCAGGAAAAACTTCATGGCGCCGAGGCCAATGGTATCGTGCAGCTCACGCAGCTCTTCTTCGGAAAAGCCTTTCACCTTGCCCAGCTCTTCGGTGTTGGCGGCGGCGGTCCTGATCATTTCGTCCACCAGGTCGTCCGCATCCACCACGGTGCCTTCGCGGCTTTTCATACGGCCGTGCGGCAGCTCCACCATGCCGTAAGACAAATGGTAGATGCCATCAGCGCAAGGCTCCTGCAGTTTCTCGAGGATGAGCTTGAGCACCTTGAAGTGATAATTTTGTTCGTCGGCCACCACGTACAGGCTTTGTTCCATGTGGTAGTCGTCGTATTTGAGGCGGGCCGTGCCCAGGTCCTGCGTCATGTAAACAGACGTGCCGTCGCCGCGGAGCAGCAGCTTCTCGTCGAGGCCGTCCGCCGTGAGGTCTATCCACACGGAGTTGTCTTCCTTGCGGAAGAGCACGCCCTTGCGGAGGCCTTCTTCCACGAGGTCTTTCCCCAGCAGGTAGGTTTCGCTTTCGTAGTACATTTTATCGAAATCGATGCCGAGGCGGCGGTAGGTTTCGTTAAACCCGTCGTACACCCAGCCGTTCATGGTTTGCCACAGGGCGCGGACTTCCGGGTTGCCCGCTTCCCATTGCTGCAGCATGATTTTGGCCTGCTGCATGATTTCGGTGCGGTTACGGCTGATTTCCTTGATCTCGTCTTTGATCTTGCTGCTCTTTTCTTCGTCGGCCTCTACTTCCGGCTTGTGCAGCGCGTTGTACAACTTGATGATCCTTTCCTTGTCCGCTCCTTCAAAATCCTTGAACTCACCTTCCAGCACGTCAGAAATAATCGGTTCCGATTGCTCTTTGAGGATGGTCTCGAAATGCACGTAGTAGTCGCCTACCAGGTGATCGCCCTTGATGCCGGTGGAAGCAGGCGTGTCGCCATGGGCAAACAGCTGCCAGGCCAGCATGGATTTACAGATATGGATGCCCCGGTCGTTGACCAGGTTGGCCTTGATCACTTCAAAACCGTTGGCTTTGAATATTTCCGCCACGGAGTAGCCCAGGAAGTTATTCCGGAGGTGCCCGAGGTGCAGGGGTTTATTGGTGTTGGGAGAGGAATATTCGATCATGACCTTACGGCCGTTGGCGGGCTTGCGGCCCACGTTGGCGTTGGCATGCGCCTGATGTACGAAGTTATTCCAGTACTGATGGTGTATCTGCAGGTTCAGGAAGCCCTTTACTACGTTGAAGCCGGTGATTAGTTCCGGGTGATGGGAGGTAAGATAGCCGCCCAGCGCCTGGCCCGTTTCTTCCGGTTTCTGGCGGCTGAATTTGGTGAACGGAAACACGACAATGGTATATTCTCCCTCAAATTCGGGCTTTGTAACGTTGACGGCAATGTCTGCGGCCGTGAAGGGCTGCTGGTAAAGGGCCTGTACTGCCGCGGCGGCGGCGGTTTTGATAGCGGAAACTACACTCATCTGATTTGTTCTTAGAGGGCAAAGGTAATTTTATTAAGCCTAATTTAACACCCTTTTAAGCCCTGTCCCGGCTATTTTTCGTAATTTTGCGGAAGTCATTTATTCCCTGTCCTGATATTATTCACGCAATAACCTGATATGATAAAACCGACCCGTACATTCGAAAAGATGGCCATTTTTGACATGGACAATACCCTGTTGCAGCGCAGCTTCATTTACACCGCCGCTGCGGCCCTGGGCTTTACGGATGCATTGCGGAACATCGTGGCGGCCGGTTACCCGGACGCTGTGCGCACTGAAAAAATTGCAACCCTCCTCAAAGGCGTCCGCCACGAACAGCTGATAGCCGTCGTTGAGTCCATTCCGGTAGTGGAAGACGCTGCCGCCGTCGTAAAAGAATTGCAGCAGAAAGGATATGTATGCGGCATCATCAGCGACAGCTACACCCTCATCACCGAATATGTGAAAAACAAGCTGAAAATGGATTTCAGCTGTGCCAACGTACTGGAGATCGACGACAACATCGCCACAGGCGCCGTGTATATTCCGCATAACTTCCGCCGCCTGCAGAACAGCGACTGCCAGCATGATTACTGCAAATGCAACATGATGCACCACATCCGCGGCCAGTTCGCCATCGAAACGGCAGACGTACTGGCCATCGGCGACGGGGTGAACGACATCTGCATGCTGAGCCGCGCCGGTACCGGCGTTGCCTTTAACGCCACCCATGAAAGCGTGAACGAAGTGGCCGATGTGATCGTGGGGGAGAGAAGCTTCCGGCCCGTGCTGGAATATGCTTAGAGACAGCACGTATTTATATCATAAATCCATCAGAGCGGGTCATGCGGCCCGCTCTTCTTTTTATCAAAAAAACATGAACGCCCCGGCCTGCAGCACAACGTTCCGGTTTTTATCCGCCAGCCTTGACCGGCGGATACCGCTGATCCCCTGGTTATACCGGAGGTTGAAGCCGAACCGGTCGTTCAACTGGTATCCTGCGCCAACAGGAATGAGGAAATCGCCTGTATTTTCGTGATGGCCCGTGTAGGATTCACTGCCGTCGGGCGAATACTCCCGTAATCTCCTGTTCACGAGCAGCGCGAACTGCCCGCCGCCTTCCACGTAAAAGCGGGAAAAACGGTATTGGGCCAGCAAGGGGAATGCGAGATAGTTGTAGTATTCCGTGTTTTTTGCGGCAGGGACATTCACCCGGCCGCCCTGTGCCGAATAATACACTTCAGGTTGCAATCGCCAGTGTTTGTTCAGCCGGATGTTAAACTGCATGCCCGCGTGAAAGGCGAGGCGTGGATCCGTATGCGAAAGGGGGACGACATTTGAAAAATTCAGCCCGGCCTTCGGCCCGAACCTGAACACTTTTTCCTGCGCCTGTGCAAAAGGGGATAAAAGAGCAAACAAAACAAGTGTCAGGGCACTTTTCATAAAAGGGGATTTGCATTAAAACGGAATATACTGTGATTAGGTTACAACCATAAAAAAAGCAGTGCATCATTGGTGATACACTGCTCCGGATTTTATAGGTAGATACTATCTTTTTTTCTTCCCGATAATATAATACACGCCGAATTGCGCCACGGTGTTTTTATAACTGTCGTCGCTGTTGCCGTCGTAAACATCCGTCAGCCCGAAGTTATACCGTGCGCCGATGCCGAGCCCCATGTCGAACGTATAGCCCAGCCCGAACCCCAGCCCGAAGTCCATGCCCTTGTAATCATCTTTCAGGTTCACGGAGTTGCCGTCGTTTTTGGCTTTTGCTGCCACGAGAAAACCGATCTGGGGGCCGGCTTCCAGGTGAAACTCGGGAATGAAGTGATATTGCAGCATCACGGGCAGGTTGATGTAATTCAGGGCCACGGTGAAATCGCTGAGAATGGGCGGGTCCGCCTTATATCCCTGGCCGGAATATACCAGCTCGGGCTGCACGGCCCAGTTCTCCGTCAGCTGTATTTTGGCGAAGGCGCCCAGGTGAATGGAAGCGCGGGAGTTGGAATTGGAAACATTGGTAACATCGGCGATATTCAGGCCGTCTTTGGCGCCAAAACGGATGTCCTGGGCAAAGAGGCCGCATTGCAGCAGCAACAGGGCGGCAGTCAATAAAGATAATCTTTTCATAATATGTTAAAAGTTGACCGCATCCATTTAACAAATAACGTGCCGACAAAAAAGCCTCCGCGGGTTGCGGAGGCTTTTGTCATGTTGTCATATGATTGTCAGTGTTCTAGAAGATCGTAAACTCTACCCTGCGGTTTTTCTGCCGTCCTGCAGCTGTTTTGTTGCTGGCGATCGGTTGGGTTTCACCGTAGCCGGTTGCTTCGATGCGGCTCGGGTTGGCGCCCTGCGATACCAGGTATGCCTTCACGGATTCAGCCCTGTCTTTGGAGAGGCGCATGTTGTTGGCGTCTTTGCCTACGTTGTCGGTATGGCCTGCCAGTTTGAGGCTGAGGTTTTTACGTTTCAGCAGGTCTGCTACGCGGTTAAGCGAGGGGAAAGAGCTGGGTTTGATATCGGATTTGCCGGTGGCGAACTCGAGGTTGGCAATGGCATCGCGCACCAGGCGGCGGTCGTCTTCCGTGATAATAACCTGTACGGGACCGGGTTTAACGGTATCTGCTTTGGGAAGCGGGCAACCGGAACCGTCCACTTTGTCGGTTTTGGGGGTGTTCGGGCATTTGTCGAACAGGTCGGACACGCCGTCGCCGTCACTGTCTGCCTGTAATTTTTCAACGCTGGCGGCCAGTTTGGCGTTGTTTTCCTTTTGGGCGTCGAGTTCCAGTTTCATCTGGTCGCGCTGGGCCACCATTTCGTCATACATCACAGCGGGCGCATTATGCCATTGCAGCTGCGGCTTGGTGCGGTCGCCCAGGGCGAACTCGAGGCCCACGTGTGCGTATGAGAACTTGTCTTTCGTTGGCGGGTTATAGTTATACCCGTCCAGGTTGTCGCCGTCGAGATAATGCATGGTGTACCCCAGGTCGAGGTTCAGCATATCAGACAGTTTGAACTTGATGCCGGCGCCCACGGGCACGTAAAATTCCTTGATGGAGCCGGAGGGTTTGTATTCGGTGGTGATGCCGCCGGGGGTGGTCACTTCGGGATTATACCCGGCCAGTCCGCCGCCCACGGAAAGATACAGCTGGGCTGCGCCTTGCCTGTGGAGCCAGTTGATGGTGGCGACATTGAAAACGGCATTCAGGCTGCCCGACCATTTCAGGCTGGTTTCGAACGATTCGTAGCGCCGGTTGGGAGGGGCGCCGTTTCCGAGCTCACGGCTGTTGTCTCCTTTGATTTTGCCGCCCATGAAGTCGGCCCGTAGGGCGAGGAAGTGCAGTAACTGCCATTTCAGGTTGGCGCCGTAGCCGTAGTTGACTTGCCATTTGGTGAAGTCATTGCTGCCGCCGGTTGCTACCGAGGGCATTAAAACCCCTGCGTTCACGCCGATGGAGAAGGTGCGGAAATGCTGGCTGCCGCCGAATAATTTTCCTCCTGGGGTGGGTTCCGTCGCCTGCGGGGTCTGCGCCAGGCTAGCAAGGGGCAAAACGGTCAACATGCCAAAGACCCATTTCATGGTTCTGTTCATATGATTACTGGTTAGGTGTACCCTTGCAAAACAAATTTTGCGCCACTGTGTTGTAACGGGGCAGACATCTTTTTAATTCATATACAATCATGTAGGTGGATAAACTGACATAATTGCATATATCCTGCCCTTGGCATAATCATTGAATATCCATCTCAGTCTGAAACCATTCAGGCTACACTGTTTCACAAAGGAGAACATTATTATTATGGGAAAGATCATAGGAATTGACTTAGGAACTACCAACTCTTGCGTTGCCGTAATGGAAGGTAACGAACCGGTAGTAATTGCCAACGATGAAGGCCGCCGTACCACGCCTTCCGTTGTAGCATTTTTAAAGAACGGCGAAAGAAAGGTGGGCGACCCGGCCAAGCGCCAGGCGATTACCAACCCGATTAATACCATTATGTCGGTAAAACGTTTCATGGGCCGCCATTATGACGAGCTGTCCAATGAAATTCCCCACTGGAGCTACAAAGTAGCGAAAGGCGACAACAACACCACCCGTATCGATATAGACGGCAGGTTATATACGCCGCAGGAAATTTCTGCGATGATCCTGCAGAAAATGAAGAAAACAGCCGAAGATTACCTGGGCCAGGAAGTATCGGAAGCGGTTATCACCGTGCCCGCGTACTTTAACGACGCCCAACGCCAGGCTACCAAAGAAGCCGGCGAAATCGCAGGCCTCAACGTGCGCCGTATCATCAACGAGCCGACTGCTGCGGCACTGGCTTACGGGCTGGACAAAAAACACCACGACAGCATCATCGCCGTATTCGACCTTGGCGGTGGTACCTTCGACATCTCCATCCTGGAGCTGGGCGACGGCGTGTTCGAAGTGAAATCCACCAACGGTGACACGCACCTGGGCGGCGACGACTTCGATAAAGTGATCATGGATTGGCTGGCAGACGAGTTTAAGAAAGACGAAGCGGTTGACCTGCATAAAGATCCCATGGCATGGCAGCGCCTGAAAGAAGCGGCCGAAAAAGCGAAAATCGAACTGTCTTCTTCCCAGGAAACCGAAATCAACCTGCCGTATATCACGGCTGTTGATGGCGTGCCCAAACACCTGGTGAAAAAACTCACCCGCTCCAAATTCGAGCAGTTGAGCGACAAGCTGGTGGAAAGAACGCTGGAGCCTTGTAAGAAAGCGCTGGCGGACGCAGGCATGGACGTATCCAAAATCGACGAAGTGATCCTGGTGGGCGGTTCTACCCGTATCCCCAAAATCCAGGAAGTGGTAGAGAAATTCTTCGGTAAAAAACCGAACAAAGGTGTGAACCCCGACGAGGTGGTGGCCATTGGCGCTGCTATCCAGGGCGGTGTACTCACCGGTGAAGTGAAGGATGTGCTGCTGCTCGACGTAACCCCGCTTTCCCTCGGTATCGAAACCATGGGCGGCGTGTTTACCAAACTGATCGAAGCCAACACCACCATCCCGACGAAAAAGAGCGAAATATTCTCCACCGCGGCAGACAACCAGCCGAGTGTTGAAATACATGTGCTGCAGGGCGAAAGGCCGATGGCTGCACAGAACAGGACCCTGGGCCGTTTCATTCTGAACGACCTGCCGCCCGCACAACGTGGCGTACCGAAAATTGAAGTGGTGTTCGACATCGACGCCAACGGTATCCTGCACGTAACGGCGAAAGACCAGGGCACCGGCAAATCACAGAACATCCGCATCGAAGCGGGCAGCGGCCTGAGCAAAGACGAGATCGAAAAAATGAAGGCGGAGGCTAAGGCACACGAGGCGGAAGATAAAGTGGCGCGCGAAAAAGTGGAAAAAATCAATCAGGCCGAAAGCCTCGTATTCCAGACGGAAAAACAACTGAAAGAATACGGCGATAAAATCCCGGCTGATAAAAAAGCACCGATCGAAACTGCGCTCGAGAAACTGCGTGAAGCGCAGAAAACGCAAGACGTTGCTCAGATCGACGCTGCTGTAAATGAACTGAACACTGCGTGGACGGCGGCTTCTGAAGAAATTTACAAAGCACAGGCGCAGGGCCAGCCCGGTCCGGACGCACAGGCAGGTGGCCAGCAGCAAGGCGGCAACCAGCAGGGTGCGGCAGGCGATACCGTAACGGACGCTGAATTTGAAGAAGTGAAATAATAGGTTTAGTTGAATAGCTAAGGCCCGGACGCGTAAGTGTCCGGGCCTTTTTTTGTTGCGGTTGTGCGACGCTTTATTGCAGCAGGTAATTCCACGCGGCATCAAGCCCGCCGTTTTTCGGAAGAAAAACATCCACGACGGTTGCGTTGTGGTACCTGCCCGCAAAACCGGCGCCGGGCGGCAAGGTAGTGGTGATGGTGTTTACCTGGTTGAAAGGGCCTGCGGCATCTACCGGTGTGCCCATGCCCAGGAATTGCCATCCTTTTTTGACCATGGTGATATCAAGCAGTTCGTCCTGCTCGTGGTGCAGCGCGAAGTATTTTTCCTTGCCGGTGGTATTGTTCACCCAGTCCGGTATCTGCCCGTTCGTGAGGAAGTCCATCCCCGAAAACATGATGACGCGCTGCACGGGGTAATGTTTGCCGATCACGCCCGCATGGCCTGCTCCCTGTGAATGCCCGGACACAGTTATCCGTTCCCATACCGGCATTGCGCCGGAAAGATATTGCCCCCACTGCTCCGAAGGGTATTGCTGGTGAAGATAACCGATCAGCTTTGCCAGCCGTTGTATAATGCTGTTGGCCGCATTGACCTGCACGCCCGGATGGCGGTCCGTGCCATCGATGATTTCCAGCCTGGCGCGGGAATGACTCGTTACATCACCGGAGGCCGCGCAAAGCTGGTTGACGGCAGGCTCATTGGGATACATCAGCCCGATGGCATGATAGCCCATGGATGCCGCCCGCTGCACCAGTAAGCGATAATTCTTCGGCTCCGCGCCGGTGCCCGGTAAAAACACCAGCAGCCGGTTGCGCGGCGTTTTTTGCGGGTGTACGTAGGCGTAATGAGGCTCGTTGTAGGTATTCAGGGAAGCATCCGTTTGCCGGGGCGTCACAATGTGTTCGACCAACACCGGGTCAGCCGGTTGGGCGGGTTGCTTGCCGCAGCTCGTGGCCATCAGCACGATGCTGATCAGGTATGTTTTCATTTTTTGCGGGTAGAAGGTTTGCTATAATCAAACACCAGCTGGCAGAAGGCTTTCACGCCCACATCCAGCATACTGTCGTCGATATAAAAGTCGGGCGTATGGTGGCCCGGGGCCTTACGCGGATCAGCGCCTTTCGGCATGCCGCCCAGGTAAAAGAAAAACGCCGGGGCTTTGGTGCCGTAAAAAGAAAAGTCTTCCGCGCCGGTCACCCAGGGCATGGTAGACACCTGGCCGGCGCCCGCGGCTTTCTGCAAGGAGGGGACCATGCGTTCCACCAGGGCGGAGTCGTTGAAGGTGACGAGCGTTTTTGTATCGATATTTACTTTGACTTCCGCGCCTGCCGCCGTGCCTATCTGTGTGGCCGTGCGGCGGATGCGTTCGTGCACATCCTGCTGCATTTTGCTGTCGAGCGTACGGATGGTGCCTTCCAGCAACGCTTCTTCAGGAATGATGTTGTTCCTAACACCACTGTGGAATTTTCCCACGGTAATCACCACAGGAGCCTCCACAATATTGGACTGGCGGCTAACGATGGTTTGCAGCGCGTTGATGATCTGGGTGCCGGTAACAATCGGGTCGATGCTGTTCCAGGGGGCGGAACCATGCGCCTGCTTGCCTTTGATGGCAATGCTGAACCAGTCGGACGAAGCCATGGCCGCGCCGGGCTTGTATTGGATCTTGCCGATCTCGATAGACGAGCTGATGTGCAGGCCGAACACGGCATCCACTTTGGGATTGTCCATCACGCCTTCCTTTACCATCAGCGGTGCGCCGCCTTCCTCATTGCCGGGGGGACCTTCTTCGGCCGGCTGGAAGATGAATTTCACCGTACCGGGAATATCCTTTTTCATCCCCGCCAGCACGCTGGCAGTGCCCATCAGGATGGCGACATGGCTGTCGTGGCCGCAGGCGTGCATGACCGGCACGGTCTGGCCCAGGTATTCCGCCGTAACAGTCGATTTAAACGGAACGTCCACTTTTTCAGGTACGGGAAGGGCATCCATGTCGGCCCGCAATGCTACCACCGGTCCGGGTTTGCCGCCTTTCAGCAGCCCTACCACACCCGTTTTCGCCACGCCAGTTTGTACGTCCATTCCCAGCGACCGGAGGTGGGCCGCAATGTATTCGGCGGTTTTTACTTCCCGGTTGCTGAGCTCGGGATGCTGGTGGAGGTGCCGCCTCCATTTGATGACTTCCGGGAGAAGGGCGTTGGCCCGCTCCCTGATCTGTACCTGGAAATCCTGCGCCTGCACGGAAAATGCGGCGCAGGTGAGGAGGATGGTCAATAGTTTTTGCATTGGCTGGGTTTCTGGTAGCCTAAAATACCGTATTTCCGGTAACATTTCACGGGTGTTTGGGCAAAGGGCGAGGGGTAAATCAGGATTGCCCGGACAGGAAACCCACGTCGGTTTTCAATGAAGAAAGGCGGCCGTTGCCTGGCCGCCT
The DNA here is from genome assembly GCA_965653365.1 of uncultured Chitinophaga sp. Classification (GTDB taxonomy): domain Bacteria; phylum Bacteroidota; class Bacteroidia; order Chitinophagales; family Chitinophagaceae; genus Chitinophaga. The sequence continues at coordinate 106,299 of CBFGZV010000006.1, read as the reverse complement.
TTCAGTTATCAGTATTTCTGCACTTTTTTTGTAAACGCTTTTCCTCCTTGTTCGAGTTTCAGTACATAGTTACCGGCGGGCACCGCATCGCTGCGGAACGGTATCGTGTGCGTGCCTGCGGCGAGATGGGTGTTGACCAGCAACGTTACCGGCCTGCCATTCATGTCGAACACAGCCAGCCGTGTATGCCCGGCGCGTTGCAGGGTGAAGCGGATGTTCGTTTGTCCAGCAAACGGGTTAGGGCTGGCGATCAGCCCGATGGTAGCTTCCGTTTCCTCCGCCGCTCCGGTTGTTTTCGTCATCGCCATGAACCCTGTGCCACTGGTGGTGTTGATCTCCACTTCGGTGTAACTGTTCCATGCATTGAGCGTATTGCCGTGACCGAGAATGCGCACGTACCGGGCAGCCGTGGGCGTGATGGCGAACGTTTCGAGGCTTAACGAAGTACCGCTGCTTTGCAGGCCGGTGGCTGCGCTCGTCCAGCTGGCGCCGTCCTGGCTGAGCTGGATGTCAAAATTGGAGCGGCGCTCATTCCCTTTGTAGAAAGCGATCTGCACATTGTTCACCGTTACCGCGGTAGTTCCCAGGCAGAACTGTATCCATTGACCGTCGCCGCTGGCAGACCAGCGGGTGTTCAGATCATTGTCGAGCACATTGGCGGCAACATTGCCATCGTCGCCGCTGGCGGTAACCGGCTGGCAGGCGGGCGGCGGTGCGATCTGCACCTGCACTTCCGTATAACTGTTCCAGGCGTTGACTGTATTGCCGTGCCCCAGGATGCGTACGTATTTAGCGGACGTTGCCGGGAAGGAAAACGTTTCGAGGTTCAGCGAGGTGCCGCTGCTTTGCAGGCCGGTAGCTGCGTTCGTCCAGCTAATGCCGTCCTGGCTCAGCTGGATGTCGAAATTGGAACGGCGGGTGTCGCCGCTATAAAAGGCGATCTTCACACCATTCACCATTTGCGGGGTAGTTCCCAGGCAGAATTGTATCCATTGGCCGTCGCCGCTGGCAGACCAGCGGGTGGCGAGGTTATTGTCGAGCACGTTGGCCGGAACGTTGCCGTCATCGCTGCTGGCAGATACCGGCGTACAGCCCGGAGGCGCGTTAACAGTGATATTCACGGCGGTGGAGGTTTTCGTGCCGCCGGCGTTGTCGGTGGCTTTGGCGGTGAGACTGTAGCTCCCGGCTCCAACGCCCGTCCAGCTGAAAGTATACGGCGTTACAAGGTCTTCTCCGATTTTGTTGGCGCCTTCATAAAATTCCACCTTGGTGATGGTGCCATCGGTGTCGGCGGCGTTGGCCGCAATATTCACCGTGGCCGGCGCGCTGAAGGAAGCGCCGTTGGCCGGCGCCGTTATGCTCACGGTGGGTGGCGCGTTGCTGCCCACATCGCTGGGGCACAGGTTGGTGGTGCCTTTGGTTACGCAGATGTCTGCAAAGTAAACGGTTTCATCGCGCAGGTACGATGGACTGTTGAGGCTGCGATAGAGCCCGAATTTCGGTGCGCCATATCCCGCCCCGTCTTCCCACATGTCAATGTTGCCGTTCGAATAGGATAAAAGCGTAACGCCGTCGCTCAAACGTTTGATGATAAAATCGAGCGTTCCATTATTGTCGTGTTTGATTTTCACATAGATTTCCACCCACACGCCGCGGAACAGGTTGAGATCGGCCGATGCTTTTACGCCGCCCGAACCGGGATGGCCGATTTCCATCTTGTTGTCGTAGCGCGGCGTCAGGTGCAGGATGGGCGCTCCGCTTCCATGCCCGTTACCGTAGGCTTTGAGCTGCATGATGTGCGTGAAGTTGGGCGATTCTCCGAAATTGGCGTCCATCTTGAATTTCCAGCGATAGTAAGATGTGGAGCCCTGTGTGCCCTGTTGCTCACTGCCCTTGCCACGCAATTCGATGCGCTGGCGGTCGGTGGCGCCGCAACGGTCGTCGTCGAGATCGCGGTGCAGCGTGAACGCAAACACATATTTGCCCAGCGTGGCGTCCATCACTTCGTTGATATGCCGTACCGGATGCCCGCAGTCGGGCGACTCCACATTATACCCCCGGTCATCCAGCAACTCGTACGTATTGCCCGGCCCGTCGGCGATGGCGGTTACCTGCGCGGTCAACGCAGCAGGGCAGAAGAGTAATAAAAATAACAGGCGCGCCATTCGTTGAATATGCCCGCGAAGCATGTAATGAATGCTCATGAGATTGGGTTTTAAATGGTGATTAACAATGATTGTCAAGCATTTCAGTAGCGGGGAATATGATGTGGAATGGCGGGGAAATGAGTATGGCAGCCCGTTACAGGCTTCGGATAGTATACGTTTTCATACGGTGGAATGATTTTGGTCTTTCCGAATTTAAAATATTTTTTTCATGTTCTTTCGCCGTTTGTATGAAATTATCTATATTTATGCAAACGATTGCATTTTCGCGCGAAAATGAATCAGTATGAGCCCTGATTTTTGACGATACGTTATGAAACTGACGACCGGACTTTCTGCTTAACCTTTACCTCGTCTCACTTTAATTGTCGCCTTGACGCCTGTCTGCACGGGCTGGCATTGTATTGTTTACACCTTTCGTAACCCTTAATAAAACCTTTATGAAAAGAATTGTATCCTTACCAGTATTGTGGCTCCTGCTGTGTTTGTTGGCCTGCGGCACCGGAGCGTTCGCACAAACCCCGGTTGCACAAAACGGGCAATTACAGGTGATAGGCTTGAAGCTGTGCAACCAGTACGGCCATCCTATTCAATTGCGCGGGATGAGCACACATGGGATTCAGTGGTATGGCTGGAATGATTGTTTGACGGAAGCATCGCTCGACGCGCTGGCGTACGACTGGGGTGCGGACGTGCTCCGTATTTCACTGTATGTACAGGAGGGCGGCTATGAAACGGATCCCGCGGGTTTCACCGCGCAGGTGAACCGCCTTATTGAAGAGGCGACCGAGCGCGGCATGTATGCACTGGTAGACTGGCACCAGTTAACGCCGGGCGATCCTAATTACAATCTCGCCAGGGCGAAGACTTTCTTCACAGCCATTGCAAACCAGCACAAAAGCAAAAACAACATCATCTACGATGTTTGTAACGAACCGAACGGCGTTACATGGGCGCGCATCAAAACATATGCGGACCAGATCATCCCGGTTATCAGGGCGATCGACAACGATGCGGTGATTCTCGTAGGTACGCATGCATGGGCCTCCATGGGCATTTCCGATGGGCGCAGCGCGCAGGACATTGTGAGCAACCCGCTCAGCTTTTCCAACATCATGTACACCTTTCACTTCTACGCCAAATCGCACGGCACCGAGTACCTCAACGAACTGAGCTGGGCCGCCGACAGGCTGCCGGTATTCGTGACGGAATTCGGCTCACAGGAAGCCTCCGGCGACGGCGCGAATGATTTTGCGAGAACGCAGCAGTACATCGATCTGATGCGCCAGAAAAAGATCAGCTGGTGTAACTGGAACTATTCGGACGACAGCCGTTCCGGCGCCGTGTGGCTGGCCGGCACCTGCGGCAGCGGGCCATGGACAACGGCGCGCCTGAAACCGGCGGGGGCATGGATCAGAGAGCGGATCCTCCTGCCGGCGGACGATTTCCCCGGCGGAGGCAACCAGCTCCCAACCGTAAACATTACATCACCAGCGGCGGGAGCTTCCTTTACGGCGCCGGCCACGGTGAATATCGCGGCCAACGCAGCCGACACGGATGGCACCATCGCCAAGGTGGAATTTTATGAAGGCGCCAACAAAATCGGAGAAGACCTTGTAACGCCGTATACTTTCAGCTGGACGGGCGTTGGAGCCGGGAGCTACAGTCTCACCGCCAAAGCCACCGACAACGCCGGCGGCACGAAAACCTCCACCGCCGTGAATATCACCGTTACGGGCACACCCGGCTGCACGCCGGTATCTGCCAGCAGCGATGATGGCAACGTGGCCGCCAATGTGCTCGACAATAACCTGGCCACCCGCTGGTCTGCCAGCGGCGACGGCCAATGGATACAATTCTGCCTGGGGGCAACTGCACAGTATGTAAACGGCGTGAAGATCGCGTTCTACAAAGGGAATGAACGCCGTTCCAATTTCGACATCCAGCTCAGCCAGGACGGCATTAGCTGGACGAACGCAGCTACCGGTCTGCAAAGCAGCGGCACCTCCCTGAACCTCGAAACGTTTTCCTTCCCGGCAGCGTCCGCTAAATACGTACGCATCCTGGGACATGGCAATACCGTCAACGCCTGGAACAGTTATGCGGAAGTGCAAGTGCAGATCGCACCGCCGCCCGCCTGCCAGCCGGTTACCGCCAGCGGCGACGACGGCAATGTAGCCGCCAATGTGCTCGACAATGATCTGAACACCCGCTGGTCTGCCAGCGGCGACGGTCAATGGATACAGTTCTGCCTGGGAACTACCGCGGTAACGGTGAACAATGTGCAGATCGCCTTCTTCAAGGGGAATGAGCGCCGCTCCAATTTTGACATTCAGCTCAGCCAGGACGGCGCCAGCTGGACGAACGCAGCCACCGGCCTGCAAAGCAGCGGTACTTCGTTAAGCCTCGAAACATTCGCCATCACGCCCACAGCTGCCCGGTACGTGCGTATCCTCGGCCACGGCAATACACTCAATGCGTGGAACAGTTATACCGAAGTGGAGATCAACACCACCAGCGGCACAGGGTTCATGGCCATGGCGAAAACGGAAGATGCCGGCGGGGAGGATGCACTTGGTCTCACCGCCGCGCCCAATCCATTCTCCAGCCAGACGAACGTGAGCTTCACCGTGCAGAAAGCCGGGCAAACCAGGGTCGCGGTGTTCGATATGAACGGCAAGATGATCGCGGTGCTGGTGAACTCGCACCTGGCGGCCGGCAAACATACGGTGCCGTTCCGGTGTGGTGAGATTCCTGCGGGCAACTACATCCTGAAGCTCGAACAACAGGGCAAAGCCAGCTCGAAAAAAATACAGAAGTATTAAAAGGTTGAAGGAAGATTTCCTCCGGAATTGCGGAGGTTATCAAAAGGAAGGTGCATCAACACCTTCCTTTTTTTTCGTAATTTACCCGGATGACGCTTCGCTTCTACGTTCAGTATTCATCGGCCTGGGGAGAGCAGCTGTTTTTTTCATACACCTGCGGGAACGTAGCCGAAGTATTGCCCATGGCGTACCTGGATGCACATACCTGGTGGCTGGAACTGACGGTGGACTCACCCGCCACATTGCATTACCATTACCTGCTTAACGGGCTGGCGGAGAAAAATGTGAAGCGTATTGTACCCGGAAACAATGCATCGCTCACGATCCGCGATGAATGGTTGCACCCCGGCGCGATGGAGAACGTGTGGCTGGCAGCTCCTTTCCACCTGCCGCAGCAGGAATCGCGCACTGCCGCGCCGACGGGTGAAGCCCGGCTTGATGGGGGACATCACTGCGTTTTCAAGGTGCGTTCCCCGTTATCGCGGGAGCCGCTGTGGCTTACCGGTAATATTCCGGCGTTGGGCAACTGGGACGAAACCAAAGCAGTGCCGTTGCATTATGTTGGTGACGGTTATTTCGGCGCATCGCTGCAAATACCCGCCGGCAGCCACGTCGAATACAAATATTTTCGTGCCGGGCGTTACGAAGCCGGCGCTAACCGCACCGTGATCACCGGTGCGCACACCCTTGTGCAGGATGGATTTACCCGCTTCGACGATCAGCTCCCGAAGGCAGCCGGCGTGGCGGTGCCCGTGTTTTCGCTCCGTTCGGAACGCAGCTGCGGGGTAGGGGAGTTTGCCGACATCCGGCTGCTGGCCGATTGGGCGGAACAAACCGGGCTTCGTATGATCCAGTTGTTGCCAGTAAACGACACTACAGTGAACCATACCTGGACGGATTCTTATCCCTATGCGGTGATCTCCGCATTTGCCCTGCATCCCGTATATGTGAATTTGCCGGCGGTGGGCATGCTGGACAATATGGCGTACGGCGCCACACAAACCCGTCTCAACACCGCTTCCCTGCTGGATTATGAAGCGGTCATGCAATACAAAACACGATGCCTCCGGTTATTGTATGCGCAGCATTCGCCGGATGAAGCGTTCCACACATGGGTATCGCACAATGAATACTGGCTGCAACCGTACGCGGCTTTTTGCTGCGGGCGCGACAATGAAAGCGATGGCGGTTTTTATTATTTCGTGCAGTATCATTTGCATCTTCAATTAAGTGAGGCGGTAGCTTATGCCCGCAGTAAAGGAGTGGCGGTGAAGGGCGACCTGCCCATCGGCGTCAGCCTGCAGAGTGCAGACGTGGCGGCCTTCCCAGCCTTGTTTCATACCGGTTTGCAGGCGGGTGCGCCGCCGGATGAATTCGCCGAGAAAGGCCAGAACTGGGGTTTTCCCACCTACAACTGGTCCGCCATGGAAGTGGAAGGGTATGCCTGGTGGAAACAGCGGTTGCAACACATGTCGCAATATTTTTCGGCCTACCGTATCGATCACATTCTCGGATTTTTCCGCATCTGGCAAATTCCACGGCATGCGAAAGACGGTATACTGGGATACTTCGAGCCCGCCATTCCGCTTACCAAAGATGAACTGCAGCAATGGGGCATCCCGTTTAGCCGGGAGCGTTATTGCAACCCTTATATTACCGATGGGGTGCTGTACCGGTTATTCGGCGCGCAGGCCGTTACCGTGAGGGCGGTTTGCCTGGAGCCCTCCGGCGGCGGGCATTACCGCCTGCTCGAAGGTTTCCGTACACAGGCGGAAGTAATGGATGCGGGGCTGGAGCCTTCCATCACGGAAGGGCTCCTCAACCTGATCACCAATGTGTTGCTGATAGAGCCTTCTCCGGGCTGTTATCATCCCCGTTTCCACCTCCACCGCACCAGTTCTTTCGAAGCGCTGGACGAGGACGTGCAGCAACGCCTGCAGCACCTGGCGGCGCATTTTTTTTATTCCCGGCATCATGCGCTGTGGGAGCAGGAAGCGCTGCGTAAACTGCCGGTGCTGCAACAGGCCACGGATATGCTGGTGTGCGGGGAAGACCTCGGCATGGTGCCGCACGGCGTGCCGGGTGTGATGCGGCAACTGGGTATCCTGTCGCTCGAAGCGCAATATATGCCCAAACACCCCGGCCACGGACCCGCCGACGCGCCGTATTTCTCCGTGATCACGCCTTCCACGCACGACATGCCCACCCTCCGCGAATGGCGCCCTGCCAACGGCCGGCAGGTACTCGAAGCGCAGCTGCAATCGCCGGCGATGTGGTGTATCCCCTTGCTGCAGGACTGGCTCAGCCTCGATACGTCGCTTCCTCTGCTGCCGCCGGATCAGGAACGGATCAACAATCCCGCCGTGATGCCCTGGTATTGGCGTTACCGCATGCCGCTCACATTGGAAGCATTGTTGCGCGCCGGCAAACTCAACCGGCTGATGAGTGCATTAATAAAGGAAAGTGGGCGTTGAAGCGCACCCCTTGCAAATGCACGCTTTCCTGCGCTGCCGGGCGTACCTTACACGGAACGGCTACCATCGGATTTTGCAATACAACCGGAAGGAAGCCGTCACCCCCCTTTCCGCGTGCGATGTGCCAGGAAGAGATAACGGGCGCATCAAGCGGAGACTACGCCTTTCTGCGTGCGACATGGCAGGAAGCGACAACGTTCGCATCAAACGGAAACAGCTTCCTTCCACGTGCGATAGGGCAGGAAGTACAACGGCCGCATCAAACGGAAACCGCCCCTTTCCGCGTGCGATATGCCAGGAAGCAACATCGGGCGCGCATCAAACCGCGCCTACCCGCACGGTATGCGCCGGTAGGAAATTCATAAATACCACTGTATATTTAACCTATGGAGCTGACTTTATATCCCTTCGAACTGAGATTCCGGCATACATTTACCATTTCCCGGAAAAGCAAAGACGTGCAACCGCTGCTGGTGGCAGAACTGAAGCAGGACGGATTCAGCGGGCTGGGAGAAACGGCCGATAATGCTTACTACAACATCACGGTGCCCGACCTGATGCAGGCCATCAACGCACACCGCCCATTCATTGAGGGATACCAGCTCGATACGCCGGAGGCTTTCTGGGAAGCGATGTATCCGCGCCTGGCCGGCAATATGTTCGCCCTCTGCGCACTCGACCTGGCCGCGCACGATCTATACGCCAAAAAACTCGGCAAAAAACTCTACGAAGTATGGGGCCTCGACCCGTCGCACAACCCGCTCACGGATTATACCATCGGCATCGATTCGGTGGAGAACATGGTCAAAAAACTGCAGGAATTCCCCTGGCCGATTTATAAAATCAAACTGGGCACCAAAGAAGACATCGCCATTATCACCGAGCTGCGCAAACATACCACCGCCACATTCCGGGTAGACGCGAATTGCGCGTGGGGGGTGGATGAAACGCTGCGGAATGCGGCGGCGTTCAAAAACCTCGGGGTGGAATTCATCGAACAGCCCATGCCGGCCGCGGATTGGGACGGCATGAAAAAAGTATACCGCGAATCCGCACTGCCACTCATTGCAGACGAAAGCTGCATCGTGGAGTCCGATGTACAAAAGTGCCACGGTTACTTCCACGGCATCAACATCAAGCTCACCAAATGCGGCGGCATCACGCCGGCCCGCAGAATGATACTGGAAGCCAAATCGCTCGGCATGAAGGTGATGACGGGCAGCATGAACGAAAGCACGGTGGGTACGTCGGCCGTAGCGCACCTGCTGCCTTACCTCGATTACGTGGACATGGACGGGCCCCTGCTGCTCGCGGAAGACACGGCAGACGGTGTGCAGATACGCGACGGCGTTATTTACTACGCCAAAGGCAACGGCACGGGCGCAGAGCTGCACAGGGCTTTCTAAAGCTGTTGCTGGCGCATGCCGGAGAACGCGAACGGCGGCATTTCCACGCTGTTCGCCACCAGCATATACCCCTTGATCACATTGTTGTCCAGCCGGAAGTACGTTTTGTTGTTCAGCACCCATTCATAGGGCGCACAGGAAAGCGTGTAGTCGCTGTCGTACGTCAATACCGGCTTCATCACGAAATCATAATCTTTTCTTTCCGCCAGCATGCCTTTGATGTAACAAAAGTCGTGGCGCTGGGGATGGTAACGCACGTCGTTTTCCATCCTTCCGTAAAAGAATGCGCCCCGTGCGCTGTCGATGTGCAGGATGTACCGGAGCGTGCCCGCGTCTGAACGGAACGAGATGAGGTACTTACCAAGAAGGGCAGCGGTTTTTTGCTGCATGATGCTGGGAGTGCGCTGGCTGACGGCCTGCAGGGGGATGCTCAATAGAATGACTGCAAACACAATAACAGCCTGCCGGATGAGAGAATGGCGGATCATAGCGACAGATTTATTGTGTGGTGAATTTACGAAGTGTTTCGTGGATGGGGAATGGAATAAGGACAGGTGGAGCGAACACGATGAATTGGATGTTAACAATTGGGCCGTATGCTTGTATAGTGGCCGGTTTCGGGCTACAGACCGGCTTCTTCTTCCGTAATTTCCCTCCACTTCCGGGCGAAAAACACATAATCGCTTTTCCGGCCTTCGGCTTCGATGTATTTGCCGGCTAGTTCCGCCAAGGGGTTGTCCATAAAGGGATTCCGGCCGGCGGCACGGATCAGGAAGCTGCCGTCCGCCGTCCGGAGATACACCCCCAGGCTTTCGCTTTTGGTGGTGCGCGCAAAGGTCTTCAGCACCAGCTGGCCTTTTACGGTAATGACTTTCTTTTTATCGCCTGACATATTCGCGGTATCCGATGATAGCTCCATTTCGTTCTTTCACCACCAGCACTTTCGTTTTTTTGAACCTGCCGTGGTACGATGACGCCGAATATACATGAAATTTTACAGGGGCCTGCATCGATTTCATGCCGCGGGTGAGCGGTGAGGCCTTGGGCTCGTTTTTAAACACTTTTTTGTTGGCAGCGGCGCTGAACTTCCTGGAACGCAGCAGGTCGGCGATGTTCTTTTGCAGCGGCCCGGCGGTGTTGGGGCCGCTCACGGCTTTGGGTACGGCAATGAAACTGCCGAGCGCGGCGCCTTTGGCCACAAGGTTATCGCGGCGGTTGCCGCGCACATCCATGCTCCGCTTCGCAATGGCGGGCGGGGTGGTCACGGGTGTGAGCGACGGATCGCCGAGGAGGTAGAACTGTGCGAGTGTTTTAAGCTCGTACGGGTCGAGCGTGGGGCCCATCTCGTCGAGGAAGCGTTGCCGCGCTTCCAGCAATGCACGGCCGGTGGATGCGCCTTTGATGGTGTTGATGATAAAGTATTGGGTGAGCAGGTCGGCGAGGCCCTGGCCTTCGGTGGGGCCGTAAGCGATGGTGGAGCTGCCGGTGAACGCGAGCGCATGATGCTGCAGGTAGGTATTGGCGATGCTGAGCTGGTCGGTTTCCGTCAGCGCCGGATCATACAGCTGCGCGCCGTAGCAGCATTCCGCGGCCACAATGGTGCCTTTGCTGATCTTTTTGGCCAGCAGCTTCGCGTTCACCGCCTCGGGATATTTGTCGCCTTTCTGCCCGTAAAAACAGGGGTCTTCGAGCGAGCCGTGACAATTGATGAAATGGGTTTTGGGCTTCATCTGCGCGGTGGTCCATTGAGGGCCGCTCACGGGCGAAATCTGCATCTGTTTGTTGTCACCGAATATGCGCATCAGGCTTTCCTGCGTGCTCAGCCGCCAGTCGTGCACACTCACGGAAAAATATCGCCGGTAGTCTTTGTCTTTTGCAGGCTTGCTCGCGGTAATGTCTTTGATGAGCGAACGGAAGTACGCGGGATCTTTTCCACCTGGCACATCCGGCAGCCGGCCCACTACGCGCGTGGGCGCGATGAATTTACCGGGTTGGGTGCTGTAAGCGGCTTCGCAGGCATAGGGCAGGTCGGAGGGAATGGTTTCATCTTCGTCATCCTCCCCGAACAGCAGGTTGTCGAGCCGCTGGAAGGGGATCACATCCTGAGCGCCGGCTATCATCAGGTAATCGGGCTGCAGTTTTTTGTACACGGCGTCGATGGCCGTTTTGTTCTGCTTGGGGCTTGTTTCGTCCTTCACCGCCGCGGCTTTGTACGTCTTCATCGCCGTTGCGTCGTCCACGAACACGATGGTGGTGTGCAGCCCGCGTTTTTTGTCGGATTGTTGGAGGGTGGTCAGATCTTTCAGTATGGCGGTATGCTTCGGGCCATACTTTTTAACAAGCGCGAATCGGTTGCAAACGATCAGTTTGTCAGTTTTCATTTTGGGGTAGCTTTTGGGGGTTAAATTGTGGCGTTAAGATACGAATTATTGCATAAACCGGTGGGAATCGCTATTTTACCAATCACCTCCAAACGGTTTGAGCATGCTGAACCCACGTTATTGTCTCTCATTATGGCTGCTGCTGGCGGCCTTCGGCGCCGCGGCGCAAAATACCGTAGCCCGGATCTCCGTAAAAACCGGCGCCTATCCGCGTTATAACAGTCCCGTCCGCGTTGTGCTGGGCAGTTCCAAATCATACAATACCGCCGGCATGGTGTTATACCAGCTAGAAGGCAAAACGCGCAAAGCCGTACCGGCCCGCATGCAAGCCAACCCCGCGGCGGTAGAGTGGGGGCTCGACGGATTCGTGAAAGCGGGTGTTACCCTGCAGTACGAACTGGTGCGGGAAGATGATCCCGCCTCCAACGGGCAGAGCCGCATCACCGTCACGAAAAACGACAGCGCGGTGATCGTGCTGTCTGACAACAAACCCGTACTGCGGTACAATTATGCTGTGGTGCCGCCGCCACCCGGCGCGGACCCGGCTTTCGAACGCAGCGGGTTCATTCACCCCGCCTGGACGCCCGGCGGCAAAGTGCTCACCAATATCCACCCGAAAGATCACTATCACCACTTCGGTATCTGGAATCCATGGACAGATACGCAGTTTGAAGGCGACACCGTCGATTTCTGGAACCTGAAAAAGCGCTCCGGCACGGTCCGTTTCAAACAGTTTTACCCGGCAGAAGGCGGCTTCAGGGCATTGCAGGAACATGTGGTGTTCAAAAAAGACGGCGCAGAAAAAACGGCGATGAATGAAGTATGGGATGTAGCGGTGTACGAATCGGACGGACAAACCTTCATGTGGGACTTCACCTCCACGCTGCAATGCGCCGGCGCATCGCCCGTCATCCTTAATAAATACCGTTACGGCGGCGGCTTTGCCATCAGGGGGAATGCGGATTGGAATAATGAAAACAGCGCCGTACTGACGTCCGAAGGCAAAACCCGGAAGAATGCCGATTCCACGCACGCGCGGTGGATCAAGGTGGCCGGCAGCATTGGCGACGGTATGGCGGGCCTGCTGATCCTGTCCGCGCCGGACAATTTCCGCGCGCCGCAGCCGGTAAGGGTATGGCCCGAAAAAGACCAGAAGGGCCAGGTGTTCGCGATGTTCAGTCCCACGAAAGACTACAGCTGGACGCTCCAGCCCGGCAAGTCCTACACGCAGCGCTACCGCGTCATCACTTTCGATGAAGACCTGACACCCGCGCAGGCCGAAGCGTATTGGAACGACTTTGCGCATCCCATGCAGGTGTCCGTGAAGCGTCGCTAACCGCATCCGCAAGTGCTGTTGCGAATATTAACTGATCAGCAGCCGCCGTTGCAGGTAATCTGCATGCGACATAAACTCTCCTTTCGCTTTCAGCCCCTTGAAAACATCGTACAGCCTTTCGTACATCCTTTCGCCGCACCTGTTTTTCACGTACCACGGCAATCCGTAAAGGCTCAGGTCTTCCAGCTCCCATGGATGGAAATAGCAGGAAAAATAGCCGCCTCCACTCAACACGCGTGCGATGCACAAGCGCGTGAACCAAAGCGGGCAATTCTTTACGCTCAGCCAGAACACCGGGATGCGCAGCAGCGGCGTAACGGCAGAGGGCATCACCCACAAAGGGCCGTTGCGGTGTACGGCCCGCGGCGCGCGCCAATTGTTATAACGCCCCGGGAGCCAGGTAGGGTTGAGCGATGCATCGTACCGGTAGCCGGCATCGGTCAGCGCGGCGATGCTTACGGGCTGCAGCCGCGGCATCCGGAAGCCCAGCACGGGTTGCCCGCAGAGGTGCTCCAGTTCCAGGCGGGCGGCCAGCAGGTCGCGCTCATGGAAGGTGCTGTGGAAAAACGCATGAGAGGCGATTTCGTGCCTGGCGGCGATGCGCCTGACCACGGCAGGGAATTGTTGCGCCCAATAAGCGGTGATGAAAAATGTGGCGCGGATGCCGAGCTCGTCGAAAAGGGCCAGCGTTTTCAATACGCCGCGATAGGTGACATGTTTTTTTTCTTCTTCGCCCAGCAGGTGTCCATACTCTTCCGGGATGTCGAATTCTTCCACATCCACGCTGATTAATAAGCTGTTGTTTTTCATGTCTAGCTGATAAACAGGATACCTAAAAAATTTCTGAATTCACGCCACAATACTTTCGTTCTGAATGCCGGCAAGCGGATCCCCTGCCGGCAGTGAATGCGCACGGTGCTGATCACCATCGAGCGGTTTTTGCCGGCGCGGTATACGAACTCGCTGTCGAATAAAAATCCGTTGACGCTGGTGGAGAGAAAGGCTTCGCGACCCTTGCCGTTAAAGGCTTTCAGGCCGGCCTGGGCGTCCACCACTTTCAGGCGCAGTAACCGCCGGTTGAGCATGCGGTTGATGCTGCTGATCAACCGGCGCTGGCGTGGAAGGAGTTTGGCGTAGGCGGGGCTGCGCACGCCGGCTACCACATCGGCGCCATGCTGCAGCAGGTCGAATGCCTCCGCGATGGCGGCGGAGCCAAACGGGAAATCGACGTCCGTGCACACCTGGAACGGGCTGGCGCCTACCGCAACACCCAGCCGCAGCGCGTATCCCTTTCCGCGGTTCACGGGATGCCGGATGATCCGGATGCCGGGTATGTTGTGCTGCAGGGAATGCAGGGCGTCCGGAGTAACGTGTTTGGCGGGCCCGTCTATCACCAGGATGAGCTGAACCGGCACGCCGGGCAGGATGGCGCGCAACTGGTAAAAATCAGCGCGTAGCTGGTCTGCCCAGTACTGCGGCGGATTGTAGCAGGGCAATACGAGGTCGAAACCCGCGGCCGGTGGCGGATTTCGTGGATGGAGGGAAGTTGTTCTGATCTTCGTTGCTGGCATAACAGTTGTTTGGCGTTTAAAGCATGGCCGGCGATGGACGCTGCGGCCCGATCGGATTCATCGTCAACAGCCGCCATTGTATGTACAACAGCACCGCCGCACATGGCAGCGCTTTTACACGATACTTAACGGCAATGGTATTGATGGCTTTCGGTACAAGGTCGGTAGGGCAGAGGCAGGTGATCACGAGCACGCCGGCCAGCAGGTACCTGGCCGCCGGCGGCGCCGGCGGTATGATCAGCGCGATGGCGGCGCCGGTAACGGCAATCACGTAGGTAGGCGATTCGGCGCTCTGGTTGAAGATCACGATCCAGATCATGAGCGCCGCCAGCATGAACAAGATGCTACCCGGCGGCCGGCGCACCAGCGCGGTGGTGAAAATGCCCGCCAGCAGCAGCATGCCTGTCAGCAGCGCAAAATTCGTATAGGGGGCGGCGAGACCGGTGATGTAGTGAAGGGATCCGAGCAACGACCCGTCTTCCTTGATAGTGCTGCCGGTCAACAGCTGAATCCAGGCCATGTATTGGGCGGTGAGTGTTTCAGGCGATATGAACAGGAGCGGCATCAACGTACCGGCCACGCCGAACAGCAGGCAGTAGTTCACATATTGCCAGCGCTTCGGGAAAAACACGAAGAGCAGGCCTACAATGGCGCCATAGCCTTTGATGAAAAAAGCGAGGCAGGTAAAGGCCGCCGCTTTCGCCGGCTCTTCTTTTTGCAGGTGCGCCACCGCCAGCAGCATAAAAGCCGTCATGGCCGGGTTGGTTTGCGACGATTGCAGCGCATTCCCCAGCTCGAGCAGCAGGAGCCAGGCCAGGGCGTGCCGGCTGCGTTCCGGGAGCGGCAGGCGGTGAAGGGCGTACTGGAAAATGGCGGCGCTGAAAGCCAGCCAGCACAACAGGCCCGCTTTTTCCGGCAGTGCGGCAAATGGCGAAAACAGCACCGGGAAACTGGGATGGTACAGGAAGTAGTCGAAATATTCCCCCGGGTAAAGATCGTACAGCGGAAGGCCCGCCAGCAAATGACTCCAGGAGCTGCGGAAGATGATAAAATTGTTGTAACGCCCGCTTACGGCGAGCTGTACGTACAATACCAGCACCACCAGCAGGTATGCTGAAATGATGGCAGTTTGCGTCGATAACGCGTTGCGCAGCCGGGTACCCATACGGGTAGCCGGTGGTCTTTTTGTTAAAGGCCTCACATGTTAGGTTAAGTGGTCAGGTATAAGACATCCCTGCCTACGGCTTACCCCCATGCGCGGCCCAAAAATCTTTTACTGGATATATACGGTTTTGATGTTGAGGAACTCATGCGCCCCTTCTACGGACAATTCCCTGCCGTATCCGGATTGTTTGACGCCGCCGAAGGGCAGGCGGGCATCGGAGCGCACCATGGCATTCACGAACACGTTGCCGCTGTCGATCAGCGGGGCGAGGCGGGCGGCTTTTTCGAGATCTTTGGTCCAGAGGCTGGCGCCCAGCCCGAAGGGCGTCTGGTTGGCGAGGCGGATGGCGGAGGCTTCATCGTTGGCGGTGATAACAGCGGCCAGGGGTCCGAAGGTTTCTTCGTCGAACGCGGCCATGCCGGGCTGCACGCCGGTGAGCAAGGCGGGAATGAAGTTGCAGCCGTTCTGCTCCCCGCCGGCCAGCAGCTGGGCGCCGCGGGCGATGCTTTGCTCCATCTGTTTCGTGATCTCGTCCGCCAGGTCGGGCCGCGCCATCGGGCCGGTATCGGTGTCGGGCAGGAATGGGTCGCCCTGCCGGAGCGAGGTGATGGTGGACTGTACCTGTTGAATGAAATCTTCGGCGACGGGTTGCTCTACAATCCAGCGCTTGGCGGCGATGCACGATTGACCGGCGTTCTGCATGCGCGCTTTCACGGCCGTTTTCGCGGCTTCGGCGAGGTTGGCGTCTTTCAAAACGATGAAGGGGTCGCTGCCGCCCAGTTCCAGCACCGTTTTCTTGATGTATTTGCCGGCGAGTGCGGCCACGCTCATGCCCGCAGGAGTGCTGCCGGTAAGGGTAACGCCCTGTATGCGCGGGTCGGCGATGATGGGCTCCATGTTTTTCGACGAAACGAGCAGCGCCTGGAAAGCGCCGTCCGGGAAGCCCGCCTCGCGGAATACTTTTTCGATGGCCAGCGCGCAGCCGCTCACGTTGCTGGCATGTTTCAGCAAGGCGGCGTTGCCGGCGAGCAGGTTGGGAATGGCGAAGCGGAATACCTGCCAGTAGGGGAAATTCCAGGGCATGATGGCCAGGATGATGCCTTTGGGCTCGAAGGCGGCGTAGCTGTTTTTGCCTTCGGTGGTGATGAGCCGCGGCTGGAGCATGGCCTCGATATTGGCGGCGTAGTACTCGGCCGTGGTGGCGCATTTCAGCACTTCGGCCTTCGCCTCTTTAAGGGGCTTGCCCATTTCACGCGAAATGAGCGAGCCATGTTCCGTCACATGATTCTTCAGCAGTTCGGCCACCCGCATCATCCACGCCGCGCGCTGCGCCGTGCCAGCCTGTTTGAGGGCTGCGAACGACTTCCAGCCTTCCTGCAGCCTGCCTTCTATCTGCTCCTTCGTATGTGCGGGGTACTCCGCGATGGTTTCCTGCGTGAATGGATATATGCTCGTAAACATCATGTTATGAAGTTACGGAATTTACAAAAGACATAACTTTGCAGCCTTAACGCACGGAACATGTCTTTAAGCAAACTGAACATCGCGGTGATGGCCCTTTGCACGGGCCTCATCGTTGCCAATATCTACTATGCCCAGCCTTTGCTGGTACTCATCAGCAACGAGTTTTCCGTGCCGGAATCCAATGCGGGCCAGGTCACCTTCTTCACACAGATCGGTTATGCGCTGGGGTTATTGTTCTGCGTGCCGCTGGGCGACAAACTGGAAAGAAAGAAACAGATCATGACGATGACGGCGCTGGCCGTAGCCGCGTTGTTCGCCACGGCACTATCTGTCAACATCACCATGCTGAAAATAATGGGCTTCGTGATCGGCTTCACCTCCATCGTACCGCAGCTGATATTGCCTATGGCGGCCAGCCTCGCCGAACCGCAGCAGCGCGGTAAAGTGATCGGTGTAGTGATGAGCGGCCTCCTCATCGGCATCCTCCTGTCGCGCACCATCAGCGGCGTGGTAGGGGAGCACCTGGGCTGGCGCGCGATGTTCTGGATCGCGGGCGGTCTATCGCTCGTGCTGTTGATCGTGATGGCTGCCAGTTTCCCTTCCAGCAAACCTTCTTTCAGCGGCAGCTATGGTGCGCTGATGCGTTCGGTGTTCGTTCTGGTGAAGGAACAGCCCCTGCTGCGCGAGGCCTCGTTCATCAATGCCTGCGCATTTGGTGTTTTCGGCCTGTTTTGGACCACCTCCGTGTTTTTGCTGTCGAATCCTCCCTTCAGCTACGGCAGCGATGTAATCGGCCTGCTGGGCCTGGCGGCGGCTACCGGCGCGCTGGGCGCCCCGCTCATCGGCAAAATCGCGGACCGCAAAAATCCGCGCATCGCCATCGGATACGGTATCGCCTGTGTCATCGCCGGGTATGTGATCTTCTGGTTTTTCCGGAGTTCCATCATCGGCATCGTGATCGGCATCATCCTGCTCGATCTGGGCCTGCAAGGGGTACACGTATCCAATCAAACCCGTATCTACGCCCTGTTGCCTGAAGCCCGCAACCGGATGAATACCGTATTCATGACCGTCAGCTTTATCGGCACCTCGCTGGGCTCGGGCATCGGCCTGCTGGTTTGGGACATCGGCAAGTGGGGCGGCGTATGCCTCGCCGGGCTGGGCATTATGCTGGTGGCGGTGATGATTTACGGGTTTACGTATAAGAAAGAGAGGGGTAGTATACACGTCCGCTTTCTGTGGTAAAACGACATTTGCATTCCCCCTTTTAAATACCAGGCTCCAGCCCTGCATGCTCAATTGACCGGTGCGCTGGTGCCTGAGAGTTGCCATGAATCCCGGGATTATCACGCGCGGACGACATTGTCCCATTTCTCAAAATTCACCCGCCAAATGGATAAACGGGACCGTTTTTGCGCGAAACTGCCTTATCTTGTACAGTAAACTGTCAGATCCATATGAAAAAACACCTGAACCCTCACTGGCCGGCACTGCTCTGCGCAGGCATCGCATTGGCTGTGAGCTCCTGCGGACAGGGCTCCAGCGCGAATAAAGACACTGCTTCGAAAGACAGCACGGTTCCCGTCACCACCGCCACCGGCGCGCCCGTGGAAACCGGCAAGGCGAATACGGAATACCAGCCCGCGTTTCCGGGCCAGACCAGGATTGGGAGCATGACCACTGCCGCGGCATACGACTTCCGGGTGCTGGACTCCAGCCTCCAGTCTCCCTGGGGCATCACCCCGCTGCCGGATGGCCGCTTCCTCATCACCGAGAAGAAAGGCACCATGCGCATCGCCGCTGCCGATGGTAAAGCGGGCGGGAAAATCACGGGCCTTCCGCCCGTCAATTCAAACGGCCAGGGCGGTTTGCTGGGCCTGCGGGTAGACCCTGATTTCAGCAGCAACAGGATGGTGTATTGGGTGTTTTCACAGCAACTGCCGGGCGGTACGCTCACAGCCGTGGCGAAAGGCAAACTGTCGGCCGACGAAAAAAGCATTGAAGGCGCCACGGTGATCTACCAGGCCACTCCAGCTTATGACGGCACGCTCCACTATGGCGGCCGGATATTGTTCGACAAAGCCGGGAACCTCATTGTGAGCACCGGCGAACGTTCAGACCTGGCTACACGGCCGCAGGCGCAGGATTTGAAGTCCGGCCTGGGAAAGATCGTGCGTATTACCAAAGACGGCAAGCCCGTTGCGGGCAATCCGTTTGAAGGCAAGGCGGATGCGCGGCCGGAGCTCTATTCTTACGGCCACCGCAATGTACAGGGCCTCGCCTTTCACCCCGAAACGGGCGACCTCTGGGAAACCGAGTTCGGTCCCCGTGGCGGTGATGAACTGAACAGGGTGGAAGCCGGCAAAAACTACGGCTGGCCTGTTATTACCTACGGCATCGAATACAGCGGTAAAAAGATCGGCGACAGCATCCAGGTGAAAAGCGGCCTCGAACAGCCGGTATATTACTGGGATCCCGTGCTTTCGCCCAGCGGCATTACGTTCTATAGCGGAAGCGGCATCCCCGAATGGAAAAACAACCTGTTCATTGCAGGGCTGAGCAGCACACACATCGCACGGATTGTGATCGACAACAACAAGGTGGTGGGTGAAGAAAGGCTGCTGGCCGGGGAAGGGCAGCGGTTCCGCGATATTACCGAAGGGAAAGACGGCGCGTTGTACGCGGTCACGGATGGCGGCAGGCTGTACCGCATCGGGAAAAAATAATTTAATGCTTTAGTAATAGAAAAAGGCCATTCCGCAGGGAAGGGCCTTTTTTCATATGCATGGCGAAGCAACAGGTGTAAATAAAAACGCTTTTGGTAACACGCATTTCGCGGAAAAAGCTTTGAACTACCGGCGATGCAGTGCCATAAAAAAGGCCGGTGTTTCACCGGCCTTTTCAGTTATTCAGGAACTTTCGTAATCTTCAGCATGTTGGTGGGCAGGTGCTCCTTGATGGGTGTGCTGCCGGTGTTCACCACTACATCGTTGCCTTTCACGAAGCCGCGTTCTTTCAGGATGTTGATCTGATCGGCAAAGATATCGTCGAGGCTTTCCTCTTCGCCGTAGTAAAACGCGCGCACGCCCCAGCTCAGGCTCAGCTGGTTCACCAGGGTTCTTTCCTTGGTGAAAACGAACAGCGGGGATTTAGGGCGGTAGCTGCTCAGCATGAAGCCGGTGTAGCCGCTCTGCGTCATCCCGATCAGCGCGTCGGATTCCAGGTCTTCCGCGATCTTACAGGCGTTATAGCACAGCGCGTCGCTCAGGAAGGTGGGAGAGTGGCGGTGGGGGATCAGGTTACGGTTGTAGATGATGCTTTCTTTTTCCACCTCGCCGATGATCTTCCGCATGGTTTGGATAACCAGCGTAGGATGGTTGCCGGTGGCGGTTTCGCCGCTCAGCATCACCGCGTCGGCGCCTTCCAGCACAGCGTTGGCCACGTCGGTGATCTCGCTGCGGTTGGGGCGGGTACGGTCTATCATGCTTTCCATCATCTGCGTGGCCACGATCACGGGCTTTGCACGGTGGATGCACTTACGGATAATATCTTTCTGGATCATCGGGATCTGTTCTACGGGCAGCTCCACACCGAGGTCGCCACGGGCGATCATCACGCCGTCGCTTTCCCAGATAATCTCTTTCAGGTTCTGGATGGCTTCGGGTTTCTCGATCTTGGAAATGATCTTCATTTTGGAATTGCGCTCTTTCAGGCGTTTACGCAGCAGGCCGAGGTCTTTTACGTTGCGCACGAATGAAAGGGCCACCCAGTCGCACTCCTGGTCGATGATGAACTCCAGGTCCACCACGTCTTTTTCGGTGAGCGCGGGCAGGCTTACTTTCGTGTCCGGGAGGTTGAAACCTTTTTTGGAAGACAGTATGCCGCCCAGCAGTACCTCCGCTTTGATGAGGTGGTCGGGCGTTATTTCTTTCACAACGGTTTCGATCTTGCCGTCGTCGAGCAGGATTTTCTGACCGGGGCGAACGTCTTTATGCAGGTCGTGGTACGACACATAGATTTTTTCCATGGTGCCCACGCACTTTTCGGTGGTGAAAGTGAGGATGTCGCCTGTTTTAAGGGGCAGGGCGTTATTCTCGATTTCGCCTACGCGCAGCTTGGGGCCCTGAAGGTCCGCCAGGATGGCGATGTTGTACGGTTCTGTTTTGTTGATTTCGCGGATGTAGCCGATGATGCGCAGTTTGTCTTCATGGCTGCCGTGCGAGAAGTTCAGGCGGAATACGTTTACACCTGCCTTAACGAGCTCCAATAATTTCTCATAGGTATCGCAAGCCGGGCCAACGGTAGCTACAATCTTTGTTTTCTGCTTTGAATGCGCCAATCCGGCTTCGTTGTCCATTCCTTTATGAAAGTATTTGGACAGATCTTTTGTACTCATAGACGTTTATTTAACTCGCAAGAATTTTGACAATCTTAAACCACTCCGCATCGATTTTCTGTTTGGCTTTTACGGCCTTGTCGAGGGGAGTATATTGAATTTTGTTGTTCACGATGCCGATCATGACGTTGTGGGTGCCTTCCATGAGGGCGTCTACGGCCGCGTAGCCCATGCGGCTGGCAATGAGGCGGTCGATGCAGGTGGGAGAGCCGCCGCGCTGGATGTGGCCCAGGATACAGACCCTGGTGTCGAGCTGGGGCATTCTTTCTTTGACGTGACGGGCTACCTCGTTGGCGCCGCCGAACTCGTCGCCTTCGGCCACCACAATGAGGTTCACCATTTTCTGGCGGCGCTCGTTGGCCATCAGGTCGTTGATCACGTCATCTATATCGGTTTTGCGCTCGGGCATCAGGATGTGCTCGGCGCCTGTGGCGATGCCGCTGTGCAGGGCGATGTATCCCGCGTCTCGCCCCATCACCTCGATGATGAACAGGCGGTCGTGCGCATCGGCCGTGTCGCGGATTTTGTCGATGGCCTCCACGGCGGTATTCACTGCCGTATCGAAGCCGATCGTGAAGTCGGAGCCCGCAATGTCTTTATCGATGGTGCCTGGCAGGCCGATACACGGAATGTCGAATTCCTGGCTGAATTTCTGCGCGCCCTTGAAAGAACCGTCGCCGCCGATCACCACCAGCCCGTCGATCCCGAACTTCTTCAGGTTCTCGTACGCCTTCTTGCGCCCGTCGGCTTCATAAAATTCCTTGCAGCGCGCCGTTTTCAATACCGTACCCCCGCGCTGGATGATGTTGGCAACAGATTTGGATTCCATAGGAAAAATCTCCCCGGTCAGCATCCCCTTGTACCCGTACATCACACCGTACACATTCAGATGATGATAAATGCCTGTCCTTACTACCGCCCTGATGGCTGCGTTCATCCCGGGTGCGTCGCCCCCCGACGTAAGAACTGCGATGTTGTTCACTTTTTTCATGTGTGATCGTTCGATTTGTCATTTAGCACATGGAACCGATAATCCCATGTGCGGTCATCATTATTTTCTACTATGCCGCCACTGAATGGTTATTTCATAGTAATTTGCCTACATTCAGTCCTCTTAAAGGGCGCACAAAATTAACATTTTTTAATAGTTTCCTATCAGTTATTCGATGAAATAACCTAAATTTTTAATTTTAATCAAATAAAGCTCAATATTTTTTTAAAAACTTATGTATGCCAACTATTATTAATAAGCTAGCTGCTATGAGTGTAATGATGACGATCGCGGGCACCGCCCTGGCGCAACAACAAATCCCCGTCACCTATCCGGACACCCGGAAGGTGGATACGGTAGACGACTATCACGGCAAAAAGATTGCAGACCCATACCGCTGGCTGGAAGACGATAACAGTGCAGACACCAAGGCCTGGGTGGAAGCGCAAAACAAGGTGACCCAGGGCTACCTGGCCGCCATTCCCTTCCGCGCCAAAATCAAAAGCCGCCTCGAAGCGCTCTGGAATTATCCCCGCTACGGCGCGCCCTTCCGTGAAGGAGAATTCTATTACTTCTACAAAAACGACGGCCTGCAGAACCAGGCGGTACTGTATCGCCAGAAAGGCCTCAACGGCACACCGGAAGTGTTTATCGATCCAAATAAACTCTCCGAAAAGGGAACGGCAGCACTGGGCAGCCTGAGCTTTTCGAAAGACGGTAAATATGCCGCATACCTCATCGCCAAGGCGGGCTCCGACTGGCAGGAAGGCTTCGTGATGGACGTGGCCACCAAACAGGTGCTGGCAGACAAGCTCGACTGGATCAAATTCTCCGGCCTCTCCTGGAAAGGCCACGGCTTCTACTACAGCCGTTACGACGCGCCGGACGAAAAAAGCAAACTGTCTAAAAAGAACGAATACCACAAAGTATATTACCACAAGATAGGCGACACGCAGGCGCAGGACGAACTGGTGTATGTAGACAAGGAGCATCCGCTGCGCAACGCGGGCGCCGGCCTCACGGAAGACGAGCGCTTCCTCATCCTCAGCACCACCGAAGGCACCAGCGGCAACGAGCTCTGGTACCGCGACCTGCAGGATGCTTCGCAAACGGGCTTCCAGTTGCTCATCAAAGGTTTCAGCACCGACCCCGACGTGATCGACAACGTGGGCGACAAACTGCTGGTAAAAACCAACCAGGACGCGCCGAACTTCAAGGTCGTGCTCATCGACCCGAAGAACCCCGCCAAAGAGAACTGGAAAACCATCATCCCCGAGCAGGAAGAAGTGTTACTGGGCGTGGGCACCGCGGGCGGCAAACTGTTCGCCAACTACCTGAAGCACGCTTCCACCCGCATCCTGCAATACGACCGTAGCGGCAAGCTGGAGCGTAAAATCGAATTGCCCGGCATCGGCACGGCCAGCGGGTTCGGCGGTAAGGCGGAAGACAAAACGCTTTTCTACAGCTTTACTTCCTTCGTAGCCCCGGCCACCACCTATAAATTCGACATCGCCAGCGGCAAGTCTGACGTGTTCCGCAAAACGGAGGTGCAGTTCAATCCCGCCGAATACGAGACCAAGCAGGTGTTTTTCACCAGTAAAGACGGCGCCAACGTGCCCGTGTTCCTGTCTTACAAGAAAGGAATAAAGCTGGATGGCTCCAACCCCGTGCTGCTGTATGGTTATGGTGGCTTCAACATCCCGATGACGCCGGGCTTCTCCGTGTCCAACCTGTTTTTTATGGAGCAGGGCGGTATTTACGCGGTGGTGAACCTGCGCGGCGGCAACGAGTACGGCGAGGCCTGGCACAAGGCAGGCATGTTGCAAAACAAGCAGAACGTGTTCAACGACTTCATCGGCGCGGCGGAGTACCTTATCCGGGAAAAATACACCAGCCCGTCTAAAATCGCCATCCGTGGCGGCTCTAACGGCGGCCTGCTGGTAGGCGCGGCCATGACGCAGCGGCCCGACCTGTTCAAGGTGGCGCTGCCGGCAGTAGGGGTGCTCGATATGCTCCGCTACCAGAAGTTCACCATCGGCTGGGCCTGGGTGGTGGAATATGGCTCCAGCGAAAAACCGGAGCAGTTCAATTACCTGATCAAGTATTCGCCGCTGCACAACCTGCGCAAAGGCACGCATTATCCCGCCACGCTTATCACCACGGCTGATCACGACGACCGGGTGGTGCCCGCGCACTCCTTCAAGTTTGCGGCCGCTCTCCAGGAGGCCCACCAGGGCGTGAACCCGGTGCTGATCCGCATCGAAACGCAGGCCGGTCACGGAGCGGGCAAGCCTACTTCAAAGCTGATCGACGAGGCGACCGACATCTGGGCATTTACCATGTACAACCTCGGCATGCACTTTTAATAAATATTCCTGCCTCGAAACGCCGCGTAATACCAACTGTTACGCGGCGTTTTAGTATATTAACATGACGAAACGATAATGCTTCCCCAAACTAACCGGCATGGCCGCTTAAAAGACAAATAATTAACCAAAATGAAAGTTCTAATAACAGGCAGTAACGGTCTCCTCGGGCAATACCTCATACAACGCCTTTGTTCCCTGCCGGGATACGAAGTGATCGCCACCGGCAGAGGCCAGAACCGGCTGAAACGGCAGGAGGGATATCAGTACGAATCGGTGAACCTGGCCGACGAGGCGGCGGTGAAAGGGCTGATAGAGCGGCACCGGCCCGATGCCATCGTGCATGCGGGCGCCATGACGCAGGCGGACGATTGCGAGCGCAACAAAGATGCCTGCTGGATGGCCAACGTAACGGCTACACGATTTTTGCTGCAGGGGGCCGAAAAGGCCGGCTCGTTTTTCCTGTTCCTCTCTACCGACTTCGTGTTCGACGGCCTGGGCGGTCCTTACCGCGAAGACGACCCCGTCAACCCCATCAATTATTACGGCGCCAGCAAAGCGGCGGCGGAACGCCTCGTGAAACAATCCAAAACGGAATGGGCCATTGCCCGCACGGTGCTGGTGTACGGCATGGCAGACGATCCCCGGCGCACCAACATCATCACCTGGGTGAAAAGCAACCTCGAACAGAAAAAGAAACTGAAAGTGGTGGTAGACCAGTGGCGCACGCCCACGCTGGTGCAGGACCTGGCCGAGGGCTGCCGCCTCATTCTGGACAAGCGCGCCCAGGGCGTTTTTCACCTTGCAGGAAAAGATATGCTCACCCCCTACGATATGGCCGTGCAGGTAGCCCAGCACCTCAACCTCGACACACGCCTCTTCGAAAAGGTAGACGCCACGAGTTTCAAACAACCCGCGGTACGCCCGGCTAAAACCGGTTTCATCATCGAAAAGGCGGAAAAGGAACTGGGGTATGCGCCCCGTACTTTTGCGGAAGGGCTCAACGTGATTTTAGGCAACGCCTCCACCGGTAAAACCGAGTGAAAGCAAAGGCATGATAAAGAAAAAGGCCCGTAAACAGAGCGTTTACGGGCCTTTTTTATGTTGCCGGGCTTAGTATTCAATTCTTACCTGGCTGGAGAATTTGTGTGAAATGGAATCTTTGGCTTTCACCGTATCCGCGGGAAGGGTGCGGAAATATACGGCGAGGTTGTACAGCGAATCTTTGGACGTGTACAGCACCACTTCGCTGTGCCCCCAGTTGAGGCGCTGGGTGTGTTTCTTTTCCGCCGTTTCGCGGCTCTTGAATGTCTGGAACACCACGTAGTAGGCAATGGTATCGCTCACAGGCGGGGTAGCCACAGGCGCTACGGCGGGTGTTACGGGCACGGTGTCCGCTGCCGGCGCAGGCGTGGCGTCGACGGTTTTGGTATCCGCAACAGGTGTGTATTCCTGGAACTGGTCTTTCAGCAAAAAGAAACTCACAATGCCGGCAATCACCACGGCGGGCACGGCCACCCACCACCAGCGGAAGCGGCCCTGGCTCTCGAACTCCTCGGGCACCACGGTGGTGTGCTCCACTATTTCGTGGTTCACCACTTCGGTATTGCCCTGCAGCACCTTGGGCGCTGTTTCAGGGCGCAATACGGGTTGCAGGGTGATGGGCTGCCAGGCGTCCGGAAGCTCCTGCGCGGTGAAGCGGATCTGGCCGAACGGGTCGAGGCGCAGGTTGCCGATGCCCGGCAGGTCTACCGGCTGGCCTGTTTGCAGGCTTTCCCGGAACTCCTGGAGGTACTTCTCCATTTTCAGCTTGGCCACGGGCTCCACCAGGTTTTCCTTCTGAGAAATCCAGTGCAGGCACGAGCCGTCGTCTTCCCACCGGGTTTCGAAGCTCACCTCCTGGCGCGGCGGCTCCAGCACCTGCTCCACCACCGAATAATGGGCGGGGATGTGCTGGATGGTGAAGGTGCCCACCTGTGGAATGGAACAGGTATGCTGTTTGAAAAGTACTTCTGTTATATAGTGCTGTAACATTGCGGCCTCGTCAATTTGTGTGCAAGTTTACGGAATTTAAAACTTAACCGTTACACCCCCCAGTATGTTGAATCCGTAGCTCTGGTACCCGTTCCAGCGCTCATATTTGGAATTCAATACGTTATTGGCGTTCAGCCAGAGGTTGAAGTTTTTGTGAACGTTGTACACGGCGCCCACATTCAGGTCCTGGGCAGGGCTCGTTTTGTCGAAATCCTTCGTGGGCGCAAGTTTGTAATAGGTGCCGCTCAACGTATAGAGGTTAGCGTTCAGGTGAAATTTCTTCCCGAAAGAATACTGCGCGAAGAGATTGGCCGTGAAGGGCTGCAGGCCCCAGGGCTTCAGCTCTGTTTTCTGTTTGTTGTAGTTATACCAGTCCATCGTTAACCGTGCCTGGAACTTCTCTTCCTGGATATAGCCCACTTCCACATGCAGCTGGAAGGCTTTCAGTTCCTCTTCCTTGTACACGTCGAACTTCTTGCCGTCTGTGGAATCGTTCACGAACAGCGGCAGGTCGCGCCAGATCACGGACGCGAACTTGGTGTTGTACGTAAAGTGGCTGCCCAGCGTGCCTTTGATGCCGGTGTACTTTTCTTCCACGCGGGTATTGAATATGCTCTCCGGGTAGTTGTTGATGAACGGGTTCTGGTTGGCCAGGTTGCGGTAATTGTTTTTGTCGATGTAGGATATCCAGCCGCTGCTCAGGATGAGTTTCTTGCGGATGAGGTGCGACTCGTTCACGATGTCCGGCAGGAGATAGAACTTCCCTTTGGTCCACGTGGGGTTCACGCCCGCATGCAGCATGAAGCCGGGTTTGGTCACTTCCACGGCGGGGTGGATGGCGGCCACGTTGTTGTTGATGGTTTCGTTATTATCCTGCTTGAAGGTGCTCAGGTCGGCGATGCCTTCGGCCTTGATCCAGATGTCTTCAAACAGCTGCTTGCGGATGGGCGCTTTCAGGACAACGGTGTTTTCCATTCTTTTATACGAATCGCCGAACACCACGAACTGGGCATTGGGATTGAACTGGAAGCCCCAGTCGTTTTTCGGCCGGTTCTTCAGGCCCACTTTGGCGATCACCTCGTTGAACGTCTGGCGCACATCCGATTTTTTATACTCGTGCACGCTGTGATCGTAGCCGTAGTAATGCACCTTGTTCATATTGTAACCAAGGCTGGCGTTGATCTCGAACAGCGGCGTGAAATAGGTGCCGGAGCCGAGGATGTTCAGGTTGGCGTAGTCCTGGTTTTCGAAATCGCCTTTGGAGGAGGTGTAGTTGAAAAAGAGCCCGAAGTTGTATTTGTCTTTCCGCCCGCTGCCGAACCCGGCCTGGATGAGCGGGGTGGAGTAGTTGCCGTAGCCCACTTTCACGAAATTGTTCTGCAGCATGAGGGCGGTGGTGTCTTTCCCCAGCGCGAGGGGACGGATGGGCACCGGCTGGTACATGAAGTAGAGGTTGAGCGCAGGCACCTGGTAACCCAGTTTGGGCCGCGAGGTGTCGACGCCGGGCAGCGAGGCCGTCAGGTTCAGCTTGGCGGCGCCGGGCAGCTTCGGCTGGTATTTTGAAATGATGTCGATCGTTTCCTGCTTGAGCGTATCTTTCTGGGCCGTTGCGGCGAACGGCAGGCTGAGGCTCAATACTGATAACGCTGTGATATGTTTTACGTTCATGTGTTCTGATTAAGGCTGTTTGATTTTGGAACCTGCTTTTTCTTCTGCTTCGGCTTTGGCCAGTTTTTCTTTGGCTTCCGCTTTCAGCTCCGGTATGGGGCAGTTTTCCGCAATACTCTGGAAAGTGGCTTTGGCGTTGAAATAGTCTTTCTGACGGAAGTACACATCGCCCAGGAGGATGTAAGCCTTGGCGGTCCACACTTCGTACGAAGAGGTATTTTTGATCACGTCGAAACCGGCCTTTTCGGCGGCGGCGAGGTCGTTCTTTTCCAGGTAGCATTTGGCGATGCCATAGCGGGCTTCGGCGCCGATCTCTGATTTGGTGAGGCCGGTCACGATTTTGTATTCGCTGATGGCGTCGTCGTAGGCCTGTTTTTCCTGCTGGGCCTTACCCAGGTAGAAGTGGCCGATAATCTGGTCGTCGGTGCTCAGGTTAGCGCCGGAAAGCAGCTGCTCTGCCAGCGGGGCCACGGCATCCCAGTTCTTCAGCTGATAGTTGCTGCGCAGCAGGCCGCGGGTGGCGGCGAGCGTATTGTCTTTCGTGGTGGCCAGCGTGCTCAGCTGCTGGTAGTATTCTTTGGCCTTCGCGTAATCTTTCACCTGGTAATAGTTCAGGTAAGCAGCCTGGAGGGCGGAACGCTCCGCGAAGGGGCTGTTGCCGCGGGTGAGCACGAACTCGTAGGCGGGCAGGGCAGCGGCGTAGTCTTTATTGTTATAAAGGCACTCCGCTTTGTAGAAGCTGGCCTGCAAAGCAAACTGACCGTTCGGGTATTTCTGGAGGTAGTTGGAGAACGACGTGATGGCGCCGGCATAGTCGCCGTTGCTGAAGCGCGTTTCGGCGGCGGCGTAGCTGATGGAATCTTCCGCGGAAGCGGATACGGATTTGCCGGCGGCCTTCAGCAGGGCGAGGTAATCGTCCGTCTTACCCTGCTCCACGTAAATGTTGCGCACGTTCTGCAGGGCCTGCGTGGCTTCGTTGGAGTTCGGGAATTTTTCCACCACCTCGCGGAAGTATTGCAGGGCCGTATTGTCCTGGTTAGTATTGAAATACGCCAGCCCCAGCTTCAGCAGCGCTTTCGGGGCATTGGGCCCGTCGGGCTGTTTTTGCAGCACGCTTTTCAGGTGAGGGATGGCCTCATTAAACCGCTCGTCGCTCAGGTACGTATCGGCGATTTCCATCTCGGCTTCGTTGTTGAAACCGGAGGAGGGAAACTTGCTGCCCAACTGCTTGAGCAGGTTGAGCTTTTCGCTGTGCTTGCCCTGGATGCCGAGAATGATGCTTTTCTGGTAAGTGGCGTAGTCTGCGCCGGGCTCGTTGGCGGCAATCACCCGGTCGTACAGGCCGGTGGCTTTCGGGAAATCGCGCAGCATGTAATAGCAGTCGGCGGAACGGAGCAACGCATCGTTGGCGATGCGGCCGGCGTTAGGCCCGCTGGCTTTCTGCGCGCTTTCGAAATACGGCAGGGCGCTCGCGTACTGTTCTTTTTTGAGCAGGCTGTACCCCATGTTGTAGCTGGCATTCTGGGGATTGGCCTCGCCCGAAACGGGCGTGGTGCCGGTATTGAAATAAGCCTGGAGGCTGTTGATGGCTTTGTCTGTCTGCCCCTGGCGCAGCGCAATTTCCCCTTTCCAGAATTGCGCCAGCTGCACCAGCTGCGCATCGTAGGGGTTGGCCAGGGAAATGTCGAGCAGGCGCTCCGCTTCCGCCAGCTGCTGGTCGTTCACCAGCTGGGTGGCCCGCCCGTAGGCGATTTTCTGGTACGCTTTGAGCACGGCCGGGCTCTTTTCCGGCAGCATGTCCATAATGGACAGGGCTTCTTTGTAATTGTTGGTATTGGCGAAGAGCTGCACGAGTATTTCGCGGGCTTCTTTGTTGTATTCGGAGTAGGGGTATTTGTTGATGAAGCCGGTCAGCTCGCCGATGGCCGCATCCTGGTAACCCAGTTCGAACGACAGTTTGCCGTAGTTGAAGCGGCTGATTTCCTGCTGCTTCGGGTTGGAGCTGTTGCGGGCGCTGTAGGCAAAGGCGTTGCGCGCGTTGGCTTTCTGGCCGGTGCGCAGGTAGCAATCGCCCAGCAGGTACATCGAGTTTTGCCCCAGTGAATCCTTTTCGCTGCTCAGCTGCTTGAAACCCGCAATCGCCTTGTCGAGGTTCGCGGTCTGGTAGTAGGTGTACGACAGCTGGTATACGTCTTCTTTCCGCACTTCGTCCGCGTTCTCGTTGTACTCCTCGAGGTAGGGCAGGGCTTTCGGATAGTCTTTCTTCTCGAAATAAGCCTGGCCCACCAGCTGCTTCAGTTCGCTTTCGTAATACATGTTGCCTTTGCGGATGAGGGGCTCGGCGTAGCTGATGAGCTGGTCGCGCTTGCCCTGGAAGTAATAGATCTCCGCGATGTAGTAAGGCACCACCGTGCTGTATTTTGGTTCGTTCTGCACGCGCTGGAAGCTGCTGAGCGCCGCGGCGTACTGTTTGTTGTAGTAGGAAATGAAACCGTGGTAGTAGTTGGCGGGGATGTAGTATTTGTTCTGTATTTCCTTGATAGCCGCAAAAAGCGGCTGCGCTTTCTGGAAATCCTTCACGTTGAAATAACAGTAGGCCAGTTCGAATTTCGCGTCGGCGATGTCTTCGTTCGAGAGGTTATCGATGCTGGCCTTTTCGTAATACGGTATTGCTTCGGTGAGTTTGTTCCGGTGGAAATAAAACCGCGCCAGCTGGAAGCTGACCATCTGTTCGCGGGCGGCGTTGTTGAAATATTTCAGGAACTCCAGCGCCTTTTTCTCCGCATCCTCGTTCTGTAATTTCAATGCGCACATGGCGTAGTAATAATGCGCGTCGGTATTCACCAGCGAACGGTTCGTTTCAGAGAAGTAACCGATATCGTCGATTGTTTCCTTGAACAATTGCATGGATACGGCGTATTTTCCCTCGCGGTACAATTGCTGCGCTTCCTTGAAGGTTTTGTCCGGCTCGGTATACACCCGGGTCTGTTGCCCGCTGGCGGTGGTGGCGCCCGTTATACCTGCCATAAGGAAGAGTACATGCAATGGAGGGAGAGGGAAGTTCTTTCGAGTGAATAGCTTCATGCTGTTTATATTATTTCCTGTGTTATGTCGAGATTGTTTTTCCTTAAACGGTTTGTGACCGGAATTATTTCGAACGCAAGGCAGTCCGGCTTTTCCGGGTCGCAGACCGGTACTCAAAAAACTTGGCAAAGATGGGGTTTACAAACGAAGCAAATATAAAAGATTCTACTTTTTTTGCTCCGGGCAGGTTATCTACCTGATGTGGATAAACTGCAGGATGTGGATAACTCTCGCGCGAC
Organism: uncultured Chitinophaga sp.; assembly: GCA_965653365.1. Classification (GTDB taxonomy): domain Bacteria; phylum Bacteroidota; class Bacteroidia; order Chitinophagales; family Chitinophagaceae; genus Chitinophaga. The sequence goes on along the minus strand of CBFGZV010000006.1, from coordinate 74,734 downwards.
GAATGGATTCTTGTCTTGATTTTTTCTTTTTAATCCCGAAATTTGATTTTTACTAAAATATATATTACAAAGTATCTAAATTTAAGTCTGTCCGGGTCCAGAAAACAAAATCCGGCTTCTTCAACAAGAATCAAACCAAAAGTCAACTATGAAAAAACTATTATCTGCGCGATTCAGCAACGGGGCTGTACATTTAACGCAACTGGTTCTGCGCGTGGTATTTGGCGGATTGATAGCATTCCGCCACGGATGGCCGAAGCTCCTGAACTTTTCAGAACGTGCTGATAAGTTTGCGGATCCTTTCGGCATCGGTTCGTCCATATCCCTGGGCCTGACGGTGTTTGCCGAACTGTTTTGCGGCGTTTTGCTTGTGTTCGGGCTGGTTACCCGCCTGGCCACCGTTCCACTGATCATCTGCATGAGCGTGATCGTTTTCATGATTCACCGCGGCGATCCGCTGGGCGAAAGGGAGATGCCCATTCTCTTCCTGGCCGCGTTCGTGGCAATCCTCATCACGGGGCCGGGCAAATATTCGATCGACGGCGCGATCGGGAAATAAAAATTGACAGCTTCTTTCGCAAAAGTGAAATGCCGGCAGGTGTTTCACTTTTCTTTTTTGGGGGAGGAAGGAGGATACACTACATTTACCATCCAAATTTTACAGGGAACATGTACAGTACAACGATCGATATACGCGTGCGGTATGGTGAAACGGACCAGATGGGGTATCTCTATTACGGTAACTATGCATTGTATTACGAAGTGGGGCGTACAGACGCCATCCGCCAGCTGGGGTTCACTTACCGAGAGCTGGAAGAACAGGGCATCATGATGCCCGTGGCGGAACTGCAGGTAAAGTACCTGCGCCCCGCGTATTACGACGACGTCATAACGGTGAAGACTATACTGAAATCGCTGCCCGAAAACCATAAGATACAGTTCCACTCTGAATTGTACAACCAGAAGGGAGAGCTGCTGAACGTAGGCGTGGTAACGCTCGCCTTCATCGACGCCAACACCAAAACGCGCACCACCATGCCCGAAGTGATGCGGGAGAAACTGGCGCCATTTTTCTAAATCATCATCAGAACGAACGTATGGAAAAAATTCTGGCCAGCCTCATCACGATCGGGGATGAGCTGCTGATTGGACAAACCATCGATACCAACTCCGCCTGGATGGCGCAACAGCTCAACGACGCGGGCATCTGGGTGCAGCGCCGCGTAGCGGTGGGAGACGACAGGGATGCGATCGTGCGCGCCCTCGAAGAAGAAGGCGCGGATTCGCACATCGTACTCATCACCGGCGGCCTCGGGCCCACGGCCGACGATATCACCAAACCGGTGCTTTGCGAGTTTTTCGGCGGAAAACTGGTGCTGAACGAGGCCGCGCTCGAGAACGTGAAAACACTCTTTGCCCGCCATAACGTGCCGATGCCCGAGCGGAATAAAGACCAGGCCCTGGTGCCCGACGTGGCCACCGTGCTGCAGAACGGCCGGGGCACCGCGCCGGGGATGTGGTTCGAGAAAAACGGGAAAATTTTTGTGTCGATGCCCGGGGTGCCGTTCGAAATGAAGGGCATGATGGAACGCGACGTGATTCCCGCGCTGCGGCAACGCTTCGCCACGCCCGCGCTGCTCCACCAGACGCTGATCACGAGCGGCCAGGGAGAATCGTTTGTGGCCGACCGCCTCCGCGATTTCGAGGCCGCCCTGCCGCCGCACATCAAACTCGCCTATCTGCCCAGTTACGGCCTGCTGAAGCTGCGCCTCACCACCGTGGCGCCCGACCGGGCGGCCGCCGAAGCGGAGTTGAACGAAGCGTTCGCCGCCATGAAAGCGCTGCTGGCCGACATCCGGGTAGCGGACCGCGATGAGCCCATGGGCGTGATTGTGGGCGAGCTGCTGAAAGCCAGGGGGCTCACGATGGCCACCGCGGAAAGCTGCACCGGCGGCAAAATCGCCGGCATGATCACGGCCGTGCCCGGCAGCTCCGCGTATTTTAAAGGCAGCGTGGTGAGCTACGCCAACGAAACCAAAATGCAGGTACTGGGTGTGCAGGCTGCCACCCTGGAGCAATACGGCGCCGTGAGCGAAGAAACGGTCCGCGAAATGGCCGAAGGCGCGCTGACGGTGCTGAACACCGACTGCGTGGTGGCGGTCAGCGGCATTATGGGGCCCGACGGCGGGTCGCCGGAAAAGCCGGTAGGCACGGTATGGATCGCGGCCGGCGGGCGCAGCGGCATCCGCAGCGTGCGGTACCAGTTCCGCTACGACCGGGAGCGGAATACCGACATGACCTGCGTGGCCGCCCTCAATGAACTGCGGAAATGGCTGGAAGCATAATTTTACCTTATTTTTGTCATCTCTAAATATTAAAACGAGCACATTTATGGCAATAGTCGAACTGGTGATGCCCAAAATGGGAGAAAGCATAATGGAAGCCACCATCCTGCGCTGGCACAAAAAGGCGGGCGACAGGGTAAAGGTGGATGAAACGGTGCTGGAGATCGCTACAGACAAAGTTGACAGTGAAGTGCCCTCCATCGCGGAAGGCGAGATCACTGAAATATTGTTTAACGAGAACGATGTGGTGCCCGTAGGAACGGTGATTGCCCGCGTGCAAACGGAAGCAGGCGCGCCTGTTGCCGCTTCGCCTGCTGCGCCGCCGCCTGCCGCCGCGAAACCATCGGAAACCCAGTTCCAGACTGCGCCCGCACGTCCCGAGCCTGCGCCCGCCGCAGCCAAAGGTACCGGCGAAGCCCGTTTTTACTCCCCGCTGGTGCTCACCATTGCCCAGCAGGAAGGCATCGGTTTTGCCGAGCTGGAAAAAATTCCCGGTACCGGCAACGATGGCCGCGTGACCAAAAAAGATATCCTCGATTATGTGGCTAACCGCGGCAATGCCGTACAAGAGCCCGAAGTGATCCACGAAGCGCCGAAACCGCAGCCGCAGCCCCGCGAAATCGCCACCGTGCCCGCCGCCAACAGCTACGGCAACAATGTGGAGATCATCGAAATGGACCGCATGCGCAAGCTGATCGCCGACCATATGGTGCGCAGCAAGCAGGTGAGCCCGCATGTGACCAGCTTCGCCGAAGCGGACGTGACCAACATGGTGCGCTGGCGCGATAACGTGAAGAAGGATTTCGAGAAACGCGAAGGCGAGAAAATAACGTTCATGCCCCTCTTCGTGGAAGCGGTGGTGAAATGCATCAAAAAGTTCCCGCTCGTGAACTGCTCGCTCGACGGCGACAAGATCATCCTGAAAAAAGACATCAACATCGGCATGGCCACGGCGCTGCCCAGCGGCAACCTCATTGTTCCGGTAATCCGGAATGCGGACATGCTCAACCTGGTGGGCCTCACCAAGCAGGTGAACAGTCTGGCCAATGCGGCCCGTCAAAACCGCCTCAAACCGGAAGACACCCAGAACGGTACTTTCACCATCACCAATGTAGGCACTTTCGGGAGCCTTACAGGCACTCCCATCATCAATCAGCCACAAGTTGCCATTCTGGCCGTTGGTGCGATTAAAAAGCGTCCTGTGGTGGTAGAAACGGAACAGGGCGACTCCATCGCCATCCGCCACATGATGTACCTTTCCCTGTCGTACGACCACCGTATCGTAGACGGCTCGCTGGGATCCACTTTCCTGAGCGCCGTCGCCCAGGAGCTGGAACACTTCGACCCGGCGAAAGAATATTGATAATCAACGCATTTTTTGGATAGAAGGCTGCAGGAACCTCCTGCGGCCTTTTCTGTTCTACGAGCTCGCCATGGTCGGTAACCGCTGTTTTAAGCCCATTTCCTTTGTATTTCCATGATTATTCTTGCTGGTAACGATCTACTTCATCCCTGGTTACGCCCTTTCTTACAAGAAGGAAGGAAATAGGGCGGAAGTAGGAAGCAACAAGGGCGGAACAAGGGCGAAACCCTCTTTAAATACAATAGCAGCAACAGTTTCAGACCAATTCAGCATCGAAATGCCGATTTGGGAAACATTCGGGGCGAGGTTTACCAGACGCGGGGCATAGTACCTTTGGACTGGAAGACTCGTCGAGGGATGCAATGTGTTGAGATTGTTGGTTTTATGAGGATGATTGAACGGTGGGGTGGGAATGCCATACAGGTTTGCGGCGGTATGAACAGCGTGTTTGCGGTTGAAGTCGACGGCGCGGGGGAATTAACATTCGTTGATGGACTACCGCCCGGCAGCGGCGGTATGAACGGAAGGGTGACGACGTTTGGGAGCAGCGGCAGATGCGGGTAGGCCGGGCAACAAAAAAGGCTCCCGGAACCGGAAGCCTTTTATAGTCGATGAGTTAGAATTCAGATTAATAACGACGGTCGCGGCCACCGCCACCGTATCCACCGCCACCGCGGTTGCCACCACCTCTGTTGCCACCACCATTGGGGGCTTTAGGGCGGGCTTCGTTAACCATCAGTTGTTTACCTTCCACTTCACTACCGTTCAGACTCTCCATCGCTTTAGTCCCTTCTTCCTGGTTAGGCATTTCAACGAACCCGAAACCACGTGAACGACCGGTTTCATGGTCTTTTATGATTTTTGCAGAGGTTACTTGCCCGAATTCGCTGAAGATTTGGTGAAGGTCCTCATCGTTCAACCTGTAGTGCAGGTTGGCTACGTAGATGTTCATGATAAAAAAATTAAAAAATGAAAAATAATATTGAAGTTAAGGAATTAACTGAATAAAAAAAGATCCTCCCCATTTTTCGCAATCCCGCCGCAGGGGCGGATTGTATGCTCTTTTGGATAAGAATCAGACCAGTAAAGCATTTCGACCGATTATATATATGGTAAAAATATGTGAAATTAAACCAGGTTGACGTTAGATATTAAAATATTTCGTAAATTCAGATAAGGGCTGTTTTAAAAGGCCGGCATTTATGAAAGCATTGAGTGACACATGGTTTGCAGAGGGTTTCATCGATTTTGAGCTTAAAAAATACACCCTGCTTGCCTATCTCCAGGAAATCAACCGTTATTTCAACGAAAACAAGCTGTATCCACAGCTCGGCGATGTGGTGTTTCACTACAATAACCTGCTGGCGTTCAAGGAAAACAAGCAGTTCCTGCAGCAGCATTTCCCCAAGCGGCTCACCGCCGTCAACATTGAAAAGCTACAGTTGCTGTATGAGCAGATGATTGCAGACGATGAGTTGATGGAGCAGCTGGAAAGCATCATGGCGTATTCGCTGCAAAAGATGAACAGTACCATCAAGGAAGGCGCGGAAATCTACGAGTTCGTGGAGGAGCAGCTGAACATCGCGCCCGTAGGCCTCATCCCGCTCGATGTGCAGGAAGGGTACATGCTGCTGAGCGACGGCCGCGCCAGCGATACGCGGGTGTACCAGTACCGCCTCACCATTTTCGAGCGGCACGACGAGCGTTTCCGCGGCATCCACACCGATTACATCAGCACCTACACGCGCAACCTCGCGCATAGCTCGGTGAGCATCAAAACCGACCTGATCCGCCACCGGCGCGAATTACCGAACCCTGCGGTGTACACCGTGGAAACGGATCTCGTATTCCCGCTCGAAGAAACGCTGTTGCCGGTTGCAAAACGCTGCCTGGTGAAGTATATTACGGTGAATCCCGCATAAATATGCACCAGATCACAAGCGAGGCGCTGCATGACTTCGATGTGTTCCGCGGCGAAGTGGAACCGTACCTGGCCGCGAACGGCCGCCAGCCCGACTTCCGGGTCTGGACGCTCATCAACGTGCTCATCGGCGATATGATATTGCTGCGCAACGGCTACGCCGCCGCTGCCTTCGCAGCACGCCTCGAGGCGGATATTCTCAACGCGCTCGCGGCCGCGGAAGTATTTACGGAATTGTCGGACATTGCCGACCGGAAAATAAAAGCGAACAACCTGAAAGGCTGATGCTACGGGAGTTTGATGGTCTTCGCCGGCTCGTTGCCGAACTTCACCTCCACTTCATATTTCATGGGCGCGTAGTACGTACCGATGATGTTGCGTATTTTTTCCTTGCATTGTTCAAGATAGATGGTGTTGCTCTGCAACTGCGCGCGCGATGTTTCGTAGAGTTTCTTCTGCACGTCCGTGTACGTTTCGTCGTCTGAAAACATAAGCCAGCCCTTTTTGTTGGCCGTTTCCATCTGGCTGAGCCGCAGCTCGTAACTCAATAGCTGCGGGGCCGGGAGCGATACGGTCACTTTTTTGTCGCCGACTTTGACGTCGAAGTTTTTTTCATTCACATCCACACCATACTTGGCCGTGTAGGGCACGGTTACCCAGATGGTATTTTCCGCGAACGCTTTTTTCAGGTTGTCCGTCCACGCCCCGGAATTTTCCACGTTGCTGCGTTTGATGGAGGCGTTGCCCTGCACCTCCAGGCTGGCCAGTTCCGCGATTTCTTTGACGATGAGGCTGTTGGACAACACCTGCTGATTGACTGTTCTGGAGCCGAAACGCTGGCCCAGCCAGAAAATGAAAACAATGAACAAAATGACAACCAGCCATTGGAGGATTCTTTTCATAAGCTATGATTAAAGTGTGGCGGGCACGTCGCCGTAATTTTGGAGAAAGCGGCGCACCATGAATCTTTCCGGGTATTCGAATACGTTGAAACCGAATTGCGCGTACAATCCCTGCGCATCCTGCGTTACCAGCGACATGCGGCGCAGCGTCTGCAGGTCAGGGTGCGCCAGTATCACTTCCATCAGCCATTTGGACAGGCCCTGTTTGCGGAAAGCGGGCAGTATAAATACATCTGCCAGGTAACCGAACGTAGCCCGGTCGGTCACCACCCGTGCGAAGCCCACCTGTGTGCCTTCGTGGTACACGCCGAAGCAGAGGGAATTGGCGATAGACGTTTCGACGATGGAAACGGGAATGCCTTTGGCCCAGTAGGAATCTTCGGAGAGGTACTGATGTATCACACCGATCTGTAAAAGAGCGGGATCCGAAGAAATGCTGAAGGGCCCGCGTTGCGTGTTGACAGGTTGCATGGTAGCGTAAGATTGAGTTTGCGTTAAAAATAACAAAAACGCCGGAATCATCTTCCGGCGCTCCTGAATATTCCGTACGCTAATAAATTACGCATATCGTTGTTTGCGCAGAATGCGGTTGTACAGCTGCGGCGTAAGCCCCGTCACTTCCATGAACTGGCGTTCGAGTGTGTGGCGGCTCGTTTTGAAGCGGAGGGCGAGGTCGAGCATCGCTACCTGGCCTTTCTGTTCGGCGAGGTAATCCACGATCTCGTCTACCTGACGCAACGCAGTGGTTTGGTAGGGCAGCAGGCTTTCCAGTGCGTTATCGAGCACCTGCTGAATGGCTACGGCATCAAGTGCCATGGCCACGCGCAACTGATCGGCCGTTTGTTTCCACCGGGCGTCCATTTTGCCGAGGTCGCGGAAATAATTGGTCACCGATTCCATGCTGATGCCCATCAGCCGGTGGCTGGCATAGGCGTTCAGCTGCACGATCACGGCGTTCATCGGCCCGGTTATCCGTGCGTCCACACGGCAGGTAAAAGGCCCTGTAACGGCTACCTCGGGCAATTCAAAAGCAGCGTGGTCGGCGGGTTTGAATGAAAGGCCGCCCTGCTGGATGAATACCAGGTACTGTTTGCCGGCTGTAAAGAGTTTTTTCCCGGTGATGTCTGCCGCTGAAGTGATATTCTCCAGAACGATGTACTGTTGCACGAAGGGGTGCAACGTTTCTTTGGGATGAAGGATATAGGTGTTCATAGGTCTGATTGCATTTGTTGGTTCAACCCATCCGCTCGTAAAACTGATGTAAATATACCGAAATTACCATATGGTGATTCATTTTAATTAGATAATTTTTTAACATTTGATGAAAGGATTGAAAATCTTTCAGTTAACTACAAAATAACAAAGCCGGGCTTGCAAACCCGGCGTTGATGATGTATGTGATTCGGGGACAGGCTGTTGATGGTTTTAAAGCGTTCAAATAGCCAGTGATTGCAGGATTTCGTACTTGACGAGTTCCCAAATTTTGCCCTTCAGGCAGACGGGGTCAAAGTCATTGTCTGCGTCACTGAAATTTTTTAATTGTCGGAGTAGTTCATCCCTGTTGTGTATATGGATGACGTTGCTGATGCAGCGCGATTATCGTCTCGAGCGAAAGGGTTTCCAGGATTTCGTGGATATCCCAAAAATCCTTTTTCCTTCCACCACGATGTATCAGATCCATCTTCATTGCAGCTATTTCCGCTACTGTGGCTAATCTGATACCGTCTTCCGTGTGGGGTGCCTGTATAAAAGGCTCGGTATAGTAGATATCCAATTTTATTGCATCATTTTCATTGCCTCCCAACAGGTAGGACCGCCCCATGCCTATTAAGCCCTCGTTCGATTTACTGAAGTAGGCGTGGTTTTTTGCAAGATCTGCTTCAAGTTTTTGAAAGTCGAGCGTTCCGTAATCCCGGTCGCTGAATAAATCAATATCAATCGACATCCTATGGCCGAGATGCAAGCTCAGTGCCGTTCCGCCGACTAAGCGAAACGGCCCGAAAGCCTCCTGTTGCATCAGTTCTCTGAGTATCGAGGTCAATAAAGGCGAAACTGTATTCCAATGAAGCATGTTTAATCTGTTGCAAAGCTGTTCAATACCTTATTTATTTCTTCTTGGCCATAGAACCTGATAATCTCATCTTTTTCCTGTGGGTTCCCGCGTTCAAAGACGCGTTTTATAACGGCATTTTTTTGTGAAATCCAGTCAATATTTTCGAAGCGGGTATCCCAGAAGATAGCCTTGCGGAACTTTTTCAAATCGGGATGTAAATGGCTGTTCTCTTTGAGCTTTAATTGTTTGATTTCATAGTACGTCTGGAGGATCATGAAGAACCCTTCTTCAATGCCCAGCTCGCGCTCGATACGCAATGCAAGCGAAGTATTCATATCACGTTTGCCTTTTGTAATCGCCCCGATTGTTTGTGGATATTCTCCAATGGACAGCGCTAACCGGCCTTTGGGAAGATTTCGCTTCTTGAGCTCGCTTTCCAGAAAAATCCCTGGGTGGATTCCTTTCAGGGCGTCTATTGCCTGCATATTCATAAGGCAAAGATAATATATTTAGTTTAAACTTATTTATGTAAGCAAAATTGTTTGTTTCTTAGTATTAAATACTTGATAATCATACCTGAATCGCGAATTCATTGGCATATTTGATCCGGCGACACACAAAAAAAGGATTCAGCAGCAGGCTGCTGAATCCTTTTTTTGTGTGCTGGAAACCGGAGTCGCGCCGGTCAATCGTTCAATACACGTTATTCCCCAAATCCCCAGTTCCGGCCTTTTTCCACGGCGGGCACGCCGGTTTTGATCCATTGCGGGGCGGGCGCGCCTTTGAGGAAGTGGTCGAAGAACTGCTGCTCGCGGATCTGGATGTCTTTCCGGTTCTGGCGTTGTATCAGGTTATGGGCTTCGTTATTGTAATTAAGCATCCACACCGGCTTGCCGAGGCGGCGGAGGCCGGTGAACATTTCGATGCCCTGGTACCAGGGCACGGCGCCGTCTGCATCGTTGGCCATGATGGCCAAAGGCGTGGTCACTTTCGGGAGGTGGAACAGCGGTGAGTTTTCGATGTAAAGCTCCGGTTTTTCCCACAGGGTGGCGCCGATGCGGCTCTGGGTGTGCTCGTACTGGAACTGGCGGTTCATGCCGCTTTCCCAGCGGATGCCACCATAGGCGCTGGTCATGTTGCTTACGGGAGCGCCTGCCCAGGCGGCTTTGAACATCGGGGTGGCCGTGATCAGGTAACATACCTGGTAACCACCCCAGCTCTGGCCCTGTATGCCGATGTTGGCCTTGTCGATCCACGGGTTGCGGGCCAGCGCTTCCGCGCCGCTCACGATATAGTCGTAGGCGCTTTTGCCGGGCCTGCCGGTTTCATACCGGATGTCCGGCGCCAGCACCACGTACCCGCGGCTCACGAAGAACGAAATATTGAGGCGTGAAGGCGTGGGGGCGGGCGCCTGGTAAGTATATAGGCCGTCGGTGAGTTTCTCGTAAAAGTAGATGAGTACGGGGTACTTTTTATTCGGGTCGAAATCTTCGGGTTTGTACACGATGCCTTCAGTGGTTTTGCCGTTGTAGGTCGTCCACGAAAACAGTTCCGCCGTGCCCCAGTTGTATTGTGCCTGCTGCGGGTTGATGGCGCTCAGCCTGGTTGCGTTAGCGATGTCGGCGCCGGCATACACATCGGGAGAGGCGATGTAATTCTGCCGCTGGAAGATGTATACCGGGGCGTTTTTCGCCTTTTCAATGCCAAGGTAGGAGTAGGGGCCGGTCACGATTTCTTTGGGCCCGTTTTTACCGCCCAGTTGCAGGCTGTAGTAACCGCCGTAGCGTGTAGAGTCGTTGAATGCGCGGAGCAGCAGCGTTTGTTTGGGTGTGAAGAAGCGTTCTTCCTTGTCGAGCTTTTCATACCGCAGTTCGGTGCGGGTTTTCCTGCCAACGCCCTGTGTGATCATCACGGGAGCCTTTTTGGCCAGCGGGTCGGTTTGCCAGATGTCGTAGCGGTCGTTGATGTACACGTATTGATCGTCTTCCAGCCAGCCGCTTGGCATGTACGGGCGCGGGTAATCGGGCATATCCATTTCCTCGTCCGCCAGCTTCACCGGGAAGCCGGCGCTGATGTTGCGGGTGATGCCGGTGGCGGTTTCGTAGGTGAACCACTGGCCCTGCGGCAGGTCGAACCACAGGAGGAATTTGCCCCTGGGCGAAGCGAAATAATACCCCGCCAGGTTTTCCTTGATAAGCTTGCGCTGGCCGGTGTGCACGTTGATGAGGTAGGCTGATTTTACCGTGTTGCCTTTCCATTGCATTTCCACGCGGTTGTTCACGTCCGTATAGCCGATGCCGTAAGTATGGTCGCCTTCGTTGAGGGGAACGAACGTTTCAAGGTCGTCGCCGGCCAGTTGCACCATTTTCTGTTCTTTAGGGAAGTAGGCGGCGGCGTAGCTTTTTTTCAGGTCGCGGTCGAGGTTTTTGAGCTGCATCGTTTGCAGGTAGTCGTCTTTATAATGCCAGATGTCTACTTTCGCCACTTCAAAATCCACGATGGTGGTGTCTTTCGGCGGCGCTACGGGCGCGGTGCCGAAAAACAGGGCGTGGCCGCTTTTGGAGAAGGAGATCACGCCGTTTTCGGACACGGCCCATTTGGCAGGCATGCCGGCGGTGGAGGGTTTCACCCGCAATTCCGCGCTGTCTGCGCCTTGCCGGTGATAATACAATGCATAGAATTTCTGCGGGGCTTTGGCGCTGTCGCGGCTGCCGGCATAAGCCAGCTGCGTGCCTTTTTCATCGAAGGCGAACTGGGCAAAGCTGCCGTGGCCGCGGCTGATGGTGTCTGCCTTGCGGTTGGCCACATCCCACAACAGTACGCACGGTTTGGCGAGGGAATCCTTTTTCGGGGGGCTCACCACGATGGCGATTTTATTGCCAGGCTTGCTGAGGGTATAAGCGGTCACATATTTCACGGAGTCGAAGCCTTTCAGGTCTGTGCGCATGATCATCAGCGTGCCGGCGTCTGCGCCGCCGGGTTTGCCGGGCGTGTCTTCATCAGCATCGGTGTCTTTGGGCGCCGGTTTCCTGGCGTTTTTGCCGGTATCTGCTTTGGGCGCGTCCTGGAGGTAAGCGATCAGGCCGCCGCCTTTTTCGGGCGTTTTAAACGATTTTACGTTGGCGATGGGGAGGTACACGCCTTTATCGTCGCCGAGCAGCAGCAGGCCCATGGAATCTTTCGGCATCTGGTCGGGCGCTTTCTTTTTGATGCGCGCCTGCCTGACTTCCCTGAAGGGCGGTTTGATGCTGAATACCGCGTAGCGGGAGTCTTCCGTGAATACCGGCGCCGCGCCGCGGGGAAATTGCATGTCTTTGCCGGTTTTGAGGTTGCGGATCACCAGGGTGGCGTCGCCTTCCTGCGGAGTGATAGTATAAGCCACCCAATTGCCGTTAATGCTGACGGTTTTAGTGCCGATGCTTTGCCAGCTGTCGTACACACTGTGGTCGAGCGGTTTTTTGGATTGGGCGCTAAGGCCTGCCGGCAACAATAAGGTGAGGGACAGGAGCCAGCCTCTTGACAAGTTCATAAGCCGTTTGGTTTTGATTTTAAGTAGGGCGGCCTGGCGCCGCCGACGGTTATAGATTCGCTGATTGTGGGCCGAAAATAACAATTCCGGCGGCAAAACGGCAGCGGAAGTGATGAGTGGTTCAGGTGGTGGCCTTCCTGCGCGCCTGGCGCACTACGCGGAGCATCTGGAGGGCTACGGAAAGCAGGATGAGGCCCAGGCCCGCGTAGAAGCCGCCGTGGAGCATTTCATTTTCCCGGAAGATGACAAAGGCCAGCACAATGGTGTACAGCGGCTCCAGGTTAAAGCAGAGGTTCACGGTAAAGGCCGATATTTTCTGCAGGGCGTTCATGGAGAGGGTATACATCAGCACGGTGCAGAACCAGCTGAGGAGCAGCAGGTACAAGGCGTCCATGCCCGAGGGGATAAGCGATTCCACGGGAAATGCCTGCAGGTAAAAAGGCATCAGCAGGCTGATGCCGAGCCAGCCCACGCCCAGCTCATAGAAGGTGATGTTCGGGGTGTCGTACTTCACCACCAGCCTTTTGTTGAATACGGTAAACAGGGCCGCGAACATGGAAGAGATGATGCCGAGGATGATACCGGTGCGGTATTGTGTATCGAAATGGAAGATGAGCACGATGCCGGCGAGCGTGAGCATACTGAGGAGCAGCTCCACCGTATCGAAGCGGCGCCGGTTGATCAGCGGGTCGAATACGGCCGTAAAGAGGCTGGTAAGGGAGAAGCACACCACCCCGATGGATACGTTGGCGTATTTGATGCTTGCGTAAAAGAACACCCAGTGCATGGCCACGATGAAGCCGGTGCCGCCGATGCGGAGCACGGCGTTCCAGGGCAGTACTTTCAGCTTGCGCTGCCACCTGAACAGTACGAACATGGTTACGACGGTGATAAGCAGGCGGTACCATACCAGCAAACCTTCGTTGAAGGTAATGAGCTTACCGAGAATGCCGGTGAAACCGGCGAGGAAAACCGAGAGATGAAGTTGTAAGAATGCTTTTTTCATTTTCCGAACAGGCTCTGCCACTGAATCTTCAGCACACCCAGAATGCCTTCTTTCACAATGCCTTTACTCATTTTTGAATATCCTTCCTTACGGTCTATAAAAGTGATGGGTACTTCGGTGATTGTAAAGCCGAGCTTCCAGGCGGTAAATTTCATTTCGATCTGGAAAGCGTAGCCGACAAACTGTATTTTGTCCAGTTCAATTTTTTCGAGCACGGCTCTTTTGTAGCACACAAAGCCGGCGGTGGCATCTTTGACGGGCATCCAGGTCACGAGGCGAACATAAATGGACGCGCCGTAGGAGAGCACCGCCCGGTCCCACGGCCAGTTTTCCGTTTTGCCGCCGCTCACATACCGCGAGCCCACGGCCACATCGGCTCCTTTGTAGGCGCAGGCCTGGTGAAGCCGCACGAGGTCTTGCGGGTTGTGTGAAAAGTCCGCATCCATTTCAAAGATGTACTGGTATTGCCGGGCGAGGGCCCATTTAAAGCCATGAATGTAAGCCGTGCCGAGGCCGAGCTTACCCTGCCGCTCTTCGATGAACAAACTGCCCGGGTGTTGTGCCTGCAGTTCTTTTACGATGCTGCCGGTGCCGTCGGGTGAGCCGTCGTCCACTATCAGTATATGGAAATCCTGTTGTAACGAGAATACTGCGCCGATGATCTGACGGATATTATCTTTCTCATTGTACGTAGGTATGATAACCAACTTTTCCAATTAGCAGCAGCTTTTTTTAGGATGGCGAAAATAGGGAATTCCCCTCGCAAAATAGCATGTTTTGATAAACATTACAATTTTTTTAGCATCATACTGGTGTAGATCTCTGTCAGTTTCTGCTTGGTGTTGAGGGGGAAATCCGCCTTCATCATCCAGTCGTAATACTGCGGTTCCACTTTCAGCACGTCGCGCACGGCGCGGCCTTTGTACTTGCCGAAATTGAACATCTCCACGCCGTTCTGCATCACGATGCGACGGGCGAAATCCACGTAATCGTCTTCCTTGGTGAAAACGGCCAGCGCGTCCACGTCCGGCTTCAGCTGCGCCTCGTACCGGATGAGCTGCGCTTCCAGTATCTCGAAGGTGGCGAAGGCATCGGCCTCGGCGCTGTGAGCGTTCTCCAGGTCTTTGTCGCAATAGAACTTGTACGCGGCGCTGAGGGTGCGTTTTTCCATGAGGTGGAAAATCTTCTGCACGTCTACGAAACGGCGGTCGCTGATGTCGAAGGCGAGGTCCGCGCGGAGGAATTCCTCCACCAGCATCGGTATGTCGAAACGGTTGGAGTTATAGCCCGCGATGTCGCAATGTTCCATGAACTGCCGCAGCTCGTTGGCCACCTGCTTGAAGGTGGGCGCGTCTTTCACGTCTTCGTCCGTAATACCGTGAATAGCGGTAGTGGCGGCGGGGATGGGCATGCCGGGATTGATGCGCTTTACTTTCCTGTTCATGGAACGGTCCGGCATCACTTTAATAATGGCGATTTCAATGATGCGGTCGGTCGCTACATTGGTACCTGTTGTTTCAAGGTCGATGAATGCTAAGGGGCGGGTAAGTTGTAAAGCTGACATGTTTTTAAGATGGTTTCTGAACCGATAAATATTTTTTCAATCCTCCGAATTCCATTCCTTCATAATCGCCGGAGCTCATCATGAGGAGGTTGGTATTTTCAAAATCCTGCGCGTCCAGGAATGCTTCCAGGGCGGCGCGCTGGTTGATCACGGTGAGGTCTTTGCGGGCAAAGCCTTCCCTGATCACGTCCGGGTGCAAATCCGGCATGCGTTTTATTTCGAGGGCGTGCGCGCTGTAAAACACGGCCGCCACATCGGCCGGGTTGAGCGCGCCGGCGTATTCCTTCATAAAATCGGCATTCAGGCTGCTATAGGTATGCAGTTCCAGCACAGCTACGAGCCTGCGCTGTGGATACTGGTTGCGCAAGGCGTTGATGGTGGCCTTCACTTTGGAAGGCGCATGCGCGAAATCGCGGTAAATGGCCGTTTCCTCGTTTTTCGCCACCAGCTCCATCCGTTTGGCGGCGCCTTTGAAGGTGGCGATGGCGGCGAGGAAATCGATGTCGCCCACACCCAGGGCGCGGCAAATGTGCAGTGCGGCGTGGATGTTGAGCAGGTTATGCTCGCCGAACACCAGCAGATCGGTGGAGGCGTTGCCAAACCGCACGCGGGTGGTGCCGTTGATGATCGTATGTTCGGGAACGGTGTAAGGAATGCATTCCAGGTGCCCGCCTTCCTTTTCCACCAGCTTGCGCAGCGTTTCGTCGGTACTGTTGTAAATCAGCCGCCCGCCCGCTTCCATGGTACGGATGAAGATGGCGAACTGCTCGAGGTAGATGTCGAACGTGGGAAATACATTGATATGATCCCAGGCAATGCCACTCAAAACGGCCATGTGTGGATGGAGAAAATGGAACTTGGGCCGTTTTTCAAGCACGGAAGCGGGGTATTCGTCGGCCTCGCATACGATCAGCGGCGCGTCCGTCACGTTCACGGATTGGGTGAATCCTTCCAGTTTGGCCCCCACCAGGTAATCGAACTGCCGGTGGCATTGCTGCAGCACGTGCATGACCATGGAGGTAATGGTTGTTTTGCCATGGCTGCCGCCAATGGCCACGCGGGTTTTATTTTTGCTCTCCTGGTAAATGTATTCAGGGAAGGAGTAGATTTTCAACCCCAGTTCCTGCGCCCGGATAAGCTCGGGATTGTCTGCCCGGGCGTGCATGCCGAGGATCACGGCGTCGAGGTCCGCGCCGATACGGGCCGGGTCCCAGCCCATGGAGGCCGGTAAAATGCCTGCATGGGCAAGATTGGTGCGGGCTGGCTCGTAAATTTCGTCGTCGCTGCCGCTTACCTGGTATCCTTTGCTCCGGAGGGCGAGGGCCAGCTGGTGCATTACACTGCCGCCAATCGCTATAAAATGTACTTTTGCCATGCTTATCAGGAACTTACGCGTATGTTTTACCTGTTATAACAGGCAATTAACAACTCATAAGGTTGTTTTTTTTAATATAAAGTATATATTTGCAAAATAA
The DNA here is from genome assembly GCA_965653365.1 of uncultured Chitinophaga sp. Taxonomy (GTDB): domain Bacteria; phylum Bacteroidota; class Bacteroidia; order Chitinophagales; family Chitinophagaceae; genus Chitinophaga. Next base: position 58,576 of record CBFGZV010000006.1, on the reverse strand, counting down.
CGTTACAAAAAACGATTCACAAAGTTCTATAATCCAAGCCTATGAAATTTCGTTTATTTGCAAAAAAGCAAGCTATGAAATCTGTTTACCGCGTAATTGGTACATTTTGTGTGATGGTGGTCGTGGCTGCCGTATTTTCTTCCTGTGCCTCCCAGAAACTGGGTTGCCCGATGAAGATTACGAAAGTGCAGCATGAGAAGGTAAAAAACTGTTAGTGACATTAAATGAGGAACACTATGTGGATCGCACTGGAAAGTGAAGAACAGCTGAATGCGATACAGGAGCAATCATTCGACCGCCCGGTCGTTATATTCAAGCACAGCACCCGCTGCAGTATCAGCAGCATGGCCAAGAGCCGCCTGGAGCGGTCGGACGAGCCGGAAGGGATGGATTTTTATTATCTCGACCTGATTCGTTACCGTGGCGTCAGCAACCGCATTGCGGAGCTTTACAAGGTAACGCATGAATCGCCGCAGGTGCTGCTTATCCGTAACGGGGAGTGCATATACGACGCCAGCCATTCGGAGATCAGGATGGAAGAACTGGCTTCGCAGAATTAAAGATATTGAAAGGCTCCGGGAACACCCGGGGCCTTTTACGTTTGTTATCTCCGGGTTGATGCCGCCCGTTGCTATTCTCCGCGGCGCAACGGCCGTTTCACTGCCTGCTTTAACTGCCGGGCAACGGCACGCCGGCCGGCTGCATCATTCCCTACACAGCGCTCATTTCCTTCGCCTGCCGCGCCTTGAAAAAATAACGGACATCCTTTTTCCCGATGGGAAGCGCCACCGGCTTTTTTATTAGCTTTGCTGCTATGAAACATCGTATAGTTGTGGCGGTTACGGGTGCAAGCGGTTCCATCTACGCCAGGCAGCTGCTCGGCAAGCTGGCCGCGCTGAAGGATCAGATAGACCGGGTAGCCATTGTGATGACGGCGAACGCTAGAACCGTTTGGGAAACGGAGCTGGGCGACCGTGGATTTGAGCAGCTGCCTTTCCCTGTTTTTTCGCAGAACGATTTTCACGCGCCTTTTGCTTCCGGCAGCGGCCGTTTCAATACCGTGATCATTTGCCCCTGTTCGATGGGCACGCTGGGCCGCATTGCGGGAGGCATCTCCAACGACCTGATCACCCGCGCGGCCGACGTTGTGCTCAAGGAGCGCCGCAAGCTGATCTGCGTGCTGCGCGATACACCGTACAACCTCGTGCACATCCGCAACATGCAAACCGTCACCGAAGCAGGAGGGATTATTTGCCCGGCTACGCCTTCGTTCTACAGCAGGCCCGCCACCATCGAAGACGTGGCGGCCACGGTGGTAGACCGGGTGATCGACCTTGCCGGTTTGGAACAAGACACTTTCCGGTGGGGGGAATAGCGGCAAACACCTTCAAAACACGACAAAAGCCGGCAACGACATAGCACAAAACAACCCGTACAACGTATGAAAATAGCCATCATCAACGGTCCGAACCTGAACCTCCTGGGCAAACGCGAGCCGGAGGTATACGGCAGCCTTACATTTGAGCAGTACCTCGACACGCTGAAGCAGCAATTCCCGGAGGTCGCCTTCGATTATTACCAGAGCAACGTAGAAGGGGAGCTGGTGAACCACCTGCATGCCGTAGGTTTCTCGCACGATGGCATCCTGCTCAATGCGGGCGCGTACACCCACACCTCCGTGGCCATCCGCGACGCCATTGCGGGCATCAAAACGCCCGTGGTGGAAATCCATATCAGTAACATTTACGCGCGGGAAGAGTTCCGCCACACCTCGCTGACGGCCGCTAAAGCGGTAGGCGTGATCTGCGGGCTGGGCATGAAAGGTTACGCGCTGGGCGTTGGGTATTTTTTATCGAAGTAAATAGCGCATGATATGCAAAAGGCCGGCGTACCTATGGTGCGCCGGCCTTTTTGCTGCGATGTATATTACCCGCGTGTTATACGGATCACGTAGTCTTTTACTTCCACCTGGTAAGCCGGTGCTTTTTGCCGGATGTAGGCGGTGAGGTCCTCCAGCGTGGGATAGTCGTATTGCCCGGTGAAGTCCTGCGCATCGTCTATCAGCAGCACGTGCGGGACGTCCTGCTGTTTGAAGATGGCGTCCAGCTCCGCATAAATCGGGCAGATGAGGTCTCCCTTGGCGGTGATGCCGGCGGAGTAGTGCCCGTCGAGCCAGAAAATGGCGGGCTCTTTCAGTTTGGGTACGAGGTTGTGCAGCACTTTTCCGCTGTCGCCCTGTAGCAGTTTCACCTCGCGGTTTTTGCGGAAGCGGATGTTGGCGCGTTTGTGCAGTTCTTCGCTCAATTCGATGGAAATGATATGGGAGAAATGAGGCAGCTGCGCGGCCACCATGTCGCCGAGGTAGGTGCCTGTTTCCACCAGCGTGCCGATGCCAAACCGGTTCTTGTATTCCTGGATGGTTTTCTGTTTGGCGATGTGCGGCACCGGCAACGGTTTGCCTTGTTCCAGCCAGTGCTGGTAAGTGGCTTCGCTGTGCTCCTGTAACTTGCGGAAACGGATGTTGTGCCTGTATACTTTAAACTGCTGTAACATGCTGTAAAGTTCGGAAAATTTCTAAAAAAGGCCTTCGCGGGGGAAGGCCTTTTATGTAATGATTTAGTGTGCGTGGGTGTGGTCGCAGCATGCCTTTTCTTCCTTGAAAGCTTCGCGGGGCTTGAGGCCCAGCAGCTCGAACATCATATGGTCTTCTTCGAAGGAAGGGTTTTTGGTGGTGAGCAGCTTTTCGCCGGTGAAGATGGAGTTGGCGCCTGCCATGAAGCACATGGCCTGTTCGGAGATGCTCATTTCGGCGCGCCCGGCGCTGAGGCGCACCATGGCTTTCGGCATGAGGATGCGGGTCGTGGCGATCATGCGCACCATGTCCCAGAATTCCACTTTCGGCATATGTTCCAGCGGAGTGCCTTTTACGCGGGTAAGGGCGTTGATGGGCACGGAATCGGGATGCTCGGGCATGGTAGACAGGGTGAGCAGCATGTTGATGCGGTCTTCGTGGCTTTCTCCCAGCCCTATAATGCCGCCGCAGCATACGGTTACGCCGGCCTTGCGCACATTGTCGATGGTCTGCAGGCGGTCGTCGTACGTGCGGGTGGTGATGATTTCACCGTAATATTCGTCGGAGGTGTCGAGGTTGTGGTTGTAGGAGTACAAACCGGCGTCGGCGAGTTTCTGCGCCTGGCTCTCGGTGAGCATGCCCAGGGTGCAGCACACTTCCATGCCGATTTCGTTCACGCCCTTCACCATGTCGATCACCCGGTCGAAGTCGCGGTTATCGCGCACCTCGCGCCAGGCGGCGCCCATGCAGAAGCGGGTGGAGCCGGCTTCTTTAGCCTTGCGGGCGTATTCGAGCACCTCGTCTTTTTTCATGAGGGCCTGCACGTCGATGCCGGTACTATATCGGGCTGCCTGGGGGCAGTAAGCGCAATCTTCGGAGCAGCCGCCTGTTTTGATGGAAAGCAGGGTACATACCTGCACTTCCGCCGTGTCCTGGTACTCGCGGTGCAGCGTGGCGGCACGGTACATGAGCTCCAGCAGGGGCGTGTTATAGATATCCTTTATTTCTTCAAGTGTCCAGTCGTGACGGATCATAAACTTCGGATTTAGCGGCAAACATACAAATCAATTACGAATTACCGATCCGGTAGCCCGAAATATGTAAATTTTTTGCCCTATCAAGTTACAGGTATTGGAAATTGGTTTTCGGCGTGATGTTGAGCAATGTCTGGTAAATGAGGCGGATGGTGTTTTCCACGTCGTCTTTTTTGATCATTTCCACGGTGGTGTGCATGTACCGCAGGGGGATGCTGATCAGGGCGGAGGGGGTACCGTCGTTCGAATAGGCGAAGGCGTCGGTATCCGTACCGGTGCTGCGGCTTACGGCATGCAACTGGTGGGGGATTTTTTCCTTTTGCGCCGTTTTGATGATAAGGTCGCGGAGGATGTTGTGCACCGCGGGGCCGTAGGTGATGCTGGGCCCGTTGCCGCATTTGATTTCCCCTTCGATGTTTTTGTTGATCATGGGGGTGGTGGTGTCGTGCGTCACGTCAGTGATGATGGCCACGTTGGGCTTGATGCGCTTGGCGATCATTTCGGCGCCGCGGAGCCCCACTTCTTCCTGCACCGCGTTCACGATGTAGAGTCCGAACGGAAGGCGCTGTTTGTTTTCTTTCAGCAGGCGCGCCACCTCGGCGATCATGAAGCCGCCGATGCGGTTGTCGATCGCGCGGCAGATGTAGTGATCGTAGCTGAGCTCTTCGAAGCCGGCGTCGAACGTTACCACGCAGCCTACGTGGATGCCGAGGTCTTCCACTTCCTTGCGGTTACGGGCGCCGCAGTCGAGGAAAATGTTATCCACCTTGGGCTGTGGCTCCTTGCCGTCGCCGCTGCGCAGGCGGGTGTGGATGGCGGGCCAGCCGAACACGGCTTTGACGATGCCTTTGTCTGTATGGATATTCACGCGCATCGACGGTGCGATGGCCTGGTCGGAGCCCCCGTTGCGGATAACGTAGATCAGCCCTTCCGGAGAAACGTAGTTCACGAACCACGAGATCTCGTCGGCATGCGCCTCGATCACTACTTTGAACGAGGCGTCGGGGTTGATGACGCCCACGGCGGAACCGTAAGGGTCTACGATGGTATCGTCGATGTATGGTTTCAGGTATTGCAGCCAGAGTTTTTGTCCTTCCTTTTCAAAACCGGTGGGGGCGGCATTGTTCAGGTAGGTCTTTAAAAACGAGAGGGAGTCTTTTGTTAATATGGATTTCTGTTTTTTAGACATCGTTGTTCAGGTTAAGTGTGCAAAAATAAGGATTCCGGGTCATATTCCCCCCGCAAGCCGCCAGCAGCCGTGGATGAGGGCAGACAGCATCATGAGCCCGTCGAGGAAAAAGTAATAGACGTAATCGGACGTATGGGTTTGCGCGTATCGTTTAATCATGCCTGTTATGACCACGGGCGCCAGCAGGCTGAAGAGCGCGAACATGGGTACGGCGGGCGCCAGCAGAAAGGCGCATATCCAGGCCACCACCAGCGAGCCGTAATAGAGTTTATCCAGATGCGGATCTTCGAGTTTCGTGATGAGGCTGCGGATGCCCGCTTCCCGGTCTTCCTCCCGGTCCCGGTAATCGAAAAGGATGCAGATGGCGTATACGAAAAAGAAGCGATACACGGTGAGGTAGAGTGTGTCTGCGTCGAGCTTCCAGGCGATGAGCGCCGGCAGGGTAGTGGTGACGTACGTCCATACCCCTGCCAGGAAAATGGTTTTGCCGACGGCTATTTTACTGAGCCACCGGAACATGTGGAGCTTGGGAGCTGAATAGAGAAAGGTGAGCACCACAGCGCCGCTGATGGGAAGCCAGTGTTGCGCGAGCGGAATGAAAAACCACCCTGCCCCGAGCGTTCCAATCACGCAGCCGGCGAGCTGAAGGGCGCGCTGGCGCTGCCCCCAGAGGATGCGCTCCGAATATCGCGGCGAGCCGGGCGTCAGGTACCAGTGGAAGTTGTAGCTACTGATGGTGGAAAAGAACACGAAGCCCGCGTAATTGAACCGGTCGAACGCCAGGCCGAGTATCTCGGCCGTTTCCCAGGCCATCAGCACGGCGCAGACGGCGATGTAAATGGAACTGAAGATGAGAAAATTGAAAAGGCCCCGTAACATGGGGGCTAAAATAATTAAAAAACCGTCGCCGGTTGCCGGAATGCGCCAAGCAGCCGTAGTGGCCCGTTCATGCTATATTGGGTGTCGTTTTTTAGGATTATCTTTGCCGGGCAATGTTCAAGCGGCTCAAGCATATCCTATACCAGTTCTTTGAGGCTTCCTGGTACCGGCTCGTACACATCGGTGTAACGCCCGGCATGTCGTTCGTGGAAGCGCGCCGCACCAAGCTCATGAACCTGCTGGCCATTCCCTGCATCCCCATGATGCTGTTCTTCGCCGTACTGAACGCTTTCCAGGGCCGCTGGCTGCTGTCGTCGCTGAACATGGTCAATGCCCTTTCCTGCATCGCGGTGTTCTATTTACATACCCTGCGCAAATACCTCAGCGCCCGCATGGTGCTGATCTTTTTCAGCACGGCCGTGTACACTTTTACCGGCCTGTATTTTCATAACGGGGCGGAGTATTTCCTGCTGAACATCCTCATCGCCAGCATTCTCGTGTACGACAACAAATGGATGATCGCCTGCCTGAGCGTGCTGATCTGCAGCGCCTTCCTGGTTATCGTGCTGTACCCGCAGCATTGGTCGCTGGCCCAGCCGGTACCGACTTCCCGGGTGTGGGTGAACGTGGGCATTTCCATCCTTTTCGTGCCCGTTTCGCTCAGCTTCTTCAAGCGTATACAGAACGATTACCACATGGAGCTCGACCGGCAGCGGCAGGCGCTGGCGGGTATGAATAAAGACAAGGAAAAACTGCTGTCGATCATCACGCACGACATCCGCAGCCCGCTGGCCACGCTGGAGGTGCTGCTCGATATGTTCAGCAAAGGCGAATATCCCCAGCCGATGATGGAAGATGCGGCGGTGGTGTTGCATAAAAAAGTGACCCAGCTGGGTGGCGCGCTCGATAACGTGCTGCGCTGGAGCTCGCGCAATATGCGGGGGATCAGGACCGAGCCGGAAGACTTCCTGCTGCCGCCCCTCATCACGGAAATCCTGCATTTTTTCCAGATGGTGGTGCAGGAAAAAGACATCCGGATTACGGTGGATGTGTCGCCGGTGGCGGCGGTGCATGCGGACCGCGACCAGGTGGCCGTTATCCTGCGCAACCTGTTGAGCAACGCGGTAAAATTCAGTTACGCCGGCGGTCACATCAGCCTGACTGTGCGCCGGGAGGGCCATCAGAAGGTGCTGCAGGTGAGCGACCGCGGCAAAGGGATGACGGCTACGCAAGTAAGCGCGCTGTTCACCTCGTGGCAGAATCCCGATTACGGTACCGGCGGCGAGCGCGGCACCGGTGTGGGCCTGATGCTCTGCAATGAGTTCGCGCGCCAGAACGGCGGCGTGATTACGGTGGAAAGCGCGCCCGAGCGGGGCACGCAGTTCACGGTGTATCTTCCCGCGGGGGAATTGCCGGTTTCGTCGGCCTCATAAAATTACAGCGGAATGTTCCCGTGTTTCTTCCGGGGCATGTTGACCACTTTGTTCTCCAGCATTTTATAGCCTTTGATCAGTTTTTCGCGGGTTTCTTCCGGGGTCACCACCTCGTCTATGTAGCCTTTCTCGGCGGCGAGGTAGGGGTTGGCGAAACGTTCGGTGTAGTCGGCCACCAGCTCGGTCATGCGTGCTTCCGGGTTGGGGGCGGCGTCGATTTCTTTTTTGTAGATGATCTCCACGGCGCCTTTCGGGCCCATTACGGCAATTTCGGCCTGGGGGAAGGCATAGTTGAGATCCGCGCCGATGTGCTTGGAATTCATCACGCAATAGGCACCGCCGTAAGCTTTGCGGGTGGTGATGGTTATTTTGGGCACGGTGGCCTCACTCAGGGCAAAAAGCAGCTTGGCGCCGTTCGTGATAATGCCGTTCCATTCCTGGTCGGTGCCGGGCAAAAAGCCGGGCACGTCTACCAGTACCAGCAGGGGGATGTTGAAAGCATCGCAGAAGCGGGTGAAGCGGGCGCCCTTCACGGAGGCGTGAATGTCGAGCACACCGGCCAGCACGGCGGGCTGGTTAGCCACAATGCCGATGCTGCGGCCCGCGATGCGGGCAAACCCGACGATGATGTTGTCGGCAAAATCCTTGTGTACTTCCAAAAAGCTGCCCGCGTCCGTCAGTTCCGCAATCACCTCTTTCATATCGTAAGGCTGGTTGGGATTTTCCGGTATCATGTTATTGAGTGCGGGGCGGCTTTCGTTGGCGCTTTCGTAGGCATAAACGGGCGCCGTATCCTCACAGTTCTGCGGCATGTAGCTAAGCAGTTCCTTGATGTGCTGGATGCATTCCACTTCGTTGGCACAGGCAAAATGGGTAACGCCGCTTTTGGTGGCGTGGGTATGCGCGCCGCCGAGGGCTTCCGAGGTCACTTCTTCATGCGTCACCGTTTTCACCACGTTGGGGCCGGTCACGAACATATAAGAAGTATTTTCCACCATCAGGATGAAGTCGGTAATGGCGGGGGAATATACGGCGCCGCCGGCGCAGGGCCCCATGATGGCGGATATCTGCGGAATAACGCCGGAGGCGCGGGTGTTGCGGTAAAAGATGTCTGCATACCCGGCGAGGCTCACTACGCCTTCCTGGATGCGGGCGCCGCCGCTGTCGTTAAGGCCAACGAGTGGCGCGCCGTTTTCCATGGCAAGGTCCATGATGCGGCATATTTTGCGGGCGTGCGGCTCGGAGAGGCTGCCGCCGTACACGGTAAAATCCTGGGAAAATACATATACCAGCCGGCCGTTAACGGTGCCGTAGCCGGTTACCACCCCGTCGCCGGGAAACTGTTCCTGTTCGGTGGTGAGACCTTTGTTGCGGTTGTGCACGAACATGCCGATCTCTTCAAAGGAACCTTCGTCGAGCAGCAGCTGCAGCCTTTCGCGGGCGGTGAGTTTGCCTTTCTTGTGCTGGGAATCGATGCGTGCCTGCCCGCCGCCAAGCTGGGCCGCGGCTATCTTGGAATGTAGGTCCTGAATCTTGCTCATACGTGTAAAAATACGGAAAGCGGTGCTAATCCGTTGCAATACATGAAGAAATGCGGAATCAGCGGTGAACCGCTACTTTGGGAAGGGTGATGGTATCGCTGCTGTTGCCGGCGTTGTCGAGCACGAACACCCGGTACTGAAGGGTATCGGGGTTGGGCACAATGTCCGGGTCGCGGCCGTCGCGCAGGCGCAGGCGGATGTCGTCGCCGAGGTCGCTCACGTAGAGCGTCAGTTCTGCATCGAGTTTGATGCCTTTATGGCTTTCGAGGGCGGGCATGAAGATTTCATCGAACTTTGTTTCATCGTCAAAACGGATATCATTCACGTACATGGCGGCTTCGGTGTCGCCGTTGTTGTCTTGCAACCGGAAGGTGAAGCTGAGGAGTTTCATGTCTGCAGGTACGTCTTCCGCGGATACGGATTTGAAGGTCAGTTTTGGTTTATTCCCTTCCACCGTGTTGTCTTTTTTACAACCGAGGAAAGCTATCAATATAGTGGATAAAACAAATATTTTCTTCATATAACAAACCTACATTAATTTAAGCAAAAGGCAAAACGCCTGTATTATTAACGCCGCCCTGCCCCGGATTGTTACATACAGGTTGTAAATTTGCACCCGATGAACGAATCATTAGCAGACCGGATTTTCGCGGGCGGGGGAGAAGACGCCCTGGTGCTGGAGCTTTTCCGTTACCAGTATGGTGCCAATGCCCTGTACCGGGCGTATGTGGATGCCCTTCGGGTGCAGCCGGCCGCCGTGAAATCGGTTTCACAGATACCTTTTCTGCCCATCCAGTTTTTCAAGACCCACCGGGTGACCGCCGGCGATTTTGAGCCGGCCGTGGTGTTCGAAAGCAGTGGCACCACCCAAACGCTCAACAGCCGGCACCTGGTGAAAGACACGGGCATCTATATACGCAGTTTCATGGAGGCATTCCGGCGCTTTTACGGCCCCGTGGAAAATTACGTGGTACTCGGCCTGCTGCCGTCGTACCTGGAAAGGCAGCATTCCTCGCTGGTATACATGGTGCAGGAAATGATCGTGCGCAGCGGCCGCCCGGAAAGCGGGTTCTACCTGTATGAGCACGAAAAGCTGGCCCGCACGCTGGAGGAGCTGGAAGCCCGCCGCCAACCCGTGTTGCTGATCGGCGTAACCTTCGCCCTGCTCGATTTTGCGGAGCAATACCAGCTGAACCTGGAACATACCATCGTGATGGAAACCGGCGGTATGAAAGGCCGGCGCGAGGAATGGACGCGTGAGGAACTGCACGCCTTTTTACAGCAACAGCTGGGCGTACCGGCCATTCACGCGGAATACGGCATGACGGAGCTGCTCAGCCAGGCCTACTCGAAAGGGAAAGGCGTTTTCCAATGCCCGCCCTGGATGCGGGTACTGGTGCGCGACGAGAACGACCCCTTCGCCCTCTCCGCCGCTTCCGCCGCCGGCGTGATCAACGTGGTAGACATGGCCAACATCCACTCCTGCGCATTCATTGCCACCGACGACATTGGCCGCCTGCACGCCGACGGCAGCTTTGAAGTATTGGGCCGGCTGGATAACTCCGCCCTGCGGGGCTGCAGCCTGATGGTGAGCTAGCGCCCGGGCGAATCCCCTGACCCCGTAAGAAGCCGCACAAACGCCAGCCGGCCTGGAGTTGCAAGGCATCCGGCATAAAGCAGGCAGGTGTGATCAGGTGAAGGTATGAAGCATGATGCTTTAAAATAATATGTTTATCTTTCGGGGCAGAACAGCCTCCCTATGAAAAAACCTATTTTACTGACGGCGCTGGTGCTGCTTTGCGCGCACGCCTCGCAGGCGCAGCTGCTCAAGAAGCTCACCGGCAAACAAAAGCAGCAGGCAGACACGGAAGAGACCGTGGACGAAACGTTTCCCCAGCTCCGGGAAAAGAGCAAGCAGCCTGATCCTACGCTCCTGATCGGCGGTGATGAAAAAGTAGAGATTGATTCTTCTTACGAATACGATGTGGCCGTGTACCAGGAAAGCGAAGCCTTCCAGGGCAGCCAGCGCGTGATTGACGGGGGAGAAGACATTGTGGTATACTACAGCAGCACGGCCGCCGCCTTTTGCATACAGCTCACCAGCCGCAGCACCGCAGCGCGGTATCATTTCTACGGCGACTTCCGGCGTGAGTCACAACTGATGCTCACGGGCATCAACGGTTTTGCCAGCGGCGACAAGGCCCGCCTCGATCTGAAAGACATGGAGCCCGTATATCCCGGTGAAATCGGTTACCTCAGCCAGCTCACCAGAACCGGGTCGAAAAAGGTCATCGCCGGCGTGGCCTGCGAAGAATACGTGGCCCACAACCTGCGGCACGACCCGCGGGTGGTGAACACCAACCACGCGAAAGTAACCGCCTACGTCTGGATTCCCATGGATCCCCATTCCATATTTCCCGGCTACAGCCTTATGCCGGGGCACTTCAAAAACCAGATCGAGCGCATGCGTATCGCAGGCTCGTACCCGCCGGTGGTGATGCCGCTGGAAATGTTCCTCGAATACGGGAATGGCGATAAGGTTTTCACCCACACCACGCACATCATCGTCAACGAAAGAAGGAAAGTTACCCTCACCGATATCAACCGCTAAGGCGCCGTAATGGTGTACGTCAGTGTGGTGGAATATGCGCCGGCCGGTTGGTTGAGAAAGGCCGTGTTACCTGCCGTCGTGGAATAGGTCAGGTTGAAAAGCTGCTGCAGGGTGGGCTCCGTGGAAGTAATGATGGTTTGGTTGGCGGTGGAAAGACTGACGCCGGTGACCGTTACGCCGCTTGCCGGCGACGGGAGGGCAGGCGTTACCTGCACATTCCCAACGGGGATGGTGTTGCCGCCGTTCAACAGATCGGTGCCGGCCCTTACACTGATGCTGTAAGGAACGTTGCTGAATGCCTGTACCGCGTTGGTTTGCGTGAGCTGTTGCCCCAGCTGGTAGTGTGAGGCCTGCGTAAATGAAAGCGCGGCGGTGGGGTTGTTCACCACAATCGCCGACTGGTTGGTGATGTTGACCTGGAGGGTGGTTGTGCCAGTATAGTTGAGCAGCCCGAGGTTGGTAAGCGTATAGGTCAATGTGGCGGCGTAGGTGCCGGCAGGCACAAGGAGATTGATGCCTCCCGCCAGTGTGTACCGGATGGAATACCGCAGTATGGCGGTCAGTCCAAGATTCAGGCTCGAGGCTTGCAAATCCTGGTTGACCGTACCCAGTGTAATTTCCGGATAGGTCCCGGCCTGGGGGGTACCGTTGGAGGTCAGGCTGGTAACCTGGGTTTTGACCTGGTCAATGGGGATTGTGGTGCTGCCCGGGCCAGCCAGCGTAGCGCTTTGAGATCGTACGCGCAACATCCATAATGCGGCGAGCAGCTGACTGGACACAACATGATCGGTCATCGCCTGTTGTGTGCCGTTTTGAAATAATGTGGGTGTATTGATAGTAAAACTGACCGGGGACGTGACAGTAATCTGTGCCCACGCCGATACTGTTGATAACGTACAGAACGCTATTGCACCATATGTCAGCCGTTTAATCATGACTGAATTCCAGTTCCCCGATTTTCAATTCCTGTTCCGCGCCGATGTCGACCATCACGGTGGCGGTGTATTTTCCCTTGTCGAGGCCCGCCGGTATTGCCCATTGCAGCACGCGCCGCGCCGCCGGCAGGGTGTAAAAGTCCGTTTCCTTCAGTTTTGTTTTCCTGCCGCTGGCCAGGTGCAGCAGCTCGCAGGCGGCCTTGCCGTTGGCTTCGAGCTGCCCCGTGTTTTGGAGCGTTACCTTCAGTGAGTCGCGGCTGTCTGTAAACGCGAGGATGTCGATCTCTTTCGTATGCCGGCCCGGCGGTGTGTATATCACCTGTACGCCTACACGTACCGCCACAAGGATGTGCATGCCGCGTTCGTCTTTGGCGGAGTCTGTATTCAGCTGGGTGAAAAACAGCATGCTGTTTTTGAGGCTGTCGGCCTGCGCGGGCGCCTGCAGGATCACGGCGAACTGTTTCGTTTCACCAGGCCGCAGGCTGAACCGTTCGCCGGGCAATACTTTCAGCCAGGCGGCACAGCTGTTGGACTGAGAGCCGGGTGGGAAATACACGATATGCCCGCTGCTGTCGCGGCGCCAATCGGCCAGGCTGATGCCTGCCTCCATGACCCGCGGCGACGGGTTGGACAGCGACACAGACAATGTTTGTGGGCTGCCGGGCGGGGCGTCGAAAAACAGTTTCATGGGCGTGGCGGCCAGCCCGGATTGCGCGTTGGCCGGTAAACGCGCCAGCATCATCCCGATGAAAACGATGGCCGCAATAGTACGCAATACACTCAGGGATTGGTGATGGAATAAGTAACGGTTGCCACATACTGCCCCGCGGGCTTCAGGAAATTATCCGTGGGCGCGCCTACCGTGCTGTACGCCAGGCTCACCGTTTGCCCCACCGTACCGGTAGTGGACGTCAGCAGCGCTGCCGGCGTGCCGGTGGGAATGGCGGAAGCGGATAACGTTAACCCCGTTACCGTGGTAGCGGTGGTGGGCGTTACGGTAACGCTGTTCACCGGAATGGTCACTGAATTGGGCCCCTGCAGATCGGTGGTGGCCACTACGGATACAACATAAGGACGGTTGCTGAACACCACCATGGCATCAGGCTGGTTCAGCGTTACACCATCGGCGTAATGCTCCTGTGTGGTATAGGATATCGTGGGATTGATGAACGCCGGGGCTATAACGATAGAACTGATGTCGGCCAGGTCGACAGTCAAGGTTACCGGGGCGGTGGTTTGTGCTTTGGATGCCAGGGATGCACAGCACAATAAACATGCGATCATAACATTTCGCATCGGATAGGTATTTGGTGCGATATGAATTTAGCCAAAATAACAGCGACAAACGAATTTTTCAGCCATTATTTTTCATAAATTTATATTGAACCTCTTTCAACCGTCCGAGCAACATTTTTTATCGCAAATCAACACTGTTGTTTTGTCCCTTTTATAAACACCTATCGCTGATAGTCACGCTACTTTGGCTGGCCATGCCTTTGCGCGCGCAGGTGAAAATCCGCAGCGCCGCTCCCCTCATACAGGCGGAAGGCGGTACCGTCGTGCAATTACAGTACCTCATCAACAACCATAGTTACCAGCATGTACAAATGCGTTTGTTGTTCTCCGGCTCGTTCCCGCCCATCAATCGTATAACCGATACCGTTATTGCGGCGGGCGACAGCCTCCTGGTGTCGGTACGGCTGTATGTTCCGCGCAAAGCGGCGGCGGATTCGCAATATGTGCACACGCTCCGGGCCGTCACCGTCAACGGGGAAGTAGCGGCGGCCATCGCGCTGCGGCTCAGGCCGGTGCGGATGGTGCAACTGACCGTGCTTCAGCCGGAGGTGTATTTATTGCAGCGGCAAGACAGTATCGTGCTGCGCCTGCACTGCAGCAACCCCGGTAACCAGTCGGCCACGGTGCAGTTGACGGCGGAAGATCCCGCCCTGCAGCAGTTGCTCGGCAAACAGACCATTACCCTCGCCGGTTTCGCAGACACCACGCTGCAGCTGCGCATGCGGCTGCCGGCCGTATCTGGACCGGTGCTACTGAAAGGCACCTACGCCAACGGCGACATCTTCAGCCTCCAGCAAATCCCATGTTACCAGGCGCGCAATGGCAGCCGGTTCAACGCCGCGGGAGGCGACATGGGAAAAGGCCACCTGCTGGGACTGTACAGCCGCTTCATGGGCACCCCCGCGGCGTATTACGAATTGTTGGCCAACGGGGCGGAGAAGCATTTCAGTTACCAGGCTAACGCCCTGTGGTACCGCGAGGCCATGCAGGACCAGCTGGTGGTGATCAATACTTACGCAAAGCTGCGCACCGGCGCAATGGAGTGGACGACCGGCAATATTTTTAAAACGGACGAGTTCGTGCTCACCGGCCGCGGCGCGCAGCTGGCTGTAACAACTCCGCAAACCCGCCTTGAAGCCGGGGCGGTTAACGGCAACTACAACCTCGCGGGTGATATGACGGAGGGCGATTACCGCTACAGCAACGCCGTTTACCTCCGGTATGAAGGCCGGCGGCAGGAAAAAATGCAGCTGCATATGCAGGCGCTGCAACAGTGGGACGGCGGCGCGCAGGTCAACCACTCCCTTGGCGGGGGCGGTTTCCGATGGCAGCTGGCCAAGGGGCATATGCTGGCAGTAAAAGGATACGCCAGCTACAGCACCACCACACCTTACAAAACGGACAGCCTCCAAATGTGGGGAGGTGCGGGTGGACTGGATTACAGCGGCCGTTTCGGAAAGTGGCAGCTGAGCTCCGGAAATTATTTCAGTTCAGGCGGCTACGCGGGTTTACAGAAAGGGGCCCTGAACCTGGAAGAGCGCCTGTCGTTTTCGCCAAATCACCGCCGGCATTTCTGGTGGCGGTACAGCCGCCTGTCTTACGAACCGGTG
The DNA here is from genome assembly GCA_965653365.1 of uncultured Chitinophaga sp. Classification (GTDB taxonomy): domain Bacteria; phylum Bacteroidota; class Bacteroidia; order Chitinophagales; family Chitinophagaceae; genus Chitinophaga. The sequence continues at coordinate 43,476 of CBFGZV010000006.1, read as the reverse complement.
TACATTTCCCCGCTCTACCGGCACTATCCCAATATCTACTTCTCCGAAACGGTGGAGTTCGGCTGGCAACAGCAGCTCGGCAACCGCTGGAGCCTCACCCTGCGTCCGTATTATTACCGGGAATACCTTGAAAATACCGCCAGGGCGGAGCTTTCGGCCGCCCGGGGGAATGTGCAGCTGATGTACAACGGCGCACTGAACTTTTCCCTGAATGCGGAAGGCGCCACCGGTACTACTAACGTTGACGGACATACGGCGTATAGCGGTTTTCGGGTCATGGGGTTTTTCAATTACAGGGGGCTGGGCTTTAGCGCTATTTTGCAGCACGGCCCCTTCTACACAGGGGAGCTGTTGCAGATGCGTTACACGGCACTGCCGTACCGCATGTACATGATTGGTCCGGGTTATACGGGCCGCCTCTTCAACGGCCGGCTGCACCTCAGTATGTACGATTACCTGACCTACAGCAACTATTACCGGCAATGGGAACATAACGTGAATGCCCGCGTGGGGGTGGCGTTGCCCTACAGCTTCCTGCTCGAAGGTGGTTTGCTGGCATACCGTTTTGCCGGAACGAATGTGACTACGAAAGCATTCGATATCGGCATCGTAAAAAAATTCAGGAACGCCCCGCAACATCCCCGGCAGGAACTGGAGCTGTTCTTTTATCGCGACTTCAACGCCAATAACCGCTACGATCCCTGGGAAGGCGCTGCGGCCGACGTGCTGGTGAAAGTGGGGGATGAAGTGCTGATCAGCGGGAAAGACGGCCGCGTGGTGTACCGGAACCTGCCGGCCGGTCATTACCCGGTGGCCGTTCTGCAGGCGAAAGGCGCCTATGCGGAAAGCCGTACGGCGACGGTGAAGGGCCGCACAAAAATGGCTATCCCCCTGCATGCCATCGGCACCATCCGGGGCCGCATCCTGCTGCAGGAAGACGATAAAGGCCAGCTGCCGCCATTAACCGTGAAAGCCACCGGGCGTAACGGGAAAGTATATACGGTACTGTCGAACGAGGAGGGCGCGTTCGTGTTCTTCCTGCCGCACGACGTGTACCGCCTGCAGGTGGAGCCCGGCGCGCAGTTCGTGAGCCCGGAAGGTGCACAAACGGTAGAACTGCAAACGGACAAAACCACGGAGGTGAGTTTTGAGCTGCATTACCGCCCGAGGGATGCGAAGGTGAAAAAATTCTATTCCGTCAGAACGAAATAAATGAGCGGCCAGGCTTGCCCCCGGCCGCTCCGGCATAAGCTACTTCGATGGTTTCCGGATAAGAGCTTCCGCAAGCGCCATCTCTTTGTCTTTGCCGTTTACCAGCTCTTGCGGCGTGTATGAAACAGGGTAGTCAGGAAGGGTGCCTTTGCCGTGGTACAGCGTACTGTCTACCGCGGTGTAATATTTTTGCAGGGGAATAGTCACCACCATCCCGGAAGGTTTAAGTTCGCTTTCCGGCATCATGCCGCTGTTGTTGCCCTGAAAACCGCCACCGGTCTCCTCACCGATGAACACGGCTTTTTTATTGAATTTGAGCACGGCAGACAGGTCGGCGGCAGACGACATGGTGAACCCGTTCGTGAGCACATACGCCTTGCCTGTAAACGGGTATACGGCGGGTTGCTGCGTTTCATAGTAGTCGAAATCGTTCACCACCTTCGCTTTTTTCCACAACCAGCGCGAACCTTCCTGCACCGGTTTGCGATAGTACTGCTCCGCTTCGCCCTTGATCTCTCCGGCGATGGTTTCGGTCACTTCAATCCGGTCCCAGTACCGGTACGGCTTGTCGAAAAAATAACCGGCGAGGAAGGCGGCATTGCCGTCCGACCCGCCGGTGTTGTCGCGGAGGTCGAGGATGAGGTGTTTGACACCCTGTGCCCTCATGTCTGCAAACGCGCTGACGATGAAGAGTTTGAAATCCTGGTCGTGTTCTTTGATATCGGAGTCGGCAAACGAATGGACTGAAAGGACGGCTGTGGCTTCTTTGATGGTACAGGCAAGGGGTTTACCGTTATCCGGCGGTAACATGAACCCCGGAGCGGCAATATCTTTGGTGAGCGCGCCTTTTAACTGGCAGGTGCTCACTTTGTTGAGGTGCGATATTTTGACGGTGTATTGATCCGTTACTTCGATCATACGGCTGTATTGCAACGGGAAGAAATTGTACAGCGAACGGTAGCGGAGCGTCTGGTTAAACCCGTCTGACGCGATGGCGGGCAGCAGGATGTCCAGGATTTGCGGGATGCTGCGCCCGTTGATGCTCAGCACTTCGCTGCCGGGCACAATCGATTTGTTGCCCGAAGCGTTGCGCGCCACATAGGCTTTCTGCCCTTTGAAATATAGCTGCAGCGGGAACAGCACCGGGCGCTGCGCCATTTCCGCTTTCACGGCGGGCGACAGTTGCAGATCGGTGTGCAGGCAGCCAATCTGGCCGATGAATGGCTTGAGCTTCCGGAAGGTTTCCAGCTCGGTGAGGGAGTCCGTCACCGTGGCGCTCAAAGAATCGGCATAGCGTTTGAAATAAGATGCGGAGCGATACCGGTAATAACCGGGATGCTTGAGGGACAGTTCGCGGGAAAGGTCCCTGATCATGCCCCGCACCGTATCCGGCGGCAGCTTTTGGGCTGAGCCGTATACGGTAGTGAGGCAAAACACAGGTAATAGCATGGCGGATTTTAGCATGTGTTGAATTTGAGGCTAAAGCTATAGGGCGAAGTGCAAAACATATGCTAAATGTTTGTGAAGTAAATGTGAAAATTATTTTCCCGATCAGTCTACCACTGTGATAGGGAATTATGTAATTTGACAAAAAATCATAACCTTACGAATTCAATACAATTAAATTTAAACCATACCAACATGCGACGTTTAGCCACCTTATTGTTTATCGGCGGAGCCACTGTGCTGATGTCTTTCGCCCATCCTGCAACTGACAAACCTGTTAAAACGGCGAAGCACGCCACTGCGAGAGCGGTATACCAGGTAGATAACCAGCAGAGCAAACTGACCTGGACAGCCAAAAAGGTAACCGGTGCCCACACCGGCAACATCAGTGTTACGGAAGGCGCGCTGGAACTCGACAAAAACGTGCTGAAAGGCGGTTCTTTCACGCTCGACACGCGTTCCATCACCGTTACCGACATCACCAACGCCGATGCCAACGGTAAGCTCACCGGGCACCTGAAAAGCGACGATTTCTTTTCCGTGGAAAAACACCCTACCGCTACTTTCGTGATCACCAGCGTAGGCGCCAAAGGCAACGGCAGCTACGATGTGAACGGTAAACTGACCATCAAGGGCATTACCAACAGCATCACTTTCCCCGCGGATGTAACGGTAGCCGGTAACAAAGCCACCGCCAAAGCCACCATTAAAGTAGACCGTACGAAGTACGATATCAAGTACCGGTCTTCCAACTTCTTCGAAAACCTGGGCGACAAAGCCATTCACGACGAATTCACGATCGACGTGGTGCTGGTGGCCAATGCAAAATAACCGTTGCTGACAGCAGCAGCAAGCGCCCCGGCCATTCCGCCGGGGCGCTTTTTTTTGCGATGAGCCGTAACAATCCCGGCGGGCGGTTGTTGTAATAAAAAAAGTATATCATGGCTATCGTAAAAGTAATCGAGGTGATCGCCTCTTCCGAAACAGGTTTTGAAGATGCCGTACGCAATGCCGTGGCAGAGGTTTCCCAAACCATCCATAACATTGATTCCGTGTATGTGAAAGACTTTAAGGTGCACGTGAAAGACGGTAAAATATCCACCTACGGCGCTATCTGCAAAGTATCTTTCCGGGTGGATCACGTCAAATAGTTCCCCTTACCATCCACGTTGCCGTGCCGCCGGGAAATGTTCCGGGGAAGGATATACCATGCCCGCAGGCATTTTAGCGGAATAGCCGTACTTTTGTGGCTTATTTTGCATGCGCACTATGACTTTCGATGATTTAAACCTGAACAAACCTTTGCTGTCGGCCCTGCACGACCTGCAATTCACCACACCCACCACCATCCAGCGGAAAGTATTTTCCGTCATGATGAGCGGGCAGGATGTATGCGGCATCGCGCAAACCGGTACCGGTAAAACACTGGCCTACCTGTTGCCCTGCCTGCGGCAATGGACGTTTTCGAAAGACAGGTTTCCCCAGATACTCGTGGTGGTGCCCACCCGCGAACTGGTGGCCCAGGTGGTGGAAACCGTGCAAAAGCTGACGCCCTACATGAGTTTCGCCGTGGCCGGCTTTTACGGCGGCGTGAATATGAACCCCCAGATGGAAACCGCGTCCGGCAAGCTGGATATGGTGGTGGCCACGCCCGGCCGCCTCGTGGATATTGTGTTGAGCGGTGCGCTGAAACTGAAGAGTATAAAAAAGCTGGTGATCGACGAGATGGACGAAATGCTGAACCTGGGCTTCAGAACGCAGCTGAAAAACATCCTCGACCTGTTGCCGGCCAAACGGCAGAACCTGCTGTTTTCCGCCACCATCACCGAAGAGGTGCAGGCGCTCATGGATGAGTTTTTCAACAACCCCGCCGTGATAGAAGCTGCGCCCGCCGGCACGCCGGTAAGCAATATCAGCCAATCCGTTTACCACGTTCCCAACTTCAATACGAAAGTGAACCTGCTGGAGCTGCTCTTCCTCGAGCAGGCGGATATGACGAAGGTGCTGGTATTCGTGTCCACCAAACAACTGGCCGACCAGCTGTTTGAACGACTGGAAGCGGACATGCCGGGCAAGGTGGGCGTTATCCATTCCAACAAGGACCAGAACTACCGTTTCAACAGCGTGCGCCAGTTCCAGGATGGTACGTTCCGCCTGCTGATCGCAACAGACATCATCGCCCGTGGCCTCGACATTGCGGAGGTGACGCATGTGCTCAACTTCGATATGCCGGAGCAGCCGGAAAGCTATATCCACCGCATCGGCAGAACGGGCCGCCTCGACAAAAAAGGGAACGCGATCAGTTTTGTGGCGCCTGCGGAAGAAGAACAACTCGCCGGCGTGGAAGCGCTGATGAACTATACAGTGCCGGTAACTCCGCTGCCCGCTAATCTCGAAATCTCCACCGTGCTCACCAAGGCGGAAATACCGGAGGTAATTGTGCCCAACATCGTGCTGAAAAAGCCCAAACGTGAATCCGGCGCGGCGTTTCACGAAAAAAAGGCCAAGAATATGAAGGTGAATGTGAAGGTGAGCCACAAACAGAAAATGATGGAAAAGTACGGCAAGCCCAAGTCGCGCGGAAAAAAAAAGTAACCCGCCTACAGTTTCAGTAAACCGACTTTATAGAGGGTGTTGACCGGTTTGTTATCCCAGAACAATTCGAAGTCTTCCAGGCCGGCGGCGGCATAGTCGTCTTTAATTTCCTGCAATGTCCAGGTTTTGGGCTGGTGTACGGCCAGTTTCTCCAGCATGCCGGCCAGCCAGCGGCCCTGCGCGGGTTCTGTGCTGATACTGTATTTTTCTTTTTTATCCTGGAAGGTGAGCGATGTTACTTCCCAGGTATTGCCCTTTTTCGATTTGGTGATTGTTTCCACCTGCGGCCGCTTGCCGAGCCATACCATTTTAGTGGTGGGTTTGAGGGCAGCGGAAGGGTCGTCGAGCAGGGCGTTGACGATATAATCGGGAGCGATTTTCGTTTTCGGGACTTTGAACTCGAACCATTGCTGCAGGGGATCGTCGAGGCAGATGCCGTGCATGTAGTTGAAGAGGGATTTTTTCAGGCCGAAGCTGAACGATTCGTGATCGGCGCCCGTTTCGTCGATGTGCACGATGTCGTTATTGGCGAATGCGCCGGCCAGTTCGGTTTCTTTTTTCACCCGGTACTTTTCGGGGTTGAGGCCAACGGGGCTGTGGGCGGTCATTGTGAACAAATGCCAGAAGGCCGATTGCAGGATGCCGGCTTTGAACATCTGCCGCACCATTTCGAGCGAGTCGATGGTTTCCTGTGCGGATTGCGTGGGGAAGCCGTACATGAGGTAGGCATGCACCATGATGCCCGCATTGGTGAAATTGCGGTTTACCTGCGCCACCTGCGCCACGGTGATGCCTTTCTGGATCAGCTCCAGCAGCCGGTCGGACGCCACTTCGAGCCCACCGGAAACGGCAATGCAACCGGATGCCTTGAGCAGCAGGCAAAGGTCGCGGGTAAAGCTCTTTTCGAAGCGGATGTTGGTCCACCAGCTGACGGTGAGTTTCCTGCGGATGATTTCCAGCGCCAGGGCGCGCATCAGCGCCGGCGGCGCGGCTTCGTCCACGAAATGGAAGCCCGTTTGCCCCGTTTGCGCGATCATTTCTTCCATGCGGTCTGCCAGCAGCTGCGCGGCCACCGGCTCGTAAAGGCGGATATAGTCGAGCGAAATATCGCAGAAGGTGCATTTGCCCCAGTAGCAGCCGTGCGCCATGGTGAGCTTGTTCCAGCGCCCGTCGCTCCACATGCGGTGCATCGGGTTTACCACCTCGATCGCGGAAATGTAGCCGTTGAGCAGGAAATCGCTGTAATCCGGCGTGCCCACTTCGCCCTGTTTATAATCGGTGCAGGCTTTATTGTTGAAATAAACCACCTCGTTGTTCACGAGCGTGAAGGTGCGTTTCAGTTCCTCCACGGTTTTATGCCCTTCCACATGCGCTACCAACGCTTCTATGGGCGCTTCGCCGTCGTCCAGCGTAATAAAATCGTAAAATTCGAACACCCGCGCATCCGTCAGCGAGCGCAGTTCCGTATTGGCGAAGCCTCCGCCCATGGCTACTTTTACGTGCGGATAATGCTTTTTGATCCACTGGCCGCAACGCAGCGACGCATAGAGGTTACCGGGGAACGGTACGGAAATGGCCACCAGCTTTGGTTGTACGTCGGCCATGCGTGCCCTGAGCAGTTTGATCAGCAGTTCGTCGATGAAGGTATATTCCTGTTGCAGGGCCTCGTACAGTTCGTCGAAACTGTTGGCGGAGCGGGCCAGTTTTTCCGCGTAGCGGCTGAAGCCGAAATGTTCGTCGACGCACTCCGTCACGAGGTCGGACAGGTCTTCGAGGTACATGGTGGCGAGGTGTTTCGCTTTGTCCTGCACCCCCATGGAGCCGAATGCCCAGCCAAGGTCTTCCAGCTGCGCGAAACGCGAGGCTTCGGGGAGGAAGTCGCGTTTGCAGATGCGGTGTGCCAGGGTAGGGTTGTGGCCTTGCAGGAAATGCACGACATCATTGATGGTGTGAATGTAATCGTCCTGCAGGGCAACGATGCGGGCGGCATTGTCCGACAGTGGCCCGCTGATCCGGTTAAAGAGCGCCTGCAGCCCATCCTTGCAGAATAAGGCCAGGGTCACCTCAATACCCAGGTCGGCCTGAAATGCGGTGATGTTCCTGGTATTCAGGAATCCTTTCAGGTAAGCAGTGGCCGGGTACGGCGTATTTAGCTGGGTAAAAGGCGGAGTGATCAGAAAAACGGCAGCGCTCAAAATCCGGAATGTTTAAAAGGCAAAATTATCATTAAATAATTAAATGGGGGGAATGGCAAATATTTTGAATCTTTAAGGGGGCGAGGAGGGCTTTCCGGGCACCGGCTGCCGGCCCGCTTCCGCGATCAGGCGCGTCCTGCAATGATGCGCGACAAGTGCGGTTTTCCGGGCACCGGGCTGCCGGCCAGCTTCCTGCAACGATGCGCGACAAGGATGGCTTTCCAGGGGCCCCTCGCACCGGCCGCCGGCCCGCTTCCTGCAACGATGACGGCATGCGCGCTGCTCCGCGGCGAAAGGGCTCCTCCGCACGGCTGTACGGCGATATCCTGATGAAGGCTTTTGAAGAACATTTTAACCGAACGATGAGAACAACGATACTGATTTTGCTGACTTTCGCCGCTGTGGCGGCTCATGCGCAGGACGACACCACCCGCCTGAGCGAGGTGACGGTGCAGGGATACGGGCAGCAGCGGGTGCTGACGGAGGTGCCCGCCGCCATCAATTACACCGGCCGGCGCGATATGTTGCGTTTTGCGCCCACATCCATTTTGCCGGCGGTAAACAGTATGCCCGGCGTGAGAATGGAAGAGCGTTCCCCGGGCAGCTACCGGCTGAACATCCGCGGCAGTTCCCTGCGTTCGCCTTTCGGCGTGCGGAACGTGAAGATGTATTACAACGGTATCCCCTTCACAGATCCGGGCGGTAACACGTACCTGAATCAATTCGGCGCAGGCAGTTTTTCCGGGCTGGAAGTGCTGAAAGGCCCCGGCAGCAGCCTCTATGGTGCTGGCACCGGCGGTGTGATGCTGGCGTCGTCCGGGCAGCCGGAAGATGGCTTCAGCGCCGGGTATACGGGGGGCAGCTTCGGCAGTCACCTGGTGCAGGCTTCCGCCGCTGCAGCCGGCCAGCGCGTTTATTATTCGTGGCAGGAACACAACGGTTACCGGGAACATACTTACATGCAACGGACCGTGGCAGACTGGAGCGGCCATTGGCGGCCTTCTGCAAAAGGAGAACTGGAAGCGCACGTGCTTTACGGCCACCTGCAATACCAGACGCCCGGCGGGCTCACGCCGGAACAATATGCCGCCAATCCCCGCCAGGCGAGGCCCGCGGCAGGCGCATTCCCTTCCGCGGAAAGCGCCAAAGCGGCCATTTACCAGCAAACTATCTGGGGCGGCCTGCAGTACCGGCATACGTGGAGCGATCAGTGGCGCAACGCCACGTCCGTTTACGGCGCGTACAGCGACGTGAAAAACCCCACTATCCGCAACTACGAACAACGCCGCGAGCCGCATTTCGGCGGCCGTACGGTATTCACTTTTCACTGTCAGTGGTTGAAAGTGCTGGCCGGCGGCGAATTTCAGCAGGGGTATTTCAATACGGCCGTATATGGCAATAAAGCCGGCGTGAAAGATACCCTGCAAACGGACGACGACATCAACAACCGCAATATTTCCTTTTTCCTGCAGCCGGAACTGACATTGCCGGGAGGCTGGATTGTTTCCGCCGGCCTGAGCCTTAACCATACCCGCATGCATTTCGTGCGGCAGTCGGTGCAGCCGGTATTCCACTTCACCAGCCGCTACAACAACGAATGGGCGCCCCGTTTCGCCGTCATGAAAAAGTTCCACCCGGCGGCCAATGTATACGCCGTGGTGTCGAAAGGATTTTCGCCGCCCACCGTAGCGGAAGTGCTGCCTTCCACCAGCGTTATCAACACCACGCTGCAGGCGGAAAAGGGCTGGAATTACGAGCTTGGTGCACGTGGTGGAGCCGGGCCGTTCTGGTACGATGTGAGCCTGTTTTATTTCGGATTACAAAATGCCATCGTGCAGCGGCGCGATGCCGGCGGGGCGGACTATTTCGAGAACGCGGGAGCGACGGTGCAACAGGGTATCGAAACGTTTTTCGCCTATACCCTCAGCCGCGTGAAGCTGCGCGGCGCTTACACTTATCACCATTTCCGGTATAATGACTTCGTACAGGTGGATAAAAACTACGACGGCAACACCCTGCCCGGTACGCCCCGGCATGTGGTGGCGGCGGGTGTGGACGTTACGCTGGCGAGGCGGCTGCTGTTTTTCGCCACCTATACGTACAACGACGATCTCTTCCTGAACGACGCCAATACCGATAAGGCCGCGGCATTCCACCTGCTTGGCTGCAAAGTGCAGTACACGCACGAATTCGGCCGCATCAGGGCGGCATTTCACGCCGGCGCCGACAACCTCCTCGACGCGAAGTACAGCCTGGGGAACGACATCAACGCCGCCGGGCGCCGGTATTTCAATGCCGCCGCGGGCCGCAGCTGGTACGCCGGGCTCACCGTACAGGGGCCGTTCAGCCGTAAGGAATAATTCCCTTATTTTTGAGCAGACCAACTTTCAGTACGAACCATGCAGATGAACCGTATTTCCCGGAATTTGATAGTAGCAATCAGTATGACAGCAGGGACCACCACCATGGCGCAACAGGCGCCTGCGGAAAAAAATCCGCTTTTACAGCAATACGAAACCAGTTTCCAGGTGCCGCCATTCGGGGCCATTACGCCGGAACATTTCATGCCCGCGTTCGAAGCCGGCATGAAGGCGCAGCAACAGCGCATTGCGGCCATCGTGAACCAGCGCTCCATGCCCACTTTCCAGAACACGGTAGTGGCGCTGGAAGCCAGCGGCGAGCAGTTGCGCAATGTCAGCACCGTATTTTTCAATCTCACTTCGGCCAATACCAATCCCGAACTGGAGAAGATATCCAGGGACATTGCACCGGTGCTGGCCCAGCACAGCGATGATATTTACCTGAACGCCGGGCTGTTCGCCCGGGTGAAAAAGGTGTACGACCAGCGGGCCACCACGCCGCTTACCGCGGAACAGCAGCGCCTGCTCGATAAAACCTACAAGGCGTTTGTCCGCAGCGGCGCCAACCTCGACGCCGCCAAACAATCGGAGATGCGCGCCATCAACAAGGAGCTGTCTTTGCTCACCGTACGGTTCGGCCAGAACCTGCTGGCAGAAACAAACAATTACGAACTGATCGTCGATAATGAAGCGGACCTCGCCGGCCTGCCGCCTTCCCTTGTAACCGCGGCCGCAGCTTCGGCCAAAGAAGCGGGCAAGCCCGGAAAATGGCGCTTCACCTTGCACAACGCCAGCGTGATGCCTTTCCTGCAATACGCGCGGAACAGGAAGTTGCGCGAGCAGCTATACACCGCCTACACCAACCGCTGCAACAACGGTGACGAACGCGATAACAAAGAGATCGTTGCGGGACTGGCCACCCTGCGCGCGAAAAAGGCCGCATTGCTGGGTTATGCCAATCATGCCGGCTACGTACTGGAGGAAAGTATGGCTAAAACGCCCGCGCAGGCGAATGAGCTGCTGAACAGGCTTTGGACGGCCGCGCTGCCCGTCGCCAAACAGGAAGCCGCCGAAATGCAGCAGGTGATGGACCGCGAAGGGAATGGGGAAAAGCTCGAAGCCTGGGATTGGTTCTATTATGCGGATAAGGTGCGGAAAGAAAAATATAACTACGACGCGGAAGCGCTGCGCCCGTATTTCCAGCTGGAGAACGTGCGCGAGGGGATCTTTGCGTTGGCGAAAAGACTGTACGGCATCACCTTCACCCAGCTGAAAGACATTCCCGTGTATCAGCAGGATGTAGTGGCATACGAAGTAAAAGAGGCGAATGGCCGGCACATCGGGGTGATTTATATGGACTTCTTTCCGCGCAGCTCCAAACGCGGCGGAGCGTGGATGACATCCTACCGCAAGCAGGCTACCGGTAAAGACGGCCGCATTGCGCCGGTGGTATCCATCGTCTGCAACTTCACCAAACCGACGGCTACAGAGCCGGCCCTGCTCACGCCCGACGAGGTGGAAACTTTTTTTCATGAGTTCGGGCACGCGCTGCACGGCCTGTTGAGCAACGTGCAATATGAAACCCTCAGCGGCACTTCGGTGCCCCGCGATTTTGTGGAGCTGCCCTCGCAGATTATGGAGCACTGGGCATTTGAGCCGCAGGTGCTGCAGTTGTACGCCAAACACTACAAAACCGGCCAGTTCATCCCGGCCGATATGGTGGAGAAAATGAAAGCCGCTTCCAAATTCAACCAGGGCTTCGCTACGGTGGAGTACCTGGCCGCTTCGCTGCTCGACATGAACTACCACACCCTGGCAGCCGGTCAGAAAATCGACCCGCTGACGTTTGAAAAAGAGCAGATGAACAAATTGGGCCTCATCAGCCAGATTGCGCCGCGTTACCGCAGCACCTATTTCCAGCATATATTTTCCGGCGGGTATTCCGCGGGGTACTACAGCTACATCTGGTCTGAAGTGCTCGACAGCGACGCGTTTGCGGCATTCAAGGAAACGGGCGATATCTTCGACCCGGCTACTGCGCAATCGTTCCGGAAAAACATACTGGAAAAGGGCGGCACCGCCGAGCCGATGGACCTGTACAAGGCATTCCGCACGCGGGCCCCGGAAGTGAAGTATTTACTGAAAAACAGGGGGCTGGACACGAACTGATTTTTTTATCCTGATAACAGCAAAGGCGCATCGTTACGGTGCGCCTTTTCCTTGTTGTACCAGTCCGCTCACGAGGTTGATGGTCAAAGCCACCACGAAGGTGTTCAGGAGAAAAGACAGCAGGCCGTGCAGCAGCGCTACCCGCCGCAGTTTGCGCGAGGTGATCTGAACGTCGGACACCTGGAAGGTCATGCCGATCACGAAGGCGAAGTAAGCAAAGTCGAGGTAATCGGGCGATGCGTCTTTCGGGAACTGTAGCCCGCCGGCGTGCACGTTTTTATCGTTGTCCGCATCGTCGTAAAACAGGTGGGCGTAGTGGGCCGTATAGATCGTATGCACCATGATCCAGGAAGTCATCATCCCGGAGATGGCCACGGGGAGGTAGCTGTTCCGGTCTGCGTCGTTTTTGGTGAGTATCACCAGCAGCACGGCGAACATGCTGGAAAAGGAGGTGATGAGCACCAGCAGGGTTACGAAGGTGCGGCTGCCATCGTCTATGCGCGCATAGCGGCGTATTTCCGGGATGGTGCGTTTGAGGAAAACGGTCCAGCTGGTAGCGATGTACGACAGGGCGAAGGCGTTCCAAACCAGCATGTATTTCACCCAGGGGTTCATCGCTGTCCGCCAGATGGCGAAAAAGACGATGGCGGCCAGCAAAAGGCTCGCCATCACGCGCTGCAGGGGGTGCATGTTGTTGAGGAAGTCTGCGGCGGATTTTTTCATGTGAATAAAGATACTTATTTCACCACCTCGATCCGCACTTTCTTGTTTTTCACTTTTTCGTTTTTGATGAGCTGCAGTACCTGGCTAACTTTCGATTTGCGCACGGCCGCAAACGCAATGAAATCCTTCACTTCTATGAGGCCCAGGTCGTCTTTTTTCAGGTTGCCTTTGTTGGTGAAGAAACCCACGATGTCGACTTTGTTCACTTTATCTTTCTTGCCGGCTGAAATATACAGGGTGCTCCATTGCGGCCTGTCGGGCAGCGTGGCGGTATCTGGGAGGATGATGGCTTCGGTATTTTCCGGGATGTAGGAGGGAAGGGTTTCTTCCGGCCCGGTGATGAGGATGGCGGTGCCGCTGGCGTCCATACGGGCGGTGCGGCCGTTGCGGTGGATGAAGGTTTCTTCGTTTTGCGGCAGGTGGTAGTGGATGATGTAGCGGATATGGGGAATGTCGAGGCCGCGGGCGGCGAGATCGGTGGTGACGAGCACGTTCGATGTGCCGTTCCTGAACTTGCACAGGGCCACGTCACGGTCTGCCTGCTCCAGCGCGCCGTGGTAAAATACGTTGACGATGCCTTTATCGGCCAGCAGTTGACTGGTGCGCTCCACCGATTCGCGGTGGTTGCAGAATACGATGGTGGGGCGGTTGCCCAGCATGCAGATGAGGCGGAAAAGCGTATCGGCTTTGTCTTTTTCCGGGCTTTCCAGCGTTTTCAGGGTGAGGGCGGCAGGCGCCTCACCGGAGAGGAAATTCAATGTAACCGGGTCTTGCAGCCGGATGAAATCCGGGATTTCCGCCGCTTCGGTAGCGGAAGTGAGCATCCTTTTCCGCACGGCGGGAAGCGACTCCACCACAAAAGCAATTTCTTCCCGGAAACCGAGCTCAAACGATTTGTCGAATTCGTCCATCACCAGGGTGGTGATGCCGGTGGTATTGATATTGCCCCGGCGGATGTGGTCGCCCAGGCGGCCGGGCGTGCCGATGATCAGCGCGGGCGCCTCTTTGAGGGCGTTTTCTTCCGTTTCGCGGAGGTGACCGCCGTAGCAGCTGGTCACCTTAAAGCCCGTTTTCAGTGAGCGGAATACCTTTTCTATCTGCTGTGCCAGCTCGCGGGTGGGCGTGATCACCAGGGCCTGCGTAGTGCTTACGCCCGTTTGCAGGCGCTCCAGCAACGGCAGCAGAAAGGCCAGGGTTTTACCCGAGCCGGTGTCTGACAACAATATTACATCCTGCTGTGTTTTGCCGGCGGCAATGGCCGCCACCTGCATCTCGTTCAACGCCTTGATGCCGAGCGAAGCTAAAATTTCCTGCATCCGGCAAAGGTAGGCTTTATGCCAACAAAAAAAGCCTCCCGGAACGGAAGGCTTTTTATTGCAAAAGATGTATCAGCTGCCCCGCGTGCCGCCGGTTTTCAGCGGCTTTTTGGAGAACGACTGAGCCTTTACAGGCGCTTTGCCAAATGAATTATTGACACCAGGCAAGTTATTGGTCTTTTTACCTTTCTTGCCGTCTTTTTTATTACTGTTCGATAACAATGACATAGCTGTAACGATTTGGTGTTTACAAATATAATCTTTTTTATGGCATTACGGTGGCCTCCAGTCCGTCGTTCCAGTGTTTATGCTCCGGATTGTAGTACAGGCCCGCGTTGCTGGCCTTGGCTTTGTAGGTGCCGGGTATCTCCGCTTTGAGGTCGAGGTACAGCGTTTTGGTTTCGTTAGGAGCAAATCCCATCCAGTAGAGTACCAGGTAATTGTCGAATATCTCGTAATACGCTACCTGGTTTTTGTCCATCAGCTCTTTCAGCTGCCACGGCTGCGCAGACAGGCCGGCAGGGATGCCGATTTTGGCGATAGACATGGCCTGCAACACTGCGTTTTCATTTTTTACCGCCACCTGCAGCCGCACCGTTTCGCCGGTCTTCACCTGTTTGGCGCCCAGTATGGTGTGCAGCTGCAGCTCGGCGGACGGGCTGCTGGGCGGGGTGAAAGTGTAGTACGATACTTCCATGTTATAGGGCAGGTTGCCCGGGCGCATATAGTCTGCGGTGAAAACATTGTCCGCCAGCGGCGTACCGGTGGTTATCTCTTTGCCCGGCTCTACGGGGCGGTTGTTCAGCATAAAACGGATATCCGTTTCGGCCGCAACCTTTCCGATGGTGCGCGCGTAGTCGATCACCGCGTTCAGCGCCAGCACGGTGGCCTGTGTGGAGGAATAGCCGAAGTAGGATTTCCCGGCCATGATGGCAGACAGCAGTTCGGCCATCAGCGGGAGATCCGGCGACTTTTCGCGGGCCAGCGCCATCAGGTAAAGCGAGCGGGTTTCCACCTCCAGGGAAGCAGCGCGGGAATTCACCACGCTGGTTTCGGCGGTGAAGGTTTTTTGCCGGTAGTGCTTGCGCAGCAGGGCCATCAGCTGCACAAAATCCTGCTGCTTTTTCATGTTGGAGGCGGTAAGCGCCATCATCGACAGGCGGTAGGCATCGTTGCTTTGCAATACCTGGGCCAGCACGGCCTCATATTCGCGCGTCACTTCCGCGCCAAAACCCGCATGGCTGAAAGCGTACACGATGTAGAGATCGGCGATTTTGTTGGGTACGCTGGCGAAGCGGTCGTATCCCCCGGTGGCCAGTTGGAAGCCTCCCTTGCCGTTCCTGCGGCTGAGCAGGAATTCTTTCGTGCGACGGAGCATCTGTTGATCTACCTGAATAAACTGCGCCATGTCGGTGAATTCCATCAGCCCGTATGCCGTCAGCGCTTCATGCGGCGGCGTTTTGCCGAACCATTCGAATCCGCCCTTCGCTGTCTCGAATCCAGCCAGCCGTTGGTAACCTTTTGCGATCAGTTCGAGGGCGCGCTGCTCGGTTTTGGCGTCGGATCGGCCTGCTTCCCGCAGGTATTTGAGAATAAAAACATTGGGATAGGTAGCGGATGAGGTTTGCTCGAAACATCCGTACGGTTCGCGCAACATGCCGGCAATCCCGTCCAGCAGCTGGCCTTCGGGATTTTTGAACAGCTTCAGTTCATACCGGAAGCTGCCGGGTATCATTTTCTGAACGGGAAAAGTGTGCCGCGCCGAGCGGATGCCGGCGAAAGTATGGATCACCGGGAAGCCTTTCTGTACCACCGTTACCGGCAGCGAAACCGTTTCTGCGTGCACTTTGGTGGCAACCGTGAACCGCAGCATGCCGTTGACCGGGGAAGTGGCGGTAACCGGTACATATACCACCTGCGAGCCGCCTGCTGGCAGTTGAACGGTGCTGTTGAAAATGCCTGCTTGGATGCTTTCCGCGAACGATACTTTAATGACCGCTTCCAGCGGTTGCGGGTAGTTGCTTTGAATGTGAAGGGGGATGAGCGCCTTGTCGCCCACCGTCAGGTAGGGCGGGATTTTCGCGTCTACGGTGAGCATGTTTTGCACGGCATAAGTGCTTTCTTCCCGCCCCACCATGCCGTTGTAACCAATGCCTTCCGCAATGGCCCGGAATGTTGTGGTGGCGTCGGAATTGTAGAACGACACCGTGGCTTCGCCGTTTTTGTCCGTTTGCACGGTGGGGTTCCAGTAGATGGTTTCCCTGAAATCCGTGCGCTCGGCCACGTAGTAGGCGGTTTCATACTGAATGGCCTGGAAGCGGCGAACGGGGGTGAAACTGGTGGCATTCATGCGCAGCGGCTGGAAGCCGTAGTACACGGTGGGAGTATGTTGCCATTTTATCCGCGCCTCGCTGTTCTTTTTCGTTTCTATGATCACAACGCCGCGGTTCGCCATGCTGCCGTAGATGGCGGTGGCGGTCGCATCCTTCAGCACGTGAATGAACGCGATATCGTTCGGGTTGAGGGTGCCGAGCTCGAGCCGTTTCATGGGAATGCCGTCCAGCACAAAAAGCGGTCCTTCGTTGTTGACCAGGGTATTGGCCCCGCGTATGGTCAGCTGGCTGCCCTGCGCCGGGTTGGCCGTCTGGGCCGCGCTAATGCCCGGGATGCGGCCCGCCAGCAGGTTGTTCACCGAAGCGGCGGTGATATCCTTCTGCGAAATGGTGGATACCGAAGCCGTCATCGCTCTTCTGTTCCGTGCGCCGAAGCCAACCACCACCACCTCGCTCAGCGCTTTTTCGTCTCTGGCCGCAAAGGGCGCCACCACTTCGTTTCTTTTTGGGGGCTCCACGGCGAAATCCGGCGAGCCAGGGCGCATCACGGCGTAGCGGTCGCGGTTGCTCCGGTCGGCGCCGATGCCGTTGCTGGTGACGGTGATTTTGATGCGTTCCTTCTTTTTCTGCGATTGCGCGACGATGAAATAATGTTCGCCGGGCGACAGGTTGGGGTAATAAAACACGCCGTCGGCCCCGGTGACCAGCTGCATCACCTTGCTGGTCCGCGATTCCACCAGCCATACGGTGGCCGTCACGGGCCTGCCATTTTCGTTCAGCACGGCGCCCATCAGCACGTTCTGCACATCCGGAAAAAATTGCAGTTTATTGTCCCGCTCCATCTGCGGGAGATAATCAAAGTAGCGGTAGCCGTGCGTGAGCATCACGAGGTCTAATGCCGCGGTGGCTTTCTTTTCGTCCTTTTTGAAGTAAAACTGCGGCTCGTCTACCTTTCCGCGCAACTCCGAGCTCATCATCAGCCACGAAACAATATGGTCCTGTTTGTCGTCTGCGAACGTCCAGAGTTTGTCGTCCATCACCGTTAACGACAGGTTGGCGGGCACAGGCTTTCCGGTATCGTCCGTCGTTTTAACCGTCATCGTAACTTTTTCTCGGGGCGTGTATATTTTTTTGCCGGGCGCGAGCGATACGTTCAGTTGCCGGTAGCTGTTGAGGAACATTACCCTTTCCGCCAGGGGAAGCCCGTTGGATTGCGTTACCGTGAACCGGGCGATGCCGGCGGGAAATAGCTGCGGGTCGATGGCGACGGTTTGTGTGCCCTTTTTTACGCGCATGTTTTGGGTGAAGTACAGTTGCTCTTTTGTATAGCCGGTGATTTTAATATCGGCATTTTGCGTGGAGTGAATTTGCATCCGCAATTCGTTGCCTGCCGTTGCTAATTGGACAGACAAGCCTTTGGAGGCGGCTTTGGGCAGTTCGTACCGCTGCGTGATGCCGGCCGGGCTGGTGAGCACTACTTCGTAGCGGTTGCCTGCCTGCGGTGTGAATGCAAACCTGCCCATACCGCCGTGAAAGCTTTCCAGTGTGGTGATCACGTTGCCGTTCCCGTCACGCAGTTCGCCTTTTACATCCACCGGTTTCCCGAATTCGTTCAGCGCCCTGAAAGCCACGTTGGCCGGCAGGCCCGCCACCAGGGAGCCGCCTTCCGGCATCAGGCCCAGGCCTACTTTGTTGAGGGTGATGGGAATGCTGCGGGAGATGGCTTCCGTGTAGGACGCGTGTTGCATGGTGATGTTGAGCAAGCCGTCGGTGACGGATAAATCCGCCGGTAGCCGGAACCGGATGGTCGATTTGCCGGCCGCATCCGTTTGCAGGGTCCCGGTGTGTAGCTCGCGGCCCGCGACAGACACGGTGTACTTCAAGGGATGGTGCTGGACCGGTTTATCAGCCAGGTCGCGGGCCGAAAAATCGGCGCTGACGTCTGCGCCCGGCCCGTAGCCTTTCTGCGGGAAGTCGAGTTTCATCAGTATGCGGGGAGAAATCACCTGCTGCAGCGTTAGTTCTTTGACGAAGAAGGTGCTGTCTTTTTCATTTTTCATCCAGGAAGTGTAGGCACGCAGCTTGTAAACGCCGCCCGGCGCCTGCGGTGTAAAAGTATAGGAACCTTCCGCATAGCCGTTTTGAACGGGATAAATGCATTGCTGCACGACACTGCCCGACGGGCTGATCACATCCACATAAGCGATGGTGCTCACCGTGGAAGGCGTGTTGTTGCCCGCGTTGACGAGGTACAACTTGAAGAACACGTCGTCTCCCGGCTTCAGGAACACGTGGCTCGTATGCAGGTATATTTTTTCCTTGTTGGACGCATAATCCAGCACCTGTGCGAAACTTTGACCGATAAAAGCGCCGATGCAGAGCAGCAGCAAGCCGCAGTATTTCATAAGATCAGAATTGAAGTGAAACATTGATGCCATAGGTGCGTGTGGATGGCAGGTTGAAAAAATCGAGGCCGCTGGTATGATCGAGCAGCAGCTGGTTGGGGTCCGTACCCTCGCTGGCTGTCCAGAGTATGATGTTCGTGGCGTACGCCGCCAGCTCAATGCGGCGGAGTATTTTTTTGATGTTCCACCTGTAGCGCAATTCCACCGTATGGAGGCGGAGGCTACTGGCATCACGGATGTAATCTTCGGCCACGCCGCTTACCCCGTAGCGGACCCACCGGTTAGCGGTAAAAGGTTTTGCCGGGTCGTAAAAGCTGACTGGAACGGTGTTGGGATGGCCGTTTTCGAGCACGCCCCGAAATACATGGCCGGTGATGCTGCGGTCTGCCGCGCTTTCAGCCGAGCACCCGTAATAGTCCAGTGCGGCCCGCGTGCCGTCCCAGATCTGTCCGCCTTTCTTCCATTCCACGTCGGTGGATAGTGTAAAGTTTTTCCAGAAGAGGCTGTTGCTGAATTTCATAACGAAGTCGGGAAGGGGATTGCCGATTACGGCCGGCGTTTCATCCACCAGCGGAAATCCGTCTGCGCCGATGACGATGTTGTTCGAGGCATCGCGCCGGTACCGGTTGCCCACTATGGCGCCCAGCGTTTCTCCTTCGAGCAGGGCTTTGTGTACGTTGGAGAACCCGGCGATGGGCGTACCATTATAGCCATCGGCCACTTGCGTTACGCGGTGGCGGTATTGCAGGAAAGACAGGGTGTTGCTGGCTGTCAGCGCCTTTTTCCGGGTGGTGGCCGCATACTGGTTCAGCTGCAGTTCAACACCGTGCCGCCGGTGCGCGGCGATGTTGCTCAATTGCAGGTGGCCGTTTTCGTAGATGGGGAATACATCGTCGCGCACGTTTTTCCGGAACCATTCCGCACTGAATGCGAACCTGTATTTGTACCGGAGCACTGCCCTGCCCGTGTAAGTCCGGTTGAAGGTGGCCCGCAGCCCGTCGTACCCGCCGGCCTCCAGCAAAGGAAAGTATTGCAGGAAGCCGCCGGTGGAATATTGCAGCAGGTTTGTATAGGCCATCGAGTTATCCACCGGCAGTTCGCTGTTGAGCGCCTGCATGGAGCCGGTCAGTTCGAACTGGTAACCACTGTGCTCCGGGAAATTAAAGACGGCGGATACGTTCGCGAGCGGAGCGAACTGTTTCGGCCGGACGGCGGTATTGGAAAAATAGAACGCATTGCCGGCGGTTGCTTCCAGCAATATTTTTCGCAGGTCGAAGTTGAATCTGTACCTGAGCTGCATATGACCATTGCTGCGCTGGTAGCCATATTGGTGCTGCTGCGGGTGGTAGCCGATGGAAGTGCGGTCGTCCGTAAACAGGAACATGCCCCCGGCGTACATGCGTGTCCGGTACCAGTAGGTTGGGATTTTCACATCCGCTTCCGCTTTGAGGAAATAGCTCCGGTCGGATTTATTTCTCCGGGTGCCGGTACCGTCAGGGAAGAACGCGGCGCCGGGCAGAAGGGACTCCCTGCTTTTTTGCGATGTGTTTTCGTACGCCTGCGTTATCATCACTTCCACATCGTTCCAGTCGTATTTAACCATCAGTCCTGCATTTCGCAGTGTTTGCCGGTGGAAGTTGGCGCCGTTCCGGAGCTGGCTCAAGGGGTTGTCCGCTTCGTGGCCATAAGCGCTGCCGTTGTACCGGTTGTTGAAGCTGGCCGGCGTGAGCAGGGCATTCATGTAGGAGCGGTTCAGGAAGCCGTTGCGGTTGCTGTTCGACCATTCGTCGTGCTGGTACTGGAAGCTGCCGGTGAATGTAAAACGCTGGAAAGTTTTGGTCACGGAAGCGGAGAGGTTTTGAGAACTGTTGCTGTGGTGGCGGATGAACGTGTTTTCACGGCTGTAACCCAGTTTGGAATTGAACGTCCAGCGGCCTTGCCTGGGTGTGCGGATGCCGCCGTTCAGAGAAAGGGATTGGGATAAAGCGGACGCTGTTCTGAAAATGTTGTTGTTATACGGCGCTGCGGCCCGCCCGTTGCCGGCGCCCGCCGGTACCAGTTTGCCGCCGGGGTCGAAGGGGTAGGCGCTGCCATCGAATTCCATTGCCGCCATTGCCGGGCCGTAGCTGAACATTTCTCCCGTTTCCGCGCCGCGCCAGGTGAGGGCTCCGTTCAGGGCCCGGCCCTGTGCGTAGGTTTGCTGCAGGGAGGGGCCGCGGTTGGCCTGCCGTAGCTCCAACGCCGTGCTCAGTGTGCCGGAGAGCCAGCCGTTCAGGGTGTTGACCGGTTCCATTTTAAATGTATTACCCTGCACTTTGAGGTTGCCTACGCCGGCAGGGAAATAGCCGCGGCCGCGCAGCCGGAGGATACGCATCGACGAATCCGCCACCGGGGTGAAGGTAGTACGCGGTTGTTGAATGAGGCGCAGGTAGTCGGCCGACAGTACCGGTTCCACAGGTTTTTCCCACTGGCCGTGCGCCAGGGAAGGCAGCAGGAGGAAGGGTAATAAATATTTCAAGGGACGCGCTTTGATTCAGGAGCAGGATGCCGCAAAATCCGTGAATCCATAAAACGCTGTTAAAATTTTTTTTAGTTGTCCGCGTATTCCCATGCGCTGCGGTAAGCCTGCTGCTGCTCCGCATAGGCGATAAAATTGGCGTAGAAGGGCAATTGCGACAGGGTGGCGCTGTCGCCGATCACCACCAGCTTTTTGCGGGCGCGGGTCATGGCCACGTTCATGCGGCGGATGTCCGACAGGAACCCGATTTTGTTATCCGGGTTGCTGCGGGTCATGCTGATGTACACCACATCGCGTTCCTGGCCCTGGAAGCTGTCGATCGTATTCACGGAAATTTTATGCAGGTAGGGCTGAAGGGCCGGGCTATGATCGAGCTGCTCTTTCAGCAGGGCGATCTGTTGGCGGTACGGGGAGATGATGCCGATATCCGGAAAGCGGTCTGCCGTGTAATGCGGCGCCAGCTCGCCCACCAGTTGTGTGAGGTGTTTGAAGAGGAAGACCGCTTCTTCCGGGTTGGTGGTGCTGGTGCCTTCGGTGGTTTCGTCGAAGCCGCAGCCGGCCGTGTCTACAAACGAGAGGGGCGTATCTGCCGGGTGGAGCAGGTGGTGCGCCACCGATGCATGGGCGGTGAGCCGGCTCTGGTAAAATACCGAGGAGGAGTAGCCCATGATCATTTCGTGCATGCGGTACTGTTCTTCCAGCAGTACAACGGCCTGCGGGTGCAGGGCCGCCGCTTTTTCCAGCAGGGTATGCGCCAGGCCGTTGCGGGCCGCTTCGGCAGATTTGATGGTAGGCGACAGCTGGCAATGGTCGCCCGCCAGCACCACCTTTTCCGCTTTCAGCAGCGGTATCCAGCAGGCCGGTTCAAGCGCCTGGCCTGCTTCGTCGATCACGAGCGTTTTATACCGGAGGTTGCGCACGGTGTAGTGGTTGGCGCCCACGAGCGTGGCGGTGATCACCTGTGCTTTGGCGACGAGGTCGCCGATGATGTATTGTTCCGTGTTTTCGACCGATTTCATGATGTTGCGCGCTTCGTCGAAAAGCGCTTTACGCTGGTCGCGTTCCGCTTTCCCGAAGTTGCGCTTGTATTTGTGCGCCATGTCGCGGAACTCGGACGCCTGTTTCTTGAGGCGTTTGATTTCCTTCGTGCCCGGGTGGGTGCTCATTTTCGCGTCGAGCGTGAGCGACATCAGGCGGTCCGACACCCTGGCCGGGTTGCCTACCCGCAGTACGTTCAGGCCTTCGTCCGAAAGTTTCTCGCTGAGCAGGTCCACCGCGGCGTTGCTCGGCGCTACTACCAGCACCTGCTGGTTTTCCTGCCGCACGATGGCTTTGATGGCCTGCACCAGCGTGGTGGTTTTGCCGGTGCCCGGAGGGCCGTGCACGATGGCCAGTTCGTTGGCCGCCAGGATGCGGTTCACGGCAGCCTGCTGCGAGGCGTTGAGGCCGGGGAAAGCGGCTGGCGCCAGCGTTTCGTTGAAGGTGGGTGCTTTTTCGCCGGTGAGGATGCGGGCGAGGTGCCCTTCCTTTTTATCGTAGATGGCAGCCGCCTGTTTGAGGGCGTTCTGCATTTCGTCGTAACTGTTGTCGTCGAACAGCAGGTCAATGCCCAGTTTGCCGTTGCGGCTCCATTCCGGGAGCTCGTCCGTTTTAAGGGTCAGCTTGAGGCGGTTGCCGCTTTGCCAGGTTACTACGCCTTCCACCCTGTCCGTTTCACGGTCGTGGTTGGAGAACAGCATGGCCGATACGCCAAAGCGTAGCTGGTGGGGCACATCGTGGTGGGTAGTCCGTTCCAGTTCCACGGTGAGGTAGTCGCCGCGGCTCATTTCAGTATCCCTGATCGCCACCGGGTACCAGCTGAGGCCCGCCGCCCGCCGGTCGCCCACCGAACTGGAGGCGATCAGCTGCTGGTACGATTTCCGGTCTTCTTCCCGCTCTGTTTGCAGTAAATCAAGGAGTGCTGAAAAATAATTCATCCCGCAAAGGTACGTGCATAGGGCCGATTTAGGTTTATTTTAACATTAGATTGGGTAAATTAAAAGTAAAAATCATCCCATGCGATTCTTCCGAAGCAAGCCCCAGCCGGGAAAGAAGAAGTCGGCCCTGCGCGAGTGGCTCGATGCCGGCATTTTCGCGGTAATTGCGGCCACCGTCATCCGCCTGTTCATATTCGAAGCATATTGCATTCCCAGCGGTTCCATGGAGAAAACGCTGCTGGTGAACGATTACCTGTTCGTGACGAAGGTGAACTACGGGCCGAGGTTGCCCAACACCCCGCTGGCGATGCCGTTCGTGCATAACAAGATGCCGCTGACCCGTTACACGCCATCGTACAGCACCGCCGTACAATGGCCCTACAAGCGCCTGCCCGGCTTTACGGCGATTCAGCGGAACGACATCGTGGTGTTCAACCTTCCCGAAGGCGATACCGTGGCGCTGGAGATCGAGGAGAACAGTAATTATTACGACCTGGTGCGGCGCTTCGGGCGCGAGGAAGTGTGGAAGCAGTACCATGTACTGGCGCGGCCGGTCGATAAACGGGAGAATATCATCAAGCGCTGCCTGGCGGTAGCCGGGGACAAGATAGAAATCAAAGATGGCGTGGTGTATGTAAACGAAGCCGCCGCAGTCATCCCGCCCGACGGTAAAACCGGTTATTGGGTACAGACCAATGGCGACCGGTTGAACCCCGCCCGGCTCGAGGAAATGGGCGTTACCGATCCGCCGCAGAATGGCCCGCGCGAGGGATTGTTTCTCTATCATCTCACCCCGCAGCAGGCCGCTTCACTGTCCGGTTTTTCCATCGTGCAGCAAGCCGTGCCCGATATCAGCAGCGGATTCGCCGACCCTGCCGTGTTCCCGCACGACACCGCGCATTTCCGCTGGACGGTAGATAATTACGGCCCGCTGGTAGTGCCGGAAAAAGGAGCGACGGTGGCGCTAAGTTCCGCGAATATCGCTATGTACGACCGTATCATCCGCGTATACGAAAACAACCGGCTGGAAGAGAAAGGCGGCCGGTTTTACATCAATGGCCAGCCCGCGGATCAGTATACTTTCAAGATGGATTATTTCTGGATGATGGGCGATAACCGCCATAATTCCACCGACTCGCGGTACTGGGGATTTGTGCCGGAAGACCATGTAGTGGGCAAAGCCTGGGTAACCTGGTTCAGCCACGGGGAGGGCGGCATCCGCTGGGCCCGGCTGATGCGGGGGATTCACTGAGCCGTCAACGATTTTTAGATCCGGGATTATCTGGTGCTAACCCAACGACGAGCCAGTTTCCCGTTAAAAGAAAGCTACCGCCCGGGCGAGCGCAGGAAAGCGCGCATATTTTTATCTAATTTTGCCGGGGCCATCATTAACACACTCCGGATGCATCATACCCTTGCGAGAATCAAATCCGTTTACCCGTTGTCGGACGACCGGCTGCAGCAGCTTTCCGGCCTGCTGGAGGCCGTGGAGCTGAAGAAAGGGCACCTTCTGTTCAGGGAAGGCAAAACCTGCGGCGATCTTTATTTCATCGAAAAAGGCATTGCCCGGGCTTATTGCAGCAGCGGGCTCAGCGATCTTACGTTCTGGTTCGGGATGGAAGGCGATTTCCTCATGTCCTTCAACGGATACATCAACAAAACGGCCGGTTATGAAACCATCGAGCTGCTCGAAGACGCCCTGTTGTACAAAGTGCCGATGGCGGAGCTGGAGCACCTGTTCCAGACCGATATCCAGTTTGCGAACTGGGGGCGGAAGCTGACCGAAAAGGAGCTGATACAGACAGAAGAGCGATTCATTGCCCGCCAGTTCAAAACCGCCACCGAGCGTTACAGGGCGCTGCTCGAAGAAATGCCCGAGCTGTTGCAGCGTGTGCAGCTTGGGTATATTGCGTCGTACCTCGGCATTACGCAGGTAACCCTGAGCCGCATTCGCGCCGACCTCAAATAACTTTTTATCATTTGTAAAATATTTACCCGCCGCGAAGGCGGAACTTTGCCCTGCAACTAAAAGCACGAACAATGAACTGGATTATTCTGATTATCGCGGGGTTGTTTGAAGTAGCGTTCGCAACCTGCCTCGGCAAAATGAAAGAAACCACCGGCAACGTAGCCATCCTTTGGGGTGCGGGCTTTTTTATCTGCATTACCGTGAGTATGCTGTTGCTGTACAAGGCGCAGCAAACATTGCCGATCGGTACCGCATATGCCGTGTGGACCGGCATCGGTGCGGTGGGGACCGTGCTGATGGGCATCCTGGTGTTCAAGGAGCCCGCTACTTTCTGGCGTTTATTTTTCATTACCACCCTTATCGGGTCCATCATCGGGCTGAAGGTGGTGTCTTCTCACTAATTTTTTTTAACTTTTTTTGGCGGGCGCGCCTGCAACGGTTGTTGGCTGTTGCGGGCGCGCCCCGTTTTGTGGCAGTTATGTCCGTTCTTTTTCTTCGAGGATGGAAAGGATGTTTCCCGCCGGGTCTTCAAACCAGGCAATGAGTGGGCCTTCGCCGCGGAAGATGCCTTTTTCGTCCGTTTTCAGGTCCCCTTCGTACTGGAGGAAGCGTACGCCTCGGCCTATCAGTTCATCGGCAGTTTTGTCGATATTATCGACCGGGAAGTTCAGCACCGTATAGGTGGCCGGCGTATGGTCCGGTTTGTGGTAAAGTATGATGCGATGGCCGCCTTCCAGTTGCAGTTCCAGCAGCGGCATGCCCGCTTCAGCTGTTTGATTGGCGCGGAGCCCCAGTATTTCCCCGTAGAATTGTTTCGCTTTGTCGATATCATTTACCGAAAAGCTGGTGAATGCTTTGGTATGTGTAAACATTGCGTGGCTGTTTTGACGGTGAACAATAGCGGTGTTTGCACAAATTTACGGCCAAAGGAATCAGGCAGGAGGGAGCAGGACAGATAAAAGGGCGGAATCGGTTAATTTGGACGACAAGAAAAATGATCCCACGTCTACATTTTTTTGCTAACCAACGAGTTTGTATCTCATTTGTTAATGATTTCACTGTCAATTCTTTGCCGCAAGTACACAAATCTGTTTGTGTGAATTTTTTCGTGTTATGACCGTAAATTTAAAAAAAGAGTTTCCTTTGCCGTTCACCCTGTACACTTCAAAATAGCGTCATAGTACAGAGCAGCCTTAGATTATGGATAAAGAAAGTATTCAGGAACTACTTCTCAAGGAACACTTCGGTCTTCTTTCACCGGAAGAGCGGGAGGAGCTTGATTTGCTGCTTGCCGTCAGTGAGGACGCCCGGCAGATGCGGGAGGAATTGCAGCGGGATGTGCCGAAGGAAGAGGCGATGGAGGCGATGGGGTCATTTGACGTGGACCGGAACCTTGCGTATATCGAACACGAGGCTGCGGTGCAGCGCGGCCGCCGGCGCCGGCGGGTGTGGATGAGCGCGGCCGCGGCTGTGGTATTGGTGCTGGGCGGGGCCTGGTTCCTGCTGAAGCCCGGTGGTGAAGAGCCTGCGCTTGCCGCGAACGGAGCCGGGAAAGAGAACGGCGTAACGCTGAAGCTGGCCGATGGCAAGAAGATTGCCCTGAGTGACAGCGGGCGGCAAACAATCAACCTCGATGCCGCGACGCTGACAGCCAACAACAGGGTGCTGGAGTACAGCGGGGAAGGGGAATCGGCCGGTGGGTGGAATACCCTCACGGTACCGCCTAAACTGGATTTCCAGGTGAAGCTGGCCGATGGGACGGTGGTTTGGTTAAACAGTTTATCGGAGATAAAATTTCCATTCCATTTTACAGATGCAAAGCGGGAGGTGTATATAAAGGGCGAGGCATATTTCAAGGTAGCGCAGGATGCGGCGAAGCCCTTTATCGTGCATACCAGCAGTACCAGTATTACGGTGCTGGGCACGGAGTTTAATGTGAATGCCTATAACCAGGGGCTCATCACCACATCGCTGGTGAGCGGGAAGGTGGCTGTGGCGGCTGACGAGCGCCGGGTGGAACTGAAACCCGGTACCGAGGCCGTGGTGCGCGGTATGGAGGAGATCAGGGTGCAGCCATTGAATGCCGACATGATTGCCTGGCGGAGCGGTACGTATTATTTCGCCGACCGGCCGATGCGGGAGATTGTCGCCATGGTGGAGCGCTGGCATGATGTGAAGGTGGTGATGGACAATGCGGCGGCGGGGGAGAAGCGGTTTCGCGTGAAGCTGTTCCGTGGCCGGCCGTTGCAATCGTTCATTGATAACCTGAATGAGACCGGCGAGGTACAAATGTATTGGAACAACGGTGTATTACATTGCAAATAACGCTTGAGCAGGGAGCTATCCCTGATCGCTCTATAAGTACATTTAGCACATAAATAGAAACCGGGCCTTTCCAGGCCCGGTATTTTGTTAAAAAAGGCCAAAATTCGGGGTGAAACCAACCCACTTTATTTTTAAAATATTTTTCCACAATCGGCTGAAACCCTTTACTACAGAGATCTTGTTAACAAATACAATCAAGTTTGCGAATGAATTGTTAACGTTCGCTTAACATCATCTTCCGGATCAAATTAACATATTGCAGCCATAAGCAACATTCATTGTTGCAGACAAACGGACCAGCATCGACTCGTTTCTCTTTCAATAGCCCTTTAGACAAAAATACGCGCCAAAGCAATCTATGAGTTCACTTATCGGATTTTTCATCCGGTTATGGCGGCCCCTCAATTAACTAAAATCTAACCTCGTATACAGGGTATGGAAGATGTATTACTATTGGAAGGGCTGATAAAGAAAAGACAGGAGGCCTACAGCGAAGTGTACCGAAAGTATGCGAAACTGCTTTATGCGAAGGCATATCAGATACTGCAGAACAGGCAGGAGGCGGAAGAGCTTGTGCAGGATTTTTTCGTGAACCACGTACTCCGCTTCAGTAAATGGAGCCAGGTGGTCAATCTGAAATATTACCTGCAGAAAGGTATTCATAACCTATGCATCATTTACCTCGACAAGCAGAAGCGCATCAAACGAAATCAACTGCAATTTTACAGAGAAGAGCATGCGGCGTTCCCCAATTCCGGGGAGCCGGTTACCTATCAGCCTGCCCTTGAGGGGTACGAGAAAACGCTGCTCGACAAGATTCTTTCTTCCCTGAGCGACCAGCAGCAGACCGCTATGCGGCTGGCCCACGTCGAAAAGTGTTGTTATAAGGAGATTGCCTCCATTATGAATGTCAGCCGGAATACCGTTAAGACACACCTGCGGCTGGCCAGGAAGAACATCGAGAAATACCAGGTGTACCTGCAAACGATTCTCCAAGTGGCTTTAGTGATTGTATTTACAGGAAGTTTCGATTTATAGAATTGTGCTAAATTGTTAGCTAAATCTTGTTAATGAGTGGTGTTTTTCATGAAATTTTTCAGTATTTTAAAATTTTATTAGAAAACATTCACCCCGAAATGCTAAATGTATAATCTAAGTAAAGAACAAATCGAAATTCAGAACTAGCTACTAACATCCTTCAGCATGAGATCTCTCTACCGCATTCATTCCCGCAAGGGAAGGTGGCTGCTTATTGCCCTGATGGCTTTGGTGATTCAGGGGAATGCCGCTTCTACGCAAGATACCGCCACATTGATCACGCTAAAGCTTAGCAATACCGCCATAGAAGATGTTTTTCTCCGCATCGAAGCCCAAACCGGTTTTTCGTTCATGTATTCCACGCAGGTGCTGGACAAGAACGAAAAGGTATCTGTTGATTTCAAGCGGCAATCGCTCAGTGACGCGCTGCGTGAGCTGCTCGGCCGCCGGAATCTGCGGTGGGTGGTGAAAGACAAAGGCATCGTGATTTTGCAGAACAGCAAGCCGCAACCGTCACCGGGAGGGAGTTTTACAATCGATAGCATACCCAAAATAGATGTAAGAGGCGCGGTGACGGACAGGAGCGGTAATCCTATTGCCGGCGCTACTGTGTCGCTGAAAGGATACAGCCGGGGCCAAAGCACGGACAATGCCGGGCGTTTCGCGTTTACAGGCATGCCGGCCAACGGGACGATCGTTGTGTCGTCGCTGGGGTTTGAGCCGCAGCTGGTGCGCATTCAGGGGCAACGGGAGTTGCTGATTAAGTTGGATACGCTGATCAGGGAGATACAGGGGGTGGAGGTGGTGCATACGGGGTATCAGGTGATTGCGAAAGAGCGCGCGACGGGAAGCTTCGTGAAAATAGACAACGAATTGTTTAACAGAACGCCGACTACCAATGCATTGGATAGGCTGGCGTATGTGACGAGCGGGTTGGTGTTTGATCGGCGGAATGTAGGGATAAATAGCTCGCGTAAAGCGCCTTATCAAATTAGAGGCAGAGGTACAATAAACGGTAATCCTAACCCCTTAGTAGTTATAGATGGCTTCCCATATGATGAGCCGGATCCCATGTCTGGCGATCCGGGGGTTATTGCGCTTGACAACTTGAATCCAAATGATATAGAAAGTGTGACAATTTTGAGGGACGCCGCTGCGGCTTCTATCTGGGGAGTAAGGGCTGGAAATGGGGTTATTGTTGTAACAACCAAAAAAGGCAAGTATAATCAGCCGGTTAGAGTGAATTTCAATGCAAATGCGACCGTTGGCGCGAGGCCGGATCTTTATTACATACCGACGATGACAGCTGCAGAATCAATAGAGTCGCAAAGGATACTCTTTGATAAGGGGGCGTATAATGCATACGATGATATTTATCCGGCATTCAATTCGTTTCCCGTTTTGCCAGAAGCTGCTGAGATTTTATTGGCGGCTCGAAAAGGTAAAATCACAAAACAACAAGCTGATGAGAAACTTGCTACAATGGCGGGCCGAGATGTTCGCACTGAAATTGACAGATATCTAA
Source organism: uncultured Chitinophaga sp. (assembly GCA_965653365.1). Classification (GTDB taxonomy): domain Bacteria; phylum Bacteroidota; class Bacteroidia; order Chitinophagales; family Chitinophagaceae; genus Chitinophaga. The sequence continues at coordinate 13,371 of CBFGZV010000006.1, read as the reverse complement.
TGCGAAATTCATTAAACCAGCAATATTCAGCTAGCATTTCAGGGGGTTCGGAGAAGATATCTTACTATGGATCAATTGGATATGATAAAAATAAAAATAGCTTGAAGAGAAATGAAGATGAACGAATTACACTTCGATTAGACAATACCTGGAGACCCGTTAATAACTTAGTTTTTAATGCATATGTGAATGTTGTACAAAGTAAGCGATACAATAATGCCTATTCATTTACAGGTCCTTTGTATACCATGTTTAAAGGAGTAAATGGCAGTGCGGCTGCTATTCCATTCGAATACCGATCAGCATATGTTGATACTGCCAAAAGTCCAGCGCTACTTGACTGGCATTACTATCCGCTCGATGAGTTGGCACTTAATGATAATGTTGTAAGGGGTTTTGATACAAGAGTAGGTGCAGGATTACAGTATACACTTTTTACGGGCTTTTCTATAGACATTAAATATCAGCATCAGAGAATCAATAATTCAAATAGAAAAGCAAATCATGTCGACAGTTACTTTAGTCGTAGTTTGATTAATAAATATATGTTTCGGAACAATGGAAAAGATAGTTTTCCTGTTCCAAAAGGAGCGATAGTGGATATGAACAATAATCAGCAAGCTTATTGGAACGCGAGAGTGCAGCTGAACTACAATAAGGTATTTGGTTTTCATGGCGTCAATGCTATCGCAGGGATTGATGCTAGCGAGCGGACTACAGAAAATCAGATTGACAGATGGTACGGGTTCGATGAGGAAACGAATACATTTCAACGCATGATAAATTATGAAAGATTGTATAGTACTCGGCAGCCAGCGGGCGTTAGTAACCTACGCGTACCAGCGATAAGTAACTACAGTGGTGGGCTAAGCCGATTACGTAGTTTCTATGCTAACGTATCGTACTCGTTTGATGATCGATATACAATATCGGCCAGTGGGCGGAGAGACGGCGCGAATTTATTCGGAGTAAAAGCGAATGATCGAATTGCACCGCTATGGTCAGTGGGGGGGATGTGGGCGATCTCGAATGAAAGATTTTACAGTTTTGATCTTTTGCCGGCTTTGAGACTGCGTGCAACTTATGGTTATAATGGAAATATAACCAGGGCAACGGCATTTGCAACCGCTGACTATTTTGTTCATTCTGTTACTGGTGAGAGAGCGGCTTTTTTGGTGAGTTATCCTAACCCTTATCTGAAATGGGAAAAGACTAAAACAGTAAATCTTGGAGTTGATTTTAGTAGCAAGAATGAGCGAATTAGTGGAAATATAGAATACTATATGAAGGATGGTGTTGATCTTTTAGGGAGTATTATTAATGATCCAACAACAGGAGTATCAACTTATATTGGTAACACTGCTGGTATTAAAGGACATGGTTTGGATTTTGTATTGAATAGCCGGGTCCGTGAAGGTAAATTATCATGGAATAATAGCCTGCAGTTTAGTTATAATACGAATAAGGTTACCTCATTTCAAGAGAAACCAACCGTATCAGGATTGGTAACTGATGGTTCTCCCAATATTGGCAAACCTCTTTTTGGTATTTACGCATACAAATGGGCTGGCCTTAATTCTAGCAATGGAGATCCTATGGGGTATGTTGCTGATACAGTTGCTTCATACAATATTGTTTTAGGATCGACCCGAGGCGCGCTCAATACAAAACCCGAAGATTTGAAGTTTTTTGGACCATCGACACCTAAGATATCTGGAAATTTCTTGAATACGATTTCTTGGAATGGATTTTCGTTGTCGTTTAATATTACCTATAAAATTGGATACTTTATTAGACGTAATTCAATTAATTATGCGGGTTTGATCGGTGCTGGATTTGGACATGGAGATTATTCGAAGCGGTGGAAAACCAAAGGAGATGAACTATTAACTTATATCCCTTCTTTTCCAACTGCAATCAATCAGCAGAGAGAAACCTTCTTTCAGTACTCAGAAGTTTTGATTGAGAAGGGAGATCATGTGCGTTTGCAGGACATTAGAATTGGGTATGTTTTTGATAAAAAAATAGCCAAGAAGGCTGGCTTTCAAAATATTCAGTTTTTTATGTTTATGACCAATGTGTCCCTTCTTTGGAAGGCGACCGCAGGAAATCTGGATCCAGATTTTGCTGATGTGCCCCCCCCAAAGGCAGTCGGTTTTGGCCTACAGGTTTCTTTATAAAATATTGGTGATTTTATAGAAATTATGAAGTAAAATCAGTCAGATTATGAAATTACAGATTTTTAGACTGGTGAAGGTGTTTTCACTTTTAATTTGTTTAATTGGTTGCTCGAAAGATTGGCTGGATGAAAAGCCAATTAAGACCCAGAAAGTTCCGAGCACATTGAGAGACTATCAAGCTTTACTGAACTATATGGAGATTATGAATGCGAATTTACCGGCACTCGGTGAGGTCGCTTCGGACGATCATTTTGTCTCAGAGTCAGTTTGGGCTGCATCTACTTCTTCTAATGGAAAGAATGCATATACCTGGAGTCAATCAGTTAGTTATGCTACTTTTTATCCTTGGCCTACAACATACACCAGGCTTTATTATTCCAATTTTGTGTTGGATGGATTGACGAAGATAACACCATTTTCCGATGCTGAAGAAGCAGAGTTAAACTATATCAGGGCGCAGGCGCTATTTAACAAGGCAGAAACTTACTATTGGTTAGCCCAGCAGTATGCGCAACCATATGATATATCCACGGCATCGACCGATCAGGGTATTGTTTTGCAAGACGGTAGCGATTTTACAAAATCCATAAGACGGGTTTCTGTTAAAGAAACATATGATTTGATCGTTGCATATTTGAAGGAAGCGGCTCTTTTTTTACCTGCTAATCCTAAGATAGCCTCACAGGCAGGCGTGGCGGCCACTTTTGGGCTATTGGCCCGTACCTATTTGACTATGCAGAACTACGATAGCGCTTTATTGTATGCTGATAGGTGCTTACAGATTAATAAATCTTTACTGGATTTCAGCAAATTGTCAACAACGGCAAATTTTATTGGCCAGTTTAATGCAGAGGTTATTTTTCATGATCAACTTTATACAGCTGAGCTTGGAACCTTTATCACAACAGGTTGTTTAATAGATCCTAAATTCTACAATAGTTACGATAACGATGATTTAAGAAAGTCTGTTTTCTTCAAGGTTACGGGGTCTAATATTACTTTTAAGGGTAATTATAATAATAGTGCTTCAAATTTATTTTGTGGGATTGCTACAGATGAGCTTTACTTAACTCGAGCAGAGTGTTATGCGCGAAAAGGAAATACGGTGGCAGCAATTAAAGATCTTAATGATCTCCTTAGAAGCAGATGGAAGAAAGTAAATGGGATTTCCTTATATAAAGACCTTGTGATCTCAAATGCAGAAGAGGCTTTGGTGAAGGTTTTGTTTGAAAGAAGGAAGGAATTATTGCTTCGGGGCATGCGGTGGGTTGATCTGAGACGTCTGAATAAGGATAATAGATTTAGAACAACAATTGAGCGTACGATTTCAGGAAGTTCTTATAAGCTAGAGCCTAATGACTTTAGATATACCTTTCCAATTCCATCGGATATTTTGCAGTTTTCTAATTTTACACAAACAACAGGGTGGGATTAAACGGCATCGGGTGCATATAAGGTGCAGTATTGATAATATACATTGTTTTTAGGTAAGAAAAAATAAATATTTTGAGCTCTGCGCATTTCTATCGCAGTGCGACTAGATACCTTCATGGTATAAAGATGCAGTAAAAGATGAATCAATTACCTTACAGTTGACCTGTTGCTTGGGGAAGATAGCCCTTATCTCGCTGCACTTAAAAACATAAATCGATAAACAAAAAATCGATGCTCCGATGCAAAATAATTTGGTTCGAAAGGGAAAGTTGTATCGCATTGTTGTACAATTCATTTGCGCCTTGTTGATTATCCTATGGTTATATACCGGAATGAACAAAGCTCTTGACTATGAAAAGTTTAAGTATGAGCTTGGAAGATCTCCGTTCTTGCATGACATATCCGGTGTTTTGTCAGTTGCCGTTCCTTTCGGTGAAATGCTAATTGCTATTGCTCTTATTACTCCTCGATTCCGACTACTTGGTTTATATGCATCGTTCTTCCTAATGGCATTGTTTACTGGATATATTTATATAATGTTGTATCACAGCTTTGATCTACCATGCAGCTGTGGTGGTGTATTGGCGTCTATGTCGTGGGAAAACCATTTGATTTTTAATGGCATATTTACTTTTATGTCTGGTACAGGGGTGTTATTGGCTAGCTGGATTCATAGGAATGCAGATTTTGAAAGCCGATCGATTTTGTCTTCGTAGAGCGCTTGTTAAACAATATGAACGTTCATTAAAGCAGGAATACGTGCAGAGTGTACAATCTGTAATGTGTTGCTACCTGTAAAAAGTGAAAGTCAATTATTTCCTAATTCCCAAAAACACACAATCATGAAACATCTCAGAATCAGTTTTCTGGCTATTGTTGCCATTATTGCTATCGGCGTGACCGCTGTTGTTAAGGCTGACGTTCTTAAAAAGAAAGCGCCTGTTCAATGTCAGGTATCTAATGGAGATCTCAAAAGCGTTATTAGGAGCCAAGTATTGTTTTATAACCCGGACGAATACACAACTCCTCCGGTTGCAAATCCTCCTGTAACTACTTCTGTATCTACTCAGTGTATTGATGACGGTGCTGCGGCTCCTGGCGATATACTCGATCGCGATATAGAGTGTGATGATTTGGCAACGCAAATTTTCTGCTGTGCTAAACTGTCAGGTACTCCTGGTCAATATGTAATCTACTGCAAGAACGAGTAGTCTAACTTTCTATTTGATTTGCAAGTCACCTATCCTGGATTGATTGATTTCAGTTATGGTGAAGTGTTTTGCTAGCATATAATAGCCCTTTGACGTTGTCTATTGGGCTATTATATGTTTTGTTTTTCTTGAAATTTGTTTGGCTAAATTCCCGAATTGTTTAATTTTTTTTTATGAGACCTATAATTGCAATGCCCGCAATATTGATGTCTGTTGGATTGATTTTGTTTGTTTTGTTGAAGTTGACTGCGAGACCAAATGAAAGACCAAACGGATTTTCACGTCAGTGGGGGGGATGGGAGATTGATTCAACAAGGAGCTTGGAACATGACGGGACATACAATGGTATTTCAGGGACGACGAAGGAATATGTTTACTTTTCTACTGTTGATCCGAGGTGGATAATACGGATGACAATTGCGCTTAATAGAAGTGATTCTGTTGCTTTCGGGTTGCCATTTGGAGAGAAAATGAAAGGTGTTTCAAAGACCGTTGTAGAGCCTCCATCAACCTTTTTGTTCGCAAATAATTTTCCTGGTGTTTTTAGAGGGCGATGGGACATTAGAGAGTTTGACACCTTGTATAGTTCTCCTACAACATTCACCAGATCTGCAAGAATGCCGCCTAGTCACGTGTTGTTAAGATCATTTGATTCTACTGGAGCAGATGTGCAGGTGCTGCAAAAAATTAATATAAAATCGGGTAAAGTGGAGGCTGTTAATCAGTTGTTTGAGAACCAAAAGTTTGGTGGGATTGATAGGGATGGTCTTATAGTTTATGACTCGTTGTTGAAAAGGGTTTTCTATGTTGAACAGTATAGAAATAAGTTTTATTGCCTAGATACTCTTCTCCGTCCTATTTACACTGCAAGTACTATCGATACATTTGAGGTTAATGCTGTAGAAATTAAATGGATGAATATGGAAGGTGAAAGAAGATTAATGCCTTCCAAACCTCGAACGATTATTAATGGCGATTGCTATATTGACGATTCACTACTATTCGTTCGTTCTCAGTTAAGATCGGATGATCAGTCTATTGATGAATTTAAGAATAACGCAGTTTTTGATATTTATCGGACAATTGATGGTAAGTATGTAGGTAGCTTTCAGGTTCCGTTATGGAAGAAAGATGGACTTTTGTCTTTTTCGATCGAGGGTAATCTATTGGTAGCGCTTTCTTCTCGACGAATTAATGTATTTAAGTTTAAATCTAAGTTGGGGCGCACGTCGTTTTGAAATGTAATGTTGATTTATGAGTATAGTTCGGCTATATTGAAGTTCATCGGAATTTATTTTTAAAATTGAATGATGAAGTATCTTCAAATTTCTATTTCGACTGTTGTTGCTATGATTTCAATGTCGGCGGTGGCTATAGAGCATATGAATGTTCTTAGCGATATAGATGGTGGAGTATTATGCACAGCCGCCAATAAGGATATGAAAAGCTTCGGTAGAAGTCGGGTGTTGTATTACGACCCTGACGCCTACGATACACCACCGAAAATTAGTTCTTCTGATTATTTGGCGGCGTCAGTTTCATGTGTTAATGATGGGGCTGGATATGGTGGCGAACTGATCGAAGTGAACACTGTTTGTGACGACGCGTCGTTGCAGCTTTTTTGTTGCGCAAGATTAGTCGATGGGCAATACTTGATCTACTGTAAAAGCATAAGGTAAATTATTTATGCATATTTAATTTAATATCGAGTGAGTGGTTTGCATGTAGGTTTTGGGATGGGAGAGTTTTATTGCATTAGTTGATTGACTTTGTCAAATAAGACTTTGCTGTTGATAGGCTTCTCGATTATTTTTCCTTTGTTGTCCAGTATAAAATATTGTGGTATTTCATTGACTCCGTACTGTAATTTTGCGAACGTATGGTGGTCGATTGTATGGTACCAGGATATGTTGTCTTCGAAGATTGCTTGCTTCCATTTTTCTTCTATTTTGTCGACCGAATAGCTAACGATGTTTACTCCTGCGTCTTGATATTTGGAGTAGATCTGCTTTAGTGTCGGTAAGCTTGATTTGCATGGACTACACCAGGATGCCCAAAAGTAGAGAATAGTGTATTTTCCTTTTGCTGTTATTTTATGAAGATCAGTTTTTTCGCCGTTCGGCAAAAGAATGTCAAAACTTGGTGCAATTTGTCCGATCGATACTCTTTTTTCTTTAGAAATATGCTCTCTCAGTTTGAGGCCATAGTAGCTTGATTGAGAATCGATTGATAATGTTGCCCAGATTTTCTCCATAATCGGTAAGCTATCTATGTAATTCATGATTATCCATGGAGTTAACATTGAGTTTGGATGGCTTTGGATCCAGTCTGTGATCATCTTGCTCTGCCTTATTTTCGTGGGCGTTATTTTCTCTTCTCGTTCGATTGCAAATAACTTCATGTCTCCTTGTGCTTTATTGTATTGGAGTAGAAGGTTTCTGGTGAGGTTGTTTATTTCGTCTATTAATATACTGTTTTGGATTTTGAAGTTTCTGTATTCCTCTGTTGTGACTGAACCGATTGTTTTTATGCCGGCGTAGGAAAGGTCGTCTATGTCTCCGTTGATTAGTATGTTTTCTCCGTCAGCGAGGATAAGTATATGTTTATCTGGAGTGATTGGTTTGTGCCTGATAGTGTTTATGTCTTTGAATTTGATAAAGAACGGCTCTCCTTCATTTGTTAGTGTAGCTTTGATGGTAAATGAACCGTTCTTGGCGGCTACTTTTTTTGATATTGTATCCGTTCCTCCGGTTGCTTTGTTTTGGACTAGGTAGATAACATGACCCTCCGGTAGCCCGACAATTTTTCCCTGAATTTCGAATGCTCTTTTTGTCTGTGACAATACTGCGGTTGTTTGAAATAGGTGTGAAATTGCTAGCAGTAAATATAATTTGGCGATGTTTGCCATAAGCTTATTTTGTGTTGCTTTTGTCAGTTATTACAATTACTTTTATTTCCCTTTCTTCCTCTACCAGATCAAGATCATATTTTTGTAGTTCTCTTTTCAAGTTGGGAATGTCGCTTAATTTCGATTTCAGTATTAAATCAACGTTTTTTGAATCAGTGAATCCAGTTTCATTAACAAACGGTTTGATAGGATAGTCCGAATCGTTGTAGATTGGAAATGAGTTTAGAAAGGAACTAAACGGTGAGTTGAATGCAATTACTCCATCGGTTTTTGATCCTTTTTTAAGTGATTCACCTTTTGTCTTTAGTTTGTCGATAGTGGATGTTCTTATTAGTACCCAGCAAAGAGCTTTCCTGGTTTCAATATATGATTTTAAGCCAAAAATTCGTTCGAGATCCGATTTCAATACGTCGTAGATGATTCTTCTGTTTTCGTTGATGTCCGCTGTCATTCGATCTGGAGGCAGCTTCGTTTCATAATAATATGTGTTTTGTGAGTTCCACTTCCCTTCTTCGTAGGGGTCCTTGGGTCTCAAGTACTGATTTGGATCTTTTATATCTAGCACAAAGTGGTTTCTTGAAAATAAGGCAAATATTGAGTCGGATTCCGCAGGTTGGGCTGAGGTTACGATTGAGCTTTTGTATAGCTCGAATATCGTTCTTCCTTCTGTTCTAATTCCAATCAGTTTCCCACTGACACTGTCGATTAAAGACGCCTTCATGCCTCTCCCTACATTTAGATTGCGAAATAGTACAGAGGAATACAGCATGTTTCCTTGTACGATCTCATTTTTTAATTTGAGAATGGACTTGTTTTCAAAGTTTTCCATACCCAAGTCTTGGACAGTTCCGCTTTCTCCTCCTCCTTCTAGTTTTTTATGTTTAAGGAAATATTGAATACTTTCTGCTGTTACCTTATAGCCTGGCCGTGTAGTTGCTCTTAAAATTCCGTTCTCATCAATCCATGCATGAAATGGTTCCCCTTCATGTGCAAATAGCCTGTGTAGGGGCAGGTAATTTTTGCTGATTTCCTTTTGTGATATATGTTTTTCTGGAATGATGAACGGTAGTTTTGTATTGGAGATAATTGTAGAACGAGTATTGTGAGGGAATCCACTCTTTTCCAATTGTTCCCAGCCATTGATTACATTCACTAAAAGTATCTGCACCTTGTCTTTAAACTGTTCCTGAAGACTTTGCATTTTGGGGAATGCCGCTATGCATGGTCCGCAAGCGATGTTCCAAAAGTCCAGAATGACTACCTTTCCTCTGAAGTCAGATAACTTCGCCTTCCCGCCAGGATAGTTGACCATGTGATTAAAAGCGAGGTCATCTGGCACTTTTTCCCCAATTTTAATCTTTTTTATTTCCTTCGCTGCGACTGGCGTCTGTGGTTGTGCTTTGGGCTGCGCATCAGCAGCCATTGAAGCTGCAGTAAGCAGCAAGATAAGTTTGATTTTCATTCACGTATGATTTATGTCAATCATGTTTGGCTAACTATATGGTTTCTCTCGGGTGCGCCCAAAGTTGACCTGAAATTGGCTATTCCTATATAAGATATTGTAGAAGCGCTATTGGGGTGAAGGAATTGAATTTTTTTGGCGAGTTTTTCACCCATAATGTGATTTATTTTGTCTTATTATGCGAGCAGGTATTTCAAATTGCCTGTTTAGTAACCAGTCTTCAACAAGCGTTTCCATTCATAAAGTAGTCACAAATTTGTTTGTGCTTGTGCAGTGGAGAACCGTTGTTAAGGCGCGAACGTTTAACCTGTTAACATATATGAAAAAAATCTCAGCCCTTCTCCCCTGGAACCTCTGCTTATTCCTCACCACCATCCGCGTCGTCGCCGAAGGCATGGCCAACCCCACCTTCCAGCTGCCGCTCCTCAGCCCCACATACGCCGTTAGTGGCGAGGCCGCTGTACTGCTTTATGGCCTGCTTTTCTGCATCATGCTGTTTTGCGCCTGGGCCAGCTACCAGATTCTATTTAACCAGAAGCATCATTTATGGGTTGATACGGTGCCCAATTACATGATTTTCCTGGGTACCCGATACTTTATCCCCCTGATCATCCTGGAGTTCATCTCCACAGACCAAAACTCCATCCTCCGCCAGCCGGTAGTCGCCAACCCGATATTCTGGATGACTTTCGGGTACTTCATGATGACGGATACCGTGATATTCTGGAGAAGATTCCAGCCGGACGATAAAATCTGCATTCGCCTCCTCGGACTGAAGTTTGACGTGAAACTGAAGTACGTTTTCTGGCTGTCAGTGCTGGTCGAAACTGTGTTCTTTACTACCGAGCTGAATAAATATTCCCAACCCGGTAAGCCGAAGAGCCCGAGCAGGGAAGAACAGGCCAGGAAAACGGACCAATAATGCGGTAGTTCTCAAACTTGTTTGAGAGGTTGCTTGTGGGCTCACAAATAGTGAAATGAAATTTTTCAGTTTGTTTCACCCGAATTATGTTAAAGGACCATCTATATCTCAACGGACCAGCATTACAATTGAATTATGTTTAAAGGACCATCTATATCTCAACGGGGCAGCATCGCAATTGAATTATGTTAAAGGACCATCTATATCTCAACGGACCAACATCACATTTCTCCATCAAACCACGCTTAAGTGAAAATTTTCAAAACCTTCACCCTAAAATTCAGGTTTGCTAATCTTATATCTGGAGAGTATCAAAGTATACATATCTATGTGCAACAGAGGCTCTCAAACCTAACACACTACTAGTAATCTTCAATTTGAATTCCCGCTTTTACGGGCCAACCATTCACACATAAACTCCAGTAGTTTATCGAATCATCTTTTCCAGATAGTAATTGAACAAATGACTAAAACTGTGCTCATGAAGCAAATTATGATGAAACGGCTGTTTAAAGTCTACATCCCCGTCATTCTTGCCCTGGCAGGGATAGCTATTAAAGCAAAACAACTGACAAACGCGTACGCTACGGAAAGTAAAAACGGGCTCGAGATCCTGGCACTGGGTAAAGAAAACATAGTTGATTTCAATCGCGACTTGCAGGAGCTAAATGTGAATTATGCAAACATTGATCTCAAAGCAACTAACCAGGATATCGGCATTTACACAATCAGAATTGCGAATAATGGAACAGCACACATAAAATTGAACGATTATGATCCTGATGCCCCATTGGGTCTAAGGGTACTTAGTGGAAAGATCGTCGACGACCCAAGGATGATATTTGAAGGGAACAGGTATTTGTTCCAAAGCGTGAAATTAAGGAAACGGGGAGAAGATAGCATCACCTTATCGAGCGTAATCCTCGACCCGGGAGAGTTCTTTACCATGAAAGTACTGGTCCTTTATAATATTTACAATGAACCGGAATTGATTTCGTTTGGTAAAATAGCCGGACAAAAGGATATACCGATTTTGTATGCGGCAGACCCGGGTAGCAGCACCGTGTTTTGGAAAGAAGTAGTGAAAGGAGAACTTTTGATATGGGCTGCACGAATTGTAGCCTTTTTTGTTTCGGTGATTTTTTTGAGCTGGATGGTTTTTATTTTAATCAGCACCTGGTGGAAGGTAAAAAGAAGGCGAATCGTAAACAGTTTCAGACGAAGCAATGAGAAGGATGCGGCATTGCTCGGGGATAACCTGCTGAATTCCTTTATTGTAAACGGACCGAAAACCGTCAGGGATATGCATAGAATGGCGGCGAATGACTTGTTACTGAACGGTATTTATCTGGCATTGAAACAGGCTTATAAAAATACGGAGGAAGGAGACGAGATCATTGAAGACTACGAGCGCCCGTCGCACGCCATCGATTGTATGCTGCATTACCAGATAGCCACCGAAACCAATGGGCGCTTAAGTGTCAATAAACAAAAGAAACAGGCCCTGGCCCGCTTCCGGACTTACGTCCGGAAGCTACGGGCACACCGGTATAAAAACGGCTCGCGGCCAATGGATTACCTCATCCAGAATTTCACCCCGCCAATTCTTCGCAATTTCCTTTGAAATCCCATCTTTAAACCATAAATTGGATCTGTGCCGGGTACGTTACCGTAAATTGCGCGATTTACACTGAAATCCTCATGCCGGCGCTGTCAAACAGCGCGGGATAACCCTTCTTTTACCAACAAAACCGTTATTATGAAAATCGTACTTCAGACTATTCTCACGTTTGCCGTGACGGGATTGGTGTATTGCAAAAAAGCGGAAGTGAAACCATCGGAGCAATTACAGGGCAAACGGTCGGAGAGCCCGGCGGCCCTTTTATCAACCACCACCTTTAACGTATCCCCCTCCACCAGCTTCAACTCCACCTTCTGGTCCAATGTGCAGGCGGCGCTGGTCAGCGGACCGGTAGACATCATCTTTGCGGACGGCGTCTATACCCGCACCGCCACCCTCAGTTTGTCGAACATCGGTGACGACACCAACCTGCTCACCCTTAAAACAGCCGTCACGGAAGGAGGAGCGGTGTTTAACGGCAGCATCGCCAAGCTGATGAACGTCAACCTCTGCAAAAACATCAAACTGCTCCGCCTCAAATTCACGGGCGATGTAACGGGGTACGCGCTCACGATCGTCAACAGCCAGGACATTACCGTCGAAAAATGCCAGTTCGTGGATTTGCCGGCCGTGTCGTACGGCGCCTTGGGCGTGCATTATGCCGCGTCCAACCGCATCATCGTCAGGTATAACACGTTCGAAAACGTGGGGTACGATTCTCACGCCCATATGATCTATGGCGCCTACGGCATCCAGCGGCTGAGCGTGGTGGCCAATACCTTCAAAAACTGCTCGGGTTCCTTCGTGCGCTTCCGGGGCGATTTGTCGGATAAAGGGGTGGTGTACGATAACGACTTCATTTCCACCGGCACCTATCTCACCGGCATTAACCCGGTGTTCATAGAAATTCCGGTGTTTAACGACGTCAACCCCGGTAACGAAAGAATGGGCACCAACTTTATGATCACCAAAAACACGTTTAGCTACGCAACGGCCGGTTCGCAGGCCACGCGCTATGCGGTGGTGTTCCATCATACGGGCTTTAACCCGGTCGACAGGAATTACCTCATCAGCGCCGCAGACGCGTCCACGCTCAACAGCGGCACCGTCACCCAGAAAAGAAGTATCATGTCTGCGCAGCTGGGCCTCGATGGCGATGCCATTCACTTCGGCGGCAATACGAACACCAACGTTCAATACAACGTGCTCTACCGCTGCTGGAATGGTTATGGCTCTACAGGCCCATGGACCGGTATCGCCAGCATCGGCACCGCCGTAAACGCTTCCGGCTTAGCCACTACGGAAGCGGCGGCCATCGGGTATTATCCCTGAGCGGATTTGCAGGGAGCAGCTTGATGGGGTATTGTGGCTGCTCCCGTGTAAACAAGGGTGATCGGGCGTTGCGCCAAGATGCTCCGGTATGGAATCGCCGTACTTGTCCATGCGAATGCCGCAGCGCGGCCACCATCGCAGATGGGCCCTCAGTCACTCGGCGGAGCCCGGCCCGAAAACCATCCCTGCTAAAAAATATGCTGTGGTACTTGTCCATGCGAATGCCGCAGCGCGGCCACCATTGCTGATTTGCCTTCAGTCACTCGGCGTAGCGCCCGGAGCGAAACCCGCCCTTGCTAAA
>CBFGZV010000005.1:0-241770 GCA_965653365.1 uncultured Chitinophaga sp. | reverse complement strand
TCAAAACATTGCGTACGTCCGAATACAGCAACGGCGCACCCTTGCTGTTCATTCAGCATCCCGTTACAATTACCGGGATCGAAAGGGCCGGTGTTTATGACATTACCATCCGCCCTGACCAGAAAGGGAGGGAGTTGTTTAAACTAAAAACGGTAATACTGGAACCAGTAAAATAACTGGGACTGAAGAATGGAACAGATTCAATGGTCGGATATTCGAAAGAGGATATCTTTTATGTAGAATAGTTAATAGATAGAAAGTAAAAAATAAAAAACAGATGAAACGACTTGCGTTAGTGATGTTATGCCTCTCGTATTTTAAAGCATTTGCACAACCCGTCACAGCATCCAACCGCGTTGACTGGTTTAAGGAAGCAAAGTTTGGTTTGTTTATTCACTGGGGATTGTACAGCATCCTGGAAGGGAGCTACAACGGGCGTAGCCTGCCGGATAAAAGTCTTTCCCATGGCGACAGCTGGTATGCCGAATGGATACAGCAAAGGCTGGAAGTGCCCCGGGATGCGTATCGTGAACTGGTAAAAAAATTCAACCCTGAAAAATTCGACGCCGATAGCTGGATAAGGGAAGCCAGAGATGCCGGTATGAAGTATTTTGTGATAACAGCCAAACATCACGATGGTTTTGCGCTGTGGGATTCCAAAGTGTCTGCATATGATCTTGGAAGCACACGTTACAGAAAGGACATTTTGGGTGAATTGGCAAAAGCCTGCAGGAAGTATGGCTTGAAATATGGCTTTTATTATTCCCATTGCCAGGATTGGGACCACCCCGGAGGAGCTATACCTAACTGGATGCCCCGGAAAACGGATGCCCGGTTTGAACAATACTGGGTTCAAAAATGCCTGCCGCAGGTTGAGGAACTTATTCGGCTATACAGCCCGGATATGTTTTGGTTTGATACTTGGGGAGATGACCAGGAGAAAACTTTCATATCGGATAAGCGGCGGGATCAGCTAATAACACTGATAAGAAAACAAAGTCCAAAAACACTCATTAATGGCAGGATATCATGGCTGAATCCCGGCAAGGATATTGACTTTTTGGAGATGATGGACAATCAGTATCCGGCAGAACAACAAAAATTCCCCTGGCAAACACCCGCCACAATGGTAGAGTCGTGGGGATGGCATGCGAAAGATTATGAATGGAAACCGGCAAAGGAAATGGTCGGTTTTCTTGTAAGCAACGCAGCCAAAAGTGGAAATTACCTGTTGAATATAGGTCCCAAACCAGATGGAACTTTTCCTGCAATGGCCATTCGCCGTCTCAGGGAAATTGGCGGGTGGATGGCAACCAATAGCAATTGTATCTATGGCACCACTCCCCTTTTGTTAAAGGCGCCCCCGAATGTTTGCTTTACGCAAAAGGCAATCAATGGCAAAACAATTGTATATGCTTCTATCATAAACCCATTGACAGATAATAAACTCATTCTGCCCTTTACACCTGACAAAATTGCCTCTTGCCAGATATTAGCAACCGGGATGCCTCTCAAATACGAAAGCGGTAACGGCTCTGATGTCTCAATTTTACTCCCACCAGGTATTGCGGCAATGGAAGACGGCGTACAGGTCGTTCAAATAGAATTAAAATGAGAATTTCTGCTTCAGCAGTTTTTTTGTGCTGCTGCACAGGGAAAGAAATGAATCCATTGTTTTCAAAGCAGAAGTGTACTGAATTTAAGAATGGCCCATCAATTTAATTAGCGCTCATATTCAATATCGATGAATAAAGTATTTAAAATACCTGTTTTTGTTTTTTTGGCCCTGTTAATTGGCATTCGTAGCGATGCCCAGATCACAGTAGAATGGAACCAGGTGCAGCCTGGTATATGGAAGGCGGTTGTTGGAAAGCCAGAATCAATAAGTTTATTGAAAGCTGCTAATGTAAAACCTTATAAAAAAGGATTTGCCTCATTGCCTGCAGCCCCATTCCCTTTAGATAAAAAGGAGATTGCCGTTAAACAACGGGACAGGAAAATTTACCTGCGGTTTCCCTTGCAAAAGGAAGAAAGTATTTTCGGGTTCGGCTTGAATTTTCAAACAGTAAATCAACGCGGCAGGATCTTAAACTTGCATGTCGACCATTATGGAGGAACAGACAATGGCCGCACCCATGCGCCCGTCCCGTTTTATGTGAGCTCCAATGGTTATGGCGTGCTGATTGATGCTGCAAGGTATATGACCGTTTACGTGGGCACTGCCGTTAGCGTGAATACAAAGAATCCGCCAACATTATACGACAGGAATACAGATCAGGATTGGGCTGCCCAACCCTATTCGGATGCAGTTGAAATACTGGTACCTGCCGGGGGCCTGGAAATGTATGTATTTGCCGGCCCTACGCCCATGAATGTGGTGCAGCGTTATAATTTAATGAGCGGCGGCGGATATCTTCCTCCCAAATGGGGGCTGGGTTTTACACAGCGGGTACCCACTTTATTTACCCAGGCGGATATTATTAACGAGGCAAAATCGTTTGAAGAACATGATTTTCCTTTGGATTTTATCGGGGTAGAACCTGGTTGGCAAAGCATGGCTTATCCCTGTACATTTGAATGGGACAAAAAGAGGTTTCCGGATCCGAAAGGTTTTATAAATACATTGTCCGAAAAGGGCATCCGCTCCAATTTATGGTTAAATCCATATATATCGCCCTTAGCTTCACTCTATCCGGCTATGACAAAACTATCCGGTTCACATACCGTTTGGAATGGCATAGTTCCCGATTTTACATTGCCCGCGGCCAGGAAATTATTTAAAGAACATTTTTTTAAGCATCATTTAAACATCGGAGTTAGCGGATATAAAATTGATGAGATCGATGGATTTGATAACTGGCTGTGGCCGGACGTGGCCACCTTTCCATCAGGCTACAGCGGAGAACAGATGCGGCAGGTATATGGATTGCTGTTGCAGCACATGACCGCAGAATGGTTTAAAGAAAAAAATCAAAGGTCCTATGGGCTTATCCGGGCTTCCAATGCAGGAGCGAGTTCGTTTCCCTATGTTATATACAATGATTATTACAGCCATAAGGATTTTATAACCGCATTGATCAACAGCAGTTTCGCCGGTGTATTATGGACACCTGAAGTGCGGGCATCCGAAACTGCCGAGGAGTGGGTAAGAAGGATGCAAAGCGTTTGCTTTTCGCCAATGGCCATGCTCAACGCATGGGCTGATGGCACAAAGCCCTGGAGTTTCCCGGAAGTGGAGAAAGCGGTAAAAGAGGTGGCTGATCTGAGGATGCAGCTAATCCCCTATATATACAGCACGTTTGCTCAATACAGGTTTGAAGGAAAACCGCCATTCAGGGCCATGAACCTGGTAGACGGCTTCGGTTTTGGAGAGACAAATGCGGAAGGAAGATTAGACGGCACCAGGAATCCTTATGCGATGCATATAAGAAAAGATATTAAAGACCAGTATATGATGGGCGGCAATATCCTGGTAGCGCCCATGTTTACCGGGGAAAAGAGCAGAAAGGTCTATTTGCCTAAAGGGAAGTGGTACGACTTTTATACAGGGGCACTCGCAGGGGAGAATGAAATAATCGATATTACTCCGGGGCTCGATAAGATCCCGTTGTTTGTACGGGATGGTGGTATCATACCGATGATACCCGCGCAAAGGCAAGCCCCGGTACCTGGGCAAAAAGATCAACTCACCGTTCGTCATTACGGGAAAGCCCCCGGCAGCTTTGAATTGTATGATGATGACGGCGTAAGCTTTGATTATGAAAAGGGTGTATGCACTTTTGTTACGCTTAATGTACGGCGCAATAACAGGGGAGAAATGTCGGGCAGCATGCCCAACCCACTGCCAGGCAACCCTTTTGCTTATACAAAAGATGTGAAGTGGGTATTTATGACAAAATAGTCAAAGTTTTGTGAAGTCTATGAGCTTCAGAAGGCCCCTTTTATTCCTGGATGTTGATGTCTTATAACGCTTTTAAATTCACTTACCAATTAAATGTTTGAGCGATGAGAAAATACCTATTTTTCATGTTGTTGATAGCTTTCGGGAAAAAGACCACTGCACAGGACAAGGAGGTGATTGCCTATTTGGCGGAAAAATCCATTCCTGTCCATACTGTTACGCCGGGCGATAATTTTGATGACCTGCAACCGCTCAGGAAGCTCTGGAAGGATAAACGCATCATAGGCGCCGGAGAGGCAACGCATGGCAGTAAGGAATTTACAGAAGTAAGGCACCGCTTGTTTAAATTCCTGGTAACAGAAATGGGCTTTAAAACTTTGGCTATGGAGGCCGATTATACTGCTGTCCGTCGCGCCAATGAGTATGTAATGTATGGAAAAGGCACCAGCTTGCAGGCCTTGGAAGCAATTGGATCCTGGACTTATTATACACGGGAAATGTTATCCCTGTTGGAATGGATGAGCGCTTACAATGCCGGCAAAGCGGATGCCGATAAAATAAGGTGCTATGGGTTTGATATGCAGTCAGAGCGGCCTGCCCTTCAAAGCATCGCCATGCAACTCAAACAATTCAGCCCAAAGGATTATGCCAGTAAGTTTACAGCGCTTGAAACGCTTAAATTCACTGAAAAGCAGTATGAGCCAAATGGCAGATCCGCTATTAATGAACTGCTAACCTCCGTACAGCAATATATATCAATGAACGGGAAAGTACTTCCTGACAGCCTGGGCGCCGAAGGATATGCAGTCCTCAGGCATGACCTGGATATTGTAAAACAGTGTCTGAGCCAGTATGAAACCAGCGATGTATATGCCTCCATGGGTATTAGAGATAAATCAATGGCTGCTAATATTAAATGGATAGCAGAGCAGCGACCGGAAAATGAAGGAATTTTTGTCTGGGCACATAACGGCCATATCAGCAAGGATAGTTCCCTGTCATTCCTGCACATGATGGGGTCTTATCTGAAACAATATTTCGGAGACCGCTATTATGCCCTGGGACTGAGCTTCAACAAAGGAGGGTTTCGCGCTTTTAACTATTTTTCGGTGGTTAATTTTACAACTGGGCCTGCTCAAAAAGGTTCCAGCAATGAGATTTTCGCATCCGTTGGCAAACCCATTTTTTTCGTAGACATTCCTACTGCCGCGCAGGAAAGTAAACCTGCCGGAAAATTTTTCCAAAGGAGGATTGCCGCCAGGAACATCGGTGCATTGTATGTTCCGGGCAACGATGCTCCCTATTATCTTCAATACCCTCTCGCTCAATACTATGATGGTATTTTGTTTATAGACGAGGTCAACGCAGCCATTCCCGCCAGGCCGGAGTTCTTAGCGGGGCTTGGGTATATGTTGGATGGCAGGAAATACCAGGGAAAAATCATCCGGCTCACCGCAAAAGCCATTAATCACAATCCGCTGGATACCGGTAATCTGACAATTACAAAACTGGATGTCAATAGCCGGAGCCGGAAATCTATTGACATCCTTAAACCTTCCTGGAAAGATTATGAGATTAAAGATACCATTCCAGCCACAACTCTCACCATTATGCTCACCATCGCCGTCACGGGCCAGGGTGGAAAAATTTGCCTGGATAGCGTACAACTGGAAGTATACAATAAAAATAAATGGGAGCCCATTACAGCGATCGCCGCGGCCGGGGATTGGGACGATCACAAAAGCGGATGGCGGAAAATAAATATGAATTCACAAATTTCTATCTTTCATGATGACAAAAATAAATCTCATCCTGTCATTTGCATCCGGAATGACTAGTGTAACATTCTGCATGTTACTGGGCTAACGTCCTGTATTAAAACCAGGATGATTTCAAGCATCGTAAGATACTGCCCCGGCCGCTGTTAATATGTGGTTTTGAAACCGGCCCAGGGGTTTAAACGAAAAAGGCGCTATTTCTAGCGCCTTTTTTTGATTCCGCTGAAAAACTGTCCTTCTTTAATCACTTTCATCCTTTCCCGATGCCATAAATTTGTGTATGCAAAACAGCAAACATATAAAGGAACGGGTAGAGAATGTGAAAGACTTCATTGAATTAAATTTCAATAAAGAGATAAACATTGATCAGATAACGGCCATTGCATTCTACACATACCGGAATACCAACCGCATTTTCAAATCGGTATACCAGGAAAGTATTGGCGCTTTCATTCAGCTGTTAAGGATCGAAGATGCGGCAAAAAAGGTTTTGTATTCGGATAAATCTATCACAGACATAGGCTTTGAATCCGGATACTCGGATCTACAGGCATTTAATAAAGCGTTCAAATCTGTGTAATGGCAATCTCCCCGAAGCTTCAGAACACTAAACCGGCAGGGAGCTTGATTTTGAAATAGAAACGTTTCCTGCATTAAGGTACCTGTATGTGAGCTGTATCGGCGTGCATACCCCAGCTACAATTGAAACCTATTGGGAAGATATCATTGAATTTGCGGCAAGCCATGCATTGCTTTCAGATGGGGCCCAATATATAGGAGAGATTATGGATGACGAGGAAATTACTCCAAAGCAGAAATGCAGGTAGAATTGCCTTATCTCACTTCCGGAAAACCTGGATATTGGACCTTCGGCGTTTCCAAAAGTCAAAACAATACCACCGCAAAAATATGCGACCTTCCTGTTTAAAGGGAGATACCAGAATATAGAAAGTTTCTACCAGTTGATCTACACCGAATGGTTGTTTAATAACCGGTACGAGATAGAAGATAAACCTGTCCTGGAAGTTTATCTTAACGATCCGGCCGAAGTGGCACCGGATGATTTCTGACAAAGATCTGCATCCCGATCTTGTAAAAAATATGACACGATGAAAGAAATTATTGAAAAGCTCAGTTCAGAAGTAGAATAGGTTATAGGCGCCATTTATGTATTCTCTGCTCTTTTAGCGTTTGTGGAATTCATAGTTGAATTGCGGAAAAAGAAAATTAACCGGTGGCGATTAAAAGAAATGGGCGCAAGTTTCGGTGTTTTTGTGCCGAAGGCTTTAACCTGATAATGCATAAGCATACACCATGTTAGCGATGGCAGGCAAAAATGAAAGAAGGCGCTCAAGTTTACTTTTGAGATGCCTTCTTTCTTTTGGAACATGAACGCCGCGCTATAGAAGTACCTTATGGAACGATCTGCACGGTGTCGTACCGCAATGTATAAAAAGTGTCCACCGCTCCCCTTGCCGGGATGTATGAAGACCGGTAAGCTACCTTGCTGCCTGGTTTGATCTTACCTAGTTTGATGCTCTGGGCATCTGGGGTGACATAGGCGGTCTGCCACGCATCCGCCTGGTTGATGAATCTAATTTCCGTGCTGATATTAATTGTATCGGGAATATTAAAATTCAATTGAAGCGTATCGGCTGAGATATACTCTCCCGGCTTGGCGGACCGTAGCTGGCGGTTATAAAGGTTACTGATATACCGGCTGCCGTATGCCTTGGCTACCGGTACATCCCTGGGAACGGAACGGTTGCCGTTCCTGTCATAAGCATATACCGAAAAGCTATAACTCCCTTCTGCCAGGGAAGGAATATATGCCCTGACCGTATCATACGGCTTTGTAGATTTGGAAGGCAGCTCCAGGGAATCCGACCGGTTGTTCCAGAATATGCGGTAATAGCTGACTGTAGGATCAGGAGTGGACCGCCAATACAGCATAACGCGGTTTTTTCCGGGCGCCTGGCTGATAGCGGAGTCTATGCCGGGATACCGCATTTCGCCGTCGGGCACAAAGGAGCGGTACTCATCCCATTTGGTACATGCTGCCAATAACAGGAAAAGAAATATGAAGTACTTTAATCGTTTCACGGGAAAAATTTTAAACAGTTATTGAATGGTACCCCATAAAGTAATTTCCATGAAATGGATTCGGGGACTATTGGACCAGCTTTCGAAAAACTGCATCCGGATGTAACGCGACGCAGGGGCATCCAGCGGGAAGGTAAACTCTTCTCCGTTTTTGATATAGTTAATATCGTCCGCGGTATTTGTGCCCGTAGGGCTGTTGCTCGGCTTGCGGGAATTGCATTCCATCAGCTTCGTCCACCCGGCATAGCTGCCCGAGGGATCGGGGGAGTTGGAGCCCCACATTACCCACTTTTTGGGATTGCCCCATTTATAATACAGTCCCGCTTCGGAGCGCTGCCATAGTTTGAAGCGGCTTAATTTGGCTTTTGCACCGAGGTCGAAGGTGATTGTGCCCGGCAGTTCATATGGTTCGGGGGAATGATAGCCCGAATTGGTATTATTATTCCAGATATTTGATATCACCCAGCCATAAGCCGAAGGCATGTCGCCGGGCAGATCATACGGACGGAATTTATTTTTGTCGAGCATCGTTTCTTCCATGGGCGTAATTTCCTGGAACAGCGTATCGGAATAGTTGTTGAACTGGTCCCTGACGTAGAAACCGAATAACCGTTTATCCGTATTAAAGCCACGCACGGAAAAGCGCCCGCTATCGATAGCCGTGTAGTAAGTCTCTACCGGAAAAAAATCGCCGTTGCGATCCTTGGTGATAACTACGATAGCGATGCTGGCCTTCGCAGGGTTGCTGAACTTTACGTTTACGCCGCCAAAATCCGGGAGAACTGACAGGTTTTGGAATACTGTACGAAATTCAGGGGAATCTACCTTCACTTTAACAATGAATGGATCTGATTTTACTTCGCTCATATTTACTGCATACAACGTAATGTCATATTCGCCTTTGCTATTAAAGCCGTCCACAGTGATCTGGTTATTATACCGCGAAGCTTTAGCCTGCCGTTTCAGTGTGCTGTTCACATAATATTCCGCCATCACGTATTGGATGTCCGGCTCATGAGGAACGGTATAAGTGAGAATGGCGCTGCCTTTACCGTTTGAGACGGTCACATCTTTAACGGGTGATGGTTTGCCACCACCACCGCTCAAAGGTTTGCGGGTATCCATTTTTTCGCAGCCCAGCATGCCCGTCAATGCAAGCAGGAGAATCCAGTATCTAAAAATGTTTGTACGCATTGTATAATTTTTTGTCCGGATTACCATCCGGGATTTTGAACAAGATTGGGATTTGCAACCACGGTTTTTTCAGACAATGGCCAGAGATAATTTTTGGTGGAAAAACTCGGGTTGTAGATGATCTTTGCCCGGTAATATTCACTGGCTTCCGATCCCAGAATATTCCAGCCGGTTATAGGCTGGTTAAGATAGTAGGCGGCCGTTTTCCAGCGGCGCAGGTCCCAGAACCGTTTGCCTTCAAAAGCTGTTTCGATCATTCTTTCCTGCTGTATGATCGTGCGCAGCCCATCTTTGCTCAGGGGCCTGCCGGGCTGACGCGAATGGGCCTGCCAGGATGCAATTACTCCGTTGAGGCCTGCCCGTTTGCGGACTTTGTCGATATACTCGTAAACTATGGCGGATGGTCCGGCAGATTCATTGAGCGATTCGGCGTAAAGCAGGTACAATTCCGCCAGGCGCATGATTGGCCACGGGTAGTTCTCTATTGTATAGTCCTGGCTGGTGTATGCGTTGTTAAAATGTACAAGTTTTTTGGGCCAGTAGCCGCATACGCCGAAGTTGGTGGCGTTGCCGTTGCCGGCTGGCTGTTTCAGCTTAGCTTCCACCCAGAAGGGGTTGTTATCGTCCAACCGGCCGGAGCCATACCAAATGGCGCCATCGAAACCAAGTCCTGCATAAAAACGTGGTTCGCGGTCAAAGTTGACCTGGGCTGTAGTATAGCCTTTTTTAATGTAGAAGCGGTAATCGGCGTTGGATTGTCGCAAGCGGGTAAAGCGGTTGGCGAAGTCGTACAATGGGTCTTCGTCAATAGGCACGCCATTGCTGCTGTAAAACATATCGGTTACGTTCAGCGGCACGTTCAGGTTTTCGACCACCCCGAACGAAAGGCCGGTAGGGCTGAGAAAACACTGGGCGTTCCCCTGTAAGCCGGTTCTTCCACTTTGGGCGTAGGAGTTGGAAGCGCCCCATATTGTCTCGGAGTTCCATTTTTCCGTGATCGCGCCCCGGATGCTCATTTGCGTAAGGGTCGTGTCGGACAGGTTATAGGTGCCAATACGCGGTACATACCGGTACAGTTTCATGCCGGCTGCATGACAGGCGTCTATAGCTGCTTTGCAGGCTACAGCGGCAGCCGTCCACTTTTCCTCAGAAAATGTAGTATTGATAAGAAGCACGCCCTTTTTGTCTTTAAACCCCGTAAAATCGGGGTTGCCGTTGAAAAGCGGGCTGGCCGCAGTCACCAACACTTCAGCTTTTATTGAAAGCGCAATGGCCTGTGTGATGCGGCCCAATTCTTCCGTCTCATTCATCAGTATAGCCGGCAGGTCGGGAATGGCTTCATCCAGCAAGGCCGTGATGTACTTCACCACTTCATCCAACGGCTCCCGGCTTGCCCTTGCTTCTTCTACTGAGGCTGATACCGGCAGATTTTTGCGGATAACGGGAATAGGGCCGTACATACGCATCAGCCAGTAATGGTAATAGGCCTTAAGGAATTTTACTTCAGCAATCCAGCGTTTGCGTTCCGTTTCAGTAAGATCAGGCACAGTATGCACGTTGTCAAGGAAAATATTGCACTCGCGCAGCGCCTGGAAATATGCTTTCCCGTTATTACTGCCTTCCCAGAAGTCGCCCAGGGGGTTCACTTTATTCTGCTGCCCCAGCAGGATACCGTTATAAAAGCCGTTAATGTCAGAATATGCCATATAGCCAGGGTAGTTGGTCACCAGCTCATCGCCGCCCATAAGGCCGGGATTGCCACCCAGCTCGCCGAATTTCGGCAGGCTGTTATAACAGGTGAAGAGGTACTTCTGCGCCTCCATGCGGTTGCGGAAAGCATAGTCGAGCGTGGCCACATTATCCGGTACGATGTTCAGAAATTTTTTGCAGGCGCTGAAACAAACGGCCATGCAAATCAGTATCAGTATTTTTTTCATGTCTGAAAGCATTAGAAGTTAAGGTTAAGGCCAAGGTTGAGCACCTTTTGTACCGGGTATCCCAAACCATCTCCGCCCATTTCGGGGTCCCAATATTTGAAATGGCTGAAGGTAAGCAGGTTAAGGCCGTTGAAATAGACGCGGAGGTTCTCCATCTTGCTCCGGCGAAGCCACCTTGACGGGAGGCTATAGCCTATTTCTAGGGATTTGAGGCGGACGAATGAACCATCGAACATAAACCAGGTACTGCGCTGGTTGTTGTTGGCAACGGGGATCGTGGAGAGACGCGGCCAGAGTGCATAGATATTGCGGTTCTCTTCAGACCAGTGATCATTGGCGTATGCCTCCAGCAGAGCGTTTTCCCCGATCACGTCGCCGTCTACGGCGTCTATGAACGGAGCAGTCCGGGATGGATCTATCCAGAAAGAAGAGCGCGCAGAGCCCTGGAAGAAAAACGACAGGTCAAAGTTCCGGTAGCCGAATGATGCACCGAAACCATAGATAATTTCAGGCGTTGTGGGGTGGCCGATAGGAATACGGTCGAGCGATGTGATCTGCCCGTCTTTGTTGATGTCCGCATACTTGATATCACCTGCGCCATATGGGCCGAAATTCTGGCGGGGAGAATTCTGTACATCCTTGTCGTCGATGAACAACCTTTCCGCCAGGTATCCCCATTCCTGCGACAGTGAGCGGCCGGAGTGCAACAGGTAACTTTCCTCGTAAGTAGGTTCCTCAAATTTCAGGTAGCGGCTGGTGGAGTAGGTAAAATTGGCGCGCACGGTTGCCCAGAAATTTTTATTGAAATTCTCCGTATAGTCCAGCGAAAGGTCAACACCGCGGGACTGGGCGGCGCCCACGTTTGCGAAGGTACCGGCGGCCAGGCCCATGGAAGCAGGAATGGAGCTTCGTTGCATCAGGATATTTTTGCGCCTGCGGTCATATACCTCCGCCACGATATTTGCCTTTCCGCGGATGCCGATTTCCAGCGCCAGGTTCCCGTCATATGACGTTTCCCATGTAATGTCGTTGTTCCCGTAGGCGGTGATAGACACGCCTGGTTTAGTGAATCCGCTATTGTAGCCGAAAGACGCGCCGCGACCGCCGTTGTCAAGATTTACGTTGGAGAGGTAAAAAAAGCGTTGTTCCGGTGTGCCGATGGCATCGTTACCCACCATCCCGTAGGAGCCCCGCAACTTCAGTTTGGTAATAATGCGGCTGTAAGGTTCCCAGAACTTTTCGTTGGAAACAACCCAGCTGGCGCCAATAACAGGGAAGAAACCGAATTGTTTGTCGGTATGGAATTTCTCGGAACCATTGTAGCCGAAGTTGAATTCAAGGAAATAACGATTGTCGTATGCATAAGAAGCCCGGCCTGAAATACCCGTATTGCGGTTCGGCAGTGATCGCTGCAATGTTTCCGAATTAGGGTTCTGATGCTGTTCCAGCGTAGCGATAAGACTGCCGGAGACATTATGCCGTTCCCCGAGGGTGCGGCTATAGTCCAGCGCGCCCAAAAAATACAGTTGCGATGAGACATTCTTTGCACCCGGCGTAAAATTAAGGTATTCAGTGGGTTTGGACGCTTCATTCAGCCACTGCAGCACATATGTATCTGAAGCCTTATCATAGAAGCCGATATTATAGTAATATGGATTATATGCCCTGGTCACGTCAAAAAAAGAATACCGGTTGGTGCTGCCAATACCGCGGAAGGAGAGGCCTTTGGTGAAGAAATCGAGCCGCTGGTTCAGCTCAAACTGCGCCAGCATGCGCGACTGCGAGTACTCTTTGTACCCGCGTACGAGATCTGCATAGGGATTGATATACTGCCCCCTGTCATAATTGCCGAAAAGTATATGCCGGGTGATCAGGTTGGCCGAATCCGGTGCATAGAAAGCGGGGTAAGCGGTGGGGCTGGCCTGCAGCGATTTGCTGTACACGGCGCTGCCGCCATCTATTGGCCCATTATAATCGTCGAACGTTCCGTAAAGGCGTACCACCAGCTGGGTAGTGCGCGTTACGTTGATATTGACATTAGAGCGGAGCAGATAAGTATTCAGGCGGATATTATTGTTGAAGTTACTGATCCCGGGCACTTTAAGAATACCGTTATCGCGATTGTAGCTGCCGGAAACATAGTATTGCGCTTTTTTACCGCCACCGGCGATGGAGAAGTTGGCCCGCTGGTTGGAGGTATTTTTCTTGAAAAGCATATCCTGCCAGTCCACATTCGGGTAGATGTAAGGATTCGTTCCTGCCAGGGTATGGTCGATCTGCGTCGGGCTGTATTTTACGCCAAGCTCGCCCCGTGTAAGCCGGGCCTGGGTATGTTGCTGCATATACGTTACCGGATCAGCCAGCTTGATCGTTTGCGTGGGGGCGGAAAATGAGTTTTCAACGCGGAAATTGACCTTTACATTCCCTTCTTTTCCTTCCTTGGTTGTAACAAGTATGACGCCATTTGCGCCCCTCGCGCCATATAACGCAGACGCGCTGGCATCTTTCAGAATGGAGAAACTGGCAATATCGTCTGGTTGCAGGCGGGCCAGGTCTGTAGCAGTGAGCTCAATATTGTCGATGAGAATAAGCGGTGAGTTATTCACCCCGAATGTGGTGATGCCGCGTATGAAGAATTGCGCGTTATCCTTTCCCGGCTCGCCGCTGCGCTGGTACGAAATAATGCCCGCCAGCCTGCCGGCCAACGCTGTGGTCAGGTTGCTGGATGGTATTTTGAGCTCTTTGGGAGATATGGTGGTAACCGAGCCAACTACCGCTTCCTTGCGTTGTTTGCGCCCAAATGCAGTTACTACTACCTGTTCCAGTTCAGTAGAAACAGCGGAGAGAGTGATATTTATCACATTCCTTCCATTGACGGGCATTTTCTGTGGCGCAAAGCCCGTCATGGAAAACATCAACGTTCCGTCCGCGGGAACATCCAGTACGTATTTGCCGTTGGCGTCTGTGGCCGTTCCTGTTTTGGGATCGGATTCCAGCAGCACAGTTACGCCCGGCACCGGGTTGTTGGCGGAGTCGCGTACTGTACCGGTGACCGTGATATTAGCTACCTCTTCCTTTTTGTTAATAATGATCACATTGTTGGCATCTTCCCTGAAGCCGATCTGCAAGGAGCCGGCCACGTGGTGCATTAATTCCGGTACAGTGGCGTTCTTAACCTTCACCTTAAAAGGTTTTTCAAGGTCAATATCCCGGCTGCTGTAAAAAAAACGGTAATCAGTGGTGCGCTCCACGTAGCTGATCAGGCTGTCGAGGGTAATAGCCGGGAAGTTTACATTCAATTTCTTCTGAGAGTAGCTGTTGGCCGATACCTGGAGAAAAACCAGTATAAATAAGGAGGTAAGCTTCATAATGTGCAAAATGAGCTTATGAGTCCCGGGAGAGATAAATCTTCCCGGGATTTGAAATAATTTCATAACTTGAATTTGTTGAATAAGACAATAGGAGACCCCGAAACCTCCCAGTTGAGAGAGCTCCTGTTTTATTTGCAGACGGGGAATGTTAACGGCATTTCCCGTCTTTCATAATATCTACCTGTTTGCTAGGTAAACCCGTTGAAGTTGGTAAGCGAAAAACAATTCATAGACGTGTTGTTAAATTTTGGTTAGGTCAATTGATGACGATCGTTTGAGATGATATGGTATACTCGAATTGATGAACTTGTTGCATGATCTTCAGCATCTCTTCTATATTCTCCCCCTGGAACGTTCCCGAAAACACCAGCTGCTTTGCCGCCTCTTTTTGAAACACAATACGGATTCCATGTTTCCTGGCAATGCGAAGGGCGAGCTCATCAAAACGTTCGTCCCGGAACACCAGGCGGTCTTCCAGCCAGGCTGTCTCTTCAGGTTGGTTCTCCCCCGAAACCACCATCACCTTCTCCAGGGAAATTGCCGGCTTGCGGATGGTGCGTACGGTAGTGGCAGGCGCCTGAGCTGCTACCACAGCATCTTTCGGCACCAGTACTTTCTGCATAGGCCTGAGCATTACTTTTTTGCCTCCGTGGCGCAGCATGGTTACCTCCACAGCGCCGCTGATCAGGGAAGTTTCCGTTACCCGGTCTTCAGGATAGGCCCTCAGGTTGAACACAGTTCCCAGCACTTTAACATCCACTTCCGCAGTGTGTATCACGAAGGGCGTGTTGGCATTCGCGGTTACGTTGAAATAGGCCTCACCGGAAAGCCGGACCTCACGCAGTCCCTGCGTGAACCGGGCCGGGTACTGCAGCCGGCTGTTACTGTTTAGCACGATCACAGAACCATCCGGGAGGGTCACTTTGAGACGGCGGCCAGCCTGCACTTTTACCTCATGCCAGGGAATGCCCGTTTCGGGGCGTTGCGCCAGCAAAAACCAAATACCCAGGCCGATGCCGGCCAGGACGGCTGCCGCCGCCATGATACGCATCATCCGCCGGCTACGCGGTAATGGGGAAGAGAGAGGAACGGCGTCGTTACCCTGGTTAAGAATGTTGTTGAGCAATTGTTCTTTACGTACTCCGGGCACTTCCGGCATACCGGAAATAACAGGACGGGTGGCAAGCAGCATTTGCCGCTGGAGGGCAAGCTGCGGATCTGCATCCAGCAGTTGCCGGAGTTCCAGTTGCTCCTGCGGGTCCAGCCCGCCGTCCAATTCTTTAACGATCAGTTCCCAGGCTCTTGATGAAGTTTCCACGGCATAAAAAAATGTTCCGTAGTTAAGACAGGGATTTTTTCGTTTGCTACTAAAAAAAGGGCTGTTTTTTTTTAAATCACGGGGGATTTGCGTTCCAGGCGGATAGATTGACTTATTTTTTTTACGGCGATGGCCATTTGCGCATTGACGGTATTAACTGAAATGCCCAGAATCTCTGCTACTTCCCGGTACCGTAACCCATCCTCCCTGACAAGGCGGAAAATATGTTTGCAGGCCGGCGGAAGGCTGTCAATGGCGTTTTCCACAGCTAACTGGTTTTCCTTAATGATAAGCATATCATCCGGCTGGGAAGCCGTAACGCATAATTGGATCCGCAGGTATTGGTCTTTGAGCTGATGGCTGGCGGAGTGTTTTTTCTCCAGGTAATTGAGGGAGGTATTACGGACCGCTATATAAAGATAGGTGGATATGTTTTGGACGCCAGCCATTTGCTCCTTATTGAGCCAGATCTTTAAAAAAACATCTGAAACCACTTCTTCTGCTTCTTCAGGGGATCGTAAAAAAGTAAAAGCGAACCGGTGCAGCTGGTCGAAATAATGGTGGTAAAATCGGCGGAAAGCCAGCTCGTTGCCTGCAATGATATCAACGGAAAATTCTGTCATCTGCTCGTACCGCGGTTAGGTATAATCATGAAATTTACAACAAACACATTAACTGCCCGAATAGTATTTTAACGAAAGGGGATAGCTTTTTATCACGATAAACCATGCAGCTTTCTCACTATATTCAAGAAACTCCTTTAAAAACCGCTATTGGCATTTCCGGAATAATTATTTAATATTGAATGACGTTAAATGAATGCCGGTCAATATACGGCATGGGACGATCTCGGTTATGCATGCATCCAGCAAACTCACGGACCTGGAATTGGTGACCTTGCTCAGAAATGACGACAGGTCAGCATTCGACGAGATTTACCACCGCTACTCTTCATGCCTGTTCCAGTTTGCATTCAATATCCTGAAGGATAAGGATGAATGCAGCGACGCTATCCAGGATGTGTTTGTATGGCTTTGGGAAAACAGGAAGAAAGTACGGATGGAATCTCTCGGGGCATACCTGTTTGCGGCCGTGAAGTACAAGCTGGCCAGGGTCATCACCGGGAGCAAAAGACGCTCTGCCATACTAGCCGCCAGTCCTGTTATTATGAACGAGCCCGTTACAGACGACAGCCTGGAGATCAAAGAGCTGAAAGCTGCTATCAGTGATTTTATCATGACCTTACCCCCAAAAGCCAGGCAAATTTTCCACCTCAGCCGTAATGAATACCGCAGTAATAAGGAAATTGCCGCCCAACTGGGCATTTCAGAAAAAACAGTAGAGAACCAACTAACCATCTCCCTGAAAAAGCTGCGGATAAGTCTCGGCAAATTCTCTTTCCGCCAGTTGTTCATGTAAAAAATATTTTTCGCCGCCTTGGGGGATAGCCCCCCTTCATGTCCCATCTATAAGAGACAGGATACTACTATGGACCAGGAAACACTGCAACAACTGATTGAACGCATCAATAACAACACCGCCTCAGAGGAGGACCTGCGCCGGTATAACGCCTGGTGCAACGCGCTCCAGGACAAAGGCGTGGAGATGCCTGATTTCAGTGAAATACAGGCCGGGATGTTCCATCGCGTCCGGGAGCGGATAGACGGGAAAAGGCCGGTGCGGCGCCTGCCGGTATTCCGCATCGCCGCGGCGGCTTCACTCTTGCTGTGCATCGGTTTGGCGGGATATTATTTTTTGCGGCAGGGGCCGGCGGTTGCGCCGCCAGTGGCTGTGCAACCCGTAACGAATGTGATCCCCGGCGGCAATAAAGCCATGCTCACATTATCGGACGGTTCGAAAATATCACTGGAAGACGCTGCGAGCGGTAGCCTGGCGCAGCAATCCGGGGCCACGATCACCAAAACCGCCAACGGGGAAGTTATTTATACACCGGCCAACGGCGGAGCCGCGGGAACTTCCGCCACCAATACCATCTCCACGCCCAACGGGGGACGGTGGCAGGTACGCCTGCCTGACGGTACTACCGTTTGGCTGAACGCCGCATCTTCACTAACCTATCCTGTTTCTTTTGCGGACGCCGCGCAACGCCGGGTAACGCTTAGCGGAGAGGCCTATTTTGAAGTGGCGAAAGATCCCTCAAAACCTTTCCTGGTAGAGACCGGCGATCAACACACAGAAGTGTTGGGCACTCACTTCAATATCAATGCCTATAAAGACGACGGCGCTTTACGCACTACCCTGCTGGAAGGCAGTGTGAAGGTGGCCGCCGGCCACATGGAAAAGATCATCCGGCCCGGGGAAGCGGCTGTGCTGAAACAAGGCAGGCTGCAGGTAAGCCGGGCCGATATAGCTGAAACGATGGCCTGGAAAAACGGCATGTTCCGGTTCGACCAGGAAACGTTGCAGCATATCATGCAACAAATTGCGCGATGGTATGATGTGGAAATAACGTATACAGACGAACAGGTAAAACAGCTGGCCTTCAGCGGCATCATCTCGCAATTCAGCGATGTTTCGAAAGTGCTGCGCATGCTGGAATTGACGGAACAGGTCCATTTCCTTATCGACGGCCGGAAAATTACAGTTATAGGGGGAACAGTAAGGCGGGAACAATAAAGCATTAACCAATGATAACAACCAAAATTCTTACCGGGCGCTTTCGCGTCCGGGCGGTCCTTGCATGGCTGCTGATTACCGCGATGCTGCAGGTAAGCGCCAAGGGCTTCACCCAGCATCTGACTTTTGTCAAAAAGAACACTACCCTGAAGGAAGTGTTCAACGAGATCAACCGGCAAACCGGGTACAGCATCCTCTGGTCCGGGAAAAATGTGTCCTATGCCCTGGATGCGGATTTCAGGAATGCCCCGGTTACGGATGTGCTGAACAAATCCCTGGCCGGCCACCAGCTGGCTTACACGATCGAAGACAAAACGATCGTTATCCGCCATAAAACAGCGCCTGAGCCCGATACTTCCCCCGCCGCGCCCGCAGCCATCGAAGTGCGCGGGCAGGTAACGGATGCAAAGGGCGCGCCGATGCCGGGCGTAACAGTGGTGCTGAAAACAGACGCCAAGACCGGTACGGTCACTGATGCAAATGGTAACTTCCGCATCAGCGTCCAGGAAAACAGCACGCTTGTTTTCAAGATCCTGGGATATAAGCCGGTGGAGGTACCCGTGAACGGGCAATCCGTTCTGAAAGTCACTATGGAAACAACCGCCTCCGACCTGAGCGAAGTGGTGGTAGTGGGCTACGGTACCCAGAAAAAAGGAGACCTGACCGGTGCCATCACCTCCCTGGACGCGTCCGACCTTACTTCCGGCGGCTCGGTCAGTAATGTGGCCCAGGCGTTGCAGGGAAGGGCGCCTGGCGTAAATGTGACCCAGAATTCCGCCGCGCCCGGGGGAAGCATTTCCATCCGCGTCAGGGGCTCCAATTCCATCAGCAGCAGCAATGAGCCTTTGTACGTCATAGATGGCTTTCCTACCACCAGCGGGCTGAACATCAACCCGGCCGATATCGCTTCCATCGAGATACTCAAAGATGCTTCCGCTACCGCCATTTACGGTTCAAGGGGCGCCAACGGCGTTATCCTCATAACCACCAAAAGAGGCCAGGCGGGAAAGAGCCTCATTACCTACAACGGTTACGTAGGCACGCAAAAAGCGCGCGTGCCCTTCACCATGCTGAGCGGGAAGGAATATATGTTGCTGGCAAACGACCTTTTCCGGGAAATCGACGGGCAGCAAGACCAGCAGTACGGGGCATACACGCCCAGCCAGCTGCAATCGGACGTCAATACCAACTGGATAGATGAGACCACCCAGACAGGCGTTGTGCAAAATCACAGCATCCAGTTCCAGGGAGGAAACGAAAATACCAAGGTGCTGGGCAGCCTGGGGTATTTTAACCAGGACGGCATTCTGAAGAATACAGGCTTCGACCGTTTTTCAGGGCGCGTCAACATTGACCAGCGGGTGAATGATTATATCAAGGCCGGTGCGTCGCTGTTCGCACAACGGGAAAAATCGAACTACCAGGTATACGACGGAAACATCCTGAATTCCAATGTTCTGTATTCCATCCTTACCTATGACCCGACCGTTCCCGCTTACAACAAGGACGGATCGTTCGGGCGCCCGCCCGGCGGCCGGGGAGACAATCCGCTTGCCAACCTGCTGTCCCGTAAGAACGATGCGCAAAAAGACAAATTCAATGCAAATTTTTATGTTGAAGTGAAGCCCTTGGAAAACCTGACAGCGCGTATCGACGCGGGAACGGAAGCCATCAACGACCGGCTGTATACTTACCTGCCACGTTCTACCTACCAGGGCAGCATAGACAATGGGGTGGCCACGCGTACCCGGTACAACCAGGCGCATCATTTGTTCGATATGTTCCTCACCTACGACTTTGGCCGCTTTTTAGGCAGGGACCATAACCTGAGCCTAATGGGAGGCTATGCTTATGAGAAATTCACGAATGAAAACGAAAGCATCGAAGTGTACGGGTTTTCCAGCGACCTCTACGGGTACAATAACATCGGGGCCGCCAGTTTTACCAGGTCGAGGAGCTCTTCCAAATCCGAAAACCTCATGGCTTCATTTTTCGGCCGCGTTAATTATGCCTTGAAAGATAAATACCTGTTCACATTCACAGTAAGAAAAGACGGGTCCAGCCGCTTTGGTTCGGACAATCGCTGGGGCACTTTTCCCTCGGGCTCATTTGCATGGAGAGTGATCAGCGAGCCATTTATGCAGCGGCAAAAAATATTCTCCAACATGAAGCTGCGGCTGGGCTACGGGAAAACCGGGAATGAACGCATAGGCGATTATGCTTCTTACGGTCTTGTATCCAGTACAAGATATACGTACGACGGAAACGGGAACACCAGCGCGACCCACCTGAACACGACCTCCCCCGCCAATAGCCGGCTGAAGTGGGAAACAACATCGCAATACAACGCCGGGCTCGACCTTGGCTTCCTGGACGATCGCCTGAGCCTTACCATGGACGCCTATTACAAAAAAACCACTGACTTGCTGATCAAAGTAGACCTTCCGCTCTACACCGGCTATGCCAGCGGGCAAAGCAATGTAGGTTCCGTTCAGAACCAGGGGATAGAACTGGGGCTTACATCGAGGAATTTCACCGGCAAATTCACCTGGGAAACCAGCGTGAACCTGGCCATCAACCGGAACAAAGTGCTGAGCCTGGGCCGGCAAAGCGATATATTGCTTACTTCCAGCAAACCGGTAGGCAACGTTTCGGAAGAGAATTTTGCCATTATTAAGGAAGGAGAACCGCTGGGCTCGCTCTTCGGATATATCTACGAAGGGATCATCCAAGCCAACGAAAAATATGCGCCGCAGCCCAATGCAAAAGCAGGCGACCCGAAATTCAGAGATATTTCAGGGCCAAACGGGGTGCCCGACGGGCTGATCACTTCCGCCGACAGGACCATTATAGGCGCCGCCTATCCCAAATTCTCCTTCGGGATCACCAATACTTTCTCTTACAGGAACTTTGACCTGTCCGTCTTTGCTTATGGCGCCGTGGGAAACGACCTGCTGAACATGACGCGGATGAATCTTGAATGGAACCGCACGGCGGAAGCCCTGGACCGCTGGACGCCGCAGAACCAGAACGCCAGCCTGCCCCGCAACGGTTTCTATTCCTCCAAATACGGGGGATATATCAACAGCCACTTTATTGAAGATGCTTCCTTCCTTCGGTTAAAGAATGTAACCCTGGGTTACACACTGCCCCTGAAAAGCAAAGCGATCAGCAATGTAAGGCTGTATGCCGTGGCGGAGAACCTGTTTACCATCACCGGCTACTCCGGGTGGGACCCTGAAGTAAGCACGAAAGGCTATGAAAATGATCCACTGCTCAAGTACGGGGGAAACTCACAAACGGCCAATGCCGGGGCCGGGCTCGACTTCAACTCCTACCCGGCCATGAGGGCATTTACATTAGGGCTGAATGTTAATTTTTAAAAAATTACAGATGAAAAAAATACGGAACGCTTTCGTTTATCTTTGCATGGGAACACTGCTGCTGAGCAGTTGCACTGACCTTGAACCGGAATTGTACAGCGACCTGACCACGTCCAACGCCTATTCCACCGCCAGCGACGTAGAAGCTGCGCTAACCGGCATCTATGCCGATCTGAATCCCTTCCCGGGCGATGCCTATCTCTATTATGCGGGCTACCTGGTGATGATCACCGATTATGCTGCGGACATGGGCTTTTCTACCGCGGGCGGCGATCCTACCAAGATGAGCAACTTTACTTACGACGACAACAACCGCTATTTCCGGCTGAACTGGCAGAATATGTACCAGGTGATCAGCAACGCCAATATGCTGCTGGCCAATGCCGCCAATGTACCGATGGACGATGCCCGCAAAAACCAGGTACTGGCGGAAGCCCGGTTTCTCCGCGCGCTTTCTTATAGCGATCTGACCGATGGCTGGGGGCCTGTTCCCCTGATGACCAAGCCCGGCAACCCGGCGGAGAGTTATGGCTTGCCGCTGGCTTCAGTAGCTAGCATCGACTCATTGATCATCGAGGATTGCAAATTCGCGGCCAGCCATTTACCGGAGCGATGGAGCTCGGAACTAGGGCTGGCAAGGGCCACGAAAGGGGCGGCACTTACGCTGATAGGAAAAGTGTACATGCGCGCGCATGATTACGTGAACGCAAAAACGTACATCGACCAGGTGCTGGCGCTGAGAGATAAGGGAGTTTACACGTTGAACCCCGACTTCCGGAAAGAATGGTCTGAAAGCAACAAATTCGATGCGGGTCTCATCTTCGGCATCCTGCACGAATCAGCCGAGAATGGCGGTGAAATTGCCAATCATTTCGGGCCGACAGACCACCCCCAGGTTACTAACCGCTGGCAGTATTACGCTGTATCCCTCCAGTTCTGGAGAAAATATTCCGACAAGGATCCGCGCAAGCAGTTTTTTTATTACAACTATGAAGGGCTTGCTCCCCGCGACCAGTCCACTACACACGGCTTTTATTATATGATCCCCGCGCCTGGGCAGACGGCTCCGCCCAACGATACGGTGAAGCTGCTGCAGAATGTAGCTACTAAGAAATATTCATATGAAATGATCTCCAACGCTTATCTCGACGGAAGGACCATCCAGGTATTCCGGCTGGCGGACGTTATCCTTTGCAAGGCCGAGATCGAGAACGTCCTGAATGGGCCGGGGGCGGCGCTGCCTTATTTAAACGAGGTCCGCGGCCGCGCGGGCGCTCCCAGGTATGGAGCGGATCCCGATTTTCCGGTGCCTGGCGGGAAGGATGCAATGGCCGCCCGCATTCTTGATGAACGCGGCTTTGAACTGGTCTTTGAATACAAACGCCGCCAGGACCTGGTCCGCTTTGGAAAACTCGTGGAAATATCCAACGCATACCTGCAATCCAGAGGCCTGAGCCCGGTAGTGAAGGAGAACATGAAATATTTTCCCTATCCGCTTGTAGAAGCGCGCATGCATCCTGAAATGGCGGCAGCCAACCAGCAGCGGCTTCCCTGATGTTGAACAAGATT
The DNA here is from genome assembly GCA_965653365.1 of uncultured Chitinophaga sp. Classification (GTDB taxonomy): domain Bacteria; phylum Bacteroidota; class Bacteroidia; order Chitinophagales; family Chitinophagaceae; genus Chitinophaga. Next base: position 218,579 of record CBFGZV010000005.1, on the reverse strand, counting down.
TTATTCTTTAAACAAGTATTATGCTGAAGAACAGATCAACGCGGGTTCTTTTTTTTACAGGCCTGGCGGCGCTTGCCTTGCTGGCTTGCTGGATGTTTTTGTACCGGCCTGCAAAGATTCACCGTATACAACTCACTTCCCCGCATAACCTTCCTCTCCAGGAAGCAGTGTCCGTTAGCCTGAACAAGCCGGCGAAGATCTATGTGCGTTATTGGAAAGAAGGAAGCTCGCAAGTATTAACAACCCCTCTGACAGCGAGCGCGAAGGAACATACCGTGCAGTTGCTGCTGTTGGAGCCTGGAAGTACTTACTCCTACCAGGTGGTGGTTGCCGGCTTTCCCGGCAAATCAACAAAAACAGCTTCCTTTCATACACGGGAACAATCATCGTGGATGGTGCATGACTGGGTGCAGGACAAGTGGCCGCATGATTCTACAGCCCTGGGAGATGGGCTTGCATTGATCTGCTACAGGAAGAAACCCGGTTACATGGCCATGGTGGATGGAAAAGGAAAGATACGATGGTATTGGCAGGACGACAGCCTGGGAGTAGTGCTGGCAAACCTGACACCAAGAGGTACGCTCGTAGCCTTGCTCGGGCCGCCGCAGTCGGGAGAAGCGAAGGACGCCAGCGACAAGACGCTTCAAAAACTACAGAATACGCCGTTCCCGATGCGCATGGGGCGAAGAGGATTCATTTCAGGAACGCATATCGTGGAAATAGACCTCGCAGGAAAAGAGCTTTGGCGCATAGATCTTGAAAAACAGAAAATCCCACGGATCATTCACCACGACCTCCGCATGGATTCCGCGGGGCGCATCCATGCCATTTACCGTGATCCCCTTCCTTATGATTTCAGGAAGATAGGCGGTACGGGCCCTGATACGCTCTGGGGCGACGGCGTGGTGGTGATGGATACTACCGGGCGCGAGCTCCGCACCTGGTCCGGCTGGGATCATTGGGATATTCAAAAAGATACTGGCATCCTTGATTTTGCTTACGACCGCTTCCATTTTAATACCGTCAGCTTTGATGGGCGCGGCGCATACCTGCTCTCCTCCCCTATCCTGTGCCAGATATGGAAAGTGGATATGCAGACCGGGAAAGTTGCCTGGAAACTCGGGCGCAACGGCGATTTCGCGATGGATTCCTCAGCCTATTTTTATTTCCAGCATGCGGTGCATATCAACCCTCAAGGCGATCTGATGCTGTTCGACAATGGCGACGTTTCTCCCCGAGACACTTCTTCCACCGGCAAACTTTCAAGAGCGCTTTCTTTCCATCTCGATACGGTGGCGAAGAAGGCCAGCCTGCGCATGGAAACCGTATTGCCGCCTTCGAAATATACTTCCAGGATGGGAGCCGCTTACCTGTTGCCTAACGGCAACCTGCTGCACACCAGCTCCAAAAAGGCCACCGCGCTGATCACAGATCAGAAGGGAAATGTCCTTTGGGAGATGCGTATGGACTTCCTGCCTTACCGGGCGGAATATATCCCCGCCAACGTGTGGAATAAATGGTTCAGGGCAGAATAAATTTTTTAACACAACCTTACATGAAATCAATCCTTTATTCCCTCACCTCTTCGATAGTTTGTGTATGTTTTTGTATGCAGGCCGGAGCCCAGCAACTCGCTTACCCTCCCCCGGCGCCGGCCTGGAAAAACGATTCACTTGGGAACCACAGGGCGGTGGTGACCGTAACAGGCCGCGGGGAAGTGGCCAGGGTGGTGATCCCCTGGAACCGAACGGATTCGCTGCCGGAAAAAAAAGCGGTGTTTGTACAGGATGCCAACACAGGAAAACTGGTCGCAGAGGTATACCTGGCACACATCGGGAAGGCTTCGGGAGATATCCGGTTCAGGCCCGTATCCGGCCCCGGGGTTTATTACCTGTATTACCTGCCGTTCAGGCTTGAAGGGCATTCAAGTTACCCTGCAACCCGGTATTTGCAGGCGGCCCCGCAGCCTTTAAGCGCCTGGCAGCAAAAGGCGCTTGCAGGGAAAAGTTTCACGCCCGCCAGGTTCGACAGTATCCAGGCAAGAAGCGACTTTGATGCGTTTGGCCCAATGGAACAGCCCGCAAGCGATGCGGCCATCGCCGCCCTGCTGAATCGCGTGAAGGGGCAACCGTTCCTTGTTTTTCCCGAAGACCGTGAGCGACCTATCCGTATGCGCCATGCCTTGCCGCGGACCTGGACGGAACGGAAGCCCGGCTTCCGTTTTTCCGGCAACGCCAGGCCGGGGGAACATTTCAGTTTCCAACTCGGCGTGTTCCCGGTAAAGCGCTGGCTGCGCCAGGTGGAGGTTGAGTTCTCCGACCTGGAAGCTGCCGGGGGGAGCAAAATACCTGCATCATTGTTCAATTGCATAAACACAGGTGGTACCACTTACCTGGGAACGTCTTTCCAGAAACGCATGGATATACCAGGAGGCGAAGTGCAGGCATTGTGGTGCCTTGCAGCTCTTCCCGCTTCTCTGGCACCGGGCAGTTACAAAGGAACGGTGCGTGTGAAGGCCGAAGCGGTTACCCCTGTTGAGATACCCCTTGAAATTGTAGTAAGCGGCAGCGTGAGCCACGACGGTGGAGTGGACGAGCCCTGGAAGCAGACGCGGCTTACCTGGTTGAATTCCACCCGTTACCAGGAAAACACCGTGATCCCTCCGTATATCCCCCTGGAGGTGGAGAAACAGACCATCCGGCTTTTGGGGCGCAGCGTTACATTAAATACTGATGGCCTGCCGGCGGAGATTAACAGCTATTTCTCACCGGAAATGACCCGCATATCCAGCGCAAAAAAAGCAATACTCGCTTCCCCTATGCGTTTTGAAATTATCCAAGAAACAGGTGGGAAGGAAGATCTTACTCCTGGAAACTTTCGCTTTACAGAAAAATCTCCCGGTACGGTGAGCTGGGAAGCGATCAGCCGTTCGGAAACATTCGAGCTGCAGGTTGAAGGACGGCTTGAGTTTGACGGATTCGTGCATTACCGTCTGAAATTAACTGCGCTGAACGATATAGCGCTTTCGGATACAAGAATGTTGATCCCCTTTCACCCCGGAGCGGCGCAGTACATGCTCGGACTGGGTCAAAAGGGCGGAGAGCGTCCCGGAACGCTGGATTGGAAATGGGACGTTAAACAAAAGAACCAGGACGGCGCATGGATCGGGAATGTGAACGGAGGGCTACAGTTCTCACTACGGGATTCCCTATACGAACGCCCCTTGAATACCAATTTCTATCTTCAGAAACCATTGCATTTACCTGCTTCATGGGGCAATGATAACAAGGGCGGCGTTGCTATCAGAACGGAGAAAGGCGGGGCGCTCGTAGCGGCATACAGCGGCCCCCGCCATCTTTCAAAGGGAAAAGTACTTTATTATGATTTTACTTTGCTGATCACCCCTTTTCATACATTGGACACCGATGTGCAATGGAGCCACCGTTTTTACCATTCATATAAGCCGGTTGACGCAGTGGAGGCTTCGGGCTCCAACGTGGTTAACATCCATCACGCTACTTTCATTAACCCCTACATCAACTACCCTTTTATCGCCTGGAAGGAAATGAGGGCCTATGCCGATTCGCTCCACCGGAAAGGGAAATACATGAAGATATACAATACCGTTCGCGAACTTTCCAACAGGGCCTACGAGCTGTTTCCGCTGCGCAGCCTGGGGCACGAGGTCTTTTCGGCCGGCCAGGGAGGCGGGGCGTCGTGGCTGCGGGAGCATCTTGAAGGCGACTATATCGCCGCCTGGTACGTGCCCTCCATCAGGGACGCCTCCATCATCAACAGCGGCATGAACAGGTGGCATAACTACTACGTGGAAGGCACGGACTGGCTGGTCAGGAAAGTGGGCATAGACGGCATCTACCTGGACGATGTGGCATTTGACCGCATCACCATGAAACGGATCAAGCGGGCCTTGCTCCAGGATGGCCATCCCGGCATCATAGACCTTCATTCCGCCAACCAGTTCAATCCCCGCGACGGTTTCAACAACAGCGCAAACCTGTACATGGAGCATTTTCCGTACATCAACAGGTTATGGTTCGGGGAATATTTTGATTATGAAAAGAACGGCCCGGACTTTTACCTCACCGAGATCAGCGGTATCCCCTTCGGCCTGATGGGAGAAATGTTGCAGGATGGCGGGAACCCGTGGAGGGGTATGCTTTACGGCATGACCAACCGGTACCCCTATGGGCGCGCTGATCCACGGGGGCTTTGGAAGCTTTGGGATCAATTCGGTATGCAGGGCTCGGAGATGATCGGTTACTGGGCTGCTGCCGTACCGGTACGGACCGGCAATAACCGCGTGTTAAGCACGGTATACAAACGAAAGGACCGCGCGCTGGTTGCCCTCGCCAGCTGGGAGGAAATAAATATCAATGTTCAATTGGAAATAGACTGGAAGAGCCTGGGAATAGATCCCGCCAAGGCGGAGATCCGCGCGCACGCCATTCCCGGTTTTCAGCCCGAAGCCCGTTTTGAGCCCGGCCAGAAAATACCTGTAGCGCCGGCCCAAGGCTGGGTATTATGGATCGAAGAAAAAAAATAAACGCATGAACATATGGCAACGTTATAGCCGGAAAACGGCCATCGCTGGAATCCTCGCCTGCCTGGCGGGCGTAGCGTTACCGGCGGTTTCCCTTGCGCAAAAAGCCACAGTCACCCGAGCCAGCATCCGCGAGGCGGAAAAAACCTGGAAAACCTATCCCTATAGCGATCCGAGCCCGGTAGCGGATCATTGGAAGATCTATCCTTATTTCCGTTTTGACGGGTTCGCCCATACAGGCGCGCCAAAATCCTGGCAGGTAATAGAAATGGAAAACCCTTATCTGCGGCTGGAAGTCCTGCCCCAGATCGGCGGAAAGATCTGGTCCGCCTACGACAAGATCAACGGCCGGCATTTTATCTACAACAACGACGTTGTAAAATTCCGCGACATCGCCTCACGCGGCCCCTGGACCAGCGGAGGAATTGAAAACAATTTCGGGATCATCGGCCATACCGCGGGCGTTTCTTCGCCGGTTGATTTCCTGACAAGGGAAAACAGCGACGGCAGCGTGAGCTGCTTCATAGGCACCCTCGACCTGGTAACCCGTACCCGGTGGACGCTGGAGATCCATCTCCCGGCCGATAAGGCCTGGTTCGAAACACGCGCTTTCTGGCACAATGGTACCGGGCAGGATCAGCCGTACTATGCCTGGTCCAACCTTGCTGTGAAAGCCAGCGACAGCCTGAGGTTCTTTGACCCTGGCACCGCGTATATCGGTCATGGTGGCGAAATGCATCCCTGGCCGGCGGATGCTGCCCGCGGTAAAGACCTTTCCGTGTACGGGCAGAATAATTTCGGGGGTTCAAAATCTTATCATATCGTAGGGAGGTATACGGAAACGTTTGGAGCATACTGGCCGGAGCAAAATTATGGCATGATCCATCTCTCCCCCAGAACAGACAAACCAGGAAGGAAGATATTCCTCTGGGGGCTTTCCAGGTCGGGCGGTATCTGGGAAGACCTGCTGACCGATTCCGGTGGGCAATACGTGGAGATTCAGGGCGGGCGGCTTTTTAACCAGAATGTACCGCAGAGCAGCGCGACCCCGTTCCGGCAGTTGGGTTTTAAACCTTACCAAACCGATACCTGGACGGAGTTCTGGTATCCTTTCAGCAAAACAGACGGCGTTAGTTTTGCCGATCTGAACGGCGCATGGAATTATTTGTCCCCGGAGGATAACGATTCCCTTTACCTTCATTTTTGCCCTGTAGTGCCCGTCGAAGATACGCTTATGCTATATGGGAGTAACGGCGAAGTGATCCTGAAGGAAGCCCTGCATCTTGCGCCCCTTGAAACACGCGAATGGAAGATAAGGCTAGGTGCAGCAGGACCAGCGGGCAGTAAACGCTGGCGGCTTCACCTGGGGTGGCAGCAAATTGGATGGGAAAAGGGAGAAGCCCCGGCATTAAACCGCCCATTGGTCAGGGAGCGTGCGGATTCCCTGTCGGGCTCAGCGTACACCCATTATTTGACAGGCAGGGACCTCGCCAGGATGCGCGATTACAGTACGGCAGAACAATATATCCGCCTTGCGCTGGCCAAAGACCCGGAACTTGCGCCGGCGCTCACGGAAATGGCCAGGTTACAGCACTACATGCTCCGGTATGATTCGGCCGCTTATTATGCAGGCAAAGCGCTGGAATACGATACGTATGATCCTGACGCCAATTATCAATATTCGCTGGCCGCCGAAAAGCTCGGCAACCGCTACGACGCGGCAGACGGATATGAGATAGCAGCCCTGTCGGCCCCATTGCGCAGTGCCGCACTGACCCGTTTGAGCCGTTTGTATTTCCGGGAAAAAGCCTTTAATAAGGCACTGGATTATGCGGAAAAAAGCCTGGACCTGCAGCCGGGCAACCTGGAAGCGCTGCAACTGAAATGCCTTACCCTGCGCTTGTTGAACATGCCTGATAGCAGCCGGGTTACGCTGGAACAACTCCTCCTGCTTGATCCACTGAACCCCTTCGGTTATTTCGAGTTATACCGCGATAAGAAGGCTTTTGTTTCCATGATCAGGACGGAGCTTGCGCATGAATCTTATCTGGAGCTCGCTATCTGGTATAACGAATTGGGAAGAGACAATGAAAGCATGGAAATCCTTCGCCTGGCCCCGCGGCATAACATGGTGGAATGGTGGGAAGCCTACCTGCACAGGAACGGGGCGGCGGCGCGATCCCTGCTTGAGCGCGCGGAAGCAGGCAGTCCCATAAACGTATTTCCCTTCCGGGAAGAAAGCCTGCCCGTGCTGAAATGGGCGGCGGAGGCGGGTGCGGATTGGAAACCGCGCTATTACCTCTCGCTTTTATACCGCTCCAGGAACAGGAACGATTCAGCCCTTGCGCTTGCGGAACGGCTGCAAGATCATCCGCGGTATGCGCCCTTCTATATTTTCCGTTCCAACCTGCATACAACAATAAAAGGATTGGCGCTTGTTCCTGACCTTGTCCGTGCGAAAGAACTGGAGCCGGATAACTGGCGCTGCGTGAAATACCTTGCCGAAGCGTATCTTGAACAGGGCCAGACCTCCCCCGCCCTTGCCGTGGCCGCTCCCTTTTATGGCAAGCACCGGCAGGATTACCGCATGGGTATGCTGCTTGCCAGGATACTTTTAAAGGATGGCCAATATACGGAGGCGGAAAAGATACTCGGGAAGATCCATATCCTACCATATGAGGGAGCAGGCGAAGGCAGAATGCTGTACCGGAGCACCAAGCTGATACTGGCACTAAAGGCCCTGGAAAAAAATAACGCGGCGCTTGCCCTGAAAAAAGTGGAAGAAGCCTTACAATGGCCGGAGAACCTGGGAGCCGGAGCTCCTTATCTCGGGCAGACCGATACCAAGCTGGAAGAAAGGTTCAGAGCAAGTATCGCCCATATCAAAGCAGGGAAAAAGCCGACGCAGGCAGACCTGGATGAATTACGCGAGGCGATCCCGGGTTACACTAAGTAAAGGGTGGTCAGTATCGTGATGGCATCTCCCATAAGGGCAGGCCAAAGAAAAAGATAAACGGGAGTATAACCAAGCGTTATTAACCAGAATTTTTCATCATACCTCTTCTTTGAGATAGCCGTCACAATAAACTCGACGATAAACCGCAATAAAGGCGCAAACATCAGAATCATCATTATCTCTGATATCAGGTCCGCCCTTTGAGATGGTTTGGGAAAATCAAGCCACACCCAATAGCCCAGCAGCGTGAGGAAAGCCGGTATTACAGTTTACGCTAGCGGTCGAGACAAAAAAGAGGATACTTTGATTGATGTGTTTTATTCGGTCCTTGCAGAAATTGCTCGCCGTAGGGGAGTAAAACATCTATCAAACAGCACCAAAAAGCACCAAGAAAAATGAATGCTAATAATTGGCTATCAGAAGTTTATAGGCAATTCCGTGAGTAAATTTAAGTGCAAATTTTACTCACGGAATTACTCACGGATAGAGGTATTTTTTGATACAAATTGATACGGGCAGAAAACAAAAAAGCCCGTAAATACTGATATTTACGAGCTTCTTCATCGGATTGTTACCCTAAAAAGTCGGGACGACTAGATTCGAACTAGCGACCCCTTGCACCCCATGCAAGTGCGCTACCGGGCTGCGCTACGTCCCGAAACCGGTACCGGTAGTTTTCACTACCGCCGCTGCAACAAAGACGCTTCGTTTACAACGGGATGCAAATGTAAACATTAATTTCATTTTATGAAAAATTTGTGCACTTTTTTTAACAATCCCTCCAAAATTCCCTGCCGGAACGGGCATACGTATGAAAGCATAAATGCTTACATTTGCCCCTGATTGGGATAAAATTATACAATGCAGATTTTAATCAAAAGCGCAAAAATCATCGCTCCTCTCTCCCCTTTGCACGGGCAAACTCAGGATATTTTCATTCAGAACGGCGTCATCACCAACATCGCGGACAATATTGCCGCTGCGGACGGCGCTAAAGTGATCACCGGCAATAACCTGCACGTTTCCTCCGGCTGGATGGACGTTTTTGCACAATTCTGCGACCCGGGCCAGGAATACAAGGAAGATCTGACCACCGGCGCCAACGCCGCGGCCAAAGGCGGCTTCACTACCGTCATGATCGTTCCCAACACCCAACCCGCCCTTCATACCAAAACCCAGATCGAGTACGTACTGAGCAAAACCCGCTACGGGGCCGTTACCGTACTCCCCATCGGCGCCATCAGCAAAAATCTCGAAGGCGCCTCCCTGGCGGAAATGTATGAAATGCGCCAAACCGGCGCCGTGGCCTTCTCAGACGGCCTCAAACCGGTGCAGGCATCCGGCATCATGCTCAAAGCCCTCCAGTACGTAAAAGCCTTCAACGGCACCATCATACAGCTGCCCGACGATACCAGCATCTCCGGCCATGGCCTCATGCACGAAGGTATCTTCTCCACCCAGCTGGGCATGCCGGGCAAACCCGCCATCGCGGAAGAGATCATGATCCGCCGCGACCTCGAACTGGCCAAATATACCGGCTCCAATATCCACTTCACCGCCGTCAGCACCCGCAAAAGCGTGGAGCTCATCGCCGCGGCCAAAGCGGATGGCATCAGCGTCACCTGCTCGGTAACGCCCTACCACTTGTTATTTACCGAAGCGGACATGGTTTCCTACAACAGCTTCCTGAAGGTAAACCCACCCCTCCGCTCCGCAGACGACGTGCAGGCGCTGAAAGACGCCATCAAATCCGGCATCGTCGACTGCATCGCCACGCACCACCAGCCGCAGGACTGGGACGCCAAACAGGTGGAGTTCGAATACGCCAAACACGGCATGACCGGCCTCGAAAGCTGCTTCGGCGCACTGCGCAAAGCGCTGCCCGAGGTACCCCTCGACCGGCTCGTCACCATGCTCACCACCACCCCCCGCGCCATCTTCGGATTGCCGGACACGGCCATCGCCAAAAACGCCATCGCGGACCTCACCTGCTTCGAGCCCGACGAAACTTATACCTTCACCGATCAGCATATCGGTTCCAAAAGCCGCAATACGCCATTTCTGGGAATGGAACTCACAGGTAAAGCAAAAGCCATTGTTCACAACAAACAACTATTCGAAAATCACTAAAAAGATCTTCCTATGAAGAACAAGAACCATTTTCACTTTGCCCTTATCGGCTCCCTGATCATCATCGTACTGGCGTTTATCCAGTACTTTGCGGAAATTTCTTCCCAGAACATGTTATTCCGCTGGCTGCCCACGCTCATCCTGGCGGGTACCATCATCTGGGGCTGCATCAACTACAGCAAAATCAACGATGCCGATGTAACCTTCGGTGAAGTGTTTGGCAACGGCTTCCGTATCACCGCCATCATGACCCTGATCGCCATCGGTTTCATGGTGCTCTTCGTGACGCTGTTCCCCGATTATAAAGAAAGGCTGATCGAAGAATCCATGCAGGCGGCTGCTCAACAAGGCCGCGGTGGCTCCCAGGAAGACGCCGAAAAAGCGCTGGAAATGGTCAGCAAAAACTTCATGCTCTTCATGGTGGCCGGCGGCCTGTTCATGTACCTGCTGATCGGTGTGGTTTGTTCCCTCGTGGGCGCGGCCGTAGCTAAAAAGAATAAACAATAATGCAGCATCTCGATATATCCGTAGTTGTTCCGTTAAAAAACGAAGAAGAGTCATTGCCCGAACTGGCGACGTGGATAGCGCGCGTCATGGAAGAAAATAACTTCACGTACGAAGTGTGGTTGGTAGACGATGGCAGCACCGACGAATCCTGGAAGGTTATCCGGCGCCTCGCGGCCGAAAACCCCTGCATCAAAGGCATCAAGTTCCAGCGCAACTACGGCAAATCCGCCGCCCTCAACGAAGGCTTCCGAAAAGCCCAGGGCCGCGTGATCATCACCATGGACGCGGATTTACAGGATAGCCCCGACGAAATCCCCGGCCTTTACAACATGATCGTCAACGACGGCTACGACCTCGTGAGCGGATGGAAGAAAGTGCGGTACGACAATACCCTCACCAAAAACATTCCCTCCAAGCTCTTCAACTGGGCTACGGTAAAGATGAGCGGCATCAAGCTGCACGACTTCAACTGCGGTCTCAAATCGTACCGCAAAAAGGTGGTGAAAACCATCGAAGTGTACGGCGAAATGCACCGCTACATCCCCGTCATCGCCAAGTGGAGCGGCTTCCGCAACATCGGCGAAAAAGTGGTGGAGCACCGCAAACGCAAATACGGCACCACCAAATTCGGGATAGAGCGCTTCATCAACGGTTTCCTCGACCTGGCCTCCATCACTTTCGTGGGCCGCTTCGGCAAACGCCCCATGCATTTTTTCGGGGCGCTCGGCACCCTGTTTTTCATTCTGGGCTTCCTCATCGCGGGGTATCTCACCTTCGCGAAGTTCTTTTTCATGCAATACAAAATGACGGAACGCCCGATCTTTTACCTCGCCCTGCTGTTGCTGATCATCGGCTCGCAATTGTTCCTCACCGGCTTCCTCGCTGAAATGGTGGGCCGCAACGCACCGGAACGCAACGCTTACCTGGTGGAAGAAACGCTGGAAAATACATGATCCGCAACCAGAAAATAATTATCCTCGGTCCGGCCCACCCCTTGCGGGGCGGGCTGGCCGCTTTTAACGAACGCCTCGCCGCACAGCTGACCGCACAGGGAAACGACGTGGAAATACACACTTTCTCGTTCCAGTACCCGGCGTTCATGTTCCCCGGCAAAACACAGTACGCCGCCGGCCCCGCGCCGGAAAACCTGCGCATCAAACGGAGCGTGCATTCCATGAACCCGCTTAACTGGTTCCGCACCGGGCGCGCCCTCGCGAAACAGCGGCCAGACATCGTGATCGTGGCGTTCTGGCTGCCCCTCATGGCCCCCAGCCTGGGCACCATCGCCAGAATGATCCGGAAAAACGGGCACTCCCGCATCATCGGGCTGGTGCACAACCTCATCCCCCACGAAAAAAGGCCGGGCGATGTGCCGTTCACGAAATATTTCGTGCGGCAGTGCGATGCCTTTATCACCCTCAGCCGCGAAGTGGAAAACGACCTGAAACGGTTCACCCAGGCGCCCGTCGCCTTCGCCCCGCACCCGGTTTACGACAGCTTCGGCGACCCCGTGCCGCAGGAAACTGCCCGCAGGCACCTGCAACTCGATCCACATCACCGCTACCTGTTGTTTTTCGGCTTCATCCGGGCGTACAAAGGGCTCGACCTGCTGCTGGAGGCTTTCGCAGACCCGCGCCTGCAGGCGATGGACAATCTGCACCTGCTGGTAGCCGGCGAGTTTTATGAAGACAAAAAGAAATACGAGCCCCTCCTCACGCCCCGCGTGCAGTTAATCGAAGACTTTATTCCCAACAACGAGGTGAAATACTATTTTTCAGCGGCGGATTTGGTCGTGCAGCCATACAGAACGGCCACCCAGAGCGGCATTTCCCAGATGGCGTACCACTTTGAAAAACCCATGCTGGTCACCAACGTGGGCGGCCTCCCGGAAATTGTACCCGACGGCAAAGCGGGATATGTGACGGAACCCACGCCCAAAGCCATTGCAGACGGCATCCTGCGCTTCCTCGCACAACCCTCCGGCGTTTTCAGTAACTTTATACGGGAGCAGAAACAACTGTACTCCTGGGATCACATTACAGACACGCTCGGTTCCCTGACACAATAATCGGCGCATTTTACTGTTATTGCACTATGAAGCACATCATTGCCATACTTTTTAGTTTTCTGACAATTACCGTTCACGCACAGCGTATCAGCAAACCGGCCACGGACACGCTGAACAGCCTGCAGGACACGCTTCGCGAACTCAGTTACAACATCATCCACGGCAAGGAAGAAGTGGTGCGGGAACGTACCAACGACGAGTTCATTCCCAAACTGGTGAAAGCGCTCAAAACGAAATATTCCTACTACTACACTTTCGATTCTATTGCCACCATGGCCAAGGTGTACCCGGCAGACAGCTCCTTCCGCATCCTGACCTGGCCGCTGGAAAAAGACAACAGCACTTTCCGGCATTACGGGGTGATCCAGATGAACACGAAAGACGGCTCCCTGAAACTATTTCCCCTCTTCGATAATTCCGATTTTTCCAAAAACACCGATACGGTTACCAATCACAAAGGCTGGTACGGCTGCCTGTACTACGCCATGATACAGCGCCGCTACTTCAACAACGAGTATTACACGCTCTTCGGCTGGGATGCCAACTCGCAAACGAGCCAGAAAAAGATCATGGAAATGCTCACGTTCAAAAACGGCGAGCCCGTGTTCGGCGGCCCGTACTTCAGTTTTGCGGAAGACACGGTGCGCAAGCCCACGCGCAACCGCTTCATCATCGAATACAAGCGCGATGCCGTGGCGGCGCTTAACTTCAATGCGGAAATGGACATGGTGGTGTTCGACCACCTCATTTCCGAAACGGGCGAAGAGCATAAAAAATATACTTATGTGCCTGACCTCGACTTTGAAGGCTTTAAATGGAAAGCGGGCAAATGGGTACACGTGGAAAAAGTATTCCACGACGCCCTGCAGCTGGGCAAAGAGCCCATTGTTGCACCCATAGACCGCAAACGCGTGGATTTGAAGCGCCCCCGCACGGCGGAAGACATCATGGCCGAAGAAGCGGAAAAAGCGGCGCAGAAAGGCAAAAAGAAGAAAAAGGATTAGGAGCCGGGCGGCAGAGCGGTGATCGGCCGCCGTTGCGTCGCACACTTCAACTTCAGAAACAATACCGGACTATATGCAAACCCCGCTCTGTAATAAGAAATACCAGCTGCAGAAATTTCCCGGCAAAGGCGGCTGGACGTACGCCTTCATACCGGAAGCCAGCAACGGCAAGCGGAAAATTTCCGTCTTCACGAAAGTGTCGGGTACCATCGACAATTATCCTATCAACAACGCCACGCTCATGTCGATGGGCGAACATCGTTACTTCATTCCCGTCAACGCCGCTATCCGCAAGCAGATCGGCAAAGAGGCAGGCGACTGGGTGAAAATCGTGCTGCACCTCCAGGAAGCCGGCGCGCCGGTGGCCGCGGATGAGTTTACCGACTGCCTCAAAGACGAGCCCGCAGCCTGGGAACACTACCAATCCCTTTCCAAAACGGAACAACAGGCCTGGGTGCGCTGGGTGAATGAACCTGCGGAAGAGAAAACACGCGTGGAGCGCATCGCTGATGCGGTGAACAAAATCGCAAAAGGAAAGAAGCTTTCCTGAATGGATTTATATAAAATCAATGGCCGGGAAATGAATGGCGAGACCGGATTGAACCGGTTAACGCACGTAATGGGGCTTTCACGCTTGTATGGGTCCGGTACTACTGGTTGGATAATTCTCCCTGCATATTTCCCTCATCTTCCGTCTGACCTGCATCACCATAAAAAATGCCGGGCTTTCACCCGGCATTGTCGTTATCATTGGTTAGAATAATTCACCCTGAACATTCCCTTCGTCTTCCGGTGGTGCCTCTTCTTCTTCCTCGTTCACCAATTCCACGCTTACAAAATCATCTCCGGCAATCTTGGTGCCCACTGCCTTCCAGCCGGTCACTTCGTACGCTTCGGCCAGGGAGATCTCTTCTTCCTGCGGGTCGCGCTTCTTACCGGTCCGCAGCACCACAATCGGGTCTGCCTGCGTAGTCACCAGTTCGAGATAGTTGTTCGGGCCTTCCTTGATGAACAGGAACTTGTTGTTCAGCGTGGCGGTCTCGATCTTGAAACGTTTCACGTTGAACTGCTTCTTGTCCGCGTCAAAATAAATGGCCGTCACCAGCTTCTCCGGGCTGAACTTCTCGATGTACACCGCGTCGTTCGATTCGTAGCGGTTCGTGATCTCGTAGTTGGTGAGCTCGTACGTGCCGTTTTTGTAGAACACGAGAATTTTGTCTTCCCCTTCGAAAGAACCCACGTACAAACCGCGCTGTTCGGTGTTGAGGCGGCCCACCGTATCGTCGTACCAGATTTTGATGCCGGACAAAGTGGAAGCCCCGGCTTCTTTGAACTTCACGTTCTTGATGGGATATTTCGTCACCACATTGCCCATGGAGCCGCGGCCCTTGATGGGGATGGTTTCGAAGTAGAAGTCGAATTCTTTTTTCTTCGCGGGGCAGTTGGGGCTCAGCTTCACCGTCACCACCTCGGCCTCGCCGTTGGAGTTGGCGGTGAAATAGTGCACTTTGGAGCCTTTTTCGCTTTTGGTGAGGTTGTATTCCTTGTCCCGCGTAATCCCCGTTACGTTGAACCGCTTGGCGAGGCTGTAGCCGGTTTTGCCGTCCACATAGATCATGTTGTAGATCATGCGCTCATCGCCTTTCCGGAACACGTCTACGTGAATGATATCCTTACCCACGAAGGTTTTGTCGGCCACCTTGGTCACCAGCATCACCCCGTCGCGGCGGAATACAATGATATTGTCGAGGTCGGAGCAGTCGGCCACGAACTCGTCTTTCTTCAGCGAGGTGCCGATGAAACCGTCCGCTTTGTTCACGTACAGTTTGGTATTGGCGATGGCCACCTGCTGTACCTGGATGGTATCGAATATCTTGATCTCCGTTTTGCGCTCGCGCCCCTTGCCGTATTTTTTCTGGAGGGTTTCGTAGTACTGCACGGTGAAATCCACGAGGTTGGCGAGGTCGTGTTTAACCTGCTTGATGTCGGCCTCAATGGATTTGATCTGTTCCGCCAGCTCGTTGATGTCGAGGCGGTAGATGCGGCGTACGGGTTTTTCCGTGAGCTTCAGGATGTCTTCCCGGAGTATCTCACGGCGGAGCTGTTTCTTGTAGGGAGCGAAGCCTTTATCGATGGCCACCAGTACGGTTTCCCAGTCTTTATGCTTTTGCTCCAGCTCCTTGTAAATCCCTTTTTCGAAGAAGATCTTTTCCAGTGAAGTGTAATGCCATTTGGCTTCCAGTTCTTCCAGCTTGATTTCCAGCTCGCGCTTGAGCAGGTCTTTCGTAAAATCGGTGGCATGCCGGAGCAGGTCTGCGGCGCCGATGAAGCGCGGTTTATCTTCGATGATAACGCAGGCGTTCGGGGAAATCGACACTTCGCAATCGGTGAAGGCGTAAAGTGCATCGATGGTGATATCCGGCGAAATACCGGGCGCCAGCTGCACTTCAATTTCCACGTCCCTGGCCGTGCTGTCCACCACTTTTTTGATCTTGATCTTGCCGTTGTCGTTGGCTTTCACGATGGAATCCATCAGCGCGGTGGTGGTCACGCCGTACGGTACGTCGCGGATGATGAGGGTCTTTTTGTCTTTCTCCTCGATGTGCGCGCGCACCCGCACTTTACCGCCGCGGCGGCCGTCGTTATAATTCGTGACGTCTACCATTCCGCCGGTCATGAAATCCGGGTATAGTTCGAATTTCTTGCCACGAAGGTATTTGATAGACGCGTCGATCAGTTCGCTGAAGTTATGCGGCAGTATTTTGGTGCTGAGGCCCACGGCAATCCCTTCCGCACCCTGCGCCAGCAGCAGCGGGAACTTCATGGGCAGCGCCAGCGGTTCGTTCTTGCGGCCGTCGTAGCTCAGCTGCCATTCGGTGGTTTTGGCGTTAAAAGCCACATCCAGCGCGAATTTAGACAGGCGAGCCTCGATATAACGGGCGGCTGCCGCATCGTCGCCGGTACGCACGTCGCCCCAGTTACCCTGGGTTTCGATCAGGAGGTCTTTTTGCCCCAGGTTCACAATCGCATCGCTGATGGACTGGTCGCCGTGAGGGTGGTACTGCATCGTTTGCCCGATCACGTTGGCCACCTTATTGAAACGGCCGTCGTCCATTTCCTTCATGGCGTGCAGGATACGCCGCTGTACGGGCTTAAGGCCGTCTTCCACGCCGGGCACGGCACGCTCCAGGATTACGTAAGATGCATAGTCCAGGAACCAGTCCTTGTACTTCTCATCCACATGCTCCATCCCGTGCAGTGACTCGTCCGCTGATTCGTCGTGTATAGTACTCATATGATCCTTTAAAAAAACTTTCGGTGTAATTATAATTTATCGCTTGCCACGCAGAAAATCATCGCGCCATACCCGCACGGAATCTATCCGTACGTCTTCCATTGTGTTCAGTTCGATGAATGAACAGTCGGTAACCGCTATCAGCTGGTGCCATACGCGGATGGGGATTTCCACCCGTGCCGGCGCTTCCACTTCCACCGTCCGCAGGGCGGTTTCTTCGATGGGGCACCAGTGAATGGCCGCTTTGCCGCTCAGCAGGTACATGATCTCGGGATTTTTGTAATCGCTGGCGCCGGTATGGTAATGCTGGCCGCTGCTGCTGCCCGCGTTGCGGTAGCACAGGACGAAGGTGCCGGTCCGGAACGTCTGCCATTCGAAATTCCGGCCCCGCTCGTCCTCCCCTTTCAGTTCCAGTGGTGTAATGATAATCTGTGACATATTGATCGCTTATCCGGCTACTTCTTCCACGGGGGCATCGCCGCCGGGCAGTTTCACCTCGTAATCCTTCATGTTTTTCAGTTCGCCGCGGGCTTCTATTTTCCCTTCGCGCACCAGCTCCTTCAAACGCCAGTTCAGGTACTGTTCCATCACGGGGTATTTGAATTTCCCGGTTACCTGGGCAATCACCTTGTTCGCTTTCTGAAACTCTGGCGTGATGGGCTGCAGCAGGTCTTTATCATAAAAACCGGCTGCTTCTCCGCGTATTTTCTTGCCGCCTTCCAGCAGCCTTACGCCGGCGTTTTCATTCATCAGCCGCCGCCATTCGTCGCCATCCAGCTCAAATTCCGCCAGCGATACTTCCCGCGCCAGCTTTTTGGCCTTCAGGAACTCCTTGGGCATGATCTGGTGCAGGTGGGTGGGATAAAACACCGCGTTCTTTTCGTTGAGGAACGGCAGGTTGTTCAGGTAAATGAGATGGATACGGCCGGAGAAACGGTCGAGCTGGCTGATGAGCCAGTAATACCCGCAAACGTCCGCTGCGTTCTGACCGGCCCATATCCAGACCGTCAGTTCTTCTTCCTCCCGCAGGCGCCCCTTCAGGGCACGCACGGGGTCTACATCTTCCACCACCGTGGCCACCGCTTCCGCGGCAGGCTCCGGCTCTACGTCCAGCGCCACCTGGGTGCCAGCCGCAGCGGGGCCTATGGCCTGCATGGCCGTCCACCACTCCTTCCGTGCCCGGCGGCCGTCCGGTGTGTCCAGTATGAATAGCGGGCCTACCGACAAATCGTCGTCAAAACACAGCATCTCCCCGTCCAGGTTCGGATCCAGCTCAAAAGCGGCCTTCAGGTTGGCGGCAGACGCCTGGCCAAATACGATATGCAAAATCATTCCTTAACTCGCAATTTCTTCCGCCAGGTCTTTCTCATAGCGGAGGTTATTAATAATAAAATCCTGCCGGTGCTGGGTGTTCTTGCCCATGTAATACTCCAGTATTTTCGCTACCGGCATATCTTTCGACGGGATGATGGGCGATTTGCGCATATCATCGCCGATGAACTGCCCGAATTCCTCCGGTGAAATTTCGCCGAGGCCCTTGAACCGGGTGATTTCCGGCTTGCTGCCCAGCTTCCTCACCGCTTTCTGTTTTTCCTCCTCGCTGTAGCAGTAAATCGTTTCCTGCTTGTTGCGCACGCGGAACAGCGGCGTTTCGAGGATGTACACATGCCCGTTCTTCACCAGGTCCGGGAAAAACTGCAGGAAGAACGTCAGCATCAGCAAACGGATGTGCATCCCGTCCACGTCGGCATCGGTGGCAATCACGATATTGTTGTACCTTAGCCCTTCCAGGCCCTCTTCGATGTTGAGGGCATGCTGCAGCAGGTTGAATTCTTCGTTTTCATACACGATCTTTTTGGTAAGGCCGTAACAGTTCAACGGCTTACCGCGCAGGCTGAACACGGCCTGCGTTTCCACATTGCGCGATTTGGTGATAGAACCGCTCGCGGAATCACCCTCCGTAATAAAGATGGTGGTCTCTTTCTGGCGGCTTTCCATTTCTTCCTTGCCTTTGCCGGAATATTCCTCGTTCATATGCACCCGGCAGTCGCGGAGCTTCTTGTTATGCAGGTTGGCTTTTTTGGCCCGGTCGTTCGCCAGTTTTTTGATGCCGGCCAGTTCCTTCCTTTCCCGCTCGCTCTGCTCGATGCGTTTTTTCAGCGCATCGGCTACAGTCGAATTACGGTGCAGGTAATCGTCGAGCTGCTTGCTGAGGAACTCCAGCACGAAGGCCTTCATCGATTGCCCTCCTTCGGAAACCGTGAGCGAGCCGAGCTTGGTTTTGGTCTGGCTTTCAAACACCGGCTCCTGCACCCGAACGGCAATGGCCGCGCAGATGGACGCGCGGATGTCGGTGGCGTCGTAGTCTTTTTTATAGAAGTCGCGCACGGTTTTCACGAAGGCTTCCCTGAAAGCGGCCAGGTGTGTACCGCCCTGGGTGGTGTGCTGGCCGTTCACGAAGGAATAATATTCTTCGCCGTACTGATTTTCGTGGGTGATGGCCACTTCGATGTCTTCCCCTTTCAGGTGGATGATCGGGTAGCGGAGGTCGTCCGCGTTCGTTTTCCGCTGCAACAGGTCGAGCAGGCCATTTTTGGAGATATATTTCTGCCCGTTGAAGCTGATCGTAAGCCCCGCATTCAGGAAGCAGTAATTCCAGATCTGGTTCTCGAGGAAGTCCGGGATGAAATGGTAGTTCTTGAATACCGTATCGTCCGGCGTAAAATTCACCAGGGTGCCGTTGGCCTCCTTCGCATCCGCCTCGCGGTGATCTTTCGTGAGCACCCCCCGCTCGAATTCGGCGGCTTTCATGCGGCCGTCGCGGAAGGAGGATACTTTAAAGTAGCTCGACAGGGCGTTCACCGCTTTGGTACCCACCCCGTTGAGGCCCACCGACTTCTGGAAGGCCTTGCTGTCGTACTTCGCGCCGGTATTGATCTTGCTCACCACGTCCACCACCTTGCCCAGGGGAATGCCCCGGCCGTAGTCGCGCACCGTTACGCTATGCTCCGTCACTTTAATGTCGATCTGCCTGCCAAAGCCCATCATATGCTCGTCTATACAGTTGTCTACCACCTCTTTGATGAGGATATAGATGCCGTCGTCCATGCTGCTGCCGTCCCCGAGTTTACCGATGTACATGCCCGGGCGCAGCCGGATATGCTCCCGCCAGTCGAGCGAGCGGATCGATTCCTCGGTATAGGCATTAAACAGCTCTTTATTTTCTGCCATAGTTTGTCAATTAAAAATTGAAAGCACCGCTGGGGTTGAAGTTCACCCGACCCCTTACTAAATCTTTTAGCAAAATTCGGTCGTTGGCAAAAATAAAGGATTCAACCAATATCCCAAGTAGATTTTATGCACCATACCTATTTTATTGATTATAAACACCTTGAATATACAATTCACATCACAGCCGGCGCCCTGTCACCGCCCCTCCTCCCCAAAATCACACTTTCGTATAATAATACATTACAATAAAAGTCATATTTTCTTAGATAAATAGCGGAAGAACTGGGGAACAAATAAATTTCCATTCAAATATTATTTTATATGATTAAATTATCTATATTTACACTCACATCCATGATTAACCCGCCTGTGAAACTTAAAAATCTATCCTGATGAAAACGATGTTCTTTATACTAGTAATGGCTGTTCTGGTGGTTGCATTCGTGGTGACATTATTAATCGGACATGAGCAAAGATCAATGTACCGCTTTAAGGATATATGTATCCGGGTAGTACAGAAATTCGACTCCTGGCAGATGCTTCGCTAAGGAGCGCTCCCCCTCGTTTTTTTCCAAACCGACTTGACTTAAATCCCTATACCTATGAAAACCGGCTTATTATTCAAACTGGCGTGCCTTTGCATTGCCTCAGTAGTGCTGATGGCACATTTTGCGCGCAAATACATGAAGGCGCGCGTCGTGAAAGTTCGCTCTGCTGCCTGACATCAGCACTGTCGTTCGCACACATGGGGCTGACCGGGAAAACATCGCTTCCGGGTCAGCCCTTTTTTTAATACGGCCATTGAAACACACGGCTCCCTTCCCGTCCCCCTCCCCTCTGAACGACCGCTATATTTGCATTTTCCTACTGATTATTTGCATATTTACCCGTATAACCTCATAATACTTGCAAACTCCATTGAAAATGCCTACATTGTATAGACATATAGACAACGTTACAGTAATACTTATGTTATAGATTATGTCACTAAAGAGCGGACTCATTTCCACCGGCATGAAAAAACAGCTGAGCCTGATACCTTTGCTACTCTTCCTCATTTTCGCCTGTAACCGGCCGGGCGCCCGTCAAAGCGCCGACAGGCTGCCGGATGAGGTGGACTACAATTTCCATATCCGGCCGATTTTATCCGACAAATGCTTCACCTGTCACGGCCCGGATGCGAACAAACGCGAAGCCGGCCTCCGCCTCGATATCGGCGACAGCGCGTTCAAAGCATTGAAGGAAACGCCCGGCGCGTTCGCGTTCGTGCCCGGCAAGCCTCACCAATCCGAAGTGTACAAACGCCTCACCACGGAAGATACTTCCCTGCGGATGCCGCCCGTCAACTCCAACCTGCAGCTGACCCAGCGGGAAATCAAGCTCATCGAAAAATGGATCAAACAGGGTGCGAAATATAAACCTCACTGGGCCTTCGTTGCTCCCAAAGCAGGCGGCCTGCCTGAAGTGGACGATGAAGACTGGCCCCGCAACGAAATAGACCGCTTCGTCCTCGAAGGCATGGAAAACGCCGGCCTCGAGCCCAACGAAGAAGCGGATAAAGAACACCTCCTCAAACGCGCTTCGCTCGACATTACCGGGCTGCCGCCATCGGTGGAACTGACCGACCGCTTTCTCGCGGATACCCGCCCCGATGCGTACGAACGCATGGTGGATACCCTGCTCGCCATGCCGCAGTACGGCGAAAAAATGGCCATCCACTGGATGGACGTGGCGCGGTATGCAGACTCCCACGGCTACCAGGACGATAACTACCGCAGCATGTGGCCCTGGCGCGACTGGGTGATACACGCCTTCAATACTAACATGCCTTACAGCACTTTCGTCACCTGGCAGCTGGCGGGCGACCTCATGCCCGGCGCCACCCGCGAACAGCTGCTCGCCACCGGCTTCAACCGCAATCACAAAATCACGGAAGAGGGCGGGGTTATCCAGGAAGAGTACCGCGTGGAATACGTGAGCGACCGCACCAACACCTTCGGCAAGGCTTTCATCGGCGTTACCATCGAGTGCGCCAAATGCCACGATCATAAATATGATCCGTTTTCGCAGGAAGAATACTACAAACTCTACGCGTTTTTCAACAGCGTAAAGGAAGTGGGCCTCGAATCCGTGGTGGGCGGGCCGGAAACGTACGCCAAGAAGCCCTACATGGAAATCTCGAACGAAGAGGTGAAAAACATCCTCACGTTCGTCAACAAACCGGATACCAATAAGCTCATCGTGTCTGTCATGGGCGACCTCGATACCGCGCGGAAATCGTATATCCTTCAACGTGGGGTGTACGACAGCCACGGTCCTGAAGTGCAGCCCGGCACGCCCCGTTCCATTATGGCATTCGGCGGCCAGCCCAACCGGCTGGGGTTGGCGGAGTGGCTCGTGAGCCCGAAAAACCCGCTTACCGCCCGCGTGTTCGTGAACCGCATGTGGCAGGAAGTGTTCGGCAAAGGCATCGTCAAAACGTCCGGCGACTTTGGGATGCAGGGCGAACTGCCTTCGCACCCGGCGCTGCTCGACTGGCTGGCGGTGGATTTCATGAAAAACGGCTGGAACGTGAAGCGCCTGATGAAACAGATCACAACGTCGGCCACCTACCGCCAGAGCGCGGTGGCCAGTAAAAAGAAACTGGCGGCCGACCCGGACAACATCTGGCTTTCCCGCGCACCACGGCAACGCCTGCCGGCAGAGCTGGCGCGCGACCTGGTGCTGAGCAGCAGCGGATTGCTTGTGAAAAAAATCGGCGGACCCAGTGTGAAGCCGTACCAGCCGAAGGGACTTTGGGAACTGGCCACTTCCGGCCGCGGGCAGCTTGCGCGGTATGTGCAGGATCATGGCGAAAGCCTCTACCGCCGCGGGTTGTATACGTTCATCAAAAGAACCGTGCCGCCCCCGTCGCTCATGATTTTCGACGGCAGCAACCGCGACCAGTGCGAAATAAAACGCACGGCCACCAACACGCCTCTGCAGGCGCTGGTGATGCTCAACGACCCGCAGGTGCTCGAAGCGTCGAGGGTACTGGCGACCAGGCTGCTGGCGGAAAAAGCGGACCCGGTGGAAACGGCCTTCCGGCGCATCGTGTGCCGCAGGCCGAACGAAAAAGAGCTCGGCGTATTGAAAACATATTACAGCGAACAGCAGCAGTATTTCCGGCAGCAGCCCGCGGCAGCGGAGAAACTGCTGAACTACGGCGAATACCCGCTCCCGGAAAAAGCGGATAAACAGGCCATCGCAGCACTGATGCAGGTGGTGACCGCGATTTACAACCTGGAAGAAACACTGGCGAAAACGTAAGCGCCGCGCGCCTTGCGAAACACAAAAAACGATCTGGAACATTTTGTAAAGCAGGAACGGCTCCGCCTTCCATCTTTGCAATCATCACTACGCATATGGACAAAGAATTTCTGGAACACGGCCTGAACATGAACCGCCGTCGCTTTTTATCCCGCCTGAGCCTCGGCCTGGGCAGCGTGGCGCTCGGCTCCCTGCTGATCCCCGACCTGTTCGGTGGCGGCGGAGGAGGCGTGGAAGAGATGGGCCTGGCGCCGGGTATCCCCCACTTCGCGCCGAAAGCCAAAAGAGTCATTTACCTTTTCCAGAACGGCGCGCCGTCGCAGCTCGAATCGTTCGATTACAAGCCCAAACTGCGCGAAATGATGGGGCAGGAACTGCCTGCTTCCGTGCGGATGGGCCAACGCCTCACGGGCATGACCGCGGGACAGAGCTCCTTTCCCCTCGTGGGCTCATTTTACGACTTCCAGCAGTACGGCCAGGCACGCGCCTGGGTGAGCGACCTGTTCCCTTACACCGCGAAAGTGGTGGACGATATCTGCATCGTGCGCTCTATGTTCACCGAAGCCATCAACCACGACCCCGCCCTCACCTTTTTCCAGACCGGCGCCCAGCAGGGCAACCGGCCGAGCATGGGCTCCTGGCTCAGTTACGGGCTGGGCAGTGAAAATAAAAACCTGCCGGCTTTCTGTGTGCTGCTCTCGCGCGGGAAAGGCAACGGCCAGGGCGTGTATTCCAAACTGTGGACCAACGGCTTCCTCGACAGCATTCACCAGGGCGTGCAGTTCAGCAGCGGCGAAAGCCCCGTGCTATACCTCAACAATCCCGCGGGGATGGACTCCACCGGCCGCCGCAAGATGCTCGACAAGCTCGCGGAGCTGAACCATCTCAACTACAGCGAGTTCGGCGACCCGGAAATCAATACCAAAATCCAGCAATACGAAATGGCGTACCGCATGCAAACGGCGGTGCCCGATATCACCGACCTGTCGAAAGAACCGGACGACATCATCAAACTGTACGGCCCCAACTGCCTGGTGCCCGGCACGTTTGCTTCCAACTGCCTGCTGGCGCGCAAACTGTCTGAAAACGGGGTGCGCTTCGTGCAACTGTACCACCAGGGCTGGGACCAGCACGGCAACCTGCCGAAGGAAATGGCCGGCCAGGCAATGGACGTGGACCAGGCGTCCGCCGCACTCGTCACCGACCTCAAGCAAAGAGGCCTGCTCGACGAAACGCTCGTGATCTGGGGCGGCGAATTCGGCCGCACCAACTACAGCCAGGGCAAGCTCACCAAGGAAAATTACGGCCGCGATCACCATCCACGCTGCTTTTCCATCTGGATGGCCGGCGGCGGCGTGAAGCCCGGCATTGTATACGGCGAAACCGACGACTTCGGGTATAACATCACGCAAAATCCCGTACACGTGCACGACTTCCAGGCCACGGTGATGCACCTGCTGGGCCTTGATCATGAAAAACTCATCTACAAACACCTCGGCCGCCGCTACCGCCTGACGGATGTGGCTGGCACCGTGGTGAAAGACCTTATCGCGTAACCAATGAACATCAAACGCCTGGCTGAAAATCTGCTGATTGCTGCAAATGTATTCATCCTCTTTATCCTTATTTTTTATCCCGGCCTTCACCTGCCCGCCTGGGTACAGGTAACGGGCAGGCTCCATCCGCTGCTGCTCCACTTTCCCATCGTGCTGCTGCTGCTGGCGCTGGTGCTCGACGGGTTGATGCTCCGCAATCAGAACCTGCGCGGTTACCAGCCGCTGATCAGCAACCTCTGGCTGGCAGGCGCACTGACGGCGGCCATTACGGCCATTTCGGGGATGTTTTTATCGGTGGAAGACGTGTACAGCGGCAGCATGCTCAGCTGGCATAAATGGGCTGGCCTGGGCATCGTATGGCTGTCGTCGCTGCTCTATGTAGTCCGTTATTACAAGCGGCCCCTGTTCATCGGCGGTAGTGCGCTGATGCTGGTAGGACTGGCCATGGCCGGGCATTTCGGCGCCAACCTCACCCACGGCAGCGATTTCCTGCTGGCGCCCGTTACGCCGCCGCCACAGCAAATCCGGGTGCCGCTTGATCAGGCGCTCGTGTACGAGCACCTCGTTAAACCGATACTCGAACAGAAATGCGTCAGCTGCCACAACCCGGAAAAGGCCAAAGGCCAGCTGCTCATGGAAACGCCGGCGCAACTGCTCAAAGGCGGCAAAAGCGGGCTGCTGTTCGTTGCCGGCAACGCTGCCGCCAGCCTCATGCTGCAGCGCATCCACCTACCGCTCGAAGAAAAGAAACACATGCCGCCGAAAAATAAAACCCAGCTGGAACCGGACGAAATCGCCATCCTGCAACTGTGGATACAACGCGGCGCGGATTTCAAACAGAAAGTGAGCGAGCTGCCGGCGGCAGACAGTTTATACCTGCTGGCGGCGCAACGCCTGCAGCCCGGTGAAACCGGCGACCAGTACAATTTCGCCGCGGCCGACGAAAAGACCGTTCAAAAGCTCAACAACAACTACCGTGTGATATATCCCATCGCCCGGCATTCGCCCGCGCTGGTGGTGAACTTCTACAACCAGACACAATACTCCGCCAAAGCGCTGGAAGAACTGCTGCCGCTGAAGCAGCAGATCATCGAACTGCATCTGCAAAAAATGCCGGTGCAGGATACGGACCTGGCCATCATCAAACAATTCGACAACCTGCGCAGGCTGAACCTCGACTTCACCGCCATCACCGGCAAAACCCTCGCGGAACTGAATGCGTTGCCCCGCCTGCGCTCGCTGGCGGTTTCGGGCACCCGCATTACGGCGCAGCACCTTAAACCGCTGGCCGCGAGCAAAAGCCTGAAAGAAATCTATTGCTGGAATACGGACATTGCGGCGGGCGATTGGCAGCAGCTGGCCGCCATCAAAAACATCCGCTTCGAAAAAGGGTATGTCGACGACGGCAGCGATTCACTCCGCCTCAACCCGCCCGTGATCGAAAACGAACAGACCATTTTCGCCAGCCAGGTAACGCTGAAAATGCGCCATCCCATCCGCGGCGTTGAAATCCGCTATACGCTCGACGGGTCGGAGGTAGACAGCCTCCATTCACCCGTTTTCAAAGACTCTTTGCGGGTGGATTCTTCCTTCACCGTTCGCGCGAAAGCCTATAAAGCCGGCTGGTACGGCAGCGATGCCGCGAAGATGCGGTTCATGAAAACTTCGTACCGGCCAGACAGTGCGGTGCTGCTGCAACCGGCAAATGAAAAGTACGTGGGCGACGGGCCGAAAACATTCTCGGACCAGCAAACGGGGAACTTCGATATCACGAGCGGCAAATGGCTTGGCTTCCGGTACAACAACATGGAACTGCTGATGACCTTCCGGCAGCCCGTCAAAATGAAGCACGTAACGCTCAACACGATGCGCCTCACGCGCAGCTACATTTTCCCGCCCGCCAGCATAGAGGTATGGGGCGGCACAGCGCCCGGCCAGCTGCAGCTGCTGAAAAAAATCAGCCCTCCGCAGCCCGCCCAGAAAAACAACGACTCGCTCGTGAACATCACCTGCTCTTTCCCGGAACAGCAGCTGAGCTACCTGAAAATAGTGGCGGTGCCCGTGCCGAAACTCCCGCAATGGCACGAAGGCAAAGGCCAGAAAGGCTGGTTTTTCATAGATGAGATACTGCTGAACTAAAATTGCCATAAACGAAAGAGGGGGCCGTGAATGAGCCCCCTCTTTCGTTGTATATGCGCCGGTTACCGGTTGAAGTATTTGTTGACCGCATCCGTACGGCTGCGAACGTGCAGTTTCTCATAAATGTTGTGCACATGCCGCCGCACCGTTTCGATACTGATAAACAGGTTGCCCGCAATTTCCTTGTACAGGAAACCTTTGGACAGCTGGTCGAGAATCTCTTTTTCGCGGGAAGTGAGCGCTTCGAGCGCGGGATTGGGCCGGGCCTGTTTTTGGAAGTAAGCCACCACCCTTCTGGCAATCTGCGAGCTCATCGGGGAACCGCCATCGTGCAGCTCGCGGATGGCATCCAGCAAGTCGCCGGGCGAGGTTTTCTTCAGGATGTAACCGCTGGCGCCGGCTTCGAGCGCCATGAAGATCTTGTCATCGTCCTCATATACCGTCAACATCATAAATTGCATATCGGGGTACTCGGCTTTCAAACGTGCTATACATTCAATTCCGTTAATTCCCGGCAAATTAAAATCCATCAACACTACATTGGGTAACAATTGTGGAATCTTTTCCAGGGCCATTTCCGCATTGTTGAAAGCGCCGATGCATGCGTACCCTTCTGAGCCATTGATCAACAGTTCCATGGCCGACCGGATATCATGATTGTCTTCAACAATAGCTACAGAGATGATATCCATGCTATTTTGCAGCTTTTTTTTCGAATATACCATCATTTCAATTTAAAGTCATAACACCAAAATGTTATAAAAATCAAATTTAAATTAATTTAATGGTATATCTAAGAAAACTGTTGTCCCGTTTTGTGAGATGATGTCGGCCTGCCCGCCCACCTGCTGCATCCGCTTTTCGATATTTTTGAGGCCATTGCCAAACAGGCGTACTTTTTCGGGGTCGAAGCCCTTGCCGTTATCTTTGATCATGATGGTCATATTCTTGAAAACTTTCACCTCAATGATCACTTCGGTGGCTTTGGAATGCTTCACCACGTTGTGCAGCGACTCTTTCACGGCCAGGTAGATGTGCCGGCGGGTGCCGCCACTGAGCTTGACGTTGGGGATATTATCGGGAATGATGAAATGGTGCTCGATGTGGGCGTGCTCCAGGAAGTCGGCCGCAAAGCTCCGCATGTACGCGATCAGGTTGGCCAGCGAGTCGTTCGACGAATTCATCGCCCAGATGATCTCGCTCATTTTGTCGACCAGCTCTCCGGCCGCTTCGGAAATACGCTCTATTTCCTTGGTTTGCCCCGGCTCCTTGATCTTCCGCTTGGCGATCTCGCTGAGCAGGCGGATGGTGGAAAGCCCCGACCCCAGGTCGTCGTGCATGTCGCTCGAAATGCGGGCCCGCTCCTGGTCTACCGCCTGCTCCTTTTCCAGTTTCAGCTTTTCGTTCCGGATTTTATAATCGAGGTAGAGCGCGGAGAAATAATACGCGATGCCGAGAATCAGCAGCAGCAGCAGGAACCGGAACCACAGCGATTGCCAGAATGGTATTTTGATAACGATCTGCAAGGTGGTGGGCTCCATATTCCAGACTTCGTCGTTATTACACGCTTTTACCTTGAACGTATAGCTGCCGGGCGGCAGGTTGGTGTACCGCGCCACGCTTTGGTTACCGGCCATCAGCCAGTCTTCATCCACGCCCTCGAGCATGTACTGCACCTTGTTTTTAAGCGGGTTGGTGAACTCCAGCGGCACATATTCGATGGCGATGGTGTTCTGGTTATAGGGCAGCTCCACTTTCCTGACCAGCGAAATAGCCGTATCGGATTTGAAAGGCTTGTCGAGCACCTCCAGGCGCTTGATGATCACCTTGGGCATGTGGGGATTGTTCTTGAAGTTACGGGGATAAAAGCCCGTCACGCCGCGCACCCCGCCGAAGAAGAGCTCACCGTCCATCGACTTGAAATAGGCCCCGGTGTTGAATTCATTCGACTGCAGCCCGTCTTCGAAATTGTACGTTACCAGGTTGTTGGTGTTCTGGCGTATCTGGGTGATGCCGCGGTTGTGACTTACCCAGATGCCGTCTTTATCGTCGAGCAGCACGGCGTACACGTAATCGCTCGGCATGCCCTTGTAATCGAAACTGTTGTAGTGCTCCTTTTTGCGGTACTGGTCGTCGAGGATCAGCAGCCCTTTATTGGTGGCCAGCAGCAGCTGTTTGTGCGCATTCTTGTTAATCGACTTGATCTCCAGGTATTTCAGCGGCAGCGGGATCATTTCCCAGATGCTGCGGTCTGCTTTGCGCCAGTACAGGTGCGCCTTGGTACCCACGTACTGGTTGCCCCAAAAGTCTTCGAAGAAGCAGGTAAGCTGCTCGTTCAGGAAGCGGTGCACGATGGCGGCCTTGTAGCCTTTTTCCGCTTCGGAGAACATGAGTAAGTATTCGCCGTAGTTAAAATAGGTTTCGCCGTTGGGGCGCTTGCTCACGAAGGGGTACACATCGTCCTGCGGCGGCAGGCCCAGCGCCTGTACCCGCGGGGTAAGGTCTTTGAGCTGCTCCGTTCGCACATCGAACAGGCCGATGCTGCCCCCCACGAAGTGGAGCCAGAGGTTCCCGTAATCTTCGCGGCAGATGCTGTGCAGGTTGTTGGCGGGAAATTTTCCCGGCGTGAGCTCGTTGGAGATGCGCTTGAGGTATTTGCCGTCTTTCTCATAAATATCGAGCCCGTCGTGCAGCAGCCCTACGTACAGCCGCCCGTCGTCGTGCTTGTACACCGCCTTCACCACGTTGTGCGAGATGCGCGGCGAGCGGTAGAGTGAAAACACTTTTTTGTTGGGCGCGTATTTCTTCAGCCCGTCGCCGTCGGTGCCCACCCACATGTTATCGTTCCGGTCGCGGAACAGGCAGATGATCTTGTTGAACGAATTGGTCTCGAAGGTATTGAAGCTCGTGATATGATTGGTGATTTCGTGGCTGCCGATGTTGTACACCAGCACCCCGTTATTCCCCCCTATCCAGGCGTTGCCACGGTCATCGAGCTCCACGGCGGTGGGCAGGAAGGGCTCCTTCAGCTCGTTGAAGCGCTGGTACGGGAGGTCGGTATACTTGTTGCGCTTCGTGTCGAAGATCGTGATATGCCCTTTGCTCGCCAGCAGCAGCGAGTCGCTGTTCAGTATTTTGATGATGGGCTTGTCCGACAGGGTGGGCAGGCAATACGTGGTGAGGCGGGCGGTATGGATGTCCATTTTCACCAGCTGCTCCTTCTCAAACACCATCCAGATGTTATTTTCGTGCTTCACGATGGCCAGGGGCCGCATCTTTTTGCTGCTGAAGGCCGGCGGATAAAGGATGGTCTTTTTCAGTTCGTAGGTGGTATTGTCGAGTACATACAGCCCTTTGAGGGGCCGCCAAACCCAGAGGGTCTGCGTGGCGGGGTCTTCCCCCAGTATCTGGAATTTGGGAATGAAGTCCCTTTCCGCTTCGTTGATATAAGCCGTGTCGATGAACACGTGCCGGAAGTTGTTCTTGTATCGGTCGTACAGGCTGATGCCGAGGTTGTGCGCCAGCAGCAGCTGCGCCCGTGAATCGCGGTAAAAGGAGTAGCTGCGGGTGCCCAGGAGGCCGAAACTTTTGATCATGGCGCGGCCCTGCTGCGATACGGAGCTGTACAGCACCCGCTCTTCCATGGAGCCGGGGTCTACACCGGGGGCGGTCGGACTGTAGCGGTATTCGTTGAACACGTACCCGTCGAAGCGGTTGATACCGTCGAACGTCGAAATCCACAAAAACCCCTCTTCGTCCTGGATCACTCCGCTGATGCTGCTTTGCGACAGGCCGTTCACCACCCCGTAGGAGTCGAAGTTATAGGTCCGTTCCTGCGCGGAAGCGGGTGCAAGAATGGCGAGGAACCATAGGGTGAGGATGATGGTCTGATGAAATGTCGGGCGCATCAATTGGTTAATAGCGGTTTGCAGATTTGCAGTAAATGCAAATATATAATTCTGTGGTACACTTTGTACTGATTTTATATTTTTCTTATTTAATATTGCTGCAAACCGGTACTATATGAAATGGATTTTTGCTTTTTTGCTCCCCTTCCTGGCCGTTCAGGCCCTGGCGCAGGCGCCTTACCGGCTCCGTACGCTGACCGACGCCCCCATTACCAGCATCCGCGGGCTGAGCGTGGTGGACGACGCCGTGCTGTGGGTGTCTGGCACCGGCGGTAAGGCCGGCAGGAGCCTCAACGGGGGCAAAACGTGGGAATGGTTCACCATCCCCGGCTGCGACACCTGCGATTTCAGGGACGTGGAAGCCTTCAGCGCCGACAAAGCCATCGTCATGGGCATCGCCGAGCCCGCCCGCATCTACCTCACCACCGACGGCGGCCGCACCTGGCAACAGGTGTATTTCAACGCCGCCAAAGGCATGTTCCTCGACGGGATGGACTTCCAGTCGGGCAAAGCCGGCGTGGCCGTGGGCGACCCCATCGGCGGCCGATTCACCCTCATCCGCACAGCCGACGGCGGCGCCAGCTGGCAACCTTTCGAAGGCCCCGGAGCTGGCGAAGGCGAGGCCATTTTCGCCGCCAGCGGCACCACCCTGCGGGCCATCCCCGGCGGCGACTATGCATTCGCCAGCGGCGGCGCGCAGAGCCGGTTTTTCCGATACGGCAAAGGCAAATGGAACATCTCCCCCATCCCCGCTATTCAGGGACAAAACAGCATGGGCATCTTTTCCTTCGCCTTCCGCGACGCGCAATATGGCGTAGCGGTGGGCGGCGACTATCTCAAAATGACGGAAACCCGCCAGAACTGCATGATCACCACCGACGGCGGCCGCACCTGGACAGCGCCGCAGAAAGGACCCGCGGGGTACCGGTCCGCCGTGGAGTTCATCGACCGGCAAAACCTGGTGGCCACCGGCCCCACCGGTACCGACCTGTCCACCGACGGCGGGCAGACCTGGGAACCGCTCTCAACCGACGGATTTCATGCTGCCCGCAAGGCAAAAAAGGGAAAATTGATATATTTGGCGGGCGGTAAGGGGCGGATAGCAGTGCTGGAACCAGTTCGATAAGCATAAAAAAGGCGCCCTGGAAAGGAGCGCCTGTATTTTTTAATACGCTTATTGTATCACAACCGGAACAATAGGTTAAAGCAAAAAGTACATGTACTGAAGTTAAGATTTCCCACTGCTATAATTTGTACAAAGTTCGCCAAGGCGCTATTTTATTTTGTAAAAGGCGGAAATAAAGCAGCCAGTGCGGGGAAAAAAATATACACCTCCCCCCATTTTTTTATATATTTATTTGGAAGAGGCCCGGGGGAGGCCTCCATTATAGTACACAGAAAATCAGATCGGCACGATGCAAGTGGCAACATCATCGGGTAAATACTCGGTAAAACATTACCCGGACAAAATTCAGTCGTGGAAGAAGGAAGGAAATTATTTCTATTTCTATACCTCAGAGACCATCCTTGAACTGCGGGTTATTTCAGATAAAATTGTGCGTTTCCGGTATGCGGCCGACGGCACCTTTCAGCGGGACTTTTCATACGGCGTGAGCGAGAAACTGGAAGAGTCGCCCGAATATTTCGACATGCGCGAATGGCCCGATTCCTTCGAGATCATCACCACCGCCATCCGGGTGTTTGTGGCCCGTGAAAACCTCCGTATCACCATTACAGACGTCGAGGGCCGCATCATCAACCAGGACGAAACCGGCTTTCACTGGCAATATTACCTGCAGAAAGGGGGTAAAATCGTTTACTGCACCAAGCTGATACAGGAAGGTGAAGCCTTCTACGGGCTGGGCGACAAGCCCACCGACCTCAATCTGCGGGGCAAAAGACTCGAGAACTTCGGTACCGATGCCTACGGCTACGCCAAAGACACCGATCCCCTCTACCGCAACATCCCCTTCTACTACGGGCTGCACAACGGTATCGGGTACGGTATCTTTTTCGATAATACCTTCCGTACCCTGTACGACTTCGGCAAGGAGCGCGACGATGTGAGCAGCTTCTGGGCGCGGGGCGGTGAAATGAACTACTATTTCATTTACGGCCCCGAACTGCTGAAAGTAGCCGAATCGTACGCCCGCATCACCGGCACGGCCGAGTTGCCGCCCCTCTGGGCCCTCGGCTACCACCAGTGCCGCTGGAGCTACTTCCCCGATACGAAAGTGAAGGAAATAGGCCAGGAATTCAGGAAACGCGGTATTCCCTGCGACGCCCTGTACCTGGACATCGACTATATGGAAGGCTTCCGCTGCTTCACCTGGAGCAAGGAACGCTTCCCCGACCCGAAAGGGCTGCTGCGCGGCTTATCCGCCGACGGCTTTAAAACCGTGGTGATCATCGACCCCGGCATCAAGGTAGACCCTGAGTACCCCATTTACCAGGAACTGGTGCAGAAAGGGTACGCCTGCAAACGGGCCGACGGAGCGCCGATGGAGGGCGATGTATGGCCCGGCAAATGCGTGTTCCCCGACTTCACCGATCCCAAAGTGCGGGAATGGTGGGCCGGCCTGTTCCGCAGCCTCACCGAAAACGGCGTGCGCGGCGTATGGAACGATATGAACGAGCCCGCCGTGTTCGAACTCGGCACCTTCCCGGAAGACGTGCGCCACGACTACGACGGTGAGAACGTAAGCCACCGCAAAGCGCACAATGTCTACGGCCACCTGATGAGCAAGGCCACCGCCACCGGGCTGAAAAGGCACCTGATGCCCAACCGGCCGTTCGTGATCACCCGGTCCGCCTACGCCGGCACCCAGCGCTGGAGCTCCGTATGGACGGGCGACAATATCGCCTCCTGGGAACACCTCTGGCTCGCGTCCGTGCAATGCCAGCGGCTGGCCGTTTCCGGCCTGTCTTTCGCCGGCAGCGACATCGGCGGTTTCATCGGCGAGCCCGACGGCGAGCTGTACACCCGCTGGATACAGCTGGGCACCTTCCACCCGCTGATGCGCACCCACTCCGCCAGCAACGAAACCGGCTTCAACCAGGAGCCCTGGAGCTTCGGCCCCGAATTCGAAGCGGTGGTAAAATCGTTTATCCAGCTCCGTTACCGGCTGCTGCCCTACCTGTACACCACTTTCTGGCAATACGCCGCCTACGGTACGCCCATGCTGCGCCCGCTTGCTTTCGTGGCCCAGCACGACGAAAACACCCACGACCTCAACCACGAGTTCATGATGGGCGACAGCCTGCTGATCAGCCATGTGAGCGAGGCCGGGATGAAGGAGAAATCGGTATACCTGCCCGAAGGCACCTGGTACTATTATTTCAACGACGAACGCTTCACCGGCGGCCAGGCCGTTACCGTGTCCACCCCGCTGGCCGAAATGCCGCTGTTCGTGAAAGGCGGTGCTGTTGTGCCCCAGTACCCCGACCTGCAATATGTAGGCGAGAAAAAAATCATGGAGATGATCCTGCAGGTATACTACGGCGAAGGCACCACCCACAGCATCCTTTACGAAGACGCCGGTGATCACTACGCCTACAAAACCGGGCAGTACAACCTTGTACGCTTCAAACAAAGCTCCGAGGCCGCCCAGTTCAGGCTGAAGAAAAAATTCGTGGGCAAATTCGAAGCGGACTATACCCATCACCGCTTACGCATACACGGCCTTCCCTTTACACCCTCGGTGTACGTGGTGGATGGCGGTGAGGTGAAACCCCTCCTCCCGGAGCACCTGAAAGGGAACGTGGTGGAGATTGCGCTGGAACGGAAATTCGAAGAGATCGTTATCCGGTAGGATGGCGCTAGCAGATAATCGAAACGCCGCGGTGGTTGCCGCGGCGTTTTTTATTGCTTCATTTTTGATATCGCTTCTTTCAGGGCTTTGTTGTCAGCCTTTAATGCATCCAGTTCTTTGCGATGCTCTATAAGGTAAAGCGTCAGTTCCTCTATTTTCTGCAGGAGCCTGGCGTTCATATCCCCCAGGTCAATACCCTCCTGTTCCACGTTGGCGGCGGAGGGAATATCCGGTAGATGTTTATGCGCAGCGATGAATTGCGCTACTTTGGGTAGCGGCATCAGTTGATAATCGTCGTCGAATACGAAGTCGGCCCAGGCCAGCGAGGTCACTTTTACCCTTCTGGCGCCGATAGTGCCTTCCACCGCGAGTTTGTAGGAACCGGGGGTTGAAGTACCGATACCCACGTTCCCGCCTGCCAGGATTATATTGCCCCCCATTTCTTTTTCGATGATGAATTCATTGGAAGGCGTGATGCCCATATAGGCCATCCTGCCGGTGGACCGGAGGAATTGCATGTATTGCCAACCGCTGCTTTTTTCGTCGTACAGCGTGAGGGGGACATCGCTGGGAGTGCTGATCGTAACCGGGGCTTTGTCCGTGAGGATCTGCTGCCATTGATGCCAACCGGTGCCTCTTGTGCCCTGACGGTAAAAAAGCCCCCCATGATTAAAATTCAGCTGATAAACGTTACCGCCCGACGCATCGCTCCAGGGCGAGACCGTCATCAGACCGGCCCAATTGTCCGTGCCGGGAAATCCCAGCGCAATACGGTCCTTGAATTCGAAACGGGTTTCGAAACGGAATGAATCCGGGGGGTAGCTAACGTTGCGGGTGTCGTTGAAAGAAAGACTGCTTACCTGCGGGAACACTGCTGTGCCGGTAAGACATATTGCGGCCAGCAGTAAGATGAATTTGATCATTCGTGTTATTGTTTTGATGTGGGTAACGAATTGCTTTCAAGTTGATGCAGGCGTTTGGTGACGTCTTCCAGTTTTTTATGCAGTTCGATGATATAGAGGGTCTGTTCTTCTATTTTCTGCAGGAGCTTGCTATCC
Source organism: uncultured Chitinophaga sp. (assembly GCA_965653365.1). Taxonomy (GTDB): domain Bacteria; phylum Bacteroidota; class Bacteroidia; order Chitinophagales; family Chitinophagaceae; genus Chitinophaga. The sequence continues at coordinate 183,045 of CBFGZV010000005.1, read as the reverse complement.
ATTTCACCGAGCTCGATCCCCTCCTTTTCCACCGTTTTAGCGGAAGGGATGCCGGGGAGATGTTTGTTGGCAGCGATATACTGTTCCAGTTCCCGCAACGGCATCAGCCGGTAGTGATCTTCGAATACGAAGTCGGCCCAGGCCAGCGAGGTCACTTTTACCCTTCTTGCGCCGATGGTGCCTTCCACCGCGAGTTTGTAATCGCCGGGATTAGTCGTGCCGATGCCGACATTACCGGTGGAGCTTTTTATGTACAACCTGTCGGGACCACCGGCATATACCGTAAAATCATTGCTGGCGTTGGAATTGATGCCGATGATCTCTCCATCTCCGTTAGTATGCTTCCAGGCAATCGAGCCGGTGTTTGGTAACACCAGTGTGTTATACGCATACGGCACACCGATCCCCACACGCCCCCCGACATAAAAATCACCAATGGGATTTGAATGCGGTAGCTTGAAAAACTGGTTATTGTCAAAATCACATTTCAGGCCATGGGTGTTCGTCATCGCCAAATACCCGGTAGGCTCCGTGGTTGTACTGCCCCAATCCCCACCCGTTAGCGGAGAGTAACCGGCGAATATTCCGTCTGTTTTGTTGAAGATAGCGCCCCATTTGTAGCTGGCACGCATCCATACTGCATTGTTGTAAACATAAAACACCGCTGCCGACGGATTGCCGGAGGTGCACCGGATCTCCACCCCGTCAAAGCGGCCGGTAGTAGTCCCTTCAAATTTATCGACCCGTATTTTGAAAGTGCCCTGCTGCTCGAAATAGTTGGCGTCTCCCTGGACAGAAATATCAATTATGTTCGCATAACGGGCTGCATTGTCTTTTACTTCAACCACCTTGTAATATACGAAGGGGTATGGATCTACGCCCGTGTTTGTGCCGCCGAGTAGCGTCCATTGCGTATCCTGGGCGTTCAGCAGGCAAGGAAATAAAGTAAGCAAGATGAGGATTAAGCGGGTAAAGGTATTGGGTTTCATGGTATTGGGTTTTATGGAGTTGAATCAGGTGTGAAAATGCGGAATCTTCCGGAGAATGCAAAGTAGAAAACCGCTTCCAGAAAAATATTCAATTCCATCGAGGGAAAACTACATTTTGACTCATTTGAAACGCATAGCGAGATTATAAAATGCGCGACCTTCCTTATTACGTCAATTCCGATAATGGTAATTTTGTCGTTTGGTTTGCCGCATGGTCTATAGACAACAAGCTATTATCAGCAGTAAGAGACTGCGCGCTTTTCCTTTAAACCATCTTAGGCCGTGTAACCACATAATTATCGAATCCTTCGTGATGCCAGAACGCCTCCAGCCCGATTTCGTTAAACAGCCCGATCTCGTCGGCATACATCGGATACAGGCTGGCGATGTTGATTTTGTAATCCAGGCCCACGTCGATATCGAGATAACTCTCCTTGCCGATGGTACTCGGCGCGAACACGAAAAACGCGTCCATGCCGGAATCGTCGCTAATGCGCTGTTCGAAGTTGATCACCTCGCCGTAAGTGAATGGACAGGCGCCGCGAAGCTGGTTGGCAATGTAGGCCACCACCCGCCCCCACCGGATGTCGGATGAGGCCACGGAAATACAAAGCTCCGCGCGGCCATGTTTCCATTTGGGATGCTTTACCAGCGACAGGCCGTAAGTAAATGCTGTGATGTAACCCGTCTTGGGAATGTTTTCGTACACAATGGCGGTGACGCCCGGAACGTCCGGCATATTGCTTTCTTCCTTGAACAGCAGCGGTTCCTGCTGGAAGATGTCATTGAGGTGCTGCAGGTAACGCTCTGCCGGCGAACCGGTTTGTTTTTTCCGGTTGAACAGATCGAATATTCCCATGCGTATAACATTTATCTTGAATGATATGGATGATGATCATTTTTCCCTGCTGCACCGGCCGCATCCGGCACAATGGGCGTACTAAAAAATCCTTTGAGATAATACTTGTTCATACTGCCTTCCATCAAGAAAGTGAAATCGATGTAACCGCGCAACAGCCCCGGCCGGCGTTCCATTTTCAGGGCCTGTTTAAGTACCCGGACAAGCTTCGGCGCGCGCGGCGACGGGTAAATGAAGGAAGCGGTGACCGTCACGCTGTCCCGGATGAGGAGCGCGGTAAAACTGCTGGCGTAGGCCGGCATACCGCCGCCGAATTCGAGCCAGGTGGTATCTCCCGAAACGCGGGCGTTGCATTCGTCCATCACGTATGCTCCCTGCACATTGGTTTTGCAGTGCGCGGTTACCGGTAGGGGAATCGTATCCGCGGCTTCCGTTTTTTCACCGGTGGTGTTTTCGAACGTACCGTCTTCATGCCGTAGGATGTACCAGGGATAGGTTTTACGTTGCGAAAAACCAAAAGCCTCGTCTTTGAATGTGACGAACTCCACCCGGGTGGTGATGCTTTGTGCCTGCAGGGCGAGCGGCGAGCTGGTGGCTAACAATAAAAAATAACAGATGCTGTGCATGATTTTCGCAAAATGAGGTTGTATTTCAAAGTTATAGATTTTCGGCTAACCGGGTGTCTCCCCCCGGCGAACAATGTATCATGAAAATTTCAACACCTGTATTTTGGGTGCCGGAAGGTAAGAGTTCCAGGGGAATGAAGGTAAAGGGAACCTTTTCAGCCGATACATTAAAAAAAAATTTACACGTTCGACTACGCACAATGCACCAAATATCATCGTAATATTCGGATAGCATCTTCAAAGGTCCCGGCAGTATTGAACCGTTCTTCCACTTCACCAAAGTCAGGCGAGTGTTGCCTTGCCCTTGGAAGTACAAACTCTTTGAACTTGCTTAAACTCATGCGGTCAACCTTCTCCAGAACGAACTCGATTTTTATCAACCTCCCGTTATACATCAGGCTGTAGCCCCAAAATGGAGTTCCCCAGCTAATTTTTTCAATGGTCATAACTTTATACAAATCGCCCAACCGGTCAATAAAAAACACCCCTTCGTATATCCCTTCATTGTATAAGCGGACGCTGGTTCTCATTATATTTTCCCGCTGTAAAAAAACATACAAAGTACGCTCGTCCTCTTTATATGCTACAACGGGAAAGGCCAGAACGCTACTATTTATCATCACTGGTTACAGAGTTTACATCTCCGCCTCCCTACCTAAATTACTCAAAAAATTTTGCACCGATTACATAAACCACTATATTTGTCTACAAAATCAGTAGACTAATAACATGACCAACCTGAACTGGCTCGCTTTATCAATTGGCGGATTCCTGTTTTTCATCGGCCTGGAATATGTGATCTCCCGCAGAACGGGTAAAAACTACTTCCAGTTCGCCGAGTCGATCGCCAACCTGAACATCGGCATCGCGGAACGCCTGCTGGATATTTTCGTGACGGGGTTGTTCTACTTTTTCTTTGATTACATCTACCGGAACTTCGCCCTCTGGCATTTCGAACCGAAGTGGTACACCTGGTTCCTGCTGTTCCTGGCCACCGACTTCGTGTGGTACTGGTACCATCGCCTCGCCCACGAAGTGAACATCCTCTGGGCCGCGCATGTGGCGCATCACCAGAGCGAAGATTTCAACTACACCGTATCTGCCAGAATAACGGTTTTCCAGGCGGCGGCGCGCTCCCTTTTCTGGGCCGTGCTGCCCCTGGCGGGCTTCCCCCCTGCCATGATCACGGCGCTGCTGCTGGTACATGGCCTCTATCCTTTTTTCATCCACACCCAAACCATCGGCAAGCTGGGCATGTTGGAGTACTTTATGGTAACACCCTCACACCATCGCGTGCATCACAGCTCCAACGAGGAGTACCTCGACAAAAATTACGGCGACGTGCTCATCATCTGGGATAAAATGTTCGGCACCTTTACGCCGGAACGCGACGAAGCGCCCTGCGTGTTTGGGCTCACCACGCCCCTGAAAAGCCACAGCTTCCTCTGGCAGCAGTTCCATTTTATGCTGGAATTGCTGACGGCGTTTAGAAGGGCGGAAAGCTGGAAAGCGCGGTGGAAGGTCGTTTTCGGGAAACCGGACGATATCGATCCGGCTATTAGGGGGCAACTGGAAGAAGTGTGGCTGCGAAAAACGAAGGCGCGCAAACAGACGAAGTTCCAGCGTATCTATATCATCATCCAGACTGTGATCAGCATCAGCCTGCTGTTCGTGGCCACGCTGCTGGAAGCATATATCCCGGTGGGCCTGAATGTGTTCATCGTTCTATTCATACTCATCAGCCTCGTCAATACCGGCGCCATCCTGGAGCAAAAGAAGTGGTTCTTCTACCTCGAGTACGCCCGCATGATGCTGGTGGCCGTAACGTTCCTGATTTACTTCCCGCACCTGTACGTATTCGCCAGTGTGCTGCTGTTCGCGGGACTGCTGACGTTCTATTTTTCCCGCATCGAAAAATCACTGCACCGCCTGCTCTTTCAAAGGGCCCGATGATATTGTCGTGTGGCCGAGTGGTTAGGTAAAGGCCTGCAAAGCCTTTCACGGTGGTTCGAATCCACCCGCGACTACTGCCCGCGCAATTGTTGCATTCAGTAAAGGAAGTGATAGCCGGGTACGTTCATCCACGCGTATCCGGCCGTTGCATTTTTCACAATACCATGCCAGACAGGTGGTATCCCGCTCCGACCACCGCCATCGGCAAGCCCAGCGCTACCATAAAAACCGTTGGCCTGAACACGGCCATGTACGTCAGCAGCTCCGCCGATTCGGGCTGGCCGTGCCTGAACACAATTTCCGCCTTATCGCCAACGGCAAACGCCGGGGGACTTGCGGCGGCGGAATGAGTGTATAAAAATTCCAGGCCGTCGCCCGTCCTGAACCGGAACACGGGCCGGTAACAATCGCCTTCGGCGCCTTTCACCAACTCCAGTTTTGTTACAGTGCCGGTTACCCGCTCGCTGGTGCGGAGGAATTGCAACGATCGCCTGAACGTAAAGATGGACATGGTTAGCAGGGTTAATCCCAGTATCATGATGATGGTGTACAACATAACAGTGCAAACCTACGTTAATAAACATGTTTTTGCTGCTTTGCAAACGCTTTGACAGGATGTCTATTCCGGGCTGCCGGGCGATCGACCCGGTTCCGGTATTTCCTGTTGCACGCCCAATATCAAACGGCGGGGCCATTATCGCTCGCTTACGTCAACATATGAAAAAAGCGTATCGGTTTGATACGCTTTCGCGAAGTGCTTTTAAGTCGTTATTTATCCTTCACACACCGGAACCCCAGGTTGTTGCTGGCGCTGGTGATTTCTCCCTTGCCCCTGCTGCCGGCGCGGTAGCGGATGCAGTACTGGTCGCTGCACAAAAAGGAACCGCCCCGCTGTACCCGCTTCACGGCGCCCGGCTCTTCGGGATCGAAGCTGTCCGGGGGACCTTTCGGGTTGAGGGTATCACTGTGCTGGTAGTAATCAGGCCGGTAAAAATCCTCGCACCACTCCCACACGTTGCCGTCCATATCGTAGACGCCGAATGCGTTGGGCGGGAACGTTTTTACGGGCGCCACGCCCGTGTAGCCGTCTTCGTTGGTGTTACCGGACGGAAAGTTCCCCTGGAAAATATTCGCCGGCCATTTGCCGCCGGGCTTCAGCTCTTCGCCCCAGTAGAACTTCGCTTGCCTGCCGCCGGCGCGGGCGGCGTATTCCCATTCGGCTTCGGTAGGCAGTCTTTTACCGGCCCATTTCGCATAAGCGGCGGCGTCGGCGTAGCTGATGTGCACTACGGGCTCATTCTCCTTGCCAGCAATGCTGCTGCCGCTCCCGAACGGATGCTGCCAATTGGCGCCGGGCACGTACGCCCACCATTGCAGCGGGTTGTCGAGCGGCACGGGCTGCGGCGGCGGAGTGAACACGGCCGACGAAGGCACCAGCTTTTCTGCCGGCACACCGGGATAATCTTTCGGGTCGAGGGGCAGTTCGGATACCGTCTGGTAGCCCGTGGCTTTCACGAAGGCGGCAAACTGCGCGTTCGTCACTTCATGCTCGTCCATCCAGAAATCGTGCACCGTTACGCGATGCACGGGGCGGCTGTCCGGGAAGTCATCCGAGCCCATGTCGAAGCTGCCGCCTTTGATCAGTACCATGCCTGCCATTGAATCGGCGCCGGCCCTGGTGGCCACCGAATCGGCCGTCTTGCTGTTGCTCCCGGTAGAGGCCTGCTGGCAGGCCGTTTGCGCCACCAGCAGGCTTCCGCCAAATATCCATTGAAATAATCGCATCGTTGTTATGTTCTTACCGTGAAGCTACAAAGTTGCAGCGCTCCATTCTCAAAAAATTTTCATTCACAGCTATCAGACTTGCCATGGCAGCCGCGGATAACGGAAATGATCCGGGGCACAGGGGCTTGCAGCCGCATGTTCCGGGCAATTGCGGCGAATGCCGGTTGCCCTTTCCGAACCGACAGCGGTCGCTGGCTGTTACTGCCCGGCCGTTTTGAGCTCCACCTGCGGCAGGCCGAAACTTTTCCGCAGCAGCGCGGCCAGTTCCTTCACCTGGCCGGCGTAAGCGGGGTTCTTGGCCAGGTTGGTGATCTCTCCGGCATCCGTCTGGTGGTCGTACAGCTCAACGCCCGCCTTGCCATCCGCCCACTCGGTGTAACGCCAGCGCTCCGTCCGTACGCTGCGGCCGATAGTCTCCGAGCTGCGCCGCACCTGTGTCAGGGCCGGTTTATCCCATTTCGCGGAAGGGTTCTTCAGCAGCGGCGCAAGGCTCCGGCCGTCGAGCGGCTTTGGCGGGGTCAGTTTCGACAGTTCCGCCAGTGTGGGATAAATATCCAGCAATTCCACCGTACGGCCGGAAGCCTTGCCCTTGGCGGCGCCAGGCGCGGCGATGATCAGCGGCACGCGCGCCGATTTTTCGAAGAGGCTTTGTTTCATCCACTGCCCATGCTCGCTGACGTTGTATCCATGATCGCTCCACAGCACAATGATCGTGTTGTCTGCCAGCTGCAAACGGTCCACCGCATCGAGCAGGCGGCCCACCTGCGCATCCATGAATGAAATGGAGGCATAGTACGCGCGTTTCACTTCTTTCAGCTTGTCGACAGGCAGTCCCCAGTTGGGCGGGTTGGTGAACAATGCCGCAGGCGGCACATCTGCCAGGTCTTTTTCGATGTCTCCAGCAATGGGAATATCGTTCAGATCGTACAGGTCGAAATATTTCTTCGGCGCCACATAGGGGGTGTGCGGGCGGAAAAAACCCACCGCGAGGAAGAACGGTTCGTTCTTTTTCTGCTCCAGCACTTTGATCGCCTCTTCAGCGATGAGGCCGTCAGTCTGCTCATTGTCGGAACCATCAGCCGCATAGTAAGCGAGGGCGCTGCCCAAACCGTGGTTGGGCGTCAGGTTCACCAGCTTGCTTTCTTCGGTCTTATCGCGGCCTTTGGGGTTGATGACGCGGCTCCACGACAGGGAGTCGTCGAGACCGTTGGTACCGATCTGGCCCGGTACGCCGTAATGAAAAATTTTGCCAATCCTGATGGCCTCGTAACCGTGCTGTTTGTACAGTTGCGGCAACGTCACCACATCGGGCAGTATGCTCCGGAAATGTGTTTTCAGTTCGTAAATACGTGTTACGTCGGGGCGGTAGCCGGTGAGGAGCGACGAGCGGCTGGGGCTGCACAGCGGGAACTGCGTGTACGCCCTGTCGAACCGCACCCCGCGCGCCGCGAGGCGGTCGATGTGCGGGGATTTCACCAGGCGGGAGCCGTATGTGCCGAGATCGTTGTTCAGGTCGTCCACGGCGATGAACAGTACATTGGGGCGCTTTTGCGCGGCGGCCTGCATGGCAATGGCCAGCAGCCCGATCATGAGTATCCTTTTCATTTGTTATGGTTTTACGGCTTTTCGGCTGGCCGCGTCCGGTGCGTTCACCTTCGGCAGCCATTTGGCCAGATCCGATTTAACATTGTTGTATTGCGCGTCAGCGGCGAGGTTTTTCCACTCTTGCGGGTCTTTGTCGTGATCGTATAATTCCTCCGAGCCGTCTTCATACCGGATGTAACGCCAGCGTTCGGAGCGCACGGCGTGGTTGTTGCGGCCATGCGTCGTAACGGCGGGGCGTTCCCACACAACAGCGGGATTTTGCAGCAAGGGCACCAGACTTTTACCTTCCAGCTCCTTTTTGGCGGGCAGCTTGCAGAGGTCTGCCAGGGTGGGGTAAATATCGAGCAGGCTGACCGTGCGGCCGGTGCGGCTGCCGGCTTTGGTGAAGCCGGGCGCTACGACGATGAACGGTACACGCGCCGCTTCTTCCCACAATGCGAATTTGCGCCAGTGCTCCTTCTCGCCGAGGTGCCAGCCATGGTCGCCGAACAGTACGATGATGGTATTGCCCTTATAGGGGCTTTTCTCGAGCGCGTCCAGCAGCCGGCCGATCTGGCCGTCGGTGAACGTGATGCTTGCCAGGTAGCCCTGTATAGCGTTTTTCCACTGACCGCTTTTTTTGATGAAAGTATGGTCGCCGCCGGGTTTGGCGATGGCGACGCCCGCGGCAGGCACATCAGCCAGGTCGTTGTTGGTCACTTCCGGCAGGCGGATGCCGTTCAGCGGGTATTGGTCGAAGTATTGCTGCGGCACATACCAGGGTAAATGCGGGCGGGTGAAACCCACGGCCAGGAAAAACGGCTTATCCCTTTTCCGCTGTAGAAACGCGATGGCATGATCCACGTTCTTGTAATCGCCCATGTCTTCATCCTTCGCCTGCACGGGGCCCCAGTCGAAGTGCCCTTTTCCCTTCAACGGCGCGCCGGGCGGCTGGGGAGACTTCTGCACTTTGTGATACGCCGGCCATGACGCAGGGTCGTTATACACATCGTGAAAAATTTTCCCGATACCTTCCACCTCGTACCCATTGGCGGTGAAATACTGGGGCAGGGTAACCCCGTCAGGCAATGCAGGGCGCCAGGGCTGATCGTTGTGATATACACCGGAACTCGAGGGACGGATGCCTGTGAGCAGGCTGGCACGCGAGGGATTGCAGGCGGGCGCGGAGCAGTACGCGCGGGTGAACAGCTCGCCGTTTCTGGCGAGGCGGTCGAGGTGGGGCGTTTTAACACCGGGATAACCGCCGTAGGCCCCTATCCAGTCGTTAAGGTCGTCTACCGCAATGAATAGCACATTCGGCTTTGGCTGCGCGGAAACGGCCGTGGCAATTGCCAGTAAGAGCAGGGTGAGCAGTTTTTTACGCATCGCTAATTTTCTTTGGCAATTTGGATTTTATGCGGTTCGAGGCCGGGCAGAATCACCTTCGGTTTGCCGGGGTCGCCGGCCTTCCAGGCGGGCAGCTTGGCGAACTCGGCGGTAAACGTTTTCCTCGCTGCTTCGGCTTCCGCTCCACCGCTTCCTTCCGGCAGCGGCGTGGTTTCTTCCGGGTCTTTCTCTACATCATAGAGCCTTCCGTCGCGGTAAAGTTTAAAACGGTGGTTGCGGAAAAATTCATTGGCATGCTTGTCTTCGCCGGGGTTGTGGAGCGGACTGTAATGGGAGAATATCCATTTGCGGGGATGGCCCGGCTGCCCCTTGATCTGCGGCAGGAAGCTCACCCCGTCGGTTTCCCAGGCTGCGGGCACCTGCTGGCCCGTGGCTTCCGCAATGGTGGCTAATACATCGGTGAAATCCACCAGATCGTTGGTGGTGTGTTTCGTGTTCCGGCCTTTGCCCCAGTTGGCGATCAGCGGTACGTGGTGGCCCCTGCTCAGCGTGAGGCCCTTCCCGCCTCTCACGCTGCCGCCGTTTTGGAGCGGCGTTACGATAGGCCGGCCGGTGCCGTTATCGCCGGTGAAAATGATGATGGTATTCTCGTAAAGACCGAGCTGTTTGAGTTTATCGATGATGCGCCCCACTTCCTTATCGGCATAGGCCACCATGTCGCGGAAGTTCGCGGTGTCTTTTTTATGTCTTCCGGCGATGCCGGTTTTCCAGCTTTTGCTGTCGGGCGTAGGCAGGAACGGATCATGCACGAGCGCCATGGGATAATATGCCAGGAAGCGGTTGTTTTTATTCTGTTCGATGAAATCCAGCAGGTAGTTTGCAAAAATATCCGGGCCGTAATCATCGTCCGTTACCTGCCGAATGCGCCCGTCCTGTTCAATGAGCGGCCTGGCGTACCGCTCCCCTTTCGCGCGGCCGTACGTCAGCTGCCAGAGGCAATACCGGTCGAACCCGAAATGCGCCGGCAGTTTGTTGTTGTTGCCCAGCTGCCATTTGCCGGCAATCGCCGTTTTGTACCCGGCCTGTTTCACGAGGTGGGCAAAGGTTTTCTGGTTCGGGTCGAGGTAACCGAATTCCACGTAGTTGCGGTAATTGTACTTGCCCGTCATGATCTGCACGCGGCTGGGCGTGCACAGGGGTTGTGAAAACCCGTAGTTGAACTGCAGGCCTTCTTTCGCCAGGCGGTCGAGGTTCGGCGTGTTGTAAGTGCCGCCGTACGCGCCGAGGCATTCTTTGCCCATGTCGTCGGCCATTATCAGCACGATGTTGGGCAGCTTGTTCTTTTGCTGCGCATGGAGCGGCAGGCACGCCGCCAGCAGCAGGCAGCACAGTTGAAAATGTTTCATGATCCCCATCCTTTATTTTGTGAGAGTTTAGGATTGATGTCCCTTTCCCGCTGCGGCACCGGCAGCAGGTAATGTTTGTCCTGTACGTTCGTTTTGCCGGCGGCGTTCAGCGCTTCTACCAGATGTGCTCTTTCCTGTTTTTGGTTGCTACGTTGAACACGTCGGAGAAATTGGTGAAGAGATCATAACCATACGGCCTGCTCATCACTTCCCCGCTTTGGCGGCCGCTTTCGTCCACTCCTTCCTGGTGAGGTACACTTTCGAAAGAACGGCCTTTGCCGCACCAGGTTAAAATACAACAATCCCCGCAGGAATTTCGCTTCATTCACCAGCCGCGCCCGCAGCTCCGTATCCATGTCGATGCCGGGAATACGGTCGATGGCGATGTTGACGCTGTTAACGACCGCATAGTGCCCGCGCCACAGCCCGCTCACCCGGTCGTTCGAGGTGGAATAGGTCAGCGATGCCGGCCGGGTAATTTCGGGCAGGCCCGCTTTCATCCCTTTACCCATCGTTAAAAAGTAACATTCAGCCCGCCGGCAAACGACTTCGAATAAGGATACACCCCGTTATGAACCCTGAAAAACACATTCAATTCGACGCCTTTATACGCGAAACTGTTCGTCACCCCGCCGAGAAATTTGGGCTGCGCGTTGCCGATTGCCCTCCGGTCGTCCGTTTCGGTGGTCACGTCGTCGCCGCTAAAATCGCGGTACAACTGGTCGCGCCCACGCTGCCGGCGGGCGCAAAAAAGCCGGGAATAAAAATCCCCGGCCATTTCTATTATCTGAAATCTAAATAACGCTTATGATAAAAAGTACACTCAGAATTTATCGAACCACAGCTTCGTATCCACCTCGTCGCCGCCGATGGCCTGCGCTCCCTGTTCGTAGTTCCGGCGGTTGATGTTCTGCTCATCCACGGAATATTTCACGCGCAGGGGAATATCGCTGACGGCTTCGTGAGCCACTTCAAGCTGCGGGTAATCGAGCCGCCGCCACTCCAGCCATGCATCCGCGCCGCGGTTTACGAAGGCGATCCATTTTTGCACACCGATATATTTTTTCCAGTCGGCAGCCACGAACTTCACGCCCGGCTTGGCGAGGTGCGCGGCCGCGCTGGCCGCGGTGAGGCCCCAGGCAATGAAGGAGGCCTCCACTGCTTTGTTGTAGTGCGCTTCGGCCGTTCCGCCCACTGCAAAGCCACGGGCCGCGGCTTCGGCCAGCAGGAACTCGGTTTCGCAGTAATCGACGAGCACACCGGGATTGTCGGCTGCGGCCATGATGGGACCGATGTGCGAAAAGTCTTCGTAATCAGACAGCACACCGGGTGCACCGCCCGCATACACGCCCCCCACGTTCGGGGTGAAGTATTGCTGAAGGCGCGGGTCTGTTTTGGCGAGCAGGCTGTCTACGATCGTTCGGCAAGCCACGAAGTCGTTCCGCCCGCTCTGCACAACATCCGCCCAAACGGGGTTGTTGTTCGGGGGCGACGACAGGTAACGGTACACCGCGCTTTCCGCGGCATTGCCGATCACGCCGGCCTGTACGGCTTCTTCAGCAAAGGTCCGGGCCCTGGCCGGGTCGGCATCCGCCAGCGTCATGGCCATTTTCAGCTTGAGGGTGTTGGCCAGTTTCTTCCAGCGGTTGATGTTGCTGCCGTACAGCACATCGGCATCACCAAACCCGCCGGCGGCAGGGTTCAGCGCGGCAGACGCGTCGGTCAGCCGTTTGATGAGATCAAGGTAAATGGTGTTGGCATCGTCGTACTTAGGGAAAGCAGACTCGATGTTGAGCGCTTCGGAATACGGTACGTTGCCGTAGGTGGTCACCACGTAATGCCAGGCCGCGGCTTCCATGATGTCGATCATGGCCGCCTGATTCTTTTGCGCCGCCGGGTCGGCCGTGTATTCCGGGATGAGGTCGCGGGCGGCTTCCAGGTTGCCGAGCACGTCTGTATAAAAACCATCCCACCAATGCTTGTTCAATTCACGCTCATCGAAATTGTAACGGCTTTCGTCCGCATACGTGGTTTGCTGCCAGTACTGCACCACAAACCGGTAACCGCTGGTATTGACGTCGGACGTGGTGAGCAGCCCCACCAGCTCCTTCTGCCCGTATGTGAAGAGCGCGTAGGAAGGCGCGTCCGTCGGGTTCTTCACGTCTTTGTTCAGGTCTGTCAGGTCGCGCGTGCACGATGCGGCGGCCAGCAGCAGGAAAATATAGCTGTACTTTTTCATCTGCCTAGAATTTAAATTTAAGATTGAAGGTGACCGTGCGGGTAGTAGGATAAGCGGCGGCCTGGTAGCCCTGCAGGTTGCCGGCGCCGAGGTTGTCTTCGGGGTCGGCGTAGGGCATGTTCTTATGAATAATCCAGAGGTTGCGCCCTATCAGCGACAGGTCGACGCCCCTGAACGCTTTCATGCGGTTTAGCAGCGGCTGCGGCAGCGACCAGGTGAGCACCATCTCGCGCAGCTTCACGTAACTGCCGTCGTACACGTAGGCTTTCTGCGGCGTGGTGCTGGTGCCGAACGCTACTTCATACGAGTTTTCCACGTACTGCGTATTGGGCTTGCCGTCTGCCGTGACGCCGGGTAAAATCACGCCGCCGCCTTCGTCGACAGGGCTCCGGGTGGGCTTCCCTTTCGCGTTGAGACCGGCGGTTTCGGGGTACAGGCCGGTGGAAAGGCCGTAGTACATATCGAGGCTGAAAATATCGCCGCCTTTCCGCATATCGACCAGAAAGCTGAAGCTCAGGTTTTTGTACCGGAAGTGGTTATTGACACCGCCAATCCAGTCGGGGTTCGGGTCGCCGATTTCCGCGTTCAGGTTAGGCGTGAGCAGGTACAGCCCGTCGTCGCCCACGGTTCGCTGGCCGTTGGTGTAGATGAAATCGCGGCCGCGGATCATGCCGTATGGACGGCCCTTGGTGGCATTGAGCGTGATGTTCCCCTGGAAGCCGCTACCGATGCTGAAATTTTCCGCATCACCGTACAGTTCCAGCACGAGGTTGTTGTTTTTCGACCAGTTGGCCTGGACGTTCCAAACGAAGTTGGGCGTTTTTACGGGCACCAGGCTCAGCGTGGCTTCCCAGCCTTTGTTCTGCACGGTGCCGGCGTTGAGGTATTTGAAGCTGTAGCCGGTGGCGCGCGAAACGTTCACGGGCATGATCTGGTCGATGGTGCGGGTGCGGTAATACGTCAGGTCTACCCCTATCCTGCTGTCGAGGAAACTCGCTTCCACGCCGGCTTCCACACTGTTGGTGCGTTCCGGCTTCAGGGCGCCGTTATTTTTGGAGGTGGAAATGCGGTATTGCGGCCGCGGGCCGAACGGTGATTCACCCACATACACGTCCGTCACGATACCGATGGGCGCGTCGCTCCCTACCTGCGCCACGTTCGCGCGCAGCTTGCCATGCGAGAGCCAGCGCTGCTCCGGGAGCAGTTTCGAGAAGGTGAAGCCCAGCGAACCGGAAGGATAGTAATAAACGTTGTTGCCATCCGGCAGGGTCGACGAAGCATCGCGCCGGATGGTGCCGTCGAGGGTGAGCATTTCATTCCAGGTAAGGGTCACCCCGCTGAAGACGCCCTGCACCTCGCGCCGGCCCACGTATTCATACGGCGTTTCGGGCGCGTTCAGCGAATTGGTGAGGGAATACACCCGGTCCGAAATCAGGCCTCCGTTTGTTTCCGCGAAAATCGTCTGCGATTTCTGCTTGCGGATGTTGCCGCCCAGCAGCGCTTTGAAATTCAGCTTGTCGCCCAAATCCTTGTCTATATTCAGCAACAGGTCGAAGTTGTTTTCGAGGAACGAAGCGTTGGTGCGTTTGTAGGTAGACACGCCGGTGCTGCCGAGGTTGACGCGCTCTTCGCGCAGTTCGTCGTACGTATCGAGCGAGGCGCGGGCCAGCAGGTTCAGCCACGGCGCGATTTTATAGTTGAGGTGCACGTTGCCGAAATAGCGGCTGCGGGCATCCGTTTCATAGTTCTCGTAAATGCTCCAGTATGGATTGTTCCAGTAGTAGGGCGTGAGGTCGGTGGGGGAATGATAGTTCCAGGTGGCGTTGCGTTTGTTGAGGAAGTACGCCGCGCGCTGCTCTTTGATATCTACGTTGGTTTGCCACCATTGCCGGAACGATGTCATGATGTTGCGGCCGTAATCGCCGTCGTACCCGGTGCCGTAGCGGCCTTTGCCTTCTATGTGGGAATAGTTGGTCATCGCGCCGACGGTGATCTTGTCCGACAGGTTCAACGTTCCGGAAAAGTTCACGAGGTTTTTGGTGATTTTGCTGTTCTCGATGATGCCGCGGTCGTCGTTGCGGGTGTAGCCGATTTTGAAGGTGCCTTTGTCCGAGCCGCCGTCTGCGAAGGCGCTGAAGTTGGTGGACACGCCTGGCCGGAAGAAGTGGCTGGCGTCGTGCGCGGCGGCGGTCCAGGGCCTTGCTTTGCGGTAGGTGGGCGAAGTGCTGTCGAACGCATCCCACTGGTATACCATCAGGCTGGGGTCGAAGGGCATGCCGAAGGAGGCGTCCGCATCGAGGCGGGCAATGCGGTCTGGTGTGCCGTCGCCGTTGATGTCGCGGTTAAACCAGTGCGATTCATAGCCTGCGCCGTATTCGCGCTGGTATTCCGGGAAGGTACTTTTAACGAGCGTTGCTACGCCTACGCCAGTGTTAACGGTAATGCCGAGGCCTCTTTTTCCTTTTTTGGTGGTAACGAGCACCACGCCGTTGGCGCCTTGCGAACCGTATAAAGCGGTGGCTGCGGCGCCTTTCAGTACGCTGATGCTTTCAATATCGTCGGGGTTGATGTCTGCCGCGGCGCTGCCGTAATCGTAGCCGCCGAAGCCGAGACGTTGCCGGCTGTTACCCAAACCGCTGGTGTGGCGGGCGCCGCTCTGGTTGTTGTAAGGCACGCCGTCTATCACGAACAGCGCGGTGTTGTCGTTGGTGATGGAGCGTATGCCGCGCAGTTGCACGTTGGTGGAGCCGCCCAGCACGTTGTTTTGCTGGATGCTCAGCCCGGCGATCTTGCCGGAAAGGCCCTGCATGAAGTTGGGCGCACGCACGCGGGATATCTCTTCGCCGGAAATCTGCTGGATGGCGTAAGACGTCTGGCTGCGCCGCCGGTTCACGCCCAAAGCGGCCACCACTACCTCTGTGAGCTGGCTTTCGCTCTTGGGCAGCTTCAGCGAAAAACCGGCGCCCACGTTGCGGGCGGTTACTTCGGTACGGTTGTACCCTATCATTGAAAATACCAGTATATCGTTGTCTTTCGCCATTACCCGGAAGGCGCCGGACGCATCGGTGAAACCGCCGCCCGTTGTGCCTTTGATTTGTACAGACACCCGTTCCAGCGGCATGCCTGCATCGTCTGTCACCAGACCGGAGCGGGGCTTTTCCTGGGCGTGCAGGGACGTCACGCTGATGAGCAGGAAAAACAATAGTAGTTTTCGTTTCATAAGCTGAATTTTGGTTTATCCGGCAATAAACACGCAATACAGCAATGAAACGCAGGGGCATACACCGGAATGTGATATTATCCGGTTCAACTGTAGGAATCGGTTCTTAAATTTTTCAGTCGGCCAGGCTGGGATTGGGAAGGGCCGCGGCGTTGGCGGAACGCGAATCGACGAGCAGCAGTTTTTCGAGCACGCCGTGCAATACGTTAATTTCCACGGGCTTGCGGATATATCCGTCCATACCCATTGAAATGTATTCCTGTTCCTGTTCCTTAAACGCATCGGACGATACGGCCACGATGGGAATGTGCTTCAGCAGTTCTTCCTGCCGGAGGTTAAAAAACGTTTCGCGGCCGCTCATCACGGGCATGTGCAGGTCCATGAGGATCACATCCGGCTGCATGCCGCGCACCAACTCTATACCGTCCAGGCCGTTGATGGCGAAGCCCACCTGCGTGATGCCGATGCGTGCCAGGAAGTGTTTCATAATCGTATGGTCGATCACGTTATCATCCATCACCACTACTTTCGTATGGGAGGGCAGCGGCGTCAATTCGGCGACGGTGTGTACGCGCTCCTCGCTGCTCACCTGCAGCGGCAATGCAATGAGGAAGTTGCTGCCCTCGCCCTGCTGGCTGCTTACCTGTATGCTACCGCCCATCAGTTCCACTTTTCTTTTAGCGATGGCCAGCCCCAGGCCGCTGCCGCCGAACTGCCGGTACATCTCCCGGTCGCCCTGCTCGAACGGCTGGAATATGGCCGCCAGCTGTCCGGCGGGAATACCTCTTCCCTCGTCGCATACCTGTATGAACATGCTGTGCAGGTTATGGAAACAGCGTACGCGTATGTTTTTTTCTGCAGGGGTGAACTTGATGGAATTGGACAGGATATTGTTGATCACCTGGCCCAGCATCAGCTTGTCGCTGATGATCATTTCCGGGAACCGGCTATCTATTTCGAGATGGATGAACACGGACTTCTTGCTGGCGATGCTCTGGTAGATGTTGACCGTATTGAGCAACCAGTCGCGCAGGGAAAACGCGCCCATTTTCACTTCATCCGTTTTGCCGGCTTCGATTTTAGCCAGTTCCAGCACGCTGTTGACGAGCTCGAGGATGTTGTGGCTGGTGGCGTGCAGGTTTTTCGCCATCTGGCGGATGCGTTCTTCCGGGTCCGGTTGCCCGAGCGCCTCGTTGAGCAGTTCGCTGATGCCCATGATGGTGTTGAGGGGGGTGCGTATTTCGTGGCTCAGTTCGCTGATAAACTGGGTTTTGGCGTCGTTGGCCGTTTGCAGGGCGATGGTGCGCTCGTGCACGAGGTCTTCCATTTCATCGCTGTACCGCGCCAGCTCCATGCGCTGGTTCACGACTTCATTGCGGCTGCGGATGAGAGCGGTATTGCGGCTGCGAAGGGTCCGCAGCAGGTCCATGATATTGCGCTGGTATAAACTGATGGCGAGGTAGTTCAGGAAAAGCACCACCGGCATCACCATCCAGCGGTAAAGGTTCTGCGTTTGCGCAGATAACGGCAGCGGCTCAACGAGGTGAAAGTAATAAATGAACTCGAGCAACACCAGGCAGATGATGGGCATCGACACGCAGATGATGCGCTGGCGTTTCTCCTGCGGCCGCCAGATCAGCAGGGCCACGCTCATGAGAAAAACGGCCAGCAGCTGCACCTCGGTAACGCGGCCCAGGATGGCGCCGTAATACAGGATGATGGTGATGAAGATACCCAGGAGGCCGATGCGCGATGCGTTGAAATGGCCTTTATAGTTGAGCCATATCATGCTGAAAAAGGCCGGGCAGAATACAAACACCGCCGGGACTAAAATCAGCAGGGAATGGAGGAGTAAATAGAATGAAATGCCATATACCGTTACCAGTATGCCGGTGGCAAAGCTAACGATGTTGACCACCCTGATTCTGCGGGCTTCTTCTTTACTGGAGGTACGCAATATGCCTAACTTGTAAATGTGCTGAAGCCTGGCACGGAACGTTTGGGATATTAAAATCGGCATCACGAATAGGTTTATTTAAACAAACGGACTGATACGATGACCACCCTTACAATAAAGACACGGTTTGCAGTCACGGTCAGGGAATTCTTAGTTTTGGTTGAACAGCGGCTCCTTTCATGCCTTCTATATGCTTAGTGCCTCTATCTAAATGTAAGGAATCCTGTCCTAATTTGCTAAAAAGATATATACGTTGCAGGGACCGTTCCCGGTTTTTGTCTTGCTCAAAAATATACGGGTAGTATCGTGTTCGTTACCAGCATATAATACTTGTGCAACGGTTATAAATGAAAAAAAGTTACTCTTTGCCTTTCTTCTTTTTCGCGCCGGGGGCTTGTTGTTCGTGGGGCAGCGGAACGGCATTTCGGGGCTTGCTCACGGGTGCGGCGGAATTGCTCAGTTCGCCGCGTTCATAGGTTTCGCGCATCATCGATCCGTCTTCGTCATACACGCGCCATTCGCCGTGTTTCACGGAGTGGCCTTTACGGGTTACTTCCACGAGGTTTT
Source organism: uncultured Chitinophaga sp. (assembly GCA_965653365.1). Classification (GTDB taxonomy): domain Bacteria; phylum Bacteroidota; class Bacteroidia; order Chitinophagales; family Chitinophagaceae; genus Chitinophaga. Next base: position 164,513 of record CBFGZV010000005.1, on the reverse strand, counting down.
CTTCGCTGGTAACCGGGTCTACTACGGTCACGGTGTCTTTCTGGCCTTCCAGATCCACCGCGATCATATTGCCCACTGCGCTGATTTTGCCGTTGGGGTAATAATATTTGCACAAACCATCCAGCGCGCCGTGTTTGAAAGTTTCTTCCGCCATCACATCACCATTGGCGTTGTATTTTTTCCAGACGCCTTCCTTGCGGTCGTTGACATACCGGCCTTCCCAGGAATAGCCGGGCTCGCCGCGCACGCCTTCCACCAGTTCCACCCAGGGGCCCTGTTTACGCTTTTTGGCGTCTACATTGTTCCCTCCGGCCTGCGCGGCCGCGGTAAATGCAATAAATGAGCAGAGAATCAATGAGATGAGTGTTTTCACAGGAACTAAAGGATTTAATGGTTATCCACAAATTACAAATTTTTCCTTAAATGAAGGGGCCCCGTAAAACCGGGGCCCCGTTTGTATGTTTCAGGTTGCAAGATTACTTTTTCAAAGTAATCGTAGGAACTTTGGTGTCTTTATTTCTTTCCACCTTGATGTTGGTGATGGTGGTATCCCTGTAACCATTGCCGGCATTCACATACAGGCTGTACGTACCTACCTTCAGGCCACGGATCTTGAACTGGCCATCGCGGCCCGGCAACGCGTGCATGGAATCGAGGCTGTTGAATACGGTCACCACGGATTCGGCGTCGGTGGGCAGGATCCTGCCGGATACGGAACCGGTGGTTTTCAGCGTCCATACATGGATGAAGGGCTTGAGGATGAACTTGCCCCTGCTCACCTGGATAATGGAACGCTGGATGTCGAAATCGAGCCACAGTTGCAGGTTATCCGGAGAGATTTCATCCCATTCGTGATGCCTTACTTTGATCATTATTTTCACCTGGCCGCCGATGGAACGGAGCGGATAGCTAACACTGTCTTTAACAAGGGAGCTGTTGGGGCCTATGGTGATGCGGATGCCTTTGATCCGGCCTTTGGCGATCACGCCGGCGGCAAGACTGGTATCTACGCCGTTCCGGAGTTTCAGCAGGTCATACACACCCGGTTTAACGGCGAGTGAATCCCATATATCGCAATCGTCGTCCTTATCCCGCCCGCGGCCTCTGTCTTCCCACCAGTCGCAACGGTCGCGGTCGTCCCAGCGGTCATCGTCGTCATCGTCGTCGCTTTTACAGGTATCTATCAGTACTTCAACTTTCTGGATATCGATGAGCACCTGGTCGAATAAACCGGGGCCATCTGTCAGTTTGATGCTCACGCGCTGTTTGCCGTCGGGCACTTCACCCGGTTCGGCCGAGTTATTTTTTGTACAGGCGTAAAGGATGAGTGAGAGGGCGCCCAGGAGCATAACGGGCAGGCCCCACTTGCGGAACACTTTTTTCATAATAAAGAATGGTTTTAAGATTAGCTACTCGTTTTTCAACTATGGAATAATCAGATCAAATGGTAATTGAAACGCAGAATCACATATCCTTATTGCACCGTTCAGGTTAGATGGGAAATACCGGAGAAGGTTTAAACAGCCGTTAGAATTTTTTTCATGCTGTGGAATATGGTCCGGGGTTGTACATGCAATTTTCGTTCCAAAGCGGCCGCAGGTTTTACTGCGAAAGGGTTTCAAGCCAAACGGGCCCTTGGCGGGCCCGTTGTGCGTATTATCTTTTCCTGCTTTTAAAGATGGTGGCGCCCAGGGGCGGCAGCCGCAGGATGAGGTCGTAAGGTTTGCCGAAGCGGCCGGTGACGGGTTTGAGGATGCCGGTGTTCACCACGCCACTGCCGTAAAAGCGCGCCTCATCGCTGTTGAGCACTTCCTTGAAGTTGAGGTTCCACGGGATACCAATGGGATAGGCTTCCCTGGCCACGGGCGTCATGTTGAGCGCCACCAGTATCACTTCTCCCTCCTCTCCTTTACGGGCGTACACGAGGATGCTGTTATCCTGGTCGGCCAGGTGCACCCATTCAAAACTGTTGCCGTCGAACTGGGTAGCATACAGGGTTGGCTCGCCGGTGTACAGTTTGTTAATGGCCTTCACGAACTCCTGCAGGCCCTGGTGGGTGGGATGCTGCAGCAGGTGCCAGCCCAGCTCGGTTTTATAGTTCCATTCCTTCGTATCGCCGAACTCCCCTCCCATGAATAATAATTTGGTGCCGGGATGGGTAAACATGTAACTGTACATCAGCCGCAGGTTGGCGAACTGCTGCCAGTCGTCGCCGGGCATTTTGTAGATCAGCGGGCTTTTGCCGTGCACCACTTCATCGTGGCTCAGCGGCAGCATGAAGTTTTCGCTGAAGGCATACATGATGCTGAAGGTGATCTGGTTCTGGTACCATTTGCGGAACAGGGGATCTTTCTTGAAATAGTCGAGCGTGTCGTTCATCCAGCCCATCATCCATTTCATCCCGAAGCCGAGCCCGCCCATGAATACGGGCCGCGACACGCCGTAAAAAGACGTCGATTCTTCCGCGATGGTCTGTACATCCGGGAAGCGGCTGTAAATGGTGGTATTGAGCTCTTTGAGGAAAGCGATGGCTTCGAGGTTTTCGTTGCCGCCGTGGGCATTGGGCTCCCAGGCGCCGGCTTTCCGCGAATAATCGAGATGGATCATCGAGGCCACCGCGTCTACGCGCAGGCCGTCTATATGGAATTTGTCGAGCCAGAACAGCGCGTTGCTGAGCAGGAATGACTTGACTTCGTTCCGGGCGTAATTGAACACATAGCTGTTCCAGTCGGGATGGAACCCTTTCCGCATGTCGGCGTATTCGTAGCAATGCGAACCATCGAAGCGGTAAAGGCCGTGCTCATCGTACGGAAAGTGGGAAGGCACCCAGTCGAGTATCACCCCGATGCCCGCGTGATGGAATGCGTCTACCATGGCCATGAACTCCTGTGGGGTACCGTACCGGGCCGTGGGAGCGTAAAACCCCGTCAGTTGGTAGCCCCATGAGCCATCGAAGGGATGCTCCATGATAGGCATCAGCTCTACGTGCGTGAACCCCATTTCTTTCACATAGGGCACCAGCATGGCCGTTATTTCCTTGTAGGAATAGAAAATTTCATGGTTCTCCGGGTCCGGCCGGCGCCACGAGCCCAGGTGCACCTCGTACACCGAAAATGGGCTGCTGAGGCTGTTTTTGGCAGCCCTTTTCTTCATCCAGGCCGCGTCTTTCCATTTGTAGGTGAGATGGGTGGTGACGGAAGCGGTTTTGGGCCGCACCTCCCAGTGGTTGGCGAAGGGGTCGCCCTTGCGGAGCTCTTCGCCGGAGTTGGAGCGGATAAAATACTTATAGAGCTGCCGGTCTTTGAGATGGGGAATAAACCCTTCCCAGATGCCGGATTTATCCCAGCGCGGATACAGTGTATGACTGTACTGGTTCCAGCCGTTGAAGTCGCCGATCACCGATACGAAAGCCGCGTTGGGCGCCCAAACGGCGAAGTAGGTACCCTCTACCCCTTCGTAGGTGAGGCCGTGCGACCCGAACTTTTCGTACAGGCGGTCGTGCGTGCCTTCCTGGAACAGCTGCACATCGCGGGCGGAGAACAATGAAAAAGGTTCTACGGGTTTCAATGTGCGGAACGGCTCTTCATCCTGTGGAATGCTCTTTTTTTGTTTTTGGCGGGTTGTGGTCATACCTGTTTGGGCTGGTGATTTTTTTCAAGATAAAAAAAATAACCCGCAAACTGTCGTCTGCGGGTTAAAATAAATATCTGAGCGGTATGCTTAGCGTTTGCCACGGAAACCGCCGCCGGGCTTGGAAAACTCGCGGCGCGGACGGAAACCGCCGTCTTCGCTGCCGGTCCAGGTTTTACGGGGACGGTCGGAGTAAGAGCGGTTGCCGCCACCGGTGCGGCGCTTGTCGCCGTCCTGCGAGGTTTCGATCCTTACGGAGCGGCCGTTGTATTCCACTTTCTTGAAGCTGTTCTGCACTTTTTCCACCACTTCGTTTTCCACTTCGAAGAAGGAGTATACGCCTTTCAGGTCGATGCGGCCGATCATGTTGCCACGCAGGCCGGTATTGTCGCAGATGAAGCGGAGCATGTCGCCGCGGGTGAAATTGTCTACAGAGCCCAGGTTGATGAACAGGCGGCTGAATTTGCCGTTGCGGGAAGAGCGGCCGAAATCGTCGCCGCTGCGGCGCTCTTCTTTTACGTTCAGGTCCGGAGCGTCCTGGTAGTATTCCAGGAACTCATTGAATTCGAGGGAGGCAAAGCGGCGGATCAGCTCTTCTTTGCTCAGGTCTGCGAATTCTTCGTATATGCGGGTCAGATAGGGGTCTATCTGCTCCTCGTTCACGGTTACGTTGTGTACTTTATGCACGAGCGCGAAGAGTTGTTTTTCGCAAACGGCGAACCCGTCCGGCACTTCGGCCTTCACGAATTTCTTGCCACCGAGCACGCGCTCGATCTGGCGGATCTTGCCGATGTCGCGGCCGCCGATGATGGCGATGGACACGCCGGAACGGCCTGCGCGGGCGGTACGGCCGGAACGGTGGGTGTAGTTCTCCACGTCATCGGGCAGGTCGTAGTTGATCACGTGCGTCACATTGTCCACGTCGATGCCGCGGGCGGCTACGTCGGTGGCTACCAGCACCTGGATGGATTTTTCACGGAAGCGCTTCATCACCTTGTCGCGCTGCTGCTGGGTGAGGTCACCGTGCAGGGCGTCGGCGTTATAGCCGTCGCGGATGAGGCTTTCGGCGATTTCCTGTGACTCGATCTTGGTACGGGTGAAGATGATGCCGAAAATGTCCGGGTTGAAGTCCACAATGCGTTTCAGCGCTGCGTACTTGTCGCGGGGGCGCACCACGTAATATTCGTGCTCAATATTGGCGTTGCCGCTGTTTTTGCTGCCAACGGTCAGTTCGAAGGGATCGTCCATGTATTTCTGGGCGATGCGGCGAACTTCGGCGGGCATGGTGGCGGAAAACAGCCAGGTTGTTTTTTCTTCGGGGGTATTGGAAAGAATGCTGTTGATATCTTCCTGGAAGCCCATGTTGAGCATTTCATCCGCTTCGTCGAGCACGGCATAGCGTACTTTTTCGAAGTTGATGGCGCCGCGCTCGATGATGTCGAGCAGGCGGCCGGGGGTAGCTACCACGATGTGCACGCCGCGTTTCAGTTCACGCAGCTGCAGGCCGATGGCGGTACCGCCGTACACGGCCACGATACTCACGTCGCCGAGGTATTTGGAGAAATTTTTCAGGTCGTTGGTAATCTGGAGGCACAGCTCGCGCGTGGGGCACAGGATGAGTGCCTGCGGCTGACGCAGTTTTACGTCGAGCTGATGCAGCAGCGGCAAGCCGAATGCCGCGGTTTTACCGGTACCGGTTTGTGCCAGGCCCACAAAATCGCGGTCTCCGCCGAGGAGCACCGGGATTGCTTTTTCCTGGATGGGTGTAGGGGAAACAAAGCCGAGGTCCGTAACGCCTTTCAGCAGATTCTCCTGAAGTCCTAATGATTCGAATGTTGTCATTTAATTTTTTTCGGTGGCCCGCTTGTTTTTTTAACAGGCCGGGTGATCAATTGCCGGTTGTTTTACACCAGCTCTCCTTCCAAGTCATAGTCGAACGCCTTGGTTATTTTAACCTGTACAAAATCGCCGGGTTTCAACTTCCTGTCTGTGTTAATGATCACCTCATTATCCACCTCCACCGAATCGAACTCCGTACGGCCCAGGTAACGGCCGGATTCTTTTTTATCAACGATTACTTTGAATACTTTTCCTACTTTCTCCTGATTTTTCTGCAGGGAAATTTCCTGTTGCGTTTCCATGATGTCCTGCGCACGCCTTTCTTTCTCTTCGGCCGGGATATTGTCTTCCAGGTCGTAGGCCGAGGTATTTTCCTCGTGGCTGTAGGTGAACACGCCTACCCTGTCGAACCGCACTTCTTCGAGGAAGCGTTTCACGTCTTCCACGTCTTCTTCCGTTTCGCCGGGGAAGCCGGCGATGAGGGTGGTGCGGAGGCAGATGCCGGGCACTTTTTCGCGGATGGTCTGCACGAGGTCGAAGATCTCGCGGCGGGTGATCTGGCGTTTCATGGCCTTGAGCATGGGGTCTGCGATGTGTTGCAGGGGCATGTCGAGGTACTTGCAGATATTATCCCGTTCCCGCATCACGTCGAGGATTTCGAGGGGGAACTTGGTGGGATAGGCATAGTGCAGGCGAATCCATTCGAGGCCTTTCACATCGGCCAGGGCGTTGAGCAGGTCGGCGAGACGGCGCTGTTTGTACAGGTCCAGACCGTAGTAAGTCAGTTCCTGTGCGATCAGCATGATTTCCTTCACCCCGCTTTTCACCAGTTTCTCCGCTTCCGCCACCAGTTGTTCGATGGGCTTGGACACGTGCTGGCCGCGCATCAGGGGAATGGCGCAGAATGCGCAGGTACGGTTACATCCTTCCGAAATTTTCAGATAGGCGTAATGTGAAGGGGTGCTGAGCAACCTTTCACCCACCAGTTCCGCCTTGTAGTCCGCATCGAATTTTTTGAGGATGAGGGGCAGTTCCATGGTTCCGAACCAGGCGTCCACGCCGGGTATTTCTTTCTCAAGGTCTCCGCGGTAGCGCTCACTCAGGCAGCCGGTCACAAACACCTTGTCGAGGCGGCCCCTGTTCTTGAGCTCCACCTGGTCGAGGATGGTGTTGATGGATTCTTCCTTGGCTTTATCGATAAAACCGCAGGTGTTCACCACCACGATGTTGTGATCGCGTTTGGCATTTTCATGCACCACATCGATGTCGTTGGCTTTCAGCTGGCCGCTTAAAACCTCCGAATCAACCATGTTCTTCGAACAACCCAGCGTAATAATATTAACCTTGTCTTTCTTTAAAGTTCTTGTCTTCAAACAGCAATTTTTAATTTGATCCCGGTTGCCCGGAATTGCCACGAAGACGCGCAGACACGCTCTGAATATACAGCAGGCAGCTGTGTTGAGTGACTATGAGTCTTTGTGGAGTCTCTTGAGAAGGTGCAAAGTTAACAAATTATATTGAAAATATGTGTATTAACATATAATTAATCAATGCTGGTGGCCATTGCCTGCCACCACGAGCTGTTGCATGGCCCTTTCCGCGCGCCGGCGGGCTATCTTGCGCTTGTAGTGGTACCACCATTCCGGCGCCACCTTGATCATGAGGTTGTTCATGCTGCGCAGCCCGGCGATGTGATAAAGGCCGTTGAGCTTACCGGCGAGGGTATGGTCGAGGGCGCGCAGGCTCATGGCGAAGCCCCCGTCGAGGTACTCCATATGGTGCCAGTACCCGCCGGGCATGAACATGGTGTCGCCATGCTCGAGGATGGTAGAATAGCCCCTGGCGTACTGAAGCGCCGGATAGTTGGTTTCGTCGAGCTGGTCTTTCCAGTTCACGAAATTGGCCGCGCTTTCCACGGTGAGGGGCATGCGGTAGATGAGCTTCGACTGGTTATTCTCGAGCAGCAGCACCCGCTTCCGGCCCACGAACTGAGTGTGGAAGATGTGACTGAGGTCGATGTCGTAGTGCATGTGGGCCACGGAACCCGCTCCGCCCACGAACAACATGGGGTATTTTTTGAGGAATCCCCTGGCCATCGCGTCCGGCCAGGTGAAATCATTCACCAGCTGGGGGGCGTGCTGGAAGATGTTGAACAGGAAGATCCGGAGCTTAACGGGCCCCTGCTGGATCATATCGAGGTAATCCCCGAAAGGAATATAATCGTCTGCGCCGTTGACGAGGGTTTTGGCGCCGGCCCTTTCATTGTTGTAAACGCCCACCGTTTTATCGCCTACGATGGATTTGAAGTAATCCCAGGTCCATTTGTCGCGCGCATGCCAGGCTTTGGACAATCCGGTAATGATCAAGGGTTTGCGAGGTTCGAAATATTGCGTCCTGAAGTCTTCCGCGGAAATATGCTCAACTCGATCTATGGATTGTATTTTCATAAAAACGAATTGTTTTCGGGTGAAACAATATGGTACTATCTTCAAATTTAAGGAATTGCTGCAATAGATTGTCAGCGTGCGTAAAAGGTTGATAAGTAGTTGGATGGAACAAAAAAGCCGGAAGTAAAACTCCCGGCTTTCAATATATTGATTTAACAATCAGCTATTTAAGCTAAATAAAGTATCTACAAACTCTTCGCGGTCAAACACCTGCAGATCTTCCATTTTTTCGCCGATACCGATGTATTTCACGGGTATTTTGAACTGGTTCGCAATGGCGAGCACCACGCCTCCTTTGGCGGTACCATCGAGCTTGGTGATGGCCAGGGAGGTCACTTCCGTGGCGGCGGTGAACTGCCGGGCCTGTTCGAGGGCATTCTGGCCGGTGGAACCGTCGAGCACCAGCAGCACTTCGTGGGGTGCATCGGGAATCACCTTGTTCATCACGCGCTTGATTTTACTGAGCTCGTCCATCAGGTGGAGCTTGTTATGCAACCGGCCTGCGGTATCGATGATGATCACGTCCGTGTCGCGGGCTACGCCGCTCTGTACGGTGTCGAACGCCACGGCGGCAGGGTCGGAGCCCATTTGCTGCTTCACGATGGGCACGCCTACCCTCTCGCTCCAGATGGTCAGCTGGTCTACCGCGGCGGCGCGGAACGTATCCGCGGCGCCCAGGAGCACCGATTTACCTGCTTTCTTGAAGTTATAGGCCAGCTTGCCGATGGTGGTGGTTTTCCCCACCCCGTTTACGCCGACTACCATGATCACATACGGCTTTTTGCCGGCCGGCACGTCGAAATCGCGGAAACCGCTATCCGGTGCGTCTACGAGAATGGCTGCTACTTCTTCTTGCAGTATGCGGTTTAATTCGCTGGTGTTCAGATACTTATCTTTCGCTACACGAGCTTCTATTTTGCTGATGATCCGCACGGTGGTGTCTACGCCCACGTCGGCGGATACGAGCGCTTCTTCGAGGTTATCCAGCACTTCTGCGTCTACGGTGGACTTACCGGCGATGGCGCGGCCGATTTTGGAGAGGAAACTTTCTTTTGTTTTCTGAAGGCCCTGGTCCAGACTTTCCTTCTTTTCCCGGGAAAAGAGCTTGTTAAAAAAACCCATACGAAGTCGATTACAATGTGATTGAGGGCGTCCGGGGGCGGGTTAACGGCCCGTTTCCGGAAGCAGGTTACAAATGTAGCGTTATTCGGGATTTGACGGGTAAAAATATTCCCCGGAGCGGGCGCAAAAGCAGTCCGGCTACCGCCCTTCTGCCAGTTTCAAGGCGATAAGCCTCCTTTCGGCAACGTCTAGCCAGGAGCTTCTTGCCCGGCAAACCATTAAACATCCCGGTTTCCCCAAAACACAAAAAGCCGTCCGCATGGCGAACAGCTTTATTGCAGTATGATTAGTAAAGCCAAATTACTTCTGGTTCATGAACTCCTGCACTTTGTCTTTGTGCACGATTGCTTCCTTGAAGGTGTAAGCACCTGATTTGGGAGAACGTACAGCCTTGATCACTTTCGTCCACACTTTCGCTTCAGCGGCTGCTTTCGTATCTTTTACTTTCGCGTTTTTAGAAGCCTGTTTTGCCATCTTGTATAATATTAATCGTTAATTGTAAAGTGTCAATCATTCAGAGCTAACCGTAACCTGAACGATTAACAGCCCCGCTACTAACTGACCTTATTTGATTTCTTTGTGTACAGTCACCTTCCTCAGGATAGGGTTGTACTTTTTCAGCTCCAGACGCTCCGGAGTGTTCTTTTTGTTTTTGTTGCTGATGTAGCGGGAAGTACCCGGCTGGCCGGAATTTTTATGTTCCGTGCACTCCAGAATTACCTGCACCCTGTTACCTTTCTTTGCCATTTTGTATTCTTATTAAGTGATCCTTAACGAATTAGATGTCTTTGTTACCTTCAGCACGCAGATCTTTCACTACGGCATACAGGCCACGTTTGTTAATGGTTCTCAGACCATCAGCGGACACTTTCAAAGTGATCCAACGGTCTTCCTCCGCCAAAAAGAAACGCTTGGTTTGCAGATTGGGCAGAAACCTTCTTTTTGTCTTAATGTTCGAAAAAGATACATGATGACCTGTAATTGGTTTTTTCCCTGTCACCTGACATACTCTTGCCATGTTCTAAAAATTTTGGACTGCAAAAGTCGCACTATTTTACGTAAATATCAAATTATGTGAAGTGTTTTTATTCACATAATTTATTTGCTGTCTATTTTTGTGGACACATTACTGCTTACAGCAGTACGCCCAGGCTCCTGATCACCGCGCCCAGCCTCACCGCATCGAGGATTCGCTGCTGTTCGGTGCCGTGCTTCAGCAGGGCCTCTTCATGGGAGCTCACGCACATTTCGCAGCCGTTAATGGCAGATACCACCAGGCTCACCAGCTCGAAAAACTCCTTCCCGATCACGGGATTGGCCATAATGCTCATCCGGATACCGGCGGGCGCTGTGGTATAAAACTCCTTCCCCACGAAGTGCCGGAAGCGGTAATATACGTTATTGGCGTTCATCAGCGAGGTACAGCTCACCACATCGGCCACTTCCTTGTCGGTCGCCCCGGCGGCCAGCGCCAGTTGCTCAAAACCGCCCTGCAGGCCGGCCAGTTTCTCATTCACGGCCACCGCGAGCCCCAGGAGGTACGCTTCCTTTTTGGTGAGGGTACCGGCCTCGAGGGCATTGGTCACATTGATTTTCAGATCTTTCAGGTAACGGGCGTCCGTGGCAGCCAGCGCCGCCAGCTTGCCGGGCACGTCCTGCGTGGGCATCCCCACCGCCTGCAGCAGCTGCTGGGCGGTTTCCTGTGTATTCGTTGCAAACATTTTAATGCTTTTGTATTGTGTACGGGGTAAAAAAGCAGAAGGGGCCGGAAATGGCCCCTCCTGCCCCATGTCATTATGCGTTCAGGGTCGCTTCGCCTTTCTGCCAGTTGCAGGGGCACAGCTCGTCTGTCTGCAGCGCGTCGATCACGCGAATAACCTCTTTCACGTTACGGCCTACGCTCAGGTCGTATACGGACGTCCAGCGAACGATACCCTGGGGATCCACCACGAAAGTAGCGCGGTAAGCGATCTTTTCGTCGGATTGCAGGATGCCGAGCTCTTCGGCGAGGCTTTTGGAAGTGTCTGCCAGCATGGGGAATTGCAGGCCGCGGAGGTCGTCGTGATCTTTTCTCCAGGCCAGGTGCACAAACTCAGAGTCGGTGGATGCACCGATCAGGATAGCGTCGCGGTCGGCAAAATCCTGGTAGTGTTTGTTGAATTCAGCAATTTCGGTAGGACAAACAAACGTAAAATCCTTAGGCCACCAGAACATCACCATCCATTTACCGGAGTTTTTGATTTCTTCAGAAGAGATTTCATAAAACTCTTTCCCTTTTTCGATTGAAACAACTGCCTTTTTTGCAAACTCAGGGAATTGCGCCCCTACGGATAAAACTGCATTTTTCATGATCTATTTCGATTTTATTGATTTTATGCTAAGCTGTTTAGTAAAGCCGCCGCAAAGTTCATCATCAAAAAGGGATAAATCAAATAGATTTACAAGCGGCACATATCAATTTACTCTATATCATTTCCATTTTTCATAGACACCACTTCCTGCAAACCCGCTACCAGCCTGAAACTCCCTATTTTGCTGGCATTTCGACGGCTGAAATACACATTTTTTTAACGATTCCGCGTAACCTTTTGGCACGTTATTTAGTTATATATGTAGCAAGTAAATTAGGACAGGATATGAAATTCAGAAATGTACTTTTAGTGATTCTTACGGTTGGCCTTGCTTTGATTCCGTTTATCAAAAACAGCATCAACAAACAAGATGAATTCGATGCTACGCAGGATTTATTCATCTAGTTTCGGCAGGTCATGGGGCAGCTAAGGGCCCAACATGACCGCAGCGGGTTCCATTGTACCGTACTTGAAAATTGTTCTCCCCCGGAGAATGGTTGGATTTGTTTTGCTGCCACTGGCTTATTATCGCAGTGGCGCATCACCCGGGATGCTTTCCCCCTTTAAAAACGCGTTTTCAATACACAAAAAGGCTGCACGATCGCTCATGCAGCCTTTTTTATGTTTGCCCCGCAACCCGGGAATGCTTTGTCTGTAATGTGTTTTTCTATTCGCCGGCGAAACGCCCGGAGTCCCCTCAGGTATTTTCGTTAATCAGGTCTTTCAGGCTTCTTACGCCGATCATTTTGGCGGACGTATACCCTTCGGCATATTCCACTCCCACCATTTTACCCAGCATTTTGGCGCGGTACACCACGCTGTCGAAAAACGCCGGAGAAGAGATGTATGTCTGCGGTTCATGGTCCTGTGCGGCCAGGAACTGTGTTTTGAAGCATTTGATGGCCTCGATCTTTTTGTCCATCACCGGGGTGATGTCCACCACGAAATCGGGCTCATGGTACCGGTCCTGCAGGAAATGGAACACCTGCTTGGGGCGCCAGGCATGCTGTGGCTGCCCGTCTTCCCCCACCGTCTCGATTTTCCGCAGCCCCGCCAGGAAGCAGGCGTCCGCAATCAGTTTGGCGGCACGGCCGTGGTCAGGGTGCCGGTCGTCGACCGCGTTGGCCAGTACAATCTCCGGGCGGAATTGCCGGATGGCGCGGATAACGGTCAGCTGGTCTTCCCGCGTATTCTGGAAAAAGCCGTCGGCCAGTTTAAGGTTCACCCGCACGTCGAGCCCCATCAGGGCGCAGGCATCCGCCGCTTCCACGAGGCGGCCTTCGGGGGTGCCGCGGGTACCGAGTTCTCCCTGTGTCAGGTCAGCAATTCCTACCTTCATTCCCTGCGCCGCATGCACCATCAGGGTGCCGGCGCACGATAGCTCCACATCGTCGGGATGGGCCGCAATGGCCAGTATGTCCAGTTTCATTCTGTTGTGATTAAATTTTAAAGCGGCGAACGCCTCAACGGCGCTATTCGTCATTTGCCCGGCAAAGTTCGGGGTTACGGCGGGATGTACCAAATCGGAGGGGCAACATCTAATTGAAGCGGTTATACAGCTGGATTTCCTGCACGATCAGCTCAATATCCTTATCGTCCTGGGCGTTGAACTCGCTTTTCAGGTTCCCGCCGAAGAAGAAGGCGACCGTCTGGTACATCCGGGCGTTGAAGCCGCCTTTCAGTTCCTTGATGATCTCGTAGCAGTTCTCGCCGGTTTCGCGGTGGATGAGCTTCATCAGCACCTTGCCCTGGTAGATGGAGAGGTTTTCGAGCTTGTTGCCGAACTGTTCCTTGAGCTCTTTTTCCTTGGTGGCGAGGTAGGCCTTCCGCTGTTTTTTGTTGGGCATTTTGTCGAGCTCCTGCCCTACGTCTTTCAGTACCCTGCTGGCGGTCACGGCATAGGGATACGTTACGTAAACGGCGTTGCGCAGCCGCGTCCAGCGGGCGCGTTCTTTCCGCAGGCGCTTGGGCAGCCGGTCCACAACTTCCACGATAGACAGGGTGATGGAGGGGATGGTGTCTGTTCCGTACACCACCGCGCGGACAGCCACAGAATCTGTGCCCGTACGCTGCTGGGCGGCAGCGGTCAGATGAAGGCACAGCAGGCTTGAAACGGCAATGGTCAGAAAACGGAACATACTAATTTGAATAAAACCAAGGTACGAATTAGTTCTGATTCCTAGAGATTTCCTTCCACCATGCGATGATGGCGGATTGCACCGCCGGCACGTCGCCCGACGTAATGCTGGAGCCGATCACATGAGCGCCGGCATTGGGAATGGCGACCGCCCGCTTCAGTTTAGAGGGCGTGCCCAGCGCGCGGTGCATGTCGAGGATGGCGGATACTTTCACGGTCGGGTCCTGCTCGCGCTCGTTTTTATAATAATACAGGTTGAGCACGGGCTGGCGCACCTTCTTGAACAGTTCGGGCCGCATGGTATGATCTACCAGGTTCTCCAGTTCAACAACGGCTTCGAGGCGGTATTTGGTGTACCAGTACCGGGCTTTTTCGGGATTTTCCGGTACGTATTCGTTGTATTTGCTGCCTTTCACCAGGCGGGCCATGTAAATGCCCCAGGGCTCGTCGAGCAGCCCGATCATGGCTTCGTTGATGGCGATATTGGGCGACAGGTTGATGACGGCGGCCACGTCGTCCGGGAATTCGGCCGCCAGCAGCAATGCCAGGGTGCCGCCGGTGGAGGTGCCGACGAGTATCACCCGGTTGCCGAGTTTTTTACCGATGGCCAGCGCTTCTTTGGCGTCACGCCAGAGGCCGGCGGCGGTCATGCCCAGCAGGGCTTCGCTGGTATCGAGGCCATGCCCGTCGAGGCGGCTGAGGTACAAATTATACCCGAACCGCCGGGCGAAATCCTGGTGCACGGGATCGCCTTCCTTGGCGCTGGCGGAAAAACCATGGAGATATACGATGCTATAGGGCGTTTTACGGTGCTGGGAATCGGCCCACACGATGCGGGCTTCGTTATTGGGCCGCACCCGGAAGCCGGCCTCTTTTTGCGCCACGTAGCCGCTCAGCGCAGCCGCTCCGTCGGGCACCGGCGGCAGGGCGCCACCCAGTTGGGGGGCGGCAGGCCGGGGGCCCAGCAGGTACAGGATGCCGAAAAGCACCAGCACCATCAATATTATACGGAAAACACGGCGCATCAGGTGGAAATTTTACCTGCAATATAACAAAAGGGCGGCCTGATCGGGCCGCCCTTCCATATTATTTTTATTTCACTTATCTGCGAAGCCGCTGCCGGATGCTCATCACAAAACCGACGATCATCACCAGGATGCCTATCCACAGTACGTTGATATACGGGAATACCAGGGCTTTCATCACCACGTAGTCCATCGGCGCCTGCGTTTCTTTCACCTCCAGCTGCACCTTGTTCTCGTTCGGGAGGATTTTCGTGAAACGCACCGCGAGCGACAGCGGGGCCAGCGTATCGGGGATGTTGCTCTGGAAACTGCTGTCGCGGATGAAATACACGGGCTGCATGTTGAAATCGCCGTTGCTCTTCGTATGCACATATAACTGCGCCCCTACGGCGATATCACCGGGCTCGGGCTTGTAGTTTTGCTGCTGTGGCGAAGTTTTCAGCGCGGTCAGCACCATGAAACCCTTGGAGAAGTAGATCGTATCGCCCTGCGCAATGGTGTGCGGGGTATACGGCAGGCTGTCTGTCACCACGTCTTTCCGCGGCACCGCGGTGATGTAGGTGAAGATATCTTTGGTGAGGTAGTGCTTGGAATCGGGGTTCGGCGTGATGCCCTCCTGCCCTTTCACCTCCAGGAACGCGTCCGGGTACAGGGTGAAACGCTCGGTAGGCTCGTCTTCCAGCCGCGCTTTCTTCTCGTAGTCCATGATGAAGTGGGTCTTGGACTTGTCTACGGCCGACACGGAGTCGCCGCGGTACGTCACGAAGTAAGGCCCCATCTGTACCGGCAGTCCTTTGGGCAGCATCACGTTTTCGCGGGAATTCTGGCCGCTTTCTTTGGTGAAGTAGCCGTTGAGCACGCCCATCGTGTCTACCGACAGCACTTCCATTTTCGCGGAAGAAACCAGGATACCCAGCAGCACGAGCCCGAAGCCGATATGCGCCACGGAAGCGCCGGCGGCTTTGGCCTTGCCTTTCAGCACGGTGACAATATAGCCGGAATTGCCCACAATGGCGTAGATGCTGGCGAACAGCATCAGGTAGATCGCCACCAGGAAGCCGGCGCCGTAGTTGGTGTAGTTGATGCGACCCACCCAGGCAATCAGCACGGTCAGCGCCACGGAAATGAGCGTGGGCCAGCCGAGTTTCTTCATCACGGTGCCTTTGGGCGTGTCTTTATACTTGAGGAACTGCACCACGGCGGTGAGCAACCCTACGATAATGGCTATCCAGATCTGGATCTGGTTGTAATAGAAAACGGGCTCGGTGGGCGGCGCGAAATCCTGCAGGTTGAGCAGCTTTTTCAGGCCGAACAGGTCGAGCAGCTTGTTCCATACGGGGATGGAGGTGATGAACGTGATCTGCAGGCCGGACACCAGCAGTACGAGCGACCCTACGAACATCCAGAACTCGCGGGAGTAGGTGCTTTCTTCCTTCACGACTTTCGGGATTTCCTTGTTCCGCTGGATGAGCAGCCAGAACGAGGGAATGGTGAACAGCCCCAGCAGCACGAGCAACTGGCCGCTCATCCCCATATCCGTAAACGAGTGCACGGAGGTTTGGCCCAGCACGCCGCTTTTGGTGAGGAAGGTGGAATACAGGATGAATACGAAAGAGATGATGAAGAAAAAGAAGGTGATGCGCAGCGCGTGCCCGGAACTGCGGTAGGCGAGCAGCGTGTGGATGCCGGCCACGAGGGTGAGCCAGGGCACGAGGGACGCGTTCTCCACGGGGTCCCAGGCCCAGTAGCCGCCGAAGGTGAGCGATTCGTACGCCCAGGCGGCGCCCATCATGATGCCCGTACCGAGCATCATGGCGGCAAACAGCGCCCAGGGAAGGGCTGGTTTCACCCATTCGCTGTATTTGCGCGTCCACAGGCCGCCAATGGCGAATGCAAAGGGAACGATCACGGAGGCGAAGCCGAGGAACAGCACCGGCGGGTGAATCACCATCCAGTAGTTCTTGAGCAGGGCGTTGAGGCCGTTACCGTCTACGAACTGCTGGAATTGCAGGTAGTTCGGGTTCTGGAACACCGGTGTATCGGGCATATCCTGCCGCATGAGAATGAAGGGCGTGCTGCCCAGCTTATAGTCGAACAGGTAAATCCCCAGCAACATGGCGGCCAGGCAGGCTTGTGCGAAAGAGATCACGGCCAGCACAGGGCCTTCCCATTTTTTAGCTGTAAAGATCAGGATGCAGCCCAGCACGCTGTGCCATACGCTCCAGAGCAGCGTACTGCCCTCCTGCCCTTCCCAGAAGCAGCTCAGGAGGTATTTCACCTCCAGGTCGCGGGAAGAGTGCTGCCAGGCGTATTTGTACTCGAACAGGTGGTTGGAGATGATGTAATACAGGATGCCGAACACGGCGATCACCGAAGCCGTCTGCACGAAAAACGCCCAGCGGGCCATTTTGAGCCAGGATGCTTTTTTGAGCTCCTCTTTCTGCTGAACGCTGCTGAAAAACGCGACCGTAGCCACCAGGGAGGCTACGAATGCGAGGATGGTGAAGAAATGCCCGAGTTGGCCGGGAAGTAAATGCTCCCCTACATATTTAATATTTTCCAAAATTATGTTCCGTAAGTGGTTGTGAAATCAGCTTTATATCTCTTTCTTGGCGCTGTAGGCGGTTTGTTCTTCCTTATACTTGGAAGGGCATTTCATGAGGATTTTATCGCAATGGAATTCCGTTCCTACCATTTTGCCCGTGAGCACCAGTTCGGTGGATTTTTCGAAGTCGGTGGGGCGGGTGCCGTTGAATACCACTTTGGTGACTTCGCCACTTTTATCTTTCATGAAAAAGCTGAAATAATTGGCATCTTTCGCGGGGTCGTAAACAACCGCTTTGTCCTTGTCCAGCGCGCCTATCACGTGGATCTTCTTCCCTCCTTTCTTACGCGCGGTAGCAAATGTTTCATAGGTACTGAAATCCCCCACCATCATTACCATCCCGGCTACGCATACAGCTATTACGACGAGTAAAATGATACTTGTTTTCTTCATCCTTACCAGATTATTAGTTAACAAAGGTAGCCAAAAAAACCGATGGGAATGGCTGATATTCGTCAGGTTTCCCCCTTGTTACATGAACGGTTGGCCCCCTGAACGGCCGTAACGGGTAAATCCTCCCATCCCCAGGTTCCGGGGGGCCGGATTCCGATTTTTACCGTTACCTTTGCGCCGAAATAAGCAAAGTATTGAATCATCATGGCTGATCTTTCGAATTTTGATCCCAACTCGCCGGGGCTGTTGTCCAATAACATCTTTGGGCTTCCCTTCAGCGAGGAAGACGCACGCCTGGTACTGGTGCCCGTGCCCTGGGAAGTGACGGTGTCGTACACGCACGGTACGGCACGGGGACCGGAGCACATTTTCAAAGCTTCGCTGCAGGTGGACCTCTACGATGCCGATGTGAAAAACGGCTGGCGCGAAGGGTTTTACATGCGGGAATCGGACAAACAGCTGCTGCTGCGCAGCGATTACCTCCGCAAGGAAGCGGAACTCTACCTGAAGTTCCTCTCCGAAGGCGGCGATGTGAATGAAAACGATTTCCTCCGCCGGTCGGTAGACGATGTGAACCGTGGCGCGCAGAAAATGAACGAGTGGGTGTACCAGCAAACGAGCGAGCTGCTGCAACGCGGCAAGCTGGTGGGCCTCGTGGGCGGCGACCACAGCACTCCGCTGGGATATTTCAAAGCCATCGGCGAGCATAAAGGCGATTACGGCATCCTGCAGATCGATGCGCATGCGGACCTCCGCAACAGCTATGAAGGGTTCAAATACTCCCATGCCTCCATCATGTACAACGCGCTGGCGGAAGTGCCGCAGATCAGCAAGCTCGTACAGGTGGGCGTGCGCGACTACTGCGAGGAAGAACTGGCGTACATCCGCGACAGCAACGGGCGGGTCACCACCTTCTTCGACCAGGACATGAAAGAAAGAACGTTCGAAGGCGAATCGTGGAAAAGCATCTGCGACGACATCATCGCGCAGCTGCCGCAACAGGTATACATCAGTTTCGATATAGACGGGCTCGATCCCAAGCTGTGCCCCCATACCGGCACGCCGGTGGCCGGCGGGCTTGAAGGCCCCCAGGTGTTCTACCTGTTCAGGAGGATACTGGAAAGCGGCCGCAAGCTGATCGGCTTCGACCTCGTGGAAGTAAGCGCCGGGCTGGATGAGTGGGACGCCAACGTAGGCGCCCGCATGCTTTTTAAGTTGTGTAACCTGATGGTGAAATAATCATGTACAAATTCCGGATATTACATCCCAACGCCATGACCCGCCTGCGTTTGCAGCCTGTCATGCACGGCATGATCGGGATTCTTTTCCTGTTCAACGTGATCGGCACGTACAAAATGGCGGATCCCAACTGGCTCATCGCGTTTTTGTTCGTGGCAATGGGCCTCGTCAGCAT
Organism: uncultured Chitinophaga sp.; assembly: GCA_965653365.1. GTDB lineage: Bacteria > Bacteroidota > Bacteroidia > Chitinophagales > Chitinophagaceae > Chitinophaga. The sequence continues at coordinate 145,550 of CBFGZV010000005.1, read as the reverse complement.
TGCGTTTCCTTTCGTGATGCGGCGGATGCGCAGGTTTTCCGAAGCCAATACCGTATTGCGCATGCTGCAGGCGTTCACCATGCTCAGCGGCTGCCTGTACTTTTTATCGCACATGCAGCCCATCGTCGGGTTTACCCTGCTGCTGGCAGGCCTCGGTGTGGGGTATATCGGTTATGCCGAATACCGTATCCTGCAGCCTTCCTACGTTACGTTCGACGCCACGGGCATTGCCCTGCCCACGGTGTTCGGCACCCGCCGCATCGGCTGGAACGAAATGAAAAACGTAATTTTGCGGAACGACCTGCTGACGCTCGATTTCAAAAACAATAAAATTCTGCAGCTGGAAGTGCTGGACGATATTTCCACCACCAAAGCAGCGGAGATGAACAATTTTTTCCAAACACGCATACAATGAACGTATCTCCATATATCCTCTATTCAGACGGCAAGGGAAACATCTTCGAAGACACGTCGCTTTACGTGGCGGGCCGCAGCGGCTGGGATGCCCTGCCTATCCCTGACGACGAATGGATGGAATTGCCGGAAGGCGGCAACCTGTACGAGTTGCCCGGCCGCCGTGGCATCGGCATCGACGTGGAAACGGGCGAAATGCGCCTTTGCGAAAAAGGATGGGCGGTAGCGGCTTTCATTCCGCCCGCACACACGGGCTTTTACCTGGCCGCGTACGAAACGGCGCCGGACGCTCCCACCCTCCCCCTGTTCTGCTATACGGCCGCCGGATGGCATAACGACAAGTTTTATGTGCCGGCTATCCGCATCGAGCAAGACATCCGGCAGGAATGCGCCGGCTTCAGCGACACCAAAGTGAAAAGCGGAGTCACCACCCTCCTGGAAGCTTATCCGCACAACCGCCTCGTGCAGCACCTGGCCAACAACTGCGCCCTTACCTATCATTGCCCGGCCGCGCGCAATTATTTCATGGGCCGCTGGGAATGCCCTGTACCCTCTTCTCCCGCCTGCAACGCCAACTGTATCGGTTGCATCTCGTTCCAGCCGGAAGAAGAAACGATCGTGTCTACGCAAGACCGGCTCACTTTCAAACCCACGGCCGCAGAAATCGTGGAGTTCACGGTGCCGCACCTCGAAACAGCCCCCTTCCCCATCGTCAGCTTCGGCCAGGGTTGCGAAGGCGAGCCCCTGCTGATGTGGGAAACCATCCGCGAATCGATCCTCGAAATACGCAAACACACTTCCAAGGGAAGCATCAATATCAACACCAACGGCAGCAAACCCAACGCCGTACGCGAACTGTGCAAGGCGGGACTCAATAGCATCCGCGTGAGCCTCAACTCCGTGCGCGAGCACATCTATACGCCCTATTACCGCCCGAACAATTATACGTTCGCAGACATCGTGGAAAGCATCAAAGTGGTGCGCGAGCACGGCGGATGGGCTTCCATCAATTATTTTGTGTTCCCGGGCATGACAGACAGCGTGGAGGAATACGAAGCGCTGCGCCAGCTCATCAGGGAAACCGGCCTGAGCATGATCCAGTGGCGGAACTTCAACATCGATCCGGACTGGTACCTGGGCAAGGTTGGCGTTACCGAAACCGGCGACTGCCTGGGCATGAAACAGATGCTGGAACTGCTGCGCGAGGAATTCCCCGACCTGAAATTCGGTTATTTTAACCCGCCGATGGAACGGATGCTGGGGAACTATGAAGCGGACTTTGCACACGCCTGAATAACCACCTGAAACCGAGGAAAGAAACAAAACAGATACCCGCCACAATGTACCACCAGGCGGTGTAGCCGAGATGTTTCACCACAAACGCACCCAGCGTAGGGGCAATCACGTGCGAGGCGCTGTAGGCCACCATGTATAGCCCGGCGTACTGGCCCCGGTTATGATCCTGGCTGCGGCGTATCCAGAAGTTATTCATGAACGGCATGCTGGTCATTTCCGCGAAAGAGAAGATGATGATATAGATGAAAGCCGCGGCCGTCACCGGCGGGAAGATGTTGAACACCACGTATGCCGCGCCCATCATCAGCACCCCGATACCGATGTAATACACATCCGGCCGCCTGTTTTCCAGTTTGTATACGAGTATCATTTCCATGGCCGCGATCATCAGGCCGTTGACGCCCAGCGCGATGCCGATGAGGCGCTCGCTCATGTGCAGCTGGTCTTTGAAAAACACCCCCACGATCGTAAACATCTGGAACAGGCAGATAGCGTGCAGCAGCACGAGGAATACGAAAAATAGATAGGTCCAGTCGCGGTACGCCGAATCGAGCTTTTTAACGGCAACTGTTTTTTCTTCCTTCGGTTTCACGAATTTCACCGGCGGCAAAAACACCCGCATCAGCAAACCTGCAGTGATGCACACCAGCCCGTCCGTCCAGAACAGCCACTTGTAGCTGATGGCCGCCAGTATACCGCCCAATGCGGGGCCTACGGCCCAGCCGAGGTTGGTGGCCAGCCGGATAAGCGAATAGGCGCGGAGGCGGCTGGCGGGGTCGCTGTAATAGGAAATGGAAGCCGCGTTGGCCGGGCGGAAAGATTCGCCGATCATCCCCTGGAAGAAAATGGTGACCGCCAGGGCCGGGAACGTGCGCATCTGGCCCAGCACGAGGAACATCGCCCCGTTCAGCACGAGGCTCCAGAACTGGACGGGGTAAAAGCCGATGGTGTCAGCCAGTTTGCCGCCCAACAGCGAGCCGCAAATGGCGCCCACGCCGAAAAGGGTCATGATCAGGCCCGCCTGCTCCAGCGGCAGATGCAATTCGAAGGTGAGGTAAATCGTTAAAAACGGGATGACCATGTTGCCGCTGCGGTTGATCAGCAACACGACCGCCAGCCACCATACGGAGCTGGAGATACCGCCATAGGCGTTTTTGTATAAGGCAATGGTTTTGTTCAGCATAAGTCCGGGTTTGCAAGCTATGCCGGTTGCCCGCAACTTCCAAAAGGAATATTACCAGTGAGGCACGCCGGTGACCAACCGCATTCGCCATTTAGTGCAGTTTTTGCCGCGGAAAGACAGCGCGGGCCGCCGTTTATGTATTCGGGGAACGGGGTATTGAAAAAATATTAACTTTGGAATCAAGATGGAGGAACAAAAACAGCAGAAAAATTTTAAAGCGGCGGGTGTTACCATTGCCGTGCATGCGTTACTGTTAGTAGGCCTGTTCATGGTGAGTTTTTCCGCGCCGCCCCCCCTGCCCGACCAGGACCTCGGCATGGAGGTGAACCTGGGCACTTCTGACGACGGTATGGGCGACGAGCAGCCGCTCAACCCCAATCCGCCAGCAGCCAGCGAACCAGCCCCGTCTGTTCCTCAAAACACGCCTGCTCCCGCAGAAGAGCAGGGCAACACCCAGGAGCTGGCCACCCAGAACGAAGAGGAGGCCCCCGAGGTGAAAACGCCGCCCAAACCGGCGCCCAAACCTAAAGAAATCGCCAAAACCGTAGAAACCAAAACGGAGAAAACGCCCCGGAAGCCCAAAGCCGAAGCGCCTCCCGCGCCGCCTGCCCCGCAGCGGCCGAAAGCGGTTTTCACCGGCGGCACAGCCAATAACGCCAACAGTGGCAACAGCGCCAACGGCAGCAACAATTCCACCGGCGAAGGCAACACCGGCAGGCCCGGCGATCGTGGCGTGATCGGCGGCGACCCGAACGCAACCGGCTATACCGGTACACCCGGAGCCGGCAGAGGCGCGTCCGACTTCCGCCTGAGAGGCCGGAGCCTGGTAAACAGGCCCGCCGTGAGCTGGGATGGCAACGAAACCGGCTATGTGGCCGTTAACATTAAAGTAGACCGTGAAGGCAATGTGATCAGTGCGACCTATACCTTGAAGAATTCTACCATCAACAATCCGAAAGCCATTCAGATTGCGATTGAAGCGGCGAAAAGAATCAAATACAACGCCAGTACGGATGCGCCGGAAGAACAATTCGGGCCCATCCGTTTTTACTTCAAAGCGCAGTAAGGAGAATATTCTCCCGGTTTTCCCGTTATTAAAAACTAATCTGCCAACGATTCTATGTATTTCAGCAAGAGGCTTCTACTGTTAATAGCGGGAATCTGCGCTGCCGTTACGTTGCATGCGCAAAGCTTTCCGGGATACCATACCAGCCATTACGCCGGCATACATGGCGTGCCTTTCAACCCTGCCAGCGCAGCCGGCAGCCGGTACCGCTGGGACGTGAACATCGTTGGCGCCGACGTGCGGGCAGGCAACACCTACATCAAATTCGAAAAATCATCACTGCTGGCCGGCGATTCCCTTCGCCGCTGGCGCGACTACTTTCCCGACACCAGCTCCAACCGCAAACAATACGGCTGGGGCAGCGCCGATATCATGATGCCTTCCGGCCTGTATTCGATCGACGAAAAACAGTCCGTCGCCTTCGTATGGCGCATCCGCGGCTCCGCGTCCGGCGGCGGTTCAGACGCGGCCACCACCAATTTCTTCGGCATCGATTACCCCAACCCTAAATACAACAACCGCACGATCGCGGATGACTATGGCGCCGCTATGGCCCACTGGTGGAACGAGTTCGGGCTCACCTACGCCCGTGTGATCAGGGACCGGGGCGATCACCGTCTCAAAGCGGGGATCACGCTCAAATACCTGGCCGGCCAGGCTTCTGTCTACGCAGTTGGCAGAGACGGCTCCATCTTCTTAAAAAACCAGAGCACCATCGACATCAACCGCGGCACCCTGCATTACGCGTATAACTCGGAGCTGGATACCAACGCCGACAGCTGGCAATCGCTCTACAGTCCTTTCCAGAACCCCGGCATTGGGGCAGACATCGGGCTGATCTACGAATGGCGGCCCGATAATGACGGCTTCGGCAGTATTTACGAGGGCGGCGACTGGAATCCCGACGCCAACACCTGGAAAGCCCGCGTTGGGATTTCGGTGGTGGACATCGGCGGTATCCGGTACGACAAATCGATCTACAGCGCCGACCTCGACATGCGGGCGCAAAATTTTCCCGCTAATATGCTCGGCAAGCGCAAGGAAGAAAGCATGCGCCAGTATGCGAACCGCATCGCCAACACCTTCACCACGCTGGATACCGACAGCAGCTATTTCATGAACCTGCCCGCGGCTGTGAACCTGATGGGCGACTACAATATCGACGGCCGCTTTTTCGTGAGCGCCAGCGCCACCATTGCGCTCACCGGCGGCACCAAAGACGACCATAAAACCAGCGCGCTTACGTCGATGACAGTTACGCCCCGTTACGAAATGCGGCACCTGGGCGCCTACCTTCCCCTGTCCGTCAACCGGTACGGCCAGGTAGACGCGGGCGTGGCGCTGCGCGCAGGGCCATTGGTGATCGGTTCGTCCAGCCTCTTCAACACACTTTTCCAAAGCCGCATCAATCGTGCGGATGTATTCGTAGCTTTGCGCGTAATTCCGATCCGCTTTTCGAAGTGGAGCTGGGACAGGGGCGGCGACGGCATTTTCCGCAAACGCAAAAGCAACGTAGGCTGCCCTGACATATAGCAAGGCACCATGAACTACCAGCAAACCATTGAATACCTGTACAGCCAGCTGCCCATGTTCAGCAAGCAGGGCGCTTCCGCGCTGAAGCACGACCTGCTCAACATCCGGGAGCTGTGCACCATACTGGATCACCCCGAAACCAGGTTCCCATCCGTGCACATTGCCGGCACCAACGGTAAAGGCTCTACCAGCCACATGTTGAGCGCAGTACTGCAAAACGCCGGATATAAAACCGGCCTCTACACCTCGCCGCACCTCTACGATTTCCGGGAACGCATCCGCATCAACGGCGAAATGATACCGGAAGAAGCCGTCGTGGAATTCGTACAGCGCCTGCGCGCTAAAATAGACACCATCCAGCCGTCTTTCTTCGAACTGACCGTGGCCATGGCCTTCGAATATTTCGCACATGAAAAAATAGACATCGCCATCATAGAAACCGGGCTGGGCGGGCGGCTCGACAGTACCAACGTGATCACCCCGCTCGTGTCGGTAATCACCAATATCAGCTACGACCATATGAACATCCTGGGCGACACGCTCCAGCAGATCGCTTTCGAAAAAGCGGGCATCATCAAGCCGGATGTGCCCGTGGTCATCAGCGAAACACAGCCGGAAACCGCCCCCGTCTTTTTCGATGCGGCCGACCAGCGGCTCTCTCCCATTTTTTTCGCCGACCAGGAATGGCAGGTACTTTCTTCCACACCGCACCCGGAATCGCTGGAGGTAACGGTAGCGCATACACTAAGCGGCGATACCCATACCTACCGGCTCGACCTGCCGGGGAGTTACCAGGAGAAGAACCTGCTCGGCGTATTGTCTGCCCTCCGTATTCTGCAGCAGGCGGGCTTTAAAACCGGCGATGCGACCGAGGCGCTCGCGAACGTTCGCGGCCTCACAGGGCTGGGCGGCCGGTGGCAGGTTGTGCAGCAATCGCCCTACACGGTGCTGGATGTGGGGCATAATGAAGCAGGCATCCGGGCCATCCTGGAACAACTGTCGCTGGTGACCTACAAACGCCTTCATATCGTAATCGGGTTTGTGAAAGATAAAGACGTACCGGCGGCCCTGCAGCAATTGCCCAAAAACGCGCAATACTACTTCACCCGCGCGCAAATTCCCCGCGCGTTGCCGGAAACGGAGCTCTACGGATTTGCTGTGGAAGCAGGTTTGCAGGGGAACGCATACGCCAGCGTGCCGGAAGCCTACCGTGCCGCGCTGGCACAGGCCGACGAGGAAGATATGGTGCTGGTATGCGGGTCGGTATTCATTGTGGGGGAAGTGCCGCTATAACAAAGCAATGCCGACATGATGACGCGGGAAGAGATCGCTGTTGCACACCCGGGCCCACGGTTTTATGGCAAGACAATTGTCAAACGCCACCACGTGTCAGCCCGGCGCACCTGATGTTCTCAGAGCAACCCTTCTTCCCTCAGCTCTTTTATCTTCGCCAGCCCGTAGTACAAACAGCTCACGTGCAGGCTCTGCAAAAACTGGCGGTCTTTCAGCAGGCGTTCCACTTCGTCCACATCTTTCAGCAGCACTTCAATTTCTTCGTTGGCATCAAGCTGCTGCGCCTGTACATATTTACCGCCGGTGGCGAGGAACATGTGCGTGAGGTTGGTGCTGGTGCCAGGGTTGTGCGATACGGCGCCCAGGCTGTAAAACCGGTCGAACGCATAGCCCGTTTCTTCCAGCAGTTCGCGGCGCGCGGCGTTGAGCGGTGCGGTGTCTTCCGCGTCTATCACGCCGCCGGGAATTTCGAGCAGCACTTTACCGAAAGCGTGGCGGTACTGGCGGATGAGTATCACTTGCCGTTCGGCCGTTACGGCCATCACCGTTACCCAGTCCGGGTATTCCAGCACATAATACGGGTTTACGAGCACGCCGCCGGGTGTTTCGCAGATGTCGCGGCGGAGGGTTAACCATTGTTCTTTGTAGAGATATTCTGAGTTGACGAGTTTCCAGTCCATTGAATCCGGTTGTTAGGTGGCCGGCCTTGCGGGCGGCCGGGAATGATCTGTTTAATGCCAGCCTTCTCTTTCCTTGAGCCTTTCGATATGGGCGAGGTGATGGAGGCCGTGCCAGGAATAATTAGCGAGGTGCTTCGACAAGTCGTACGACGCGTTGTTGCCGGGATGGAAAAACGTACGGTCCCAGTCTTTCGCCTCCAGGTGCTCCAGGACGGCCACCCAGCGTGTATGCAATGCATGTAGCAGGGTGACGGACACGTTGACGGGCACATGCTGCACGTCCGGCAATTCGGCCCAGGCCGTTTCGTCGTATGGCTTGATGGTGGGATTGTTTTCCGTGAGCGCGAGCTTCACACGGGTGAAACCGTTCATATGGGAGTCTGCCAGGTGGTGCACGACCTGCGCCACCGTCCAGCCGCCCGGCCGGTAAGGCGTTTGCAGCTGGTGCGCGTCGAGGTTTTGGATGGCCAGTTCTATCAGTGTGGGCAGGTGCCGGATATCGTTGATGAACTTTTTCCGCATTTCTGCATTGACTACTACCGGCGCCTGAAACCGCCCGATGGGATAGCGTAAATCTTCCATGGCAAACAGTTTTATATTACTCTTCCCGCAGGTCTTTCCCTGTCAGGTGAATGAATACGTCTTCGAGATTCGCCTTCTTCACTTCTTTTTTTCTTTCAAAGCCGCCGGCCACCAGCTGGTCGATCAGCGCGTCCGGCGTATCCAGCGCAATGATGCGGCCGCTGTCTACGATCGCGCAGCGGTCGCACAGGAACTCCGCCTCGTCCATATAATGCGTGGTGATCACGACGGTGGTGCCCTGCGCCCGCACGTGCTGGATGAGCGTCCACAGGTTGCGCCGCGCCTGCGGGTCGAGGCCGGTGGTGGGCTCGTCGAGGAAAATGATGCGGGGCCTGTTGATGAGCGTGGTGGCAATGGAAAACCGCTGCTTCTGGCCGCCGGAAAGGGCCTTGAACTTCTCCGTCGCCTTGTCTTCCAGGTTGAACTCCTTCAGCAGCGCCATCCCGTCTACCGGCTGATTATACAGCCCGGCGAAAAGGGTGATCAGCTCCAGCAGGTTCAGCCCCGGGTAATAACCGGAGGTCTGCAGCTGCACGCCGATGATCTTTTTGATCGCTTCGGGGTCTTCGTCGAGGTTCATCCCGTCTACGATCACCGTGCCGGCCGTTTTCCGGCGCAGGGTTTCTATGATTTCCAGGGTGGTTGATTTGCCCGCGCCGTTAGGGCCCAGCAGGCCGAACACCTCGTTTTCGTACACGTCAAAACTAATCCCCTTCACGGCGGTGAAGTCGCCATACTGCTTCACCAGGTCTTTCACCTCAATGATCTTGCGTTTTTCCATGCGGCCAAATTACCTAAAAAGCATAAAAAAAGAGCGTCTCTTTTAACAGAGGCGCCCTTTTTGTGAATTTAAAAGGTTGTTAAGCAGTTATTTCGAAGCGGTCGTCTGCGGCTTGCTGATGAATATCTGCGTGAAATATACGATGTTACCCTTTCCCCTGGCGGTTCCTATGCCGATCAGGTTGAAGTTGCCCAGCATGTTCTTGCGGTGCCCGGGGCTTTTGATCCAGCCGTCTACCACAGCTTCGGCGCTGAGGTTGCCGTACGCCACGTTTTCGGCGGCGCCGTTCACCCGGCCGAGTTTTTTGGAAATGTCGTCTATCCTGTCTTCGAACCCGTTGTGCCCGAAGCCGGTGCGGCCATTGGCCATGGCTTTACTGTGGCTGCGCGCCTCCACGCTGATGGTTTCATTCATTTTGAGCGCCGGCAGGCCTTTGCTTTTGCGGAATTTGTTGACGTAGTGGAGGATATCTTCTTCTACATCGCCCGTATTTTTAACTGTGGCGGCTGGTGCGGAAGAGGTGCCGCCCGATAAGGCCTTGCTGCAGGCGGACGCCTGGGTGCCCGCCAAAATTGCTGCGGAAAGGAAAAGGATCTTACAATAATGCTGGTTAAACATGTTTCTAGAAACGTTTTTTTAATACAGAAAATTGTATAATCCAATATCGCGCCAAAGTCAGCTGATTTCGCGCTGGATGGCTTCCACCATTTTTTTGGAACCGATAAAGATCGGTATGCGCTGGTGCAGCTCGTCGGGCTTGATGTCGAGCAAGCGGCGGTGGCCGTCGGCAATGGCCGCTCCTCCTGCCTTTTCCATCAGGAACGACATGGGATTACACTCATAGCATAAACGCAAACGGCCGTTGGTATATTTTCCGAAGGCGGGGTACATAAACACGCCACCCTGCACCAGCGTGCGGTGGATTTCGGAAACCATGCAACCCACGAACCGGTGACGGTACACCTTGTCGCCCGCGTTCCGCGCCATGAAGAGGTCGATGGCCTTCTGTATGTTCTGTTCGTAGAGATAATAATAGCCCATGTTCACGGAGAAAATATCGCTGTCGTCCGGCACCCGCATGTTGGGATGCGAGAGGCAGAACTCGCCGATGCTCGGGTCGAGGGTGAAGCCTTGCACGCTGCGGCGGGTGGCATACACGAGCATGGTGGAGGAGCCGTAAATGATATACCCTGCGGCTATCTGCATGCTGCCGGGCTGAAGGAAATCTTCCCGCGTGCACGACTGCCCGTTGGGCGAAAGGCGGCGGTAAACGGAGAAAATGGTTCCAATAGAAACGTTCACGTCGATATTCCCAGAACCGTCGAGCGGGTCCATCAACACCACATATTTCGAGTTTCTGGAAAGGTCGTCGTCGAAGGCGATGAAATCCTCATTTTCTTCGGAGGCCGCGCCGCAGCAGTAGATGCTCGTGCGGAGGGAGTTGATGAGCTGATCGTTCGCAAACTCGTCGAGTTTCTTCACGGATTCGCCCTGTACGTTCGTTCTGCCTGCTTCGCCGAGAATGTCGGCAATACCGGCTTTGTTTACCTCCACATTCACCCTTTTGGCGGCGAGGCCTATGTCGCGCAGCAGGCCGGAGAGCTGGCCGGTGGCGCCGGGGTAGTTTCTCAATTCCTGGATGGTAAATTCATCGAGCGTCATCACCCGTTGGTTCATTTTCATATACGTGTTGGTTAAGGTGGGCTAAATTAAGCTAAACAGGGTTATTTTAAGGAAATTGTCATTTTCGGGTAAATTCATTTTTAAACAAATCTAAAGTTGCCGTACTTTGCCGGATAATTTTTTAACAGAAGTCGTTTCTCCGTATGAAGGTTTTCAAATTTGGCGGCGCAAGTTTAGAAACTATTGAGCGCATTCAGCAAGTAGGCAATATCATCCAGTCTTTTCCGGGCGAGAAATTGCTCGTGGTGATATCCGCGATGGGTAAAACCACCAATGAACTGGAAAAGGTGGCCCAGAACTTCTTTATGCGCAAGCGTGAAATCGCCTCACAATTGCTCTACAACGTGGAGCGGCAACACCTCGCCGTGGCGGAAACCCTTCTGGGCACCAAAGAGCACCCGCTCTTCACGCAGCTGCAGCAATTCTTCACGGAAGCGGAATGGACGCTGGGAGAAAAGCCTCTCCGGCCGTACGACTATTATTACGACCAGATTGTGGGACTCGGCGAACTGCTCAGCACCGCCATCGTAAGCGCCTATTTCAACCAGGCCGGCATCACCAACGTTTGGCTCGACGTGCGCGACGTGTTCCGTACCGACGATAACTTCCGCGACGCGAATATCGACTGGGAAGTGACACAGAAACAGGTCAATGAAAAAGTGCTGCCGCTGTTCAATGCGGTGGATATCGTGATCACCCAGGGCTTCATCGGCAGTACCGACCAGAATGAAAGCGTGACGCTCGGCCGCGAGGGCAGCGATTTCTCCGCCGCCGTGTTCGCGAACCTGCTGAACGCCGAAAGCCAGACGATCTGGAAAGACGTGGAGGGCCTCAAGAACGCCGACCCGAAAATCTTTCCCAATACGATCAACATCCCTGAAATAGCCTTCAATGAAGTGATTGAAATGGCGTATTACGGGGCGCAAGTGATCCATCCCAAAACCATCAAGCCGCTGCAGAACAAGCAGATTCCGCTGTACGTGAAGTGCTTTCTGGACAAGGACCTTCCCGGTACGGTTATCCGCGAAGATGCGGACAACCGTAAACTGCCGCCCATCATTGTGCTGAAAAGAAACCAGGTGCTGATCACCATCACCTCGCGCGACTTCGGGTTCATCACCGAAGACAAGATCAGCGACATCTACGAGATCTTCCATGCCAATAAGATCAAGATCAACCTTACCCAGAACGCGGCGATCAGTTTCTCCTGCTGCATCGACAACAACCCCGAAAAAATAGAACTGCTCATCAAGGCCCTGCACGGCGGTTTCAAGATTTCCTACAACGAAGGACTGGAACTGCTCACTGTAAGGCACTACCAGAATGGTTTGCTGGAAGAACTGACCAAAGGCCGCAAAATTTTGCTGGAACAGCGGTCCGACAGTACGGTGCAGCTGGTGATGAAATAGCGTATACAGCGCCAGGAATCGACCGTTTTGCCCGCGGATACCCATTTCCCGTCACCAGGGCGCCGGATGAGAACCTATCAGCGAGCCCGAACCGGCAGTGCCGGATGACCACTTTTTTTCCTGTCGTTCCCTGAGTTGCCCGTATCGACGGCGGGGGATGATACTCATTCCCTATCAGCGAGCCGCCCGAACCGTCGAAGCCGACACCGGAACAACTTCTCCCTTGAATACGATGCCGGTATTTTATGACTCCTTTTCATCATACAATCCCTGCCCGCAAAACCATTCGGGCCATCCTGCCCCGCCAGTCCGCTATTTTCAAACATTTCAACAAAGTTTGTTTTACTTTCATTTTATTATAAAATGTAGAAAATTGTTTTTACTTTTAGACCACTTACAGTGAATAAAAGGAGTTCCACATCAGTCAAAGTCATTGCACGGTATTGCAGGAATCCCCTGTAGGGAGAGCGTAAACATATTAGATATCCGCCATATCAGCACGACATGAACAACATTAGTACACGTAAAAGCGCATTTACAGACGGTTTCATTCTCTTAACAATTACTTAAAGGTTACTTAACCTTGAAAGGAATGCAATCCTTTGCATTTCTTCCCATCTTGCGGGCGCATTTCTGAAAGGAGAATTGGCGTCTACACCTGACAGGCCGGCTTCGGTCTGAATGGGCTTTTTATTTCCGGGGGTTTAACATGTTCACACTATAAAATCTACATCGTATGTTCGCAAAACAATCGTTTAAAGTCTGGCTATGGCTGCTGATGCTGCTTCCCGCGGCAGCAATGGCCCAACAGCAGGATGCCACGCTCACCGGCGTGGTGACCAGCGCGGCCGGAGAATTGCTCCCCGGCGTTTCCGTGGAAGTGAAAACCGCGGCCGGCCAGCGGAAGGGCGCCGCCAGTGATGCAAAGGGGGTATTTACCGTGCAGGGATTACCCGCAGGGGCACCTTTAACCGTTACATTTTCTTTCATTGGATTTGAGCCCTATGTCCTGAATAACCATATTTTGAAAGCCGGCAGCAACCATCTGAAGGTGCAGCTGAAAGAAGGCAATCAAAAACTGAACGAGCTGGTGGTAGTGGGTTACGGCACCCAGAAAAAGGTGAACCTGACGGGCGCTATTTCCCAGGTAGACGCCAAAACGCTGGAAAGCCGCCCCGTGGCCAACGTTACACAAGCGCTCCAGGGCGCCGTGCCGGGCCTCAACATCACCTTCACCGACGGCCGCCCCGGCTCCAACGGACGCTTCAACATCCGCGGCAACAACCCGCTCAGCTCCGGCGCCACTCCGCTCGTGCTGATCGACGGTGTACCGGGCTCCATGAACAACGTGAACCCGCGCGACATCGAAACCGTGACCATCCTGAAAGACGCGGCCGCCTCAGCCATCTACGGCGCCCGCGCAGCCTTCGGCGTTATCCTCGTTACCACCAAGGCAGCCAAAAACGGCAAACTGACCGTGAATTACGGCAACAACTTCTCTTCTTCCCGCTCCACCGTGAGCACCGACTTCATGACCGACGGCTACACCGCGGCCATGATGAACGACGAGGCCTTCCGTGTGTCTACCGGTAACACCTACACGCGGTATACGCCGGAAGATTATGAAGAACTGAAAAAACGCCAGACCGACAAGTCGCTGCCTTCCGTGGTGGTATCTAACCGAAACGGCCGCGACCAGTATGTATACTACGGCAACACCGACTGGTGGAAGGAAATGTTCTTCGACGCCCAACCGGCCATGGAACACAGCCTCAGCGTATCCGGCGGCTCAGAGAAAGTGGACTTCATGCTCTCCGGCCGTATGTACAACCGCAAAGGGATGATGCGCATCAACCGCGACGAATACAACTCGTATAACCTGCGCACCAAACTGACCGTAAGGGCAACCGACTGGCTGACGTTCACCAACAACACCCAGTTCAGTATCGCGAAATACACCTACCCGGGCTGGGGCGTCAACTCCAACTTCGTGTCCATCACCGTGCACGCACTGCCCTCGTACGTGCCTAAAAACCCCGACGGTACAGCCACGTACATCACCGCGCTGAACAACTACCAGATCGGCGACGGTATTTACGCGGACCTGCTGTACGGCAAATCCAAAGGCATCGAGCGCTGGAACGAACTGATGAGCACCTGGGGCGCCACCATCAAACTGAGCAAACACGTGAACCTGTACGCCAACTACACGTTTACGCTGAACCCTGCCAGGGATAACGATGCGGCCACCAATACCACCATCCGCCAGGCTGCGGCCCCCTACTCCATCTATCCCGGCGTGATCAGCAAACTGCCGCGCGCCGACTTCCTGCGGGAAGAAACCAACAACGACATGTACCATGTGGCCAACGCCTACGGTGAGTTCGCGAAAAACTTCAGCGGCCACAACGTGAAGTTCATGGCGGGCTACAACCAGGAATTGAAACAGTTCAAACGTATCACCTCCGAGCGCGGCGACCTGCTGTCTGAAGACCTGAACGACATCAGCCTCGGTTCCGGCAACTACGTGCTCGGCGGCGCACAAAGCGAATGGGCCCTGCTGGGTTTCTTTGCCCGCGCCAACTACGACTATAAAGGCAAATACCTCCTCGAAGCCAACGGCCGCTACGATGGTACTTCCCGCTTCCCGAAAGGCCAGCGCTTCGGCTTCTTCCCCTCCGTATCCGCCGGCTGGCGCGTGAGCGAGGAAAGCTTCTTCGAGCCGCTGAAAAATACCGTGAGCGACCTGAAGTTCCGCGCTTCCTATGGCGCATTGGGCAACCAGATCACCAACTCCGCTTACCCCTACATTCCTGTGCTGAGCAGGGGTACGCTCGACTGGATCGCCGCCGGTAAAAAACTCGAATACCTTACCGCACCCGGCGCCATTTCCCCGGACCTCACCTGGGAAAAAACCGCTTCCGTCAACTACGGTGTGGACGTAGCGCTGTTCAAGAACAGGCTGAACGTCAACTTCGACTATTATATCCGCGACACCAAAGACATGCTTACCAAAGGCATGACGCTGCCGGCCGTATTCGGCACCGCGGAACCGAGAGAAAACGCGGCAGACCTCCGTACCCGTGGCTTCGAGCTGAACATCAACTACACCAACCAGTTCGAGGTAGCCGGCAAACCGCTGGTATACAGCGTGGGCGGTAACCTGAGCGATTTCCGCACCGTGATCACCAAATTCGACAACCCCAGCCAACTGCTCAGCGATTACTACGTGGGCCAGCGGTACGGCGACATGTGGGGCTATATGACGGCCGGTTACTTCAACTCCGACGAAGAAGCTACTGCATGGGCCGCCAAAGTAGACCAGAAACTGGTAGGCTCCAACATCGTGGGCGCGGCCGGCGAATGGAACAGGCTGCGTGCAGGCGACCTGAAGTTCCAGGACCTCAATAACGACGGCGTGATTTCCCCGGGTAAAAATACCGTGGCCGACCATGGCGACCTGGTGTACCTCGGTAACAACCAGATCCGCTTCCCGTATGGCTTTACCGGTAGCGCAAGCTGGAACGGCTTCGACCTCTCTTTCTTCTTCCAGGGCATCGGTAAAAAGAACTGGTACCCCGGCGCCAACGCGGATAAATTCTGGGGCCCTTACAGCCGCCCGTACTATTCCTTCGTGCCGCGTGATTTCGAAGAAAAGATCTGGAGCCCCGAAAAAGGCCAGTCTGCCTACTTCCCCCGCCTGCGCGGCTACATCGCCCTCAACGGGAACAACCCGCTCACCAATACGAACGACAAGTACATGCAGGACCTCGCTTATCTCCGCCTGAAAAACCTCACCATCGGTTACTCGCTGCCGGACAACCTGCTGAAACGCTTCCATCTCAGCCGTTGCCGCTTCTATGTGAGCGGAGACAACCTGGCCACCTGGACCAAACTGGAAACCAAATACATTGATCCGGAACAGGCTGCGGCAGACGCCAACGGCCGCGTGTATCCTTTCGCGAAAACATATTCCGCCGGTCTGGACCTGTCATTCTAACCATTAAACAGCATTGAAATGAAAAAGTATATTTCCATAGCATTACTCGCCGGGGGCAGCCTGTTTGCCGGTTGCAGCAAGTTCATGGACCGTCAGCCGGTTTCCGATATTGCGCCCGACCAGTTTTTCAATAACGAAAAAGAGCTGAGGGTGTATCTCAACTCTTTCTACAGCGCTTTCCCCTCCGCGGAAGGCGTGTATAACGAAGACATCGACAACATCGTGAAATCGTCGATGGGCGACAACATCACCGGCAAGCGCACTGTACCCGTAACGGGCGGTAACTGGAGCTGGGGAGAACTGCGCAAGATCAATTTCTTCCTGGAAAATTACAACCGGGTAATGCCCGAGCAGCAAGCGGCCAAATTCGCCGCGGTGGCGAAATTCTTCCGGGCGTATTTTTACTTCGACAAGGTGCAGCGCTTCGGCGACGTGCCCTGGTACAGCACTACCGTGCAGCAGAAAGATACCACCGCATTGAAAAAAGCAAGGGACAAACGGACGCTGATCGTGGATTCCATCCTGGCCGACATCGACTATGCCATCGCGAAGATCGACAATGAAGTGCCCAGCACGGAGATGGTGACCAAGTTCACCGCACTGGCGCTGAAGAGCCGTATCTGCCTCTTCGAGGGCACGTTCCGGAAATACCATCCCGAAATGAACCTCCCCGGCTGGGAAGCGCTGCTGCAGAAATCCGTGGAAGCCTCCGAAGCCCTGATTGCCAGCAACAAATACAAGATCTACACCTCCACGCCCTCGAAAGCGTATCTCGAACTGTTCGCGTCTATCGCGCCCATCAAAGACGAGATCATCCTCGCCCGCAACTTCAGCAACGAGCTGCAGGTATGGCATAACGTGAACTACTATACGATCACGTCTTCCTACGGCAAGCCCGGCCTGGAAAAGCAGCTGGTGAACAGTTACCTGATGGCCGACGGCAGCCGTTTCACGGACATCAACCGGTACGACACCATCACGTTTTACAACGAAACGCAGAACCGCGATCCGCGTCTTTCTCAAACCATCCGTACTCCGGGATATTCCCGCATCGGCACCACCAACAAGCTGCCGCCCGATTTCGGGGCCAGCGTAACCGGTTACCAGCTGATCAAATTCGTGACCGACCTCTCGTTCGACTCCTTTAACCGCTCTATCAACTCCATGCCCGTATTCCGGTACGCCGAAGTGCTGCTGAACATGGCGGAAGCCAAAGCGGAACTGGGCACGCTCACGCAGGCGGACCTCGACAAATCCATCAAACCGCTGCGCGACCGCGTGGGCATGCCGAACATGAACCTGGCGGCAGCCAATGCCACACCGGATCCTTACATGGCGGCACAATACCCGAACCTCTCCGGCGCCAACAAAGGCGTTATCCTGGAAATCCGCCGCGAGAGAAGGGTTGAGCTGGTGATGGAAAGCTACCGCTGGTACGACCTGATGCGCTGGAAAGAAGGCAAGGCCATGCTTCGCCAGTTCAAAGGCATGTATTTCCCCGGCATCGGCCAGTACGACCTCGACCGCAACGGCAAAACAGACGTGCACATCTATGAAGGCACCAAACCTTCACCGGCGGTGAGCGGCGTGCAGTACTTCAAACTGGGCAGCGAAATCGACCTCGAAAACGGCTCAGCCGGCGGCAATGTGATCATCAACCGCAACATCACCAAGGTGTTCGACGAAACGAGGGATTACCTTCAGCCCATCCCCATCCAGGAAAGGCTGCTGAACCCCAAGCTCACGCAGAACCCTAACTGGAACGACGGTTTATAACACAACGATTCCATACAACGCAAAGGGCGTCCCGGATTCGAGGACGCCCTTTTTTTTCAAAATATGTTCCGAAGGGAATCCCGGATTCGAGAACCCCATTTTTTTTCAAAATGTGTTCCAACGTAAAGGGCGCCCCGGACTCGAGGACGCCCTTTTTTTCGAAATATGTTCCGACGCGAAGGGAATCCGGGATTCGAGAATCCCATTTTTTTTCAAAATGTGTTCTAACGTAAAAGGCGCCCTGGATTGAGGGCGCC
This sequence comes from uncultured Chitinophaga sp., assembly GCA_965653365.1. GTDB lineage: Bacteria > Bacteroidota > Bacteroidia > Chitinophagales > Chitinophagaceae > Chitinophaga. The sequence goes on along the minus strand of CBFGZV010000005.1, from coordinate 127,597 downwards.
TTTTACGTTGGTCAGCAATGATTATGCGAAACGGTTTTTACCGTATCCTCACCGGATCCGCCGGTTTCGGAACGGGCTTCACGCTTTTCGTTTTCAGTTCGTCCAGCAATACCTGCACACCTTTTTCCAGCTGCGGGTCGCGGCCGGCAATCACATCCGCCGGTGTTTGCTCTACGTCGATGTCGGCATGCGTGCCTTCGTTCTCGATAATCCAGTTGCCTTTCGTATCGTAAATGCCGAAGCTCGGGGAAGTCACATATCCACCGTCCATCAAAGAGGGATAGCCGCTGATGCCAACGAGGATGCCCATGGTGCGCTTGCCGATCAGCTTGCCCAGTTTCTTTTGCTGGAACATCCAGGGCATCATATCGCCGCCTGAACCGGCATATTCGTTGATGAGCATGGCCTTGGGGCCGTAGATGCCGTTGCCGGGCGTAGTGAAGCTGCGGCCGTTGCGTACGCCCCAATAGCTGAGCACTTCGCGGTCGAGGATGTCGATCACGTAATCCGCCACGGAACCGCCGCCGTTGAAACGCTCATCGAGCAGCATGGCCTGTTTGTCGGTTTGTGCGTAGAAGTACCGGTTGAAGGAAGTATACCCTTCCATACCGGTGTTCAACATAAACACGTATGCTATTTTGCCGTTGCTGAGCTGGTCAACCTTTTTGCGGTTGCCTTCAATCCAGTCGGTTTTGCGCAGTTCGTACTCCCCGTTGAAGTCTGTCGGCTCCACCACTACCTCGCGGGCGCCGGCTTCGGAAGCCTGGCTGCTGATTTTCAGCACCACCTGGCGGCCAACGGTATTCTGCAGCAGGGCATGAATGTTTTCCTTCGCCGTCAACGGGCGGCCGTTCACGGCAACGATGTAATCCCCTTCTTTGATGTTCAGTCCGGGTACGGCCAGCGGCGCCTTCAGCTGCGGGTTCCAGGCCATGGTGCTGTAAATTTTCGCGAGCCGGTAGCGGCCCTGGTGCATCTCGTAGTCCGCGCCTAGCATACCGGTGGCCACGGCGGGACCGGAAGGGATATCGCCCATGCCCACGTAGTTGTGGCCCACCACCATTTCGCTCATCATTTCATTGAGCAGGTAGTTAAGGTCGGAGCGGTTGGCGACGTGCGGCAGCAGGGTGGCGTATTTTTTCCTGTTCGCATCCCAGTCTACCCCGTGCATATTCTTCACATAAAAGAAATCCTTTTCAATCTTGTACACCTCATCGAAAATCTGGTTCCACTCGGCCACCGGTTCGATGTATGCCTGTACGTTGGACACATCCACCTTGCCGTCGCCGGGATTCGGCTTGCGGTCGGCAGGCACGATGTTGTAGCTGCCGGAGGCAATGAGCAGTATCTTCTTCCCGTCGGCGCTCACGATGTACGCTCCGGCTTTGGCGAAGGTTTCGTTCTTCCGTTCTTTCAGGTCGTAATATTTCAGTTCACCGTCTGTCAGGTAAAACAGCTTGTCCTTGACCTGCCCGTTCAGTGCGCGGTAGTTGCCTGCAGGCAAAGGCAGGGCAATGACGCGCTGCTGGATGCCGTCCAGGTCTATCCGGGTGCCGGCGGAAGCCGCGGCCGGTTTGCTGGTGTCCTTTTTCTTATCGGGTTCTGCCCCTTTCACGGTTTCTTCATCGCTTTCAGGCGTGAAGATGGTAGGCGTGTTTTTATCCAGCATCACGGCATATACGTTGAATGCCGACTGTCTTCCGTAGGTCTGCATGTGCAGGCCGCTGAGGCCCAACCCGCTGTTAGTGCTGCCCGGAAAAAAGAGGTACTTCCCGTCTGCGCTGAACACAGGGTTGCCGGCATCGCCCATCCCGTCCGTTACAGGCGTGCTCTTGCCGCTTTCCAGGCCGTAGAGGTAGACGGCGTCAAATCCGTTCTCCTGCAGTTTGAGGTAAGCTATCCACTTTGAATCGGGCGACCATACCGGCACGAATACATTGGAATTGCCGGACGGAATGGAGCCGTTGTTATTGGTATCCACATGCACCACTTTTTTCGTTTGTACGTCAACGTAGTACAGGTTGAAGTGGGCATCGCTGAAAGCGACCTTTTTACTGTCGGGCGACCAGGTGGGGCCGAAGTAATACACCGTTTTGCCCAGGTCGATCTCTACCGGTTCCTTTTCCGCTTTCTGGTCGCGGAGGATCAGCTTATAATTGCCGTCTTTGTCGGACAGGTATGAAATCCATTTCCCGTCCGGCGACCAGCCGGGCTCCCTTTCATGTGTGGCCGGCGAGGCGGAGATGTTGCGCACGTCTCCTTTTTCTTTCGGCACGGAGAAGATTTCTCCCCTGCCCTGCACCAGCAGCCTTACGCCGGTGGGCGACAGGTTGACGCGCTCGAAATTCTGCAACCGCTCGTACCGCGGGCGTTTGGACGGGATGTCTGCGCGGATGCTCACGGCAATATCCTTCACGGCGGCCGTGGCCGGGTTCAGCAGGTGGATGGTGGCCGCCTGTTCGAACGCCAGCGTTTTACCGTCACCAGTAAGGGTTTTCACATCATCGGTTTTGTAATTGGTAACCTGCGTTACCTGTTTGGTGTCCGTATCGTACCGGAAAATATTCATGGTATGATGACGGTCGCTCAGGAAGTATATGCTTTTCCCTACCCATACCGGCCTGATGTTGTTCGAGTTGGCCGCAGGAATTTCTTCAATCTGGTAGGTGCTGTTATTAAATATCCAGATTTTGGGCATATAGCCGCCGCGGTAGCGCTTGAACGGGCGATATACGGACGTCCCTTCCGTGGGGTCGGGATTTTTGATGTAGGCGGTGTATTTGCCGTCCGGAGAAACGGCGCCCTGCGTAGCTTCCGGTATTTTCGCATGCACTGCGGGCAATTCGCCGCCGGTGCTCACGCTGAAGAGCTGCAGCGTGCGGCCCGTGGGCGACAGTGCGCCGGAAGCAAAGAGAATATGATCATTGTCTATCCAGCCTCTCACCAGGTCGCGCGAGGGATGCCAGGTGACGCGTTTCGGATCGCCGCCGGATACAGAAACGATATAGACGTCGGTGTTACCGTCGTAGTTGCCGGTAAAGGCAATCCATTTCCCGTCCGGCGAAAAATACGGATCCTGTTCAAATCCCGGGTGAACGGTGAGGCGGGTGGGCTGTGAGCCGTCGCGGTTCGCCAGCCAGATGTCGCCGGCATACATAAAAGCGATGTGCTGCTCGCTCACGGCCGGGTTTCTCAGCAATTTAGTTTCGGGTTGGGCCTGTACAGATATAGGGCCGAGGGCCAGGAAGGCGCCTGCGGCAAGGCCTAATAATTGATGCATCATAAGCGGTTATGGGTTTTGTGCAACCAAAAGTGGCAATATTGCAAAATAGGGCAAAATGGGGTAATCCCGGCCGGAAATATGTATAAACGGCCCGGATAGCTGAAATTATGCCGGAAGGCATCCACGGGTCACCCCATCGTCAGCATCATGTCGCGGATAACGGCGATGAGCGACGAGGGGTAAATACCGAGCCAGAGCAACAGCAGCATGAGCCCGGTTAAGGCAAAAATCCCGAAGAAAGGTAAAGGTTTCCGCTGCGGAGCGTCGAGTGGCTGAAACATCATGGCCACGATGCGGATATAATAGAACAGACCAATTACGCTATTGATGACAAGCAACACCAGGAGCAGCCATAACCCGGCATCGACGCCGGCTGCGACGATATAGAATTTCCCGATGAAGCCGGCGGTGAGGGGGATGCCTGCGAGCGACAGCATCATGGCCGTGAAAATGGCCGCCAGCCAGGGTTGCCGCCAGAACAGGCCGCGGAAATCCTCCAGTTCTTCGGCGTCACGCACTTTGTCTGACAGCAGGGCCAGCACACCGAATGCGCCGATGCTGGTGATCACGTACGCCACGAGGTAAAACATCACGGCCTCCTGCCCTGCCGCCTGACCAGCCAGGAATGCGATGAGAATATATCCCATGTGCGCGATGGAGGAATAGGCCAGCAGGCGCTTCACATTCTGCTGCAGCAAGGCGAGCCAGTTGCCGGCAAACATGCTCGCCATGGCGATGATGGCGATGACCCACCAGAGTATCGTGTATTCGTACCCGTCTATGTCGCGGTAAAAACGCATGAGCAGCACCAGCATGCTGCCTTTGGACACGGTGGCGATGAAGGCCGCCACCGGCAGCGGGGCGCCCTCGTAAATGTCCGGCGTCCACATATGGAAAGGAACGATACCCAGTTTGAACCCGACACCGATGAGCATGAGCCCGAAGCCCGCCACTACCCCTACCGGAACGCGGCCTGCCGTGGCGAGGTAGGCGCCGATACCGGTAAAGTCCATCCGCCCGCTTTCCGCATACACGAGGGCCATGCCGAACAACAGAAATGCGGAAGAGAGTGCCGCCAGCAGCAGGTATTTGATGCCCGCCTCGTCCGACCGCTCGCGGGCCCGCAGGTAGGCAATCAACCCGTACAGGCTGATGCTCATTGTTTCGAGCCCGAGGAATAGTGAAATGAAGTGCTGGCTCACCACCAGCACAATTCCCCCTACCGTAGCCAGTAACAGGAGAATGTAATATTCTTCCTTCCGCTCTTCGCGCTGCTCGAAGTAGCTATAGGATAAAAACAGCACGCTCAGTCCCGCCACCAGTATCAGTCCCGTATTGAACAGCGCAAACGCGTCCACCACAAAAAGCGGCGCCAGCACATAGGGCAGCGGCCCGGGATGCAGGAACAACGCGAGGAACGCCAATATGAAAGCCAGTACGGAAAAGGCGTGCATCACCCGGTGGTTGCGCCGGATAGCCACCAGCAGCATAGCGATAACGGCGGATGCGCTGATGATCAGTAACGGTAATATGCTTAAAAGGTCGGTGGCAGACATAACCTGTTATTTTGATGGATGATGAACGGCTACCGACGGCGCGGCAGCGGGTTTGGCGGTATTGATCACCGGCTGCGGATATACGCCCAGCCATATAATCACGATCACCAGCGGCACGAACATGAGCGCTTCCCGGAAGCTGAGGTCGGGCAGCCGGTACTCCCGCAGCGATACGCCGAAAAATACTTTCTGCATGATGCGGAGGGAATACACGGTGGCCACCACCAGCCCGATGGTGGCTGCGATGGTTATCCAGGGATGCGACTGCCAGCTGCCGGCCAGTATGAGGAACTCTGCGATGAAATTGCCGAGGCCCGGCAGGCCCAGCGACGCCATCACGAAAATCATCGCCACCACGCCCATGCCCGGCAGCGCGGGCCAGAGGCCGCCCATTTTATCGAGCTCACGCGTATGCAGCCGGTCGTACAGCGAGCCGGCGATCATGAACAGCGCGCCCGTGCTGATGCCGTGCGTGATCATCTGCATCACCACGCCCTGGTACGCCAGCTCGTTGAAGGCAAAGGCGCCCACCAGCACAAAGCCCATGTGGCTCACGCTGGTGTAGGCCACGAGGCGCTTGAAATCCGTTTGCGCGTAGGCCAGCTTGCCGCCGTACAAAATACCGATGGCGCCCAGCAGCATGATCCATGGTGCGAAAAATTGCGAGGCTTCGGGAAAAACAGGCAATACGAATCGTAGGATACCATAAGCGCCCGTTTTCAGCAACAGGCCCGCCAGCACTACCGAGCCGGCGGTAGGGGCCTCTGTATGCGCATCCGGCAGCCAGGTATGGAACGGGAAAGCAGGCAGTTTCACGATGAAGGCGATGAGGAACCCCAGCATCAGCCACCGCCCCACTTCCTGCGACATGGGGGTATTGAGCAGCTCGAAGTAGCTGAACGTAAAAGTGCCGGTGCTTTGGCCGTGCACGAAATACAACCCCAAAATCGCCAGCAGCATCAGCAGCCCGCCGGCCTGTGTGAAAATGAAAAACTTCAGCGCGGCGTACAACCGGTTGCCATGGCCCCAGATGCCGATGAGGAAATACATGGGGATGAGCATCACCTCCCAGAAAAAGTAAAACAGGAAGAGGTCCATCGTCAGGAACACGCCGGTAATACCCGCCAGCACGAACAACAGGTTGAAGAAAAAGAAACCCGCGCGTTCTTTGATTTCGTTCCATGACACCAGCACCGACAAAACACCGAGAAAAAACGTGAGCACCACCATCAGCAGGCTGAGCCCGTCCATGGCGAGTGAAAAGCTGATGCCGAAGCGCGGCATCCAGGGCCGCACGAACGTTTCATACCAGCCGTCGGTGCCTGCGGCCTGCAGCCAGTAACCGGCTGCAAGGGTGAGATCGAACACCAGCACCATCAACGCGATCCACCGCGGCAGCGATTTATGGATAGCCGCGGAAAGCCAGGCGGCAAACGCGCCGGCCACCGGAATGAGAATGAAGAGTAAAAGGATCATGCGTAAACGGTTTAAAAATTAAACAGTGTATTGCCGCCAGATGATCACGGAAAGGATCACCACCGCCCCCATCACAATGCCCATGATATACCAGCGGAGAATGCCGCTTTGCGTGGCAGACATCATGCGGTGGAAATACCGCGTCACGGCTGCCAGGCCCGTATACAGCTTATCGATAACATCCTTCCGGTTGAGGCGCGCCAGCTGCACGAACGGCTGCACAAACAGCGCGTTGTAAGCCGCATCGAAGCCCCAGCCGTTCTGCAGGAATAATTTCACTTCTTTCGGGAAAGGAATAGCCAGCACGCGCCATACGATGTAGATGCCGGTGAACGAAAGCAGCGCGGCAACGGCCTGCGAGCCCCATTCCATGGCTATACTGCCGTGCTCCGTTACGACGGCGGGCAGCACGGGCGAAAGGAAATCGCTGAGCAGGGTCACGTGCCCCAGTGTGTGCGGCAGTTCAATGAAACCGGCCAGTGTAGAGAAAGCGGCGAGGATGTACAGGGGCGCCATCATATTCCATCCGGGGCGGTGATGCACATGCGTTTTTTCTTTCCCGAAAAATACCAGCAACACCATCCGCGCCGTGTACATGGCGGTAATAAAAGCGCCCACCACCGACACTATCCAGTAGCCGGCATTCCCCTGCGCGGCGGTGCCGGCCAGCCACACGATCTGGTCTTTGCTGTAAAACCCGGCCGTTACGAATGGCACGGCGGCCAGGGAGGCGGAACCGATGAGAAATACCCAGAACACACCGGGCAGGCTTTTCCGGAGGCCACCCATCTTGAACATGTCCTGTTCATGGTGCAGCGCCAGGATGATGGCGCCTGCGCCGAGGAACAATAACGCCTTGAAAAAAGCGTGGGTGATGAAATGGAAGATGGCGGCGGACCAGGCGCCTACGCCCAGCGCCAGGAACATATACCCGATCTGGCTGATGGTGGAATACGCCAGCACCCTTTTAATGTCTGTCTGCACGAACGCGCTGCACCCCGCCAGTATGAGCGTAACGGCGCCCACGATGGCCACGGTGGCCTGCGCCGCGGGCGAGAGTGTAAACAGGATGTTAGTGCGGGCAATGAGATACACGCCGGCCGTTACCATGGTAGCGGCATGAATGAGGGCGCTCACCGGCGTGGGACCGGCCATTGCATCGGGCAGCCAGGTTTGGAGCGGCAGCTGCGCGCTCTTACCGACCGCGCCGCCGAGCAGCAGAAAGGCAATGGTCACCACCGTGGCATCGCCGGTGCTCCAGAGCGACGGCGCTTTGGACAAAATATCGGTGAGCTGCAGGCTGCCGGTGTGCTGCACCAGCAGGAACAGCGCAATGGCCATGGCCGTGTCGCCAACACGGGTAACGATGAAAGCTTTCCGGGCGGCCGCGCCGTTGGCCGGATCTTTATACCAGAAGCCGATGAGCAGGTAGCTGCAAAGGCCTACGCCTTCCCAGCCGAAGTAGAGCAGCAGCAGGTTATCGGCCAGCACGAGCATCAGCATCGCGCCCACAAAAAGGTTCATACAGGCGAAGAACCGGGCGAAGTCCGGATCGTCCGCCATATAACCGGTGGAATAAATATGGATGAGGAAACCGACGAATGTGATGACGAAAATGAACGCGAGCGACAATGCGTCGAGGTGCAGGGTGATGCCGATCTGGAAGGCGCCCACTGTCAGCCAGTTCCATAGCGGCAGGTTGAACTGCTGCGCACCGCTGCTCATGAATTCGATACCGGCCACGATGGTGACCAGCGCGGCGATGCCGATGCTGCCGCAGCCGATGGCGGCAACGCCCGCCCGGCTGATCTTTCCGGAGAGCAGCACCAGTAACAGGGCGCCCAGGAAGGGCATGGCCGGTACCAGGTAAATCCAGTTCATAACATTGCGTTTAAGTTATCCGTTCATTTTACTGGCTTCGTCGCTGTCGAGTGTTTTGAGCTGATGATACAGTTGCAGTATCAGCGCCAGGCCCACCGATACTTCGGCGGCGGCCATGGCGAGGATGAACATGAACATCACCTGCCCTTCCGGCTGCCCCCAGCGCGAGGCCGCCACGATGAATGCGAGGCCCGCCGCGTTCAGCATGATCTCGACGGACACCAGCATGAAAATGATGTTGCGGCGGATGAGGATGCTCACCAGCCCCAACACGAACAAGATGCCTGCAAGCACAAGGCCTGCTGTTGTGGATGTTATCATTGCGCGGTTCTTTCAAGGAATCGGTGGGTGATTTTCTTTTTCTGCCGCCCGAGGTGATAAGCGCCTACGATGCCCGCCATCAGCAGCATGCCGGCCAGCTCCACGGCCAGGATGTACGGCCCGAACAGGCTTTTCCCCACGGCTTTCGGGTCTACCATCACGATGTCGCCCGCCGGCAATGCGGGCGGCTGCAGGATGAGGTAGCCCAGTTCCGCCAGCAGCACCGCACACAATATGGCCGGACCAATCCATACGCGCGGGCTCAGCCAGTGCCGCTCGTCACCAGCGGTTTGCGGGCCGAGGTTGAGCATCATCACGAAAAATATCATCAGCACCATGATGGCGCCGGCGTAGATGATCACTTCCAGCGCGGCCATGAACGGCGCGCCGTACAGGAAGAATATCACGGCCACGCTCAGCAGCGACACAATGAGGTAAAGCAGCGCATGCATGATGTTATAGCGCGTGATCACCATGATGGTGGAAAAGATGGCCACACCGGCGGCGATGTAAAATGCAGGTCCCATAATGCGGTGTTTTAAGGCAACAGGCTTTTGACGTCTACCGGCGGTTCTTCTTTTTTCGCGTCTCCCTTGTCTTTCCCCTCGATAGCCATCCCGGCCACTTTGTAATAATTGTAGCCGGGGTATTTGCCCTGGCTGTTGATCAGCAGCGCGTCCTTTTCATACACGAGGTTCTGGCGGTCGTATTCCGCCATTTCGAAATCGGGTATGAGCTGGATGGCGTAGGTAGGACAGGCTTCCTCACAAAACCCGCAGAATATGCAGCGGGAAAAATTGATCCGGAAAAAGCCCGGGTACCTTCTTCCGTCCGGCGCTTCGGCCGCCTGCAGGGAAATGCAGTCTACCGGGCAGGCCGCCGCGCAGAGGTAACAGCCCACGCAGCGCTCCCCGCCGTCAGGATCGCGGGTGAGCACGATGCGGCCTCGCCAGCGGGCCGGCAGCGGCGCTTTTTCTTCCGGGTACTGGTAGGTTTCCCTTTTGTGGAAAGCGTGCAGGAATACCAGCCACATGCTTCTGATCAAACTGAACATAACAGATATTTTTCAATGACTTTATAACGCTGCCTAAGCAGATTTCAAACTCAGTACGATGGCCGCCGTTACCAGCAAGTTCAGCAGCGACAACGGGAACAGCACTTTCCAACCATACTCCATCAGCTGGTCGTAGCGCGGGCGCGGCATGGAAGCCCGCAGCAGGATGAACAGTGCGATGAACACGAACGTTTTCAGCACAAACCACACCACGCCGGGCAGGAATGCGGGGCCGAGCCATCCGCCGAAATACAGCGTCACCAGCATGGCTGAAATAAGCGTCACGCCAAGGTATTCGCCGATAAAGAACATCCCGAATTTCATCCCGGAATATTCGGCATGGAAGCCCGCCACCAGCTCGCTTTCGGCTTCGGGAATATCGAAGGGCAGGCGGTGGGTTTCCGCGATGCCGGCAATGAGGAATATCACGAAACCCAGGAACTGCGGCACGATGAACCACATGCCCCGCTGGGCTTCCACCACCTCGCGCAGGTTGAAGCTGCCGCTCAGTATCACCACGCCCATCAGCGCCATGCCCATGAACACTTCGTAGCTAATCATCTGCGAGGCGCCGCGCATGGCCCCGAGCAAAGCGTATTTGTTGTTGGAAGCCCATCCGCCGAGCACGATGCTGTACACGCCCAGCGACGACATGGCGAGGAAAAACAGGAGTCCGATATTGAGATCGGCTACCATGATGTTGGGCCCGAAAGGAATAACGGTGAAGCTCATCAGCACGCTGATCACCACCACGGCGGGCGCGAATACGAATACGACCTTGTCGGCGAAGGGAGGAATCCAGTCTTCCTTGAAAAACAGCTTCAGCGTGTCTGCCAGTACGATCAGGATGCCAAAGGGGCCCGCGCGGTTGGGGCCGTAACGGTCTTGCCAGAGCGCCAGCAACCTGCGTTCGAGCCATATGAGGCCGGCCGCCGTATTGAGCAGCACGAATAAAACGCCTCCTATAATCCACCAATAGTTCATAACACCGGTTTTAAGTGGTTGAAGGAACTTCGCTGTTACTGAACCGGATGCACTGCGGCAGGTCGATGATCTGCGAGCCGGGAAGCCCGGCGTTCATCGCCGCGATACCGCGGGGCAGCCAGTTGTTGGGCACGGCCGACAGCAGGTAAGCATGCCCCTGTATATGGAAATTCACCCAGCTGCCGGGCGTAATGTCCCATGCGTGTATATCCTCCGGGTTCATGTAAATGCAGAAAAAATCCTGCGCCCGCGATGCAATGCCGGGCGTGTGCATGCTCAGCTCGTCTGATCCGAAAATGCTGAACAACGGCATCACGTGCAGGTGGCCCGGCATCGCCAGGTAAGGCTGCGGCGTTTCCGTGAAGAAGGGTATGCTACCGTTCACATGCGGCTCCAGCAAGCGTTTGCCGGGGTCGCCGCCATGCAGGTGGCCGCCTATTTCGGATTGGAACTTGTTGACCGACTGCACGGAATTCCAGCCCGGCGACCAGAAGAACGGGATGAGCGGCGCGGGCGCTTCGCCACGGAAACCTTCCATGGTAAACGACAGCGGGGTATCTTCATCTTCCGGCGGTTTGGGCTCGCTCACGTTTTCGTTGGCCAGCATCGCCGTGCGGCCGCTGTAGCGGTGCGGTTCGCGGGGAATTTTCTGGCCCGCCATCCTGAAATCAGCCGGCGGCGCCAGGTGTGCTACCGCGGCGAGTGCGGGAATGGTGGTGGTCATCGCCCACACCACATCGTCGAGGTTGTGAAGCCCGTGCAGCCGTTCCACGCCCGCTTTTTCAGCGATCTGTAAGAACCAGCGCCAGCTTTCCTGTATCTCTCCTTTCGGCACGTATACCTGGTAATACCGCTGCGCGCGGCCTTCGTTGTTGACAATGGTGCCGTCCGCCTCCGCGAAGGTGCCTGCCGGCAGCAGCACGGTGGCTTTTTCGGCGGTGGGATTATAGAGATGATCAACGAGTATCACTTCTTTCGCGTACCGGAACATCTCCTCGATCACGTGTTTATCCGCGCGCCGGTAAAGATCGTTTTCCAGTACCACAACGGTATCGGCGTCGCCGTTTTTGAGCGCGTCCACCGCGGAATCGAGGCGGTGGCCGCCGAGCATTTCGAGGCCGAGGCTGTTGCACTCGGGCAGGGTAAGGCTCAGCATGGGCTGCCCTCCGCCCTGTTGCAGCGCCCAGCTGATATTGGCGGCGGCTTTCATGAGGTGATCGTAGCCGGTGCCGTATCCGCCGATGATGAGCGGGCGCTTCGCCGCCCTCAGCGCCGCGGTGATCTGTTCCACCAGCGCCTGTTCGGCATCACTCAGATTCTTGACTTCGGTAACCGGAGCGCCCAGCTGCCGGCTAACGGCATAGGCTATACGGGCGAGGTTCTCCGGCGCATCGCGGTGGATGCCGGTGGCCAGCTCGTCGAGCTTGGTGGGGAACGTGTGGAGGATGAAAAGCGGGCCTTTCGCTTCCTGCATGGCCTCCCTCAGCGCGGCATCGTGCCAGGAAGCGAGGTGCACCTGCTCCATCGCATCGTGGAGAGGCACCTGCTTTACGGCCTGCCGCACCGCCAGTGCCAGCATCGGCGCGGTGTTCGTCAGGTCTTCGCCGAGTATCAGCACCATGTCCGCCTGCTCTGCCTCGTGCAGCGATGGCGTGCGCACGGGCCCGTCGCGTAATATTTTCAAAGCGATATTGGTATGATCGTGATCGGTGTCTGACATGCCGAGATAAAAATGTTCCGCGCCCACCAACTGCCGTAAAACGAAGTTCGATTCAAGGCTGGCGCGGGGCGACCCGATGCCGATGGCCTTCCCGTTACGGAGCTTCGCGGCCACCTCCTGTACGATGTATTCGCGGGAAGGCATGCCGTTGTGATGCGGGCGCACGGCGGGATGTACGATGCGCTGGTCGCTGTTCACGAATTCATAGCCATAGCGCCCCCGGTCGCAAAGAAAGTATCCGTTCACATCACCGTTGTACCGGTTCACGATCTGGCGGATGGAGCCATAGCGCTCACCGGCGCTGGTATTGCAACCGAGCGAGCAGCCCTGGCATATTGACGGCGCGTAGGTCATGTCCCATTTACGGGTATAGTGCGATTTGAGGGTTTTGTCGGTGAACACACCGGTTGGACAAACTTCCGCCAGGTTGCCGCTGAACTCGCTTTCCAGCGTGCCGCTCTGCTGGCGGCCAAAGTACACGTGGTTGTGCGCCGCGAACACGTTCAGGTCTTTCCCGCCGGCATAATCTTTATAAAAACGCACGCAGCGGTAACACTGGATGCAGCGGTTCATTTCGTGGTTGAGGAACGGCCCGAGGTCCTGGTTGTGATAGGTGCGCTTGGAAAAGCGGTAATCGCGGTAACTATGGCCGGTCATCACCGTCATATCCTGCAGGTGGCACGACCCGCCTTCGTCGCATACCGCGCAATCATGCGGGTGATTGGTCATCAGCCAGCCAATGACGTGCTCGCGGAACGAGGTGGCGTCTTTGTCCGCCACGGAAATGCGCATCTTGTCGCGCACGGGTTCCATACAGCTCATCACTATCCTGCCCTTGGTATCGTCTTCATCCTTAAAGCTCTTGATGGCGCACTGGCGGCAGGCCCCCACCGAGCCAAGGGAGGGATGCCAGCAGAAGTAAGGCAGGTTCAAACCCAGCTGCAGGCATGCTTCCAGCAGGTTCTTCCCGTCTTTTACCTCGTAGGGTTTGTTGTCTATGAATATCGTAGCCATAATGAAATATTCGGTGAATGGTAGTCGTTCCGTCTGCCGGAACACGGTCTTTATGCTGATTCGTCGTCAGGCGCAGGCGACGCGCCTTTCATGCCGGTCTTATTACCTTCAACGGCCTGGTATCAGTCGTGATACGGGCACTTCTGATGTTTGATATGTTGTTCGAAATCGTCTTTAAAATATTTCAGCGCGCTTTGCAAGGGCTCCATGGCGCCGGGCGCCAGTGCGCAAAACGTATTGCCGGGCCCCAGCAGCATGGCGTGCGTGGCCAGCAGCGCCAGGTCTTCTTCCCGTCCCTTTCCCTGTTCGATGGCCCACAACAGTTTCTCCGTCCACGGCAGGCCTTCGCGACAGGGCGTGCAGAAACCGCAGCTCTCCTGCGAGAAAAAGTGCTCGAGGTTGTGCACGAATCCAACGGGACAGGTACGGTCGTCGAGCACGACCATGGTGCCCGTGCCGAGGCGGCTGCCGGCGGCGGCCACCCCGGTGAAATCCATCTGCACGTCCATATGCTCTTCCACCAGGAAGTCGGTAGACGCCCCGCCTGGTAACACCCCACGGAACCGGTAGCCGTTCTGCATGCCGCCCGCATACTCTTCGATGAGCTCGCGCATGGTAACGCCCATCGGCAATTCCCAGGCGCCCGGTTTATTCACCCGGCCGCTGACGCCGTAAATCTTGGTACCGCCGTCCGCCGTGCGGCTGAGCGCCTGGAACCAGGCAGCGCCGTGATTGACGATGTGGGGGATATAGCTGAGCGTTTCCACGTTGTTGACAATCGTTGGCCGGCCGAACAACCCGCTCACCTGCGGGAAAGGCGGTTTGGCGCGGGGTGTGGCGCGCTTGCCTTCGAGTGAGTTGAGCAGCGCTGTTTCTTCTCCGCACATGTACCGGCCTACGCCGGTGTGCAGGTGCATTTCGAGCGAGTAGTCCGTGCCCAGGATGTTTTTGCCGAGATAACCGGCATCGTAGGCTTCGGCAATGGCTTTGCGGATTTCTTCCGCGGCCTGCTTGTAGGCCCATCGCAGGAACACGAACGACTCTGTGGCCTGGATGGCGTACGCCGATACGATCATGCCTTCGATGAGCTGGTGGGGATTGCCTTCGAGCAGCCACCGGTCTTTGAACGTGCCGGGCTCCATTTCGTCGGCGTTGGCCACGAGGTATTTGGGGCCGGGCACATCCATGGGCACAAAGCTCCACTTCATGCCGGTGCTGAATCCCGCTCCTCCCCGGCCACGCATGTTGGCTTCCTTCACCAGCGCCGTCACGTCTTTCGGCTCCATGTGCCGCACGGCCTTGCGCAAGGCCTGGTAACCGCCGACGGCTTCGTACTGGCGCAGGCCCAGCGGCGGGAAGGTGATATGTTGTGTTAACGGACGTTCCATGATCAGGTATATTTAGCAAGAATGGCTTCCAGGTCGTTTGCTGCAAGGTCGCGATACAGGTCATCGTCTACCATGAGGGCGGGCGCATGATCGCAGGTACCGAGGCAAGGATTGGGCAACAGCGTGAAACGGCCGTCCGGCGTAGTCTGCCCATATTGTATGCCGAGCAGCTGCACCAGTTGCTGATGCAGTGCGCGGAAACCCATCACGTAGCAACTGATGCTGTCGCACAGCAGGATGATGTGGCGGCCGACGGGCTGGCGGAATATAAGGTTGTAAAAAGTCGCCACGCTGTCTACTTCCTCCGGGCTCATCTCCAGGATGTCCGCCACATCGCGGATGCCTTCGTCAGACACCCACCGGCGGTGCCCCTGCACGATTTTCAGCGCTTCTATGCAGGCCGCCTTTTTTACCGGCACCTGGCTGATCTCGTGTTCGATCTGTTCCTTTTCTGCAATGGTGAGCATAGTCTGTTCTGTTTTAACGGTCAATGTCGGCCAGCACATAATCCATCGCACCGAGTATGGATAAAAGGTCTGCTACGGTGTAACCGCGGCTGATATACGGGATCATCTGCATATGCGCGAAACTCGGTGTACGAACGCGCACGCGGTACGGCGAGGTATTGCCGTCGCTCGTCACGTAATAACTGTTCCAGCCCTTCGTTGCTTCCGTGATCACGAGCGCTTCTCCTGCCGGCATCACAGGGCCCCAGCTAACGTTGAGGAAATGATGGATGAGGGTTTCGATGTCTTCCATCGTAAACTGCTTCAGCGGCGGCGTGGTGAGCGGATGATCGGATTTATACGGGCCTTCGGGCATGTTGTTGAGGCATTGCTCCACGATGCGCAGGCTCTCCCACATTTCATTCACACGTACCTGGGCGCGGGCGTAACAGTCGCCGTTCTCTGCCACAGGAATATCGAACTCGTAATTTTCATAACCGCTATAGGGCTGCTTTTTACGCATGTCCCAGCCAAGGCCGCAGGCGCGGAGGCCGGGGCCGGTAACGCCCCAGTCTATCGCCTCTTCCTGCGTAAACACGCCAATGCCGACGGTGCGCGCTTTGAACAGGCTGTTGCGCATCACCATCTTATCGTATTCTTTCAGTTTTTTCGGGAAATAGGCCACGAAGTCGCGCACCAGTTTATCCCAGCCCTTCGGCAGGTCCTGCGCCACCCCGCCGATGCGGAACCAGTTGGGATGCATGCGGCCGCCGCAGATGGCTTCAATGATTTCGAAGATGCGCTCACGATCGGTGAACATATAAAACACGGGGCTCAGCTGGCCTACGTCCTGGGCGAAGGTGCCGTACCATACGAGGTGGCTCGCGATGCGGAAGAGCTCGCAAAGCATCACGCGGATCACTTCCGCGCGCTGCGGCACTTTGATACCGGCCAGCTTTTCGACGGACAGCAGGTAGGCCAGGTTGTTGTTGACGCCGCCGAGGTAATCGATGCGGTCTGTATAAGGAATGTAGGTATGCCAGCTCTGGCGCTCGCCCATTTTTTCCGCGCCGCGGTGGTGGAAGCCGATGTCGGGCACGGCGTCTACGATGTCTTCCCCATCGAGCTGCAGGATGATGCGGAGCACACCGTGGGTGCCGGGGTGCTGGGGGCCGATGTTAAGGAACATGTAGTCGGAATCTTCGCTATGCCGCTGGAGGCCCCATTCTTCGGGTTTGAACTGGAGGGCGGCCTGCTCTTTGTCTTCTTTCTCATCGAAGAGGCGGAAGGGCCCCATTTCGGTGGCGCGTGCGGGATGCTCCTTGCGGAGCGGGTGCCCCTCCCAGGTGACTGGCATCAGGATGCGTTTCAGCAGCGGATGCCCTTCGAAGCGGATGCCGAACATGTCGTACACTTCGCGTTCATACCAGTTGGCGGCGGGCCATAGATGCGTGATGCTGGGGGTGACGGGGTATTCTCCGCGGAGCACTACCTTGAGGCGGATTAACGCGTTGCGCTCGAAAGAAAAGAGATGATAAACAAGGGTGAAATCGCCGGTGCCGTTGTACTTGCTTTTCAGGGCACGCTCATCGATGGCCGTGAGGTCATAGAGCATGCGGTAGGGTTGTTCCACATCACTGCGGAGGTACTGCAATACGGCAATAATCTTCCCTTGCGGCGTCCAGATGGTGGGCGTCTCATCCCTGGTGAGCTGTTCGTGGAAAACATGCTCGCCGAAGCGGGAGCAGAGGGTTTGAAAGATGCTCGCGGGCATGATAACAGTTTTAATTGTATCGATGCGCCATGCTGCTTAGCTTTTCCAAGCTTTTAATCCCTTGCTGTAATGAGCTCTTGTATCAGTTTGACCGTTATGGTGTAATTGTCATTGTCGTTTATCTCCGGTGTCTTGCAGCCGCACGACGGCTTCCTTTTCCACGGCTATCCACTGTTGCTGGTTTTGCACCGTATGCGCGGCGGGATGTATGAACCTTTTGCGGAAACGGTCGGCGGCATTGTTCAGGATGCTGCGGCCGTGACCGAAACAGGCAACGTCGAAATCGAAGGTGGCGAGGCGCTCCAGGCTATGCCGGCCTTCCGCCAGGTTCTCGTAAAAGCAGCCGTAGCTGAGCCCGAACATATTATCGGCCGCATCGGCGGCGAACATCACGTTTTTCTGGCCGGGCAGGAAGAATGCCAGCTGACCGGGACTGTGCCCCGGAATATGGATGACGTGCATGCCGCCCGCCATGGGTAGCCAGTCGCCGTCGTCCATCAGTTCGTCGGCCGTGGCCGGCGGTATTTCGCTCGAAGCTTTTTTGACGAATAGGTTGTAGAGTGTTTTGTTCAGGAAGCTGGTAAACACAGGTACAGGCGGTTTGGGGATGAAGCCTTTGGCCAGGTGCGGCGCTTCCGCGGCGTGCATCCATACTTTGGCGGGCGTGGCCCGTTTCAGGGCGGCTACGCTGCCCGCATGGTCCGGGTGGGCATGGGTGAGCAGGATGTTCTGGATATCTTCAGGAGCACGGCCTATTTCCCGCACAGCGGCCAGTATTTTGGCCTCACTGCCGGGAGCGCCCGTATCGATCAGCGTCAGCGCATCGTCTTCCACGATGAACGCGTTCACCATCCCTAAGGGCAACTCATAAACATTTGCGGTGATTCTCCTGATTTTCATAGACGCCTTTGATTTTAGTTATATTTCGTCGGTTGTTTTGAAATCGGTCATGTTGTTTCTTTTCTCCTTATGCACTTCCTGCATCGAGATTTTTTCCGGCTTGATCACGCCCTGTTCCCCGATGGTCCAGCTCAGGGGGCGTTTTTCCTTGCCCACCGATTGCTGCAACAGCACGAGCCCATGCATGAAAGCGTCGGGCCGGGGCGGACAGCCAGGCACATACACATCTACCGGTAAAAACTTGTCGACGCCCTGCACTACGCTGTAAATATCGTACATCCCGCCGGAATTGGCGCAGGAGCCCATTGAAATCACCCAGCGCGGCTCCATCATCTGTTCGTAGAGGCGCTTGATGATGGGCGCCATTTTGATGAATACGGTGCCGGCGATGATCATCACGTCCGCTTCGCGGGGCGTGCCGCGGATCACTTCCGCGCCGAAGCGGGCGAGGTCGTACTTGGGCGTCATGCCGGTAGCCATTTCCACGAAGCAGCAGGAAAGGCCGAAATGGAACGGCCACATGGAATTTTTGCGCCCCCAGGCCAGCAGTTGCTCTACGGACGTCAGCATCACGCTCTGCCCCACGGACTCTTCCATGGAAAAATTGCCGGAATGCTGCGGCGCGGCTTCTTTCGGTTCAGTTAACCACCATTTCATCCGGTATATGTTTTATGGTTTTTTCTTTCCGCATCTTTTTATACGCTTTGAGGATCTTCTTGCCGTCGGGCCCGAAGTCGAGCGCCCCGTTGCGCCATTCATAAATGAGCACAACGAGCAGTATAAAAATAAAAATGGCGGCGCCGATAAAGCCCGCCCACCCCAGCTCATCGAAAGCGATGGCCCAGGAGATCACGAACACCGTTTCGATGTCGAAGATCACAAATAACATGGCTACGAGATAAAATTGGGAAGGAAAGCGCATGCGCGCGGAGCCGGTGGAGAGGATGCCGGCTTCATACGCTTCAGCCGTGGAACGGTCGTTGTGGCGCTGCCCTAACACGTAAGACAGGCCCAATATGGCAGTCACCAATACCAGTACGATGGCTCCAAATACAAGGAAAGGCCAGGCAGGGTTCATGGCAGTTTGTTTTATTGTTTGCAGTAATGCGATGCTGTTCTCCGATCAATTGTTTTATTGCAGTGCAACACGAGACGATACTGTTCTTCCGTATAAACAATAAAACAAAGAGGCAATACAACCACTTTTGAATAACGGCTTTACTGTACAACATAGCGTACAGGCCTTTTTCAAACCAGTTATTGCCGGATGCCGGAAAATGCCTTTTAATTGTAATGCCAGGCTAGTGGTGAGTGCCGTGAATATAGCATTCGAGGTTTTCGATGATGTTTCTTTGCTCGTCCATGATGAACTTTACAACGTCACCAATGGAAATGAGGCCGATCAGCCGCCCGTTATCGTCTACTACCGGCAGGTGCCTGATTCTTTTATCAGTCATCTTGCACATGCAGTTTTCAATCGTTTCGTCTTCCGTAACAGTAATTGGATGCTCCGTCATGATTTCACGGATAGTAGTTTCTTTGGAAGCGCGTCCTTTCAGGATCACCCTTCTCGCATAGTCACGTTCTGAAAATATTCCCAAAAAGCGTTCTTCCTGGTCAACAACGACAAGTGCGCCAACGTTCCGGTCTACCAGCACCTTCAGGGCTTCATAAACGGTGCTGTCCGGGTGAACGGAATAAACTGCGTGACCTTTGCCCACCAAGATATTTCTGACTCTCCCCATGGTAAGCTGTATTAAGTGTTAAACAATACGAGTGTGGAAATGCTACCTTAAGTTACTTTTTTTTATCGGGAATTGCAAAAAGTAAAAAGTGAAAAGCGCCGGAGAACTTTTTCACCTGTACTGGCAGCACTATGATTTAACGCTTTACAATTGATATTTTTTACTCCATTGTTTTCTCCCCTGTTATTGCTGCCGCAGTGGTCCGGTGCCGGTCGAACACGACGATGTTGTTTTCTCCTCTGTTCAGCTGCGAATCGGGGCGATACCGGCGGTGAGGGGTAGCCTTTTCATAATCTTATCTTACCATTGAACGATTGGAGTTGTCAACCCAGCGGATACGGGCGGTTTTTGAAAATAGAAAAGAATTACTAATTTTATTAATACAATTACCCCGTTAAAAACATCTTATGCACCGTACACTCCCTTTCCTGCTGATCGCACTGTCGTCCGCCATTTTTTCCTGCAGCAAAAAGAAAAACGACGCCAAGCCGGCGCCCAATGCGTATGCGCTCGTCAACAACAACCTGTACGCCTTTAACATCAACTCCCCCACCACGGGCACTACCCTCACCATTGCCGGCCTGCAGGCGGGTGAAACGCTCGTGGGGCTCGACGTACGGCCCGCCAACGGCGAGCTGTACGGGGTAGGCAGCACCAGCAGGTTATATAAAATCAACGCCGGCACCGGCATCGCGGAAGCGGTGAGCACGGCGCCTTTCGCCACGCCGCTGAACGGAACGGCGTTTGGCGTGGATTTCAACCCGGCGGTAGACCGGTTGCGGATTGTGAGCAATACCGGCCAAAACATGCGTATCAACCCTGACAATGGTACGATGGCGGCACTGGATTTGCCCATCACGCCCCCCACGGCGGCTGTGTCCGGCGCGGCTTATTCCAACAACACGGCCGGCACCACCATTACCACGCTGTACGACATTGATCCCGTCACCGACAAGCTTTACAAACAGGATCCGGCCAACAACGGCATGCTCACCGTGATCGGCGGAGGCCTCGGCGTGAACGCGGATGCCGGTAGCGATTTCGACATCAGCGGCGCCGACAAGGCTTATGCATTGTTGTCCGTTGGCGGCGTTACGAAATTATACAGCATCCACTTGGGCAACGGCACCGCCACGCTGGTGAAAGATTTTCCGGCTGCCGCAAGAGGGCTGGCGCTGGCTTTGAACCTGTAATGCGTAGCTGTTAACAACGTAACCGAAATAAAAAGGGTGCGGCCATTACAGGCCGCACCCTTTTTCTATATCAGCAAATCAATTAAATGTTTTGCTTCTTCAGCTCATTCACCGCATAATCCGCCGCCCTGGCGGTCAGCGCCATGTAGGTGATCGACGGGTTCTGGCAGGCGGACGAAGTCATACAAGCGCCGTCCGTGATGAACACGTTCTTCACCGCGTGCATTTGGTTGAAGCCGTTGAGCACGGAAGTTTTCGGGTCGCGGCCCATGCGGGCGGTGCCCATTTCGTGGATGCAGTGGCCGGGAGGCGGCATATCGTCGCTGCCGCCTACGTTTTGCAGGCCGGCGGCTTCGAGCATTTCCTTCGCACTTTCGAGCATGTCTTTCCGCATAGCCATCTCATTATCCCGGAAGCTGCAATCAATATCGAGCGTGGGCAGGCCGTACACGTCTTTCTTTTCTTTGTTGAGGCGCACGGTGTTGTCTTCGTAAGGCAGGTGCTCGCCCCAGGCGCCAATCCACATGCCCCAGTTGCCGGGTTCCAGCTGTCCGTCTTTGAACGCCGCGCCAATGCCGTCCATCTGTCCCGCACGGCCGCGGCTCGCGCCGCCCTGGTATCCGAAGCCGCGCACGTAATCTTTTTGGCGCGTGCTGTCGCTGATGTTGCGGAAGCGCGGGATATAGATGCCATTGGCCCTTCTGCCGTACACGTATTGATCCTGCAGCCCGTCGAACGAGCCGCCGGCGCCTACGCCGAAGTGATGGTCCATCAGGTTGCGGCCCACCTGGTCGCTATCGTTCCCCAATCCGGTCGGGAAGCGGTTACTGACGGAGTTGAGCAGGATGGCGGTAGTACCCAAGGTGGATGCGTTGATGAAGACGATTTTGGCGTAGTATTCCATCACCTGTTTCGTTTCCGCGTCCATGATGCGTACGCCTTTGGCTTTCTGCGTGCTTTCGTCGTAGATCACTTCGAGTACGATGGAATACGGGCGGAGGGTGAGGTTGCCCGTTTTGGCCGCCGCGGGCAGCGTTACGCCGTTGCTGCTGAAATACCCGGTGAAAGGGCATCCGCGAGCGCAGAGGTCGCGGAACTGGCAAGGCCCGCGGTCGTGCAGACCTTTGGTGAGATGGGCGGCGCGGCCGATCGTCATGATGCGGTCTTTATACTTTTCCCTGATGCGCGCGGCCACATGTTTCTCGAGCGCATTCATTTCCATCGGTGGCAGAAACTCCCCGTCGGGCAGTTGCGGCAAGCCTTCCGCCTGCCCGCTTACGCCGGCGAATTTCTCCACGTAGCTGTACCAGGGGGCAATATCTTTATACCGGATGGGCCAGTCTACCCCGTGGCCGTCTTTCGCATTCGCTTCAAAATCGATATCGCTCCAGCGGTACACCTGCCGGCCCCACATGAGGGAGCGGCCGCCCACATGGTAGCCGCGCAGCCAGTTAAAAGGCTTTATTTCGTTGTAAGGATTCTCTTTGTCGTTCACCCAGAAGTGCTGCGTGGTTTCATCGAAAGCGTAGCAGCGGCTCTGGATGGGATGTTTTTCTTTCATCTCGGTGGTCTGCCAGCCGCGGTGCAATACCTCCCAGGGCGCCAGGTTGGCAGTGGTGTAGTCTTTCACGTGCTCCACGTTCCGTCCCCGCTCCAGGACGATAGTTTTGAGTCCCTTTTCGCACAGCTCCTTGGCGGCCCAGCCACCGCTGATACCGGAGCCCACCACGATGGCGTCATAAGTATTTTGTTGGTCAGCTTTTATGTTCAGGTTCATCTGTAATTCAGTTTTATGGCGGCTAAGCGCGGGTTAAATGGAAAGAGCCGCAGCAAAACAGCGCGGCTCTTTCGTAAATGGTATTATCAAGCCGTTGTCATCAGATATTGCCTTTCTTCAGTTCCTTCACGGCGTAGTCGGCAGCGCGGGCTGTGAGAGCCATGTAGGTAAGTGAAGGGTTCACGCAGGAAGCGGACGTCATGGCGGCGCCATCGGTCACGAACACGTTCTTCACGGCGTGCATCTGGTTCCAGCCGTTGAGCACGGATGTTTTCGGGTCGCGGCCCATGCGCGCGGTGCCCATTTCGTGGATGGCCATACCAGGGTAAGAGCCCCTGTCGTACGTTTTCACATCCTTGATACCGGCGGCCTCCAACATTTCTGCGGCGTCGTTCATCATGTCTTTGCGCATCTTCATTTCATTCTCCTTGAACTCGGCGTTGAAGCGCAGCACTGGCTGGCCCCATGCATCTTTGATGGAAGTATCGAGCGCCACGTAGTTGTCTTCGTACGGCAGGCACTCCCCGAAACCGCCGATGCCCATGCTCCATTGTCCGGGCTCGGTCAGCATTTCCTTGAAGTCTTTGCCCACACCGAGCTCCGCCACACCCCTGCTCCATCCGGAACGGCTGGCGCCGCCCTGGTAGCCGAAGCCGCGCAGGTAGTCGCGCTTGTCGTTGCCGATGTTGCGGAAACGCGGAATGTAGATGCCGTTCGCGCGGCGGCCGTAGAAATATTTATCGTCGTACCCTTCCGCGATGCCGGACGCGCCGTTGCGGAAATGGTGGTCCATCAGGTATTTGCCCAGCACCCCGCTGTCGTTGCCGAGCCCGTTCGGGAAGCGGCTGGAGGTGGAGTTGAGCATCACAAAGGTGGAACCGAGCGTGGAACCGTTGATGAAGATGATTTTCGCGTAGTATTCCACCATCTGTTTGCTCACCTTGTCGATTACACGAACGCCGGTGGCTTTGCCGAGCTTCTCATCGTAGATCACGGAGTTCACGATGGAATCGGGGCGCAGCGTCAGGTTGCCGGTGGCCATGGCAGCGGGCAGGGTTGACGACTGGGTGCTGAAATACGCGCCGAAGGGACAGCCCCTGCTGCACAGGTTGCGGTACTGGCAGTTGGTACGGCCGGGCAGCGGCTGTGTGATGTTAGCCACGCGGCCGATGGTCATGATACGGCCTTTGAACGCCGCTTCAATCCTGGCTTTCACGTCTTTTTCCACACAGTTCATTTCCATGGCCGGCATAAACTGTCCGTCGGGCAAATGCGGCAAGCCTTCTTTCTGGCCGCTGATGCCGGCGAATTTCTCCACGTAATCGTACCAGGGCGCAATGTCGGCGTAACGGATAGGCCAGTCTACGGCGATGCCTTCCTTGGCGTTGGCCTCGAAATCGAGGTCGCTGAGGCGGTAGCTCTGGCGGCCCCACATGATCGACTTGCCGCCAACGATATCGGGACGGTACCAGTCGAAGCGTTTATCTTCCTTGTAAGGACTATCGCTGTCTTTGATCCAGTATTTTTCGTTGTGCTCGCTGTACGGGTAATCGCGTTGCAGCTTTTCGTGCGTTTTCTTTTGCTCTTCGGTGATGCGGCCACGGTGGGGGAATTCCCAGGGATCCTTGTTGGCCGTTTCATACTGGCCGTGTTTGAGGTCTTTGCCGCGATCGAGCATCAACACTTTGAGGCCTTTTTCGGTCAGCTCTTTGGCAGCCCAGCCGCCGCTGACACCGGAACCGATCACGATGGCATCATACGTGTTCTGGTCCTGCGCTTTTATATTCAGGTTCATTACAGTAACATTTAAGAAGTTGGAAAAATCAAGCCCAGGCCTTGTCGCCTTTTTTGTAAGGCACACAGCCTTCGTATTTGCCGGGTACTTTCACATAGCGCAGCGCTTTGGTGGCGCCGGGTTCGGAAGTAAAGTAGCCCAGCAGCGTGAGCTCCTTCATGTACTGGAAGTAATGTACCGGATCGCCATCTTTCTTGTCTTTGCGTTTGTTGTAGTCCACCCGCTCCTTATCAATGGCGGTCAGCAGTTCGGTGCGCTGCTCCGGCGTAATGTCGACGAATCCTTTGGAGAAGCGTTTCTTGCTCTCGTCGTTGATTTTGTCGAGGCCGTCTGTGAAAACTTTCTGGGCTTTTTCATCGTAGCAGTCGCCCACCATTACCAGCATAAACTCATCCACCTTGGCGGCTTTTGCGCCGGGCGTCGACGTTTCGGGAATGATTGTTTCGGCGATTTCCGCCAGCAAAGCCTTGGTTTCAGGCGTTTGCAGCGTATAATTCCTGGGCCCGGAGCTACAACCCTCCAGTGCCGCTAACGTGGAAGCGGAAAGCGCTGTTCCCATAAGGATAGCCACATTCCTGATAGCGTCTCTTCTGTTCATAATTTGGTAAGTTGATTTGACCTTCCCGGTAAGTTTCGAAAAAAAATCGAGAATCCAAAATAATTTGACCCCTCGGGGAACATTAATGTGTAAAATTAACACGAAGCGGGCCTAAAACAGGAAGAGACGCCAATATTTGCGTCTCTTCCTGTTTTGAAAATATGTTGAAAGCCTAGTTGCCGGAGGCGGTTTTGCTTTGAGCGAGGTGCGGCGCGTTTTGCTGCGGCGCGGTGTACACATATTTGCCCTGGCCATTCACCATTACTACCGGCAGTCTGCGGTGTTTTTCGAAGTAGTCGTACGCGGATTTCAGGTTCAGCCAGAATTTCTGCGCTTCGTTGTCGGCCAGCGACACGCTGCCGAGGTAGTCCATTGAGCGGGAATTGCCGAAGCGAACCGGGAACACGTGCACGGGGATAAAGTCCTGCCCGTTGTTTTTGGCATGTACGGCCAGGAGGTACACTTCTTCGATAAAGTCGTCGGTGAGCGGAATGCACCCGATGGTCAGGCAGCTGCCGTGAATGTAAATATCCCCGCCGGGCTTTTTCTGGTCGCTGAGGATTTTATCGGAATAGTTCGGGTAGTTAATACCGAGCGAAAGGTGGAAGCTGCTGTTGGGATTAAAATCATTGATATAATAGAACCCTTCCGGCACCTGGCGGTCGCCTTCCTTCCTTTTCGGGCCCATCCTGCCGGAGAGCGAACATACGCGGTATGTTTTCAGCAGGCGGAAAGTGTCGGAAACATTGTTGCGCACCCAGATTTCCAGCTCGCTGTCGAGCTTGAAGGAGCGGATGTATATCTGCTTTGCCGGGTAAGCGATGCCTTTCTTCGCAAACTCCTGTTTGATGTTTTCTTCTTTCTCACGGAACGCTACGCCTACCCTCGGGAACATTTTCTGGTTATCGAGGAACGACTGTTGAGCCTGAACATTCATAGCGGCCATGAGGGATAAAATGCCAATAATAATACGCTTCATATACTGATACTTTCCTAAAAATTATACCAGGAAATAATATGCCAGGTAGAATAATGCAAATGCCAGAACAACATAAATTACAGTGCCTACCTTCCTGTTTGCGATTCGCAAAATATAGTGTTGCTGGCCTGCGAACACCAGGTAGGCGGTCAATAACTGAAAAAGTCCTGCCAAAATGAATAAATACCCGAATAAATCTCTTAAATCCATAAATATTAACGTCAAATTTAACGATTTTAGTGGGTAAAGTGCCCTGAAACGGCGTAAAAATTTGATTTTTAAACAGCTGTAACGGGCCCGTCCACGCCGCAATCCGCCGCAGGATGAGCATCTGACACCAATGTGTGAGCGCTCCCGAAAACCGATCTCCGGCCGTTTTTTTATTTTGTATCACATGATCAGACTTTGCATCACCATCGCGGCGGCGGCCATAGCGTTCCGTTCCGCCTCCCCTTCCCGCAACCCCGCTCCTGCCGGCGACAGCACCGCATACCGGATCGTATGGGCAGACGAGTTCGATACTGACGGCAGGCCGGACTCCACCAAATGGGACTATGAGCACGGCTTTGTCCGCAACCGGGAACCGCAATGGTACCAGCCGGAGAATGCTGCCTGCAAAAACGGGATGCTCGTGATCGAAGCCCGCAGGGAAAGGCGCAAAAACCCCGGCTACGACGCCGGCAGTAACGACTGGCGCCGCAATCGCGCGTACGCGGAATACACCTCCTCCTGCCTCATCACGAAAGGGAAATTCGACTTCCGCTACGGTAAAGTGGAAATGCGCGCCAAAATAGACGTGCGCAAAGGCATGTGGCCGGCTTTCTGGATGCTCGGCAGCAACCGTGGCCCCATGCACTGGCCCGCCTGTGGCGAAGTGGACATCATGGAGTTTTACCGCGGCCACCTGCTGGCCAATGCCTGTTGGGAAGGCAGCAAAGAACCGGCCTGGGATATGCAACAGTGGGCGGTAGACAAATGGGGCGGTGAAACCTGGGCGGGGGCGTTCCACAACTGGGTGCTGGAGTGGAACGAACTGCAAATGGTGATTTCGGTAGACGGGCTGGTGCTCAACACCATCGACCTCACCAAAACCGTCAATGAAAAGCAGGGTAACAATCCCTTCCACGAAAACTTCTACCTGTTACTGAACTTCGCCCTCGGCCAGGGCGGCGAGGAAATCCCGGACGGTCACCTGCCGGCGCAAATGCTCGTGGATTATGTGCGGGTGTTTCAGCTGCAATAGCCAGTCCGTTTAAGACGGGACTGGTTCGTACCGCCCAGGCGCCAACGAACCACCCCGCAAAAAAACACCCGGAAAAATCCGGGCGTTTGATTGATCGATTCGTGTAGTTGTTGTTGTAACCTTCAGCGGGCTGAAGCCTATAAATTACCTCTCAGCGCCTGCTCCCTTTCAATAGATTCGAACAGCGCCTTGAAGTTGCCTTTACCGAAAGATTTTGCGCCCTTCCGCTGGATGATCTCGAAAAATACGGTGGGCCTGTCCTGCAGCGGTTTGGTAAAGATCTGCAGCAGATACCCTTCATCGTCGCGGTCTACCAGGATGCCCAGCTCCTGCAGGGGCTTGATGTCTTCGTCGATTTTACCGACACGGTCGAGCAGGGTTTGATAATATGAATCGGGCACGGTCAGGAACTCGATGCCCCTTTTCTGCAATTCGCTCACGGTGTGCACGATGTCGTTGGTGGCGATGGCCACGTGCTGTACGCCGGGTGCGCCGTAGTAGTCGAGGTACTCCTCGATCTGTGATTTTTTCTTGCCTTCGGCCGGTTCGTTGATGGGGAACTTGATGCGCCCGTTGCCGTTGCTCATCACTTTGCTCATCAGCGCGGAATACTCGGTGGAAATATCTTTGTCGTCGAACGATACGAGGTTATGGAAGCCCATTGTTCTGGCGTAGAAATCCACCCAGGTGTTCATTTCGTTCCAGCCTACGTTGCCCACGCAATGATCTACGTACTGGAGGCCGGTTTCTTCGGGATTGTAGCTGCTCTTCCATTCCCGGTAGCCGGGCAGGAACAGGCCTTTGTAATGCTTCCTTTCCACGAAGATGTGCACGGTATCGCCATACGTATGAATGCCGCTGCGCACTACCTCACCGTATTCGTCTTTTTCCACCACGGGCTCCAGGTAAGGCTTGGCGCCTCTTTTCACCGTTTCCTCAAATGCGAACCGGGCATCGTCTACCCAGATGGCGAGCACTTTTACCCCGTCTCCATGCGCGTCGACGTGCCGGGCTATATCGTTGCCCGGGCGCAGCGGCGTGGTGAATACAAACCGGAGCTTGTTCTGCACCAATACGTAAGAGGCGCGGTCTTTCACGCCCGTTTCGGGGCCGGCGTAGGCGAGCGACTGGAAACCGAATGCCGTTTTGTAAAAATGCGCCGCCTGTTTGGCGTTCCCTACGTAAAACTCCACGTAGTCGGTGCCGTTCAGCGGCAGAAAATCCTGCTGGCTTTGCGCAGGCTTGGGTATTACGACTGCACTGTTCATAATGGTAAGATTGTTTTGGTAATGATGGTTTTTGAATGACTGTTATGGTGTATGTTGTAACCTTCTTCCGCCTTACGCCGGCTGCATCAGCTGCAGGGCGTACAGGTGTTTATTGATAAAATCGATTTCTTCCGGCGCCAGTTGTACATTGATCGCTTTGGCGTTCTGCACGGCCTGCTCCGCATTGCGCGCGCCCACGAGGGCTACGGTGATGCCGGGGCGCTCGATGGTCCAGCGGATGACGAGCTGCGCCAGCGTGGCGTTTTTCTTTTCCGCCAACGGCTTGATCAGCCCCAGGAAAGCGTTGATGCGGGCGATATTGTCGGGCTGGTAGAATTTGGTGGTGGGGCGATGGTCGCCTTCGCCGAATGCGTGGCCCGGTTTGATTTTACCGGTGAGAATGCCGCGCTGCAGCGGGCTGTAGGCGAGAATGCCTTTTTTATTTTCGATACAATACGGCACTGTTTCCTGTTCGATGGTGCGTTCCACCATGCTGAACGGCACCTGGTTGGAGGCGAGCTTCACCACGCTGTCTGCCCGCTTCATCTGTTCCACGTTGTAATTACACACGCCGGCGGCCCTGATCTTGCCCTGTTCCTGCAACCGCAGCACCGCCTCGAAGGTTTCCTCGATGGGGGTGGTTTCGTCGGCCCAGTGGATTTGATACAGGTCGATATAGTCGGTGCGCAGGCGGCGGAGGCTGTCTTCGCACTCCCGTATCACGCTTTCCTTGCCGGCATATTTGTAAATGTCGATGTCGTGATTGCTGTTGTTTTTACTTTTGAAATAGAACTGACCGTTGGTACCTTCCCAGGTGAGGCCGAATTTGGTGAGGATCTGTACTTTGTCGCGTGCGATGCCCTGCAATGCTTCCCCCACGATTTCCTCGCTGGTGCCCTGGCCGTAAATGGGCGCGGTGTCGATGGACGTCACGCCCTGGTCGATAGACGCACGGATGGCTTCGGTAGCGTCTTTGCGCTCCGCGCCGCCCCACATCCACCCGCCGATGGCCCAGGCGCCGAATGTAATGGCAGATACCTGCAGGTTGCTTTCTCCTAATTGTCTGTATTCCATACTTGATAGATTGTTTTAAAGTTTATTCCGCCCAGCTCATCACGTATTGTTTGTCTTCGATGTCGAGCGCCTGCCGCGTGATCTGCAGGGGATGAAAGGTGTCTACCATCACCGCCAGCTCTTCCGTTTCTTTGGCGCCGAGGCTTTTCTCCACCGCACCGGGATGCGGCCCGTGGGGAATGCCGGCGGGGTGCAGGGTGATCATCCCGCGGGTCACGTGTTTGCGGCTCATGAAGTCACCGTCTACATAATACAGCACTTCATCGCTGTCGATGTTGCTGTGGTTATACGGCGCCGGCACGGCCAGCGGGTGATAGTCGAACAGGCGGGGGCAGAACGAGCAAACCACGAAGTTGTGGCCCTCGAAGGTCTGGTGCACCGGCGGGGGCTGGTGTACGCGCCCGGTGATGGGCTCAAAATCGTGGATGGATAACGCGAAGGGATACTCGCAGCCGTCCCAGCCCACCACGTCGAACGGGTGATGGCCGTAGTGGATGGGATACATGATGCCCTTCTTCTTGATGAGGATGGTGAAATCGCCCGCCTGGTCGATCGTTTCCAGGTCTTTAGGCTGGCGGATGTCGCGCTCGCAGAACGGCGAATTTTCCAGCAGTTGCCCAAAGGGGCTCAGGTACCGCTTCGGGAAGCGGATAGGGCTGAACGATTCCACGATAAACAGCCGGTTCTGCGCGTTCGAGAACTCCAGCTGGTAAATAGTGCCGCGCGGGATAAGGAGATAGTCGCCGTACCCGAACTCCAGGCGGCCGTACTGCGTGTGCAGGATGCCGCTGCCTTCGTGCACGAACAGCAGTTCGTCCGCATCCGCGTTTTTATAGAAATAGTCTTTCGTGCTTTGTTGTGGCGCCGCCAGTGAAATATGGCAGTCGCTGTTGACCAATACCGGTTTGCGGCTTTTCAGGTAATCCGCCTCCGGCTGAATAGAAAAACCCTGGAAACTGCGGTGTTTCAGCATTTTTTCTTCCGCCACCTCCGGTGTTACGGTATATGGCTCGTCCACTTTCACGATTTCGGTGGGCGGATGGCAGTGGTACAACAAGGAGTAATGTGAAGAAAATCCTTCCGTCGAAAAAAGCTGTTCGGAATAAAGCCGGCCATCGGGCTTGCGGAACTGCGTATGCCGCTTGTGCGGAATCTGCCCGAGTGTATGGTAATGAGGCATAATAACGTTTTGAATACAACAAATAACTGCGCGAATAGATGCAGTAAAATGGTAACAAGATTGTTATAAAAGGAGAACGGACGGGTTATAACGTCGAATCCATGGCCAGGGTGGCCATGAGGAAGCAGTAATTGCACTGGTTTTTATATGTCAGCGAGGAATGCATGATGAAAACCTGCGCTAAAATTAGGGTATTTTTTGAAACAGCGGAAGAAATTTTCGAACAGGTTCCGGGCCGGCCGGCCCTAACCGGCGCCGCGAATATCCCCCAATCCGCCATTCTCCTGCCATCCTTCGCGCACCCCTCGGTGCTCCTCCTGTCAAATACCTGCAGACCCGCCATGGTCATGAACTGCACAGGGGAATCACTATCGCATTATTGGATAAGCAGCGGAGGATAACCGGAAGACGCCACACCCTCCGGTTTAGAAATTTTCTAAATTTTGACAATGCCGTTTGTATTTTCGCTTTAAATTTTGCACCTTTGTAATGCAAAAGTCATAAAAACGATAGTGCGTATTCACAATTCACATATTATCCGTATTGCTTCCCTCTCCACCGGAGCTACCCGCACTATTACGACCACCACGATTACAACCCCATCGCGGGGTTAATTTTTCATATCGTCCACCGGCCAGGTAACTGGTACTCTTCAGGCAAGGTTGCCTATCTTCTGATTCAATATTCCATTTCATGCAAGTTTTAAAATTCGGCGGTACTTCCGTAGGCAGTACCCAGGCCATAGAACAGGTTTGCCAGATCGTCGCCAGCTATAAACGCAAAGGTACCCTCGCGCTCGTCGTGTCTGCCATGAGCGGCACCACCGACAAACTGATACAATGCGGCCAGCTGGCCGGCCTTCAGCAGGAACAATACAAAAGCCTGCTGCAGGAGATCGAAGACCGCCACCTCGACGCCATCCGCGGCCTCTTCCCCATCACCATGCAGAGTAGCCTGCTCAGCCAGGTCAAGAAGCAACTCAACCAGCTGGAAAGCCTGTGCGACGGTATTTTCCAGGTGGGCGAACTGAGCGCCCGCTCCCTCGACAAAATCATGAGCTTCGGCGAACTGCTGTCGTCCTGGATGATCGCGGAAAAGCTCAAACAGCTGGGCATTTCCGCCGCCTGGAAAGACAGCCGCGAGCTGATCGCCACGGATGCGCAGTTCGGCCACGCGCTGGTGGATTTCGATATCACCGATCACCAGATCACCACGTACTTCCAGCACCAGAACGCCGCCGTGGTGGTATTGCCCGGCTTCATCGCGTCGTCTGCCGGCAAGGATACCACCACCCTCGGCCGCGGCGGCTCCGATTACACCGCCGCCATCGTGGCCGCGGCTATGGATGCCAGCGTACTCGAAATATGGACCGACGTGAGCGGCATGATGACGGCCGACCCGCGCCTCGTGCCCCAGGCCATTCCCATTCCCCGCATCTCTTACGAAGAGGCGATGGAGTTGTCGCATTTCGGCGCCAAGGTAATTTACCCGCCCACCATCCAACCGGTGATGAACCGCCGCATTCCCATCTGGATCAAGAACACTTTCGCGGCGGACGATTATGGCACGCTCATTCAGGACAACGGCGAAAAGCCTTTCCCCGTGACCGGCATTTCCGGCATCCAGAAAATTGCGCTGCTCACCCTCGAAGGCAGCGGCATGGTAGGCATTCCCGGCTTTTCCAAACGCCTCTTCGACGCCCTGCTGCGCGAGAAAGTGAACGTCATCCTTATCACCCAAAGCTCGTCGGAGCACTCCATTACCGTGGGCGTGCATGAAGACGATATGCTGAAAGCCAAGGTGGGCATCGACAGCGAGTTCGTGCAGGAAATACACGACAAGCGCATCGAGCCGCTCATCGTGGAAAAAGATCTCGCCATTGTGGCGGTGGTAGGCGACAATATGAAGAACCACCACGGCATGAGCGGCAAGCTCTTCGGCGCGCTGGGCCGCAACGCCATCAACGTGCGCGCCATCGCGCAGGGCAGCACCGAAAAGAACATCTCCGCCGTGATCAGCAAAAACGACGTGCGCAAAGCGCTCAACGTGATACACGAAGTGTTCTTCGAAACCGAAACCCGCCAGATCAACGTGTTCGTGGCGGGCACCGGCAACGTGGGCGGCAAGCTCCTCGAGCAATTGCAACAGCAGCAGGCCTACCTCCTCAAGGAACTCGGCCTCCAGGTGCGCATCATCGCCCTGGCCAACAGCCGCAAAATGCGGTTTTCCGAAAGCGGCATACAGCTGGGCAACTGGAAAGAAGAGCTCGAAGCGGGCCACGACATGGACCTCGAGCAGTTCATGCAGCGCGTGCAGCGCATGAACCTGCGCAACAGCGTGTTCGTCGACAATACCGCCAGCGATACCGTTGCAGGCATTTACGGTACTTTCCTGCAGCACGGCATTTCGGTGGTGACCTGCAACAAGATCGCCTGTTCTTCGGCGTACGCGGATTATAAGCAACTGAAAGACCTGGCCCGCCGGTTCAACGCATCGTTCCTTTTTGAGACCAACGTGGGCGCGGGCCTGCCGGTGATCAACACGCTGAACGACCTCATCCGTAGCGGCGACAAGGTGCAGACCATCGAAGCGGTACTGAGCGGCAGCCTCAACTTCGTATTCAATCATTTCGTGAACGGCGCCAGCTTCCGCGAGGTGGTGAAAGCGGCGCAGGACGAAGGCTATACCGAGCCGGACCCGCGCATCGACCTGAGTGGAAAAGACGTGATGCGCAAAATCCTTATCCTGGCGCGCGAAAGCGGCGCAGTGCTGGAAATGGGCGACATCACCAATCATTCTTTCCTGCCCGCCGGCAGCCTCGATGTGAAAGACGTGCCCGCCTTCTACGAACAGCTGAGCATACACGCGGCGCATTTCGACCAGCTGCTGAAAGCGGCAGCCGAAAAAGGGGAACGCCTCAAATTCGTGGCGCGGTACCATAACGGCGAGGCGTCCGTAGGGCTGCAATCCGTAGGCCCGCAGCACCCGTTTTACCAGCTGGAAGGGAAAGACAACATCGTGCTGTTCACCACCAGCCGTTATTCCGCGCAGCCTTTGATCGTGAAGGGCGCCGGCGCCGGCGCGGACGTTACCGCTTCCGGCATATTCGCAGACATTATCAGAACCGTTCGATAAAAAACATATGAGCCAACAACAAAAAAAATCCGTGAAGGTATTCGCTCCCGCTACCGTGGCCAATGTAGCCTGCGGTTTTGACATCATCGGCCTGGCCCTCGACGGGGTGGGCGACGAAATGGAGCTCCGGCTCAGCGACACACCCGGCGTGCGCATTACGGCTATCGAAGGCGCCGATCTTCCGCTGGAAGCCGCGCAGAACGTGGCAGGCGTAGCGTTGCTGGCCATGCTGCAGGAATACGGCCGGCCGGAAACGGGCATCGAAGTGGTGATACGCAAACGCATCCAGCCCGGCAGCGGCATCGGCTCCAGCGCGGCCAGCGCGGCGGGCGCAGTGGCCGGCGCCAACATGCTGCTCGGCCAACACTTTTCGCCCGAAGAACTGGTGCGCTTCGCCATGGAAGGCGAACGCCTCGCCTGCGGCACGCCGCATGCCGACAATGTGGCGCCGGCCATCATGGGCGGCTTCACCCTCGTGCGCAGCTACCAGCCGCTCGACGTGATACGCCTGCATACGCCGGCCGACCTGTGGGTGACCGTCATCCATCCGCAGATCGAAGTAAAGACCTCCGACGCCCGCGGCATCCTCAAACAGCAAGTGCTGCTCAAAGACGCCATCCGCCAATGGGGCAACGTAGGCGCGCTGGTGGCGGGCCTCTATCGTGAAGACTACCAGCTCATCAGCCGCTCGCTCGAAGACGTGATCGTGGAGCCCATCCGCGCCATCCTGATCCCGGCTTTTTACGACCTGAAGCTGCGGTGCAGGGAAGCCGGCGCACTGGGCGGCGGCATCTCCGGCAGCGGGCCTTCCGTGTTCATGCTCAGCAAGGGAGAAGCGAACGCGCGCAACGTGGCCGCCATGATGGAACAGATTTACGCCCCGCTGGGCGTGGACTATAAAATTTATGTGTCCCGGATAAGCACTTCCGGCGTAAAAGAAATTTGACATGCAGTATTACAGCTTACAAAATCACCAGCACCGGGTTTCGTTCCGCGAAGCCGTTATCCGCGGCCTTGCGCCCGACAAAGGCCTGTATTTCCCCGAAGAGATACCCAAACTCGGCAAGGCGAATTTCATCGAACGGCTCGAAGAATACGACCCGCTGTACATTGCGTATAACGTGATACGGCCGTTCGTGGGTGACGACATCCCGGAGCATCACCTCAAGCAGATTATCCGCGACACCCTCTCGTTTCCCTTCCCGCTGCGCGAAGTGGAAGAGAACGTGTATGCATTGGAGTTATTTCACGGCCCTACTCTGGCGTTCAAAGACGTGGGCGCCCGTTTTATGGCCGGCTGCCTGGGGTATTTCCGCCGCGGCAACGACAAGCCGGTAACCGTGCTGGTAGCTACTTCCGGCGATACGGGCGGCGCCGTGGCGGCAGGGTTCTATGATGTGCCGGGCGTGGAAGTGGTAATCCTTTACCCTTCCGGCAAAGTGAGCGAACTGCAGGAAAAACAGCTGACCACATTGGGCCGCAACATCCGCGCGCTCGAAATCAACGGCAGCTTCGACGATTGCCAGCGGATGGTGAAAACCGCTTTCCTCGACGACGAGCTCCAGGCCCACCGGCCGCTGACGTCCGCCAACTCCATCAACGTGGCCCGCTGGCTGCCGCAAATGTTTTATTATTTCATGGCGTACCGGAAGGTGAAACAATGGAAAAAGGAAGCCGTGATTTCCGTGCCCAGCGGCAACTTCGGCAACATCTGCGCCGGCATGATGGCCGCCGCCATGGGCCTGCCCGTTGCGCACTTCGTCGCTTCCACCAACGTGAACGATACCGTGCCACGCTTTTTCCGGAACGGCGAATACGAGCCGCTGGCCGCCACCCCCACCCTGTCTAACGCTATGGACGTGGCCGACCCCAGCAACTTCGTGCGCATCCTCCAGCTGTTCGCGCAAAACGAGCGGGCACTCAAAGCCAGCCTCACCGCCTACAGCTTTACCGACGCCGAAACGGTGGCCGCCATGGAAAAGGTGTATGCGGAACACGGGTACCTGCTGGAACCGCACGGGGCCGTAGGCTACCTCGGGCTGAAAAAATACATGCAGCAACACCCCGGCCATACCGGCATCTTCCTCGAAACGGCCCACCCGGTGAAATTCACGAATGTGATGCCCGCCAGCCTGAAAGACAAGGTAGACGTGCCCGCCCGCGTACAGCAACTCTTCAGCCTCGAAAAAAAATCGGTGCGCATGGATGCCGATTACGCGAAAATGAAGGCCTGGCTCATGCAGGCGGATTGAAGTTTCTTTTATATGTTTGCGGGTAATGAAATACCTGCCAGCGATCTTATTATCCGTTCTTTTTGCTTCCTGCCAGCCCGCTGTGCAGGAGCAAAAAAACACGGTCCCCGATACCGATTCCCTCGCCACCGCCATCAACAACATCAGGGCCGATTTACAGGTGAAGCCCGGCGACCCGGAGCTGCGCCTCTACCTGGCCAACGCATTGACCGAGCACGGCGATTACGCCGCGGCGGACAGTGTGGCGGCGCTGCTGGCGCAAGACAGTGCGCAGGGTTTCCAGGCGCACTACGTTCGTGCTTTCATCGCCCTGCAGCGGCAAGACACCGCCGCATCCATCCGCCACCTCACCACGGTCATCCAGCTTAAAGGCAAAGCCAGCGAATATGAGGCCGTGATGATGAATGCCGATCTCCTACTCGCCAAAGGCGAAGCCGGCAACGCGCTGCCGTATTACCAGCTCGCCGGGGCGATCGACTCCTCCGCCGCCGAAGCATCATACGGCGCGGGACAATGTTTCGAACAGCTCCGTAACACGGCAAAGGCTGCTGCAGCATACCAGCATGCCATCCGCGTAAACCCGGCTTACAGCCCGGCCTACATTGCGCTGGGCCTGCAGGAAGAAAAAAAGCAACAGCAGCAGGCCGCCTTTCGTTATTTCAACCTCGCCGCCAAAGCGGACCCTACGGATGCCGACGCCTTTTATCACCGCGGCAGGGCCTTGCTGCGGCAGGGTAACCGGCAGGCCGGGCTCGACGATCTGACCAAGGCCCTCTCGTTCCGGAAAAGCTTCCCCGCCGCAAAAGCCCTGCTCGATTCGGCCCTGGCCAACAATATTCAGTAAATTTGCACAGCATAAACCATCAGCCCTTGGAAAAGAAAGCACCTGTTATCGCACCCTCCCTGCTCGCCGCCAATTTCCTGGAACTTGGAAAGGAAGTAGAAATGATCAACAACAGCGAGGCCGCCTGGCTGCACCTCGACGTGATGGACGGCCGCTTTGTGCCCAACATCAGCTTCGGGCTCCCCGTGATCGCGCAGTTGTCGAAGGTGTGTAAAAAGGTGTGCGACGTGCACCTGATGATCGAAGAGCCGGAAAAATACGCGGCCGATTTCGCCAAGGCGGGCGCGCAGGTCCTGTCGGTACACATCGAAGCATGCCGCCACCTCCACCGCAACATCCAGCAGATCAAGGGGCTGGGCATGAAAGCGGGCGTGGCCGTGAATCCCCATACCCCCATTCACCTCCTCGAAGACATCATCGGCGATGTGGACGTGGTGCTGCTCATGAGCGTAAACCCCGGCTTTGGCGGGCAGCACTACATCGAGCATACCTACACGAAAATCCGGCAGGTGCGGAAAATGATCGTTGAATCGGGCTCACAGGCCCTGATTGAAATAGACGGCGGCGTTACCCTCAGCAACGCGGCCGCCATTGTGGAAGCGGGCGCCGACGTACTGGTGGCCGGCAGTTCCGTATTCGGCGCCAAAGATCCCCTGGCCGCCATCAGCGCACTGAAAAACGTGCTTACTGCGCCAGCTGTAAAATAATGTCCTTGCTCAACGGCTTGGTGAGATAACCGTCTACGAATGGGAAGGCATGGACCCGTTCGCGGTCTTTTTCATCGATGGAAGAAGTCAGCACGTACACCCTGATCTTACCGGGCAGCTTGTCGCGCACAGCCGAAAACGCCTCCAGGAATTCCCAGCCGTCCATGACGGGCATGTTGAGGTCGAGCAGGATGATGTCCGGCATCGCCAGAGGGTCGTGCAGGTTCGCACAGATATAATCCAGCGCGTCCTGAGCGTCGGAAAACCGGCTCACGGATTCGGATATACTGAGTCGCTGCAGCATAATCTCGGTGATCTGCTGGTGGATGGGGTCGTCGTCGACTATAAAGATCGATCGTAACGGCTTCATAGAGTTTCTATTCGGGTCTGAAGGTAATGATAAATTTCGTTCCTTGCCCCAGCTTGCTGTTGGCGGTGATGTTTCCGCCCATTGCTTCTATCTGGCTTTTGGTGATAAAAAGTCCGATTCCTTTAGCGTCCCTGTTTTTATGAAATGTTTTTCTGAACCCGAATAATTTGTTCCCGTACCGTTCCATGTCGATGCCGATGCCGTTGTCTTCCGCCGTCAGCACTACCCCGCCGTCGCACACCCGGCTCCGGAAATGCACGGTGGCCTTGCGTTCCGGCGAGCGGTACTTGATCGCGTTGGTGAGCAGGTTCTGCAGGATGCTGTCGAGGTAGATACGGGGATATTCGATGTCCGGCGCCTCCGTGAAGTCGGTGGTGATGCGGATGCCGCTGGTTTCGACGTCAACCAGCAAAATGTCCTTCACTTTCTGCAGCCGGTCGGCGAACGCCAGACGTTCCCGCTCCACGTTGAGGTCTTTCCGTATCTGCACCACTTCTATCAGGTCGTTCAGCGTTTCGTCGATGTTGCGGATCACTTCCATCAGCATGTTGCGGTAGAGGGCTTTTTCCGCTTCCCCGTCCGTTTCGTGCATGATCTGCATCAGCGCCTTCAGGTTCGCGATGGGCGCCCGCAGGTTGTGGGACGTGATGTGCGCGAAATCTTCCAGCTGTTTGTTCTGGTTCACGAGGTATTTGTTCAGCGACGACAGCTGGTCGTTGGCCTTGCGCAACTCCCGCTGCATCTTTTTGCTATCGGTGATGTTGCGGGTGAAGATGGAAATATTCCCGTCCTGCATCGGCGCCAGCAGGAACTCGTACCACTTGTCCGGCGCGGGCAGGTAGTTGGAAAACGACACGGGCGCCTGCAGCTCCATGCATTGCTGTACCCGCGCGTGGAAGGTGGAGCCCACCAGCATGGGGAACACCTCGAATATGTTGCGGCCGATCACCTTGCCGTGGTCCACGATTTCCTGGGCCTTGCGGTTGATGAAGTTCACCTTGCCGTCTTTATCCATTACGGCGTAGCCCATATCGATTGTGTCGAAGAAAAGGCGCATCAGCTCGGTATTACGCGTGAGCTGGTGCTTGATCTTGTACTGTTCGGTAATATCCTGGATCACGCCGTAAATGCGGGTGATACGGCCGTTGCGGTATTCCGGCTTGCCGATGATGCGCGCCTGCAGCAGGTTATTGCGGGCGGTGTGCACGGTCACCTGGAGGTCGAAGGCCTTGCCCCGCTCCATGCAGGCTTTGAATGCCTGTTCGATTTTGATGCGCGACACTTCGGTGAAGAACGACAGGGCCTTTTCCATGGTCATGGCGGCGTAGGGCGGCAGTTCGTGTATTTTGTAGGTCTGCGCGCTCCAACGCATGGCGCGCGTGAGCATGTCCACTTCCCAGCCCCCGATCTTACCGATTTCGCCCGTCTGCGTCAGGAATTCGTGGGTTTTATTGTTTTCGAGCTCCTGGCGTTTCTTTTCCGTGATGTCGTTTACCAGCGCCACTACGATCCGGTCTTTGTCTACCGGGTCTTCCACGGGAAACATCGTGAGATCGAGGAATACTTCGCCGTCGTGGCCGCCGGGGTGCGGCGGCAGGAAGTCGATTTTCTTTTCCATCCGCACCATTTTACCCTTCTGCAGCACCTGGGTGAAGAGGCGGTTGAGCTCGAACAGCTTTGAGAACGCGTCGTGGTTGAGGCTGGTGCCCATGACGGCGGCGGCCGGCTCGTTATGGTCGAAAAAGCGGCGCTGCGTCTGGTTCACCCGGCGGATGAACCCGAAGCTGTCGAACTGGATATAGCCAACCGGCAGGTGTTCCACGATGGTCTGCAGCATGCGCTCGCTTTTTTCGAGGCTGAGCTGGGCCAGCTTGCGGTCGGTGATTTCGTTGAGGATGAGGAACAGGCAGAGAATCTCCCCTTTGCTGCCGAGCACCGGGAAGCCGGTTGTTTCATAATACAACGGCTGTATGCGGGTCACATGATCGTGCACCACTTCGCGGTACTGGAGGTACATTTCCTTTTTGACCGGGGCGCGGAGGCGCTTTACTTCCGCCAGCAGATCGTTCAGCCCGTTTCGGGCGTTGATGGGGTCCGCGAAGATGTTATAGGGTTGATTGTTGACGGCCGGGTGGTCGCTGCCCAGGATTTGGCGCTGGGCCTCGTTCATGTTGCGGTGGTTGCCTTCCGGTGTCAGCTCGTGCAGGCCCACGGGGAGGTTTTCCAGCACGCTGCGGAAAAACCGTTCGTTTTCCCGGGCTTCCACGTCCTGCTGCACATTCCGGAAAATCATGAGCACCATTTCCGTATGGCCGTTTTCGCAGCAGAGCGGGCTGAAGCTCACCTGGTAATGCACCAGTGGGCTCCCGAAGGCCATAGTGATATTAAAACGTTCGCCGGAGAGGGCGCGCTGGCAGTTTTGCAGCAATAGTTCGGCGAGGCGGGGATATGCGCCACAGATGATGTGGAGGCTATCGCCCGCTTTCAGTTCAACTCCCAGGTATTGTTGATGGTCTTCAGCGAAGGCGCGGTTGACGGAAACGAGCCGGAGCAGCGTGTCGAACACGGCCACGGGGTCCGGCAGGGCCTCCACTACCTGGTGTAGCAGGGCATTCTTCATGGAACTCTTCAATTTGGCATAGGCACTTGGATGCCTGCAAAACTAATGATTATATTATACAAAATCGTGCTATCAGCAGGGTATTCACAGGATTTCAAAAAATTCACACGGGTATTCTTGGGGAGCGTGCCTACTTTAAATATCTTTGGACCAGGAAACAAACAGACCAATTTTTACGTTAAATTATAGCAGATTAAAAATCAAGTAACAGGATGAAAGTATTAATACTCATGGGCTCCGAGAGCGACAAGCCGGTAATGCAGGAATCTCAGAATTATTTACAGTTTTTTGGTATTGACAGCGAGCTGATCGTGGCTTCCGCACACCGTAACCCGGACAAGGTGCGTGAGCTGGTGATCAACGCGCAGCCGCAGGGGTATGGTGTGATTATTGCGGCTGCTGGTATGGCGGCAGCCTTACCGGGCGTGGTATCCGCGTATACCTCTCTTCCCGTACTGGGTGTTCCACTCGACGGTGGATTGCCCGGTGGCATCGACGCCCTTTATTCAATTGTACAAATGCCCGCCGGCCTGCCTGTTGGCACCCTGGCAGTAGGAAAGGCCGGCGCCAGGAACGCAGCAGTACTGGCCGCACGTATACTCGCCCTCAGCGACTCCAAAGTTGCCGAACGCGTAGAAGCGTTTAAACAGAACGGATACCGGATTTAGGACAACTTTTTCCCGGGCGGGCCTTCCGCCCGGTTCAACTTGTTCAGATCCGAAATGCAGAAACTTAAATCGAACCGCACTTGACAGAATCGATCATTAACCTTGAGAATGTGAACCCCATTGAATTTTTCGGGGTGAACAACGGAAAACTGGACTTGCTGAAAAAGAAGTTCCCATTGTTGAAAATCCTGAGCCGGGGCACGCAGATCAAGCTGTCCGGCGCCCCTGAAGAAGTGGCTACGGCGAAGGAAAAAATCGGGCAGATAGTCAGTTACCTCGAACGAAACGGCCACCTCAGTGAGAATTATTTCGAGCAGATTCTGGGCGACGAAGAAGGTACCGGCATCGACCATTTTAAAGACCGCAACCCGAACGAGGTGCTGGTATTCGGTCCCAACGGCCGTACGGTGCGGGCCAAAACGGCCAACCAGAAAAAGATGGTGGCCCTGGCAGACAAAAACGACATCGTGTTCGCCATCGGCCCGGCAGGTACCGGTAAAACCTATACCGCGGTAGCATTGGCCGTACGGGCGCTCAAAAACAAGGCCGTCAGAAAGATCATTTTAACCCGCCCCGCGGTGGAAGCCGGCGAAAGCCTCGGTTTCCTGCCCGGCGATCTGAAGGAAAAGATCGATCCCTACCTGCGCCCCCTCTATGATGCGCTGGACGATATGATCCCGGCCGACAAGCTCAGTTATTTCATGACCAACCGTATCATCGAGATCGCGCCGCTCGCTTACATGCGTGGCCGTACACTGGACAATGCGTTCATTCTCCTGGATGAGGCGCAGAACTCCACCGATCTGCAGATGAAAATGTTCCTGACCCGTATCGGGTCCTCCGCCAAAGCCATTATCACCGGCGACCTGACCCAGATAGACCTGCCCAAGAACCAGAAAAGCGGGCTGGGCAAAGCCACCCGTATTCTCCGGAATATAGACGGCATCGGGTACCTGGAACTGGACGAGGAAGATGTGGTAAGGCACAGGCTGGTAAAGGCCATCATCAAGGCTTACGACGCAAACAAGGAAGAGCACAATTAACAGTATATTAACAGCCGTTATTGTAAGTTGCGCAATTGAGCGATTCCTGCTAATTTTGATAATGACAAATTAACTTTAACCTATCAACCACATGAGCTATTACAGGCGAATTGTATTTTTGGTGTGCGTTTCGGGGGCGATCATCTTCAGCGGCTGTAAAAAACGGCCTGAACCGCAGGAGGTAGCCCTCGAATTCATGCACGCCATCCAGGAATCGAACTTCGAACGTGCCAAGGAATATGCTACCAAAGAATCCCAACAGGTCATACTGCTCTACTCCATTTTTGACGGCAAACGCAATGAAAACGAGCGCGAAAAAATCAAGAATGCCCAGCTGGAAGTAGTAGATCATAAAGAAGACGGCGACAAAGCCACGGTAACCATCCTCAATTCCTCCGCCAGCCAGCAGGAAACCCTGC
The DNA here is from genome assembly GCA_965653365.1 of uncultured Chitinophaga sp. Classification (GTDB taxonomy): domain Bacteria; phylum Bacteroidota; class Bacteroidia; order Chitinophagales; family Chitinophagaceae; genus Chitinophaga. The sequence continues at coordinate 84,890 of CBFGZV010000005.1, read as the reverse complement.
AGCTGGTCAAAGAAAGCGGGCAATGGAAAATATCCCTGACACTCGAAAGCATCCTTCCTACCTATGTAGCGCCCGGCGCAATGGACATGAAAAACATGGCGCCGCCGGCCACGGATTCTTCAGCCGCCAAATAACTATATGCCCGACACGTTTTAACAGTAAAGCATACTGCATTTCACATTTTTTATAGCAATTCCGGGGTTTGTTCCTTAATTTTGCCGCCGTCAGCAAACCGGGCAGGGCATTCCTGATCAAACCGAACCCGCTCCCGCACGGCCACTGCTGCACGAGATTGTATACTTTTTTAAATGAAGATTGAATGACGACAACGAATCCCTGGCACAACGTGAGCCCCGGAGATAACGCCCCGCATGTAGTGACCGGTATTATCGAAATACCGAAAGGCTCCCGTGCCAAATACGAGCTGGACAAGGATAGCGGATTGCTGAAACTCGACCGTGTATTGTATTCTTCCGTGTACTACCCGGCCAACTACGGCTTTATTCCGAAAACGTACTGCGATGACAATGACCCGCTGGACATTCTCATCCTCTCCCAGATAGATTGCGTGCCGCTGTGCATCATGGACGCCAAAGTGATCGGCGTTATGCAGATGATCGACGGCGGCGAAGCGGACGATAAAATCATCGCCGTGGCTGCACACGACATGAGCGTGAACCACATCAACGACATCTCCGAACTGCCCCCGCACTTCATCGACGAGATGCGCCACTTCTTCGAAGAATACAAAAAACTGGAAAACAAAACCGTAAAGGTGGAAGAGTTCCAGAACAAGGCAAAAGCGGAACAGATCATCATCGACGCTTTCAAATTGTACGACACCACTTTCGGCGGAAAACAATAATTTTCCGGCCACCATATTACGAAGCCCCGGCCGTGCGCCGGGGCTTCGCCGTTTACACGGCAACATTTCCCGGCACCCGCCCGTTTGCATATTCCCGCTGCGCTGCCCCTGTCAACAAACTGCAAAATACAATACAGTAGCGTGTTTGCGGGAACGGATAGTAAGGTTTAAAGGGACGCATTCCCTTTGACTGGTTGGCGGCGAAAAATTTCTACCCCTGCAACATTCTTTTAATCAGCCGGAGCCGGTGCGTCCGCAGCCCCGTATCGGCATTTACAATGCCCTGGTGGTCAATGGGATCGATGCGGACTTTGCCCGCCGAGTGGATGATCTGATGGTCGTTGAGCAACAGGCCCACGTGGGTGATACGGCCCGCCTCGTTGTCGAAAAAAGCCAGGTCTCCGGGCTGCGCTTCCTGGAGCAGGCTCACATCTGTCCCCTGCGTAGCCTGCTGGTAGGCGTCTCTCAGCAGGGAAATACCGAGGATTTTATACACGGATTGCGTAAATCCGGAGCAGTCGATACCAAAAACGCTTTTCCCGCCCCATAAATAGGCCGTATTCAAGAACCGCTCCGCTACACCCTGCCAGTCTGCGCGGGGCGAAATAGGGGCCTGCCAGGGGCCTATACCGGCCTCCGGCGTTACCTGCCAGCTCCCCCACTGCGGGTGGCCCAGTTTCAACAGGCAGCCGTAAGGCACATGCATGGGCTGGCCATTGATAGTGAGCCGCCCCGTCCACGCTGTAACGATATGGGTGGGCGGCGCGTTAAAAATATCGGGGGAAATGGTTTCTAGGTGCGAATAGGTGACCCAGCCCTCGTACCCGTCTGCCTGGAGGCGCACTTTTATCCAGCCGTCCGCATTAACTGTTTCGGTTTCAACGCATTCTCCGAACAACGCCTGGGAAATGATCTCGCTCCGGTGGGCCGGCTCCGCCCGCATGGGCATCACGGGTACTACGACAATTGCGAATGGCATGTTAATTGTTTAAATAATATGATCTGCAGATGAACTTTTGCCGCGAAAAAGCGTAAATATAATATAATAAGCTTATGCACCTTTTGCTAAATAACCTGAACGACAAAGAGCTGCTCCTCCGCATCCGCAAATTGCAGGACCGTGAGGCGGCGGGCGCATTGCTCGGCCGCTACAGCCATCTGCTCGTGGCGGTCAGCCTCCCCCGGCTGTCGTCGGAAAAAACCGCAGAGGAAGCGTTTCCCGCGTTAACCCGCCAACTTTTTACCCGCCTGCAGTCCGCCTACGGCAAAGTGAGCGAAACCGTTCATGAAACGGTGCAGTATTACTTTCACAAAGGCGGCAAAACGGCCTACCCTTACCAGCCAACAGCGCCGGCCGCCATCCAGCGGCTGGAAACCCGGGTAGAGCTGGCCGGCAATAACCCGATCGAGAAAGACGCCATTGCCGCCCGGCTTGAAAAAGCGCTGGAAGCCCTGCAGGCCGACGAACGCCTACTGGTCACCCGTTTTTACCTGGAGCACCGCCCCATGCAGGAACTTGCCAGGGCGCAACATACAACGACCGATAAGATCAGAAATAGTCTGAAGCAGGTACGGAAGAAAATAGCTACTCATTTGATGGACGAGGCATATGAATAATCAAACTCCGAGGCAGGAACGGATCCTGAAGATCTTCACTCCTGTTCGCTGTGTGAACAGGGATCAGCTGCTGCGCTACCAACGCGGCCAGATGACGGATGTCGAAAAGCATCTCATCGAACAACACCTCGTGGAATGCGATCTGTGCCACGATGCGGTGCTGGCATTGGAAAACCCGAAGCATCACGAACCGTATGAAAGGCTCAGTCATCAACTCAGCCTGTTCATCCACCGGGAATACGAAACGCCGGTAAAACAGCAGAAACAGCAGGTAAGGCCCGCGCGCCAGGTGATGACCAAGGAAAGGATGCTGTCGTACTTCTGGGTGATCATGTTCCTGGTGATTGGCGGCGGCAGTATATTCCTGTTGCAGCAGCACCTGAAAAACCGCCCCGCGCTGGCTTCAATTCCCGTACGTGCCGCCGACGCGGCGGTACTGCCCCCGGCCCCGCAAGCAGCCACTGCCGTTGTAACGGAAACGCCCGCCGAAAAACCGCCCGTTATCCAGACCCAATACGGCACCCGCGACACCACGCGCCGCCATGCCGCTTTAAGCGCCAAAGACTCCGCCCTGCTGAAAAGGAAGCCCGTGAAAGACAGTGCCCGCAAGGCGGTAACGGACTCGAATACACGCATCGCGCTGAAAGCGCCGCAGCCGCCCGTGGCCAGAGACACGCCTAAAGCCAGGGAAGAAAAACTCGCGGTGAACACCACACCCATCCAGCAGGAAAAAGAAGAGGAAAAAGCGCCTGCGAAAGAAGAGAAAAAGGAAGAGGCTCCCAAACCGCCGCCCGTGTCCGGCGATGAAGCGCTGTACCGCTCTGCCATACAAAAGCAGCAGCAGGGCGATGTGAACGAAGCCATCAACCAGTTCAAGAAACTGTCCGACATCGATAAATATTCCGAACGCGCCAAATACCAGCTGGCGCTGCTCTACCGCACCAAAGGCCAGAACGGCAAAGCCCGCCGCCTCTTCCGTGAAATCATCCGGATGGACGGCAACCTGAAACCACAGGCGCAGGCCGCGCTCGATAACATGAACTGATATACGCCCATATAAAAAAAGCCGCACAAAAAAAGGCGGCTTTTTTTTATGGAATAGTCAAGGCCCCGCATCTTACCGGATGAACGCTATCTTTACACTGTGAACTATCCCAGCGAACAACAACTAACGGACCAGGAACTGCTGCAACGGTACAAAACCGATGGCAACAGCAACTGGATAGGCATTCTCTTCGACCGATACGCTATACTGCTACTGGGCCTGTGCATGAAGTACCTGAAGAATGAAGAAGACGCCCGCGACAGCGTGCAGCAGATATTCCTCAAAGTATTGTCGGACATCCACAAACACGACGTGGTGTATTTCAAGGCCTGGATTTACCAGGTGGCGAGAAATCATTGCCTGATGCAGCTGCGGCATCATAAAGAGGTGGAACTGAAAGAGACCCACATGCCCGGCACGGCCGAAATAGAGGACCATTCCGGCCATGTGCAGAAAGACCTGCTGCTCGAAAACATGCAGGCGGCCATGGGCATGCTCAACGAGGAACAACGCAGTTGCGTGCAACTGTTTTACCTCGACAAAAAAAGCTACCAGGAAATAGCGGACCAGACGGGGTACAGCCTGTTACAGGTAAAAAGCTACATCCAGAACGGAAAACGCAACCTGAAATTATTATTGGAAAAGTACAGCAAAAATAAACGCTAACTTGCATTAGCGAACGCATGATTATGAACGACAATTTCGCCGACATCTTCACCGAAACCGCCTGCCCCTCGCAGGATCAGCTGCTGGCTTACGTAGAAGGCAAGCTCAGTCCCGCTGAGCGCCACAACGTGGAGCTGCACCTGCAGGACTGCGACCTTTGCAGCGAAGCGGTGGAAGGTTTATCGGCCATCAGGCAGAAAGACCAGATACCCGGCTGGCTGCGGGAAGCCAAATGGAACGTGCTGAAGAAACTGCGCCGGAAGAATCACAAACGCCGGAAGCAGGATTTTTATTTATTCATTGGCATTGTGGCGCTGGTGATCATCCTGCTGGCTATCGGGTTGTACTGGGCGTATCATTTTTCGCGGTAGTGCGGTTTCAGTTGACGGAGCCGCCTGCTTTGAAGAGGAGCTGGTCAAATTCGCTCCTTTCCATCTCCTTTTTTGTGACCCTGAAAGCGAAATATTCAGCTATGTTGAAACGATTGTAGGTGTATGCCTCTGGCTCGTCTTCCGTTATCCTCCCGACAGAAGCCGCGGCTTTCTTCCAGATGCTGATTTCTCTCAGAAAATCAGCCAGGTTCATCCTGGCAATAGTCAGAGCCGGGTCTGTCGCCAGGCTTTGCTCCAGCAGCGAGACTACTTTCTCTTTTATCCCATTGTTGATGTAAGGTTTATACTCCCACTTATAGTACAGCGCCTGGAACATCAGACTTAGGGCCACATCCGTGGCATCGGTGAAAGGGTGCTGCTGCAAACGGGCAACATCCCTGTCTTCCACCCCACCACGATAGTCATCCTGCAGGTGAGCCAGTAGTAAGAGGGAGCGGCCGTCGAGGGTGCGGTCGTAGTATTCATCCAGCAGCCTGAAGGCGTTTTCCTGGTCTTCAAGGATTTCGATATTCAGTAATATCAGTTTGTAAAATACGTCTGTGTCCTCGGGCTGCTGGCTCAGACGAGCCAATAATATTCTCTCCAATTCGTTGCCCTTTTCCAGTCTATCACTGAGGGTCCGCGGAATTCGCAAAAACTGGATCAAACTTTCCATTTGTTCAACATGCAACATCCTGTTCTCTACATATTTTAGCAGTATAAAAATTTAATATTTCGAGGCGGGTCGATCAATACAAATGCTTATCCCCCTTTCCTTCCCACAATCTGAACACTTCCCTCGCCGCGTCGGTGGGCATGGGGATGAATGGGATTTTTTTATCGTGGTGAGGCACTTCTATTTCGCGGTAAATAAAGGAATCGTCGAACGCGATGGCGGCGGCTTCCTCCTTGGTATTGGCGAAGTATACCCTTTGGGGACGGGCCCAGTAAATGGCACCCAGGCACATGGGGCAGGGCTCGCAGGATGTGAAGATTTCGCAGTCCGTCAGCTGGAAAGTCTGCAGTTTCGTGCAGGCGTCGCGGATAGCCACCACTTCCGCATGGGCGGTAGGGTCGTTATGCGCCAGCACCTGGTTCCAGCCCTCTCCCACGATTTCGTCGCCCCGCACCACAATCGCGCCAAAGGGGCCGCCGTCGCCGCCCTGCATGCCTTTCTTCGACAATGCAACGGCCATCGCCATGAACTTTCTTTCTCTTTCTCCGATCTGGTACATAACAATGCTTTTTTGTATAACGGTCCATACAAAAGTATTGTTTTATGCGCACAATGCCCCTGACCCTGCGCCCCGCAAAACGCGGAGCGGCAGAGAAGGAAGCATTACCGTACAGGCAAAGGCGCAGGGCAGGCGCCCCACGCCCCTCCTGCAGGCCTTTTAACCCCCATTTCCTAACAACACGGAGGCCAAGATAAGGGGATAATTACATTAAACAAAGTTTTAATTTGATGGTTTTGACAACCACCTGGTTCTGACGGGCTTGGGAGCATAAAAAAAACCCGGATGAAGATTCATCCGGGTATTACCTGTAACTGTATATCGTCGTATTTAGAATAGAATCGTTAAGTATTCCTGATCACGACCACCCCGTCGAACACATCGATCAGTACGGGTTTGGTTTTGTCGATTTCACCGCCCAGTATCTTTTTACTGAGCAGGTTCACGATCTGTTTCTGAATCAGGCGCTTCAGCGGTCTTGCACCAAACTGCGGATCGTAACCCTGTTCAGCCAGGTAATCCATCGCATAATCAGAGAATTCCAATATCATGCCATTTTTACCGACCAGGTCTTTGAGTTGTTGTAATTGTATGTTAATTATTCCACGCACTTCGGAGCGCAGCAGCGGCTGGAACATAATCACTTCATCTACCCGGTTCAGGAACTCCGGCCGGATGGTCTGTTTCAGCAGGCCCATTACTTCTTCTTTGGTAGCGTCCACCACTTCTTCGCGGTTGCCTTCATTGATTTTCTCAAAGTTTTCCTGGATGATGTGGCTGCCCATATTGCTGGTCATGATGATGATGGTGTTCTTGAAGTTCACCACACGGCCTTTATTGTCGGTCAGCCGGCCATCGTCGAGCACCTGCAGCAGGATGTTGAACACATCCGGGTGGGCTTTCTCGATCTCGTCGAGCAGCACCACGCTGTAGGGCTTGCGGCGCACAGCTTCGGTGAGCTGTCCGCCTTCATCATACCCCACATAACCCGGAGGCGCGCCCACGAGGCGGCTTACGGCATGTTTCTCCTGGTATTCGCTCATGTCTATCCGCGTCATCATGCTCTCATCGTCGAACAGGTAATCGGCGAGCGCTTTGGCCAGTTCCGTTTTACCCACACCGGTAGTACCGAGGAAGATAAAGGAACCGATGGGGCGCCGGGGGTCGTGCAGACCGGCGCGGCTTCTGCGGATGGCGTCCGCCACGGCCACGATGGCTTCGTCTTGTCCCACTACCCTTTTATGCAATTCGTCTTCGAGTTGCAGCAGTTTTTCCCTTTCGCTTTGCAGCATTTTCGTGACGGGGATGCCGGTGGCTTTGGCCACGTTTTCGGCGATGTCTTCCGCGTCTACTTCTTCTTTTAACAATCTTTTATGACTGGCGGAATGGCTGCTCAGCTCTGCCGTCAAATCGGCCACTGTTTTTTCCTGTTCCTTGATTTTGCCGTACCGTATTTCCGCTACTTTTCCGAAGTCACCGTTCCGCTCCGCCTGTTCGGCTTCCAGCTTCAGGTCTTCGATGGCGGCTTTGGCGTTCTGCACCTTGTCTACCAGTTCCTTTTCCTGCTGCCATTTCGATTTGAAGGTATTGCGCTCTTCGCTCAGGCGGGCGATTTCGGCGCCCAGTTCGCGGAGCTTGTCTTCGTCGTTTTCCCGTTTGATGGCTTCCCTTTCGATTTCAAGCTGGCGGATGCGGCGCTCGAGCTCGTCCAGCTCTTCGGGCATGGAGTTCATTTCGAGGCGCAGTTTGGCCGCGCTTTCGTCGATCAGGTCGATGGCCTTGTCCGGCAGAAAACGGTCGGTAATATAGCGGTGCGATAATTCCACGGCAGCGATGATCGCTTCGTCGCGGATCAACACATGGTGGTGGTTCTCATATCTTTCCTTGAGGCCGCGCAGGATGCTGATGGCGTCTTCCACGCTGGGCTCGTCTATCAGTACTTTCTGGAAGCGGCGCTCCAGGGCTTTATCTTTTTCGAAGTATTTCTGGTATTCGTTAAGGGTGGTGGCGCCGATGGCACGCAGTTCCCCTCTCGCCAGGGCGGGCTTCAGGATGTTGGCGGCGTCCATCGCTCCTTCCATGGCGCCTGCGCCGATAAGGGTATGGATTTCGTCGATAAACAGGATGATATCGCCGTTGCTTTCGCTGACTTCCTTCACCACGGCCTTGAGCCTTTCTTCGAACTCGCCGCGGTATTTGGCGCCGGCCATGAGGGCGCCCATATCGAGGGCGTAGATGATTTTGTTATGCAGGTTGTCGGGCACGTCGCCATTGATGATACGGTGCGCCAGCCCTTCCGCGATGGCGGTTTTACCAACGCCCGGCTCGCCCACCAGTATCGGGTTGTTCTTGGAGCGGCGGGAAAGGATGTGCAGCGTTCTGCGGATTTCCTCGTCGCGCCCGATCACCGGGTCCAGCTTGCCGGCACGCGCCAGTTCGTTGAGGTTCTTCGAATATTTTTCGAGGCTGTTGTATTGTGCGTCGGCCGTTTGCGAGTTAACGGTGCCGCCCTTACGAAGTTCGGTGATGGCTGTTTTGAGGCCTTTCTCGGCCAGGCCGGCGGCTTTCAACAGCTTGGCGGTATCGTCGCTGCCGCCCAGCAGCCCCAGCAGGATGTGCTCCACGCTCACGAATTCATCTTTGAATTCCTTGATGCTGGAGCCGGCGCGAAGCAGGGCGTTATTGGCCTCGCGGCTTAGCACCTGTCCGCCTTCGCCGGACCCGATAGTAGCGTACTGCTGCAGTTGTTCGTTCAGCTTACCATCGATAAAGCCGGTATTCACGCCGTTTTTCTTCAGCAGGTATTCTATGCTGTTATCATCGTCCTGCAACAGCGCTTTCAGTATATGGCCTGTTTCAATCGCCTGGTTGCGGTGATTGAACGCCAGTTGCTGTGCCTGTTGCAGCGTTTCCTGTGATTTTATGGTGAAATTATTCAGGTTCATATATCTTCTTTTGTCTCCTTTAGGTTAACGATTGGATTTTTGATTTGTTCAGGTGGTGCAAATGTCGAACCATCCCGTATACAGCCGTTAATATGGCAGAAAAGGCGCGCCGGACCTGCATTATTTTCAGTTAACATATAAATAATCTGCTATTTTGTCTTTTTGTGCCGCCGAATACTGAACTTAAGCCATCGTTCCCTGTTATATGGATCTGTTGTGAGTCATTCTATAAATGCATAATAAATTCTATCACCTCCAAAACCTACCACTATGGCATTCGACCTGCTCGACACGCTGAAAAACCTCTTTAACAACGATTTTTCACGGACAGCGGCTACCCAGCTGGGAGAAAGTGAAGGCAACGTGCAGAAAGCGCTGGGCGGTATTATTCCCACCGTACTGACCGGTCTGTTGAACAAGGCCGCTACGCCCGGGGAAGCGGGCAATTTGCTGGGACTGATCAAAGATGCCGCTTCCGGCAACTTTTCCGGCCTGGGCAACCTGGCGGGAGCTTTACCGGCGGGCATGCTGGCAAAGGGCGCCGACATCCTGCGTTCGCTGTTCGGTAACAAGGCCGGGGACATTACCGGCGCTATCGCTTCCTATGCGGGCATCAAGCCCCAAAGCGCCGAAACCCTCCTGCAAACAGCCGCTCCGGCGTCGTTGGGGGTGATCGGGCAGCAGGTAGACAGTGGCCCCGGGCTGCTGGGCTTCCTGAACAGCCAGAAAGACAAAATACTGGCAGCCGTCCCCTCCGGGCTCGGCCTCGCCGGCTTGTTGGGTGTCCATAATCTGGGCGACATCGGCAACAAACTGGGCGGCCTTATTTCCGGCATCGGCGGCGGGGTGAAACATACCGCCAACTCCGTAGGCCACGCCGTTGAAAGAACCGGCGGCAACCGCTGGCTCTGGATACTCATCGCCGTCATCGCGCTCCTCCTGCTGCTCTGGTTCCTGCTGCGCGGCTGCGGTAACCAGTATGGCGGGCATGGAACCACCGACTCCGTTGCCGTATCGCATATGGAAGACACGGCCATCTCACACGTAACAGAGCCCGCGCCCACTGTAACGCCTACACGCGAATCCATCAAGGTGACACTGCCTGACGGAACAGAGCTCGACGCATATAAGGGCGGTATCGAAGACCAGCTGGTGACGTTCCTGAAAGACCCCAATACCCAGGGCGGAAAAGACCAGTGGTTCGACTTCGACAACCTGAACTTCAAAACCGGCAGTGCGGAGCTTACCGAAGAAAGCCACGCGCAAGTGAAAAACCTCGTGGCTATCCTCAATGCCTTCCCGAAAACGAAAATCAAAATTGGCGGCTATACAGACGCCGTGGGCGACCCCAAGGCCAACCAGAAACTGTCGCAGCAACGCGCAGAATCCGTGGTAGGAGCATTGACGGCCGCACACGTCAAACCCGTGCAATTGCTGGGCGCCGAAGGGTACGGATCCGAATTTGCGAAAGCGCCGGCCGACGCACCGGACGAAGAAAGGAGAAAAGACAGGAGAATTTCCGTGAGCGTACGCGAGAAATAATCGGACCATATATAAAGCAGCAGGGTGTATCCGGAATGGATACACCCTGCTTTTTTTATTCCGCCCCGGCGAATTTTATTCCGCTTTAACGAATACGATGCGGCTCCGATCCGCCTTGTAAATATCGTTGTAGAATTTGGCCAGCTTTTCATATTCCGTGGCCGGGAACACCCCGTCGTTCTTTTCCATCACCCGTACATAGGTGATCCTGTTCCCGTTCACCGTGGCTTTGGCCGCATAGCGGCCGTATTTTTCTTCCAGCTTCACCTCCTGGAAAATGGACTCCAGTTTATAGCCTTCGGGAATGGTGAGCTGCACGGTATCCACATCTTTCCAGGGATAGCTGAGCCGGATGGGCGACAGCCGTTTTTTGTCCGGGTCGAATTTGGTGCCGCTCCGGTTGAGTACATTGGGCGTCACGAAAATACGTTTGCCGCTTACGGATGCGTAGCTGCTGGCGGTGATATCGAGCACTTCGCCCATTTCCGGCACGGTGCCCGCCACCGGCTTGGCGGTGTAATTGTATTTGGCGATATCGTAGCTGGGGAGGTTGAACTGCTCCTTCAGAAATTCGAGCTGCTTGTCGGGCTTCAGGTTGTTGACGAGATTATGGCACCAGTCCTGCTGCAGCCCTGTGTACACCGTTTGCACCTGCCCGCTCATATTGCCTTCGGCGCTGATGTTGGCGCTGATGCTGCGCAGCTGCTGGTTTTGCTGCATGGCGTAGCGCGGCGTGCGCACCAGCTTGCCGCCCGTTTCGTCTACGAGCAGCACGGCGCGGTTGCAGGTAAAATCGCCGAGATAGCCCGCCGGCATCGTCTGGTTGGTGCATTCGAGCCAGGTGGTGTCTTTCCCCAGCGGCACGCAGAGGATGATGTGGTTGAACTGGTTCATGCTGAAATCCTCGATGATGTCCGGGGCATTTTCGCCGGAGCGCACGATGGTATAGTGCGAGCGGATGCCTGCTTCCTTCAGCAGTGAAAACATATAATTGCTCAACGCTTTACAGTCGCCGTACCCTTTGTTGGCCACGTAAGCCGCATCAAAGGTCTGCCAGCCGCCCACGCCCAGCTGTATGCTTATATAGCGGGTATTTTTCTGCAGGTACTGGTAAAGCGCCCTGATCTTTTCATCCGGTGTTTTCAGCCCGTCGGTAAGGGTATGCACTTCCGCTTTCACTTTATCCGGCAGCTGGTCGCGGCCGGCGTTGAGGGTGAGGATGAACTTCCCGAAATCGTTCCAGGTGTTCATGTTGCCGGTGTAGCTCCCGTACGAAAAATCGCTGGGAGCGGTAAACACCGCAGTAGTGCGCTGCTGGATGGGCAGCGTCATGCTTTCCGGTTCCAGCGCCGCCATGTTGCGGGCTTCCCAGGTAAAAGTTTTGTTTCCCTTCTCCGAAGTTTGCGCCGGCTCACCGGCATAATTGAACTGGCGGTAGCGGAGTTTGTAATCCTGCGGCACGGTCACCGACATCCGGCTTTGCTCCACCGAAAATCCTTCGTCGGGCTGAGGCAGCCAGTGTGGAAAGAACACTGTGAAGCTGCGGGAGGTTTCCACTTCATATTCCACCGTGTAAGGATATACCCGGTGGTGGAAGTCGTGCGTTTTGATGCGGCTGTCGTCCATGAGATTATCCCCCACGGCGCTCAGGTCCGTCACCTCGCTTTTTTTCAGTTTGCGCACCACATTGCCCTGTGCGTCGTACAATACGCCGCTGATGCTGCGGATGTCTTTGTCCTTATCGTAGAACTCGTAAAAACCCGCGTATTCCGCGCCGTTTTCGTCGAGAATGGTGAGCACTCTTTTTTCGGTGATGCGAAGGTCTTTCAGGTCGTTCATCTTCACGGAGATCTCTTCCAGCCGCGTCACCACATGCGCGTTTTTCAGCAGGTGCTCCGGAATGGCGCTCACGGGATATTTCGGATCGCCCGCATACGCAGTGGCGCTGAGCAGTAACAGGCAAAGGCTTCTTTTGATCATTTTCAGCTTTTTTTCTTTAACACAATCTGTTCCGCATGTTTTTTCACGATGACATCGAAGAATTCGCGCAGGCTGTCGTATTCCTCCGGCAGGTAATTGGCGCGGCTGAGTTTCACGCGGGAACGCAGCTGTATCATGTTGCCGGTTTGCTGCACGAGGAACTGGAACACCCCTTCTCCGTCGTTGTATTTAACGATGGCAGATTTCGGAATTTCTTCCACGGTATAATTGTCCGGCAGCTGCATGGAGAGCGTAAAATTCGCGTCGGGCACGGCCGGCATCTCTACAGGATAGGCCCGTACGGCTGACTTGAAGGGATTGCTGCGCAGCGATTCGGAAAACATCGGGGTGAGGTAGATCATCCCGTTATCGGTCTCCGTGTTCAACGTAAAATCGTAATCCACCAGCACGGGCTCCGTGTAGTCCTTCAGTTTATCGATTTTGCCATTTTTAAGGTTAATGTCGTTCGAAAATCCTTTGGCGATGTCTTTAAAATACGTTTCTTCTCCTTTCTCCTTGATTTTGGCGCGGAGGTCGTACGATTCGAAGTAGGTGGGCTGTTGCTGGAAGTGGCCGGCCAGTTCGCCTTTTTCGTTCGGTGCGATGAAGATGCCCGTCACTTTGTATTCCCGCAGCGAGTCCGCTTCAAACGTAAGCGGGGCCGCTTCCATCGTTACCATTCTCGCGTGGCCGTTGTAGCACGATGCGTGCATTTTGCCGAAGCCGAGGTAAGGCCTGGTGGCGTCGAGCGTGTATTCCTGCCCGTCTGCCTGCACGGAAGCGATGGTATAGTTGAACCGGGACGCGATGGGATACATGGCATACACCTTGCCGTGGCTGCGGGTGCTCAGGAGCACGGGGTCCGCGTGCAGGCCGGCATGCCGCAGCATGGCCACCATTACGAGGTTGATTTCCGTTACGGAACCGCTTTTTTTGGTGAAGGTGGTTTTCAGGGATTGTTCCGTATACCGGGAAGAATAGTCTGTGCAGGTGAAGTTGTCGCGCACGTATGCGAAGATCTTTTCCGCCTTGTCTTTTTCCGTGGCAGCGCCGGCCGTCAGGGCTTTGATTTCGTCACCCATGAAGTTATTGTTCTTGTCGAGCGCGGCGCCGTAATATTCCGACTTCATCATCAATTCCATGAACTTCGGCCAGGTGTTCATATGGTTGCGCACCGGCGAGTTCGGGAAGCGGACCGCCGCCAGCTGGAATTCGATGTAGCTGATGTAATTGGACAGGGTGGTCACGTAACTTTCCTCCTTCAGGGGCGCAACATCTTTCATCACCCAGCGGTGGCGGGTGATACCGGGATTGACAGACACCGTTTCGGAACGCCCGGAGCTGGAACCATACGGCCCGTTGGCCGCCATCCTGAAGGAGAAGTTCTTCTGGCTGTTCTCGCTGTCTTTGATATGGAACGGATGATACCCCTGGCTGAGGAAGATATATTCGTAATACTCCGGCAGCGTGATCTCGTATTCGCTCCAGAGAACGGGATGATCGGCGTCCTGGAAAGCCCAGGGGCGCAGTTGGGAAAAGAATTCGGAATTGATCGTGTACGAAAATTCGATGATCGACCCTTCTTTTACGGCCGGGAGTGTGAACTTTTTCAGGATGGTATTTTCGTCGTGTTTGTCGGTGAACACACCTTTGCTCTCCAGCTTGGTTTCCACCACCTTCCCGTTCTCCAGGTTATAGGTCACCGCTTTCAGGTTGCTGACGCGTTCTTCATCCGTGCCTTCGTGGTGGAGATAGATGGAGATATTGGCTTCGCCGTAGCCATTTTTGTTGAGGATGTGCACCCGTTTGTATCGTTTGTACACCTGGATGAACCATTCGTTGCCGGATTCAAACGAGGAAGAGCCGATATCGGCCACGATGACGGCGCTGGTGCCGGTATCGATTTTATAGGCGTCGGTCTTGAAATCTTCGGGAGTGATTTTCCCGAAACGGACTGAACTTTTGTCCTGGGCAACGGCACAAAGGGACAAACAGAAGGCTCCAAACAGCAGGGTGTATTTTTTTATCTGCATTGAAAGGTATTGAGGGATTCGAAACTGGGCCTAAAAGTATGCATTTTTATGACACATAGGTGTAACTTGCACACAAATGCAGCTTTTGGAGAAAAATACGCGGTTGGTAAAGGAAAAAGCCCGGGAGCTGGGCTTTGATCATTGCGGCATCGCCAAGGCGGAGGAATTGACGGAAGACGCTTTCCGCCTGGAGCAGTGGCTCAACAATGGCATGCACGGCAACATGGGGTACATGGCCAACTACTTCGACAAGCGGATAGATCCCCGGAAACTGGTAGAGGGCGCCCAAAGCGTGATCACGCTGCTGCTGAACTACTACCCTTCCGCCTCCCAGCGACCGGATGCGCCGAAGATCGCCAAATACGCCTATGGCGCTGACTATCATGAGGTGATACGCGGAAAGCTGAACGAATTCCTGGCCGGGCTGCGGGGCTTCCTGGGCAATATCCAGGGCCGCGGGTTCGTAGATTCCGCCCCCGTACTGGAACGCAGCTGGGCGCAGAAAAGCGGCCTCGGCTGGGTAGGCAAAAACGGGAACCTCATCCACAAGCAGGCCGGTTCCTTTTTCTTTATCGCCACCCTGATCGTGGACGTGCCCCTGCTCTACGACGCCCCCACGGGCGATTACTGCGGCAGCTGCACCCGCTGCCTCGACGCCTGCCCCACCGGCGCGCTGGTTTCACCCACGGTGGTAGACGGCAGCCGCTGCATCTCCTATTACACCATCGAATTGAAAGACGCCCTCATTCCCGGTCAAATGGAGGGGAAATTCGACAACTGGATGTTCGGCTGCGACATCTGCCAGGATGTTTGTCCGTGGAACCGTTTTTCCACCCCCAACACCACGTTTACGCCCATCCCCGAAGTGCTCGACTTCACTACAGCGCAATGGGAGGAGCTGACGGAGGAAGCGTTCAAACGCATTTTCCGGCATTCCCCGCTGAAGCGAAGCAAATTCGCCGGCATCCGCCGGAACCTGAAATTCCTGCAAGGATAGCATGGGGCTTTGCCCCGGCGGCACAGGCATTCCCCTGGGGCTGGCGGGAAAATCCTTCCCAATGCTGCCGGAAAAAAGAATAAATTCACTTTCAGCATCGGCCGGCCGTTCCGGAATCCGGATATGATGTGAGGAAATACGCCCGGCAGTGCGGGATGTGTGACGGCCGGGCCAGCACCACAACCGATATTCGACCAAGTATCATGAACAAAAAGCACTTCATTCTAGCCGGTTTCATCGTTCTGAAATTCGTTTTGCATTATGCGCTGATCGGCCCGGAATACGAGCTGCACCGCGATGAGTTCCTGTACCTCGACCAGGCGCGGCATCCGGCCTGGGGCTATATTTCCGTGCCGCCCCTCACCGCCTGGCTCTCCGGGTTGGTGAGCCTGCTGGGCAACGGCGTTTTCTGGGTGAAGTTTTTCCCTGCTTTGTTTGGCGCACTGACCCTGGCGGTGGTCTGGAAAGCCATCGAATCGCTGAAAGGCAACCTTTTCGCGCTGATACTCGGCGCCACCGGTGTGCTGTTTTCGGTGTTGTTGCGGCTGAATATCCTTTACCAGCCCAACTCCCTGGACGTATTGTGCTGGGCGGCATTTTATTACGCACTGATGCGCTACATCCAGGAGGAGCGCCCGAAATGGCTGTACATCGGCGCCGTGGTATTCGCCATCGGCTTCCTGAACAAATACAACGTCGTGTTCCAACTCTTGGGACTGCTGCCGGCCATTTTACTGACGGAGCACCGCCGGGTTTTCGCGAACCGGCATTTTTATTTCGCCATCGCGGCGGGCCTGGTGCTGATTGCGCCCAATCTCGCGTGGCAATACGCGAACGACTTTCCCGTGGTGTGGCACATGAAGGAGCTGGCCAAAACGCAGCTTGTGAATGTAGACCGGATTGATTTCCTGAAAACGCAGTTATTGTTTTTCCTCGGGGCGCTGTATGTGATCGTAGCCGGGCTGTATGCTTTGTTGGCCTATGCCCCCTTCCGCCGGTACCGGCTGTTCTTCTGGGCGCTGGTGTTCACGCTGCTGACTTTTACCTATTTCAGGGCGAAGGATTATTACGCCATCGGCCTGTATCCCATTTATATCGCGTTCGGGGCTACCTACCTGGGCGCGCTGCTGCAAGGCGGCCGGAAAAGATACCTGCAGCCTATTGCCATCGCCATACCCATATTGCTTTTCATTCCCATGTACCAGGTGGCGTTCCCGAATAAAAGCCCCGCCTATATCGAGCGGCACGGCGAACGTTATAAAGCCTTCGGCCTGCTCCGGTGGGAAGACGGGAAAGACCACTCCCTCCCGCAGGACTTTGCGGACATGCAGGGCTGGCAAGAGCTGGCGCAGAAAGTAACGAAGGTGTACGCATCCTACCCGGATCCCCGCCACACGCTTGTGTTGTGCGACAACTACGGGCAGGCCGGCGCGATCAATTACTATACGAACGGGAAAGTGCGCGCCGTTTCTTTCAATGCGGATTACGTGGAATGGTTCGAGCTCGACCGGCCCTACCGCCATCTCATCCGGGTGATATCGTACGATGAAGTGGAACAGGAATTGCGCGACATCGCCCCGTACTTCAACTCCACCGCAGTGGCGGATTCCGTCACGAACCGCTTCGCCCGCGAACGCGGCACCACCATCGTGGCGTTCACCGGCGCGAAAGTGGATGTGAATGCGAAAATCAGGGAGGAGGTGGCGGAAGTGAGGAAACGGTAACCACACCGCTACCGCCCTATCAATGCCGTCACCGCATCGTCTCCCATCACGGCGTGAGCCGGCCGGGGCTGGCGTGCATCGAATACCTGCAATGCCTCCCGCGCCTGGATGGTTGCAAACTCTTCATCTACCGCCCCCGCGGCGTCTGTGACAGGCTTCAACGATAACCCGAGATGTTTCGCCAGGAAGGCGTACATGCCTTTACGTTTTGAAAATCCATAGTCGTGGCCTTCGTCAGGAAGGTGAAGGTTCTCCACGTTCGCCTCTCGGCCGTACAACCGGTAAACGCTGCGGATGTAGGGATATTCCACGGCGGGCGTATTTTTCGTCCAGTCTTTCCCGTCAGAGATCAGCAGCATCGGTTTGGGCGCGAATAGCGCGGCAATCTCCACGTTACAGGCCTGGTGGTCTTTGCTTTTGTGGATAGGCATCCCGCTTTCGCAGATACATCCGCCGAAAAAATGAGCAGACACCATCACCACCGGTACCGACACGGCGATGCGGTTGTCCGTAGCCGCCAGCAGGAACGTTTGCGTGCCGCCGCCGGATTCACCCGTCATCGCAATCCGTTTTTTATCCACCTCCGGCAACGAGCAGAGGAAATCCAGCGCCCGTTTGCTGTTATGCAGCTGAAGCGCCACGCCCTGCGGGTGTTTATGCGAGCATTGGTCCGATTCCCCCACCCCGATCATATCATACACGAACACGATAGCCCCCATCCGCGCGAGGCTCGCGCAACGCCTCTGTACGCCTTCGGTGAAGCGGGGCGGCTCCTTGGCGTGGCCGTGCGGGGACAGTACGGCGGGATATAACTTCCGCTTCACGGTAGGCCTGTACAGATTACCGGTGACGAAAAAACCCGGCAAACTTTCAATCGCTACATTCTCCACCGTGTAGCCGTCGAATGTCTTTTTGCCGCGGACAATGGGTTTGAGCGGTGTGTTTCCAGGAAAGCGGTTCATCCCCGCTCCCTCCAGTATACCCCGGCGAATGCGGGCTGCACGCTGCTCCCAGGTAGACTGGTTGTGCCAGGTAGCGGCCATTTTTTCCAGCGCCGACTTGCCTTCGGATTCGGTGTAGTAATTGCCGCGGCATAACAGGGAAGTATCTGTCTGTGCGCCGGCGGAGAACCAGGCGCATACGATGCTTGCGAAGAAGATGGGAATTGTTTTCATAGCGGGGCGTATCATTCACCCAAGATACGGGGAAAGTTCCGGAGATCGTATGCCTAAAACGGCGTGCGGGGCATGGCGGCGCCCCGCACAGGCGTTATTAATCTTCCAGCCCCTTCCCGTCGAGGATTTGCTGCATGTATTTCTCCACCCGGGAAATGCGGGTTTTCGATTGCTTGGCCGCTGAAAAATAAAGCAGGTAGCCTCTCTGCCGGCCCGGCGTCAACGCTTCGAAGGCCGTTTTCAGGGCGGGCATTTTTTCCAGCTGTTCCTGGAATTCCTCCGGCATGTTGAATTCCGCCGTTTTCTTCATTTTCACGGTCAGGCCTGCTTCTTCCACGGCGATGGCCTGGTAAACGTAAGTTTTCAGCACAGTAGCCTGCCCGGTGATCTCCTTGAGGCTGGTGAACCGGATTTGGCGGGCCGCCTGCACATTTTCCGTTTGCTGGATTAAAATGCCTTCGGTGTCGCTCAGCAGGGCGCCTTTGAAAAACAGCAGCGCACAATAGTCGTTAAATGCGTGAATCAAAACGATGTTACTGCCCTGATGCGTGTAACAGGGAACGCCCCATTTCAGCTCTTCGGTGAGCCCGCAGGCCAGCATGATCTTTCTCAGCTGTTCCAGTTCTTTCTGCCACTTTTTGGCTTTATCGAAGAAGAAATCAACTTTAGGGTTCATGGTTATTGATTTTTAGCGGTCAATAAAACAAGTTTACGATCGGCCGGCCTGAAGTACCACGAAATGATCGTGAGGGCCAGTAACAGCACTGATGGGAACATCTCCCCCGCCGTGCCTGCCGCGATGTGCGAAAAGATCGCTCCCGTCATGGAAAAGAAAAAGCCTGCATAAGCCCATTCTTTCAGCAGCGGGTAACGGGGAATCAGGATCGCCACCACACCCAGGATTTTCCAGACACCGAGCAGGGCCAGGAAATACACCGGGTAGCCCAGGCGAACGATGAATTCCATTTCAGATTCGCGGTTCAATAACTGCACGAAACCCGTCGACACCATGCCCAATGAAAGCCAGAGCGTGGCTATCCAATAGATGATTTTATTTCTCTTTGTCATGTTACTTAGATTTTAATTTACCAACAACTTTTTGTAAAAGGTCATGCGCCATATTGATGCCGTACGAAAAGGGCAGCTTCAGCATTTCGTTCCTGTCGGTGACCGACCGGTAGACGATCTGCATGGTGAGCTTGCTGGTGTCGTCCGTTAATTTCTCGAACTCCAGGAATTCCAACTGAACGGGAAACGGCGTGTTCTCCATCTGGAAAGTCCGTACGATTTTCTTGCCGGGAACAAATTCGTGAATGCTGCCGTTGGCGCGGAACACTACGTTCCCTTCCGGATCCTTGGTTTCGAACTGCCAGCCGCCGTGCTGTTTGTTTTCCAGCTTCAGTACTTTGGTGTTCATCCATTGCTCCACGAGCTCGGGCTCTTCGTAGGCCTTGAAAAGCAACTCCAGGGGCAACTCGAACTCCCGGGTGATGACGATGTCGTGTTTGCCGTCTTCGGCATTGAGTTTGGTTTTTCGTTCCATACAGGTTTTATTTTTTGGGTTTATACTTTTTCATGATTTCTTCCAGTTTGTTGAACCGGTCGTCCCACATTTTACGAAACGGTTCGATGAAGTCTGCGATCTCTTTCATTTTATGAGGATTTAGGTGATAGATCATTTCCCTGCCGTTTTGCTCCTGTTTCAATAACTCGCACTCGGTGAGTATCTGCAGGTGCTTGGAAACCGTCGGACGGGCCGTGTCGAAGTTGGCCGCGATAGCGCCGGCCGTCATCGACTGTGAAGCTACCAGCAGCAAGATGGCCCTCCTCGTCGGGTCTGCGATAGCCTGGAAAACATCTCTTCTCAAGTTCATTGCGTAGCTATTTGACTACAAATATATGTGTAGCTACTTAACTACACAAATTTATTTTTAGGATTGTCCAATAAACCCCCTGACAAAGTCCATTTACCACCCCACCGGAGTACCATTTCGACAGTACCTTTGTTTCGCCGCCTCTCCCCGGCCGGGCTTTTACCGCGTCCGTAGCGGGTTCGGGCAGCACATACCCGGTTTGAAAAAAAAATGTTCAATTAAAAGATATTCCCATGATCACAGCACAAAAAAAGGCATTCACCACCCAGGAGGTGGCCGCCCGGTTCGATGAACTGGCCCGGCAGGAAAAATGGTTCGAGATCCAGGATGAGCTTTTCGCGGAAAACGTAAAGAGCATCGAGCCGTCCCATTCGCCGTATATGGGCTATGCGGAAGGCAAGGCAGATGTTCGTAAAAAGGGGGAAGACTTTGTTGGCCGGATTGAGGCGGTACACAGCCTTTATACCTCCGCGCCGCTGGTGACCGCCCATCATTTTGCGCTGGTGCGGGAGAAAGACCTGACCGTGAAGCTGCACGGGCGGATACAGATCAAAGAGATCATGTTGTATGAAGTAAGGGACGGGCAGATCATATCGGAGCAGTTCTTCTATTAGGCGTCAGCACTCGGAGTAGTCGGATGTGAAGGTACCATTGACCGCATATAGCGTATCGACAGGGATATCGAGCACACCTTCCCTGGCATCCAGCTGCAACCAGTGCTTCCCGTCTTTCTCGTAAAGTGATTTGATGAAGCCGTTTGCGCGCGTAACGCCATTGTCTTCATACAGGATGCCCGCTTCCTGGTTATTCCGGAAAATTTCTTCCAGCAGGTGCAGAAAGGAGCCTTTGGGCGGGAGGGTTTGCCGGGTGTCCATAACGGTAGATTTATGGTAAAGTTACGGAAATGCGCAAGAAACATCCCTGGTGTGAAACAACGGTTCGCCGGGCGGCCGTAACGGTAACGTTATGGAAATGCGCAAGAAACATCCCGGGGCACGAAACAACGGTTCGCTGGACATCAGCCGTAACATTCGGTCGCCAGGCCGCATATCAAAAAAAAGACAGCTATTACGCTGTCTTCTTTTTGATATGCGGATATCGTTTTTACATGCCATCGGGAATTTCCGGTTCCACCAGCCTGGTCAGTTTATCGAGCGACTCCTGCCAGCCCAGGTAGCACATTTCGGCGGGGATAACGGCGGGAATCCCTTCCTGGGTAACGCTCAAATCGGTGCCTACGGAAGTTTTCCTGAACCAAACGGTCGTGATCATTTCGCCCGGCAGGTTGGGATCATCGAATTTGTCGGTATACTTCAGCTGCTCGTTGGGCTTCACCTCCACATAGCTCCCGCCGAACGAATGACTGTTGCCGGTGGAGAAATTCTGGAACGACATTTTGAATGTACCGCCGGTTTTGACGTTCAATTCATGAACCGTGCAGAGGTAACCGTAAGGAGGCAGCCACGATGCGATCGCAAGGGCTTCGGTAAATGCGCGGTAAACTTTTTCGGGAGAGGCTTTCAGCACTCTGTGTAATGAAACGCTATTGCTTGCCATAAAATTTCTTTTTTGTTCCTACTCGTCTGGCTTTTCGGCTCCGCCCGTTTTTGAAGTGGTCGCTGCTCCACTTGTAGCATGATTGCCTTACAAAGGTGGTGGGAAAATCTGAAGAAGAAGGTGGCAGGATCCGACAATTTAACGGGTTATTTGCGACCACGTAACCCCACCTCGCCATAAATACCTTGCACAAACCCCCATTTATTTGGAATAGTTGATTAAATTTATAGTGTCACCCGCTATCCGCCCCGTTGGCCATCTATTAAAACTACCCTGTAAAAGCCCCAACAAACCAAAACTGTCATCGGAGAACACTTAAACTTAGCATTATGCCGAAGTATGTTATTGAACGGGAAATTCCCGGCGCAGGCAAATTTTCAGAAGAACAGCTGAAAGCGATTTCGCAAACCTCATGTGGCGTCCTGAGCAAATTGGGCCCCCAAATTCAATGGCTGCACAGCTATGTGACTGCCAATAAAATCTATTGCGTTTATATCGCGCCGAATGAGGAAATGGTGCGCGAGCATGCTAAGCAGGGAGGATTTCCGGCGAACGCCGTCAGCGAGGTAGCGACTGTTATAGATCCTACCACGGCTGAGTAAACTTACAAACGGATTTTATAGCCCTTCAAAAGGAAAAGCTCGTCAATTACAATATTTACGGGCCTTAGACTTGTTTTGATTTGTGCACACCGCATCGGTTGCTTTCACCCCCAAGTTTTATTATATTATTTTATAATAACCACCCGGATTTCCAGGCCCGGCCCGTGCCTTCACAACAAATTTGATATCTCCTTCCCATTTGCACATATTTAAATCATTTTTATTACTATTTTGCTATATTTGAAGGTTCGCCAAAATCATTCAAAAAACTAAACTCATGGATAGACGAAGTTTTCTAAAAAACACAGCAGCCGGAAGTCTGGCTTTCTTTCTGCCATTACGCTCTATGGCATTTGGTTCCGACAAGAAATTAAGGATCGCACAGGTAGGACTTGGGATGATGGGCGTCAGCGATCTGAAAAGCATTGCTTCTCATCCGTCGGTGGATGTGGTGGCCCTTTGCGACGTGGATATGAGCAAATTGGCCGCTATAAAGGCGAAGTACCCGAATGCCAAACTATTTGCGGACTACAGGGAGATGTTCAAGAGCATGGGCGGAGACATTGATGCCGTTGTTGTATCCACCCCCGACCATGCACATGCCCCCGTTTCGCTGATGGCGATGGAAATGAACAAGAATGTTTATTGCCAGAAGCCGCTTACCCACTATATTTCGGAGTCCCGCAAGATGGAGGCCGTTGCGGCTGAGAAAAAGCTCATTACGCAAATGGGCATCCAGGTGCATTCCTTCTACGACTACAAACTGGCTACCATTCTCATTCAAAAGGGAATTATCGGGAAGGTGAAAAAAGTAATCGCCTGGTCGCCCAAAGTTTGGGGTTACGATGGGCCGGTGCCCGAGGGCAGCGATCCCGTACCCGAAGGGCTGGATTGGAACCTGTGGCTGGGCACGGCAAAGGAAAGGCCCTATAAAAAAGATTTCTATCATCCCGGTAACTGGCGCAGGTGCGTAGATTATGGTTGTGGCACTTTAGGTGACATGGGCGTTCATATCTTCGATACCCCCTACAATGCGCTGAAACTGGGTGTTCCGTTAACGGTAAAAAACGAATGCCGCGAACCTAATGATTTTGGCCATGCTGAGAAGAACCACGTAACGTATGTCTTCCCGGGCACAAAATATACCGCTAATACGCTGGAGTGGGTTTGGTACGATGGTAAAGGCGCCCCGGAACTGCAGGAGGAACTGGCTTTGCCTGGTGGCGAAAAACTGCCTGATCAGGGCGCCATGTTTATTGGCGAAAACGGCAAACGGCTGTTGCTGCCCCACTTCATGGAGCTCCCGAAACTGATCGTCAGCAACAAATACGAAAAGATCGATCTGAAAAAATTCGATCCCAAAGGAGAAGCAGGCAAACCTACTGTCAGCTATGATATTGAAGGAGATAAACATTATCACGAATTCGTGGACGCCTGCCTCGGAAAATCGAAGTGCAGCGCTCCGTTCTCGTACGCAGCGAAACTTACCGAGGTGATTTTGCTGGGAGTGGTTGCGGCGCGTTTCCCCAACCAGACGCTGCACTGGGATGGTAAGAATGCGCGGTTTAAAGAGGAAGAGGCGAACAAGTTCCTGTCCGGCGAGTATCGGAATTTTTAAGTAGAAGCCTTTTCGCTACACGTGCTTTAACGCCGTGACAACAGTAAATGAGACGACAGTCGATTGAATAGCGCAGAGCCCTGGCAAACGCCGGGGCTCTGTTGTCTACGTCCTTTTCCCGGCTCCTTTTCAAGGTAAAAACGATTCAATCGATGCCGCGGTGTAGGCTGCGCCAAATGATTTTTATTTACATTCGCTATTATGATAGATTCATCTCCTGCCGGGCGGCACATTCACTATGTCACGAATTTTCAAGATCTCGTGTCCACACCATTCAAGGGAGAAATTAATGCGATTGGCTGGATCCGTGAGCTAACAGGCGATTTTTCCGAGATTGTTGAAAAGGTAAAGCTAAGCGGCAATATAACGGAAATCGGGCAGGAGGAACTGTGTGAACTTCAGTTGAGCGAACAAGGGCAACTTGCCCGTGAAATACTCTTACATGACCTGAAGTTATTGAAAGCGCACGGCGCATCGCCCATCCTTAATGTGATCAGCTGCTATGACCGGGATAATACCTTTCCGTTTTTCCCAACGGATGTTTACTCCTTTCACGTAGATCGCTCTCCCATACCAACCGATACCTTTTTATGCACGTACTATGGCGAATGCAGCGAAATATTGCCAAATTCGCAAGGCCAAAAGAAAGTACTTATTCCGGAAATACGCCATGAACTCAAAAAACTATATCATGGACCGGAAGAAGGTTTTGAATCATTTTTAAGCGACCATTTCTTTGATCTGCACTATCAGGCCCAACCTGATGCCAGTCCGATAACCTTAGGTCACGGTCACCTTTGGAGATTGGCGGTTGACCACCCTGAAAGCCAGGTGCCCCCTTGCCTTCATCGTGCGCCAAAGGAAAAACCCGGACAAAACAGGTTGTTGATGATTTGTTGAACACCAATCCTTCATTGCAGTTTGCTGGCTGGGCTGACCGGATTCATACCCCCGGCCTTCCTGACACCAGCCACCGCGCGCAATGTGTTTACCGCTACATGTTGCGGCCTTTGGCAAATTGAAACCGCTCATGCAATACCATCATGGGTTCACTAGCTGATTTTTAACGCTACGGCATATTGCTGCACGGGACATTGAAACCGCTCATGCAATACCATCATGGGTTCACTAGCTGATTTTTAACGCTACGGCATATTGCTGCACCGGGCATTGAAACCGCTCCAGCAATGCCAACATGGGTTCACTAGCTGATTTTTAACGCCACGGCATATTGTTGCACGGGGCGCTGTTCCGGCAGGCTGATCTCAAGTGCCTGACCGTTTCTTTCAAAACGCAGGCTACCGCCGCCCACCAGTTCAACCTTCCTAACGGGTTCCGGCCGCAGTGCGTTCCCGTCAGCGAAGCTGGCGATTTTCACCTTACCGTCTTCCGGCCAGCCCATCAGGATAGCGTATACGGCACCTGCTTTCTCCGTGAACCGCATGTCTCCCGCTCCCAGAGCAGCGCCCTTTCCTTCATTAAATCCCGGCCCGGTGAGCGGCGCCGATTTACCCTGCATAGCCGGCCCTTCGCCGAACACTTTCCATGGCCGGGTATCGAATATGCATTCCGCGTTTGTTTTCATCCACGCTGCAATTTCTTCAAGAACGGCCACTTCCTGGTCGTCTATTGCCCCATTGCCTTTCACCGGTATGTTTAACAGCAGGTTGCCGTTTTTGCTGACGATGTCTGCCAGTGTCTGAATAACCGTCTTGGCCGTTTTATAGCCTTTCCGGTCGTAGATCCTGGTGTCGTAGTGCCAGCCGCCGATGCAGGTGTCGGTTTGCCATACATAAGGTTCGATGACGTTGCTTTGCCCTCTTTCAATGTCCCATACCATACATTTGCGCTGCATTTCATCGAGTGCCTTGCCGTTGAGCACTGCCCTAAGCTCGCCTTTATTCCGCTCCATGCTTTTGTTGTAATGGTACGCGGCAATTTCCAGTCCCACATTGCTGAAAGGATGCAGGGGCAAAACAGTATCATCAAAATACAGCAAGTCCGGCTCGTACCGGTCGATCAGATCAATCGTCCGCCTCAGGAACTTGTCGCAGTAAGCTTTATCCGGAATATTGACGGCTTTATCTTTCCAGTCCCACAATATGCCGGTATCCTCCGTGCCACTACGGGCGTGATTTTGCGCATACAGTGCCTGCGGGTCCATACCTTCCCACCAGGTGCCTTTGCCGTTCTTTTTGGTCAGCTTTCCGTCGTACGGAACGCCGGCCAGCGGCCCGTTTCTATCCGCCTTCTGCGCTGGTTCAAACCACGTCCAGGCGTGCGCGGCGTGCACGCTTACCCCAAATGGCAACCCCTGGTTTTTGGCCGCCTTCGCCCATCCGCCGATGATATCCTTTTTGGGGCCCACGTTAACAGAGTTCCATGGCTGGTGTTTGGAATCGTAGAGGTCAAGGTTGTCGTGATGATTGGCCATGGCAAAGAAGTAGCGCGCCCCTACCCGCTTATAAAGCGCCACCAGTTGCTCCGGGTCCCACTTGTCGGCCTTCCACTGGTGAATCACGTCTTTAAAGCCGAACTTGGAGGGATGACCGTATTTTTCAAGATGATATTTATATTGGCTGCTGCCTTCCATGTACATGCCGCGTGCATACCAGTCGCCGTATTCCGGCTCACATTGCGGCCCCCAGTGGGCCCATATACCGAACTTGGCATTGCGGAACCAGTCGGGCACTTTGTATTGCTGCAATGATTCCCAGCTGGCTTTAAACGGGCCTTTGGCATATACCTGTTCCAGGCCGGCCGGCAAGGCGCCGGTTACGTGCCTGGACAGCACGAAGGCCGGCAGGGACAAAGCAAGTTGTTTAACAAGCGTTCTTCTGTTCATATGTGGCTTTTTTAGCAGTTTGTTGCATATAAGGCAAACAAAGGCGTCAGCGTGTATCTTTTCATTTTCAGTAGATTGCCGTTGCGGTAATTAATCCGGAATGTGCCCGGTGCTCCTCGTATCCAAACATCGCTACCACCCACCAAACAAACCAGCGGCACAATTATATATAGCCATGCTGCCCGTGGCATCGCTGCCGTAGCCGGACATACAACAAAAATAACCGCTATGGCGTACCCGTCCATCCTCCGAATAAGACTTTGTATTGTACAAATCCGACTATGGGAAGTATCGTTCCCTTATGTGTTTATTTTTGCAAAATCCGCCTACCTTTTTATAAATTACCGCCGGTATCAACTTTATGCAACTCAGGAGCCTGAAACATACTTTTTCGCTGTTGAATGTAGACCATGTGCGGCTCAACAGGCGGTGGAACTACAAGAACGTCATCAGTCCGTATTATCGCCTTTATTATATTGATGAAGGCGAAGGACTGCTTTCTGACGCCAACACCCGGTTGCGGCTGGAACCGGGCCACATCTATATTGTTCCCAGTTTCACGCTGTGCAACCTGTATTGTGCGGAATACCTCAGCCAGTATTTTATTCAGTTTTTTGAAGAATCGCCCGGCGGCATTTCTTTATTCCGCCACAACCGGCGGCTGATGAAAATGCCGGCCACAGCCGGGGATGTTATGTTGTTCAAGCAGATCCTGGCGGCCAACCCGGGCAGGGGCATCAACCGGTCCGACAACCCAAAAGTGTATGAGAAAGATGCATTCTACCGTGAGTACACTGAGCTGAATAACCGGCAAACGCCGGCTGTGTATTTCAAAACACAGGGCATCCTCCTGCAGTTATTATCGCGGTTCCTGGACAGTGAGGAATTCACCGTAAAAAGCACGGAGCCCGTTCCCCAAAAGGTAATGGACGCCATCAGTTACATCCAGCTGAATTTGCACCAACCGCTAACCGTAGCGCTGCTGGCACAAAGGGCCAATCAGCATGCCGATTATTTTTCGCGCCAGTTCCTCCACTACACGGGAGAAAGGCCGTTGCTGTACATCCATGAGCGGCGGATAGAAAGAGCACAATTTCTTATTACAACCACCAATTTATCGTATGCCGCAATTGCCGCGGAAACGGGTTTCGGCAACCTCTCCCATTTTTCGAAAGTATTCAAGAAAGTAACCCGGCTTACGCCGGGCACCTACCGGAAAAAAAGCCAGGGCGAATTTTAACGGAGCACAACCCGGCAAGCAACTGTTGGCAGGAGGTATGCCCGTTTACCAGGGCATCTTCACCCAGGGAAGTTTCCCTTCTGCCAACCTTCATCCTGTGCGCTTGTATGATCCTACATTTGAAAATGGCACGTGAAATATTTCTGATAGGGAGCCAGATACCCGGTACCATTTTTGAGCAGTATCGGTCATATCGTCCGACACAACAAATTTTTCTCACCTTCGAAAAACCTTCAGCACCCATGAACAAGATCAAAACCAAAGATGGCACCGAGATTTTTTTTAAAGACTGGGGCAGCGGCCAGCCCGTTGTCTTCCATCACGGCTGGCCCCTGTCAGGCGACGACTGGGACGCCCAGATGATGTTTTTCCTGCAGCAGGGCTACCGTGTAATCGCTCACGACCGCAGAGGCCATGGCCGATCCACTCCAACGGCACAGGGCCATGATATGGACACCTACGCCGCTGATGTGGCCGACCTTACCAAAGAACTGGATTTGAAAAACGCCATCCATGTGGGCCATTCCACTGGCGGCGGCGAGGTGATCCGGTATGCGGCCAAATACGGCAAGGACCGGGTGGCGAAAGCAGTGCTCATCAGCGCAGTCACGCCACTGATGGTAAAAACAGACGCCAATCCGGGCGGCGTGCCGATGTCGGTCTTCGACGAGATACGGCTCAACACCGCCACCAACAGGTCGCAGTACTTCCAGGATTTTACCCTGCCGTTCTTTGGCTATAACCGCCCCGGCGCAACACCCTCCCAAGGGGTCCGGGACAACTGGTGGCGCCAGGGAATGATGGGGGCTATTGCCGCGCATTACGCATGTGTGAAGGTGTTCTCTGAAACGGATTTCACCGAAGATTTGAAAGGGGTGGATATCCCGGTGCTGGTGATGCATGGAGAAGATGACCAGATCGTTCCCTGGGAACTGACGGCCCAAAAAGCGGTGAAGCTTTTAAAGCATGGCCAGCTCATCTCCTATCCCGGCTTCCCGCATGGGATGCCGACCACCCACGCCGAAACGATCAACAGGGATCTGCTGGCGTTTGTTAAGGGTTGATCTATCTGGAAAACCAATATTGCAAAAATTGCCAGGCTAACGCGCGAAACAATTCACTGGTTACTTCACGGGAGAATTGAAACATGTTGGCATAAAATGATAGGCCGGAAAATTCAAAAGGCCCGTAAAACTGCGTTTTACGAGCCCTTTGAATTTCTTTGAAAAGTGAATGCTTCCGTTACCGGGTAGACGATGGGGCCGGGCTTAAACTTTCCGCCGAAAACGAGCGGGAGCTGCTCAATCTGCGACAACAGTATTTTGCTGTGCTGGAAGGGTTCCTCGGACCGGATGCCCAACCGTTTGTACAGCCCAATTATAGAGGCCTCCCGGGATACCCTGTCTGGTGGGATTTCTGGTATGTCATATTTTCGAATGGGAAGAGGATTGCGCTGGTCTATGGTTCTTCGTCAGACTAGGAGCGGAAAACCTTCAGATTCCGCCTAATAGCCTCGAAGGAACTGCCGTCAGCATGGCAGAAACCTCTATGTTTTATCCCGTGTTTCTTTGTTATTTTAATTAGGCACGGGTGTGCCCGGTTTCAAATCTACATTGTGGTATGTCATGATTTTCCAGTCATCGCCATTTCTTGCCATCACCTGCAATAGCCGGGTAGTAAGACGCCCCTTATCATCAAGATGTACTCCGGCCGGAGGACCTTCTTTTGAGAACCCGGAAACCCAGGTAAGAGTCTCGACAATGGCGACATCTGAACTAACGAACTTAAGCGATACAATCTTTAGTTCAAGCTTCGTCTTTCTAAAACGTCCGTTGAAAATTTCGACGTGTCTATCCAGGAAAGCTTTGTGTCCTGTAAAGAACATTCCCAAAATGTTTGTGAACGTACCCTCCTCGGCAAAATGCTTTGAATAAGTTACAGCATCCCCGTTATTCCAGGAGGTAATCTCTTCCTGCAGAATGTTTTGAATGCTTGTTGTATCTGACTTAGTTTGTGCAAAAACGGCTGTCGTGAATAGTGAGATTACAACAACCAAGATCATTGTTACAAAAGAATTGTCTTTCATAATACTTTGTTCTAGACTGAGGATTACTATAAATAACATAGCATATATTCATAAATATACGCAACCAAATAATAAAAAGCACCTTTGATTGACCTTATGTTTACTGATACCCGTCTTCTTTAATATCTTTTTCAGCGTTTTTTCTATCTCTTTACTTAATTCTTCATCCGCTTTCTTTAATTGCTCTGGAAGAAAGTCAATATCGTATTTGTCGCCAATTACAAATGCTGCACAGTCGGATGCTGTTGCGACAAGAATGCAAGGCAGCTCAATCGGTCATTTGCAGTGCATTTAGGACAATATAGCCTCCAGCCACATCTTATTGCCCCTTTGGCTGTCTGCACTATGCTGGATACCCCATGCTGAATCTTCCCGCCAGAATATAAAAATGCTCCGGGATAACCTTGCGGAAGTACAGAAAAAGGATGCCCTGTTAGAAAAGTACTACCTGAATGACAGCATCCTGTAGGATACATACGAAAAGTTACAGGGAAAGTTGTCTGAAGAGAAGAATTAGATGCTGGATTTATTGGCGAATACTACCCGAACAAACAAGGCAGCATTTCTGCTGCCTTGTCCAATTGAGTCGGGCCGGCTGGACAAATGTCTAACCTGTTCGTCAGAGATTTGATAGGAATTCAGGAACTTATGTATTTGCTAATATTTAAAGTGGAAACTGGGGATAAGTGAAAATGAGTACTGAATTACTAAACTGGTATTGCTATTTGCGATGTAAGGGCAAGGAACTGTTTCACCAGTAAACAGACTGTTACCGGGTCATCTTCAAGACTGTAATGACCTGCGCCATGTAATTCATATATTTGCCCATCTGAAAATACCTGGCGGAAAAGAGGAAGAAAATGCTTAGCGTGCAAGGTTTTGTCGGCCATGCACCAGATGGCTAGTGAAGGCAGAGCGCCTATGATATTTTTGGCATATTGAGAGGGTGTTTCAAAAATAGGCATATTAGTGACTAACCCCTTTGTCCATCCTATTACACCTTGGCAATCTGCCGGTGCTTTAAAGGGTGCCCGGTAAGCTTCCAGCCATGTATCGGTAATAATCCCATGATTTTCGAATCCGTTCAACTTCAGGGTGCTGAGTATATTGTAATGCATCTCATGCAGCACTGCTTCCAATTTACCCTGCTCTTCTGCCGAGATTATCCATTGAAACCAAGGTGATTTGGTAATGTTGGCGATTAACCTTTGCTCAAGGTCTGGTTGGCCAAAAGGAATTGGTCCATTAACACTGATGACTCGTGATATACGCTCCGGATGACGTGCTGCAAGGCCCATACCCACCGGGCCTCCAAAATCATGTAGTACTAAGGTGATTTGCTGCAGGTCAAGGGTTAGTACCAATTTCTCGATGTTGTCTATGTGATCCTGTAGCCAGTATGTTCTGCCACCAGGCGCTTCACTTTTGGCGAAGCCCATGTGATCAGCGGCGATTACCCGGTAACTGTCACATAAATGCGTGATGAGATGACGGAAAAGATAACTCCAGGTAGGTTCTCCATGCAGGCATAGTATTATAGGCCCATTACCTTCGTCGACATAATGCATCCGAAATGCGGTTGACTCAGTAAAATGGGGCATGAACGGGAAAGTACCGCTAAAGGTTTCATTAGCAGGAATCATATTATTTTTGTTAAGGATAGTATTTTATCAAAAAAAATTAAGCAATTATCTTTTTAATGAATTTCCTGGCACTTTCCAATGCTTGTGTATTGCGAAATATGGTGCTGGTTATAACGGCTCCTTCTATAAGTGCAAAAATAATTTCCGACAACTGTTTCTTATCCCACAAGCCTGGATCGGGAATCTGTTTGAAAAAACTGTACAGTAACGCTTTTTGTTTGTTCTTATGTCCTTCTACTATCTGCTGTACTTTCTCTTCTGCTGTATCAAGTTGGGAAATGATCTTTATAAGAGGGCATCCACAAAAATCGGTCTTTAGTTGGTGTTCAATCCGGAAATCCACATATTTAAGAATCTTCTCTTTCGGTTTATCAGTATCCTTACAGAATTTTTCAAAACCTTCCAGCCATTCATCTTCTTTCATCTGTAAATAGGATACTAACAGGTCATTCTTCGATGGGAAATGCTTATACCGCGAACCAATTGCAATATCGGCCGCAGCAATGATCTGATTGATGCCGGTTTGCGTATATCCCTGGTGGTAAAACAGGTCTGCAAATAGCGAGGAAGGGTAAATATAATTATTGATTCGACCTTCTTGCTTCTTGTTTTTTCTCCTGTATCCACCACAATCTATTCACCTTTCCATTCTCCGGGATAAATTCGATAGTAGTAGGGATACGCCTGACTACAGGCAGATAAAACAAGGTGGGTGATTGGGCATGCAAAGGCATGTGCATACCCGTTTTATTGGAAAGGTCGGCATAAAGTCTGTTCCCTTCTCTATAGATCAAAATATGCCCGGTAGAATCTTCCGTCCATTTATAGGTGCCGGTATATTTATCAAGTACCGATGTATCAATTTTAAGGTCATCACATGAAACCTCCAGCGAGTTTCCTATAACAAGGCTTGTAATATTTTCAAAGAGTGGGAAAAAATCATCGTTGTCGGAATTAAATAACGATCGATGTTTTTTTGTGTTTGCATGCGCCCTACTTCGGACTTTAACCTGCTACACTTTTTGCTTTTTACTTACCTGATGCTGGGTACAATACATGGTTAAATATGAGTAGAATGGTAACCAGGTAAAATTTATACAAGACAGGCTCTATAGGCTGTGATACTTTTAAACCGGAAAACATAAAAATAGTATTTAAAATAATGTTATGATCACTTCCGGTGAAATGAAAGAGGCTTACAATCAGAAGTATGTTACAGGAATGTATTTGAAAAAAAGAGTGCTGCCATCCATCAAAGGCGGCGCCATTCAGATACCCAACAGTGAAGGGTTGGTTCATCTGCAATTCAGAAGATTTGCAGGTTGCCCGGTTTGCAGTCTTCACCTTCACAGGATGACGCAAGAATGGCCACAGTTACAGGCAGCAGGCATAATTGAAGTGGTGGTTTTTCATTCGTCGCACGAGGAATTGATAAAGTACGAAGCCGACCTTCCATTTCATGTTATTGCAGATCCTGAAAAAAAATTATACAGGGCATTTGGTGTAGAGGCATCACTTTATGCAATTTTGAATCCCTTGGCTTTTTTTCCGATTCTAAGGTCTGTCGCAAACAGCTTCGTCAATTATTTGAAAGGAAGGCTGCCGTTTCCTCCTTTACAGCCTGCAGGTGGCAGTTTGGGTTTGCCTGCTGATTTTTTAATTGCTCCGGATGGTAAAATCCTTGAATTTAAATATGGCAGGCATGCCGATGACCAGTGGTCTGTAGCGGATGTATTACAGCTGGCGTCGAAATACCTGGCGATTTCTAAAGGTTTCGAAATAAATTCCTAAGTCAAATAAATGTTTTTTCTATGGACGTAACAAAATACGCCATCTTCCTGCATGTTTATAGTGCGATAGGCTTGTTTGTAGGAATGAGTCTGGAGTACAGGAAACTGATAGCAGCGAGGCGGGCGGCAACAGATAAAAGTGCTGCGGATTCTAAAAGAGAAATGGTGTTTACTATGGTATCGATGCTTTTGGTGCTGTTTTCCGGCATTTACCTGATGATCACCCGGTGGGGCCCGGCCGCATGGATGACCATTGCGCTGATTTCGCTGGCACTACTGATCATAGTTGGTTTGTCCTTTGCAAAAATTGCAAAATCGTCAATCAAATTGCAACAAGTACAGGGGTATGAGCCAGCTTCCAACAAAAATGATGTAGCGCTAAACTACTCAATTGCATCTGTCAAGCTAAGGATTGGCATAACAAGTGGGATTATTACACTCATGACAATTAAACCGCCTGCTATTTCCCAGGCGGTATTGTATGAGGCTATATTCATAATCATTAGTTACATTTGGGTATTACAAAAAAGATTTTGAGCATGCGAGGCCTTGGAACCTATATCAGGCGTCTTAGGGAGTTGGGGAGATATTCTCTCCAGGATGTCGCTGCATTTGTAAACATCCCGGCTCAGGTAATTGCTCAGATTGAAAACGGAGTTCAGGTTCCCACAATATATCAGTTGTTACAACTGGCAGCGGTATTACAGGCCGATGAAACTTACTTGTTAACGCAGTTGCACAAACAGCTATTGTCATGTGATTTTCATCATTACAGGTCCTTATCGCAGCGCGAGCAAATATTAATGGAGGGGTTAACCACCCTTGAAAAAAATGCTCATAAGCTAAAAGTTTTTTTGTTGGATAAACAGTTGCGTCAGTACATCGAATGCATCGCTTATTTCGAGAGTTCAAACAATTCGGCAAGGTTTGAAAAGATAATGCCTGATGGAATGGCTCAGCTTATCATTGATCTTGCTACAGGTTTTGAATCATCTTTGTTGCAACCGGTTGAAGATCTAAGATCAATTGCTGCTATTGTCGTTGGTCAAAGAGATTCGCCGCTCATGCTCCCTTTACAGAACACGATCAAAAGGGTAGTAGTTCGGTTTAGACCAGATGGGTTGTTCATGCTAACCGGGATCCCGCAACAATATCTTGTCAACAGGATAATTGAAGCCGATGATATTTTTGGTCCCGGGATCAATCGAATTGTAGAGCTGGCAAAGGACTGTGAAAACGCCGAAGGGGTTTATGAACTGCTGAAACATTTTTTTATTGGCAGATTGGAGCAAGACAGTTCAAAAATAGTAGGCGAACAGGTCGTGAGATTTATAATTGAAAACATTGACCAGCCGATTAGCAGGCTGGTTACTAAATCGGGCTACTCTCAAAAACATCTTATTCATCTTTTTAAATTGCATACCGGTTTAACTCCTAAAAAATTCCAGCAGGTTCAACGGTTTTTCC
This sequence comes from uncultured Chitinophaga sp., assembly GCA_965653365.1. GTDB lineage: Bacteria > Bacteroidota > Bacteroidia > Chitinophagales > Chitinophagaceae > Chitinophaga. Next base: position 49,973 of record CBFGZV010000005.1, on the reverse strand, counting down.
GGGCGATAGATGATCTATCTCTTGTTCCGTTATCAGCGGCCGGAATACCGTTTAATGATGATTATTTTGACCAAGCGCATTTTATAAAACAGTTCAATCACTTTTCCGGTTTCAATCCTACCGAATATCTCAAAACCGGCAATACCTGTCCGAGAATGGTTTTAGTGAAAAATTAACGAAGCTTTACACATTAAAACGTGGATTCCAAATTTTGGCCATGTTCCGAATTAAACATTTGCTTCTTTTTCCTTGTGACAACAGGACAACTGGTATCATTTCGCACAAACACTCAGCATCGGATAGCCCACCATGATAATCAGCCTTTCTGGGTACTCGATTATCCACCTTTCCGAATTGTCGGCAACCTCTATTACGTGGGATCGGATGACCAAGTGCGGTTTTTACTTCAAACAGTTTAATAATTATCTCAATTAAAAACCCCTTCAAATCCAACGATCTGAAGGGGTTCATTTTTCAGTCGGGATGACTGGATTCGAACCAGCGGCCTCTTCGTCCCGAACGAAGCGCGCTACCGGGCTGCGCTACATCCCGAATGGGGTGCAAATTTAATCTTTAACCTGAAAGATTCAAAAAATATTTACGTTTTTGTTGACAGCGGTGAAGACAGCCGGAAAACCGCCCCCCTAATCCGCCCGTTTCCTCTCTTCATCATTGCCGCCGCTCCGCTTCCGGATGTCGAGCGCACTTTTCCCCAACTGGCAGGTGAGCGACAACCGGAAATACCGGCTGCTGTTGTTCTGGCTGTATTCCTGGCGGATGGAGTTGACGACGGAATTGTAATCTTTCAGGTAAGCGGTATTGAAAATATCGTTCACAAACGCGGCCAGCTGCAGGCGGTTGTTCATCATGCTGTGCTTGACGCCGAAGTTAACCCTGGCGCGGTACCCGATTTCGTAAAGACCTTTCTTGAATGGGGAGCTGTAAAGGAAATCAGCCTGCAGTTTGGTGGCGCGGCTGAGGGAAAAGGCGTTGACGGTGTTGACATACAGCTGTGCGCCATTTACCGGCACCGCCTGTATCCCATGAAACAACGTCCGGGAGCTCAGCAGGTAAAGGTCGGTGCTGTTTTCCCACCAGGGCGTGATATTACCCGTGAAATTCTCCCCTATCCCGAACGCGTATTCGCGGTAATAATTCTGCCTTACCACCGTTTGCGTATTGGTGGCGCGATCCGCCATGAATATCACCCCGAAGCCGTTACTGGTGATGTTCAGGAATGCGTTCGTCCGGAATTTCCCCTTGTAGGTGTAGGCCACGTCGAAGTTGTCGTTGAGAGCGGGTTGGAGAAAGGGATTCCCTTCGGAATAACTTTTACTGCTCAGATAAGAGCGGTATGGGTTCAGGTCGCGGAACCCCGGGCGGGTGATGCGGCGGCCGTAGTTCAGCACCAATCCGTGATCTGCATTGATCTTATACGAAAAGGACAGGGACGGGAACAGCTTGAGATAACTGTTGACGGTAGCTCCGGGCTTGGGTGGCGAAGCGCCTTCGGTGGTCGTATGTTCCAGGCGCAGACCCAGTTGCAGGCTCATCCCCTTTTTGAAGACAGTGCTGCCGGAGGCGTATACCGCCTGGTTGTATTCGCGGTAATCGAACCGGTTCGAGCGTTCTTTCTCTTTAACCGGATTCCCGCTGATGGTGTTATAATAATCCCCGCCGGATTTACTGGTTATAAAACTGAGCTTCCCGCCATAATTGAACCGGATCATCTTCGTGGGGTATTCGACATCTGCCGTTACGCTGGTGTTGTAAATATTTTGATCCGCCACATTCCGCGCCATCTGTTCCGTGATGAGGAAATCCATCTGCGGGGAATAGGACGAGGCAGCGAACCGGTTGTCGATGCCCGACCGGTAGATGAACCGGTCAAGATCCACGGAAACCCGGCGGCCGAGCGTATCGAGTTTGGCGATCAGATGCGCATTGAGTGTATGGCTCGTACTGCCTATATCGTTGTTTGCGCGGTTGATGAGGTACGAAGAAATACCGCCCGCTTCATCGTGTATGGCAATCGTCGCCACATCCGGCCGGTCCGGGTTGTTATGCTGCCCCGCGTATTGGATACCAGCGGATAACTTATCCGTAAAATCATAATCGACGGCCAGGCTGCCGCTCCCGCCCTGCTGTTGCTCCTTTCCTTCGATTCCCAGTTGCCAGAGGCCTTTGACGTAATAGGTCTTCAGCTCCTCCCGGGTTTTCATATAACCGGTTTTTCCGCCGATGGCGGCCGCCAGGCGGAGGTTATTGCGCTGGTAAAGGAAACTGTTCCGGAGCGAATAAAATGCATAGGCGTTCTGGTCATAACTGAGCACCGTGGTATGCTTCCAGGCATTGGCGGCGCCTTTTTTCAGGTTGATGTTGATGAGCCCGCCCGCGCCGGCCGCATCGTACCGCGCGGGCGGATTGGTAATCACCTCGATGTTGCTGATATCAGCGGCGCTGATGGACGACAGGTAAGCGGCAAGATCTTCCCCCGTCAGCGCTATCATCCGTCCATTGATCATCACGCGGCTGGCGCCCTTGCCCAGCATCGAAATCACGTTATGCTGCACGAGCACGCCCGGCGCCGCGCCGATGGCGTTGAGGGCATTCCCGCCCACGGCCGCGATACTGTTCGCAACATTAAATATGAGGCGGTCGGGCTGCTGCTCCACGAGTTTTTTCCCACCCGTGACCACCACCTCTTTCAACAGGCCCTCCTGTTCTTTCAGCATCACAACTCCCAGCGACGTATCCCTTGCCAATTGTAGCACCCGCTCCCAGGGCGCAAGGCCCACGTAACTTATCCTTATCGTGTACCGGCCCGCCTGCACTGCCAGCCGGAAACGCCCGTTTTCCTGCGTGAGCGCTCCCTGTTCCACCCTTCCGGCGGGGTTGACGAGCACCACGTTCGCAAACGCGGCCGGGGCGCCGTTATGCTGTACCATACCGGAAAGGTTCACTTGTGCATACGCCCAACCGGGGAGCAGGCACGCCATAAAAAATACAAATTTGCCCATAGTTCGATGTTATGGGCGCAAAGGTGCGGCAAGGCAGCGGGGCGGGCGGCCGACTTCATAAAATCGAACCGAATGGCGGCGGAAAATTGGGTACGACTTTCGGTAAAGGGCGTACGACTTTTGTCAACTACCTGAAAACGAGTTGTTTCTATATTGCGTTGGCGTTGTATTTGTGTGCTTCTTAAAAGCGGTATTGAAGGATGATTTGGAGTTGAAACCTACTTCGTAGAGGATTTCCTGCACGTTGAGGGTTTGTTTCGTAGCGCTTCTCAGCAGCGTTTTGGCTTTTTCAATCCGGTAGCCGTTGATAAAGTCGAAGAAGTGCTGGTTGAGGTGATGGTTGATGAGCAGCGACAACTCCCGCATGGGCATATTCATCCGCGCAGCCAGCTCCTGAATGGTGAGGTCGGGTTCAAGAAAAGGTTCCGCCGCTGCCATATAAGCCTTCAGCTGCGCGATTTTTTCTTCCACGCCGGCAGCCTTCGCCGCCTCAGGCGCCGGGAGCATTTCCCTGACGAGCGGCAACGTGGAATCCACTCCCCGGAAGAGCTCCGGCTGGTAGAGCGCTTTCAGCACAAACCAGCACATCACGAACAGGGCGGTGATAGCCCCGAAGAGCACAGCCCAGGTAATGGCGTTTTCATCTTCGGTCGTCCACTGGTACAGCATCCGCAAAAAAACGACTGCGTGTACCACTGTGGTCATTACCACCAGCTGGAATAGCCATTTGTACGAAATGATCGAAGGCCCGGTATAGTTTTCAAGAAAGATCTTTCTCGATTTTTTCAGCATGAGGAAGAGCGCCACGATGTAAAATACGGACTGCAACTCGAGCACCACCCGTTTTACCTGCACCTGTGGCATGCTGCCGTAGTTTTCGAAATAATACGTTTTGGCAGCCTGGCCGGCCAGGTAATAATCCTGCATCACGGCGAGATTGCTGATTACAAACGGCAGCAGGTGCAAGAGGTGAACGGGCCGCAGCCTGAAATCCGAATAGCAGACCGATAGCGCGTAGAGATAAAACAGGGGCATAGCGAGCAGCGGCGTTTGCGTGCGGAGCATTTCCCAGTTGTTGTACGCATCGAGGAAGCGGTAGATAAAAAAGCCGCTGATGTCGAGGCCGGTCACGAAGATGTACGCGGCAAACAGTACGTTGCTCAGCTTGTGTTTCGTTTTGACGGTGAGCAGGAATAGCCCCATCAAAAAGCAGATAAAAACCGTCACAAAACCGATGATCCCGGTTAAACTGAGCCTGTCCATGCAGTGGATGAATTTTGCGCTAAAATAGAGCATCCCGGCTAAAATCCCGGTTACATGCCACGGGCGGCGCAATTTCTTTGCGGACGGCGGATTTTTGCTAACTTTCCCGCCACATCCTTGATCATATGCCCTGGTTCGATCGCTGGCTATCCGTATTTACACTCATCGCCCTTCGCTACTTCATAATCGCGGGCGCGGCGTTCCTCTTATATTATATCTTCTTCCGCCGGCGTCTGCTTTTCAGGAAAATCCAGCAGCGGTTCCCCAAAAACAAAGACTACGCGCGGGAAATCCTGTTCTCCTGCCTCACCATCCTGCTCTTTTCCCTGGCCGTGATGCTGGTGCTCCGGAAACCGGTCGTAGACTACACCCTTTACTACCGCAACATTGCCGACTACGGCATAGGCTGGTTTATTTTGGCCTTCCCTGTCATGTTTTTCGTGCACGACGCTTACTTCTACTGGGCGCACCGGTTCATGCACTGGAAACGGGTATTCCCCGTCGTCCACAAAATCCACCATCTCTCCACCAATCCCTCTCCGTGGGCGGCGTTCGCATTCCACCCACTGGAAGCCGTGGTTGAAATCGGCATCCTGCCATTGCTGGTATTCATCATGCCCCTCAGCTACCCGCATCTTATCTCGCTATTCGTGGTACAGATGGTTTACAATGTTTACGGCCATCTTGGCTGGGAGCTCTACCCACGCTGGTTTGCGCGCCACCGTTTCGGCAAATGGATCAATACATCCTTTAACCATAATCAGCATCACCAGTTTTTTAAAGGGAACTACGGTTTATATTTCCTCTGGTGGGACCGCTGGATGGGCACCATCCGGGAAGACTATGAAGACAAATATGAAACCACAGTCCATCGCTGATCAAACCGTCTTTGCATGCGCATGAAATATTGTTACCGGTTACTGCCGGCATGCCTGCTGGCTGTTTTTACCAACCTGCGCGCGCAGGATGCGAACTATTGGTCGGCCGGCTATGGACCGGCGGGCTATTTCATGCCGGGCGCCGTGATTGCACAGAATGGCGACAGCGGTGTGCTGTTCTATAACCCCGCGTTGCTCGTGAATACAGCCGGTAGCACCTCGTCACTCAGCGGCACCATCTACCAATGGCAGTCAATTTTCATGAAAGACGGTCTGGGCAAGGATTTGAGCCTCCGCTCCCAAGGCACCAGCATTGTGCCCATGGTGGCTTCTCACGCGGTGCCGTTCATTAAAAGGAAACTGCCGTTCACGCTGGCATATGCCATCGTGCATACGCCCGTGATCGACTATGGGGTGTCGCAGCAAAAGGATGTGGTGCAGGACGTGCTGGACAACAGCTACAGCCCGGGCGCCGAAACCTTTATCGGCCAGTATAAAGCAGCCAACCGGGCGGATCATACGTCACTCCAGCTGGCCGCGGGTATGCGGCTAAACAAAAAAATCTCCGTGGGTGTCACGGCTGAGGGATTTTTGCGCAAGCAAAGCACCACGCTCGATTACGTTTCAAGGGCCATGATGAACCCCGCCGGGCCGGATACGGTGCTGGCGCCCATCACCACCGTGTCCGAAAATTACACCGCCGCCTATCACCAGGCCGGCCTCAGGATGCGCGCGGGGGTAGCGTGGGAACTGTCGCCCAGCCATCATTTCGGCTTGCTGTTCACCACCCCGGTGCTGAAAGTGTATGGCAGGGGCACGATCATCTCGAATATCGAAGTCAGCAACCTGGTAGCGAGCCCCGGCGTTGTCATCAACTTACTGGCCAGTACGCGGCAAAGCGCCCTGAAAACCAACTGAAAAAATCCGCTGGATATCGCTGCCGGCTATACGTACATGCACCGGCGCGGGCAGCTCTATATTTGCGCCGAATATTTCGCGCCGGTAAAAGCTTACCAGGTGATCAGGCCCAAACCCGCCGCTTTCGTGCGGCCCGATACCGGCAGCAACAATGCCGCGGCCGCCACCATGCTGCAGCTGAACGACGAAAGGCGCGGCGTGCTGAATGCGGGCATCGGGGCCACTTACCGGATAAAGGGCGCCACAACCGTTTTCGCCAGCCTGCGCACGGATTTCACTTATGATAAAGGGATTAAAAAGAATGGCCACACCGTGACCGAGGGGTACAAAGTCAACACCACCGACTGGAACCTCTACCACGCACAGGTGGGCCTGAGCATGCGGAGGAAGCGGTACTACGTGCGGGGAGGATTGCTGCTGACTTATGGCAGCACCGGCCGGTACGATCAAACGATTAACCTCGACCATCCAGCCGAAAGCAATTTTCTGCTGGGTGAGCCGAAGCCGGCCCATGCCCGCACGTTACAAGCCGGCGCGCTGGTGTCGTACATTCATAATTTTTAAATCCGGGCTACTTTGCGTCAGATGAACTCCCCTGCGCCGGCCGTTTCCCCAACGCCGGTCTTGTCTGCTTTGCGTTCCAGCCAGGAATTGACGATCGTATAACATACGGCCATGATGATGGCTCCTTTGAACATGCCGGTAAATCCCCACGCCGCCAGTCCCCCCACCACACCGATAAACAATACGAGGAAAGGCAGCCTGCCGCCGCTTTTGGCGATCAGTATGGGTTTGAGCACTGCATCGATGACCAGCACCATTGCGCCATACGCCGCTGCAAACACCGCCGTACCGGTATGCCCGTTGACAGCCAGTAATATGACCGCCGGAAGCCACACCAGCAAGGGGCCTACTTGTATCAGCACGAGGAAGAACACGATTGCCGCCAGTAATATCGGGAACTGGAGATGCGCGATCAAAAAACCAATCCACGAAATGAACGCCGCGACGAACGCCGTGCCCATCACGCCGATAGACACCCCTTTGATGGCGTTGCCGGTCGCATCGAGCAGCGCCATGCCGTCGCGCGTACCCAACAGGTGCCCCAGCGCCGCTTTCAGGGGACGAATCACCTTTGCACCGCCGGCCAGCAGAATGGCGGATATGATGATGCCGGTGATGAATTGCAACGCCGTGCCCAGCACCCCCGCGCCACCGGTAAGGATACGGTGAAGAGCCGCCCGGATTTGATGTTCGTACCCCATCAGCGCCTCCTGCGGATTTTCCCGGAGGTGCTGCCAGAACGAGCTGACCGGCTCCCCAACAACGGGCAGCTCCGATATGTCTGGCGGTAAAGGCGGAAGGCCGTTCGTTTTGATGTCGGCATAAAATTGCAGCACGTCTTTCAAATGTTTACCCAACGCGCCCACCACATACGCCACCGGTATTGCTACAATGAGGATCAGAATGAGTGCGTACAGCGTGGCAGCCAGCTTCCGGCGATTGCCCAGCGCTTTGGCGAGGCGTTCATACGGCGAGGCGAAGGAAACAGAGAAAATAAGCGCAAAGGTGAACACCCCGAAAAACACCCTGAGTACGTCGTACACGGCGAAGATGAGGGCCAGGAGCAGCAGCACCACCAGGATGGTTTCAATCATGCTTCGGGAGTTACTGGGGAGGGTAAAACGCATATGGATTAGAATATTAGGAATAAATGTAACAAATTTCCGGGGCGATGGTTTCCAGCCCACCCATTAAAAAAATTACATCATTATTACAAAAATTTTAAATTTCATTCAACTTTTCACCACTTTTATTAATTATATGTATAATTTTGCCGGTGCTTAACGAATAATCCATGTTGAAACAGTCCGGCAATCAGAAAGATATATACACCCGTGAAGTGATCACGAGATTTGAGTTGTATAACAGTTTGTTTTTAACCCTGCCGTTTTACCAGGTAAAAGACACCGGCATTTTACTGCCGTTTTTCACCGCTCATTGCGAAAAAGGCATCGCCAAACTGCAATCGCCTTCCGACATCATTGAAGCTTTCTTCCGGGAAAGGACCCCGGAAATCGACGAAAGGGAGCAGATCAACCGCCTTTTCCGCTTTATCCAGTACATCGAAAGGCAGGTGGTGCTGTTCGACGCCATTGAAGATTCTTCGTTCAGCAAATTGAGCCGGACAGACGGTAACGGTACCCTCCAGGGGCTGGTGCAACAGATCGCGCAGGACGATGAGGTGCGGGAAAAGATTGCCGGAAAGCTGCGGCAGTTCTCCCTCCGCCTGGTGCTCACGGCTCACCCGACCCAGTTTTATCCCGGCACGGTGCTCACGATCATGACGGACCTCATCGAAGCCCTGAAGATCAACGACATCAACGCCATCAATTTATTACTGCAACAGCTGGGCAAAACGCCCTTCTTCAATAAAACGTCGCCCACGCCGGTAGACGAGGCCCTGAGCCTGATGTGGTTCGTGGAGCATGTGTTCTACAATGCCCTGGCCGACATCCAAACCCGGCTCAACGAAGAATTCGACCTGGGCGATATGCTCGCCGGCCTCTTCGAACTGGGCTTCTGGCCCGGCGGCGACCGCGACGGCAACCCGAACGTCAATACGGATACCACCCGCACCGTGGCTGCGGCCCTGCGCCAAACGGTGTTCCGGTGCTATTACCGTGACTACCGGACGCTGAAACGCCGCATCACCTTCCGCGGCATCGAAGAGCCGATGAACGCGCTCGGCCGCATCATGTACGACAACGCCTTCAATCCCCGGCCCAACGCGCCGAATCTCCAGGAGGAAATGACGGGATTGCTGCAAAATATCAAAGACACCCTCGTCAGCGACCACGACAGCCTGTTCGTGAACCTCGTAGACGACCTTTCCCTCAAGATCCGCCTCTTCGGCTGTTATTTCGCCCGGCTCGACATCCGGCAAGACAGCCGGGTGCTGCGCAACGTGTTCCGCTTCGGCCTCAACCAGCCGGAACTGAACAACGGCCTGCCTGCGGAAGAATATGCCGGTTTGCCCGAAGCGGAAAAACTACAGCTCATCAGCTTCAACGAAGTGGACTTCCCCTGCGCCGAAACGCCCGCCCCTGGCGTTGACCCCATGATCAACGACACGCTCTGCACCATCCGCCTGATGCGCAGCATCCAGCAGCAGAACGGGGAAATGGCCAGCCACCGCTTTATTATCAGCAACTGCCAGCAGGCGTCGGACGTCCTGCAGCTGATGAACCTGTTTTTGTGGTGCGGCTGGACGAAAGACGACCTGACAGTCGACTTCCTCCCGCTTTTCGAAACCATCAACGACCTGAAACACGCTGCCGGCGTCATGGAGCAGCTCTACACCCACCCCGTGTACAAAGAGCACCTGAAGCGCCGCGGCAACCGCCAGATGATCATGCTCGGCTTTTCGGACAGCACCAAAGACGGCGGTTACCTGATGGCCAACTGGTCTATTTACCAGGCCAAGGTGGAACTGACGGCGATTACCCGCAAATACGACATCGACCTCACTTTCTTCGACGGCCGCGGCGGCCCGCCATCGCGCGGGGGCGGCAAAACCCACCGTTTTTATGCGGCCATGGGCGAAGAGGTAGCCAACGACCACATACAACTGACCATACAGGGCCAAACCGTGAGCTCGCTCTACGGCTCGGTGGAAACCGCCAAGTTCAATATCGAACAGCTCGTGAACGCCGGCGTGGCGGCGGTGCTGCACCCGGACCAGCGCGATGTGCTCGATTACAAGGAGAAAGAACTGATCACCGCCATGGCCGAAGAAAGTTTCGGCCGGTTTGTGGCGCTTCGCGAGCACCCCTTGTTTACCGAATACCTCGAAAACTTCAGTCCGCTGAAACTCCTGTCGCATATCAACATCAGCAGCCGGCCCACCAAGCGCAACGCCGGTGCGGCGCTGAAACTGGAAGACCTCCGGGCCATCAGCTTCGTAACTGCCTGGAGCCAGCTGAAACAGAGTGTGCCTGCATTCTACGGCGTAGGTTCCGCTTTGCGCGCAGTAAAAGAGGGCGGCAAATGGAGTTCCACAGCCGAGCTTTACAAAACATCCGGTTTCTTTAAAACCATGATCGATAACTGCATCATGTCGATGTCCAAATCGGATTTCCGCATTACCGCACACCTGCAGCACGACGAGCACTATGGCGCCTTCTGGACCCTGCTGAAAAATGAGTACGACCTCACCAAAGCGATGCTGCTCGAGCTTACCGGCAACAAGGAACTGATGCAGGAATTCCCCGTGGAGAAAAATTCCATCGCCCTCCGCGAGCGCATCATGCTGCCCCTCGTGGTATTACAGCACTATGCTTTGCAGAAATCCAAATCCACCAATGATGCAGAACTGAAAAGCGTGTATGAGAAACTGGTGATACGGACGGTTTACGGCATCGTGAACGCGGGCAGGAATCTTGTGTAAAAGGCAAATAAGCCTTATCTTGTCCCTTCAGCTCAATTAATCGGTTATTATGTATAGAAAACTCATTGTATGCGGCCTCAGTTGTTTATTGCTCTCGGCTCCGGCTGTAATGGCGTCAGACAACGATCAATTACCGCTTCATACACAAACCATGCAGGATCAGAAAGCACTGATTGGCCGTTGGGACATCACCGTGGATGAAAACGGCAAATCCAGCCCCTCATGGCTGGAAGTAAAACTCTCCGGCTACCGGACACTGGTGGGTTATTTTGTAGGTTCCTCCGGGAGCGCCCGCCCCGTGGCCAAAGTCACTTTCAATAACGGCAAGTTCAGTTTCACCCTTCCCCCGCAATGGGAAAGTGGCGATAAAGACTTCGTGATCGAAGGCGAGCTGGCCGGCGAAGGCATCCAGGGCACCATCACTACCAGCGAAGGCAAAAAGTATAACTGGAAAGGCGTCAAAGCACCTTACCTGAAACGTACGGCGGCGCCGGCCTGGGGCAAGCCCATCAACCTGTTCAACGGCAAAGACCTGAGCGGCTGGAAGGCCGTAGGCGCGGCCAACCAGTGGGAAGTAAAAAACGGCATCCTCACCAGCCCGAAATCCGGCGCTAACCTGATTTCAGAGCAGGAGTTCACCGACTTCAAACTGCATGTTGAATTCCGTTATAAGAAAGGCAGCAACAGCGGCGTATACCTGAGAGGACGGTACGAGGTACAGATCGAAGACAGCCCGAAAGACGCGCATCCCTCCAGCGTACTGTACAGCGGTGTGTACGGCTTCATCGCCCCCTCCGAAATCAACGCCCTCGGCCCTGATCAGTGGCAGAGCTATGATATCACGCTGACAGGCCGCATGGTGACCGTTGTAGCCAATGGCAAAACGGTGATCAGCAACCAGGAAATCCCCGGCATTACCGGTGGTGCGCTGAACAGCAACGAAGGCGAACCGGGCCCCATCTACATCCAGGGCGACCACGGTCCGATCGAGTTCAGGAAAATCGTGATCACACCGGCGAAATAGACCGGTCAGCTATTTATAGAAAAGGCCAGACTAGCGTCTGGCCTTTTTATTTTTATGATCGTTGCCCCCCAGCAAACATCTTCGTGAGTATTTTGCTACGGTGCGATCAGTTCAGTTACACCTGCTTGCGCAAATATTTCGTCAGAATAACGATCGTCTGGCCTTCTATTTTACCTTCAATCTGTTCGGTGTTGTCCGGTACAAGGCGGATATTCTTCACCACGGTGCCCAGTTTGGCGTTGAGGGTGGAGCCTTTAACGTCGAGTGATTTGGTGAGCACTACGGTATCGCCGTTTTGCAGCACGGCGCCGTTGCTGTCTTTATGCAGGTCTACCGTGCCGTCGCTTTCATGGTCGCCGGTAGATTTTGCCCAGGCGAGGTTTTCGTCGGTGAGGTACATCAAATCCAGGCTGTCTGCCGCCCAGCTTTCGTTACGCAGGCGGTTCAGCATGCGCCAGGCCACTACCTGTACGCCGGGTACCTCGCTCCACATGGCTTCCGTGAGGCAGTTCCAGTGTGCGCTGTCGAGTTCTTCCTTTTTATTGATCTGCGCGGTGCATTTGTCGCAAATGTAGATATTGCGCTCCGCGTAGCTGCCGGCTTCTGGCGGCACCTCGTACACTTTCAATGTACCGGTGGCCTTGCATAATTCACATTGGTTGCCGCTTCGCTGCAGCAGTTGCTCTTCCAGTTTCATAAATCGCGTTTAAACGGCGGCAAAGATAAGCTTTCCCTACGGTTTTAGGGAAACCCGGCCTGGCATATGGAAAATGTCGTCTCAACTCCGGACGGCATCAGCATCCGCGCCGGTTCATCGTGCACCGCTAACACTCCCCATCAGCGCAAGCAACAAATCACATCACCCCATGGAAAATGGCGTCTCAGCTCCGGACGGCATCAGCATCCGTGCCGGTTCATCGTGCACCGCTAACGCTCCCATCAGCGCAAGCGACAAACCGCATCACCCCATGGAAAATGGCGTCTCAACCCTGGACGGCATCAGCATCCGCGCCGGTTCATCGTGCACCGCTAACGCTCCCATCAGCGCAAGCGACAAATCACATCAACCCAGGTAACGCGCCCGGTCGGGCCCTTCGGTATCCCGTATCCCTACCGCATCCAGGTGCTTTTGCAGCCATTTCGCGCCCAGTATACGGTCTTCTTCCGACGCCTGACCGGTCACCAGCGTGAGCCCCACCTGCCGGCCGCTCCATTCAAAAAGGGGCTTTTCCTCAACGATGCGCCATATTGCGATGCGCCCGGTGCGGATGAGGAGCCGCGTATCCCAGGTCACATAATAAGGCTGGTCGTATATGTGATCGCCCGGCGTGGCTACCGGCTCCGGTACCGGAGCGCTTTTTTTGTCCTTGTCCTTCTCTTTGACCGCGCCCGCCACCAGCGTCAGGTGCTCCCCGAATAATGTGAACCAGAGGCGCTGCACCTCGTGGATGTATTCCAGCACGCCCACTTTCGGTACGCCTTCAAATTGCACCAGCCAGCGGTTCAGCGTACCAGGCTTCAGGTACAGCGTTATGCCCTGCCACGATTTATAACTCGCGCCCGTTGTGATATTCCGGGAAAAACCCAGCTTCCATAACCGGATACCGTCAATCGGAATGGGATCGATTTCCTGCGCGAATGCGGCGATGTATTGATAATGCTCCTCCCGCACCTGCGTTACCTTCCCCTTCCGGTAAAACAGCCCTCCCAGGGCTATTTGTTCCAATTCCACTGCCATTGTCAAGGTAATTTACAACGGCAAAATACTAAATTTTTTAGCAATTCATTCAAACTTGATCCGGGAGATCAAGATACTTTTCATAGTGAAGTTTTTTCCGGGTATTATGGGGTCTCAATTTCCACTAAACCACCCGCGCCCGCGGTTACGGGCGATGTTTTCTCCGGGTGTTACGGGGTCTCAATTTCCCCGCACCTCGTCCCAGTTATCCGGGAGCCACTTCGTATACGGGCCGGCCTGCTCCTGAGGGCCCTGCGGAGCATCTCCCCCGGGGCCTTGCCTGGGCGGCGGCTGGTTAGGATCGATGCCTTTCAGCAAATCGCCGTTCCCCCATCTTCTCAGCCGCGCCAGGCTTTCGTATTTGCCCGGCTCCGGATATGGCTCCCAGTTGGCGCTCACATTCACCGGGTGCGCCGCCTCTTCCACTTTTTCATAACGGTGCCCGTCATCGCGCAGCTCTTCCGTGATCACCCGCAGGCCACCTTCGGGCGTAAATTCGTAAGTAACGTCTTTCACGGATTCATCCCTGTCGTAGTAAGCCTCATCATCCGGGTAAATGAAATACTGCAGTTTATCGAGGAAAAGCTGGCCTTTTTTGTATTCCCCCCCGAAACTATACACCATGTAAATACGGTTATGCTCATCCACGAAACGCACGATCGCATTACCGCTGTTGAGGCATATGCTGGCATATACCTGGTCGTTCGGTTCCAGGAAAGCCGTCAGCTCAATAAGCAGTTTGTTGTTGTAGGCATAGTCTGTCCAGGCTTCAAGCGAAGCCAGGTGCTTCTTCAACTCTTTGGCTGGAATCTCGTCTTCATACGTTGTTTTATAAAAGTCGAGCGAGTCGTCTTCGTCCATCAGTTCGCCGTAAGCATCGTTCCAGCTCCTTAAATCGAATCGCAATGTTTTTTCTTTCATATTCAGCTATTTACCACCATTTAAGCATATCCATCGTAATATCCGACACCTCTTCGATTTTTACTTTCTTCGATTTGGCGTGGTCGAGTATTTCCTTGGGAATGGGTTTTTCCTGTTTGGGCACCTGCAGCACATATTTACCTTCCAGCTTATCGGCCCCGGCGCGTTTCGGGTTCTGTACCGGCGTACCTTTTTTGTATTTTTTCGGTATTTCGTCGATATACTTTTTGGCCGTGTCTGTCGTCAGTTCGGCAAGTTGCGATGCCTTGCGCGAAATAATTTTCTTTCCGGGTATCAGCGTATCCAACCGGGTCTTCATTCCTTTGGTGAACACCTCATGCACCCCGTCGAGCAGCCGCTTTTCCATGAGATGGTTAAACCGTATCCCCTTGAGGATATTCTGCGCGTATTCCACTCCTTCCCTCGCCAGCTTAAACAGGCACACGCCGTTATGCACCAACAGCTTCAGCCAGCCTACAAAGTAGTTGTGAAGGCCCTCTACTTCAAAGTTATAAACTTTTGTGACTTCTTCCTCCTCCGGCCGCTCTTCGCCGGGGCCGGCGTATGCGGCGGGATGCGTTGTTTCCAGCGAGGCCCCGGGCATTACGTGCGGTAACGGCGGTGCTTCGTCCCCACCCGTTTCAACAGGGGCATGTGCGCCGGTATACGTCACCGCATCCACCTTGGCGATTTCGCCTGAAAGCAGCGATACGCTGTCTCCGGGCTCCAGCAGGCCGGCTTCTTTCCAGGCGCCATCCACATAAACGGGATGTTCCGGTGTGGCCTGTACCACCTCGCCGCCGATTTCAATATTCACCAGCACGTTAGCGTCTCTGGTTCCTACCTGCACAACGGGTTTCAACACCGGCTCGCCGGTGGATTCGTCGTACGCCCATACTTCGTCGCCAGGCCGGATGTCTTCGATATTCCTGATACCCAGCGCCGTGGCTACCGGTGTACCGGCAGGAAAACAGGCAAACACGCAGAGTTGTCCCTTGGTGAGGCTGCGCATCGACATTTTGCTGATCATTTCGGCCGTTTGTTTCGCAGCCGCCTCCAGCGCTTCTTTGCTGAGTTTCTTGGCCACCTGTTTAGCGCCGGCCTTGATAGCCTGCCTCGCGCCTATTTTCAGCGCGGTGGTGCCCGCCAGCGATGCGCCGCCGGTAAAGGGAGCACCCACCACACCCACTACGTCGAGGGCGAGGAAACCAAGGTCCATCGCCGCCATGCCCCAGTTCCCTTCACTGATGTTTTTGGCCATGCTTACAATGGGCCCTACCACCGGCACGCAGTCTACAATAAACTCCCCGGCTTTTTTCCACCAGGGCTTATTTTTTTCTTCCTGTTCTTTATCGTATGCCTTTTTTACATCTTCCCGCATGTTGTTCACCTGTTCCTCTTCCTCCGGCGAAAGCGGCACCTGGCCGCTGGTCTGGAACTTTATCTTTCCCCCGAGGCTGCAATCTATACAACTTTTACCGATCAGCGTCTGCTGGCCCTTCACCTTCACCTGGTAGGTATCGGTCCAATCCGTGGGCACGGGCACGCAGGGCTTCTGCGTCTTTTTGCAAACGACAAAATTGGGGATATTGGTGAGGGGAACTTTGTCGGTGGCGGTAGAAACCTTGCAGCCGTTGATCTTCACCGTCTGGTTATAGGTGGGTGTGAAAAAGCCGGGCGCGCTGCCCTGCTCACACTCTATCATGGCTTTGTGGGTAATGTATTCACGTGGTTCCATACTGTCGCTTTAAATAATGTCCGTATCAGGTGAGCCTACCCGTATGGTCGTACCGCCGTTAACGGTTACATCCGCCCCAAACAGACTGGCGACGGTACTGCCCACGATATTGGCGGCCGCGGTGAGGCTGGCCACCGTCACATCCGTATTCCCGCTGATAGTCACCCCTTTGGCTGTCGACGTCAGCGAAATGTCTTCCGTATCGGCCGTGCCGGAAATACTTTTTTTAGCGCTGATCGTCACCGTGCCTTCCCCGCCGCCGCCTTCGCCGGGCTGGGCGTTGATGGCCACGGTATTGCCGGCGTTGAGCACGAAGTCTTTGGTATTGATCGTGAAAGACACGGGCGCGTTGAGGGTCACTGATCCGTCGCCATGCATGGTCAACACGCCGCCGCTGGGATCTTTCACCACCACGCTGCCATTCCCGTCGTTGAGGGTGACGGAGCTGCCGCAGCGGGTAGACAGGCTTTTGACGTTATTGGATGCGCCGCCGCCGGTGCCTGTTTTGCCATGGAACACGCTGCCGATGACGATGGGCCTGGCGATATTACCTTCCTCGAAGGCCACCACTACCTGGTCGCCCTTTTCCGGCACAAACGCAAACCCCCGGTTAGTGTTCACTTTCTCGGAACTGCCGGCACTGGGCGACACTACGCGCAGCCATTCGGATGCATCATTGCAGTTGCACTCCCATTTGAATTTCACTTTCACGCGGCCCTGCCCTTTGGGATCTTCATTGTCTTCCACCATCGCCAGCTGCATGTCGGCCAGCGGTTTATCGTACTGACGGACGGGTATGCGCTCGGTATCGGCCACAATGCCTTCAAACGTATTGTGATAGTGCCCTACCCCGTCTACGTGATGATAGACGGCCGTCACAAGGAAGCGGCCCAGCTGTTGCACATTGAAGCTCATCGCCTCTTTCACGCTCATGCCGATGTCTGCTATCTTTCCCAGGCCCACCTGCGGGTTATCGCCGCTGGCGGTGATCTGGAGGAGGTCTGCGATATTGGATTTTTCTTCGTTGGCTACGAAGGATTCGATTTCCTGGCGAGTATCCACCCGCACGTTCAGCGGCTGCGAGTACACTTTGCTGTACAGCTCGTTGGATGCGTTCACGGCATGCGCCAGGTCCGGCTGGCCCGAGGGCGCCGCTTTGGCTTCCGCCTTGAAGAGCTCGTCTTCTTTCGGGCTGTAAAAGAACTTGCGGCTTTTGAGCGGCGCTACCTGCATGGCGTATTGCAGGGCGTGCACGTCGCGGCCGTAGACGAGTTTTACTTCTTCCTGTTTATCCGGCTTGCCGAACTGGAGCTTCACACCATCGTAGTAAAACCATTCGTGGTATTCGGCGGACAGGCGGTTGAGGAACTCGTAGTCGCTTTCGCGGTATTGAATAAGGTAATCGACCGGCTCTTTGCGGGCGGGGTTGAGTGAAAGGTTCAGATCGTTGGCCGGCGCATCTTCCGTGGCTTTCCGGATGATGGCGGAAAGATCTTTATTGAGGTACGAGCCCAGGTCGGGGCCACGGTCGATCAGGATACTGGGGCTGTACCCGCTCACGATGAGCGTGCCGTGGTAACCGTGGCTCTGCGACAGTTCCACTTTGGTGACTTTGCCGGTGAACTGCTGCTCGTCGGGCGATAGTTTTCCGAACTGCACGGAAATGTTTTTGCCCATGTAGTTCCGGCCTTTTTCCAGCGAAATCAGGCCGGGCTCGCCCATCTCGTCGTGATTGAAGCGGAGCTCGAAATAATGGTGGGCGTTAAACCGCTGTTCCAGCGTAAAGGATGAAAAATGAGAGATGGGTGTTCCCTCGATATGGATGCTGACAATTAATTTACCTTCCATCGTTGATCGTTTTGCATAATATAATATCAGCCTTTCACGGGCCACTTCGCGTAGTAACTGATTGCTTTATATTTTCCCTTTACCTTCCCGAATACAAAGGCAAAGTAACTTTCTGTCGTTCTTCCTTCCTCCGCGAACTGGACGTAGACTTCGTACATTTTGGAGCCCGGGTCGGTGTGGCGTTTGAGGCGGAGATAATAATCATCGTTCGTATCTCCGGCTATCTCTGCAATTTCCTCTCCTTCCGCCTGGGGCAGCAGCCGCACCACGTCCGGGTGAAAAATATTTTCGAAATACTCGTCGTATTCTTTTTTGGCAACCAGGTTAAACCGTTCATTCTCCGCCGGATCCTTCATTGAAGACAGGTCATCGTTCCGCCAGATTTTACCCGTTTGGAACGGGAAGTACAACATCCCTTCCAGTTGCCGTTGATCATGTCGTTTCACTGCATCGAAGAATACATCGAGAAACGCATCGAACTGCTCTTCGTCGTCCCCGGCAATTGGCGTCTGCTGTGCCGTGTCGTGCCTGGCGTTCGCCTGCAAGCCGTTCCCCGTGCTTTTGGATTTACAGGCCATGCCGCACGCAAGCCAAAGCAGTAAAAAATACGTGTAAGGTCGTTTCATTAAAATCTGGGTAAATAGATCAATCCTCTTTGTTCCATTCTTTTCAGTAGCACCGCCGCGCCGATCTGGGCGGAAACGACGTTTGCATCGTACTTGAAGTCTCTTACATATTTGCCTTTCGTATAAAGGTTGGAGTAACTCCAGAGATAGGGTGTATTGCCTTTTTTGTTGTTATGATAGCCGAAGCCATTGTAGGCTTCCAGTTCGTGCAATACTTCCGGCAGCGTCCAGTTCTGTTTTTTATCGAATTGTTGATAGCGCATGGCGTCCACCGCACTTACCTCCCATGTAAACGGCGGCTTGCCGGCGTTTTGGGGGCGGTTGGGTGGAAACTTCACGGTATAGCCTGTGAGCGGGTCCCCGTTATGCAGGTGTTTGGAAAAATCAGAGCTGCATTCCAGGTAGTGAATCACGGCGACCATGGCCCAGGGAACGCGCCCGGAGCCCCCGCTGAAAAAATCCGGGTGTGTACGGAAACCGATGTTGAAGGGGTTCCTGAAGTCGAACACATTGGTGCTTGGCGAACGCTTGAAAAGGTCCTGGATAAAAAAACCGGCTTGCGGCATTTCGTTGGGGCGGGAACCGTAAAAGTCGCGCAGCTGGAAAAAAGAAGTGCCGCCCAATGTGGGCGTGCGCGGCATACCGAACTGCGGCGTCCCCTTCAATGCGGCCACTACGGTTTCATAACGCGCACGTTTGGCGAGTATCTTGTCGTCAATCACTTTGTCGATCTCTCCTAGCTTTTCTTTTTTTACTTCGCAGGCATCGAACAGCCGTATGTATTCGGCATTGGTCGGGCCGGGCCTCGGCGCGGGACCTCCGCCCCCCGGGCGTCTGCGCACTTTGCCCTTGGGCTTGCGCTGTTGCCGGTTTTTGGGCTGTACGGTTGCGCCTATATGCGTTTGTTTGTCGTTCGATTGCAGCATCAGGATACAATGATAGGTGTGCCGCCCAGTACAGGCAGCACACCGATGTTAAATATATTGGCCGTATTGCTCTATTTAGGCCAGTCGTTATGATGTTCCGCGTTCCCCATTTTCAGGGTCTGTGCGGAAATCACGAAACTGAGCGTCATGGGATGGTTGCCCACCACGTTGATGCCCTCGTTGTATTGAATGATAAAGCCGTTGCTGAAAGTCAGTTCTTTCATCTTCGCGTCTTCATCCGTTTTTTTGATGATGATTTTGCCTGCAAAGGGTTTGAACTGGCTGTTCACCATGGATTCGATTACGGACGTGTCTTCCGTTGATTCGATTTCCACATGAATGGTACCTCCGTACACGCCTGATGAAGGGCGGCCTTTTGCGTCCACGTCCCGGTTGAGGGAAAAACTGCATTGCAGTACATCATACTCCTTGCTGCCTAACTGCAGCTTTGCTTGAAATGCCATAGTGGTCTGAATTTAAATCGTCAGAAAGTGTTTTCCGGGACGGCATGCAAAAGGTTTCGCATACGCGGATGCGAAGCCTGTGCGGCCGGCCGGGGAAAAATGCAATAATAATCGGGACTAGGCTTTGGCGTCCGGCCAGTCGTTCACATGCTCCGCGTTGCCCAGTTTCATTTTGCGCGCGGAAATGGTGAAGCGGAGCTTCATGGGGTCGGAACCGATGACATTGAGGCCTTCCGTGTATTTCACGATGAAAGCGCCCTCAAATGCCACTTCCTTCATTTTGGCGTCCTCATCCGTTTTCTTGATGAGTACCGTGCCGGCGAAGGGTTTGAACTGACTGTTTACCATCGCTTCGATAATGGAAGTGTCTTCTGTGGATTCCACTTCCACATCGATGGTGCCGCCGTAAACGCCTGAGGAAGGGCGGCCTTTGTGATCAACATCCCTGTTCAGGGTGTAGCTGCAGCTCAGTACGTCGTACTGCTTACCTGCCATGTTTAATTTTGCATTGAATGCCATGTGAATTAAATTTATAGGTCAACGAAAAAAAAGACGGGTATGAATATGGTTACTTACCGGTGATGGTTTCCTTACTGGCAGAGATTGAGCTGTTGATCTGAAGGTTCTTCTTTATCGG
This sequence comes from uncultured Chitinophaga sp., assembly GCA_965653365.1. GTDB lineage: Bacteria > Bacteroidota > Bacteroidia > Chitinophagales > Chitinophagaceae > Chitinophaga. The sequence goes on along the minus strand of CBFGZV010000005.1, from coordinate 29,522 downwards.
GTGTATTCTTCCAAACAATTATCTGGAGCTAAAATAAATCAAATTCTGTCATTGCATGTATCCGGCTTGTTAAATTTTACATGAATTTTTCCCCAAAGGCCTGCATCTTCATGATCCACTTTTTCGCGTAATCATTTTCCGGCGAATGCACATACCCGATGGTGCAGGTGCGCACCGGGCTGATCCTGCAACGTTCCAGCACACTGCGTTTGATGGCATGGTAGGTGGGCTTCTTGGTCAGCTGCCATTCCTTCCAGCTTTCTTCGTCGAGTACCGACACAATTCGTGCCGATTTTCCGGGGTACACGCCCAGCCCTTTGGCCTGCTTGTCTGCCATGCCCTGCACGGGCGGCAGAAAAAGCCGGTCGAAGAAACCGGACAGGCGGGCCGGGATGGAACTGTGGTTCACGGTGCAGAACAGCACGATGTGGCTGGCCCATTGCACCCGCTCCAGCGCCATCAGCAAATCCGGCTCCAGTGGTGTGATCTGGTTGGAGAACTGCTTGTTGGAATTGAACTTCAGGTCCATGATGTGCAATTCCTTCACGGTAGCTCCTACCGACTCCGCGCCCTGGCGGTATGCTTTCGCGAACTCGTGGTTAATGCCTGCCTTTTCCGCGTCGCCGTGTAATATTAACAGATGCTTCATGTTATACTTGCCTTGTACAAATATAACATTCGGCGGTTCAAATCAAAACAGGCCTATTTCTGGGCCGCGTACTCGGTGTTCCAGGTGGTATGCTCGTCCTCGCCCTTGTACCCGTCGAGCTTCACCACGAAACTCTTGGCGGGGAAATAAGGGGTGATATGGATATCCAGGTGGATGCGGTCTTTCTGCACCTCGTCTCTTTCAAAACGCATGATCTTGAACCGCTCGATGAGGCGGTCGGGCCCCTGGATACTGTCGAGGAATTTCACGATCTGCTCGCGCAGGTCTTTTTCTGTTTTGGTATTCCAGTTTTCGAACGCCCTCCTGTTGAGGAAGTCGAACAATACTTTGGTCACGTAGTCGAACACCCTCACCACCGAATACGTCTGCAAACCGATATTGTCGCCGTTGAACAGCGTTTTGGCGGAGAAAGCCATTACCTTGCCGTATTCGTTCACCATGGGCACGAGGCCCAGTCTTTCGAGCTGGGAAATCTCGCTTTTCTTCAGACCGAAACGCACGCCGTCGGCTTCGTTCATGGCGCCGTGTTTTTTACCGGCCGTCACCTGGCTCATGAGGGTGTAGTACATTTTACCGGCCAGCGCGGCAGATCCGGGCACATACAGGTCGTCTTCCTCCCCGGCGTCTTCCACTTTCCCGCGGCCTACAAGCCAGTTACAGGTCATGATCACGTTGGATCGATAGGCGTCTGCGCTGGTAAGGTTGGCGGCGGTGAACAGGTCTATCACATCATCGGGCTGGTCGAGGTTCAGGAAATCCGTCACCAGCATGGTTTTATTGTTGTGCGCAATCTTCGCCCAGCGCTCCACTACCTTATTGGATCCCAGGTATCCCGGAATCACCAGCAGGGAGTAGTTGTCGCGCAGGTCGAGGCGATCGTAATTGCGTTTGAATTCTTCGGCTACGTGCTCGATGAACCGTGGGTTATCGAGGTCGGTCAGCTGTTCCATCGAGGCATTGAGGATGGCCACGTTGGTGAGCTTGTCGCTTTCCGTGTTCTTGAAGAAGAGGTGCACGGTGCGGTAGGCCTGCTCCAGGTCGCGCGTGGCGTCGAGAGCGATACCGATATTCTTTTTCAGCAAGGCTTCGCTGTCGTCGGCCTTCTGCTGGCATTCGTCTTTCAGTTCGCTGAGGCTGCCGCCTTTTTTCAGCAGCTCCTGCCAGAGCTGGATCTTTTTGAGCAGTTCCTTTCTTTCCGCCGCCTTGTCCTGGTCGGTCAGGAAAATCTTTTTCCTTGCTTTCCGTTCGGGGTTGAGGTTCTGCAGGCCGTCTACGATAGCTTCGAGAAAATCGAACCCACCGACTTTCACAAGCCGCTGCAGGTTTTCTTCCAATGGTTGCAGGGAGGTTTCCGCGGGGGCGTTATGTTGCAGACCGGGCTCGTGTTGCCGGGCATCCTGCAGTTTTTCATTTTGTGCTGACATGAAGTACGGTTTATAGCTATTCAGCAGCGAACAGCGGTATTAATGAGTATATGGTCAATAGATCAACAAAATCAACTGGTGTATCAGATATGCTGCTGTAATTCTTTCGCAAGGTTCTCCAACGCGGCCGCAAATGCCTGGCGGGTTTCGGGGTTCTCCAGGGTTGCTTTCAGCGTTTTATTCGTTTTGAGCTGGCGGATGATGTTGAGGTACACGTCATTTTCCAGCTTCAGGCTGCCGAGGGTGTTGCTCTGCTGCACCATGCTCTTCACCGAAAAGTCGCCCAGGTGTTGAAACTGCAGCGTTTCGTCTTTCAGCGATCCGTCTTCGTTCTCGAAGCTGACGCCCACATTCGGTTTAAAATGACGGAACACGTCCTCCACTGTTTTAAGGTCTTCCACGATTTCCGGTTTGACGGGTTCGGCGTCGGTTAACTGCTGAACAAACAAAGTCTTATTGGGTGATATATCGGTGATGGCTTCCGAAACATCCACCTTCCGCTCGTTTCCGCCGATTTCATAATTAAACATATCTGAGACTATTTATGAGATGATAGATTAACAACTGTTCGGGTATTATAAAAATAAGGCTTTTACGCCAATTCAATATTAAATTTTTCAATCCGGGCCGATGTGCCAGCTGAGCTCCCCTGTTCCGTCGCGAAGGCCTACGGAAACGGTTTGCCCGGCTCCCAGTTCCCCGGCGATGATGTGCCGCGAAATGGGCCGGCGCAGTTTGTTGCGAATCACGCCGGTGATCTGCCGCGCGCCATACCGGGGCGTAAACCCGCTCAGGGCAAGGGCCCGCCGCGCCTCATCGCTGATCTCCAGCGTAATGTGCTGCCGCGCCAACGCATCGAGCAGGCTCTTCAGCTGGATGTTGAAGATCTTCACCACGTTGTCTTCCGTAATGGGGCCGAACGGCACGATCTCCGACAACCGGGCCAGGAACTCGGGCCTGAAGTGCCGCGTCATCAGCTCCATGAGCTGCGATGGCTCCGGCATGCGGCCTTCGCCGAACTGCTCTGTGATCCATTCGCTGCCGATGTTGGACGTGAACAGGATGAGCGCGTTGGAAAAATCGCCCTCCTTTCCCAACCGGTCGTGGATGATGCCTTCATCCATGATCTGCAGGAAAATATCGAATACGGAAGGATGCGCCTTCTCGATTTCATCAAACAGCAGTACGGCATAAGGCTGCTGGCGGATCTTGTTCACCAGCAGGCCGCCTTCCTCGTAGCCCACGTATCCCGGCGGGGCGCCGTACAGCAGCGCGGCGGAATGTTCTTCCTTGAATTCGCTCATGTCGAAACGGATCATCGCCTTTTCGTCGTTGAACAGGAATTCGGCGATCGATTTGGCCAGCTCCGTTTTGCCGGTACCGGTAGGGCCCAACAGGAAGAACGACCCGATGGGCTGCCCCTTCTTCCCCAGCCCGCTCCGCGATTCGAGGATGGCGGCGGAGAGGGCTTTCAGGGCATGGTCTTGCCCCACCACGCGTTGTTTGAGGTGGGCTTCCATGTTCATGAGTTTTTCCTTTTCGCCGGACTGTATCTTACCGATGGGTATGCCGGTTTTGAAAGAGATCACCGCCGCGGCATCCTGCCGGCCGGCTTCCCCGATCTGAACAGCGGCCAGCGCCTTCAGCCGTTCCAGTGTTTCTTCGAGGTAGGCTTTGGTGATATCGCCGTCGGGTGCCGGCGCGTCGAGGCGGCCGAGCAGCACTGGACTGAGGCGGCGCCGGAAATTATCGTGTACCCGTTCGAGGTCGCTTTCTTCCTGCACCTGCCGGCCGAGTGCGTCGAGCTCACGCAGGGAGGTGTCGTTCATCATCTTGATGGCGGCCATGGTGCGGTCGAGCAGGTCGAACGCGGCATCGGGCAGCCGGCGGTCTTTCATGTAGCGCCGCGCCAGGCGTACGCATTCTTCCACCGTTCCCTCCTGCACTTTCAGCTGATGATGCTGCTCATAGAGCGGCAGCTGGCATTGCAGCATGCGAACAGCCGTAGCGTCGTCGGGCTCCGGCACCTGCACTACTTCAAAGCGGCGGCTGAACGCTTTTTCGGGCTCTATGAGTTTTCGGTACTCTTCTATCGTGGTGGCGCCGATCACGGTGATGTCGCCGCGCGCGAGCTCGGGCTTCAGCAGGTTACCCGCCCCGCTGCCGATGGAGCCCTTGGGGTCGAGCAGGCTGTGTATTTCGTCAATAAAGAGTATCACCTTGCCGGATCGTTTGATGTCGGCTATAATGCTTTTCAGGCGGTCTTCGATTTCTCCCTTGTAGGAAGCGCCGGCAATGAGGCTGCCGGTATCGAGCTCCATAATGGCTGCGTCTTTGAGCACGGCCGGCGCGTCGCCGTTCACGATCTGCTGCGCCAGCCCGTCTACCAGCGCGGTTTTCCCCACGCCGGCATCGCCTGTGATGATCACGTTGGGCTTGGAGCGGCGGCAGAGTACTTCCATCACCATGCGCAGCTCCATGTCGCGGCCGATGATGGGATCCTGCTGCCCGTTGCGGGCCTCCGCTGTGCGGTCGATGCAGTATTTCGCCAGCGCGCCCGCTCCACGCGTTGCGTCGCCGGGTTCCTCCTTCGCATGCCCGTTCGTATGCAGGGGCGGCGCATCACTCAGGTAAGCATTGATGAGCTCACGCTCCTTAAGGGGAAACGACTTCATCTGATCGGCCGGGAAACCGATGTTGGGCTTGCTCAGCGCCGTGAGCACGCACACGGGCGTGATCAGGTCGAGCCCCATTTTCAGCCGCACGTCGTCTGCTTCTTCCAGCACGTCTGTCACTTCGGGTGTGCCGCTCACCTCCCCGGAGAGGGCGTGCACGTTGGGATATTCATCCAGCCGCACTTCGGCCCACTCCTGCAGGTAACCGGCATCTTTGTCAATGGCCTGAAGGAAAGGGCGCAGCCCGGTCTCTTTATGCAGCAGGCCAGCCAGCAGGTGCGGCGGGCCGTAATTGGCGTGCCTGCGTTCGCGCGCCAGCGACTGCGCCACGTGCACAGCGTGTTTTACGGATTCGCTGAGGTTCAGAAAGTTCATGGTCATTCGTTTTCTTTTGCGGCGGCCACCGTGGGCACGGGTTGATTGCCACCATACTTCCAGTCGTTCTGAACGATATAGAAATACGGCCTTCCGTTCGAAATAAAGTAATCGCCGGTTTGCAACTGCACTTTCAGCACCTGGTTGCAGCGGCGCAGGTACGCCACCAGGTCTTCGAACTCTTCCTGCTGCAAACCGTTGCGGATGCCCTTCACCGTTTGCCCGTTCAGCGGGCCGAGGTCTACCGGCATCCCGGTAGCGCTTTCCAGGTATTGGGGCAGCTTCATGTTTTTGATGGTGGCTTTGGTGTGGGCGCCTTTCCATTGGCTGGCGCCATAGGCCACGTAGCTTTTAAACAACAGTTTGCGGAAATTTTTCCCATCCTGTTGCAGATTATCTCCGGCGAGGCGTGATAATAAATCGGTGAGCTGCAGCATTTCATCATGGCTGAGCATGATGGCGAACTGAACGGGCGCGCCTTTATCGGTGATGCCTTCCTTCACGTTCACATCGAAATAATACTTGAAGGCGTTGTGCGGCAGGTGCTCACCGAAATCGCGGGGGATGGAAACGCCGGGCTGGTTGATGCTGTTCATCACGGGCTCGGTGATCTTTTCGCGCAGGCGGCCGGAGGTCATGAACACGCTGTCGAGCGAGGTAATGATCTGCCGGTTGTCGGTATATACTTCGCTGAGGAAGCGGTTGAGGGCCACCATCATTTCGCGGTTCGTTTTCACCGCGCCTCTGCCAGGAAACACGATGGCGCCGGGAATGAGGCTGCCCTCGGGGTAGTTGAGATAATACGATACGGAATCGGTGTAAGCCGTGTTGAATTGCTGGGTGACGGCGAGGCCCTCCCCTTTCACCATCCGCAGCTTTTTGCTTTCGGCCTGTTGCTGGGCGGCTTTTTCGAGCAGCTCGCGCGATTCGAGCACGAAGTTATTGAAAGCGGGGTCGAACTTGTTGTACACCTGGAACACGAGCATGCGCGCATCGGTTTCCACCAGCCCGCGGATGAGCTGCGGCTCGGCGGTGAGCGACGCGCCCCTGATGTTCCCCGTGCTGCCGGCCACGATGATGATGTTGGTTTGCATGGGGTATTTCTTCAGCACGTTGATGGCGGCCTGCAGGCCTTCATAATAGGGCTGGTCGGTCACCGTGCCGGCGCACTGCTGTGTGATGGCGGCCTGTTTGTTGATGAAATCCACGATGCGGCTGTAGTTGCCGGTAGGCTCGAAGGTGTTCATCCCCTTGTTCTGGTAGCAGCCGTCCGCGCCGCGGTACACCACCGCCCCGAAGCGGTACTCGTACCCCCCGAATGCCTTTTTGCCGAACACGTCGGCGAAGTTCTGAATGGTGTTGGTGATGCCGGGCAGGTAATTTTTCATGGGGCTGCCGCCGTCCACTACAAACATCACGTTCACGCGGTTGCCGAAGCGGCGCAGGCGCAGGTAGTTGTTGTAATCGATGCGGGTGCCTTTGATATTGATGACGGTGTTGGACGATTTGTCGAACACGTTGTTGGCCACGGAGGAATTAAACGGATGCGTTTTGACGCCCAGCCCTTTGTGCTGCATCACCGGGATGGCGCGGAAAACGGGGTTGCCCGCGGGCAACAGGGGATCGTACTCGAAGTTGCCGCCGGTGGCTTTTTGCGGGGTGAGCTTGCCGTTGAAATACCGCGCCGCGGCGGAGTCTTCATCGTGGCCGGACACGCGGGAGGTACCTACATACAGCCGGCTGCCCCAGAGGTGCACGGCATCTGCCGATACCCAGCCGGCCATTACGGCGGCGGCGCTGTCTGCCGTCAATTGGCTGGCATGGCCCACCAGGGCCTTGCGCCCGTCTTCGGAAAATTTATAGATATATACGAGGTCGTGCAGCTTGAGCTTTTCGCCGCCGGGCACCTGCAGTTCAGGCGAGTTGAACACCACCACCGAATCGTGGCTGAAATAAAATTCCGGTCGTGCAATGGGGTCGCCGCCATTGATGATGGTGACGGCCTTGATGGGGAAGTTGGTGCGCTCGTCGGTCAACGCTTTCTGCCACATGAGCACTTTGTTGCGCGCCACCCAGCCATAGCTGACGGCCTTGCGCTTGTCCTGCACCTTGGTGCCTTTGAGGATGGAGGGATCATATTTCACGAGGCGCAGGTACCCTTCTTTTTCGTCGCTGACAAAAAAGGGCTGCATAAAATTCAGTTTCTTGAACACCAGCGAACCGCCGGGCGTGGTGGTGGTATAACTGTCTTCCCGGTCTGAAAAAACAATCCAGGCGGTGGACTCGTTTTTACCGGAGGGGTCTTTGGTTTGCGGGGTCGGGTACCGGAAGTTGGACGGCATTTTGGCTATGCGTTTGCCGGCATAGAATTGTGCCTTCAGGGGAAGGCTGCATACTACGGATAACAAAATGAATACTCCTCTCATCGCTTATAGGCAGTTTAGATGTTAAGACCGGCGGTGCTGCTTTACCTGCACCAGGCTCACGCATTTGGAAGGCGCAAGCGTGAGGCTCACTTCATCGATCACCACGTTTTTGCTGAACGTGAGGCCGATGCAGTAAGAATAAAAATCGGTGTTCTTTCTTCCCGTTTCGTCTTCCGCCTGAGCGGTTGTTTTTTCCCCGTTGCAGAGGTATTTCCGCACGAGGTAATAGTAATGCGTATTGAAGTTCGCGCCGTTGGCGATGGCCTGCAGGCGTGTTTTGAAATCGTCCATCAGCGCCTGGCCGCCGGCGTTGGGGTCTACCAGCCCGATGTCTGTCAGCGGTTCGGTGATGTTGAGCACGTAATACACGGGCACGGTACTTTTGTCGGTGCGCAGCGTAACGGTGTAGCGGCCGGGCATGCGGTAGGTGTAATAGGCGTTGCGGCCCTTCACGTCTACCCGGCCTGTTTCGCCGAAGGCCCATTCAAAGATGTTGGCGTCGCCTTCCGCTTCGAGGCGCAGCTGCATGCCGGTCACACCGGCGGTAGGGCCTGAAATCCGGATACTGTCTGCCAGCACCAGGGGCACCGTATCTTTCACCACTACGGCGAACTGCTGCTGCATGTCTCCGTCTACCGTGAGGCGCACGAGGTAGGTGCCTGCTTCGCGGAAGCGGTAGTAGCCGCTTTGTTCTTTCGATTTGCTGCCGTCGCCGAACTCCCAGCTCCATTTACGGGCGCCGGGCGTGTTATCCGTATATACCAGGTTTTCGTTGAGGAAAATCTCGCTCTTCAGCAGGTGCGCGTTGATCTGCGGGCTGCTGAAGAAAAGTTTGATCAGCAGCAACACCACGGCCAGCAACAGCACGGCCAGTGCGATATAAAGATAAACCCGGTTGCGGTTGTCCGAGCGGATGGCGTTATGCCTGGTGGTTCCTTCCATTGATAGAATATGTTCGTCTTTAGGTGCTTAGTTGGGCTGATTCCGGTTGCGGTTCAGGATCGCTTCCTGGATGCCGCGCTGCGACAGTTTACACTGGTCCAGGTCGTCCTGCAGCTTTTGGATGTTGCGGTAGTTGCCCCGCAGTTCTTTTTTATCGTAAAACAGTATTTCGAGCAATTGCGCTTCCTGGTTGAAGGTTTTGTATTTGAGGTCGTGCGCCCTTCGCTGGTAAGCCGCTCTCACGCTGCCGATGGCGTTGAGAATGTCTGACTCCAGGAACAGGGCGGTAACGCCGGGGTCGTATTCCATGATTCGCTTGTAGGTGGAATCCACTACGGGTTGCACTTCATCTACCACGCGGGCGAACTGTTGTTCTTCCTGCATTCTTTGTGCCAGTTTTTGTTTGATGGCGCCGGTGCGTAAATCGCGCGTGCCGAAGAGCAGCCAGCTGAGAAGGCCGACGGCAACCAGGGTGAGCACCAGCAGGAACACGAACTGCTCCTGTCTTTCCTTGATACTTAAATGAGCCATATGGTTTCGCTATCGGGCTTAAAATCGGTTGAGGTTGTTCACGGCTTTGCGGGTGGCCCTGCTGCACGCATCGAGCTGCTGGCGTAGGCTTTCGGAGCTGAAGCGGGTCTGGGAAAGGGAGTCTTTCAAACCGGCCAGCACCACCACGTGGCGCGTCATTTTCAGGTACAGTTCACTGCCCGGCGCGGCGTCATCGCCGGCGTTTTCCTCCAGCAGGCCGCGCACGCGGTTATTTTCGGATTGCACGCCGCTGATCAGCAGGGCCTGGTTACTCAACACCTGCGCGTCCGCATTCACATACTGGCTGAATGCCCGCAACCTCAACAGCATCTGGTCAAAACGAACCGCTACTTCCTCCCGCTGGTACGCCAACTGATCGTAACGCCGCACTTCTTCCGCCAGCAGCTTCAGTTCGTGACGATTGGCCGAAAAAAAACAGGCCACGCATACCACCACGAGCAATATCAGCGCAACGAAATATGCAATGAAATTAAAATACCCTTTGTTCAGTTCATGCTGATTGATCGGTTTCATACGGATCCATGGTTTCTGACTTTAGATACGGTCACATAACTTTGGGTAACCGGGTTATACTACAACGTTTATGTATTAATAAAAAATGGTTCTTCTCTGGTTACTAACAATTCATCTGCTTACGCCGGGGCTCTTCTGCAAAGGATTAGCACATATTATTGAGAGGATGTATGTGATAACCCGCCGAGCGAATATACAAACAAAAATGATGCTGGAAAATGAATTTATCGCGAATTTATTTAGTTTTGATGGTAACGTTAACCGGCAGCCATGAGTACCTCATTCTATAAAAAACCTTTCCACTTCGCCCGTTTGTTTTCCAACCAGCCCCTGGAAACCTGCGATGCGGGCATCTCCATCAGCCAGCATATCGAGTTGATCATTTTTTCGCGCTTCGGCGAGCACCGCTTCAATCCAGCGTTCGGCTGCGAGGTGTGGGAACTCGACTTCGAGCTGATCGTAAACCAGGCCATGTGGGAAGACAAAATGAGCCAGTCGGTCAAACGCGCCGTACGGGATCAGGAGAAACGGCTATACGAAGTGGACGCCTTCATCAGCGTATCGGACGTAGAAAAAGTATTCCCCCTGCGGCGCATGACGGAGATCAAGAAGAAGGTGGATATTACGGTGACGGGCCGCCTCACGGCCACCGGCGAAAATTATGTATTTGTAACGGCTTTGTTCCTGAGCCCGTTATCATCCGAATAACGTTTATGCAATACCCTGCACATTACACCTCGAAAGAAGACATCCGGGCGCGGCTGCTGCAAAGCGCGGCCGACTTCTGGGGCATCCGTTCCGCGGCCGATCTCGACCCCATGGTACGGCTGCTGATGGAAGCATTGAGCGGCGAACTGTACAATCTCGCCAACGACCTGCGCAACACGGAAAACCGCCTGCTCAACAAGCTGGCGGCCCTGCTCACGCCGGACCTGCTCACCACGCCCCTGCCGGCCCACGCGCTCATGCAGGCGCACCCGGCAGACGCCACAGAGCTTCTCTCCGATCAGAAACATTTTATCTATACCCCGCGCAAGCATGCGGGCAACGCGCCGGGCCAGGAAGTATTCTTCACGCCCGCGGTGCCCGTGCAGGCGCACGACGCGGCGGTGCTATACATGGCTACCGGCAACCGCCTGTACCACCACGATCCGCAGCGGGGAAAAATACTGCAGGCAGCCGGCAGCGGTTACCTGCCGCCGCAAACGCTCTGGCTCGGCATCCGCATCCATCCCGGCATCACGGCGCTGGAACAGTTCCCCCTATATTTCAACTGGCCGCACTTCGCCTTCGACCACGAATGGTACAAGCTGCTGGCCCTCTGCGAAGCGGCCATCAACGGGCAAACCATCCCGCTCGCCGGCGGGTTCCCCTACGATGCGGAGGCGCTGCAACCCAACCAGGGCGCACTGAACAAAACATTGGCGTTCGACATCATGCCGGTGCTCATCCGCGACGTGATGGAGTACTACCAGGATCATTTCCTCACCGTGTCTGTACGCCCGCACGAACACGAAAAGCTGCGCTATCCGGCGCCGTTCGAAAAAGTATTCAGCGCGCAGGACCTCGGCCGCCTGCAGGATCCGTTGCTGTGGCTGCAGTTCACGTTCCCCGCCGCCATCCAGCAGCCGCTGCTCGACAACATGGAAGTGTTTACGAATGCGTTCCCTGTGGTGAACCGCCGCCTGCATAAAATCAAACACCGCTTCAAAGGCATCGGCAACATCATCCCCGTCAAACCGGAGCCGCACGAGTTTTTTCTGAGCGTGCAGCAACTGACCGACAGCCGGGGCAAGCATTATCACCCCGTTTCTTACAACGAAAGCGATACGCAGGGCCAGGATGCTTATTCCGTGCGGCAGGGCGGCGCCGAGCGGTTCGACAGCCGCAACGCCCGCGAAATGATCACGTACCTGTTCGAGCTGCTGCGCGACGAGAGTGCCGCCTTTTCCGCGTATGGCTACGACTTCCTGACGGACGTGCTGCAAAGCCTCCAGCAGAACATCGCGCTGGTGGAACAGAAAGCCCGGCACAGTTTGACGGACATGACGGAATCGACCCGTTACGTGATCGTGAAACCGCAGCACCCCACCGAGGTGATGTACCTCGATTACTGGACCACGCAAAGCGAAGCGGCGCACCAGCTCCGCAGCGGCCTGCCGTTGGCGCAGTTCGAAGGCGCGGGCGTTCGCGCGGAATCACTGCAATTGCTCACACGGCCTTTCGGCGCACGCAAGGCGGCGGACCAGGGCAATCTGTTGCAGGCATACAAATATGCGCTCATGACGCGCGACCGCATCGTGACCGAAGACGACATTAAAAATTTCTGTAAATACGAACTGGGACAGCGGGCGGCGGAGATACAGGTAAAACGGGGCGTGATGGCCTCTCCCCACCCGAAGGAAGGCCTCAAGAAAACGACAGACATCCATATCCGGCAAGCCCTGAACCATGCCTACACCACGGAAGAATGGGAATTGACGAGCCGGCAGCTGCTGCATAAACTCAAAACCCGCAGCAGCATCCTCACGCATTACCGGCTGATATTACAGTAGCGGGAACGGGGGGCAACTTGTCCGGCCGGCCCGTGCTGCATCCGTAGTGCGGTAAACGGCCGGTGGTTCCGGCGCAACAGCAGCGGTACTACAAGGCCGGACGCGGCGCATGCTGCATCTGTGGTGCGGTAAACGGCCGGTGGCTCAGGCGCAACACCGACGGAACTACAAGTCCGGAAGCGGCGCCCGCAGCGGAACATCGCCCCTTAATCGAGAATACTCCACGAATTGCGGACCTTGATCTGTTCCACCATTTTTTCTTCCGCCACCACAATGTTGCCTTTGGGCTGCCCGATGAACTCGAGGCTGCTGAGCTTGTTGAGCAGCGCCGCCAGCACCTGCATGCATTCGCTCACCTGTTCCATGGAGCGGTGGATGTTGTAGTGATCGTACACCACGTCGATGGTTCGCAGCAGCAGGTCTTCGAAGTTGCCCGGCGTTACGTCCTTCCACTCGTAAAAATATTTCAGCATCTCTTCTTTCTCTTTCGCGCCGGAGTAATGCAGCGTGGAATAAAAGAGGTGCGCCATATTGGAGAAACAGCTCACCAGCATCACCGGCGGTTGCTGGTGCAGCATGTTGCGGTAGCTGAAGAAGATCTGCGCGATATAATCGAGCAGGCGCTCGCAGAGCATTTTGATATTGAGGGCGAGGGTAAGCTTGTTGTCGCGCGCCGCCACCTTTTCGATGATGCGCAGGCTGCTGATCTGTATTTCGTTGAGCAGCCCGCTGAAGCGCTCGTAGTAGCGAATGAGCCCGGGATGGCTCACGATGGCCGCGGAAGGCGGGATGTAGTGACTGTTAACGGTCACGCGCCCGTTTTCGCGGGTGAGCTGCCCGATGACGAGATGGTTCAGCCCCATCTCGCCGGCTTCCACCTGGCTGGCAGGGAGTATCGACAGCTCGTATTGCACGCCGGCGTAAGGGTGGCGCGGCGGCGTTTCTCCCGCATCGGGCGTGCCGGCGGGCACCCGCTCGTAGGGGTTCGCGCCCAACACGATGCTGTAGTGCTGCGCCTGGCCTTCTTTGTCTTCTTCTCCTGTAAACGCGAACTGCTTCACCAGCTGATCGTCGTACCCGTCCGGCACGAAATGAATGCGCACGCCGCCAGCCGTGATGGCGCTGCATTGCCGCAGCCTTACCTCCACCTGCCCTATGCGCTCGCTGATTTCGAAGTCGCACGACAGCCGCTGGCCGCGGAAAGGCGGCAACAGGCCGAAATCGTAACTGCGGAGGAACAGGGAGGCCGTGTCGCGCAGGGAGTCGGTGAAGTGATTATCGGTATCAACAAACTGGCGGCGGGAAATCTTCATACCGTCTACCCAATTCACAGCGGGGTGCTTTACAGGAAATAACATAACAATACTTTTTCAGTGTGTACAAATGGGCGGCGCTTACAGGATCACCACCCTGTCTTCCCCGCCGGCTGCCTGTTCCAGGCGGGTCACTCTACGGGCAAAAATAGTGTACCTTTCTTTTACCTGGTTCTTTTCCACCGTCAACGCCGGGTCGATGAACCGCTTTCTTTTGAAGAAAGAGGGCTTCAGGTAAAATATCCAGCCGAACGGCTCCCCGCCGGGTGATTGATAATGAATGCCGTTGCGGGGAAACTTCAGGTTATAATCGTCGATGAATTTTTTGAACCATACGCCGAAGCTCATATCCGGCGGCGCTTTCACCTTCACCTTCAGCGGCGAGGGATCGGCGGCGCCTTTAAACAGCTGTACCTCGAGCACTTTCAGCTTATCGAGATCAACGTCGTAGATGTCGAGCCGCGGCTCATGTTCGGGGTAATACCACACGGTGTAGATCTCGGAAGGGATGCTGATCAGCGACATGTAGGCCCACCAGAACACCAGCGGCACAAAGAAGGCGAGCACCGAGGTGGCGGCCAGCCAGCCGTAGCGGAGGCCGTTGAGCCAGTTGAACGCCAGCTGGTACAGGTATACGCCCAGCAGCGCCGTGATCAGCCCCATGAGCAGCAGCATGCCTTTGCGTTGCTCCAGCGCCTCGGGAAGGTGTTTCGACAGCAGGAAAACGCCCAGGATGCCCATCAGCAGATAAGCCAGCTGCCCGGAGAGGTAGCCCCAGGGCATGAAATCCAGTTTCAAAGCGCCCAGGAGACCGGGCAGGCCCAGCGCGAGCCCTGTCAATAAGAGCACCACCACGAGGCGGCGGTTACCCATGATGCGGTTCTTCTTATTCAATACCACCATCACGGCGGCGAGTATCGCAGCTACCAGCGGGAACAAAATATAGCTGACGAAGGTAGATTTTACATCCATAGAAATATATGGTCACAACAATTAACAGGAAAAATATGTAATTATTCCAAACATTATACCAGTAAAGGGTTAAATTTCCGGTACATTCAAATTTAAGCGAATTATCAGATTATGGAGGAAACAGGTGCATTTAATCTCAATAATTTTGACACCGATTATAAAGCCGCCGTACTGGCGGCCGAACTCGTCGAGTCAGGGTTCGACATCAACCGCCTCTTCATATGGCCGGCGGGCAACAGCCGGCGAAACTTCTCCAGGGACGTACAGTCGGTGGAATGGCACCACCTCGAACATGCCCATCAATCGCTCCTGTGCATCAAAACCAGCCGCGAAGGGCTGTACGACATGCTGCCCGAAGGGCTTTTCCACCAGCCGGTACCCTACTCTTCCACCCGCAGCACGGAAGAGATCATCGACCAGATCAGGCGGTACAAGGAAGAAGAGCACCAGGCCCGTAAGTTTTTCCTGCCGCTGGAAGCGGAGATCAATCTGTTCCGGGTGCTCATCGAACTGCGCGAGAACAAGATCGATAAAAAGAATATCTACGACGACCTGATCCGGATCTTCCACCCCGGCTGGGAAATATTTTCGCTGCTCGACCAGCAGCAGGCCAACATTTTCCTGCACATGCTGCCGTTCCTGCACGAAGCGAAAAGCGACCTCACCAAACTGGAGCACCTGCTTTCGCTGCTGCTGCAAATGCCGGCCCGCATCGCCTTTGAACCGGCCGGCCCGCTGAAGGCCGGCGCCATCCCGCGCATGGGCGAAGCGGCTCTGGGCGTAGACACCATCTGCGGCGAATACTTCGACGAGGGCGACGAAGCGATGGTCATCCACATCGGCCCCGTTGCCCCGCACATGGCGCTGCAGCTGTTCCCCGGCGAACGCCTCGAGCAAATCGTGCGCTGGCTGGTGGCATACTTCGTGCCCGCGGAAACGTCCGTGCGGCTGCAAACAGACATCCTCCCCGAACAGCGCACCCTCGTGCTCGACGAAGCGGCGGTGCTGGGTTATACCGCGTTTATTTAAGCCAATCCAAAATCCAAACACATGAGCAAACTGTACGCACTCGTATTCTTATCCCTGATCGGCTTTACCGCCGCCGCGCAAAAACCGGCGTACGACAAAGCCCTGGCCGACTCACTGGGCGCAGACGACTACGGCATGAAAATGTACGTGCTCGTTATCCTCAAAACGGGCTCCAACACGACTACCGACAAAAAGGTGACCGACAGCCTCTTCCGCGGCCACATGAACAACATCGGCCGGCTGGCGGCCGAAGGAAAACTGGTGGTGGCCGGGCCATTCAGGAAAAACGACAAATCCTACCGCGGCATTTTCATCTTCAACGCGAAGAACATCGAGGAAGGCCGCGCCCTGCTGGAAACCGACCCCGCCGTGCAGGCTAAAATATTCGATGCCGAAGTGTTCGAATGGTATGGTTCCGCCGCGCTGCCAACGTACTTACCGAACCACGACAGGGTGTCGAAAAAATCGCATTGAAAAAGTACTTCACGCAAAAAAGCCGTTCCCGGATGGAACGGCTTTTTTGTGTATGGACGATGGCCGGTACGCTGCTTCCAGAACAACAGCGGCGGTAACGCCTTGATTCAATGATCACGGGTGCGTGCATTCATGGAAGCTGTCGCCCGCCGGGTAGCTGAAGTTGTTCACCAGCCGCCAGCGCGCTTTGTACAGCCCCAGCGCGGTGTTCTTGTACACGAGCGCGCCGTTGATGTCGATGATCTGGTCGGTGCGCCAGGTTTCCCCGCCGGCGCCGGTGGCCCTTGCCAGGATGGTGGGATAGCCCGTGGGGCCGGAGGAAACGGACTTCACGGCGCTCAGTGTTTTGGCCAGCGTGAACGCGCCAGTGGTCACGTTGAACTTGTAGATGTAGCTGGAATTGGTCAGCCAGAGATCCGTGGTGCTGCCGTGTACGGGAAACAGGTCGTGCGCGTTGCCCTGCGGCATGGTGTACGTGGTTTTAAGGGTCAGCTTCGGTGAATAGCAGCTGTTGTTGTACGTAAATACTTTGAGCTGGTTTTTACCGGCCGCGTACAATACTTTGCGGGTATTGTCCCACACCACGTTGTGCACGTCTTCGAATAAATATTTACCGCCCTGTGCGGATTCGTCGTTGATGTACGAATCGACGGTAAAGATGAGCAGATAACCGCCAGTCGTGGAAGCGGTCACTACATTGCCATTGGGCAGCAGTTCGGCGGAGTGGGTATTCCCGCCCGCGTAATCGTACCAGATGGCTTTTTTGGATGCCACGCTGATGAGCGCCACGCCGCCGCCGGAAGCGGTAGCGAGGATGTAAGCGCCGTTATACACCAGCTTTGCGTCGCTGAGGTTGGAGAACCAGCCCCATGCGCCGCTGCGGATCATGGCGTACGATGCGTTGGCTTTCCATTCCCAGGTGATGGCATTGCCATTGGCCACGTCGACCATAATGATGCGGGCGTTTTTCTGATCGCAGATGATCATTTCGCGGGGCGTGGCAAGCGTGGTTTCCACGGTTGCTTTCGTGTCCGGAACCGGTACGCCGGCGTTCGACGGATCGGTGGCGTCGCGCTTGCAGGCCATAGCAAGCAACAATGAGGCGGCAACAAATAGTGATTTCATTGTGTGGATGTTGTTTTATAGGGTGGATGATTCTGGATGCAAATTAGACATACTGCCACATCGACGGGAACGTACCCAATATAATCATAAAAATTTAATATTTCCAACTTTATTGAGCTGCTGAGGATGGGGAATCCATACGGCGGGCTACATGCCACGTAAGATACCCGGTGCGGCTTCTGGCGCCGGCACCGGGTAAACAAAAGGTAAAATCTGCCTGGTTTTCCGCCTTGGCGGAGGAAGTTCAATCGTAATGCCCCATGGCCTTGTATACTTTACCGGCTTCGTTGAGCGTAAAGAACTCCGCCGCCTTTTTACCGGCGATGCTGGTGTAATAAATGATGATGGTGTTGACGCAGGAAAACACTTCGATCAGTCCGAATTCGAGATCGGGATATTTCACCATGGCCTTGCGCCAGTAATCCCCTACTTTGTCTTTTCCTTTTAATGTACCGGATGGATCGATGCCCATGGCCACGATGAACGGGCTGCTCATTTCAAAATCGGCTGTGTAATGGCTGAGTACCCGGTCGAGGTCGTGGGCGTTCCAGGCGCTCACCCATTCGTGTGCGAAATCCAAAGCCTGCTGGCGCGTAATCATAGTCTGTTTTTTATGCGAAGGTAGGGGCCTGTGCGGTGAGTGGATAGGACAAAAAGCTCAATTTCCCGGCGGCGCGCCTGGCGTTACCCCGAAGCGCCGTTTGTACCGGCGGATGAAATACGACACGTCCTGGAACCCGCTGGCAAAGCAGGCTTCCGCCACCGGGCGCTGTTTATGCTGCAGCAGGTACCGCGCCCTTTCGAGCCGTTTGTCGATCATCCATTGCAGGGGGCTGGCGCCGGTATGCCGGTGGAACCAGCGTTTGAAGGTGCTCAGGCTCATGTACTGTTCTGCGGCGAGTTCCTTCAGGGGCAGGCTGTCTGTTAACCTGCAGGCCAGCGGCGCCAGGGGACTGCCCTCTTCCCCGTTGTGCAGCGTCATGTTCACGCTGATGAATGCTTCTTTCCGGATGGCGATGTCGGAATAGATGATGGCGTTTTTCGGGATGTACAATGCATCGCCCGCCCGCATTTCGTGTTTGTAGCCGTTGAGGAACACCACTTTCCTCCCTTGCTTTACGCAAGTGATGGCGGCATGCGGCATGAAAAATTCGTCCTCCGAAGGTTTGTCGTACCGGCAATGCGCGATATGCACGCCTTCCTTTGCGTACAACATATTCACGCTGGCTTTTTTCCGGTTGAAGTTTTCGAACGGTACGATCATGCGGTTTATTTTTTCAGGAATTGGAAAGAGCCCGCGTCCATCACGAGGCGGTGGCCGTTCAGCGAGGCTTTCAACAGGGCGGTCCTTCGCGGTCCTAATTTTGTTAGCGAGTAGTGCGTGTGGAACACGTATTGTAACCCGCCGTTTTTATCGTGAAAAAAATCACCGTGACCTGTGCCGTGCTGATGGATCATGTTTTTATGCAGGATGGGATTGCCGCTGTATTTCTCCCAGGGGCCCAGCGGGCTGTGGCTGGTGGCATACCCTACGGCATAATCCGGGTGCCGGAAATCGTTGGCGGTATACGCGAGGTAATACAGCCCGTCGTGTTTGAACACGGAAGGGCCTTCCGTCACAGGCCATTTCGTGTTGGCGGTATTTTCCCACTGACCGGTGGCGATGATGCTTTCCCGGAGGGTTTCCGGTTTGATCGCCGCAAGGTCGTCCGTCATCTCCGCCACGAAAATCTTGTTGCCCCCAGTGAGGCGCACATGATACAGGTAAATCTTCCCTTCGTCCATGAACACGAATGGATCGATCTGTTTCACCGGCGCGGCGAGGGGTTCTTTGACCCGCTGCGTGAACGGCCCAAGCGGATCGGTGGCCACCGCCACGGCGATGTTTTCATTGGCCACATATGCGATGTAGAAGGAATCGCGGTACCGGAATACCTGCGGCGCCCAGAAACCAGCCGTACCGAATGCATCGCCTTTCCGCAGCGCGTACCCGCCGTTTTTGGGAGAGAGCGACCAGTGCTGCAGGTCGGTGGAGGTGTATACCTGGAACCCCTCCCCCGCGCGTCCTTCCACAGTACCGTACAGGTAATACTGGCCGTTGTAAGGGAAAATGGCGGGGTCGGCGAGGTGGATGGCGCTGGAGTCCTGCGCCTTCGCCAGTATGGAGTATATACAGAGCAGTGATAGGAAAAGGTGTTTCATGATATTACCTGCAAAATAGTGAATTTATAAGTGATTGTTTCACCGCCGGCGGGCACAAAAAAAGCACCCGCTACAAAAGCGGGTGCCGTGCTTTATTAACAACCAAACTATTGAACAATCTTGCAGCAATAATATGTTCCGGCCGCTATTTCATCGTCATCGTTTCATCGAAAACGGTCCGGTGCGTTGAACCAGGCTGGTTCAACCAGTATTTTACCCGGAGCACTCTCGTGGCCGGATCGAATTTGTTGATGCCGGAGGGGTCCAGTTCGGCGGACCGGCCGTTCGGGGACGGCTGACCGAACTTGTTAACCACGCCTACTACGTTATACTGTGCATCGAATACGAACACCACGCCATACTGTCCGTATGAAGAAGCGCTGCCGTTGCTGAGGATTTTATGCTGCACCTCCTTGCTATCGTCATCCACCAGTTCGAGCCGCTCGAAGCTGGTTTGCCGGATCGTGACGTTCCAGGGATAGAAGCCGGTAATGCTTGCGGTGGTGAAATCTTTCAACGTGCCCGTGCATACATAGCGCGCGCTTGCGAGGTTTGCGCGGTAGGGCGTTTCCGCAAAAAATGTATCAATGCCATTCTCCGGCACATAGGCCGTTCTGAAACTGACAATTTCAGCCAACGGATCAATATCCGTCAGCGTATCATTCATTGCCGCCACAGTGGCAATTTTTCTATGGAGGACTGCGTTCTGGCTGTTCCGGTATGTCACTACGGTGTATTTACAAACGGTGTCTACGGAAGCGAATTCGAGCGCCATCCCTTTCCGGCTGTTCATCAATTGCACTTTCCTGATGAAGAGCCCTGCTTCGTAACGGCTGCCGAGCGCGCGGCCGCTGACAATGGCGTTGCCGGGCGTAGAGGCGTTGCCTGCTTTGTCGAACGCCACGATCTCGAACGTATACTCTCCTTCTTCGAGGCCTGCAACGATCACCTTCTGCACCACGTTCACGGGGTCCGGAATCACTTCCTGCATTTTTCTCCGGTTGTTCCAGTAAATGATGTATTTGACAATATTCGGGTCCAGCGACTGCGTAAATCGAACTTCTACCCGTTCCCTCCCCGGGCGTACCTCCAGTTTATAAGGCGCGCCTACGTAAATGATCTCCCCCTTTCCCAGGTAAGGCGCATAGGTATGATCCATTTTGGTACAGGAAAACAGCGTCAGCAATCCAATCAGCAGCTTGATATTTTTCCGGTTCATAAAAACAATTAATCGGTGAGAAAATTTTTACAGGTAGTCGCCCATAAACTTGATGGAAGCCATTTCCAACCCGGTGCTCCCGCTGTAGTTCTGCAGGATGACGATCCGGAAATACCGCATCGGCACTGTGGGCAGCGGAAGCACGAATTCGGCGCCGCTGTCTACCACCACATAATCTGCCGGGCTCAGCTGGCCATACGGCAGGCCCGACGGTTTGACCAGCTCAAATACGCCGCCCATCTGGGTCCAGCTGCCATCGAGCGCGCCATTGGGATTAGGGTTCATGCTGCCATACAGTTTGAAAAAGCGAAGCGTGCCGTTCCTGAATTCGGCCCCTCCGTTCTTCCGCATGTAATACCGGATGCGGCTCAATACCACGGGCTTTCCCATATCCACTGTCACGCGCGCCGGCAGGGAGTCGGTGGGCCCCATTACGCCGTAAAACGCCCGGTCTCCGGCCTGGTAAGCGTTCTTCAGCGGTACGTCCAGGCTGGAGCCGCAGCACGACAGCTGGTCGCCGCTCAATACGAGCGCCTTCATCACTGACCGGTCGAGTTCTACTTCATTCAGCGATTTTACGGTCGCCCACACCGTGTCGGAGGTATTCCCCCACCGGTCACGCACATATGCGCCGTATTTCCTGTCGCCCGCTTTGAAGCCCCGGATGGAGAAATTACCGGCGGGCTTCTTCGTATAGTCTGTATACACGTATTCCGGCTTCCCGGCTGTATCCACGAGGGCAACGATGGCGATATCGCCTTCCGTCGGGTTTGCATAGGCGATATTGGCGCCGCCGAAATCCGCGAAAATTTTCAGGGTACTTTTCACCGACAGGTAAGGCGGCTCACCCGGATGCACTGTCACCACCACGGGGTCCGATTTTACTTCGCTCCTGCTAACGGTGCGAAGGGTTACCTGGTACTCCGCGGATTTCTCAAATCCGCGTACCACGATGGTGTCTGTATAGTAAGACGACTTGCCCTGCTGCGAAGTCTTCTCATTCACTTTATAGTCTGCCTGCACGTACATGATCTCCGGATCCGCCGGAATGTCGTACACGATCGTTGCGCCTCCCGCGAAGTTGGATACGCGAGCGTTCGTGATGGGCGGCGGCTTCTTTGTGCTTTTGTAGATGGGCTTCAGGTCGGTGCCGGTTTGTTTTTGACAGGAATAGCTGTAGATGACAGCCGCCAGCATCAAACAACCGGACAATATGCGGAATGTATATTTCATGGAACTTTTTTTAATCTGAAAAAGATAATCACCAAAGGGGACTTTGAACGAGGTTAGGATTTACGCTCAGGTCGCTTTCCCTGATCGGGGCCAGGAACTCCCGGTAGGTATTGAAAGGCGTATACAAGGTTCTGGTCCTGTAAAAAGCAGCCGGCGTGTTTTGCAGCATGTCCCACCCGGTCACCGGTCTGTTCATCAGGTCGAGCCGTTTCCACCGGCGCATGTTCCAGTAATTGTCTCCTTCGAAAATAAATTCGATCATGGTTTCCTGTTGGATGATGCTGCGCAGGCCTTCGCGGCTGGCCGGCTTTGCCGCGTTCCGGGAAAACCTTGCCCAGGCATCTACCACGCCGGTCAGCCCCGCCCGTTGCCTGACGAGATCGATGTAATGGTAAGTCTTTTCAGACGGGCCTTCGGCTTCATTGAGCGCTTCGGCGCACATCAGGTACAGCGCGCTGAGCCGGATGGCCGGCCAGGCGTAGGCATCGGCCGTATACGAACCACCGTCGCCGGAGGTTTTCCAGCTCACCAGTTTTTTCGGCCAATAGCCGGTAAAGGAAGTTCTGGATAAGTTGTTGGCGGAAGAAGAGCCCCACAAGGTGCTGATGTATAACAGGTTTTCTTCACTGGAACGCTGCTTGATGAAATACGACGATCCGTCGAATGCAAGGTCGGCGTAGAAGCGCAGTTCCCTGTCGAGATTGAAAGCGGAAGTGGTATAATTCGGTTTCAGGATGGCGCGCTGATCACCCGGCACGGTTCTCAATGTGGTGTACCGGTTGGCGTAATCCCAGGAAGGGTCCTCATCGATGGGGACTCCGTTTTTCGTGTAAAAGATTTCGCAGGCATTCATGTTAGCCGCCCAGAGCGAAATGGTATATGAGTAAACATCATTGCGCGGCGCGCACTGGCGCTGCAAGTCCGAGGTGTTTCCGTGCGTGACGGCCCAGATCACTTCAGAGTTCCATTCTTCCGTGATGGCGCCGCGGATGTCCATGCATTTCTTGGTGGTGTCGCCGATGGCGTTCAGGTCGAACGGCTTGACAAAGTAATGCAGTTTAAATCCTGCGTCGTGCGCCGCCTTGATGGCTTCTTCGCAAGCCGCCGCTGCTTTCGCCCATTTTGCCGGATCGGCGGCGGTATTGACCAGCGCCTGGCCGTCTTTGTTTTTGAAATCGGCGTAATCCTTGTTGCCGTTGAACAACGGGCTGGCGTTCAGCACCAGGGTGTAGGCTTTTATGGCCAGTGCGATAGGCTGCGTGATGCGGCCCAGTTCCTCGCGCTGGTTGCCGATCATCAGCGGTAAATCCCCATTCGCCTCGTTGATCAGCTCAACGATGTACGCCGCCACCTCGTCTACCGGCTGGCGCTTTACGCGCACCGCGTCCACATCGGACGATACGGACAGGTTCACCTTCATCATGGGCACCGGCCCGTACATCCGGAGCAACAGGTAATGGTAATAGGCTTTCAGTACTTTCACTTCCGCAATCCAGCGCTTCCTTTCAAACTCCTGGATGTCGGGCACTTTGTCAATATTCTCCAGGAAAATGTTGCAGGTCCGGATGGCGACATACATCGGCTCACCGCCGTTGTCGCCGCTCCAGTAATTGTTGATCGGCCTTACCACGTTCTGATAGTCGTAGCAAAGCTCCATGATGCTGTTGGAAACGCCCGATTGCGAGCCCGGGTAAGGCGTGGCAATTTCGCGGGAGCCGAGCAGGCCGTAGTTCTTCGCCACGTCGCCCATTTTGGGCAGGTACGAATAGCAGGTGAACAGGTATTTTTTGGCAGACGCCCTTAACTGGAAAGCCTGGTCCAATGTAGCGATGTTATCGGGCACGATGTCGAGGAACTTGCTGCAGGACATTACCGTTCCCAGCAGCAGCATCAACGTCACTCTTAAAATCCTCATAAATATCATTTTTCGTTTTGAAAATGCTTGTTACAGAAAACCTTGCCGGGCGCTTATCGCAGGCTGAGGTTAACGCCGGCGTTCACTACGCGCTGAATGGGATAACCGAGGCCGTTCCCGCCCATTTCAACGTCCCAGAGGTTGAATTTGCTGAATGTAAACAAATTGACGCCGTTGATATAAAAGCGGGCGTTGTTCAGCCGCAACCGTCTCATCAGCTGATCAGGCAGCGTAAATCCAATTTCTGCGGATTTAATGCGCAGCAGGGCCCCATTGCGCATGAACCAGGTGCTTTTCTGGGTATTGTTGCTGGCCTTTACCTCGTCTTCGGTTTCCAGTACCGACAGCCGTGGCCATACGGCGTAGATGTTCCGGTTGTCTTCGCTCCAGTGATTGTCCGCCCACACTTTCAGCAACTGGCGCTGCTGGCCTACGAAGGGATATGTGGCTACCGCATCCACCCAGAAAGATTCCCTGGCCAGCCCCTGGAAGAAGATGGAAAAATCGAAGCGGCCGTAACCGGATGATATGCCGAAACCGTATACGATTTCAGGCGTGGAGGGGAAGCCGATCGGCGCCTGGTCGAGCTCCGTGATCCTGCCGTCTCCGTTAAGATCGCGGTACTTGATGTCTCCGCCGCCGTAGGGACCGAAATTCTGTCTCGGGGAATTCTTCGCATCGAGGTCATCCACAAAAAGGCGTTCCGCGATGTATCCCCACTGCTGGGAAAGCGACTGGCCCACGTGGAGTTTATTTTGCTCCGCGTATTGCGGTTCTTCGTACACATCGAACCGGCTGGTGGCATAGGTGAAATTGGCCATCCCTTTCGCCCACCACTTCTTGCTCAGCTGATGCGAAAAATCCATGGCCACTTCGAAGCCGTGCGACCTCGCCTTGCCCACATTGGCCCTGGGCGTAGCCGTCAGGCCCATGGTAGTAGGTATGGAAGAGCGGTTCATCAGAATGTTGGTGCGCCTTTCCTGGTAAACATCAAAATCGAGGTTCAGTTTCCCGAAGAACGTTGTTTCGAGCGCGATGTTGGTCTTCGCCGCCTTTTCCCAGGTAATGTCGCTGTTGGCGTACCGGGATATGCTGACGCCCGCCAGTGAATAGTCTTTCAGCGTACCGAAGCGCATGCCCCGGCCGCCGTCGTTCAGGTTAACGTTTGACAGATAAAAGAACCGGTCTGTCTGATCGCCGATCGCATCATTGCCCACGAGGCCGTAAGTGGCCCGGAACTTCAGTTTCGGGATGATGTGCTTCAGCCCTTCCCAGAACCGTTCGTTGGAAACGGTATAACCGAGGCCGGCGGAGGGGAAAAACCCGAACCGGTTGCGCCTGTCGAAACGCTCAGACCCGTTGTAGCCGAAGTTGAATTCAAAAGCATAGCGGCCGTCGTACACATAGTTCGCCCTGCCGGAAATGCCTACGTTCCTGAATGGCAGCGAGCTTTGGAGCGAACCGGCGTTCCCGTTGAGGCTGCTTTTTGCAATACCCACGAGCGTGCCGCCTACACTGTGCACCTTGTCGAACACCCGGCTGTAATCTACCGCCAGCTCGCCATAGAAATCCGACGAAACTGTTTTTTCACCTTCCTTGTAGTCGAGGTATTCCGTACCTACCGGGGCCTGTGACTGACCAGCCTCCAGGTTGATGGGCCTGATGTTATACCCCTTGGTGGCGTAGTCGTAGTTGTAGGCGATGTAATAAAACGGACTATATGCACGGCTCAGGGAAAAGGCGCCATTCCGCTGCAGGTTCACCATACCGCGGGCCGTCAGCCCTTCGGTAATGAATTTCAGTTGCTGCCGCATCCCCACCTGGGCGTTGAGATTGAAACGGTTCGACTGTTTATATCCGCGTTGCAGATCGGCGTAGGGATTATTGAACTGACCATCTGCGGAATTTCCGAACATGATATGTTTGACATATTTCGTTTCGGCCGTGGTTTCATAGTAAGCGGGGAACAGCACGGAATTCGACTGCATGATCTGCTTGAAGATGTCCGCGCCGCCTTGCAGCGGACCGGAATAATCGTCGAAGCTGCCGGAGAGCCGCGCGGTCAGTTCCGTGGTGCGTGTGATGTTGATATTGATATTGCTTCGCAGCGAATAGGATTTTATCTTGGAGTTGCTGTTGAAGTTGCTTTTCCTGTCCACCTTCATGATCCCGTTGTCGATATTCATGGAACCTGAAATGAAGTAACGGGCCAGCTTTCCGCCGCCGCTCAGGCTCAGGTTATACCGCTGGTTGTTGGTGGATTTTTTGAGGAGCTTGCTTTGCCAGTCCGTAGCCGGAAACACCACCGGATCGAGGCCCATGCGGGTGTTTTCGATCTTGTCTCTGGAGTAAAGCAAACCGCCCAGCGGGTTCCTCGTCAGCACCGCCTCGTTCGCCAGTTCCATGTAGGTGATGGGGTCTGCGAGCTCCACGTTGCGGGTGGATTGCGACAGGGAGTTTTCCGCGCGGAACGACATGGTGACGCTTCCTTCGCGGCCCTCCTTGGTGGTGATAAGGATAACGCCATTGGCGCCTTTTGAGCCGTACAGCGCCGTGGCGGTGGCGTCTTTCATAATGGAAAAACTGGCGATATCGTCCACCTGCAGTCTTGCGAGGTCCGTTGTCGATGTTTCAATATTGTCGATCAATATCAATGGCGATTTGCGGTAGCCGAACGTGGTAACGCCGCGCACAAAGAAGTCCGCATTGTCGAAACCGGGCTCACCACTCCGCTGGAAGGCGATGATGCCCGCCAGCTTTCCAGCCAGCGCGTTGGTGAGGTTGCTGACCGGTATTTTCAACTCGGCGGGCTTAATGGTCGTTACGGCTCCCACCACTTCGGTCTTTTTCTGCCGGCCGTGCGCCACTACTACTACTTCTTCCACTTTCCCTTCCGCCGGCTTGAGCACGATGGTCAGCATACCGTCGCCGGGTTTGGTAACGGCGATTTCCGTTGATTGAAATCCGATGAACGACACCTGTAATACGCCTCCGTTGTCCGGCACGTCTATCGTAAAAATGCCTTCCGCATCAGTGGCCACACCTTTGGTAGTCCCTTTCAGCTTCACGGAAGCGCCCGGCAGTGGTGTGCCGTTTTCATCCGTTACACGCCCTTTCAGTTTCAGCCAACGCGATTCCGCCTGCACAACGGTGTTGGTTACCGTGTGAGGCGCCGCTGTCGCGGAAATAACGATCGTCTGTTTTGAAATGGCAAATTCCAGCGGCCGCCCTGAGAAGCAGATCTTCAACGCTTTCTCCAGCGGCATGTTCGTGACGTCAATGTCGATTTTCCCCGCGCTGTTCAATAAGTCGTCTTCGTAAAAGAATTGTACGTTCGTTTGCCGGTTGATTTCTTTCAGTACTTTCTTCAGTGGAATATTCCTGCCTTTCAGTGTCACATGCTGGCTGTAACTGCTGGCGCTTACCTGCAGGCAAACGCCCAGAATAAAAATGGCTGTGAGTTTCATGACTAGGTGTGTGTAGGTCCATCTCCCCCGCCGGGGCAGAGAGCAGAAATGTAGTTTTAAATGCATAAATTTGCTTTTTACCCGCTGGTGCTGTGGCATGAGCGGGTGTTTGGATTTGAGAATAAACTTTCCTTTAGTTGTTCGTGGCTGTTTTTCGGTCACATCTATCCAAACTACCAGCCGTTCCGTTTCGCTCACGGAACGGTTTTCCATTTGGGATGGACCCTGTTATCATATTTGGTTGTTACTGAATGACGGTAATATTCCTCCCGGTGATTTCAAACCTGACACCGGCCAGTTGCATGAACCGCAGCACTTCTTCAATATTGGCCTGCCTGCTGACGATGCCCGAAAACCGGCGGGCCGGGGCTTTTCCACTGTACGCGACTGTCACATCGTACCAGCGGCTGATTTGCCGCATGATTTCCGGTAAGGCGAGGTTTTCGAAATGAAACACCCCGTTTTTCCATGCCATCACTTCTTCGAGGTCAATCTGTTTATCTACCTGCCGTATGCCCGCGGCAGCCTGCGCCTGCTGGCCCGGCCGTAGGGCTACGCTGTCGGCCCCGTTTGCCACGCTCACCGCCCCTTCCAGGAGGGTCACGCTGGTAACGGGCTCGTCTTCATAAGCGTTTACGTTGAAATGCGTGCCGTATACGGTCACCTTTGTGTCGCCGGCCGCAACCTCAAATTTCGCGGCGGGGTTCTTCGCCACTTCAAAATATACTTCCCCCGTGATCTCCACCGACCTTTTTCCCCGGAAAGCGGTCGGGAAGCGGATAGACGATGCCGTATTAAGATATGCGCGCGTGCCGTCGGGTAACAGCACCGTATACACGCCGCCTTTCGGCGTGCTTACTTTATTATACACGGGTGCGCCCACGGCGTGGCCTGCGCGCTGGTAGGCCAGCATCCCGCTATTCAGCTTGGCGACCGCCGTGCCACCCTGCTGCGCCAGCTCTCCGTTTCCCGCACTGTCGAGCTGCACTACCGCGCCGTCTCCCAGCGTCAGCAACGCTTTTTCACCGCCCGGCATTATGGGTTGCACCGTGGCGGCCGATGCGGTTTCCACGGCCGGCGGAGCGCCGGCGCTAAAGCGTTGCCACGCCCAACCACCTGCCATCAGCAGCAACAGCACCGCGGCGGCGGCCGCGATCCGCGGCAACAGGCGGAAGCGCCGTTGGGGATGCATGTGCAACGCCAGCCTGCCGAACATCCTGTCGCGCGTCGAAACGTCCGTTTGACCGTCATAGCGGCCGGATTGCATATCCGCCAGCATTTTTTCCGCTATCGCCTGCTCGTGCGCCGGCAATGCGGCAAAGAATGCGCGCAGTTCGCTTTCGGATAATGTGCCGGCCGCATAACCTTCCAGCAAACGCCCGAACTCCCGGGCGCCTGAATGATCTGTCGTGTGTTGTTCCATGATGCCTGTTCAATAATAAAGACCCCGAAAAAAAAGGAATGTACCAGCGGCCACGAAAAAAATTCCGCTTTTTATGAGAAGAAAGAGTAAACCGGCGTCACACCCGTGCTTGCGGACGTATTCGCGGATGAAGACCATGGCCCGGAACAGGTGATTCCGGACGGTATTGCGGGACAGGTTGAGCGTGACGGCCACTTCTCCGAGCTTGAGCCCTTTCCGCTGGTTAAGGTGGTAAATAGCGCGCTGTTGCGGTGGCAGCCGCAGCACGGCTTCCTCGAGTATCAGCGAGGATTCCTTTTGCAGGTATACGGCTTCCGGCGCGGCGATTTCCGTATCCTGGGCTTCCCGGTACCCTTCCAGGAAAGCCTTTTCCCTGGCGATACCGCGTAAAAGATTGAGAATATGGTTACGGGTGATGATAAAGATATAATCCTGCAGTTCATTCACCGCGCCAAGCTTCTCCCGCTTCGACCATATCTTCAGGAAGATATCCTGTACCACTTCTTCGGCCAGCTGGGATGAGCGGGTATAAGTATATGCCACGCCAAACACCCTGTCTGAATAGAGTTCAAACATCCGGCGGAATGCTATTTCGTCCCCCGCGGCAACCTGTTGCCGCAAAGTATCACTGCAGGGATTCACATGGAAGAAGTTAGGTTCTAGAAAATCTATCTCACACCGGCCGGGAGATCGGTGTCAGTACTGCGGCATCCGCTGATGTGGCGCATATTTGCACGAGCAAACCGGGATAACTCAGGTATAACGGGCCTTCCGGGCATGATACGGCGGAAAAGCTTTTGGTTGATATACTACCCGTAACTACGGCGCAAACTGACGAAACAATCCTGCCCGGGAACTTTCGTGTTCGCAATGGGCTCCGGCACAATGGAAAACTAGCGATTCCCCTCCCGGACTATTCCTTCGATTTTGACGATTATCTATGTTTTTTTGATCTGGGCATAAAAAAGGCGCTGTCAGTAGACAGCGCCGCGCGGTTATATGGATTGGTTAATTACCA
>CBFGZV010000004.1:0-244099 GCA_965653365.1 uncultured Chitinophaga sp. | reverse complement strand
TTGTCAGTTTAAAGTTAAGCAACTTTAAACTGACACACTTTTTGTAATAGTCTCTGATCTCCTACGGGGTCAACAAAGTTAGACCACCATAGGGACATTATTCTTCTTTGCCTGCCAGATAATTGTATTCAGTATATTTCAATATCAGCATTGCCCTCGCTTGCAACAATTGCAGCTCACTTTTTTCTAATAAAGATCTTGCCTCCAAATAAGATTTAACTGTTGTAACCCCTGCCTTGAACTCGTTAAGCCTTAAATTAAAAACTGCTGCGGAATTTTCCTTCCGCATAACCGCCAACCTTAAATTTTCTTGCGCTTCTTCAATATCTAGTTTCAATTTGGCAATCGCTATTTTTAAACCTGATTCCGTTTCTGATACATCAAACGCCGCAGCATCAATTTGATGTTGAATTGCGCGTACCTGTGCTTTACGCTGTCCACCGTCAAATATTGGTATACGCATGCTCAAAAACACAGAATAGCTAAGAAAAGAATTATCAGGAAGAAAGCTATCTTGTTTACCAGCGCCGCTTAACCAAGCAAATGGCCCACCAGAAAGCGCTATTTGGGGTAGTCCTGTTGCGTTTGCTAAAACCTTTTGATTAATTAATTGCTCATGGCGATTTTCAGCCTGTTTTATGCCAATATTGTTTCGATAATCTAAATCAGCTTTAATTCGTGGTAAATCCCAGGTATCTACTTCCTTAAAATGCGCTGTGCCAGTGTCTGCACCAATAATTTGACAAAGAAGTATCTTTTGAACGTAAATTTGATTACTCAACTGTAACTGCGCAAATTCATTCTCCTTAACAGCAAACCCAGTGACTAAGCTATCTTCCTTATTATTAAATCCTGCTCTTACACGTTCACATGTTTCTAAATGGATTCTTTCTACTGTTTTTTGATTCTCTGAAATAACCTGCCTGCTGGCAACTAATTGTTGATATAGCCAGTAATGCTTCTCCGTTGTAAATAGTATCTGGTCTACTTTACTTAAAAATGCCAGCCTTGAATGCTCTCTTTCCAGTTCTGCCTTCTCCCACTTATGCTTCATGGTTCCTCCGGCATAAAGTAATTGTTCAATGCTTAATGAAGCCACACCGCCGACTGGCACCAGAATGTCTTTGAACGGTGAGCCAAGAGCAAACCCATATGCCCCAACTGAAACTTGTGGCAATTGCCCTGCTTTCGATGAATTTACTAGTACCGATGCACTTTGAAGCTCAGAGAATGATTTTTTAATCTCATTGTTAGTTAACGCTAATTCCTTACATTTTTTCAGATCAATTTCTTGCCCATTTACCGAAGTGGGATTTAATAGAAGTAAAGCCGCAATCCCTGCCATTGAGGACATTAACTTAGGGTTTAATTTTACTTCCTTTGTCCATACGGCCAACATTACAGGCATTACAATAAGCGTAATAAATACAGAATATAACAAGCCAAATGCAACTACGGTAGCCAACGGCCCCCACATGGGTGAGCCTCCAGCGATCATTGTAATCAACCCTAGTGCTGTAACAATAGACGTATGCACAACGGGCCTCATTCTAAGTCTTGCTGTTTCTTTAGCAGCCTTTTCTATGGAATAATTATGTTCTCGAATAAGCAAATCCAGAAATTCAAGTTTAGTTACACCATTACCTATTACGGTTGCAACCAGTGCCAGTAATCCAACAATTGCAGTGAACCCTAAAGGATAGCCTGTTATAAGTAGACCAATAGCTACTCCTGGGAGGCTTAGTACAAATGTTAGTACTATAACTGTAGCCCGAACGAAAGATTTATAAAGAAAGAGTATCAGGAAGAATGTTCCTATTATCGTAGATAAGATAGCTTTCAAAAGTCCGGGAGCATTTTCTGCTACAGTTTCTATTTCTCCTCCATAAGATAAAGTATAGTTTTTAGGAATTTTGATGCTTGCAAATTGTTTATCGAGTTTTCCATAAATATCAATTGCGGGAGTGCCTTTTTGCGCCTCTGCCAACACTGTTAACACGCGCTTGCCATTTTTATGCGTGATACTACCTGTGTGCCTGATTAATGAAAAATCAACGCTTTGCCCTAATGGCACTAAAGCACCTGAAAGCGTACGTACCGGCAGATCTTTAAAAGTTGAAATGTTCTGATTGTAACTGTCAATATTAACATTTATGCTTATTGGGTTTTTACCTTCGTGAAAGCGACCTGCAGTAATACCGTCGCCGTGGGCGAGAATTATGTTACCAATTTCGTTTTTTTTGACCCTCAGTTCGTCTGGAACGGAAGTCTTAGGCGTTACACTCATTCCTACATAATCATTTTCAAAACTCGTCCTCACGAAATTTACAGCTTCTTCGCCCAATAGTATATTGCAAACCTTGTTTCCCAATTCCTTTAAAGTATCTAAATTATTTCCTTCAATGTGAATTTCAATAGGGGCTTCTGTCTGATTAAAATTCAATGTACGTATTTGAATGCGCGTACCCGGAATACTATTCTCCAGTTCATTGATATACTTTTGGGAAAGTATTCTGGTAGCTTTGGCATCACGTGTTTTTATAAAAAGTTGAGCGAACGATTCATCAGCATAATGGGGAGCATAAGTAACATGAAATCTTTTTGCTGAAACACCGATTAAGGATGTTACGTCCTCTACCAAACTATCCTTTCTTATCTTTTCCTCCAATTCTTTAACAACAGTTTTTGTCTGCTCTAAATTGGCATTTCGAGGCATCGTTATTAAAATGTTGAATTTGTCAATATCTGCATTTGGGAAAAATACCCGTGGAACTAAACCAAGCAGGGCAATTCCTACAATCGTAATTAGAAATGTATATACCAATGTTCTTCTTTTGTTCCTGAAAGCCCAATCAATAAGCCTGTCATATTGGTTTTGCGCTTCATTAAATATTTTTTTTCTTGATTTTGTACCTGATGTTTTCTTTTTGTTCAAAACCTTCCAGCCAGACATTGTATCACACATGGTTGGCGTAATAAAAATGGCTACAAGTAATGAAGAACCTAACGCAAGGGAAACTGTAATAGGCAGCGTTATCATAAATTCCTTGGACAGCCCTACAGTAAAGATTGCCAGGGGAAAGAATGTGACCATAATACATACTGTCCGTACTAATAGTGGTCGCATTAGTTGTTGGGCCGCTTTCCAGGAGGCCATATGTGTAGGTATTCCGCAAATCCTTAATTCCCGGAAGTTGTCAGCTACCACTATTGCATCATCTACCACCATCCCAAGGCTCAAAACCAGACCGGCTAAGGTAACCTGGTGGAGAGGCATGCCAAGCATTCGTAGGAATGCGATAGTCATAAGTATTGAAATAGGCGCAGCTGCAATAGATATTAGTGCAGTTCGTAGCGGTGACATTAGGATTAGCGCAATAGTAACCATAGCAATGACGAAGAAGAATTCAAAAGCGAAATTACCGACTGTTACTCGCACAAATTCTGGCTCACTAACAATAGTTTTAAATTCCAGATCTTGCGGAAGTCTTTTCTTTAAATCCGCTAGCACCGCATTTATTTTATTTCCAAACGCTACTTCGTTTATGTTCGTTCGTAAATTGATGCCGAGCATTAATGTTTTGCCTGTAGTACCAATTAGGGCCTTTGGGTTTTGATATTTTCTTTCAATTGTTGCTACATCCATTAACCTAATAACTTTCCCATTGAGGAGAATGATAGGTACGTTTTCAACATCCTGTACCGAACGCAGTTTACCATTTATGCTAATCGGTATCTTATATCCATCGGTGTTGCTTTCCACAGATGGTTGATCTTGATGGCTGGATGAGATAGCGCGGAGTATCGATTCTAGGTCAATACCGTAATAGATCAGTTTCTTTTTCTCGATGGCTACATTTATTTCTTCCTGCTGATTCCCTACCTGCTGAATGCCTGAAATTTCAGATTCTTTCGACAATGCTTGCTGAATGGTATCGGCATACCGTTGCAGCTCATTGTAATTTTTTACCTGGGACGAAACCGTAATAATTACCTGCGTAATATCCGCCCATTCAGTTTGAATAGTTGCTTTTGGTATAGGTAAGCTGTTTAAGCCGTGTTGTAGTTTATTCCAAACAATTGTCGGGTTATTTACGTCCGGGGTAAGCTCCACCTTTATGAGCGAAACACCTTGCATGGAAAGTGAGGTTGTTTTCTTCCTATCTACCTGTTTTGACTGGAACAGATAATTTTCTATTTTTTCTGTTACCTCTTTTTCCACTTCTTCTTCGTTCGCTCCTGGATAATACGTAACTATGCTACCCTGTAATATCTTGATGTTTGGGTCTGCTTGCCTTGGCATGGTAAATATGGAAGCTATGCCAAACAGCACCAACAGTGAAAATGTAAACCATACCTTTGCCTTATTGTTCACCGCCCAATGTGGCAACCCCTTATATCTTGTTTCCATAGTAATCAGTTTACAATTTTTACCTTCTGTTTTTCTGATATGTTTTCCGCCCCCGCAGTTATTACCTCTTCGTTTTCCTCTAATCCTTCCGATACTACATAATAATCATCTATCTTCTCATGTCCCACCAGACGTATTTTTCTTATTTCAGCTATGCTGTCCTTTACAACATATACATAAGGATTGCCATTGTTGATATGCAAAGCAGTTTGTTTAATCAGCAATTGACCTACAGGGGTTGGTTTAACTATAACATTCACAAACATTCCGGGATATAATGCATTGTTGGATTGTTGGAGAAAGGAAATTTTTACTGGTGTAGTTTTATTATTATTATCAACTATAGGGCTGATGTAAGAAACGATACCAGTAATAGTTGTTTTGTTTGGAAGTAGAATGCTGGCTTCCATCCCTATTTTAAGGTGAGGAAGGTCATTAAGATGCACCTCTATTAATGCATGCATAGCACCAGATCTCATGAAGGTAAATACCTTCGTTCCCGGTGTAACTATCGAGCCTTTGTTAAGAAACCGACTTACTATGATACCGTCGTATGGAGCTGTCAAGGTAGTTTGCTTCTCTTCATCAGCAGCTATTTGCGCTTTTGCAAGGGCTTGTTCGTGCTGAAACTGATTTTCCTGGTATTCTTTCTCTGTAATGCTCCCGGTGGAACGTAGTTTTTTTGACCTGTTTAATAAATCTTGGGTTTTGGCAACCTCTATCATCGCCAGTTTTCTCGCACTTTGGGCTGCATCTTTCTCAATAGTCGCAAGTACTTCCCCTTTATCTACATGCTGTCCTTCTACAACATTCACTTTCTCCACACGACCAGGTACTGTAAAGCCAAGATCAATTATATATGGGGATTCTATTTTTCCCGGCCAGCTTTTTTCCATCTTGCCTAAAACTTTTTGTACCCGTTGTGTTTTAACAATTGGCACAAACTCATTTGAGGTAGGAGCTTGGGGTGACCCACATGCAATAATAAGGGTAGTTATTCCCAATGCGGGAAGTATAAGCTTGTACATAATAAATAGATTTAATAATAAGGGGTATGGTGCTGCTTAAGCAAACCGACCACAATTTTGTTCTGGTGCGCCGTAATTGGCTGCTATTATATGTACAAGAGTGAAGGTCGTTTTTGGTAGTGCGGAAGGGATTTTTTTTAGCGAATCACTAAAAAATATATTAGCATGATAAAAATTAGTAATACTAGTATTGCGCCAACTATAACAAACAATCGTTTTCTACGGCGGCCCTTTACGGTAGTAATCACTTCTTCCCAGCCTTGGGAGCGGGAGGAAGGTGTAAATAAACCTGAATTGGTATTGCGCTCATCAATCTTTTGAACTTTTTCCCATAGCATCGCAGCTTCCTCATCGGAGGCGAGTATCTCATTGACTAATGCATCATCTTCTTCAGTTATAATGCCAACGGCCTTTTGCATTAATAGCTGTAAAAGTTCGTCCTTAGATAATTTCATTGTTGATTGAAAGCTGTAGTTTAATATGGTGGCCAGCTAATTTTAGGTAATGCCTTACTGTATTAATATTTAAACCGTACAACCTGGCAATCTGGTCATGCTTTAATCGCGCCAAATAGGCTTGATAAATCATCTTCATCCTTTCAGGCATATTTTGAACAATGGCATCGATTTTTTGAAAGACCTCGGTAGAAAAATGGGGAATTTCTTTGGAAATTGCAAATTGCTGATAATCTGTATGTTTCTTTTTTTCTCCTTGCTTTTGTTTGAGGTAGTTTATAGCACGTTGCTGACACATCATGTAAAGGAGTGCTGTAATAGATTTAGAGTTTTTATAATATTTGTGTTCGTACAAAGCGATAAATACCCCCTGTACTACGTCGTGCGCTTCCTCTGGCTCATCAATTATTGTTGCAACCAGGCCCAGGCAATAGCGGTAGTAATGATCATACAGTTCCTTGAACACAATTTCAAGATTGCGACCAGCTTTTAGCTTTTCTAGGATTTGAGATTCACTATTAGACACCGGATAAGGATTTAATGCCTAACGGTAATATAGCATTATTTTACATTCATGCCTAAAATAATCTGGTAGCAGCGCCGGGTATAATGTCCCTATGGTGGTCTAACTCCGTTGACCCCGTAGGTGGTTAGCGCCGTGTCCCAGTGGTGGTTTTTGTAAGCGCCGGGGTCGTTGGCACAGACCACCAGCGCGACATACTGGAGAGCAGACCACCAGCGCGACAATTTGTGTCCCTATGGTGGTCTAACTTGTTGACCCCGTAGGCGATTAGCAGCGCGACTGAAAAAACAGCATAGCGATGTAGCAACTTTTCACCAATATGGTTACTTATATGAAAAGTTTGTAATGAAATTTCTTATAGTAATTGCTTGGCTTGTTTGTATTTCTCTCGTAGGAGGTGCGCAAACAACAGCAAGAATCAGTGGGCAAATGGAAGGGCTAAATCCTGCTGATTCCTTAATATTTGAAGTCTGGAATTTTTTACCTGAAACCTTCCAAGCAGCAAACCTGCCCCACGAGCGTATTGCTGTTAGTCATTCTGCAGACGGATTTTCAGCGGAGTTTAAAAACCTTTCCGAAATAAACTATTTCAATTTTAAAGTAAAAAAGCAATCTGGAGAGGATGAATACATATTTATGCTGTACGTGATGGAGCCTAGTGACAATGTGCAATTGGAAATTTTAAAACCGGGTGCAAAAATTGATTCTACCAATAAGTACCCAACTTACATTCAAAAAATGCCGTATGCTATTTCGTTCTCTGGTAAAGGCGCTGCTAAACTAGAATGCCGTTGGGAAATAGAAAAAGCATCAGGTAACATAATAATGTCAAGTTCAGGAGCTTCTGTTCCCAGTATTTTTAGTAAACTCTATTCAAAAAACCTCTCAGTGTCCGAAAATATTGAGAAAACACTTCTAGCACTTGATTCATTGAAACAGTCTAGCTTATATGAACAACTCAGTTATAAAAATAAGGTAAGTCAAATAGCGTTCTATGTTGAAAGATTGAATATTATAACTCACTTCGATTATTCAAAACTATATTTTTACAGTAAAAGCTACTGGCTCGCAAACATAAAGCAACAAGACTCCACACTGAGGGAATTAAAATCACTGTATAGTAATCAAATGGTGGAAGAAAAAAATTCAGATTCCACAACCCCGTACTTTAAGTATTCACCACTATATTGGAACTATTCTGTAGATAAAAAACTTCAAGAGAGCAAATTT
Source organism: uncultured Chitinophaga sp. (assembly GCA_965653365.1). Lineage (GTDB taxonomy): Bacteria > Bacteroidota > Bacteroidia > Chitinophagales > Chitinophagaceae > Chitinophaga. Next base: position 236,452 of record CBFGZV010000004.1, on the reverse strand, counting down.
AATGTTAGTGATTTTAAAATCGTAGACCTTTACTCTCAATTGAAAACTCATGACAATAGACAACGCCGTGAGTTTTTAACTACTAATTATTTAATCTTTTGGTATGGTCAGGGTGGCTTCCCCGGCATTGATTCGATAGCAAACCTAACCTTACAAAGCATGCAAGATGCTGAGTTGAAAAATTCCCTATCACCATTCGTGAAATTTGCCAAAGGGTCAGCTGCTTACGCGTTCAATTTACCCGATAATCAAAGTACATACCACAAGCTAGACAACATGAAGGGGAAAGTAGTGTTTATGGATTTTTGGTACACAGGATGCGGCGCCTGCATTTCGTATTACAAAAATACGTTGAAGGAAACAGAAGCGCAGTTCGCAAATAACGATTCCGTTGTTTTTGTGACCGTTAGCATAGATAAAAATCCTGAATACTGGAAAAAATCACTTAGCCTTGGACTTTACACTGGTGAACACGCCGTTAACCTTTACACGGACGGACAGGGTAACGAACACCCTATTATAAAATTCTATAAAATTTTAGGTTACCCGGCACCTATACTGATCGACAAGCAAGGCCGCATCTTCGCCAAAGGGCAGGAATTAAGATCGGCCGAAGGATTAAGAAAAAACATCGAAATGGCATTGAAGGAGTAACGGCTACCAGCGCCAGATCGGCGTCGGGGTCGCTCCGCAGACCACCAGCGCGACAAACATGTAAGTGATACCGCCAGCGCGACAAAGCCCCCCGTCCCTATGGCGGTCTAACTTTGTTGACCCCGTAGGAAGATCAATTTGTGTCCCCGCGGCGGTTTGCGTGCAACCTCGCGGCAGCTCCCTCAATCAGCAGCGCCGGGGTCGCTGTGCAGACCACCAGCGCGACATAAGGGAGAGCAGACCGCCACCGCGACAATAAGAGAGAGCAGGAAGATCAGATGTAGCCCTATTTTTCTCTACTAACAATGGGTTAACAATTTAATTATGCTTATTGAACTAACTTATTAGTAAGGAAATCTGTATTTTTCTTGTCACCGTAATGACCAGAAAGCATTTCCCTCATGTAAAAATTTCTCATGCGAAATATTCTGGCATGTTCGTGTGCCGGAATTTTTTTTGTGCAACAGTCGAAAGGCGTACTATCAGCCTATGATAACACGAAAGTAGTTGAATCTAATGCCAACGTTAACAATTTTGCATCAATCCAATCATACTATTAACAAATAGAATATTTAGATTTGTTGAAACTGAAACCTACTGCTCGTAAATGAAGTTCGTACCGTGCCTGATAATCGCAATCTTGTTTGTGTCTTGCGAAAAAATATTTCCCGGCTTACCTGATTGTTCTGAATGCCCACCTTCTAAAACGGAATGGGTTGAAATTTCATTTTATGGCATTGGAACTGTAGAGAAAAAATATGAAAATTGCTATTCTCCGGATTTTGGTCACGCAATAAAAATAAATCTATTGAATTCTACACCATTAGGAACCCGAAAAATCCTGCTGTACAACGTGCCAGAAAATATGATTCAAAAAGGGAAGTGGATAAATTTTAGAGGCAAAAGGCTGAACGAAGAAGTTAACAAAATTTATTGTGATAAAGATACTGTGGTGACTGAACAATATTACGTTTCTCAAATATTCTAAGCGACCGCAACAATATTGCAGTGAACTTCTGTAACTTGTCTTAGTAGTCTTTACAAAATTCCGCGTAAAAAAAGTTGCTTCCTTCCTGGAGCAACTTTTTTTGTCTTGGCAGATCTGGTACTTTACAGTCGCAAAAGAGTTTGACTTTGCCGCCCTTACAACCAGCTTTCCCCCTATGGTGTTGGCCCAATCCATATGTGGCACAACTCTGTTCCCGCTAAAAAAAATATTGATTGCTATTTATTTTAATGCATGAAATTGCGTTGGATATAATTTATTTGAAATAAATTAGTTATATTGCTGATACTCAAGCCTTGACCCGTAGAAATTTTGACCGAATCTTTATCTTTTTTGGGATAAACGGAAATTCCTATGACAAAAGTATACGAGCTTTCCCGAGTGGAAACGTGGCTTTCGACGATTATTCCTGATGTAATGACAGCCCAACCATTTGACCAAGATGTGCTAAAAAATCAAATCGACTGGGTGGTTAGTGAAAGTTACCGTGTGCAGCGGGAACTTCAAATGCGGTTCCATGAGCTAAAACCTCGGCACGCTGATCAGTACATTTATATGAACCAGATGGACGCTCTTCGGATAATGGATATAGTAGATGAGTATATCTCACTTACTGAAGGGGCTGGTGTAGCGCTTCTGGTGCAATTCTACAAAGAAGTATATGGGGCTTTACAGAAGATTATGTTGCACATGATTAAATTTTACCCCGAATCTATTAACGAGAACTTGCCTATGCCGCATCGGTATATGTTGCACGAAAAGAAAAAATTACGGGGTGACTATGAACAGCTACTTAAATTATACGATCACCCTGATGTACCCAAAGCTTTGTTGGACGTAGCAACCCGGCCACTTAAAGGATTTTTCCTACGCGATAACACACCATTCACATTCCATAAGCTTTCTTATTTTAAGGTGCTTTTACACGAATTGCACTCTTGCCTGGATATTGCTTTTCCCAATAATGGTGTTGATAACCATGAACCAGCTGATGCTGAATCACTGCAAGGTAATGGTTTCGCTCAAGTGGACTTTCACAATGGTGAAAATAGCAGCAGCTCGGAAATTGACATTAACATGTTGATACATTATAAATTACATTTTATTAATTTTAATAATTTAGAGTATCGAAACTATTGTACGGGCCAACTTCATGATAAATTAGAGGCACTGCCTACGCCGGCAGAGAGGATAGAACGAGTAAACTGGTATGTTACGACCGAGCGTCGCCAAAAACCTCGCCCTGGTATGGCACTGGAACCTGGCCTTCCTCCTATCTCCGAACAGATCCTTCACATCATTGAAGAGGAATATCAATACCTTATTTCAAACAGTGGCGATCAAAAAACACCGGCTGCACACAGTAAAATAAAGGTAAACCTGACTTCAATTGAATTAGCTCAGTTTGCCGCAGTCTTTGAAGAAGCAGGGCTAATTCAAGCAAAAGTGGTGGATATTATTAGTCATTTAGCACATAACTGTATTGCAGAGGGTGGGGATGATCTTCAGGAATCTTCCTTACGAACGCAGTTTTACTCCCGTAACAACTCCGCTGCACTCCAGAAACTGTCTACTGTTCTACAAACCATGCAGGATGTTGTATTGAGCAAATTAAAAAAACAAGTATTAACAATTTTTTGGGTAATTACCAGTAATTCACTTTTACCAGTAATATAGCCGCGTGTAGCATAGGACTTTTTTTTGCGGGTTAAATGTCTTTTTAACCATAAATATGAAAAGCTATGCAGTACATTAATTCCTTATGGAACTCCCTCCAAGAAAATTTAGGGGCTATGCCGGGAGATCAGGGTGCAATTGCGAGAATATCCCGCTGCATTGTCCTGATACGAGAATCCCTGTTTGAGCTTAAACAATACGTTCTTGAAAAGTCATTCACAGACCCCGCCGAAGAAATCAATTTCTTCAAAGTCCTTCTACCTAATTTTTACTCCCTGTTCCTTCACTACAACAGAATTCTCCAGAACGAAAAATTATTGCCTCCCGGGCAGGAAAACCAAGTAAAATTCCTGGAAAAAGAAATTAAACGACTTGCCTTCTATTTTGAGCAACATGCTGATTGGGTTCTCTACTACCGAAGTGGGGCTACGTATTTAGACGAATTACATTTTCTACGAAAGAATGAACTATACCATACGCATTCTGACTGCGATATTCTTTTCGACCAGCGTTTCTCCAGCCCAGGAACTTACCATTTTTCAAAAATAAAGGCACTAGAGCATACACAGGTGTATCTTGACCAAAAACTGGCGCAAATACGAAATTATTCTCCCACTATTCCTGACACTACAAAATCTAAATCGAACCTCCGCTGGACTGGCTCTAAGTCCGATTTGATAGAGCTGCTTTATGCTTTGCATTCCTCCAACCTTTTTAATAACAACGATTTTCTGGATGTAAGACAAATTGCAAATTGGCTTGAAACTACACTACATATTGACTTAGGCAACTACTATCGGGTATTTCAAGGCATTCGCATACGAAAGAAAAACAGGACGCAATTTCTCGATAATCTGAAAGAGAACCTTATTAAACGGATGGACACAGCAGACGAGAATCCACGATACTAAATTATACAGCTAACAAGCTTGGTGTAAGTAACCGGCCTTCCGACAACCCCATATTTGTGTCGTAAACAGAAATGAAAATTGTTTCACACAAAATCTAAAATTATGTTGGAAGGTATTAGTTGGTCACAGTTTATCATATTTGCTGGTGTTGCCCTAGCCGCGTACTATGTCTTGCTTTTTGTGGTGTATGGGAAAAAAGTGGGAATGAAAAGCAAACAAGCGGCGGGGCAATTTCCAGTTCTTACAACAAGAAAACGTATATGGCAAGCACAGGAAGAAGCCCCAGAAGATAATTCTTTTCCCGGAACTCAAGTTACATCCACCCAACCAAATACCACCTCATTCCAGCCTACTACTATAGAAGAGCAACTATTTGATGCACTGGAAACCCTTGCAGACGATCTTCAATTAGCTATCAGTGGCGCTGACCGCACCCAATGGTCTGACTTAAAATCCCACTTACAAGAACTGGTTGCTCAATACCCGGCATTGCACAGAGAACCATACAGGAAAGCAATTCTTACGCATGTGGAAAAGTGCTTGCGGGATGATCTGGATATGGATTTGCCACCCGATACATTTTCATCAGTGTGGGTAAATTCCTAATAGGTTTAGTGTTTGATAAAAGTGTTTAGACTTAAAAAATAGTGTAGAATGAAACGTGGAGTAGGGAAGTTTTTAAGTAGTAAAAACTACGGCCAAACCCGTATTGCCGTTGCGGTTTTAACGATTGCTATTGCATTATACAGTACTGATCTTTTTGCTCAACAAGGAGGTGATGCAGGCATTCAGGCAGCGGAAAGAGAGGTAAAAGGCTATTTCAAATACGGCGTCACCTTAATGTATGCAATTGGCGGCCTGGTTGGGCTTGTAGGAGCAGTAAAGGTTTTCAATAAGTGGAATAGCGGCGATCAAGACACGGGCAAAGTGGCGGCGGCGTGGTTCGGTAGCTGTATTTTTTTGGTTGTTGTTGCGACCGTTCTAAAAGGATTCTTCGGTATAAACTGACTGGTTATGAGTACCGCAGTTTATACCATAAATAAAGGCATCAACAAAGCCATTGAGTTTAAAGGGGTAAAGGCTCAATACCTTGCCTACCTGGCGATTGGGTTAATCGGGCTGTTGGTTGTTTTTTCTGTGTGTTACATAGTGGGAGTGCCTGTTTACATACTTATTCCGGGTGCAGTAATTGTTGGAATCGTGTTGTTTAATTGGGTTACCCGGTTCAGCCAAAAGTATGGAGAATACGGCTTAATGAAGTTAGCCGCATTCCGACAGGTCACTTCTGCTGTGACATGCAGATCGAGAAAAATGTTCTTTGACATATTGAAAAATAAGGAGTGATGATAATAGTAGTAGTATGTGCTATGGTGGCTATTGCAGCCATTCTCCTGCACTTACGGGACGAACGTTCCAAAACAAAAGCACTGGAAAAGATATTGCCAGTTTATAAGGTTGAGAAAGACTGCATCCTTTCCAAACATGGCGATGTAACAGTAGTGTTTAAACTGGATCTTCCGGAAATATTTTCGTTGTCAAGCAGTGAATATGATACGTTGCATCAAGTTTGGTTAAAAGCCATTAAAATTCTTCCAGCTGGAACCGTTATTCATAAACAAGATTGGTTCAGTAAGCAAAGCTATGTACCTGTCGAAAATGGGTCGCAGCAGACATTCCTTTCTAAATGCAGCAATGGTTTTTTTTCAGGCCGTCCATATCTGGAACATCATAGTTATGTTATGCTCACACGTAAGGCACTAAATCGGAAGCCTTCAAGTTCCATGTTTTCAAATTTATTAAGACCAATCAATAATTCATCACCATCCAATTTAAGACTGATAAGTGATTTTATTGACAAAGCCAGTCAGTTTCAGAAACTATTAGCAGAGGGCGCGTTTATTAAAGTAGAGCAATTAAAAGACAATGCACTTGCGGGCACAAAGGAATATCCCGGACTAATTGAACGCTATTGTTTTTTACTAAGTGAAGAACAAGAACCGCTTATTCGTGACATTTCTTTTAAACCGGAATGGAAAATTGGTGACTGTTACTGTAATATGTATGCGCTAAGTGATGTGGAGGATTTACCATCAGTTTGTGGAAGTAAAATGTATTACGACAAGTATTCTACCGATAGAACCAAATTCCCTGTCGGATTTGCAACGCCTTTAGGTCAATTACTTAACTGTAATCACATTTACAACCAGGTTATCCAGATTGAGGACATACAAAAAACATTGAAGAAGTTTGAGGGTAAGCGCAGACGTTTGCAATCACTTGCGGCATATAGCCGGGAGAATGCCTACAGCATGGATGCCACAAATTCCTTTTTAAATGAAGCTGTATCAGAACAGCGCATGCCAGTAAAAGCACATTTTAACGTAATTGTATGGACAGAGGATAGGGAACAGTTGAATGAGCTGCGTAACCACGTTTCTGCTGCAATTGCACAAATGGATGGTACACCCAGGCAGGAAGTTCAGGGGGCGCCGCAGGTCTTTTGGGCTTGCCTGCCGGGTAACGCAGCCGACTTTCCAGAAAATGACATGTTCGATACGTTTGCTGAACAGGCGTTGTGTTTCTTAAATCATGAGGGAAGTTATCGCAGCGCACCACCGGAGGAAGGATTTAGGTTTTCTGATAGATTGTTTGGTCGGCCTGTATTTGTAGACCTATACAACGCTCCCCGTAGAACTGGAATCTGCTCAAATATGGGAACCTTAGTTTGCGGAACCAGCGGCGGAGGTAAAAGCATGACGGTTAACCATATGTTACGTACACTGTACGATCAGGGGGCGCACTGTGTTACCGTTGACATTGGGGGGAGTTACAAAGGATTGTGTGAGTTAGTGAAGGGATATTATTTCACCTATGAGGAAAATAACCCAATTAAGTTTAACCCTTTTTATTTATCAGAGGGAACAACACTCGATACCGAAAAGAAGGAAAGTCTGAAAAGCCTTTTGGTCGCATTGTGGAAACAGGACAACGAAAATTTCAATCGTTCTGAATATGTCGCGTTGTCTAACGCTTTGCAGGGTTATTACCTGCACCTTGCCGCCAACCCTGACATTTTTCCGTGTTTTGATAGCTTTTACGAGTATCTGGAAAAGATTTACACACTGGAACTTAAAGCCTTTAACATAAAAGATCGTGACTTTGATGTTAATAATTTCTTGTATGTGTTGCGGCCATTCTACCGTGGGGGAGAATTTGATTATCTACTGAACGCCACAACACAATTGGATGCATTTAACCAGCAATTCGTTGTGTTTGAGCTGGATAACGTCAAAGATCATCCGATACTCTTTCCTGTTATTACGTTGATAATTATGGAGCTGTTCATAAGCAAAATGCGTAAACTGAAAGGAGTACGTAAAGTTCTTACCATAGATGAAGCTTGGAAAGCAATCGCAAAAAGCGGTATGGCTGAGTTTTTAAAGTATGCTTTCAAAACCATTCGCAAATTTAATGGTATTCCCATTGTAATCACCCAGGAGCTTGATGATCTAGTAAGTTCTCCCATTATTAAGGATGCCATCATTAACAATGCGGATATAAAGATACTGATGGATATGCGAAAATTCCAGAACAAGTTCGACAAGCTACAGGAGGTTTTAGGAATGAGCGATAAAGGAAAGAACATTTTACTTTCCGTGAATAAAGATAACCGGGAAATATACATTGATATTGGTGGGCAGTTGATGAAGGTCTATAAGAATGAATTGTGTCCAGAGGAGTATTACTGTTATACTACCGAAGGTAAGGAACGGGTTTTAGTGCTAGATTATGCCGAGAAATACGGAAGCATGGAAAAAGGCATTGAGATGTTGTTAAAGGATAGGAAAATCGGGTGATTTTTGCACGAAAATTGCTATATTCAAGGGGTAAAATTAATGCTATGAAAAATTCCCTAATTGTAGTTTTTGTTTTTACCGCATTAGTTGGGTGCGAATCAAAAGTTAACCTTACAGATCTGGAGGGACAGTATAACCGAAGCGCCCAAAAGCAGTCAGCTAATGTAACAGTGGATCTTTTCGTTAAAATATTCAATGAAAAGGCCAATACCTACAGCATTGTGAAGCGTTCTGTTATCCAACGAAAAGAAGAAGGCAAGGATTTACCGGCTACCATACAAACAGACAAGTACACTGCCCTATTTAAACCATCAACAGATGAATTGTATATTAATGAAACTGGATTAACCTACAAAGTTGATAAAAAGAACAAAACAATATCGGCACCTAATGAGGTTTTTAGCCGTGTAGGCGAGCAAAAAGAACCCTAATTATTCAGTAACTAATTCCTGCTATTTCCCACTCCTTATTTTTTAATATCTAACCATTAGTAGTGGTTATCAGGTACTTATTTGTGAAATCGAAAATGTGTAAGGATGAAAAGGTGTATCTGGATTTTCGTTATCGCTTTCCTGTTTACTATTGCGCCTACTAAACGCAGTCATGCGATTGTATGGGTAGCGGTAAAGGCAGTCGCAAAAAAAATAATAAAGGCAATTGACCTGCAGGTACAACGCTTGCAGAATAAAACTATCGGTCTGCAAAATGCACAACGTGCGGTGGAGAACACATTGTCAAAGTTGAAGCTTACTGAAATTGGCGATTGGGTTGAAAAACAAAAGGAACAATATTCCAAGTATTACGAAGAACTACAGAAAGTACGTAACACAATTGCTTATTACCGTCGTGTTAGGGCGATTATTGAACGGCAAATAGACCTGGTTGAAGAATATAAACGTGCATTTGCTCTTTTTAAACGGGATAAAAATTTTACACCTTCCCAAATTGAAAGTATGGGCAAGGTCTACCAAGGCATCTTCGAGGAAAGCGTTAAAAACCTCGATGAGCTTATCCTTGTTGTCAATAGCCTGTCTACTAAAATGAGTGACGCAAAAAGGCTGGAACTAATTGCAGTGGCCGGGGCGAAAATTGACAGAAATTTTAGTCACCTGCTCGAATTTAACCGCTCCAACGCCATGTTAAGCCTTCAACAAGCCAAAGATCAAGCAGAAGTAGATGGACTGCGTGCATTGTATGGAATAAAATAGTGAGCAATGAAACTGTGTTGTTTGATGATCGTGTTGGTATCACTGATGCTTCCGGTAAAGGCACAGCTGGTAAATGAATGGTTGCGGCAGAACGCCACACAAAGAAAATATCTGATACAACAGATTATTTCGTTGAGGGCGCACATTGCTCAATTAAAGAAAGGGTATGATATTGCAAAAAAGGGATATAGTACTATTCAGTCTGTTAAGAATGGAGAATTTTCACTACATAATGTCTTTATCTCCGATCTTAAGATCGTTAACCCTAAAATAAAGCGATATGCCCGCGTCGCTGATATAATTGGCAACCAGTTTACCATATTGAAAGTTTGCAACCAAAATATTCGCAAAGCCAGAGGTACTGGAAGGTTTCGCCCTTCGGAAATCGCTGCTGTTGTGGAAGCTTCGACAACACTAATGAATGAGGTTGCAAAAACTATCGACCAACTCTCCGCCGTAGTGCTTAATGGAAAGTATGAAATGACTGATGATGAGCGAATCAAAAGAATCGACAGACTTTATCAACAAAGTACCCAGCAATTAAACGCGTCCCTCTCAATTTCTCAACAAGTAACATTCGTTGACCGTAGCAGGCTTCAACAGTTCTCTGAATCTGATGCTATGCGAAAGCTTTATGGCATGCCTTAGCATCAATTTGCAAGGTCTGAATTTATGTAAAGAAAAATTTTTGTGATGAAACGGATTTTGTGCATTCTGGTATTTTTCATAGTGGTTATTTTCCCTTTACGGACTTCCGCTCAATTGGCTGAACTGGCGCAACTTGCTTTAAACATCGAGAAGTTAACCCAATTCAAAAAGATACTGCAAAATATGTACACGGGATATAAAGTGCTTTCAGATGGGTATGGTAAAGTTAAGAATGTCGCCAATGGTAACTATAAACTTCACCAGGTTTTCCTTGATGGCCTTTACGTGGTTTCGCCGGAAGTAAAGAAATATCAGCGTATTCCCGATATTATTCAATGTCAGATTGATATTCTAAATGAATATAAATCAGCATTTCGACAGTTTAAAGCGTCAGGCACTTTCTCCGAACGGAATATCGCATACTTGGGTTCAGTGTATAACAACCTTTTTAAGCGAAGCCTGGCGAATCTGGAAGAGCTAATGTTAATTATTACGTCGCACCAATTAAGGATGTCGGATGAAGAACGGTTAACTGCAATTGACCGAATTTATCAGGAAATGAAAGAGAAGCGCCAATTTTTGCGGCAATTTAACGAAGAAGCAAAGCTTTTGTATCTACAGAAGAAAAATGAAAAAACTGAAATCGATGGGCTAAGAAGCCTCTATAATCTTCAACGATAATATAAACGGTTCATTATGAAATTGTGTGTCGGGGCTGGTGTTTTTCTACTGGTAGTGTGTTTGCCGTTTTTCTCTTACGCGCAAGGTATTGCCGGAGAAATAAAAAGTTTTCAGGAGGTATTGGAAACATTGTATAAAGACATGCTTCCAAAGGTAGGTGGGCTAATAAAAGTGGGGCGTGCAATCGCTGGTTTTGCTGCGACCTGGTACATCGCGTACCGAGTGTGGGGACATATTGCACGGGCAGAGAGCATAGATTTTTACCCTCTCTTCCGTCCATTTGCTATCGGATTAGCAATTATGTTATTTCCTCATGTACTGGGGGTTATGGAGGGAGTGTTGAAACCAATTGTTACAGGAACATCGAAAATGGTTGACGATTCAGATAAAGCTATCGCGGAATTATTCAAGAAAAAGGAAGAAGCGATGAAGAAATCGGAACAATGGAAAGCTCTTGTTGGTGAAAGTGGCACCGGTGATAGATCTCTTTGGATGGAATATGCACATCCGGAGGTGGAGAACGAGGGTTGGATGGAAAAGATCGGGAATTCAATGGAGTTTGTAATGGCAAAAATGGCGTACAATTTTACGAATGACATTAAGCGCGTGATTAGCATTATTCTGCAAATTATTTATGCCGCAGCTGCGCTTTGTATAAATACACTCAGAACTTTTAACCTTATCATTTTAGCTATGTTAGGGCCACTGGTTCTAGGGTTGAGTGTGTTTGATGGTTTCCACCATACTCTTAATATGTATCTCGCCAGATACATTAACGTTTATCTATGGTTGCCAGTTGCGAACATTCTAGGGTCAGTATTAGGTACAATTCAGGAGAATATTTTGAAAATGGATTTAAAGAACCTTGCTGAAACAGGTACAACGTTCTTCAGTACCTACGATTTGGGGTATATAATATTTATGCTGATAGGCATCATTGCATATACAACCGTGCCGAGTATTGCAGACCAAATTGTTCATGTTGGTGGTGGCGGCGCATTGCAGCAAAAAGCAACCCAAACATTCGGCGGCATGATGACAGCCGCAGCTAGTCCTGCAACCGCGGCTAACAACTATATGCGGTAAAGTTTCTTTTTGGTAAAAAAAGTAATTGTGTGATTGATAAAAGTGTAGAATCATGTTTAACCAATTCAGGAACATCGACACGGCATTTAAGCACGTTCGTTTATTCTCCTTAATGATAATACTTGCGTGTGCAATTATTAGTTGTTTCGCCCTGTTCAAATCATTGACTTTTGCCAACGAGGCTCAACAAAGAATATACATTATTAGTAACGGAAAAGCATTTGAAGCACTAGCCAGTAACAAAAAGGATAATGTATCGGTAGAAGCTCGTGACCATATCAAAGCATTCCACCACTTATTTTTTTCGTTATCCCCTGATGATAAAGCTATAACTGAAAATTTGAAAAAAGCGTTATACCTCGCGGATAATACTGCAAAAACACAATATGATAACTTACTGGAGAAAGGGTATTATACACAAATTGTAAGTGCAAACATTAGCCAAGATATAACTCCCGATAGCATTATAGTTAATACAACAACACATCCTTACCATTTTCGATACTATGGCAAGCAGCGGATAATACGATCAACATCTATTGTCACTAGAAATTTGATTACTGAAGGATATATACGGGATTTGGCCGCGCGATCAGATAATAACCCGCATGGTTTTCTGATTGAAAGATGGACAACGTTGGAAAACGGGGACTTAGAAGTTATAAAACGGTAGGTATGAGAAAGCATTTCCGGACTTTTCGCCCATCAGCTTTAAGCAGCAAGTTAAACCTTGCTTTCCAATGGCTGCAATTATTTTGCGTGCGTTGGGTTCAAAAACGAGAAGCAAGATGGAGTTTGAGGCAAAAGCATATTTACCTTGCTATTTTCCTACTAGTTTCTTGCGCTACATGTGTATCTGTATTCCTTAGTGGCTTATATCACAAACCGGATTTGGCTAATAAAGTCATTCAAGTTGCACCAATCCGCGCCCCTATCATTCAGCAATCTGTTTCATCACGTATTAATCTTAATTCCGATGATACAATAAGGGTTTTAACTTTTTTACACCTGGTTGACAGTTTACAGTTGTCATTAGATGGAAAGAGGCAGCTTCAAAAATACTTTGAGGAACGTCCGGGTATGAGGGACAGCATACCCATTTTAAAAAAGATATTTAAAAAATGATAAAAATGTGTGTATGGAACAGTGGGAAAGAAAACGTCGTTTTTTTATGGTAATACCCCTTTTGGTATTGCCTTTTGCAGCATTTCTTTTTTGGACACTTGGAGGTGGGGAAGTGGTCGAAGCAGCGCCAGTCAATGCGCCAGGGATAAATGCAAATTTACCTTCGGCACAGCTTGAAGAAAATGGCCCCGGCGATAAAATGAGCCTTTATCACCGGGCAGATCAAGATTCTATAGATTTGCAAGAACAGCTCCGTAATGACCCCTTTCGGCAAGATCAATTTAACCACCCGGCGGAAATCAGCCCGTTTAGTACAGATGGACTTACTGGGGCCGCGCCAGCATACGTTTCTCCCCCAATGGACGCAAATGAACGTATCGTTCGGCAAAAACTGGCGCAACTTAATCAACAAATTGAAAAAGAACCAGTTACACCAAATCAGCAGAATCCAGTACAAGCAGCAGAAGCAATGTACCAGCAAAAAGATCAGGACATTGCGCAGTTAGAAGCAATGATGAAAGCTTTGGGGAATCCCACCAGCAATGGTACTGACCCTGAATTGGCGCAATTGAATGGCATGTTAGAAAAGGTATTGGATATTCAACATCCTAATCGTGTGAAAGAAAAGTTGCGGACGGCTTCAACGAAAGACAAAAGCCGGGTGTTTCCTGTTGGAAGACAAACTAATGAAGTCTTAAATGATTTGCTAAAAGCCCCTGACACAAATAGCATATCCAATAAAATAGCAACACTCGCTACACGGGAAATATCTTCTGGTTTTTGGGGTATTGAAGATTCTCCGGTAGATATTTCAAACAATGGTATTACGGCAGTTATCCACCAAAATCAAACTTTAGTCACCGGTGCGATTATTAAACTTCGTACTACGCAGGATATGTATTTACAGGGCAAACTTATTCCAACAGGTACATTTATTTCGGGTAATTGCAGCCTTTCCGGGGAGCGATTGCAAATTGCCATCGAGAACGTTCGATACCAGGACGCAGTTTATCCGGTGGATTTAAACGTTTTTTCACTTGATGGAATTGCTGGTGTACATATCCCTGGTGCTATTACCCGTGATGCAGCTAAGCAGGGAGCAGAAGATGCCATCCAGACTTTGCAAATGGCCTCACTTGACCCTTCAATTACAGCGCAAGCAGCGTCGGCAGGAATAGAAACCGTCAAATCTCTTATAACGAAAAAAGCAAAATTGGTGAGAGTCACCGTAAAGGCAGATCACCCTGTTTTACTTATAAATGCAAACGAAAATTAAAATTCTAAATGTGAAAAAGATGAAAATGATGCTGTTTTTATTCAACTATTTTATGTGTGTTGTTGTCTGTCAGGCACAGGTTCCACATAAATTCCCCACGGTTATTGAAGTCGGTAAAAATATCACAACGATGCTGGTATTTCCGGCGCCAATAAAAGATGCTGACCGAGGAAGCGGTGACATTATTATACAACCAGTCAATAAAGCCAGGCATGTACTAAAAGTCAAGGCAATAAAGGATGATTTTTCGCCCACAAACCTAACGGTTTTTACATTGGATGATAAAATATATACCGTTGCGGTTGTATATGCGCGCCACCCCCAGGAATTATCCTATAATTTTACCAGCTCACCTTTAAATTCACCTCCATCAAGTGTACGGGGTCTGAATGATGCGGAAATTGAACAGAATGCTACTGTAATTGCTGGTTTAAAACCTTCACGAAGGAGTCCAAGGCAGAGTGCTTACTCTATGAAATGTAAGTTAACGGGAATCTATTCTAAAGACGGGATCTTGTTTTTTCAGTTTTATCTAAAAAACAATTCAAACATACCCTTCAATATTGATTTTCTCCGTTGCTACCAACGAGATAAAGTGAAATCTAAAAGATCTTCGCAAATGGAAAAGGAAGTAACTCCGAGGTATTGCCTGCAACAAACTTCAATCGATGCACATAAAGGTGCTTATTACGTCGCAGCATTCGATCAGTTTACCATCGCCAATAATAAAGTATTTGTTATAGAGTGTTTTGAAAAAAGTGGTGATCGACACATGGTATTAAAATTAAAAGGTAAGCATATACTTCGCGCTCAGGTTCTTTAATTGAAATATAGGTAGTCTTTTTCTCGCAAATAATACACATTATATGAACCGCATTGATGAAGCAATGGTATCGTGGCAGGAACGCCAGAATAGATATATTCAACGCTACGGGCCGGATGTTGTTAAAGACCGAGGGTTTATCAAAGTAAAGCTCAAAGCGTTAAAACGTACTTTACGCGAAACACGAGGTTTGAAGTTAAACGACGAAGAAAAAGACGACCGAAATATTCTGAAATCCCGAGTACGCGATTTTGAAAAAATAGTTACTCCTAACCCTAACATACGATTTATAAAAAAAGTGGCTGAAATGTCAAACAATGCCATAGTGATAGCATGGGGGATTGGTGTTGCTATTAGAAAGAAAATACAAGATCGGAAAAAGGATAGTTCTGATTCACTTAGCATACTAACAACTATCGAACCTGATTATAATGGCGTGGGTCAACAACGGAATGGAACTGCTCAGCAGGAAAATCAACAACAGCAGGTGGAAGGCCAACGTAATCATGCACGATCTACACCTTTGCCTGATTCAACAAGCCAGAATCAGAATAACGCATCAAAACAACCGCAGCAAAATAGAATTGAAGCTCGCCGTATTAATAAACAGCGTTTTATTTCACCGAATCCAGGTAAGGGATTTCGTGTAAAATAGTATTTAATAATTAATAAATGTAATTACAATGAACAATCAAGAAAAAATTGAAAAACTGTGTTCAGACCTTGCGCGTCTGGAATACAATGTAGATAAACATGTCGAAAAAATTACAGATCAAATCTCCAAAGGAGTAGATAAATTTGAATTGTATGAATCAAACCATAATGGCTTGACACTCGATATGCAAATAAATGTTGCTTTCTATGAAAAATCAGATCGTTATGTTCTTACAGATACAGAAGCTTTGCTTGTCAAAGAAATTCCAATACCGGCTACCGAAATCGAAGGGCTTCCAGCCACTGATCTTGAAAAGGCTATTATGGAGTTTAAACAGATTGACTTAGGAACAGTAGAAGCCGAAAATCATGTATCTATTGAAGAACAAAAATCATATATTGATCTGCAACTTTTGAGCTACAGGGATAACGCACCAGATACGTTTTGCGCAATTATGGCCAAACATGAACCGGAATTTCCATATGAAGTATCACCGGAATATGAGGCGAAAATTGCTCAATTAAAAGAAGGGCAAGAGGTATACGCAAAATTCAGTTCTTATTTTAACCTCACCCCGGATAACATGCGGAATCTGCTTAGTAATCCTGATGCCGCGGTACGGAAGCAATTCTTTGCCAAGCCTAAGCCCGGCGATGACCCAATGGCGAAAAAAGAAACATATTACTCCTGGGTGAAGCCTAATATTGGTGAAACTGCTGACAATGGAACAACCAAAATGTCTATGTATAGTGACTTTGACCTTCACCCCAAGCTGGCAGGTTTGAATTTCGTCGAAACTCAAGATAATGCTCGTTTAAATGAAGTTGTTCATTTCTTGCGAGAGGGGTATGAAGTTCTATTGACTAATCGCAACAAAGAAGGTGAACCCAAAGTACGTACAATTGTCAATGCTCCAGTGCGAAGTGTTACTATTTATGCAGCAACAGGCCCTAGGATTCCCAAGGGTCACAAGCAGTTTCTAAAAGATCCTATCAAGGCAACCTTGGGGGAAAATGGAATTGAGCTTCACCGACATAGTGAGCTAAAGAATAAGCAAGCTGGTAGTACAAACACACAACAAAATTCAACACAGCTAGAGCCTAACCGCTTAGCAGGCCGACAACGCTTTGTTAATGACAACACCTCTAACGGTCTTGGGATGAAATAGATTTTTACCCGGCTGCTATTCTACCACAACGCAGCTGGGAATTTTCTTGCATCTTTTCACAAGATTTGCTCCCTGATTGAAAAAGTATATGCTGTATGAGTTATGCATTGGTTGTTGAGTATCTGCCTTCTGAAGCTCTTCAAAAGAATATTGATAAGCCAGAAACTCAATCCCTTAAGGAGTTCAAGGATTACAGGTTGCTTAAAAATGCAATGCATTCGTTGATGAATCTTGATCTAAGGCAGTTTTCATCGGATATGGTGTTCAGCGAAAACCTACCTAGGCATCTTATTGCAGCTGCTATAGTAGATTCCAAGTTACAAGTAGTTGCTAATATACGAATGCTGGAGCAATTTGAGAATATCAAAATGCCCCAAGGCATCTACCTACAGATTGACAAATCAATTTTTTCGATAGAGGAATTTGAGCGTAAAGCAGACTTTCCGGTTGCCACATATTCGGCCCACGGCCCACGGTTGGACTATTTCTTGTTACGTGAAAAGGCTGATTTAACTATGAAAACTAAACAATTGAAACTTATCAAGCGGTATGTTAAAAGAGAGGTTAAGCGAAATTCTGATACCAAGAACAAAATTTGAAGGCGAAAAATAATTGTATGAAATTTGAAGTACTTCATAAACAGCTTAACTTATTCAAAATGTGGGATGGATTACCCAAGGTTCCTAACCAATCGTTAGTTATTGATAGTTTCCGTAGTTTAAGGCAAGCGGTAAACTGGATGGAAGCTTTTGATCTCCTGTCTTATTCGCCGAAAATTGCTTATGAAGCAAAGCTCCCAGCTTTGATAACAGAAATGGCAGTTATAACGGATAAAGATGAAGTGGTCGTTTCAAAATCTTATTTGTATGATGAATCAAGCAAAGGAGTATCAGAGGGGATTTATTTACTAGTGAATACAGATTTTTCACTATTAGATGACTTTTTAAAGCTTAGTAAACTGAATATTTCTTCAATGAAGAATGTAAATGAGGATGGTAAAACATTTCTGGTAGCAACAAAGGACGAGTTGGAAAAAATGAGGAAAAATGAACTAAAGATACGAGCTACGCCGAAAAATATTCGTCCGGGGCCAAATTTAGGCATGAATTTAAATTAAGTAATTAGGCCAGAAGAGGACACCAGCAATGCAGGAGTGCAACTGGTTAGCAATATGGCTTAATCAGGGATATGTAAGGGCTTCCAAAACGGGAAGCCCTTTTTTGTTTCTATGTAATAATTTCTCTCTGTTTTCAGGAATAATCTCAATGGTCTTTCACTCACCGCTTTGCAAAAATAATTCACCACTCCGAGCCTACGAACGACTGCGCCCCGCAGGGCGGGGCTTGCCTTCGGGGGCAGTAAAAAAATCTCCACCCGCCGCAGCATCACGTCACTCAGCTTTTTGTACTGGGCGAGCCAGCATTAGTAGTACTAATCAACTTCCTATCGGTGTCCGTATTTTTTTAACGGCCCTCGTTCTTCGGCCTCCGTGGTGAATTGGCTAGTCGCTACGGGTGTGTGAAAGATGCCCCGCGCTCCTTACAGCCGCGAATCGTCATTAAAATCGCGGAAAGTTCATATTCGACACTAGAAACATAAAGCAATTATCTATTTCATGTAAATTTCTATTGAGGGAGCTATTTATTTACTTATAGGCGAACCCGAGCGAATAGGAATTAGAGCCGACAGACTAGGAGAATTGGGATTTCTAAATTGTATATCGTTTTCTTTCCAAATGTCTAGGCACTAATGGGCGCCCATTTTATTTGGAGAATAATTTTGGAATGTACTTCCTATAAAAGCTGTTTGTTTACCCTTCCGCAAAATTAATGCACTGCTCCGAGCCTACGAACAACTGCGCCCCCGCAGGGCGGGGGCTTGCCTTCGGTGGCAGTAAAAATAATCTCCACCTCTACAGCACCACATTACCCAACATCATTACCGATTCGATCCAGCATTTGTAGCCTCATTCATCTTCACCACGGGTAGTATTTTTTTTATGCCATTGTTCTTCGGCCTCCGCATTGCATTATGGGCGGACTACGGGTAAACATACAGCGGTCGTGGCCGCCAACCCGTTCCTGTCTTGGCATGCAAGTATTTATTCATCTAAATAATATCAATTATGAAACCATCGACATTATGCAGTTATCTGGCGTTCGCTATTGCAAACAATTTCCCTGTGCTTATTAAAGGGAAACCAGGTGTCGGGAAATCGGATGTTGTTAATAAAGCTGCAGCTGAAGCTAATGCCCACTTAATCATTAGCCATCCTGTAGTAAGTGACCCAACTGACTATAAGGGATTGCCTTTTCCGCAAAAAAATGGTACTGCGGAGTTTCTGCCGTTTGGGGAGCTAAACCGTCTTATTAACGCAAAAGAGAAAACGGTGTTTTTTCTTGATGATCTGGGGCAGGCACCGCCGAGTGTTCAGGCGGCGTGTATGCAACTTCTATTGGCAAGACAGATTAACGGCCACAAGATAAGTGACGCGGTAACTTTCCTAGCTGCGACAAACCGTAGGGAGGATAAAGCGGCCGTTAGTGGGTTATTGGAGCCTGTAAAATCCCGTTTTGCATCTATTGTGGAACTAGAGGTTGATACCGAGGATTGGGTGAAATGGGCTATTGATAACAACATGCCTACTGAATTGATAGCATTTATTCGTTTTCGACCGGAGTTGCTAGATAAGTTTGAGCCGTCGCGAGAAATTCAAAATTCGCCTTCTCCACGAACCGTTGCATATGTGGGTAAACAGCAAATTGCACGGCTGCCCGAAATTTTTGAATTTGAAGCATTTAAGGGCGCTGCTGGCGAAGCCTTTGCCATTGAATACAGAGCATTTTTAAAAATCTTCCGGGATTTACCATCTATGGACGAAATTATCCTCAATCCTTCTACGGCTCCAGTACCAAGTGACCCTGGAGCATTATATGCCATCTCCACTGCTCTAGCTCAAAAAATGTCAGACCAAAATATTACCCCGATATGTGAATATCTGGAACGTTTACCAGTTGAGAATTCCGTAGCGTGTATGAAAGATGCTGTATCCCGAAACCGGTCAATCAGCAATAACAGGGCATATATTATTTGGTCGTCAGAAAACGCACAAGAATTAAACTAAATCAATAGTTATGGATTATAATGAAAAAATTAAGAAAGCCAGGATTCAACTTATCCTGGAGCAACCATTCTTTGCAACATTATCCATGCGGTTGACATTCCGCGCAGACCCTCGTATAAAAACTGCAACCATTGATGGCAGAGTAATTACATATAATCCTGCGTATATAGATAAACTAAGTGTTGATGAGCTTAAAGGTGTAATTGCCCATGAAATTATGCATATAACCATGATGCACCACACCCGCCGAGATCATCGGGATAAGAGCATCTGGAATAATGCGTGTGATTATGCTATTAATCCCATGTTAGTTGATGCTGGCTTCAATTTGCCAGAAGGTTATTTAATTGATGGTCGCTATAAAAATGCAAGTGCAGAACAAATTTATTCCCTAATAGAATCAATAAATGACGGTGATTCACCAGGAAGTAATCGTACTGATGGGGATTCTACGGGCGATGTTGAAGATGCGCCTACCGAATTGTCCAAACACGAAATGGAATCTGAAATTAAACAGGCTTTAGTGCAGGCAGCTATGATAGCTAAGCGGCAGGGTAAACTACCTGAATTTGTAAGCAGGTTAATCGATGAAATGTTGCAGCCGAAAATATCATGGCAAGAAGTACTGTCCCGATTCCTTGCAGAAATTCAACGAAATGATTATACATGGAAAAAGCCTTCTGCTCGGTATCTATACAGCGGTATATACTTGCCCTCCCTTGAAAATTTGGAAGCAGGAAAGATTATCCTGATTGTAGATACTTCGACTAGTATAGATCACAATATGCTAAATCAATTTGCGGCTGAAGTTCAGGATATTATTAACACATTCAGCATGCATCTAATGGTCATTTACGTTGACACAAAGGTGCAGTCTGTTCAGGAAGTTGAGCCAGATACTCCAGTTCAACTTACTCCGAAAGGAGGAGGTGGTACGGATTTCCGCCCCGGATTTAGATATATGGATCAGCATGATTTGCAACCCAAGGTTGTTGTTTACCTAACCGATGGGGAGTGTACAAAATTTCCAGCAGAGCCTGATTATCCGGTACTATGGGCGCAATTCGGTGATTACAAATTCAATCCGCCTTTTGGAGAAACAGTACAAGTGATTTCATGAATCTTTAAGTCGGATAAAAACGATATTCAAAAAAACATACTACAAATTTTATGAAGAAATATCTTATTCACGTACGAATACGTATTGTATTAGAAAGTATGCTCTCTAAGGAAGATGCCTGTGCTGAGTTTTCATCGGAAACGAACTACGATTTTTCTAAAACAGAAAATGTAGACATTGTTGAAACAGAATTTGTTGAAGTAGTGGATGAATGATTATTGCCTTTTGGAGAAACAGTACAAGTTCAGTAACAATTTTCCTTCACATTAAAATTCAAGAATTATGAAAAGGTTACAAGAAAAAGCATTGCTAGTAAACCTTACTATTAGCCAATGGTGCGCGCGGAAGTATGATCGTTCTGTATCGCAAAAAATAGAGAAAGAACATAACACTAGTAACGCAGGCCGATTCAATAAAATTTTGATTGCTGAAAATGAACTAAAGGAGATTCAGAAAGTATCTAGTGCGGTTAGGAACTTTATGTACGATAATACACTTCCCTGGGGAGATAATGGGGATAGGTTATTACCTGCAACAAACTATTTTGAATTCATTAATGAGTTCAATGACTTTAAAGCGAAGTTCGGCAAAGCAGTTGAAAAATTTATTGAGCATTATCCAACCTTGATTGAAGATGCTAAAAACCGGTTGAATGGAATGTTTAGAGATGATGATTATCCGAATGTTAAATTAATCAACAGAAAGTTTAATATACACATCAGCTTTATGCCAATATCAAGCACCAGTGATTTTAGGCTTGATGTAGATCAGCAGGAAGTTGATAAGCTGAAAGTTGTGATTGAAGCAGAAATTCAATCAAGAATTTCTTCCGCAGCAAAAAATATTTGGGTGAGGATTAAGGATGCTGTTGCCCATATGGTTGATAAGTTATCAGATAAGGATGCCATTTTCCGGGATAGCTTAGTTGACAACATTAAGGAACTTATTGACCTGCTTCCCCGGCTCAATTTTACACAGGATAAAGGCGTGTTGGATGCCATTGAAAATATGAAAGAATTGATTATAGATCCTGATCTCCTTAGGAGTAATGCTACAATTCGTAACAAGAAAGCTAAAGAAGCTAAAGATATACTAGATAAAGTTTCCGATTTTCTTGCGTAGGCTAGGCAACTTTTCTATTTACTTAATCTTTCACACTGAAAATATTATAGTTATGAAAATTAAGAAACTTAATTCACATGCTACATATATCCTCAATAGAATGCTGGTGGCATTATCGAGCAATGGTCAAGTATACATATCGGCGCCATTGGAATCCCTTTCTCTTAAGTTAGTCAGTGATATTATTACCGATTACAAAGGGGAGGGAAAACTATACAGTTTGACAATTCAACCATCCAACGGTACAAACTTAATAAACAAGGAAGTGATGTTGTTGTACATCAAGAATCATCCGAAGGGCAAGGGACTTCCGCTAATTTATCCAGCAATGCGGTTGGATGCTTTGGGGGAATTAAATAACGAGAGCCTTGAAATCCGGAAAAATCATGTGGTATGTATTAATACCACAATTTTAGAAGAACATTGTCAGCTAATAGATTGCTGGTTGCGCATTTATGATAAACATACTACCGTTTACAAGCATTGATATGACTTGAAAATTCATAAATATAGGCCGAAAGTTACGGCTATGTATTTCGAGGCAGAAACACACGCATTGCGTGAAATTGAACATCCAGGTGCGTAAATGTATCTGGTTTTTTTATTCCTTATTGTAAATAACAATGCCATGTTGGATGATAATAAAAATTCACTTTCGGAGTTGTCAGATGAGCTTTGGACTTATTTGAATTGGTCTGTCAATGCACTGGCTCCTACTTCGGGAAATAGAGCAGACAATTATTTGAAAGTAAATAAGGCGACGATAGTAAATACTAGCCAAAAGCTCCTTCGGGAAATCAACTATACACCGACTGAAATTTACAGAGGGCTTCTACTAAGAGAAAAGTCAGAATATATCCTTCCAC
This sequence comes from uncultured Chitinophaga sp., assembly GCA_965653365.1. Classification (GTDB taxonomy): domain Bacteria; phylum Bacteroidota; class Bacteroidia; order Chitinophagales; family Chitinophagaceae; genus Chitinophaga. The sequence goes on along the minus strand of CBFGZV010000004.1, from coordinate 213,445 downwards.
ACAAAAACTTAGAGTATTTGTCTTTTTCTGAAAATATTGAGGTCGTTAAACAGTTCGCAGATATTCATGGCTTCGGAAGCAATATTGTCGATCTAAAAACGCGACTAGGCGAATTTGGTTACGTTATACACTACACACCTCAAATCGAGGAGATCATTTTCCATTACAAATTTCTTGATTTATTGCCATACTCGGAGGCTCTTAATTTGATTGGCATGAATGGAGATATAGAAGTAGCTAGTCTAAAAGAGCAAATGGAAGTTACTATACTTCAACCAAATGAACCTTTTTACAATATTCATTTTCAAAATGAAGCATACCCTTTATGATTAAGATACCGATAATGGTATTTGCAGCAACTGTGTTTGGTTTAAAATTATTCTATCATTAAATAGTTGAAGTATGAAAAATAATGAATTAGAACAAAATCAGCAGAACGATACGAATGGACAATTGCCGAATGAATTCAGGTTTATCGCAGATTCTGGACACTCATGGCTGGAAGTTCCATACATAGTCCTCGTTCAACTTGGTATTGCAGGTAAAATATCAAAGTATTCTTATTTAAGAAATGACATGGCGTATCTGGAGGAGGATTGCGATGCAGGGATATTTATAAAAGCTTATCTCAATGCAGTAGGCAAACCTTTAGATTATGTCTACTTCTATTCAATGGTTACGGAAGTTTATCAGGAGAACACTCCCATTAGATCATACAGTCATTATTACCGTCGCTAGTTAAAGTTGATGCGACAAACTTACCTGAATTAAAATATTGATTTATGAAACGAAAAAAGAAAAAGGTTATCAGAATAATAACTGGGCTTTATTACATAACTAAAGAAAAATCCTGCCACGACATTGTATTTAAGAAGTATATCTATTTGTCCAAAAATAGCATTGATCGAATAACAGGAATTAGTCTTTCAGAGAAAAAACGGATAATATACCATTTGGAAGACTGTTATCAAAATTCTTTAGGATGGTTTGGCATTGGTGCTTTGAAAAATAGGCTGCTAAAAAGGATTGTAAAAGAACTTCAAAAAATAGAATGAACTATGGGAAAGTCAAATGTGTCTAATGTCACTTATACATTGGGAAGTTGCCACAATCCTAATGCTCCTTTTAGATTGAGGGATTGGGTAATTGAGTATGAGTTTCTGTCAGAGCAGGAAATGCGCTCACTGGCACGTGCTTTCGGTTTTAACAAGCGATCTGTTGAGAAGCTTATTACAGGCCCAAAGAAATTTCGATACATAAAGAAAAAGGGCTATGAAATTTCTAAGGTGTATCATAACAGTCCTGTTGAATGTAGAAACAGTACGGACTACCGACAGCCTGCAAGTATTCAATGGAAGGAATTGCTAAAGCGTTTCGCTAACGCACCATCTAAAAGATAAAACTAATTATGAAAACAAACGTAATAAAAGATAGATGTAACAAGCCTACCCAATATAATCCGGCTGGAGAAATATTTACTATACCCGGTATAGGCGAATTTCCTAGTCTGCTACAAACCATGTGGGATGAAGAAGGCGAAGCCAGAAGAACATTTAAGTTAAGTGCCGTGACCGCGGATTTTATATACTATGCTGATGAAGAAGAAGGTGATGGCAATGGCAACACAGTAATGTTAAATAGGCAAATGGAATTGGTTTCAGACAATTATTTTGGTTTCAATGATTTTGTGGGAGTAGTAGAAAAAAATGAAGGGCTATTATGGCTTTCAGATGCTGCGAAATATTGGCAAATGGAGGAATTTATCAGGCCACAACTCATTACACCGGAAATTGAGAATCAGCTCAATGAATTGGATGTAGAAAAGCTCACAGACAAGGAAAAGACTGTTTATTTCCGATATAGGTATAGTGGCCCTGTAAAATACACCAAGGCTGAAGCGCTTATGGCCGTAATTTCAAATGATATAGATCAGAAAGATTATAGTAATCAGCTGGCCGCTATTATAGATGTTTTGCGGGAGAAAAAGGAGTGAAAAATCGGGATTAGTAAACAATCCTTGAACTGAAAAAAATAGAGCATCCGTAGTATACCTAACGAATATGTATGTAGTTCGCTTAAACTGTTGTACCCGAAAATAAAGTTGCCCTATATCATTATTCACTTTTCTGCTTTCAATTTTAAAATTAGTACTAAGTATTTACATGTGGAATCTCATGCACTATATGAGGTTGGGAATCTTATGTGGTAACGGGTATGCAATATATCCATTTAATTACTCATTTAAATATTGGTTATGAAGAAGAACAGTAACACTGGCCAGTCTGCTTTATTTCATACTGAGCAGACACCGACTATAAAAAAAAAGAAAGAAAAAGGGGAGGGTGATTACGTCTTTGACTTGGTAGAGGCATTAACATCGCCAGTACTAACCTTTAGTACATCGTGGGCTGACTGCATACCCAAGCGTATTATGGACTTAATACCACTTGCAAGGATGAAAGCTCTTATGACGAAGAGTGTAACAGCTACTGACGAAGAATGCCTGGTCTATATTATGACACGTACTTATGAAGCTCCTATGAATAGAGAATGGACAGATATATATATGCATTTATGTTGTAAGGTTTTAGAATTGTGCTTTAACGAAGATCACTGGAAAGAATTTGAGGCACCGAGAAAACTCAGCGATTGGCTTGAAAGCAAGCTAACGGGTTTACGTGACCACATCTACAGAAAACGTCGGGAAATACTAAAGGGTAGGTTGAAGTCCGAAGAAAAGGCAGAAGGCGTAAGTAAATCAACTAAAGCAGCTAAATCAATCTCCAGCACCACTAAATCAAAGCCTGTAATTGAGCAAGCATCTTTTGATTTTTAGGTAAACGGTATCAAAGCTATACCAAGAAAAACATCTCAAAATGGGAGCTACTATAAATTTGACGGAATACGACCATTATTTGGTCATGTTTTCCGGCGGAAAAGATTCACTGGCATGTCTACTGCACCTCTTAAACTTAAATATTCCATCAGATAAAATTGAATTATGGCACCACTTGGTAGATGGCAGTAGTAACATATTGTTTGATTGGGAATGTACAGAGGACTATTGCAAAAAGATCGCTCACTATTTTGGCATTCCTATTTACTACAGCTGGAAAGAAGATGGATTTAAAGGTGAGTTGTTTCGTATGAACAGTTCTACTAAAACTATCACTTTTGAAACACCAGAGGGATTCGTTACTACTGGTGGTAATGGCCCTTTGAATACTCGTTTGAAATTTCCACAACTAAGCGCAAATCTATCTGTTCGTTGGTGTTCGGCTTATTTAAAAATTGGAGTGGGACGATCTGCTATAGCAAACCAGAATAGATTCCTTGGTAAAAGGACACTGGTTATTTCAGGGGAAAGGGCAGAAGAAAGCGCAGCCAGGAGCAAACAGGCTTTTTTAGAACCGGATTGTACTGATAATAGGAATGGAAAAACTCGTTACAGGTGGGTTGATCGGTGTCGGCTTGTATTAACATGGACGGAAAGGGATATTTGGAAGATCATAAAAAAGTTTGCCGTTTTTCCTCACCCTTGTTATCGATTGGGGTATAGCAGGTGTAGCTGTAAATGGTGCATATTCGGTAACCCTGACCAACTAGCAACATCCTACTATTTATCTCCACAACAGGGGGATAGGCTCATTGCTATTGAACAGGAATTGGGTTGGACAATTAAGCCGAAAATATCATTAGCAACTTTTATTAGACAGGGAAGAGTTTTTCAGGCAGTTTATGATAATCCAATTGTAGCCTATGAATCAACCCAGCCACTCTACACACTTCCAATTGTTTCTTCAAATTGGCAATTGCCTGCGGGCGCTTTTAAAAGGCAGTCAGGGCCAATGTAAGCCGGTTAATATGGATTTAGTATAAGGTTCTAGCACAAAGCTGGGGCTTATGAATTTCAATTGCTACAATTAAGCAAGCTTCTTTTTATTTCTAGTTATTTCTTCACAATTAAATTTTTAAATGATGGAAACTACGATGAAAGCAACATCGAAGAATATTGTCATGTTGCCCTTGGAAAAAATCTCTTCTGATCCCAATCAGCCGCGCCGGACATTTGAAGAGATAAGTTCACTCGCGGAATCGATTAAAACTAATGGTGTGTTACATGCCATTAGGGTGAGGCCAATTCAGGACGGGTATATGATTATTTACGGAGAAAGGCGATACAGGGCCGCACTAATGCTTCAACTTTCGGAAATTGAAGCCATTATAGAAAGAGCTGATATTACAGAGGAGGAGATAAAAGTACTACAGCTAATTGAGAACATTCAGCGGGAGGATGTTCATCCCATGCAAAATGCTAAAAGTTTTAAATTTTTGATCGATGAAAGAAAAATGACAGTAGATAACATAGTGCAGTTTATCGGAAAATCAGTGTATTATGTACGGCAACAACTTAAGCTTAACGATCTTTCAGATCAGTGGCAGACGCTATTTCTCAAAAATGGAATTTCGCATATAGCAGCATTGCTTATTTGTACGCTTTCCGAAGATGCACAAAAAGCATTGTATAGTGATAGAGTAGATAAGAATGAGGCAAAAAAATCAAATCCCACAATTGAAATTAGCCAATCATTAATTAATCGCTATAAAGGAAGTCTTGCCGAGGCATCATTTGATATGGCCGATTCGTCGCTGGATGAGAAAGCGGGAGCCTGCATTGGATGCCCTTTTAATTCGGCATCTACCTCGCTTTTCCCAGAGGATGAGAAAAGACCCCATTGTAATAGGATGGCTTGTTTTACTAACAAAACAGACCTTCACTTAAAGCGAGAAATATCTAATGTTTTGGCAGACCCTACAACGATTTTTGTATATGATAGCTATCAGGCGCCAGAATTAATCAAGAAGATGAAGAATGATGGTGTGGAAGTGCTAAAAATTGGATATGGTGATGATTGCAAAAAAGTTCAGCCGCCAACTAAACCAGATTGGAATCAGTTCAAAGGGGATAAGAACAGGGTAAAAAGAATGACAGTTTCAGAACTGAAAAAATTATTCACGAAGGAAGAATCTGTTTATGAAAAAGAATTTAAAGCCTTTGAAAATAATATTGCTTTGGGGAAATACAAAAAAGCCCTGGTTCTGCATGGTTATAATCATAAAGAAACCGGGAGATACATATTCGTGGAATTAACACCGAAAGCACCAGCAAAGGTTACGAAGAAAGCAATAGAAAATGGCAATCCTACCGGTGAGGATATTGATAGTCGCATAAAAGAGATTCAAAAGGATGAGATTAGGGCAAAAGAACGCGATCAGGAAAAAGTTCATCGTAAAATTGTCGAACAGATCAAAGAGGATAAAACCTTACAGGTGGTTCCGGTCAAAGCGTGTAAAATTGATGACTTGATTATTAAATTCCTTCTTTTTGAATTGTTAGGTTATCATAAGCAAAAGGAGCTTGGTAAACTATTCCGAAAACCGGGATTAGAGAACACTAGCAGTTTTGAGAAGTTTTTCCCGGCATTACAATCAATTTCAAAGGAGCAAATCACCTATATACTGCGACAGATTATAATTGGCAAATACAGTGTGAATCTTCCGAATTCAGCCGGTGGGCATGTCATTCGTTTAATGGCAGAAAGTTTAGGTTCTATCCCAATTGCGGAGTATGAACAAGGGCAGCAAGAAATTGCGAAGAATCGACAACTACGTAAAAAGAAGGAAATTGCCGTTCTAAAGGAAATGAAGGCTGGGGTAGAAAAAAACACAAAAAGCAAGGCCAAAGTATCAGCATCTAGTATAAAGAATTCATCGAAAAATAGAAGTTCCAGGAAAATGATGGCTTCCTGATGATTTTATAAAGGATGAATGCTTGTGAACCAAAATAGGGGGTGCAAAATGTACTCCCTATTTTTCAATTAGAAATTACTACAATGGCCTACAGAATACTTTATAAAAGAATGTACGTAATACGTAGCTTCAAAAGTATTGCAAGTACGAACAGATTTCTTAAAAGGAATCCCGATTGGGGAGTAATAGATGAAGTGAGGAGTTTAAAGAGCATCAACAAAACTACTATCTATGTAGCTCGCTTATCTGACAAGGGAATTCCCATCAAAACGAAAAGGGTTAAAGGTAATTGGCCCTGGTAAATGAGGCAAAGGATATTCAATAATTATTTAACCAGCAGTGAGTTGCTTCACTGCTGGTTCTTTTTTAATTAAACAGTCATGAAACAATTAGGTGTTGAAGCAATAGGAATATTTAGCAGTCCTCTTAGCCTGTTAAAGAGTACTGATCTGTTTTGCATTGCTACTGGAGAAAAAGGGCTGTTTTTTGAGCGGCTAGATAGGGCTATAATAGAAAAGAGTGTTATCTACTCTAAAATATCTCATTTCGCCCCCAATTTGTTACACGAAATTCTCCTGATTTTGACAATAAAATGGGTGCTTTTTGACTGAATGGGGATGTAAATTTCGTATTTTTAAACATCCAATTGAACAACACGGCAAAGTTTGTCGTGAATGAGAAATAATGAGGTAGAACGAATTGTCAAGCAAGCTGAAATTCGGTTTCAAAAAACATTGAAGCACAGAATAGAGAAAATTGCAGAAGAGCAGTTCTTTAAAACTACTCCGGATTTATTTTTGCCGGAGAATGTCGGCTTAGTTTTAGAAAAAGGCCTTATCCGCATAGCTTGCCTGATTCTGATTGGGGAGTTTTCTGTGGCCGATCATTATTGCTTAGGGAAATGCTTAGACAATAGCTATGACAGGATAGTGGTTTGTACCAACGGAATTAGTAATATAGAAAAGCTTAGGGAGCTATGTTTTAAGGAAGTTCCCAATGAAGATAAACATAAGATCGTTGTGCTAAATCCAGACAGGCTGACGAAGTACTTAGGGCAGTTTAAAAATGATTGGATTACAACTGAAGAAGTTAAAGGGTGGAAGGTAAACGTTGAGTTTAAAGAAGTATCAGCGGATGATGCAGAACAGAGAATTAGTGCGGTGCTTAGTGTATTAGCATCTGCGCATTTTATCAAATGAAATGCAATCCAATGGAATCGAAAAAGAAAGTAGGTATTTGGATTCGAGTTAGTCATGAGAATTCTGTTAAGACAGAATCGCCACAACACCATGAGGAACGTGCGCGATGGTATTGCAATTCAAAAGGGTGGGAGGTAGCTACGGTTTATAGTTTAGAGGCAATTTCGGGCAAATCTGTAATAGAATTGCCGGAAACAAAACGTATGCTTAAAGATATAGAAAATGGATTGATCTCGGGACTTGTTTTTTCAAAGCTGGCTCGGGTGGCTCGAAACACTAAAGAATTGCTTTTTTTCTCGGAGGTATTTAGAGAGTATAATGCAGATCTTGTTTCATTAGAAGAATCCATAGACACAAGTACTCCTGCTGGTAGATTGTTCTATACGCTTATTGCAGCTATGGCACAATGGGAAAGGGAAGAAACAGCTAGTAGGGTCGCCGCTTCTATTCCTGTTCGAGCGCGGTTAGGTAAACTTATCGGTGGCGCACCGTCGTTTGGTTTTCGATTCGATAAAGCACACAATCGGTTAGTGGTCGATGAGAATGAAGGGCCGGTTCGTAAATTAATGTACGAGATTTTTGCTAAATGTAAACGCAAGCGTACGACAGCTAAGGAGTTAAATAGCCGTGGATATAGAACTCGCAAGGGCCAATTGTTTACCGATACAACCATTGATAGATTAATTCGTGATACGACAGCTAAAGGTATTCGTCGAGCAAATTACACTAGAAGTAGGGGTGATAAAAAGAATTGGGATTTAAAACCAAAAACAGATTGGATATTTACTGAATGTGAGGCAATTGTTTCCAATGAGCTGTGGAACGAATGTAATCATCTCCTTGATGGGCAATATCGTGAACGCCAGAAGCCGGGAAGGCAAAGTCAATACTTATTAGCCGGATTTATTTCTTGCAGATGCGGGAAGAAAATGTACGTTTTTCATACTAACAAGAAATATCTATGCAAATCGTGCAAAAGCAAAATTTCTGTAGAAGATATAGACGAGATATTTAAACTTCAATTGAAGAAGTTCCTATTTACGGACGACGAAATGTCTACCTACCAAAAGCAAGCGGCATCAGTTCTTGATGAAAAAAGCGTATTGTACGACATCTCTCAAGCTGAATTTAAGAACCTAGCAGAAAAAATGGAGAAGCTTGTATCTATGCGAATGGACAATGAATTAGATGCCGAATCGTTTGCGCAATATTATCAGCCGTTAAAAAAACGCCATGCAGAAGTAGAAACGCAGATTTCACATTTGCAAGGGGAAATTGATTTTTTAAGGGTTCAAAAAGCGTCGTCGGAAACAGTTCTCGCGGATGCTCATGACCTATATAGCCGCTGGCCGCAATTGGGGTTTGAGGATCAAAGATCTATTGTTGAAGCCATAACTGAACAGATTGTCATCGAAGAAAAAGATATTAGAATTAGACTTGCCTATCTCCCGAACCATCTAGGGCAAACTGCCGGAAAAAGGCAACGCAACCTCATGGATTCATGGAGGTCACCAGCATAAACCCCGCGGGAAACTCCACGGAGAGCGCCGCTCTCGAAATCGTCACCTTCCTTTCTTCCATCGGCTGCCGCAGTACTTCCAATGCGGAGCGCCGGTATTCGGGCAGTTCATCCAAAAATAAAATGCCGTGGTGTGCCAGGGAAATTTCTCCCGGTACGGGAATGGTGCCGCCACCTGCCAGTGCATAGTTGCTGATGGTGTGATGCGGAGCGCGGAACGGCCGGTGTACGATCATGCCGGGGTGCGCGGAGAGCTTCCCTGCTACGGAATGTATCTTGGTGCTTTCCAGCGCTTCCGCGAGGCTGAGTGGCGGCAGGATGGTAGGCAGCCGCTTGGCCAGCATGGTTTTGCCCGCGCCCGGCGGGCCTATCAGGATGATGTTGTGGCCGCCTGCCGCGGCAATTTCCATCGCACGCTTCACGAACTGCTGCCCTTTCACCTCATCGAAATCAATATCGAAATGGAGCTGGTGATGGAGGAAGTCTTCAGGCACATTTCCTTTCACCGGCAACAGGTCCGCCTTCCCTTCGAGGAAGTTCACCACCTCGCTGAAATGACCGGCGCCCAGTACATCGAGACCTTCCACCATAGCCGCTTCTCCGGCATTTTGTTTGGGCAGCACGATGCCTTTGAACCCTTCCTGCTTCGCCCGCAGCGCCATCGGTAATGCGCCTCTCACGGGTCGCAGCGTACCGTCGAGCGAAAGCTCGCCCATGATGACGTAAGCCTCGGGTGATATGGCGCAGGTGATCTGCCGCGATGCGGCGAGGATGCCCGTGGCGATGGGCAGGTCGTATGCGGAGCCCGCTTTCCGGATATCGGCGGGCGCCATGTTCACCACCGTCCGCAACCGCGGCATTTTATAGCCGGTGTTTTTGATGACGGTTTCGATGCGGTAGGCGCTTTCTTTTACCGCATTGTCTGGCAGGCCGACGAGGAAAAACTTGGTGCCCTGGCCTACATTGACTTCGATCGTGATAGTGATGGCTTCCACGCCGTGCACGGCGCTACCGTAAATTTTAGTGAGCATATGTAACAAACAATGGTTCTTCCGAAGATAAGAAATCCCGCTTGTTTTCTGTTGTACAAAAGAACACAAGCGGGATTGCGGAATATACGGGGCGTTTATTCTTTCATGCTGGCCAGCAGCTCGATCACTTTTTCTTTCTTCAGAATCAGGTAACCCAGCTTCTCTTTGGCGATGCCGTCTTTCAACTCGTACGTGAACCGCAGGTTGTCGTCGATCACTTCCGATTGGAAGTATTTGAAAATGATCTGGTCTTCGTTCTGCAGTTCTTCGGCGATTTCGTAGAGGTGCGTGGAGAGGATATAGAGGCACTGGTGATTGTGCAGCAGGCCGTTGATCACGGCGAGGGAACAATTTTTCGCATCTTCTACGTTCGTGCCTTTGAACATCTCGTCGATCAGGATGAGCCAGTTTTTCCGGTCGCTGATTTTGATGATGGTGTTTTTGATGCGCTGCACCTCGTTGTAGAAATAGCTTTCGCCTTTGAAGATATTGTCTTTCACGTCGATGTTGCTGAGGATGCCGTGGAAAAAACTCAGCGTCATTTCCTGTGCGGGCACGCCCATGCCCAGGTGGGCGAGGAACACCGAAATGCCGACGGCTTTGATGAAGGTGGTTTTGCCGGCCATGTTGGCGCCCGTCAGGAAAATGAAGTGGCGGTGCGGGTCCATGGCGATGTCGTACGCCACGGGGTGCGGCAGTATCAGGTGGTACAGCTGTTTGATGGCGATGTGCGGCTTCTGTTCTTCCGAGAATACGGGGAAGTTAAGCGAAAAGTGCCGGATAGCCATGGCCATGCTGTGATACGCGTCGAGGCGGGTGTACAGTTCGGTGAGCTCCCAAAGCACTTTTTTATGCCTGCTGCGGATGAGTTTATCGTACCGCAGGATTTGTATGAAGTTGAAGCGCCCGCTGGCTTTCAGTTCCGCCACTTCCTGGAATTCGCTGTGCTGGATGAGCACCCGCGCCCTTTCCAGGATGGAACGGAGGGTGGCCGGAGCGTTCACGATGTCGACCGTATCGGTGAGATGCCGGAAGCCGTTGATGAGATTGATGATCTGGTCGAACGAAAACTTGATGAACCCGAAATCCGGCGCATAGATGGTTTTGGTGATCACCGCGTTGAGGTACAACGCGGGGCCTTCGGCACTCGAAATGGGCTCTATTTCCGCATTCAGGTAGTTTTCCACCACCACGATCGTGCCGTTGGAGATCATGGGCGGCCAGGCGCTTTCGTGATCGAGCAGGTATTGCAGCATCTGCTGGCGGTTGTGAATGGCTGCGATGTCTTTCAGCGGGTTGCTGAAAAGCGTGCGCAGGTATTCCCGGCCGCCGGAGGTAGTACTGAAATCGAGTTTATGGAACAGGGAATATTCATCTTCACGGTTGAAGATCGAGAGGTCGAGATAGGTTGTTTTATCCAGCTCCATTCGCGGAAATTTATGTGAATTTACAGTGAATCGTATTACGGAGGTAGATGCAGGATAGCAAAATTTCCACAGAAATTTTTGCGGGGCAGTTTTTTTTCCTGCCCCGCAAGTTTATGCGTTGAACAGCAGGCGCTGGCCCAGCTGATTTTCATTGAATTGTCCGTTTTCGTAGGCGAGGTGGCCGTTCACGAAAGTATGGGTGATGGCGGCGGGGAAGGTGTGCCCTTCGAAGGGGCTCCAGCCGCATTTGTAATGGATGTTGCTTTTGTTCACAGTGGTTTCGCCCGCGAGGTCTACGATCACGGCATCCGCAAAATATCCTTCGCGGAGGTAGCCCCTTTCGCGGATGCGGAAACAGTCGGCCGGCGCGTGGCTCATTTTCTGCACCAGCTGTTCGATGGTGAACCGCCCGGCCTTCACCTGCTCCAGCATCATCAGCAGACTGTGCTGCACGAGAGGCACGCCGGAAGGCGCCTGCACATAGGCCTGTTGCTTTTCGTCCCAGGTGTGGGGCGCATGATCGGTGGCGATGATATCGAGCTTGTCTGCGAGCAGGCCCTGCCAGAGTGCTTCGCGGTGATGCGGCGCTTTGATGGCGGGGTTGCATTTGATCAGGTTGCCGTACTTCGTATAGTCGTCTGCGGTAAACCACAGGTGATGCACGCAAACTTCCGCCGTAATGCGTTTTTCGGTCAGCGGCAGCAGGTTGCTGAACAGCTGTAATTCCTTCTCGGTGGAGATATGGAGGATGTGCAGGCGGGCGTTATGTTTTTTGGCGAACTGGATGGCCACGAGCGAAGATTCGAAACAGGCTTTCTCGTTACGGATGAGCGGATGGTCGGCCGCTGTGAGGGCATCGCCTTTATCCTGCCTGAATTTTTCCATATTGGCGCGGATAATCTTTTCATCCTCGCAGTGGGTGGCGATGAGCAGTTCGGTTTCCGAGAAGATTTTCTCGAGGGTGAGGTAATTGTCCACCAGCATGTTGCCTGTGGAGGAACCCATGAATATTTTCACGCCGCACACGCGGTCTTTCTTGGCGTTGGTTTTCAGCACTTCTTCGGCATTATCGTTGGCCACGCCCATAAAGAAGGAGTAGTTGGCCAGCGAGCCGGCGGCGGCGATGCCGTACTTGTCTTCCAGCCGTTCCTGGGTCACCGCTTCGGGTTTGGTATTGGGCATCTCCATAAAGCTGGTGGTGCCGCCGGCCACGGCAGCGCGGGCTTCGGTGGCAATAGTGGCTTTGTGGGTGAGGCCTGGTTCGCGGAAATGCACCTGGTCGTCGATCACACCGGGCAGCAGGTGCTTGCCTTCGCCGTTGATTTCTTTGCCTTCCGCGCTGATCTGCGGGGCTATTTTTTCGATGCGGCCATGGCGGATGAGCACGTCCTGCACGGTGGTGCGGCCTTCATTCACAACGGCAATATTTCTGAGGATGATATTTTGCATCCGGCGAAGTTACGAAACTTAGCCTTGCAGATGGATGGAAAACACGATCATGCGGGAGTTAAGCTGGTCGAGCACATTGGAGTACCGCAGCGCGGGATCCTTGATGTGCACGTTGTTCAATCCGCTGCTGATCTTGAATTCGGGGGTGAAGATGAAGGAGGGGAAATAAAACTCGAACCCGGCGCCGATTTCGTACCCGTAGGTGGTCTTGTTGATTTTAACGAGGTCTTCCGCCTTCCGGGAATTCTTGTTGGAGGCGAGGTCGTGGTCCACCTTCATGCCCGCGATCGTATAAACGCGCATATTGTTGATGCGGTCCGATTTGAACTTGATTTGCAGTGGGAAGCTCACCACGATGGACTCTACTTTCTTTTCGGTGTCGCGTTGGGGGTAGTTTTCCTTGTAAAAGAGGTTTTTGTTGGCGAAAAGCAGCTGGGGGTTGATGCGGAGGTCGAACCGGTTGCTGAGGCGCAGGTTGGCCAGCAGGCCCAGGTTGAAGCCCACGGTTTTGAGGGGCTCGGCTACCATGATGGAATCCTGGTGGAGGAAAATATCGGAATGGGTGAGCCGGAAATACGACTGGTTGGCGGCCAGGGTGATGCCGAAATAATAAGGCTTGCGGTCGTGCTCTTCCATATTGATTTGCGCCGTGGCCGGCAATGCACTGAGCAGCAGTAACAGCGCCCCGGTTAGCGGGTAGCGCAATAAATGGAACATATGCCGAAGGTTAGCGTTTTGCATGTAACAGCCTGGAAGCCAACTTTGTGTAAAATATCGCACATTGCCTGCCCCTGCGGAAACATTTTGACGGAGCTGGGCAGGTAAGTATAGGCTGCTTTGTTCCTCGCAATGTATTTCCCGAACCAGGGAGTAATATAGCGAAAATAAAAGTTATATAATTGTTTTACGGGCGTTTTGGTAGGATTGGAAAATTCAAGTATCACCGCTTTCCCTCCGGGTTTGAGCACCCTGCACATTTCCGCGAGCCCCTTTTCCAGGTTCTCGAAGTTCCGCACCCCGAAAGCCGCCGTTATGGCATCAAACGTTGCATCCGGAAAGTTTATTGTTTCGCTGTCGCCCTGCTGAAGGGTGATTTTGCCGTCGAAACCGGCTTTGGCGACTTTGATGCGGCCCAGTTCCAGCATGCCTTCGGAGATGTCGATGCCGGTGATGTGCTCGGGCTGCAGCATGCGCTGGGCCATAATGGCCACATCGCCGGTGCCGGTCGCTACGTCGAGCATCTTTTTGGGTTGCAGGGGCTTGAGCAGCTTGAGGGCTTTTTTGCGCCAGGTGACGTCGATACCGAGGCTCATGAAACGGTTCAGGAAGTCGTACCTGCCTGCAATATCATCAAACATCTGGGCGATCTGCTCCTTCTTGCTTAATTTTGACCCTTCAAAAGGGACCAATTTCTGTACATCTTTGCTCGCCATAGTGCCGCAAAGGTAGTTGAGGGGCCGCAAATGGAAAAATTATGGTGATCAAATCTGCAGAATACCTGATCAGTAATGTCGACTGGCAGAAATGCCCCGTGGCCGACAAGCCGGAATACGCCTTCATCGGCCGTTCCAACGTGGGCAAGTCGAGCCTCATCAACATGCTGGCCAACCACGAAAAGCTGGCCAAAACGTCCGGCACGCCCGGGAAAACACAGCTGATCAATCATTTCCTGATCAATAAGGAATGGTACCTGGTGGATTTGCCGGGGTATGGTTTCGCGAAAGTGTCGCAAAGCCAGCGCAGAAGCTGGGAGCAGATGATTGAAAATTACCTGCGCAAACGCCCCAACCTGATGAATGTGTTCGTGCTGATAGACAGCCGGTTAACTCCGCAAAAGATAGATATTGAATTCATCAACCAGCTTGGGGAGTGGCAAATCCCCTTCCAGCTGGTGTTCACGAAGGCAGACAAGAATACGCAACTGGAAACCAGCCGTAACGTCAAGGCTTTCCTGAACAAACTCCGCGAAACCTGGCAGTTTCTGCCTGCGAACTACGTCACGTCAACGGTAAAAAAGACAGGCCGGGATAAAATCCTGGAGTTTATCGCGGAGATGAACGCCCGTTTCCAGGGCATCGCCTAGTTCACGATCTTGTTGGCGCAGCTGCTGCTGGCAAAGGCTTCCGGTTTGGCTTTGAAGGCGAAGCCCATCCCGAGTATGTAGCCCATCGCCTCCCGTAAAGCCAGGTTGCTTTTGAACTGCGGATTGGTGTTGATGTCCGCGTGTACTTCCATGTCCACGTCGTACTCGGTGAACAGGTCGCACAATTCATAAGCGATTTCGATACTTTTGGCCACTTCCACCAGCATCCTTTCCTTGATGGAATACACGTCGCGGGTTCTTTCGTTGTGAATGAACATAAACCCGCCATGCCCTTCACGAAGGAATACGATAACAGTGGCAAACTCCGTGTCGGGCCCTTTTACCTGTGAATCGGTGCCGATGCAGACTTTTAAGCGGTTGCCAAGGCCGGTTTCCCGGACGATGGCATGCCGCACTTCCTCCTTAATGGGCAGGTGAATAGGATCGCCATTAAATCTTCTCCATTTCATGGGTGTAAAATTTAAAATGAATACTAACGGTAACGGATATCCGGTCTGATGGGTCTTTATGCCAGGGGTTAACAGGATGTATAAAGTATTATCCGAATATACGAATTTTTACTGCAGTACAGTGAAGGGATGGGGTGGAAATGGGCGGGTTGGGGAAATTGTGTGGATTTCTCAGAACTGTCCGGTGCTCAGCATCACGAGGGTACAGGCTTCTTTAGGCTCTATGCCGTTTTGCCGGGCCAGGCCGATCAATTCGGTGTTTTCGGTGCCGGGATTGAAAATGATACGTTTGGGTTTCAGGCGGAGGATGTAATCGTAATACTCCGGTTGGAGGGTGGGGTTGAGGTATAACGTGACCGTATCTACGCCCGTTATCGCCGGGTGCTCTTTTGTGATGGCGGTGTCGCCGATCCGCCCGGCGCGTTTGCCGATGGCCACTACGGGGTGCCCGTTGGCCCGCAGGCGGTTCACGGCCAGAAAGCTGTAGCGCTGCGGATTTTCGGAAGCGCCTATCACGACGGTCAGTTTGGGAGTGCTCATGTTATTCCTTCCCGCAAATCACATACCATCGTTGGATACTGCCGTGGTGGCAGGCGCAAAAGCTGCAGGGTTAACGGATAACCTTCAACAACGTGCTGTAAAACCAGTTTTCTTCCGACTTGATGAAGGCATTGAGCGCGGCATCGGTTTGGTTGGCGAATTTCTGGATGTTCTGCATGGTTTCCCGGAAGGCCTTCACGTGTTTGTCTTTCTGGTCGCCCTCCACTTTATGGAGTTGCAGCAATACTTTCAGTACCGGGTCCAGCTCTCTTTTCTTCCGCTCGCGGGCGATGGCGATGCCTACTTTCCAGATGTCCTTTTCGGCCACGAAAAATTCCTTTCTTTCACCGGGCACCAGCATCTTCTCCACAATCCCCCAGTTCATGAGCTCGCGGACGTTCATGTTGGCATTGCCCCGGGAAATATCCAGCGCTTCCATAATCTCTTCGGCGCTGAGCGGGTCGGGCGCAATCAGCAGCAGCGCATGGATTTGCGCCATTGTGCGGTTAACGCCCCATTGCGCGCCCAGCAGCCCCCAGGCCTGGATGAATTGTGCTTTGGCTTCTGACAACTTCATTTTCCAAAGCTAGAGAATGTTTTTGAACTTTCAAAAGAGATTGAAATATAATTTGGCATGCGCAATACGGCTGTTATTCATCACCATACAACGCCACGCGGTTCCCTTCGCTGTCCACGATAATAGCATAATGCCCGGCTTCGGGAAATGGAGCGGCTTCCCGCTCAATACGCCCGCCGGCGGCCACCACCCGGCCGAGTACGCCGGCCACGCCGCCGCTGCAATAGATATATACGAGGCATCCGCGCTGGCTGCTGAGAAAATCGGGGCCGTGTACGATGGCGCCGCCAATGCCGCCTTCATCTGCATCAAACGGCAATAAGCCTCTTCGGTCCGCCCCCTGAAAGTATTCCTGGATATCTGTTTGGAGGATGGTGCTGTAGAACTCCTTCGCCCGTTGGAAGTTCATAACAGGTATTTCAAACCAGCGAATGGCATGTTTGACGTGCGGCATTGCGATTCATTTTGGGGGTATGAATATAAATTTAACAAAATATGGTGGCATTTTTAGAATTATTCTAAAAAAATGGCCGGTGCCCGCGTACTCGTTTGCGGAGCATAAAAAAACGCCCCCGCGGTGGCGGAGGCGTTCCTGTCTATTATCGACAATAAACTATACGAACATTGTTACCGGGTTTTCCAGGAAACCTTTCAGGGTTACCAGGAAACGTGCGCCTACGGCGCCGTCTACCGTACGGTGGTCGCAGCTCATGGTCACTTTCATGATGTTGGCGGTCTTGAACTGGCCGTTTTCCACCACTACGGTTTCCTTGATGCCGCCTACAGCCAGGATGGCGGAGTCGGGCGGATTGATGATGGCGGTAAACTGCTCGATGCCCATCATACCCAGGTTGGACACGGTAAAGGTGTTACCGGTGAATTCCTGCGGCTGCAGTTTTTTGTTTTTGGCTTTATCGTTCAGCTGTTTGGTTTCCGCCGCGATCTGGGAGAAGCTCTTCTGATCGGCGAAACGGATAACGGGTACAATCAGCCCTTCGTCTACCGCAACGGCGGATCCGATGTGGATGTGCTGGTTGTGGCGGATGAAATCGCCCATCCAGCTGCTGTTCACGTCGGGATGCAGGCGCAGCGCCATGGCGCAGGCTTTGATCACCATATCGTTGAAAGAAACCTTCACGGGGGAAACCTTGTTGATACCTTCGCGGGCTTCGATAGCCTTATCCATGTTGATTTCCATGGTCAGGTAGAAGTGCGGCGCGCTGAATTTGCTTTCGCCGAGGCGGCGTGCAATTACTTTGCGCATCTGCGATACGGGGGTATCTGTATAACCTTCCTGGCCGGCGGGTGCAAATGCGGCCACTTTGGGGGCGGCGGCAGGAGCGCCTGCTGCGGGAGCAGCGGCGGGTGCGGCTTTGGAAGGAACGAAACTGTCAACGTCTTTTTTCACGATACGGCCGCCGTCTCCGGACCCGGTTACCTGGCGGATATCGATGCCTTTTTCCTCGGCCAGTTTTTTGGCGAGGGGAGAGGCTTTCACGCGGCCGTCGCCGGAATCGGCGGTGGCGGCGGGAGCTGCTTCGGCAGCGGCCGGGGCAGAAGAAGCGGCGGGTGCGCCTGCTGCTGCGGCTTTGGGAGCTGCGCCGCCTGCTTTTTCGGCAGACAGGATGGCTTCTATATTGGCGTCTTTTTTACCTACAATGGCGATAATGCCGTTCACTTTGGCGGCTTCTCCTTCGGGAACGCCGATGTACAGCAGGGTACCGTCTGCATAACCGATCACTTCCATGGTAGCTTTGTCGGTTTCCACTTCGGCCAGCACATCGTCGCTCTTCACGGTATCGCCCACTTTTTTGTTCCAGGCCACGATTTTGCCTTCGGTCATGGTGTCGCTCAGGAGCGGCATCCGGATAACCGTAGCGTCTTTCAGTGCCTGTTCGAGTACGCCGTTATCAGCGGCGGGAGCGGCGGCAGCAGCAGCGGGTTTTTCTTCGGCAGGAGCAGGGGCGGCAGCCTGCGCTGCGGGCGCAGCGGCTTTGGCGGCGCCACCGTTGCCTTCCAGCAGCGGTTTGTAGTCTTCACCAGCCTTACCCACAATGGCAATGATTTCATTCACCTTTGCGGCTTTTCCTTTCTCCACACCTATATATAACAACGTACCGTCTACATAACCCACTACTTCCATGGTGGCCTTATCGGTTTCCACTTCCGCAATCACATCGTCGGACTTAACGGTATCGCCTACCTTCTTATGCCATTCCGCAATCACCCCTTCCGTCATTGTATCGCTTAAAAGGGGCATTCTGATAACTTCTGCCATAGTGTTTCTTCGAAATTTTGCCCAAACCTACAAGTTTTTGCGCAAAAACGCAAAGCATACGGGTGGAGGGTGTTTAAAAAATAGATATTATCCAAAAAGGACCGGATTAAAAATCGAGTTCCATATTGAGCCTGTCTTTCAGCTCTTTCACCAGCGGGTACTTTTCGATCATGCGGGCGAACTGTTCGCGGCTCGAGAGCGGGGCCGGACCGGTATCTTCCACTTCCTGCTGGCTTTCGTCGAGCGAAAGGGTAAGCACCAGGTCTTTATTCCGGAATTTCTTCTTAAAGAAATCGGCTATTTCGAGTTTTTCTTCTTCCATGAAGCGGAACTGCACGATGTTCCGGCTGATGAGCCCGATTTCCTCGGGGCCGAGCAGCACCACCTGGGCCAGCTGCAGGTTACCGACGATGGTCATTTTATTGGCCTGGCGGAAACGGTCGATGAACTCTTCCCAGTACACTACCAGGGCGCCGGCGGTGAGCGCGATGCTGGAGGAAGCGGCTGCGGCGGCTGCGGCGGTTTCATGCTGCTGCTTGGCGGCCAGGGCTTCACGCATGGCGGCGAGGCCGGTGAGTTTGGTTTGCGGCGCCGTAGTGGCGGCGGGCTTGGGTGCGGGCGGCGGCGCCGGTGCGGTGTATGGCTGGGCTGCCGGAGCGGTAGCGGCTGGAGGCACGGGTGCGGCCTGCACGGGTGGTGCGGGGGCCGTACTGGCAGTATTGGCTGCAGGCGCGCCTTTTTCCACTTCTATCGTGAGGCGCGGCGCTTCGGGCGTAATTGTCTTAGTGGTGGCGGGTTTACCGTAAATGGGCTGCGCCATCGGGGCCCTCAGCCGCTGGGGAGCGCCTTCAGGAATCAGGTTTTTTTTTACCACTTCACCGCTCTGATCGTTGCTCACGAGAGTGACGGCCTGCTGCAGGTAACAGAGCCTGATCAGCGCCATTTCCACATGCAGCCGCTTGTTGCGGGCCATGCGGTAGCCGATCTCGGTTTCGTTCAGCAGGTGCAGCGCGGTGACCAGGTAAGCGGCGCTCACCCGCCCGCTCATCTGCCGGTAGCGGTCTTTGAGGTTGGCGCTGACTTCCATGAGGTGCAGCACCTTCTCTTCCTTGCATACCAGCAGGTTGCGGAGGAATTCGGCCCAGCCCCCGAGGAAGTTGTCGCCTTCGAAGCCCTTCTGCAGGATTTCATCGAAGATCAGCAGCGCGCCGGCCACATCCTGCGCCAGCACGGCGTCCATCACCTTGAAAAAATAGTCGTAGTCGAGTATGTTCAGGTGCTCGAGGGTGTTCTGGTAAGTCAGCTTGCCCCCGGTAAAGCTCACGATTTTGTCGAGCGTACTGAGGGAGTCGCGCATACACCCGTCGGTTTTCTGCGCAATGAGGTGCAGGGCGTCGCCTTCCGCGGTCATGTGCTCTTTGGTCACAATTTCCTGCAGGTGGTCTACCGTGTCCTGTATGGTGATGCGTTTGAAATCGAATATCTGGCAACGGCTCAGGATGGTGGGCAATATCTTGTGCTTTTCCGTGGTGGCCAGGATGAAGATGGCATAGGAGGGCGGCTCTTCCAGCGTTTTCAGGAATGCGTTGAACGCCGAGGAGCTGAGCATGTGCACCTCATCGATGATATAGATCTTGTATTTGCCGGCCTGGGGGGCGAAGCGCACCTGGTCTACCAGGGTGCGGATATCGTCTACCGAGTTATTGGAAGCCGCGTCCAGCTCGTGGATATTGAAGGAGCTGCCTTCGTTGAAGGTGCGGCAGGAATTACATTCGTTACAGGCCTCCCCGTCTGGCTGCAGGTTCTCGCAGTTGATGGTCTTGGCCAGGATGCGTGCGCAGGTGGTTTTACCCACGCCGCGCGGCCCGCAAAACAGGAAGGCATGCGCCAGCTGATTGTTGCGGATGGCATTTTTAAGCGTTGTGGTGATATGGGCTTGCCCTACTACCGTTGAGAAGTTCTGCGGACGGTATTTACGGGCGGATACAATAAAATTTTCCATGATGGGACTTGACTCCTTTCCAAAGTTCGAAAGTAAAGCAAAAAGCAGGAATTAAAAAGTGAATTCGCTGCTCCGGGCTGGTAGCGGCTTCTCGGCGGGAGGGTGCGCGCTCCCCTCCAGGGCCGGGATATTACAGGATCGGGTGCCGTTTGAACTCCTTCTCCCGGTCGAACAGGTAGCGGTAGGTCACCAGCCGGCGGCTCCGGTATGTGCCCAGGCTTTCGGCGATGTTGATCATTTTGGGATTGAAGTCGCCTATCCACTGCATTTCATAATCGTCGTACAGCTGCTGCCCCTGGATAATGGCGGCGCCTTCCATGATCATGAACGCGTCTACCCCTTTGGCCTGGAACTCGGGTACCACGCCAAACACGATGCCGGTGAACTTCCGGCACGAACCGGTCCATTTCAGCCAGAGGAACTGCAATTTCTGCAGCAGGCCGAATTTGCCGCCCATGTGTTTGAAGTACTGGTTCAGCTCGGGCAGGTTCAGCCAGCAGGCAATTGGTTCGTTGTTATGATAGGCGAACCATACGATTTTCTCGTCCATGGCGGGTTTCATTTTCCGGAAAATCACCAGCGTCTGCTCTTTGGTGATCTCCTTGCCGCCGCCGTGGCCCGCCCAGGCCTTGTTGTAGATGGTCGTGAAGTCCTGCGCAAACTTGTCGAGCTGGCTCTTCCGGAGGTGACGGGCGGAATAGGCGGGGTCTTTGGCCAGCGCCGCATGGCGGGTATAAAATTTCTCCTGCACGCGGTCTTTCACGTTCAGGGCGAAACAGATCTGGTTAAAGAACAGCCGGAACCCGTAGGTTTCGAAGAGTTGCTGGTAGTAGGGCGGGTTGTAGGCCATGCCATAGGGCGGATTCACATACCCCTCCACCTGGAGGCCCCACCAGCGGTCGCGGTCGCCGAAGTTGATAGGCCCGTCCATGGCGCCCATCCCCCTTTCCTGCAGCCACGCCCTGGCGGTATCGAACAGCAGGTTGGCGGCCTCCTGGTTGTTAATGCAGTCAAAAAAACCGATGCCGCCTACGGGCACATCGTCGCCTTTGGTTTTGTATTTTTTGTTGACAAACGCGGCAATACGCCCCGTGAGCCGCCCTTTTTCGTCCGTCATCACCCAGCGCACGCACTCCCCCGAACGGAAAGCCTTGTTCCGGGCCGGGTCAAACACCTCCTCTATATCCTTGTCCAGTGGCTGAATCCAGCCTTCGTGCCCGCGGTTCAGTTCCACATGCACGTCCAGGAACTGGCGGGCGGTTTTGGCATCATTGACTACTATTAATCGCATCGGGATCATTTTGCAAAAATAAAAGTTAATGTTGTTCCGTTTATATTTTCGTGCAGAGCATCACTTTTTTTATCGGTTTATCCCGGAGTTAACGCTGTCCATCACAATTAACATTTCGTTTAGTCTTCGGCGTATATATTTATGACAGCATATTCCTCGTAATAGCATGTTTTTAAGATTGTTGTCCCTTTTTTATGGAAAATTGGAACCCGTGCATCCCTGAAAGGAAACCAGAAGAAGCGGCATAGACGAAACCGAGCGCAATTTACCCTAGTTCACAATAACACACATGCATTGACCTATGTTGAAGAAAAAATGGTGGCTTATCGCCGCATCTCTTGCTGTTTGCCTGATCGTTGCCTACTACGTGTTTGCAAACAAGCCCACGGGCGTTATCCCGCTGACTGACGTGAAAAAAAGCCATTTCCGCGACGTGGTGGTCAGCGCCGGCGAGCTGATGGCGGAGAACACGGTCTACATCCAGGCCCCGTCCGGCCTGCAGTCCAACCAGATTTACGAAGAGATCAAGATCCAGGACATGGCGGCCGAGGGCAGTCATGTGAAGGAAGGCGACTACATCGCTTCCCTCGACCCGGCCGTGGTCAACAAAAAAATCGGGGATGTGCAGCTGGAGCTCGACCGGGCCATCACCACCCTGTCGCAGACCTCGCTCGACACGACGCTGCAGATGCGGGAGTCGCGCGATAATATGCAAAACCTCCGGTTCCAGATGGAGCAGAAAAAGCTGGCCCTGGAGCTGAGCAAATACGAGCCGCCGGCCACCATCCGCCAGGCGGAGCTGGACCTGGAAAAGGCGCAGCGCGACCTCAACCAGCTGATGGAGAAATACAAAATCCAGCAGCGCCAGGCCACCGCCAAGATGGACCAGGCCGCCCGCGAGGTAAAGCGCCGCGAGGAACAGGTAGCCAACCTGGTGGAGCTGCGGGACAAGTTCCGCATCACCGCGCCCAAAAAGGGGCTGCTCGTGTACATTGTGGATTATTCGGCAGGTGGCAAGAAGAAAGCCGGCTCCGCCATCCGGTCCTGGGATCCGCGCCTGGCCATGCTGCCGGACCTTTCCAGCATGATGTCCAAAACCTATATCAATGAAGTGGACATCAGTAAAATCAAAAAAGAACAGAAAGTGACCATGGGCCTCGACGCCTTCCCCGAAGTGAAACTCAGCGGCGTGGTGACGTCGGTGGCCAACATAGGCGAAAACCGCCCCGGTTCCAACGCCAAGGTGTTCGAAGTGCTCATCAAGCTCGACAAGGTGGATTCCATCCTGAAGCCGGGCATGACCACCTCCAATAATATTCTCATCAACCAGATACCCGATAAACTGATCATTCCCCTCGAATGCGTGTTCAGCGAAAAGACCCACAGCTTCGTGTATGTCAGCAAAGGCAATGCCGTCGAAAAGCGTGAAGTGAAGCTCGGCAAAAGCAACGACGAAGAAGTGGTGGTGGAAAAAGGACTGGAGAAGGGCGACCGCCTTTACATGGCCGAGCCGCCGTCCGCCAAAGACAATAAGCTAACCCTCCTCAAATAAAAACGAACAGCATGCGAAAAATATGGGGAGCCCGTAACATGAACAATCTCAACATTGCGCTGGATTCGCTCGTGGCCAACCGTCTCCGGTCTTTCCTGACCGCGTTGGGCATCATTTTCGGCGTAGGCGCGGTGATCGCCATGCTGGCCATCGGCCGCGGCGCCAAAGAAGAGATCATGAACCAGATGAAGCTGGTGGGCGTCAACAACATCGTGATCAAACCCGTGCTGGAAGATAAAAAGGACGAGGAGGAGAAAACCGCGGAAGGGAAAAAAACGGAAGAGGAAAAGAAAAAATTCTCCAAGGGCCTCAGCCTCCAGGACGCACACAGCATCCTGAAAATGGTGCCCACCGTAGACGCCATCAGCCCGGAAATGATCATGGACCAGGACGTGATCTACAGCGGCAAAAGCAAGCGCCTGAAAATGGTGGGCATAGAGCCTGCTTTCTTTGCGCTGAACAACATCGGCCTCTCCGCGGGCAAGATGTTCAACGAACAGCAACTGCTCGGCGGCGAGGGCGTCTGTATCATCGGCGCGGGCGTGAAAAGGAAATTCTTCATCTCCGAAGACCCGCTCGGGAAAGTGATCAAATGCGGTGCGCAGTGGCTCAAAGTGATTGCCGTGACGGACGAAAAAATGATCAGCAGCGCCACCAAGCAGAACCTTGGCATCCGCGACTACAACATGGATATTTATGTGCCCATCCGCACCACCCTCGTACGTTTCCGCAACCCCGCCATCCGCATCGAACATCGCGGCTGGTTCGACGACGGGGGCGGTAATAACGAGAGCAGCAACCCTTCGGTTCACCAGCTGGACCAGCTGGTGGTGAAAGTGCAACAGCCCGAGCAGCTCACTGCCTCCGCCGGCATCATCAGCCGCATGCTGAAGCGCCGGCACAGTGATGTGATGGACTTTGAAGTGAGCATCCCGGAGCAGTTGCTGCAGCAACAGCAGAAAACGAAAGACGTGTTCAACATCGTGCTCAGCGCCATTGCAGGTATCTCCCTGCTGGTGGGCGGCATCGGCATCATGAACATCATGCTCGCTTCCGTGCTCGAACGTACCAAGGAAATCGGCATCCGCATGGCGCTTGGCGCGCAGAAGAAAGACATCGTGATGCAATTCCTGTTCGAAGCCGTGCTCATCAGCCTTTGCGGCGGCGTGATCGGCATCCTGCTCGGGGTGCTGGGTGCTTATATCGTCGACAAGGTGGCCGATATCAAAACCATCATTTCCGTCATTTCCATCCTGTTATCTTTTGTACTGGCTTCCTCCGTAGGGCTCATCTTCGGCATCTCGCCGGCCCGGAAAGCCGCTAACCAGAACCCGATTGAATGTTTACGCCATGCCTAAAATAAAAGTTCTCTTACTGTCGGTTTGCATGATGCTTACAATCAGCCTTTCCGCGCAACAGCAAATGGTGCTGCACGATGTGGTGGGCATGGCGCAGCGCAGCTCGCCTTCCTATTACCGCGCCCAGAGCCGCGCGCTCAATTCCCTGTACGCTTACCGCTATTACCGCGCAGGGCAGCTGCCGCAATTGCTGCTCGACCTGCAGAATAACAGCAGCCCGCTTGGTGAAACGGTGGAAGTGTTGCAGCCCGACGGCAAAATCGAATACCGCCGCCGCTCCACGTCCAACACCTCGCTGGGCCTGGGATTGCGCCAGATCGTACCGTGGACGGGCGGTTCGTTTTCCGTGCGGTCAGACCTCGCCCGGTTCGACCAGTTTTCGCCCGACAAACGCACCGCTTACCTGGCCACGCCTTTTTCCATCAACTACAACCAGCCGTCGGTCGTGTACAATCCCTATTACTGGGAACGGAAAATATCGCCCATCCTTTACGAAGAAAGCAAGCGCACGTATATCGAAGACCTGGAAAGAGTGGCGCTCGACGCGTCGGATTATTTTTTCTCGGCGCTCTCGGCACAGGTACAGGAAAAGATCTACCTGCTCAACGTGCAGAACACCGATACGCTGTACAAGATTTCCAAGGGCCGCTTCGACCTGGGGAAGATCGCCGAAAACGAGCTGCTGCAGATAGAACTGAGCCTGCTGAATGCCCGGAACTCCCTGGAGCAGGCCACGCTGCAGAAGGAGATCGCCTACCAGGAGCTGAAACGTTTTCTCAATATGCCGAAAGATGCTGTGATAGCGCTTTCGCTGCCCAACAACACGCCTCTGTTCGATGTGGCGCTCGACAAGGCGATCGCCGAAGCGGGCAACAACCGGCAGAGCGTGCTGGAATTCCGCCGCAGGCGGCTGCAGGCGGAGCAGGATGTGGCGGAGGCGCGGGGCAACAGCGGCTATTCGCTCAATCTCCGGGCGCAACTGGGCCAGTCGAACAACGACTCCACGTTTGGAGGAGTGTACCGTGGGGGCGACGTACAGCAGAACCTTTCCGTGGGCATCGCCATCCCCATCATGGACTGGGGCCGCGCCCGCAACCGGGTGAGGCAGGCCAAGGCCAACCGCGACCTCATCGAAATAGACGTGCAGCAGGCGGAACGCTCTTTCGAACAGGAAGTGTACCTGCAAACCCAGCAGTTCAACATCCAGAAAAAGCTCCTGGCCAGCGCCGCCAAAGCGGATACCATCGCCCAGCTGCGGTATGAGATCACCAAGCAGCGCTACCTGATCGGCAAAATCTCCATTACCGACCTGAACCTCGCCCAATCCGAAAAAGACGGCGCCACCCAGAATTACATCAGGGCCCTGCGCTCCTTCTGGAATGCCTACTATACGGTGAGGCGCCTGACGCTGTATGATTTCGAGCAAGACCGGAAGATCCGGTACGAGTTTATGGAACGGTAAGGCGACAAAGTTTTCCCGGCGCCGCCACGGAAAACCGCCATTTTCCGCCGCCTGCGGGCCACCCGCAATCATGCGCCATTCTAACCATCTATACAAATGCCGGGTTTCCTGTAAATCCGGCATTATTTTTTCTGTGATGACCTTATGAATCAAAAATGGATCATGTTCGCGGTACTGGGCGTTTTTATCGTGGCGCTGGGCGTAAAGTCATGCGCCGAACAAAAGCGCACCGGCCAGCTACTCCGCGAAAATGAGCGCCTTATCCGTGAAAACCGCGACCTCCGCAACAGTCTCACCCTCTCCAGCCGCAACGCCCAGCAGATTGCCGACCGCAAAGACATGCAGGCGCAGGCCCAGGCGCAGTTCATCGACCGGCGGGAGTATTTCCGCCGCAACTGGAAACAGTACATTTCCGTGAATACCGGCGATTATAAAACCGGCTTCCTTGGCGGCATCAAAGACCTGCAGGTAACGGTGCGCAACCAGACGGAATACCCCATCGACAATGCCGTGGTGCAGGTGCAATACCTTCGCGGCAACGGTAGCGTTTTCAAAACGGAACAATACACGGTGCACAACATCCCTGAAAAAGGCGCGCAAAGCGTGCAGGCCTCCAATTCAAGGAAAGGCACCAAAGTGAATATCTCCCTGGTGAGCGTTACCAGCCAGCCCATGAACTTCTGCTGGTCGAGAGACAAGCGTGCCGCCCCCGGCGATGCCGACCCCTGGGCCTGTGTGCCCGCGGCAAAATAACCCCGCGCTTTTTCCATCCCACCGGTTTGCCTCCCCGTTAACGGTCCCGTTAACAAATTGCGCCCCGCCAGCCACGCCCGGTTCTGACACAAATGCGTATCTTGACCCCCAAGGATGCTTTACGGAAAATTAACCTGCCGATTCAGGGAATTGCCGGAATTTGCATTTTTTTGATATTTTGTACGCCACCTATATGAACACTGATGTGAACAACGCATTCGCCGCGGAAGAGGATGTGCACCTGGCCGAACTGGTTAGCCAGGGCGACGAGGCCGCGTTCCGCCGCCTGTTCAACAAGTACCATCAACCTGTTTTCGGCTACGCCGTCAAACTGACCCGCTCCAGGGAAATAGCGCTGGACGCGGTGCAGGAGGTTTTTATGAAAACCTGGCTCAACCGCGGCGGCCTCGATGCCGGTTCGTCCATCAAGGCATACCTCTTCACGGCCATCCGTAACTATGTGTTCGATTATCTGAAAAAAGCGATGCACAGCGAAAAGCTGCGCCAGCATATTTTATATCACCAACCAGGCAGTGAAGCGGGTACAGACCACCGGGTGATCATCCGGGAGCTGGAAGCCGCACAGGCGAAGGTAATCGAGCGCCTTCCGCCACAACGCCGCCAGATTTTCAAAATGAGCAGGTTCGAAGGCCTGAGCCACGAAGAAATAGCCAACCGACTAGGCATTTCAAGAAATACAGTGAAAGACCAGATTGTAAAAGCATCACGTGTGATACGCGAACAATTGGGCGGCCATAACCACATGCTGGTCGCCATAGCCATAGCAGTAGCCTTTCAGACAGAAATGTAAATTTTTTTTCAGGCACAGTCGTCCCTCCTGCCTTCCCGGTCGTATTACTTATTGGAGACAGCACTATGGAGGAAAGGGAACACATCAAAACACTTTTCATTCGTTTGGCCGAAGGCGAGGCCACGGCCGCCGAAAAGGAGCAGATCAGCGAATATTTACTGGAGGGCGGGAGTCCTGAAGACCTTCCCATGCCCGACGAATTGCGGGCAAGCACCCCGCAGATGACGGCAGAAGAAGCCGACCAGCTTTTCGGCGCCATCACGGCCGCACCGGTGCGTTACCGCCGCCTCACCTGGCCGCGGGTTGCCGCTGCCGCCGTATTGCTCGGCGTCATCGCCACGGTGTGCCTGTACTGGCTCGGCCGCCGGCCGGCAGACACCCTGTTTACCGCCGAAGGCGCCGCCAAAACCATCCGTCTCGCAGACGGGTCGGTGGTGCGGCTGAAAGCCGGTTCCGTATTAAAAGTACCCGGCGGGTTTGGAGCGGTTAAAAGAGCGGTGGAGATAACAGGCGCCGCCTTCTTCACCGTGGAGGCCGATGCCGCCAGGCCCTTCATCGTACATACGCCGCACGCGCTCAACGTGGAAGTGCTGGGCACCGCCTTTAACGTGGATGCCCGTGGCGGTAAAGCCAAAGTAGTGCTCACCAGAGGGAGCGTTAAAGTGTCGGCCGCCACACAGAAAGCCACCCGCGAAATGGTGCTGAAACCCGGCGAGATGGCGGATTTCGACCCCGCGGCCAGAACCTTGTCCAGGCGCCACGCGGATACCCTGTTTTATTCCGCCTGGAACGACCACCTCATGACCTTCCGCAACGAAACGCTCGCGGGCGTGGCGCAACATATCCGGGAAGAGTTCGGGCAGGAGCTGCGGTTCGCGGATCCTTCGCTGCAGCAGCTCGTTTTCACCGGGTACCTTTCATCAGCTGACATTAGAGCATCGATAAAAACACTGGAACAAACTTTTGACCTGCAGGCACAACGTATCAACCAAACAATCATCCTAATTCAGAAAAAAACAAAGTAGTCATTACTCTTAACTAACGAATCAGAAGGTATGCGAATAACATTACTGGGCGGCTTGATCCTGCTTGGCAGCCATCAGTTTGCCTACTCCCAGACTTACGCCACGTCGAAAAAAATGATCCCTGCCAGGACCTATGGCGCCAGTGCGCAGCAGACCTCGCTGAGCACGCTGCTGGCCGACCTGGAGGCCGCGTTGAACGTGAAGTTCAGTTATAACGCCGCGCTGATCGGGCATAAGAAAGTACGTGCGGCCAGTGCGGCCACCCTCATCAAAAACGGGTGGGACCGCGAGCTCCGGGAGCGCCTGCAACAGGTAGGCCTCACCATGACGCCGAATGGCCTGCAGCATTATATCATCAAACCGGTGGAAGCCATCCCGTTCGTGCAGCCGCAAAGCGTGATCATGGCGCCGGTGGAGCGCATCGAAGTGCGCGGCGTTATTAAGGATTCTGCCACACAGGCCGCCCTTCCCGGTGTGGCCGTGGGTATTAAAGGCACGCTCGTCGGCACCATGTCGAGCCCCAACGGCGAGTATACCCTGAAAAACGTGCCCGATAACGCGGTGCTCGTTTTTAACATGCTGGGCTATCGCGCCGCGGAAGTTCCCGTGAACGGGCGCTCTTCCATCAACATCGATATGGCTACGGAAAACCGGCTGCTCGACCAGTTTGTGGTAACGGCGCTGGGTATCAAGCGCGAAGAAAAATCATTGGGCTACGCCGTGCAGAAAATCTCCGGCGATGCGGTGCAAACGGTGAAAGGGACCAACATCGGCACCGCGCTCACGGGTAAAGTATCCGGCCTGCTCATCAAAAACAGTACGGAATTTTTCCAGGCGCCTTCCATCGAACTGCGCGGCGCTTCGCCGCTGCTGGTGATAGACGGGGTGCCGTATGGCAACCTTTCCCTGCGCGACATCAGCCCGGACGATATTGAAAGCATGGACATCCTCAAAGGCGCTACCGCTGCGGCTTTGTACGGCCAGCGGGGCGGCGCCGGCGCCATCATCATCGTCACCAAAAAAGGTAACAGCGGCAAAGGACTGTCTGTTTCCGTGAACAGCAATACCATGTTCACCGCGGGTTTCCTTGCACTGCCCAAAGGCCAGACCTCCTACAGCGCCGGCCTGGGTGGCGAATATGATCCTACCGACTATGTATGGGGCGCCAAGCTCGACATCGGCGAAAAAGCCATGCAGTGGAATCCCGAAACGAAGCAGATGGAGAACATGGAACTGACTTCCCGCGGGAAAGACAACTTCCGAAACTTCCTGGAAGCCGGTTACGTAACGAATAACAACATCAGCGTGGCGCAAACCGGCGAGTACGGCAGCTTCCGCGTATCGATGTCGCACATCCACGACAAAGGCCAGTACCCCAACGCCAAGCTCGACATGATGAACTTTACCGTGGGCGGTGAAATCAAACTGGGCGACCGCTTTTCGCTGGAAAGCCACATGGGTTACAACAAAAGGCTGAGCCCGCAGATTGCCGGTAAAGGGTATGGCGACCAGGGGTATATTTACAACATCCTGATGTGGACCGGTCCCGAATATGACCTTAGCAAGTACAAGGATTACTGGGTAACCCCGCATGAAAAACAGAACTGGATGTACAAGGCGTGGTACGACAATCCCTACCTGATGGCGTACGAAAAACTGCGCGGCATAGACCAGAATACGCTCAACGCCAGCATCACCATGAACTATAAGCTGTTCGAAGGCGCCAAGGTGATTTTCCGCAGCGGCTGGGATTATTACGGCAACAACGAAACGCGCCGCAATCCCAAAGGCATCAACGCCACCCGTGGCTGGAACGCCCTCGGCATGTATGCGGAAAACCGCGCCACGGGCTACAGCACCAACAACGATCTGATTCTCACATACGATAAGAAGTTCGGCGACTTCGCCGTAGACGCGCTCGCAGGCGGAACGGTTTATTATTACAAAGACGAGTACAACAACGCCGCCACCCGCAACGGCATCAGCATTCCCGGCTTCTACTCGCTGGCTGCTTCAGTGGAAAGGCCCGACGTGACCGCATCGCAGAGCCGAAAGCAGGTGAACAGCCTTTACGCCAAAGCCAGCCTCGGATGGCGCAACCGCGTATTCCTGGACGTAACCGGGCGTAACGACTGGAGCTCGTCCCTGCCGAAAAATACCGGGTCCTATTTTTACCCTTCCTATGGTGCTTCAGTGGTGCTGTCTGAATTCATGCAGCTGCCTTCGTGGGTGACGTTCTGGAAAGTGCGCGGCTCATGGGCGCAATCGAAAAACGACATCTCGGTGTACGCCACCAACCGTACCTATTCCATTACCAGCGCCGCCTGGGACGTGTACAACGCCGCCGCTTATCCCACCAACCTGCTCGGCGCGGATGTGCGGCCCCGCACCGACCGTACCTGGGAAGTCGGTACCGCTGCGTATTTCCTGAATAAACGCCTCCGCCTGGATGCTACTTATTATAACAAATACACCTTCAATATTTTCCGCGACGCGCCCGTTTCCTCTACTTCCGGTTTCAGCGCTAAGGCGGTGAATATCGACGAAACATACGTCCGCCGCGGCATCGAGATCACCGCAGACGCTACCGTGCTCAAACAGGGCAAGTTCCAGTGGGAAACCATCGTGAACTGGTCTACTTCCCGCCGGTATTACAAGTCGCTCGACTCCGTGTATTCCGCAGACAATCTCTGGACCAAAGTGGGCGCCAGGGTAGACGCTGCCACAGTATATGCCTGGGAGCGCGATGCGCAGGGCAATCTCATCCACCAGAGCAACGGCATGCCGCTGGATAGCGACTATCCCACCCGCATCGGCTACACGGATCCCGACTGGATTTGGGGCTGGGGCAACACCTTCACCTACGGCAACTTCAGCCTGTCATTCAACTTCGACGGCAGGGTAGGCGGTTTGCTGAACAACTACACCAACTCCAAAATGTGGGATACTGGCTCGCACCCGGACAGTGATAACCCCTGGCGGTACGACGAGGTGGTGAACGGCAAAACCAACTACATCGGCGAAGGCGTGAAAGTAGTGTCTGGCACCGCACAGCGCGACAAATACGGCCAGATCACGAAAGACGACCGTGTGTATGCGAAGAACGACAAGGCGGTGTCTTACGAAAGTTATGCGCGCACTTACCAAGGCGGAATCGCCGGCGGGCTGCTCGATCCGACTTTCCTGAAGCTCCGCGACCTGTCGCTCGGCTACCGGCTGCCTGCCTCTGCAGCTGCCAGGATTGGCGCCCGCAGCGCCAGCGTGGCTATCACTGGTCAGAACCTCCTGCTGAAAACCAAGGAATTCCGGTTCGTGGATCCCGATAGCGGCAACGACGATGTGAGCTCTCCCTCGCTCCGTTACATTGGCATGAACCTCAAGGTGACCTTTTAAAATGAATGCAATGACCAGAAATATCACACGATACATCGCAGCGGCATTGGTTGTTATGGCAACTGGCTGCGCCAAGTTCGACGAGATCAATACCAACCCGGACAAACCGACGCACGTAACGTCCGGCATGCTGGCCACCAAACTGATCCTGAACATCACCAAAGACGATATCAGCTCGCAAAAGGGCTTCCTGCAAAACTTTATGCTGAGCAAGTACATCGCATGGTCCGAGTTCCCGGAGAACACACAGTACAACAAATTCGGCCGTACCGATTTCGATGGGCTGGTGGTGCTGAACAACGTGCCGCAAATGGTGAAGTATGCCACCGATCAGCAGAAATACAATTCTTATAAAGGCTTGGGCCACTTCCTCCGGGCCTGGAAATTTTTCCAGCTCACGATGCGGGTAGGGGATTTGCCCTATACGGAAGCTTTGCAGGGCGAATCCGGAAATATCATCAACCCGAAATATGATTCGCAAAAGGATGTGTTCAGAGGCATCCTGGCTGAACTGGATTCTGCCGATGTGCTCTTTTCGAAAGGCGGCAAGTTCGACGGCGACCCGGTCTATAACGGCGACGCGGCCAAATGGCGCAAGCTGGCCAACACCTTCCAGCTCCGCGTGCTCATCAACCTGTACAAAAAAACAGGCGATGCCGATCTGAAAGTGAAGGAGCGCTTCCAGCAGATCGTGACCGGCCGCCCGGTGTTTGAAAACAACGCCGATAACTTCGCCATGAAATATTCCGACAAGGCCGGGCAGAAGTATCCGTTCTTCAAGGAAGGCAACCAGTTCATCATCTATAACATGGTGACCGATGTGCTCATCAACCGCCTGAAAACGCTGCAGGACCGCCGCCTGTTTTACTATGTGAAACCTTCGCCGGTGCAGATCACGGCGGGCAAGCCGGTGAACGATTGGGGCGCGTACAAAGGCGTGGACCCGGCCGCTATTTATTCCGACCTCAGCAAAGTGGCCAGCAGCAAAGACTTCAGCGGTATGAACGAACGTTATACCGAAATCCCGCAGGGCGAGCCGTTTTGCCTGCTGAGTTACGCGCAGCTGAAATTTATGCTGGCCGAAGCGGGAGTAAGAGGATGGATTGCCGGCGCGGAAGGATATTACAAACAGGGTATCACCGCCGCGATGGAATTTGTGGCCTCCAATACGCCGGATGACGTGCGTTTTCATCACAACATGAAGATCGACGCCGCTAATATCCTGACCTACCTGGCCGGCCCCGGCGTAGTGTTCGCCGCCACGCCCGCCGCGCAGCTGGAGCAGATCATCACGCAGCAGTACATCGCCACGTTCCTGCACGCGCCGTTCAGCGGTTATTACGAGTACCGCCGCACAGGCTATCCCGTGCTGCCCATCAACCCGGCCTCCAACCAGAACGTAATGCCGGATCGTATCCCGAAACGCTGGCTGTACCCGCAAAAAGAGCTGGACTACAACGGCGAGCACGTGAAATCGGCCATCGCCGCACAGTATGGCGGAAACGACGATGTGAACGCGGATATGTGGATTTTGAAAGATTAGTCTTCACCAGGTTTATATTGAAAAAAAGGACAGGCTGTTGCGGCCTGTCCTTTTTGTATATTCGCTCCAATCTTAAATTCCCGTATCTATGTTCATTTCAAAAAAACATTGTTTGCGCCTCGCCGCAATGGCGGCGATAGCCGTAGGTTCCGGCACAGAGGCAACGGCCCAAAGCACTTTTCCCAGGTTGGACGTATTGAATGCTGGCGATGATGCCACTTTTGTATTCGGGAAAAATAGCACGGAACACTATTTCATGCGGTATACTAACGCCAGCCCGGCCGTATTCGAGTATTTTAACGATGGCACAGCACATCTGATCGCTGAGAAAAGAACCAGCGGCATCACGTATTATCCCAAGCTTTTTCTCGATAAAGACCTGCTGGTGCAGGGCAATGTCGGTATCGGGACCAACGCGCCGCTGTACAAACTGCATGTAGAAACGCCAACAAGCGTCGGGTTCCTGTTACGGACCTTAAACTCCAGCGTACAAACACCAGCTGTAGATTTTTTAGACCATGCCAGGGGCGTGGAGACGATCATCAGCAGTACTGATAATTCAGTTAACGGCACTTATATCGCATCGTACAGCAACCATCCGCTTTTATTTGGTACCAATGCCGGCTCTACGCCTGCTGCCAAAATGAAATTGCAGCCCAATGGCGATCTTGTTGTGCTGGGCAATTCAAATTTCCTGGGTAACACATTCGTAGCGGAAACTGACTGGACCTATACCACTACAAGCGGTAGCTGGCAAGTCGGCAGCAATCATCTCGGCGGTACGGGCAACCAGTTTTTTATCTGGAATGACCAGGACAGCAAATATCACTTTGTTGTGCAGCGGGTCACCGGGAATGTAGGGATTGGCGTAACATCCCCTCCGGCTGACTATAAACTCGCCGTGGGCGGAACTATTGGCGCACGCAGGGTGAAAGTGACCAGCGAAACCTGGGCCGATTTTGTATTCAAACCCGGTTACAACCTTCTGACATTACAGGAGGTCGGGAATTTTATCAAAGACCACGGCCATTTGCCGGACATGCCCTCGGAAGCAACCGTGAAGAAAGACGGTATCGACCTGGGCGACATGAATGCCAGGTTATTGCAGAAAATCGAAGAGTTGACGTTGTACCTGCTCGAACAGAAAAAAGAAATAAACGAACTGCGCGAAGCAGTCAAAAAATTGAAGCAATAGAAAAAGGAGCGGTTTTATCCGCTCCTTTCCGTTTTATCTTTTACTCTTCAAATCCACTTTCCCTACTTCCGTTCCGTCATCTTTCAGCATCACGAGGTTCAAATCTTTTTGCGTCGCTTTCACTTTGATCAACGTGCGGTTGCCGTCTTTCGGCCCGCCGCCGATCACGATGGGGTAGGCGTGCTGCCCGGCCACGGGTTGGTGTACGCCGTAGCGGTGGGTGTGCCCGGCGAGGAAGAGGTCTATTTTGTGTTTTTCGAACAGCGGGGCGAAAAGGCGGCGGCATTCCATGGGGCCGTGCCAGTCGCCCGAATAATAATGCGGGATGTGCATCATCACCACCCGGAAGGGCGCTTTTTTGAACGCCGGGGTCTGCACCACCTGCTGGAACCATTCCGCCTGTTGTTCCCGGTATTGGTCGAAGTCCACGATGCCGGCATATACAGGGTGGTCGTCCGTTTTGTCTTCCCCGGTATCGATCACGGTAAAGTGCACCGGTCCCCAGGTTTTGGTAAAATAATACGGCCCGTCGAAATAATTCCCCAGTTCGCGGCGGAATTTCCCCCGGGTTTCGTGGTTGCCGCGCGTGAAAATGAAGGGCTTCGCGGAACCGAAGGCCTCGCCGGCGGGTTGCAGCAGGTGGTCGATGATCTGCTTTTCGTCGGTCTGGTAATCGAATATGTCGCCGTTGAAAAAGGCAAAATCGTATGGGTCTTTGTTCAGGCCCACCAGGTGGGGGATGCTCTGCGGGCGGTCGTGAATGTCGTTGAGCACCAGCCAGCTCACTTCCTGCGGTTTGCGGGCGGGCGTTTTGAATCGGAACACCTGGCTGCTGATGGTTTCGCCGTAGGTAAGCTTATAAGGCTGGAATTCAGCGATTTCCTTCGATTTGACGCAGTAATAATAAGTGGTGTCCGGTTGCAGGTTTTCGAGCCGCACCCGGTGGAGGGTGTTATAGGAGTCAACGATGCCCCCTTGCGAATGGTGGGCCGTTTTCCCCAGCGCCTCGCTTTCCCCGTGTTCCACCCAGGCATAGGAGGGCCGGTTGCTCATCCACATGATGGTAACGGCCGTAGGCTCCGGGTTTTGGAGGTAGGGCGGGCAGGCAAATGCGTAGGGGGCCGGTTCGGCGGCCGCTTCGGCTTCCGTGGCGGCTTTCGCGGTGGCGGCCAGCGGCGTGAGGCCGATGCTGCCCATGATGCCGGCTTTGGTCAGGGTGCCGAGAAAGTTCCGGCGGTCGGTAACGTGTTTTTCGCTCATCAGAGAAGGATTTTTTAATGGTGAGTAGCGCCGTAAAAATAGGGTGCGAAGTCTGAAAATTCAATCTTATAACACAAACTTAATATGTGTGTGGGCGGGGGGAAACCTGACGAAAATCACCTGCAAACAAATCCCGATTATTTTGGGTTTTCAGGCTTCAAATATTACCTTTGCGCAAAATTTTGCGTTTAGTACAATTACTGCATTTCATAAACTACTAAGAAATATGCCTAACACAGGTAAGATCAAACAAATCATCGGTCCCGTTGTGGACGTGCATTTTGAAGGAAAATTGCCCGAAATTTATAACGCCCTCGAACTTACCCGTGAAAACGGCCAGAAAGTGGTGCTGGAAGTTCAGCAACACCTGGGAGAGGACAGCGTTCGTACCGTAGCCATGGACTCTACCGATGGTCTGGTACGCGGTATGGCTGTTACCGACAAAGGCGCCCCCATCAAAATGCCTACCGGTGATGCCATCAAAGGCCGTTTGTTCAACGTGGTAGGTGAAGCGATCGACGGTCTGGGCCAGCTGGACACGACCAACGGCGCTCCCATCCACCGTCAGCCTCCCCGTTTCGAAGACCTCGCTACCGACACTGAAGTGCTCTTCACCGGTATCAAGGTAATCGACCTGATCGAGCCTTACGCAAAAGGTGGTAAAATCGGTCTGTTCGGTGGTGCGGGTGTAGGTAAAACCGTATTGATCCAGGAGCTGATCAACAACATCGCAAAAGGCCACGCCGGTTTGTCCGTATTCGCCGGTGTAGGGGAGCGTACCCGTGAAGGGAACGACCTGATGCGCGAGATGATCGAAGCCAACATCGTACGCTACGGTGATAAATTCAAAGAATCCATGGAGCATGGCGGCTGGGACCTGGCGTCCGTAGACCGTGACGCCCTGAAAGAGTCACAGGCTACCTTCATCTTCGGCCAGATGAACGAACCTCCCGGCGCCCGTGCGCGTGTGGCCCTCTCCGGTCTCACCATGGCGGAGTACTTCCGCGACGGCGACGGCACTGCAGGTGGCGGCCGCGACATCCTCTTCTTCGTAGATAACATCTTCCGTTTCACCCAGGCAGGTTCCGAAGTATCCGCGCTGTTGGGCCGTATGCCTTCAGCGGTAGGTTACCAGCCCACCCTGGCCACTGAAATGGGCCTGATGCAGGAGCGTATCACATCCACCAAAAACGGTTCCATTACCTCCGTACAGGCGGTATACGTACCGGCGGATGACTTGACCGACCCGGCTCCCGCAACCACCTTCTCCCACCTGGATGCTACCACGGTACTGTCCCGTAAGATCTCCGACAAGGGTATCTACCCGGCGGTGGATCCCCTGGACTCTACCAGCCGTATCCTGAGCCCCACCATCGTAGGTGAATCTCACTACAACTGCGCACAGCGCGTGAAAATGATCCTCCAGCGCTATAAAGAGCTGCAGGACATCATCGCCATCCTGGGTATGGACGAGCTGAGCGACGAAGATAAACTCACCGTATCCCGCGCCCGCCGCGTGGAGCGTTTCCTGAGCCAGCCCTTCCACGTGGCAGAGCAGTTCACCGGCCTGAAAGGTGTACTGGTGCCCATCGAAGAAACCATCCGTGGCTTCAACATGATCATGGACGGCGAGGTAGACGAGTATCCGGAAGCAGCCTTCAACCTGGTAGGTTCCATCGACGATGCTATCGAAAAAGGCAAGAAACTGCTGGCTTCTGCCAAATAAGGCAGGCGGCCGGATGAACAATCACTAAACCGATTAACATGTTATTGGAAATATTGACACCGGAAAGAAAGCTTTACTCAGGCGACGTGTATGGCGTACAGCTGCCGGGTGTGGACGGTTCCTTCGAAATACTGGACCGCCACGCACCCCTGATCGCCGCACTGGGCAAAGGCAAGATGAAGGTGCTGAAAGATAAGGCCAATGCGGAACATTACACCATCGAAGGTGGTTTCGTGGAGGTGCTGAACAACAAGGCCACCGTGCTGGTAGAAGGCGCAGCCGTTGTTTAAAACCGAAAAGGCAGATAATACGAAAGCCGGGCGCAATGCCCGGTTTTTTTTGCCGGTATGCCGGGTCCGGTAAATCGAATCAGTTGAGGGAGGGGTCGATGGGAAAGTTGGCCATCATGGCGAAGTTGGTGCCTTTGTCTTGCAGAGACTGCTTCCAGATCTCCTGCTCGTTGCCCGAAAAGAGGATGGGCGGGTTGATGCTGGAGATGATCCAGCTCTTTTCCGTCAGTTCCCCTTCGAGCTGGCCGCTGCTCCAGCCGGAGTAGCCGATGAAGAACTTGATCTTCTGCAGGTCGAGCACCCCGGCGTTGATCAGCTCCACCACCGCGGCGAAATCGCCGCCCCAGTAAATGCCCGGGAATACTTCGGAACCGCCCTCGATGAGGTCGGGCAGCTGGTGAATGAAATGAATGGTGTCCATCTGAACGGGGCCGCCGAAAAATACGGGGATGTTGGGGGTGAGCACGGCGGGGATGAGCTCGTCCAGCTTCTGTTCAAACTGCCGGTTCACCACAAAACCGAAACTGCCTTCTTCCTGGTGTTCGCACAGCAAAACCACCGTCCGGGCAAAATTCGGATCTTTCAGAAAAGGGTCCGCTATCAGCAATATTCCTGGCGCCAGTGTATCCATACCTTTTTTCCTTAAGCTCAAACCAAATTTAACCAAGAAAAGGGAAAACAGGCGTTATTTTTTAGATAATCTGACAGGGCCGGACATTCGGCCGTTTTTATAACAGGTGGGGCAGGAATGGCTCTTTTAGGCGCCTGCGGCGATACCTGTAGCGCGGAGTTTTTCCGGGATAAAACGCGGGGATGATGTTCCCGTAAAGCGGGCCGGTGTAAATCCAATGCAGGACAGGGACCCAGTCAATCAATATCACGAATGGTGTAAACTTATACCAGGACAAGCCACCCGACCTGGCGCACCGGCAAACTGGATTATTGATCAAGAAATGGAAGCAAAAAAGCACAAAAACAACTAAATTGGCTCTTGCACAGCTGTAAAGCTCCTTCAGGATTAATAACCCTGGCTGTAAAGTAAAATCAGTATCAAGCTACCTACCTGTAAAGTTTTTTCAGGACAAGACAAGGACAAGCGCCTTAAGGTTTACTTCCACCTTCCTCCCATGTTACTTAGGGGATACTTAAGGGTTACTTAAG
Organism: uncultured Chitinophaga sp.; assembly: GCA_965653365.1. Lineage (GTDB taxonomy): Bacteria > Bacteroidota > Bacteroidia > Chitinophagales > Chitinophagaceae > Chitinophaga. The sequence continues at coordinate 174,239 of CBFGZV010000004.1, read as the reverse complement.
GGTTACTTAAGGGATAGTGCGTAGGGAGTGCGTGTTTTCGGCAAAAACGCGTTTTAGGGAAAACATCAACTTGCACAATATCAATCATTTACGAGCGATTTTTTCGAAAATGACCCTTATTTTAACGCACTAAGCGAATATTTTGCGACCGGAGGGCGGTTTTTTACACAAATGGCGCCCGAAAACCCGCCACCAGCTTGCTAATCATGAAAACGCGTTTCCCGGGCCTGCCTTTGCGAGGTGTTCAACGAACCTTCAACGAGGCCCCACAAACCCACGGCCCCTCCGGCTAAACCCTTCGTTCATTCCCGGGGGCAAGTCTCATTCAGCCGTCGCTGAAAATGGACCAGCCGGTTATTTTTCCCCAATAATGATAGTTTTTTAACTGCTTGTCCGGGCGCGGGGAAAATGGATCTATACCGGCGTCACGCGGAAAGAATGGCCATTGACGCCGCCAGGGTAGGCGGGAGTTGGCTGCGCGGGGCGTCGAAAGCTACCGGTACGCACGTTGCACGGCTTCGAAACCTGCCGGGGAAGCCACCTATCTCATTGAAAAACAAATATCCCGGGAATTTACGGTTACGTACCCAGTGGCGGGAGCAGGGAAAAAAGAAAAAGGGACCTAGACAGATCCCTTACCATTTTATCAACCAAAATCTAAATCGCTTATGGAACGAATCCACGTCGATGTATGTAGAAAGTTTATTCGCTTTTTTGTGTGTGATCTGTGTACTGCAAATTTGGTACCAGATGACAATGCAAAGTTATGGAAACTGCTAAGAATTACAGCACAAAATCTGCGTTAAAATTACGTTAAAGTGGTCGTTTTTTGCAGATCGCCCCATGGATGAGCGTTTCGGCGGTTTAATTTTGTATCATAGTTGCTATAGCAATTAGTTATTGCAGCAGGGATTTTCCCTATATTTATCGTTTTATACCGGACCGTAACATGTTGCCTTTAAAGAAGATATTTCCTGTCATTATCGCATTGATCACCCTGTCGCTGCTGGGTATCATCTACATTCAATACAGCTGGATCACCAGTGCGGCGCTCATTAAGAAAGAAGAGAAACAGGAACGGATGATCGATGCGATCTCCGTGGTGGCGGAAGAAATGGTGGCGCGCAAAAAGCAGATGCGCAACGTGCTGAAAATGGATCAGTACAACCAGAGCGGCGCTGCCGGTTCCCTTTTCATTCCCGAAGTAGTGAAGCCCAACATTTCCGTGAGCCAGCGCTTCACGCAGCCCGAAGTGCGCGATATGCTGAAGGCCGCCATGAAAGAGCGCAAGCTCGATACGGTGTTTGAATTCGGCGTGATCACCAGCGGCCTCCCGCAACTGGCTTCCCCGCGCTTCGGGGAAAGACTGCTGGGAGCGGCAGAAGATTCCCTGCTGTACGAACGCTTCGTGTCGCCCCTGTTCGAAGACGTCAACGAGCCGGCCAACGAAGCCCTCATCGTGTTTGTGCCCAAGAGCAGCTTCGCCGTTTTTAAATGGATGGGCTGGATGATTTTCGGCGGCATCCTCTTTACCATCATCATCGTCACCGCCTTCGCCCTCACCATCCGCACCATGCTGGGGCAAAAGAAACTTTCGGAAATCAAAAGCGACTTCATCAACAACATGACCCACGAGCTGAAAACGCCGCTGGCCACCATTTCGCTGGCCATCGACGCCATCGGCAACGAACGGGTGATGGACAATAAAGACAAAATCCGCTACTTCTCCGGCATCATCAAGGAAGAAAACCGGCGCATGAACAAACAGGTGGAATCCATCCTGCAATCGGCACTCATGGAAAAAGAAGAGATCGCCCTGAACCTGCAGCCGATAGACGTGCACCAGCTGATCGCCAACACCGTCGAAAACCTGCAGCTGCAGCTCGATGGCAAGAACGGGAAGGTGGACCTCCAGCTCAACGCCCACCAGCCCATCATCAAAGCGGACGAGGTGCATTTTTCAAACCTCATTTTCAACCTGCTCGATAACGCGATCAAATACTCGAAAGACAATCTCGAAGTGCGCATCGCCACCAGCAACACCCGCAAGAACCTCGTGATATCCATCGCCGACAACGGCATCGGCATGAGCCGTGACACTGTGTCGCGCATCTTCGAAAAATTCTACCGCGCGCATACGGGCAACGTGCACAACGTGAAAGGCTTCGGCCTGGGCCTGAGTTACGTAAAAGCCATCGTGGACGCGCACAAGGGCAAAATCAGGGTAGAGAGCGTCCTCGGGAAGGGAAGCCGCTTCACCATGGAGTTCCCACAGGAATAAAAAACCGCATTCTCCCTATCTTTGTGGTTCATTCAAGAATCAACAGCTACGATACATGCTCTCTGAAAAAGAACTGGAACGATATAAACACCCCATTGCCGTGCCGGGCATGGGCACCGGCCTGCAGGAAACGCTGAAGAACGCGCGTATCCTCGTGATCGGCGCGGGCGGCCTGGGCAGTCCCCTCATCCAATACCTCAGCGCCGCCGGCGTGGGGGTGATCGGCATCGCGGACTACGGGGTGATACTGGAAGAAGACCTGCACCGCCAGCCACTCTTCAACATGCAGGACTTGCGCAAGCACAAAGCCAAAATGGCGGCCAGCCGGCTTTTTTCACTCAATCCCTGGAACAAGCACTATCCTTTCCTGCTGCAGGTGCGCCCGGATAATGCCGCGCAAATCATCAGCGGGTTCGACCTCGTGATTGACTGTTCGCAGCACCGCGCCACCCACCTCGTAGTGAGCGACGCGTGCCTGCTGCAAAACAAACCTTTCATCACCGGCGAAGTGCACAACTGGGTAGCCTGGTGGGGCGGATTCAACATGCCGCTCGACAACGGCGGCCGCTCCGGCTCGTACCGCTGCAACGAACTGCGGATAGACGAATTCCGGAATTTCGACGCCGGAGCCATGGGCGCTACGCACGGTGCAACGGCCCTGCTGATGGTGAACGAGGTGATCAAGTACCTCGCCGGCGTGCCGGGCCTCGCGGGCAAAATGCACTCGTTCAACTACCTCCACCAGCAGTTCGAAAAAACGGAGCTGGCGCAGGATGCGGCCGGTGTGGCGGCGGTAAAGGAACGCGGCCTGCTCACGGCAGACGAGTACGGGCTCGAAGTGGTGCCCGACGTGGAAGACTGACATGTCCCCAACGATCATATACATCATTGCCGGTTACCTGTTGCTGCTGCTCCTGGTGTATTTTATCCAGGAACGGTTCATTTTCAAACCGGAGAAACTGAAGGCGGATTTCGTATTCCGCTACGACCAGCCTTTCGAGGAATTGTTTTTTGAGCCGGCGCCGGGCGTGCGCATCAACGGCCTTCATTTTACGGTAGCAGCGCCCAAAGGCATTCTGCTGTATTTTCACGGCAATACCCGCAGCATCAAGGGCTGGGGCAAGTTCGCCCGCGATTTCACCCGCTACGGGTACGAAGTGGTGATGATCGACTACCGCGGCTTCGGCAAAAGCACCGGCAAGCGCAGCGAATCGCAGCTCATGCACGACGCGCAGTTCGTCTACGAATCCCTCTCCCGGGAGCACGCGGAAAATCACATACTCGTATACGGCCGCAGCATCGGCAGCGGGTTTGCGGCCAAGCTGGCCAGCGACAATCATCCGCGCTACCTCATACTGGATGCGCCGTATTATAGTTTTGCCCGCGTGGTAAAACGTTTTTTACCTATTTTACCGCTGCGCTGGGTGCTGCGCTATCACCTGCGGACGGATTTGTGGATCAGGAAGGTGCAATGCCATACGTACATCCTGCACGGCACGAAAGACCGGCTTATCCCCATCCGCCACAGCGAACACCTGCAAGCGCTCAATCCGCGGCGGATAACGCTCATCCGCATCACGGGCGGCAGGCACAACAACCTGCCATCCTTTCCGGAATATCACGCATTCATCAGGGACATCCTGCAGGAATAAAACAGTTATATGGAACCGAAAAGCAAGACGCTGAAGTATGTGAAGAAAATAGCCATCTGGGCCATCGCGCTGTATTTTTCCGCGGGCATCGTGCTGTATTTCGTGCAGGATGAACTCATTTTCCACCCGGAGGTGCTGCCGGCCAACTACCAGTATAAATTCGACATTCCATTCCAGGAGCTGCTCATCCCCGTCAATAAAAAAGTAAAACTGAGCGCCGTGTTGTTCAAGGCGGAACGCCCGCGCGGCATGGTGCTGTATTTCCACGGCAACTCCAGCAACATCAACCGCTACGCCAAAGTTGTACCCGATTTTACCAAACACGGCTACGATGTGCTGATGATGGATTACCGCGAGTTCGGCAAAAGCACCGGGCGGCTCACGGAAGCGGCCATGTACGAAGATGCGCTGCTGATGTATAAAGTGGCCCGCACCCGGTTTGCGCCCTGGCAGATCGTGATTTACGGGAAGTCGCTCGGTACGGGCATCGCCGCGCACCTGGCTTCCGTACGGGATTGCAAGCGCCTGCTGCTGGAAACACCCTACTACAGCCTGAGCGACGTGGCGTCCGAAGCCGCGCCCATTTATCCGTACAGCCTGCTGCTCGAATTCAACCTGCCCACCAACGAATACCTGCCCAAAGTGACGGCCCCGGTCACTATTTTCCACGGCACCAAGGATGAAACCGTGCCTTATGCGTCCGGGAGAAAGCTGGATACCCTGCTCAAAAAAGGGGATGAGTTCGTGACCATCAAGGGCGGCAAGCATAATAACCTCCGCGAATACCCGCAGTACCGGCAAAAGCTGGATTCGCTGCTGGAGAAGTAGCTACGGGATCATAAAGAGATGAATCCGTGACCAGCCGGTATACCTGCAATGCTGTTAAAAGCGGAACGCTGCGCCGGATACTACGCACTACCGGGCGGTTGCGGAAAGGAGCCATCTTCCGGAAGGATGCACAAACGGTTAGCCGCCTGCGCAGCCGCACCGCGGTAAAAAGCAAAAGGCCGGATGGGCCGGCCTTTTTATTGAGATGGCATCCTGTGCCATTATTTCAATTCGTTCAGGCTTACGCCTTTGTCAGTGACTTTCAGTTCGTGCGGCACGCCCAGTTTGAGGGCGAAGTTCTGCTCCTGGTGCCCCACCGGGAAGCCGTAGGCAACCGGGTAATCGTATTCCTGCACAAGGTTGCGGATAATTTCATATTCATTCTGGCCGAAGGGCGTTTCGGTTTCACGCTCATCCGTGAACGAGCCTACGATGAGGCCCGCCAGGTCGTCGAGCCAGCCAGCCCGTTTGAGGTTGTACATCATCCGGTCTACATTATAGCGGTATTCCCCGATGTCTTCCAGCACGAGAATTTTACCCTTGGTGTTGATCTGCGAGCGGGAGCCGGAAATGTTGGCCAGCAGGGAAAGGTTCCCGCCCACCAGCGCGCCTTTCGATTTGCCGGTGCGGTTCATGGCGTGAGCGTCGCAGCCGTAGCTGCTGCGTTTACCCAGCAGCGCGTCGCGCAGGCTGCCAACGTAGCTGTTTCCCGCCGTGGCTTTGGTGATGCCGCTGCACATGGTGGAATGGATGCTGGCTATCTTGTGCCGTTGCTGCAGGTGGGCGTGCAGTGCGGTGATGTCGCTGTAGCCGCACAGCCATTTGGGATGCTTGCGGAAACGGCTGAAATCGATGCGGTCGAGGATGCAGATCATCCCATACCCCCCGCGGCCGAAAATGATGGCCTTGATGTCCGGGTGGTCCATCATATCCTGCAATTCCTCCAGCCGGAGCTCGTCCGGGGCCGAAAAATTATGAAAACTGGTGCCCACCGTAATGCCCAGGTGCACCCGGAAGCCCCACGATTCGATTACACCGGCGGCATACTCGGCCGCGCTGAGTTCCATTTTACTGCTGGAGCAGGTGATGCCTATCAGGTCGCCTTTTTTCAGGTACGGCGGAATTTTGATCATTCTACAGAGCTTTAGTTTACCTTTGCTGATTAATATCAAATATAGAACGGGTACTTTACCCGGCGCACAAAATAAATGATATTGACACAATTTTAATTTTTTAATAGGCCGGCGGCGTTACGCGCAGCCGGATAACTAAAAAGACGAATCAAAACTGATGAAGCAATTTAACAGATATCTGGTAACCGCGGCGCTTCCCTATGCAAACGGCCCCGTGCACATCGGCCACCTGGCCGGGTGCTACCTGCCATCGGATATTTACGTACGGTATCTGAGAGCCCGGAAAACAGATGTAAAATTTGTATGCGGTACAGACGAGCACGGCGTTCCCATCACCATCAAGGCGATGCAGGAAGGCGTGAACCCGCAGGACGTGGTAGACAAATATTACAAGATCATCAAAGAGAGCTTCGATTCCATGGGCATCTCTTTCGACATATTTTCACGCACTTCGCGCCCCATCCATCATCAGACGGCTGCCGACTTCTTTAAAAAACTGTACGACGACGGGGTTTTTGAAGAGAAGGAGTCCGAACAATATTTCGATGAAGTGAAACAGGTGTTCCTGGCCGACCGCTACATCATCGGTACCTGCCCCAAATGCGGGAACGATAAAGCGTATGGCGACCAGTGCGAACGCTGCGGCAGCTCCCTCAGTCCGGACGAGCTCATCAACCCCCGTTCCGCCCTCAGCGACGCCGTGCCCGTGAAGCGGACCACCAAACATTGGTACATGCCGCTCCAAAATTATGAGCCCTGGCTGAAACAATACATCATTGAAGATCACAAGGAGTGGAAAAATAACGTGTACGGCCAGTGCAAAAGCTGGCTCGATAACGGCCTCCAGAGCCGCGCCATGACCCGCGACAGCAACTGGGGTATCAAGGTGCCGCTCAAAGACGCGGAAGGCAAGGTCCTCTACGTGTGGTTCGACGCACCCATCGGGTACATTTCCGCCACCAAGGAACTGACCGAGCAATGGGCCGATTACTGGTGCAAAGACGACACGCGCCTCATCCACTTCATCGGGAAAGACAACATCGTGTTCCACTGCATCATTTTCCCGGCCATGCTGAAGGCGCACGGCGGGTTCGTGGTGCCCGACAACGTGCCTGCCAACGAATTCCTCAACATCGAAGGGGAAAAAGTGTCCACCTCCCGCAACTGGGCCGTGTGGGTGCACGACTACGTGAAGGATTTCCCCGACCAGCAGGACGTGCTGCGGTATGTGCTCTGCTCCACCGCGCCGGAAACGAAAGACAACGACTTCACCTGGAAAGATTTCCAGGACCGGAATAACAACGAGCTCGTAGCCATATTCGGCAACTTCGTGAACCGCACCATGGTGCTGATGCACAAGCTGTGCGGCGGAAAAGTGCCGCCCATGCACGCCGCCGCCAAAGACGCGGCCGACGACGCCATTTTCAACATGCTCCAGGAAGCGAAAGTGAAAATTGCCGAGTCCATCGAAACCTTCCGCTTCCGCGACGCTTTGTCCGAAGTGATGAACGTAGCCCGCGAAGGCAACCGCTATTTACAGGAAAAACAACCCTGGATACTGGCCAAAACGCCGGAACTGCAGGCGCAAAACCAGCAGGTGATCGACAACTGCCTGCACGTATGCCTGCAGCTGACGGCCAACCTCGCCATCTTCGTCAACCCCTTCCTGCCGTTTACCGCGCAGAAGATCTGCCATATGCTGAAGGTGGTAGACCGGATGCTGGAGTGGGAAAACGCCGGCAGCATGAAGCTCGTGAGCGTGGGGTATTCCCTGCGCGCGCCCGAACTGCTGTTCAAAAAGGTGGAAGACGAACAGGTGAAAGCGCAGGTAGACAAGCTGCATGCCGGGCTTAAACAGTCCGCCGCCGCACAGCAGGCCGCTGCCGCCCCGGCCGCGCCCGCAAAGGAAAAGAAAGCAGAGATCCAGTACGACGATTTTGCAAAGCTGGAATTGCGTGTGGGCACCATCATACAGGCAGAGAAAGTGGAAAAGGCCGATAAACTGCTGAAGCTGACGGTAGACCTCGGCGACGAGCAGCGCACCGTGGTGAGCGGCATTGCCATGCATTACGCGCCGGACGCCATTGTGGGCAAACAGGTAACGCTGGTGGCCAACCTTGCCCCGCGTAAAATGCGCGGCATCGAAAGCCAGGGCATGATACTGATGGCGGAAGATAAAGACGGGCGCCTCGTGTTCGTCCATCCTTCCGAAGCAGTAGCGCCCGGCAGCGGCGTCAGCTGACCTGAGATTTAACAAACCGTTATATACCATCAACCCTGCGATTCGCCAAGCGTCGCAGGGTTTTTTATGTGCCACCGGCTTTCCAACGACAAAAAATGCTAAATTCATTACTCAAAAGCTGGAAAAACTATGCAAAGAAGGATCAACAAAGTTGCCGTGCTCGGTTCCGGTGTAATGGGCTCCAGGATTGCCTGCCACTTCGCCGGCGTGGGCGTGAAGGTGTTATTGCTCGACATTGTGCCGAAAGAACCCAACGATGCGGAAAAAGCCAAAGGATTAACGACGGACCATCCGGCTGTGCGCAACAGGATTGTGAACGAAGCGCTGCAGGCAGCCATCAAGTCCAATCCCTCGCCCCTGTACACCAAATCCGCCGCCAAACATATCACCACCGGCAACTTTACCGACAACATGAAAGGTATAGCGGACTGCGACTGGGTGATAGAAGTTGTGGTGGAAAACCTCGATATCAAAAAGAAAGTGTTCGAACAGGTGGAGCAGTTCCGCAAGCCCGGTACGCTCATCACTTCCAATACATCCGGCATTCCCATACACCTGATGACGGAAGGCCGCAGCGACGATTTCAAAAAGCATTTCTGCGGCACCCACTTCTTCAACCCGCCGCGTTACCTGCGCCTGCTGGAAATCATTCCCACGCCGCATACGGACCCCGCAGTGGTGGACTTCCTCATGCATTACGGCGACCTCATTCTCGGTAAAACCACCGTGCTCTGTAAAGACACCCCGGCCTTCATCGCCAACCGCGTGGGCGTGTTTTCGATCATGGCCATTTTTCATATCATGCAGCAGATGGAACTGGGAATTGATGAGGTAGACGCGCTCACGGGCCCCGTCATCGGCCGCCCCAAATCCGCCACCTTCCGCACCGCGGACGTGGTGGGCATCGATACGCTCGTGAAAGTGGCGAAAGGGGTAGAGGAAAATTGCCCGGGCGACGAGGCGCGCGACATCATGAAGATTCCGCCCTTCCTGCAGAAAGTAGTTGAAAACAACTGGCTCGGCGATAAAACCGGGCAGGGTTTCTATAAAAAAACAAAAGGCGAAGGCGGCAAGGAAATCCTGACGCTCGACCTGAAAACGATGGCGTACGGCCCCAAGCAGAAAGCGAAATTCGCCAGCGTGGAAGCGGCCAAGCCCATCGAGGACCTCAAGCAGCGCATTAAAATGCTCGCCGCTTCAGGCGACAAGGCCGGCCAGTTTTACCAGCAGTTCCATGCCCGCCTGTTTTCGTATATCTCCCACCGTATCCCCGAAATCGCCGACGACCTGTACAAGGTGGACGATGCCATGAAAGCCGGCTTCGGCTGGGAAATCGGCGCATTCGAAACCTGGGATTTGCTCGGCGTGGAAGCGGGCATCAAAAACATCACCGACAAAGGGCTCACCGTTGCGCCGTGGGTGAACGAGATGCTGGCCGCGGGCATCAAGCAGTTCTACAAAGTAGAGAACGGGAAGAAGTTTTATTACGACCTGGCCACCAAAGCCTACAAGGCCGTGCCCGGAGCAGACAGTTTCATCATCCTCGAAAATTACAGCAGCAACATCGTCTGGAAAAACAGCGCTGCGAATGTATACGACCTCGGCGACGGCATTCTCGGCCTCGACTGGAAAACGAAAATGAATTCCATCGGCGGCGAGGTGCTCGAAGGTGTGCACAAGGCGATCGACCTGGCGGAGAAAAACTTCCGCGGGCTGGTGATCGGCAACGACGGGGCTAACTTTTCCGCCGGCGCCAACGTGGCCATGATTTTCATGCTGGCGGCCGAACAGGAATACGACGAGCTCGATATGGCCATCCGCCTGTTCCAGCGCAGCACCATGCGTATCCGCTATTCCTCCATTCCCGTGATTGTGGCGCCACACGCGCTGACGCTGGGCGGCGGTTGCGAAATGAGCCTGCATGCAGACAAGGTGCAGGCGGCGGCCGAAACCTACATCGGCCTGGTAGAGCTGGGCGTGGGCCTCATCCCCGGCGGGGGCGGCACCAAAGAGCTGACGCTGCGGGCGGCCGACGAATTTGAAGAAGGCCGCATCGAAATGCCCATCCTCCAGGAAAAATACCTCACCATCGCGCAGGCCAAAGTATCCACTTCCGCCCACGAGGCGTTCGAGTTGGGCATCCTGCGGCCGGGCGTGGACGATATCAGCTATAACCAGAGCCGCGTGATCGCCGACGCCAAGGAAAAAGCCATCGAGCTGGCCAATGAAGGCTACACCCGTCCCATTGAACGGACAGACATCAAGGTGATGGGCCGCTCCGCCCTCGGCGCCATGCTCGCCGGCGTGAACGGTATGAAGTTCGGCAATTACATCTCCGAGCACGACGCCAAAATAGCCCAGAAGCTGGCGTACGTGATGTGCGGCGGCGACCTGAGCGAACCGGCGCTGGTGAGCGAACAATACCTGCTCGACCTGGAACGCGAGGCCTTCCTCAGCTTGTGCGGAGAGCGGAAAACCCTGGAAAGGCTGCAAAGCGTCATAAAAACAGGTAAACCGCTGCGTAATTAGTTATATATTGCATAAATTTTAATATTATTCCATTGGAACAGCAGCAACAAATTCTATCCCTGCACCAACTGTCGAAGCGCTACGGGCCTATACAGGCTTTGAATAACGTGTCGTTTACCGTGCCCCAGGGCAGCGTTTTCGGGGTGCTGGGCCCCAATGGCAGCGGTAAAACCACGCTCCTCGGCATTATCATGGACGTGCTGAAGGCTAACTCCGGCACGTTCAGCTGGTTCGGGGAGCCCCCGCACGAAGACCAGCGCAAGCGCATCGGTTCCCTGCTCGAAACGCCCAACTTCTATCACTATTATTCCGCCATCCGCAACCTGCAGATCACGGCCGGCATCAAAGGCCGCGGCGAAGACGATATCGAAAGGGTACTGCGGCTCACGGAGCTGTGGGAGCGCCGCGATTCGAAGTTCAGCACCTTCTCGCTCGGTATGAAGCAGCGCCTCGCCATCGCCAACGCGCTGCTGGGCCGCCCGGAAGTGCTGCTGCTCGACGAGCCCACTAACGGCCTCGACCCCGCCGGCATCGCCGAAATACGCGAGCTGATCCGCAAGCTGGGGCAGGAGGGAACTACCGTCATCATGGCGAGCCACCTGCTCGATGAGGTGGAGAAAGTATGTACCCACGTGGCCATTCTCAAAAAAGGCGTATTGCTCACCTCCGGCCATGTAGACGAAGTGCTGGCCAATGAAGACATGATCGAAATGGGCGCCAGTGATCTGGTGAAGCTGGAAGACGTGCTTAAGAACCTGCCCGGTCTCAAATCCATCCGCCGGCATAACGGCAGTTTCCAGGTAGTGCTCGAAGACAGCCGCTCCGCCGAACAGATGAACCGCTACTGTTTCGAGAACGGCATCACGCTGAGCTACCTCGCCGTGAAACGCAAAAGCCTCGAAGCCCGCTTTATCGAGCTCACCAACTGATCTTTCACCCACCCTTAATTTTTTTTCCGCATGGTACAGTTACTGAAAATAGAGTGGATGAAAGTGAAGGCATACCGCACTTTCTGGATACTCGTCGCCATATTTACGGCCGCCGCCCCGCTGCTTTGCTCCGCTTACCTGAGCGTCAACAAACAGGTGCTGTCCAAATTGCCCTTCGGGGGAACGCCGTTCGCATTTCCCCAGGCATGGGAAACCGTGGCGTGGCTCACCAGTTTTATGACGCCCATCATGGGCATCCTGCTGCTCATCCTGCTCACGAACGAAAATAATTTCCGGACCATCCGGCAGAACATTATCGACGGCTGGAGCCGCGACCAGTACATTCTCGCCAAGTTCGGGGTGATGATCGGGATGGTGTTGTACATCACCCTGCTCATCGTGCTCACCGCACTGGTATTCGGCATCCAGCACGGCGGCGACGCATCGGAGAACCTGCACATCATTGTATGGTCGGCCCTGCAGAGCCTCACCTACCTGTCTGCCGCGTTTTTCCTCGGCACCTTCATGAAACGCTCCGGCATCGCCATCGCGATTTATGTGTTCTACTGTTACGTGGGCGAATTCATGGCAGCCGGGCTGCTCGATTTCAAAGTGAAATACCACCTGGGGGGATTCCTGCCCATGGAAAGCACCGACAGGCTGCTGGCCGGCGAAGGCAAAATTTTCCGGAAGCTGATGGAGAAAGCCACGCCGCCGGACGAAAGCGTGTATATCCTGACCGCGCTGGCATACATTGCGCTGTTCTGCTTTCTCAGCTGGCGTAAAATGAAGAAAGCGGACCTGTAACCGTTGTTTATATAAATGTTAATGCGAGGAATTGTAAATCGCAGCCTGTAAATTTGTTGATAAAAATAGCATGGTGAAGCAACAGAAGCTCATACTGGTAACGAACGACGATGGGATCACCTCGCCGGGCATACGAACGCTGATTGAAGCCGTGAGAATGCTGGGCAAGGTAGTGGTAGTGGCGCCGGACAGCCCGCAGTCGGGCAAAGGGCACGCCATTACGCTGGGCTTTCCGCTGCGCCTCAGTGAAGTGCACATTTTCGACGGCATCGAAGCGTGGACCTGCTCGGGAACGCCGGTAGACTGTGTGAAGCTGGCCCGCGACAAAATACTCGACCGGGTGCCGGACATCTGTGTGAGCGGTATCAACCACGGCGCCAACCATTCTATCAACATTATTTACTCCGGCACCATGTCCGCCGCCATGGAAGCGGCCATCGAGGGCATCCCGTCCGTAGGCTTTTCATACCTCAACTATGCGTACGATGCCGATCTGAGCATCTGCCGCCAGGTAGCGCACGACGTCACCAAAAAGATGATCGAGTCGCCGCTGCCGCCGCATACCCTGTTCAATGTTAACATCCCCGACGTGGACGCGTCGCAGTACAAGGGCATCCGCATCACCCGCCAGGCCAACGCCAAATGGGTGGAGGAGTTCGATGAGCGCCGCGACCCCACGGGTAAAAAATATTACTGGCTCACCGGGGAATTTAAAAATCTCGATGCCGGTGAAGATACAGACGTGTGGGCGCTCGACAACGGGTACACTTCGCTGGTGCCCGTGCAGTTCGACCTCACCGATTTCCGATTGAAGAAAAAGCTGGAAGATGAATGGAGCTTCCAGGCCTAATCCTATTGCCATGTTGAAACAAGACAAATTATCGCTGGGCATCCTGCTGGGTTTTCTGACCCCCGGCATTGCTTTCTTTATTTATTACCTCGCAGTTTTTCTTCCCCGTGATCTGAGTCTTGCCGATTTTTTCGTGATGCTCAAAAACAACAAGCAGCTCATCCCGAAAATCATCAGCATCTGCCTGCTGGCCAACGGCCTGGTGTTTTACCTGTACACCCGCAAACGCCGCGACCTCACTGCGCGCGGCATTTTCCTCATCACATTATTGTACGCAATCGTTATCTTGCTGCTTAAAATTATCTGAGCGGAAGAAATGGAGCGTAGCTCCACCGGTTCCTTCGCAGGATCAACTGATAACGGATGAAATACTACATCATAGCTGGCGAAGCTTCCGGCGATCTGCACGGCAGCAACCTCATCAAACAGATCAGGCAGCTCGACGCTGCGGCCGACATCCGTTGCTGGGGCGGCGACCTCATGGAGCAGGCCGGCGCTACCGTAGTAAAGCATTACCGCGACCTGGCCTTTATGGGCTTCATCGAAGTGGTAATGAACCTGCGCACTATTTTCAAAAACATCGATGCCTGCAAGGCCGACATACAATCCTGGAAACCTGATGTGCTGGTGCTGATCGACTATCCCGGCTTCAACATGCGCATTGCAGAATGGGCAAAGCAGCAGGGCCTCAGGGTGGTGTACTACATCAGTCCGCAGGTATGGGCCTGGAAAGAAGGCCGTGTGAAAAAGATCAGGGAGTATGTCGATAAAATGCTGGTGATTCTGCCGTTTGAAAAAGACTTTTACCGCAAATGGGATTATGAAGTGGAGTACGTGGGCCATCCGCTGATCGAAGCCGTGAAGGCCGCGCAGCCCGCGCCGCCTTATGCGGACAAACCCATCATTGCCCTGCTTCCCGGTAGCCGCAAACAGGAAGTGAAGGAAAAACTGCCGGTGATGCTCTCGATGGCGAAGTATTTTCCCGAATACCAGTTCATCATGGCCCAGGCGCCCAGCCTCGACGATAGTTTCATACGCCCTTTCACCGAGGCATATCCCAATGTATCCGTCGTAAAAAACCAGACGTACCAGCTGTTGCAGCAAGCATCCGCCGCATTGGTCACCTCCGGCACCGCCACGCTCGAAACCGCGCTGTTCGGCGTTCCCGAAGTGGTATGCTACAAAGGCAGCCCCGTGTCGTATTTCTTCGCCAAATATCTGATCAAGGTAAAATACATTTCCCTGGTGAACCTCATCATGGACAAACCCGTCGTGAAAGAATTAATACAGCACGATTTAACGGAAGAAAACCTCCTCAAAGAGCTGACCCTCCTGCTCAAAGACGAAGCCCGCCGCGGGCAGATGAAAGCCGATTACGCGGTGTTGTGGACCTTGCTCGGCGACGGCACCGCATCGCGCAAAGCCGCGGAAGCCATCGTAAGCATGGTTACCGCCTGATCAGCTTGATAATCAGAATGATAATGGCAATGAGAAAAAGGATGATGGAAATCCGGTTCATCCCGTGCATCAGTTTGATGTTGGTGTTGACGGGATCTTTCGGGTCCCTTTTTTTGATGTAGAGATATTGCAATATCTGGCGCCAGATGCTTTTCATGATGCGGTAAACTTAAGAAATAACAGGGATATATGACGTGCCCGGTTACCGGGAGGTGCCGCATGTTCATTTATTTGTCCGTATTTTTACCGGGCTATGAGGAATTTATTGAAAGGCATGCTGCTGGCCGCCCTGGCCACACCTGCTTTTGCACAAACAAACAGTGAACTGAAGGGGGACTGGGAGTTCCGCCGCACCGACGAAAATACCTGGAGAACCGCTACCGTACCGGGCACGGTGCATACGGACCTGCTGGCCCACCGCCTCATTCCCGACCCCTTCCAGGGCGCGAACGAGAAAGGGCTGCAATGGATCGACAAAAAAGACTGGGAATACCGCTGTTCCTTCGACGTGCCCGCCGCCACGTTGCAGCACGACGCGGTGGCGCTGGACTTTACCGGCCTCGATACCTATGCGGACGTGTACCTGAACGAAACGCTGATCCTGAAAGCGGTGAACATGTTCGCCGGCAAGGAGGTGGCTGTGAAACCATTGCTGAAAGCCGGGATGAACCAGCTCCGCATCCTGTTTCACAGCCCAATCGCCTACGATATGCAGAAGTTCCTGGACGGCCGGCTGGTGTACCCCGCCGGTAACGACGCCAGCGACATCCCCCTGAGCATATTCGCGCGCAAGGCGCCTTATCATTATGGCTGGGACTGGGGCCCGCGCTACGTTACCAGCGGCATCTGGCGCCCGGTTTACCTGAAAGCCTGGAACAAAGTGCAGCTGGCAGACAGCTGGCTGCGCCAGGAATCGCTGAACAACGAAAAGGCGGGCATCAATGCCGAACTGACACTGAACGTACAGCAGGCCGGCACATACCGGCTGCTCGTCATCCACGAAAAAGGCACGCACGAAATCAGTCGTGCGCTGGCGCCCGGCACACAAACCGTCAACATCCCCTTCACCATCCGGAAACCGGAGCTTTGGTGGCCCAACGGGCTCGGGGCGCAGCGGTTGTACAACATTACCGTAGCGGTGCTGCAGGGGAAAGACACGCTGCAAAAACAGCAACAGCGCATCGGGCTGAGAACGGTGACCGTGAAAAACGAAAAAGACGCGCAGGGCACCAGTTTCACCGTGATGGTAAACGGCCGTCCTGTATTCATGAAAGGCACCAACTACATTCCATCCGATAACTTTTTACCCCGCGTAACGCCGGAGCGGTACCGGAAGATGTTCGCAGACATGCAGGCGTCGAACTTCAACATGGTGCGCGTGTGGGGCGGCGGCATTTATGAAAACGACCAGTTCTACGACCTGGCCGACGAAAAAGGCATTCTCGTGTGGCAGGACTTTATGTTCGCCTGTACCCTGTATCCGTCAGACACCGCCTTTTTGCGGCAGGTGAAAGAAGAAGCGGCTTACAACATCCGGCGGCTGCGCAACCATGCGTCGCTGGCGCTGTGGTGCGGCAACAACGAAGTGGCCGTGGCCATCAAAAACTGGGGCTGGAAGGAAGGTTATGCCTATTCCGACGCCCAGTGGGCATCGATGCTGAAAGGGTACGAAACGCTCTTTGGGGAACTGCTGCGTGAAGAAGTGAATACACACGACCCCGGCCGATTTTATTTCCCGTCGTCGCCCATCAGCAACTGGGGCAGGAAAGAAGACTTTTCGCACGGCGACAACCACTACTGGGGCGTATGGCACGGCATGGAATGGTTCGAAGCCTTCGCCACGCACGTGCCGCGGTTCATGAGCGAGTACGGCTTCCAGTCGTTTCCTGACATCCACACCGTTCGCCGCTATGCAGACAGCAGCCAGTGGGACATTCACTCTTTCGTGATGCAGGCGCACCAGAAGAGTTTCACACGGGGCAATGCGGCCATCCAGACGTATATGGACCATTATTACCACCGGCCCAAAGATTTTCCCGCATTTCTCTACCTCAGCCAGGTGTTGCAGGCAGAAGGCATGAAAATGGGCATGGAAGCGCACCGCCGGGCCATGCCGTTCTGCATGGGAACATTGTACTGGCAGTTCAACGACTGCTGGCCCGGCGCATCATGGAGCGGCATCGACTATTACGGGCGGTGGAAAGCGATGCAATACTTCGTGAAGAAAGCTTACAACCCGCTGCTCGCAAGTACCGTGCAGGACGGAGGCAGCGTGTCTACCTACATCGTCAACGATCACCTCCGCAACGAATCGCTGCAGCTCGATATGCAGCTGATGGACCTCGACGGCCGCGTGATCTGGGAAAAACAAACGCCCGTTACCGCCAAAGCGAACACCAGCGCCATTCACCACAGCATCCGGCGCGACGCGCTGCTCAAAGGCGCAGACAGCATCAGGGTAATATTGTACACCAAACTGGTAAAGGACAACAAGATATTGAGCGATAATGTGTTTTATTTTGCCGCGCCCCGCCAGATGCCGCTGCCGCCAACGGAAGTAGGCGTAACGGTGGAAGGTGGCAATGGAACCGTTACGCTGCGGCTGAAAAGCAGCCAATTGGCGCGGAACGTGTACCTGGTGCTGGATAGTGATAACGAAAGCCATTTCTCCGACAATTATTTCGACCTGCTGCCCGGCCGCGAGGTGACGGTAATGGTGCAAACCAGGCTAACGGCGGAAGAAGTGAAAAAACAATTGCAGGTGCAGCACCTGGCCCTTGCTTACAAAGTTGAAAAACAGTGACAATATGAAAAAACTAACGCTGGCAGGCTGCCTGTTAATGGCCGGCCTTGCCCTCCAGGCGCAGAACGAGCCGTATGTGAAAGAAACGGACCCGCAGGTATTACAGAAGCTGGAAGAATGGCAGAACTGGAAGTTTGGCCTGATGATGCACTGGGGCACTTATTCCCAGTGGGGCATCGTGGAATCGTGGAGCCTTTGTCCCGAAGACGAAGGCTGGACGCAACGCAAGCCCGCCGGTATTCCCTATTACGAATACGTGCAGAAGTATGAGGCCCTTCCCAACACCTTCAATCCCGTTAAGTTCGACCCGGCCAAATGGGCCGCTGCCGCCAAAAAAGCAGGCATGAAGTACATGGTGTTCACCACCAAGCATCACGACGGTTTCAACATGTTTGATACCAAACAATCCAATTACAAGATCACGGCGCCGAACGTGCCGTTCAGCAAAGACCCGCGTGCAGACGTGACGAAGGCCACCTTCGAGGCATTCCGGAAAGAAGGCATCCACATCGGCGCCTACTTCTCCAAACCCGACTGGAACGTGGATTCTTACTGGTGGCGTTATTTTCCGCCGAAAGACCGCAATCCCAGCTACGACCTGGCGAAATATCCCGAGCGCTGGAAACAGTTTCAGCAGTTTACCTACAACCAGATCGAAGAGCTGATGACCGGTTACGGGAAGGTAGACATTTTGTGGCTCGATGGTGGATGGGTGCGGCCGCTGAGCATGCAGACCAAGGAGTCCCTCTCATGGAGCAAAACGCCGCCGCAAGACCAGGACATCAACATGCCCGCGATCACGAAAATGGCGCGCCGGCACCAGCCGGGCCTCATTGTGGTAGACAGGAGCGTGCATGGCCCGTATGAAAACTACCGCACGCCCGAGCAGCAAATCCCGGAAAAGCCGCTGGCCTATCCCTGGGAAACCTGCATGACCATGGGCGGCTCGTGGTCGTATGTGCCGGACGATCAATATAAACCCGTGAATACGATCATTCACAACCTGGTAGACATCATCGCCAAAGGCGGTAACTACCTGCTGAACATCGGCCCCGGGCCCGACGGTACCTGGCACGACGAAGCCTACCGTAAGCTCGACAGTATCGGTGCGTGGATGCAGGTGAACGGCGAGGCCATTTACGGCACCCGTTCCGTAGCGCCGTACAAGAGCGGCAAAGTTTGTTTTTCCAGGAAGCAGGACGAGCACACGGTGTATGCCATTTACCTGCTGGGCGAGGGAGAAGCCCTTCCCGCTGAAATCCGCTTCAGCGGCTTTGCACCGCGCAAAGGCGCAACGATGCAGGTAGTGGGGGACAGTAAAAAATTAAGCTGGAAACAGGTGCAGGACGAAGTAGTGGTGCAATTGCCACCGGCGCTGGCAAAGAGCGGCCGCCGGCATGCGGTAGCCATCCGGATCAGATAGGCAGACATGAAACATAAAAAAGCGGGCTGACTTTTATAAGGTCAGCCCGCTTTTTTTTATCTTCTTCCCGCATCTTTCACCCATTGCCCGAAGTTGAGCGTAACGCCCATATTGACGGACACCGGCTGGAAATAATCGTTCACATTGTAATTGTTGTACTGCTCATCGTTCAGGGGAACGGAAAACATTAGCTGGCCGTACCATTTGATGTAACGGTAGCCCGCGCGCACGGTAAAGGTAGGCTCGAAGAAAGGCACTGCTTTTTCGCCGAGGCGTGTGAAGTTGGTGCGGCGGTCCGGATCATTCTCGAATGCTTTAGACCCCATCGTTTGGTCGTTAAACTTCACCACCGAGAAGCGTGAGGTGAAGGCCGCTTCCACTACTTTATGCGCGAGGCCGAAACTGGGCTGCACGAAGAATTTGGTGAAGCGGGTGCGCAGCTGATAATCCGTGGCCGGCGTGCCCTCCGGGGCTCCGCTGTAGGCCCCGTCGAGCGTTTTGAAGGCGCCCTGCCCGAAACCGGCATACACGTCGAATACGGCCCTCTTTTTGGAGTCTACCGGTTTGAAGAAGCCCACACCGCCTTCCAGTACGCCGCCACGGGTATTGCGGTCCACGAACAGATCGTTGTCATCGCTACCGTTGTTGTCGTTGCCGTCGTTGTTGAACCAGCCGCGGTACACGTACTGGCCGTTCACCATCACGGCGATATTGTCTGTAATCGCATAGGCGGCCTGCCAGTTGGATAGGGACAAATTGGCTTTGAATTCGTTCTTTTCTTTCAGTAACGGCACGTTGACCTGGTTGGGTACATAAATGTCCCGGCTGCAGGAAGCCAGTGCGAACACAGGCAGGGCCATCAGAAAAAGGTGGACTTTTTTCATAGTAAAGTTGTTGTAGGTTTTGTGAGGCTTACCGTGCGGAGGATTCTCTCGGGATAAGCTCTACTTCAAATACGAAATTTTTGGTGACTTTGATTTTTTCGTCCTTGTTGATCAGCTGTACGAGCGTTTCCACCGCTTTCTCGCCCATCCGGTAACCGGATTGTTCGATGGTGGTCAGTGAGGGGCTGATAATGCGGGAGGAAAGGTCGTTCGAATAACCCACCACCTTCACCTGTTCCGGCACTTTCACGCCTTTCTTTTTCGCTTCCTGGATAAACGCCACGGCGGAAGAGTCGTTCGCAGCGAAAAGCCCGTCCGGGAGCTTGTCACCGGCAAAGATCTGCCGGGCCGCTTCCGCACCTGCGTCGAGGGTGAGGTTATGCACGTACACGAGCGATTCGTCGAAGGGGATTTTGTATTTGGCCAATGCCGCTTTATAACCCGCCAGGCGTTGCTGGTAGAGGTTGCAGGTGAGCACGCCGGCATAGTGCGCGATCCTTTTGCAGCCTTGCTGGATCAGGTGTTCGGTGGCCAGGAAACCGCCTTTGAAATCGTCGCCCGTGATGGTGTACCCGGGGAAGTCGAGCGGCACGCGGTCGTAAAAAACAAGGGGGATATTGTTTCGGATAAACGGAGAGAAATGGTCGAAGTTGGTGGTAAACATGGAAGATACCGCCAGGAGGCCGTCTACGCGCAGGGAAAAGAAGGTGTGCACCAGTTCTTTTTCCATGGCCACGGTTTCGTCGGACTGGCCGATCACGATGCTGAACCCGTACTTGTGCGCTTCGTGCTGGATGCCGCTGATGGCGGTGCTCTGGAAGTACATGCTGGTGCGGGGCACGATGAGGCCGAGGATGTTGGAACGTTTTTTCCGCAGGCTGGACGCTATCCAGTTGGGCACATAATTCATTTCCGCAGCCAGTTCCTGCACCTTGTTGCGGGTTTCCTCGTTGATGAGCGGGTTGTTCTGTAAAGCCCTCGATACCGTGGAGGCGCTCAGGCCGAGCGCTTGCGCTATATCGTAGATGGTGATCTTATTGGTGTTATGACGATCTTTCACGTTAGAGGATGAATAATGTAGGGCGATATTAAGAAAATTTATTGATAGGTAATATTTTTGCGCCCGGCGGAACATCTGGCCGGAGTATTCTTCCCGGCCGGTCAAAAGCCGGATTTTTAGCATGAAACACCGCATCAAACGAACTTACCGCATTGCACGATACGTGATTTACCGGGAAACGCTGGTAGACCGGCGCGACATGGCCTGGTCATTTGCCGGCGCCTTTCTGGGCGTTGGCCTCATCGGGCTGCTCAATCATTTTTACCTGCCCGCGAAAGACAATCTCTTCGTACTCGGCTCGTTCGGGGCCTCGGCTGTGCTGATTTACGGCCACACCCAAAGCCCCCTGGCGCAGCCCCGCAACGTGATCGGGGGGCATGTGCTGAGTGCCGCGGTGGGGGTGACCGTATGCACCCTTATCCCGTGGACCGACTGGGAATGGCTGGCCGGCGCGTTGGCTGTGGCCAGCTCCATCGTGGTAATGCAGATGACCAAAACGATACACCCGCCCGGCGGCGCCACGGCCTTGCTGGCCGTAGCCGGCAGCGCGAAGATCAGGGCGCTGGGCTTCTGGTACGTGTTGTCTCCCGTGGCAACCGGCGTGTTCCTGTTGCTGCTCGTGGCTTTTATCGTGAACAATATCCCCGGTAACAGGAGCTACCCCGCGAGAGGGAAATGGTGGTAGCGCCCCGGTCCGCCGAACGAAAATGGCAGGGCAGGGCCGGCCCCCTGCGGAAACGTACGGTGTGCTGCACAGATAGGCTGCATCCCGCGTGACGATCTTTGTACCGTACTTTTATTAGTATAGGGAAATATTACGGACCGCCTAGTCATAGGCGGTCTTTTTTATGACCTCAGCATATCGCGGCATAGTTATCTGCTTTTACGATGACGTGCTACGCAAAGGGCGAAAACAAAAGGGCTGCCTCCGGAGGCAGCCCTTTTGCTGATATGGTGTGGAAACCGGATTATTTCTTCGGGTCCAGCTGTTCGGTAATTCTTTCTGCAAGGTCTTGCAGGTGGTAACGGCTCATGGCGTCCGCAGCACCGGCAGCAGCAGCCCGTACCTCGTTCCGGAGCGATACCAGGTGGGCGCGGCCTACGCTGGAAACGTCGGATTTGGTGGGGTTCGGGAACATGCTGGCAAATGCAGGCGGGATACCGGCCGGCAGCTCAGGCGTTTTCATCAGGCCGCCGAGGGCGGTCACGTATGCCTTCTGCAGGTTACGGCGGTAGATGTCGATCGGTTTGCGGGACGACAGTTCGCTGAATATCCCTTTCTTCAGGTCGCTCATGTATTCAGTCACCGTGTAGGTGTTGCTGTTGATCGCTTCCGCGTTGACCAGTTTGTTCAGTGTGCCCACGCTCAGCAGGCGGCCCAGCACGGATTCCTGGCGGCCCAGGATGATGGTGGCGGGATTGCCGTTGATGCGGGAAAGGATCTCTTTGTCGAGCAGCCAGGTAGGCGTGGTAAAGAGCTGCGCCTGCAGGAATTGCACCGCTTCTTTCTGGGTGGCTTTCGGTACCAGTTCGTACACGGCGCCGGATTGCTCAACGGTTTTCGGCGTTTCGTAGATGCCGGCTACGTTTTTAGCCACGTGGCCCATGTAGCGGGTGTACTGGCCGATCACCTCGCTGTAAAGCTCGCTCAGCGTGCTGTAGCCTTCGTTGTCCTGGCGCGTCCAGGCCATGAGGTTGGGCATGATGCGCTGGAGGTTTTTAACGCCGTAAGCGCTGGCTTTCATGGCATTGTCCCCGAGATCCTCGTTTTGTGAGCGCGGGTCGTCGGGGTTGGTTTCCGTACCGAACCAGAATTTTTTATCCTGCAGGCGGCTGATGGTCCACTGGTTGAGCGTGGCCCTTTCACTGTCTGCGTCTTTGCCGGGAACGGCTTTGTAGCCCCATTCGATGGCCCATTTGTCGTAATAATTGATGCGGGGGTAAAGGTCCGCGCCGCTGATGCCGTCGCCCGGCTGCGCCACGTAGTTAAAGCGGGCGTAGTCCATAATGGAAGCCGCGTGGCCGTTCTTTTTCACCCATTCCTTGTCGCGCAGCTTTTCAACCGGGTAGGTGGAGCTGGAGCCGAAGTTATGGCGCAGGCCGAGGGTGTGGCCCACTTCGTGCGACGAAACAAAGCGGATGAGCTCGCCCATCAGCTCGTCGTCGAACTGCATTTTACGGGCGCGCTCGTCGTTCGGCGAAGCCTGGATGAAGTACCAGTTGCGCAGCAGGCGCATCACGTTATGATACCAGTTGATGTGGCTTTCGAGGATTTCGCCGGAGCGCGGGTCGTGTACGTGTGGGCCGGAGGCGTTGGGCACTTCGGAAGGTTTGTACACGATGGCCGAGAAACGGGCGTCTTCCAGGCTCCAGGTGGAGTCTTCCGCCGGTGTGGGCGCCATTTTCGCGTAAATGGCGTTTTTGAAGCCCGCCTGTTCGAAGGCGGTTTGCCAGTCGTTCACCCCCTGGATGAGGTATTTACGCCATTTCGCCGGGGTAGCCGGGTCGATGTAGAACACGATCGGTTTTTTGGGCTCCACCAGTTCCCCTTTGCGGAATTTCTCCATGTCTTCCGGCTTGGGCTCCAGGCGCCAGCGGGTGATCATGGTGAGGCGTTTCACGCTTTGCGGGTCGGCGTCGAAGTCGGTGAGGCTGGTAGCGAAATAGCCAACGCGCGGGTCGAAGTAGCGCGGCTGCATGGGAACCAGGGGCAGCAGCACCATGGAGCTGTTCAGTTCCACGGTAGCGAAGCCGCCGCCGGTGGGCGGCATGCCGGGCATCGGGGAAGAGCCGCTTTTGGTGTATGTTTTCACCGTTTTGATCTCGAGGTTTTCCGGGTACGATTTTACGTCCTGGATGTACGACTTGTCTGCCTGCGGCATACCCAGCTTGATCTGGGATTTGAGGCTGGCGTCGAAGAACAGGATGTCGTTATCGCCGCTGATGTAATCCGTGAAGTCGAGCACCGAACCATTGTTCCCTTTGGAAAACGCTTTGATGTCGAACGACGCTGCGATGGGCTGGATGTTGGAGTTCATCACGGAGATGTACATCGGCTGCGTGGAGTCTTTCGATCTTTCCGCGAAGGAGATGTTTTTCAGGAAGATGCGGTTGTTCGGACCTTTTTCGAAGCGGATCACGTTTTCGTTGATCTGGTCGCCACCGAAGCCGAACATGCCTACGCGCATGCCTGCGGCGGCTTTGGACATACGGCTTACCACGAGGATGTCGCGGCCGAGGAGGTTATCCGGTATTTCCACGAAGAATTTGTCGTCTTGTTTGTAGACATTGAACATGCCCGAGTCCGCTTTGGCTTTCGGGGTGATGATGTCCGCAAACTTTTTGGGAGCGGGCTTCGGAGGGCCTCCGGGGCCGGCCATGGGCGGGCGGGCGGTGGTATCTTTTGCGGGAGCGGCGGCAGGTACGGGATTTTTATCCTTTTTCTTACGCTGTGCAGAGGCTGCAGCGGTTGTGAGCAAACAGGTTGCACATAACACACCCGCAACAGCCTGGGTAAATTTGCGCTGTAAATGCATGGGAATAGTGTTGGTTTATTTGATTTTGACAGATTTTAGTTGGGGCAAAGAAAGGGGAAAGGATGATAAAAAATCGTTAAAATCCATAAATGCGCCAAAAGATGTTAAGAGCGGAAATAAAAAGCCGTAAATTGCTCAAATGAGCTGGTGGCATGAGAAAAACTGATTTTAAAATTTTAGTTGGAACATTTGAAAATTTTCTTAAATTGTGCGTCCAACTTTGAAAAAAAATCAATCGATTTCGGTTGCCACGGACTACAAAGTTGGAGAGGACAGTTAGAACAATATTATTCTTTTTGTTTATTTAAGTGTTTGCTCAACAAAATGTGAAGATGGAAATGCCCCACAGGTGGGGCTTTTGAAGGGTCGGTTAAATTTTTTGGGTGACACTTGTTTTTTTGAGTAAGGCTTATAACTTTGCGAATCACTGATTATGAGCCGCTAAGGGCGTGAATTTGGAACAAACAATCGATCTAAATCTTATTACTAACAAACAAACAGTTTAATTTTTAACACTAAAATTCAATCAACATGGCTGAGACTAAAACAACTGTGACTGCAGCTGCTGCCAAAACCTCTTCACATCAGGCAAAAAAGTCGTCCAACTTGTTTGCTTTGCTGGCTGTGCCCATTTGCATCGCCATTGCTTATGTTTTTTTCTATCTCGTATTGGGTAATCCTGACAACTTCCAGGGCGGCAATCCTGACAATCACCCTGTTGAGGAAGGTATCGGCAAATGGTTCGGTACTGTATACAAAGGAGGTCTCATTGTACCGATTCTGATCTCAGTATTGTTGATCTGTCTGACTTTCGTGATCGAGCGCTTCCTGTATCTGGCAAAAGCCAAAGGTAAGTTCAGCGGCGCTGAGCTGGTACGTAAAGTACAGTACCACCTGGCTAACAAGAATGTTGACGCGGCCCTGGCTGAGTGCGACAAACAGAAAGGCTCCGTAGGTAACGTAATCAAAGCCGGCCTGAAAAAATACAAGGAAATGATCGGTAACACCGAGCTGGACACCGACCAGAAAATCCTGTCTATCAAAAATGAAATTGAAGAAACCACTGCGCTGGAACTGCCGATGATGGAGAAAAACCTGGTGTTCCTGTCTACCATTGCTTCCGTAGCAACCCTGCTGGGTCTGTTCGGTACGGTACTGGGTATGATCAAAGCGTTCGCGGCGATGTCTTCCGGTGGTGCACCCGATTCTGCCCAGCTGGCTCTTGGTATCTCCGAGGCGCTGATCAACACGGCACTGGGTATCGGTACTTCCGCTGTGGCAATCATCATGTATAACTACTTCACTACCAATATCGACAGCATCACTTACGCCATCGATGAGTCTGGTTTTACTTTAACGCAGAGCTTCGCTGCAAATCACAAATAATTTTCGTAAATTATCTGTGGAATTAGTGCAGAATTGAATCTTATAAGTGAACCAAATTAAAAAGGAGTAAGTATGCCAAAAGTAAAAATGCCCAGGAAAAGCACGAACATCGACATGACGGCGATGTGTGACGTGGCGTTCCTGCTGCTGACTTTCTTCATGCTGGCGACCAAGTTCAAACCGGACGAGCCGGTTGCGGTGGTTACTCCGTCTTCTATCAATACCCAGTTATTGCCTGATTCCGATGTTATTCTGCTGACAGTAGCAAAGGATGGCAGGGTGTTCTTTAGCATGGACGGTCAGCCCAAAAGAAGGCAGCTCATAGAAGATCTCAATACCAACTTCAAACTGGGGCTGGAGAAAAAAGAGATCAACAACTTCATAGTTGGCTCGAGTGTTGGTACCGACTTCAAAAACCTGAAACAGGTGTTGAATATGAGTGCCGACCAGCGTAAAGCCTCCAATATCGAAAAAGGCATTCCGATGGACTCTGCCAATAACGAACTGGGGATTTGGATCGAGTACGCCCGCGCAGCACAAGGTGCCGCAGGTGGTGGGATGAGCAAACTGAAGTATTGCATCCAGGCGGACAACGATGTACCGTACCCGGTGATCAAAAAAGTGCTGGACACCTTCAAGGACAAGAAGATCCAGAAACTGAACCTGGTGACCAACCTGGAAGCAAAACCCGCCGGTTCTGCCGCTGCGATCTTTGAAGAGCAGCAGCAGTCCCAGTCTAAGAAAAAGCAGTAACGGGGGGACCGTTAATGCAATTGTTTCAACAAAAAAAGAAATGCTACCATGGCTGAAATGGATACCAGCAGTAGTGGCGGTGGTAAGAAACACCAGGGAACGAAATCCAAAAAGCTTTCGACCCGTGTGGACATGACCCCGATGGTGGATTTGGGATTTCTCCTGATCACCTTCTTCATGCTCACCACCACTATGTCTAAGCCCAAGACGATGGACCTGGTAATGCCCAAGGATACGGAGAAAGAGGAAGAGCAGAACAAAGTGAAGGAAAGCACCGCGCTCACGATCCTGTTAGGCAAGAAAGACCAGGTTTATTACTACGAGGGATTGGCGCAAGACCCCAATGCCTCCAGCAACCCGGACTTCTTCAAAGCGACAACTTTTGCCAACACGAACGGCATCCGTGACGTGATTATCAAAAAACGCGACGAAGTGTCCAAATTCAGGAACTCGAAAGGAGAGCCCGAAGATGTGGTGGTAATCATCAAAGCTGATGACGGCTCCACGTACAAAAACTTTGTGGATTTATTGGATGAAATGGCGATCAACCGTATCCAGCGCTATGCAACGGTGGATATCAGCGACCAGGACAAGCAATGGATCAAAACTACGGAGACCTCCAACGGTATCCAGTAGTATGGAAAAACTAATTTTTTTGCATCCATCTATAAACAATTAACAATGGATTCAGCTAAAATCCTTAAGTCCGATTTTCTTGACATCCTGTTTGAAGACAGGAACAAGAACTACGGTGCTTATGAACTTCGCAAGAAGTACGACAAACGCGTGCGGAATTCCATTCTGGCCACAGCAGGCCTGGCCCTGCTGATCGTTGGCGGCTATCTCATTTATTTAAATGCGAAGGGCGACAACTCAGATATGGTGAAGAAGCCGATTGTGGAGGATATCAAACTGGAGGACGTAAAGTTACCGGACGACCCGAAAACACCGCCTCCGCCGCCTCCGCCGCCCGCACCGCCGCCGCCGGTAAAACCGTCCGTGCAGTTTACGCCGCCGGTAATTAAGAAAGACGAAGAAGTAAAAGCCGAAGAGGAACTGGTGAAGATCGAAGAGATCAAAGATAAAGCCGTAAGCACCAAAACTGTGGAAGGCGATCCCAACGGTATTGACCCGGGATTGATCAACGACAGTAAAGGTACCGGTGTAATCGACGCACCCGCACCTCCCCCGAAAGACGAGATCTTCACGTTCGTGGAGCAACCTCCGACCTTCCCGGGTGGTGAAGAGGCGCTGGCCAAGTACCTCAATAACAACATCCGCTACCCACCCATGGCAACGGAAAACGGCATCTCCGGTACAGTGTTCGTATCATTCGTGGTGGACTCTGAAGGTACCATCAAGGATGTGAAAACTGTAGGCGCCCCGAAAGGCGGCGGCCTCGAAGAGGAAGCCATCCGCGTGGTGAAAAAAATGCCGAAGTGGAAACCCGGTAAGCAAAACGGACGCCAGGTATCTGTGCAGTTCAACCTGCCGATCCGCTTTACACTGCAAGAGTAGTAATAAGTCTCACGCTAGTAAGTAATACATATTCCCTCGTCTGTATAGGCGGGGGAATTTTTTTGTGTGGGTGGAGGGTTGGTTTGGGAGGGTGTGGGCTGGATATATTTGGTTACTTCCGCGATGCGAATAACAAACATATTGGCTATCAGTAATTTAAATAACGCCAGCGGCACAATAAGGACGTCAATGCCAATCCAGAGCCTGATAAGGTCAGTTCGGAGCGAGAAGATTCATCTTATGCGCTAATTTCAAGTTTATATCCTTTGCCTCGTATAACAACGATGCTGATATTGGGGTCGGGTTCCAACTTTTTTCTAAGTTTTGATATGAACATATCAAGGCTGCGGCCTACTATAACACCTTCATCCTCCCATATTTCTTTTTGTAGCCGGCTTCGCTCTATGGTCTCGTTTGGAGAAGATGCAAAAATGTGCAATACCCGGGTTTCGGTTCCGGTCAGGTTTATCACGTTTCCATTTATGATGAGCTTGCGGTTCTTTGCATCAAACAACATGGAGCCCAATGTGACGGTAGCTGTATTTTGACCATCCTCTACGGCTCTCTGCGGCTTCTTGGCGGATCTCAAAAAAATGAAACCGACAAATGCCAAAAATGACAGGCCGCCCAAAACATATCCGGTCTTTGCTGTATTTATTGCCGCCGGTTTAAATTTGATGTTGATCCTGTAACATCCCCTGGGTTGTATTCTTCCCCTGCAAGCTATAATATCATTTCTTTTATTGTTGGATATAGCGTAACCATAAACTATACTGGAGTTGCTACAATTCAGCACATTTACAACATAATCACTGGCGAGAGGGTCGTTGGCCAACAAACGCCGGGTAGTATTCACCAGTGAGTCCGGTTGAAAAGTAAGCTCATTTTCAAAGCTGATCTGGTATTCATTTTCGGCGATCTTTTTTACCGGAAGAACCCTTGATTTACTGTCGCCCGACTGTGTGAGTAGTTCATCTCCTATCCTCCGAAGCAAAACTTCCCTCCTGGCAATATCAAAGTCGTCACTGCCGGTCATACTGAAAGTCACGCATGTTATAGCGATAAACAGGATTAGCAACCATCCCCACAGGTATTTGCGTTTCCCGGAAAGTATATTTCGGCTAAAAAACATACCATTTACGATTTATTTACAAAGGTTACATTTTTATTTACAATCCAAGTTCCTCAGGCTCAAATATATCCAAGTAATTTTGTTGGATAAACTTTGAAAGGATATGAAAAATAGAAAAAATGCCTTTTACGAATCTATATCATTTAAATCAACAAACATTATGAAAAAAATCATTTATGCACTGATCTTACCGCTGGTGGTGGTAAGCGGATTAGTATTCGCTAATCGCGAAATTAACAATGAAACTTCTAAGAAGCCGGTTCCCAAGCCGCCGACTGCTGCCGAGCGGGAAGCCGAACGGAAAAATTGGGAGGCTACCCCTGAAGGTATAAAGTACACAAAATGGGTAGCTTCTCCCGCGGGCCAAAAAGTGTTTGCCGCTGCTGCTAAAATTAAGAAGAACATTCGTGACTATTCCAATATGGAGGCTGTTGTAACCTCTCTTTCCCTTCCGCCGGGGTCAAGATTAGGTTTCGGTGTGATGGCCAGGATCAACGGGGATGATTATATTGTAAAATTTGAACCGGAAAAGCCTCAACTGGAGCAATTGCATAGCCTGAAAGTTAACGACAGAATAATCATAAAAAGCCATGCCGTATCGCACGCGCCCAAGTATGCATACCCAATAGTATCGGGTGAATATGTAGAACGGGATGGTAAAGTGATTTTTCAACGTGTCCCCCGCAAAGGCGGTTGCTAAGCAGATAAATTATTGGGTTGGGAGGTCTTGGAGCTATGCGTGGAGTGCACCATATATTTCGAAAAGATAAAATCCAATCTGTCCTCATTCGTCACTTCCCCTGCAATACCTGCGAGGGGAGGTGGCGGCGGGCAGATCTCCAACCGCCGGTAGCCTGTTGCCCGTGCCTTTTCTCACGCGTACGGCGCTCCATTCTTCAGTGCCGCGTATTTTATTTAATTTCGGGCCTATGATTGGAAAAACAGGCGGTCACGACGATACCATTGTAGCCATTGCCACCGCACCCGGTGTGGGAGCCATTGCGGTGATACGGCTGAGCGGCCCGCAGGCCATCAGCATCACCGACCATCTCTTTCCCTCCAAAAAGCTGGCTGAACAACCCGGGCATACGCTCCATTTCGGCAGCCTCCAATTGAATGGCCGCGTGATCGACGAGGTGGTGGTGAGCCTGTTCCGCGCTCCCAAATCCTATACCGGCGAGGAAGTGGTGGAAATTTCCTGCCACGGCTCACCGTACATCCAGCAGCAGATACTCGAAGCCTGCATCGCCACCGGCGCCCGCCTCGCCCGGCCGGGAGAATTCACCCAACGCGCGTTCCTCAACGGAAAGCTCGACCTCACCCAGGCCGAATCCGTCGCTGACCTGATTGCCAGCAATACCGCCGCCTCTCATCAAACCGCCATGCAGCAAATGCGCGGTGGGTTCTCCAAAGAACTCTTCGCATTGCGGGAACAACTGATCAAATTCTCCGCCCTGATAGAACTGGAGCTCGATTTCAGCCAGGAAGACGTGGAGTTCGCCGACCGAACGGCGCTGTATTCCCTGGTGGATGAAGCGCTCGGTGAGGTGAGCCGGCTTGTGCATTCCTTCAAAGTTGGCAACGTGATCAAAAACGGCGTCAACACCGCCATTATCGGGCGCCCCAACGCCGGCAAATCCACCCTGTTAAATACACTCCTCAACGAGAACCGCGCCATCGTCAGCGACATCGCCGGCACCACGCGCGATACCATCGAAGAAGTGCTCAACATCGGCGGTATCCTTTTCCGCCTGATCGATACCGCCGGCATCCGCGAAAGCACCGACACCATCGAAAGCATCGGTGTTCAGAAGTCGCTCGAGAAAATGAGGGAGGCCGGCATCGTCGTATATCTCTTCGATGTAGCGGAGCTCTCTGTAGACGATCTGCTCGCCCAGGTGCGGGAGTTTGACCATGAAGGCATTCCATTTTTGCTGGTGGGGAACAAAGCGGATACCCTCGGATTTGAAGAGGCGCGCGCCAAATTCTGCATGGTACCGGATGTGATTTTCATTTCGGCCCGCGAGCACGGCCACATTGACGAGCTCCAGGAAAAGCTCGTATCTCACGTGATGGGCGGTACCATCAACACCGAAAATACCATTATCACCAACGTGCGCCACTACGCCGCGTTACAGGAAGTACACGCCGCCCTCATGGACGTGAAAAAAGGCATGGATAACCGGCTGCCGGGAGATTTGTTGGCGCTGGACATACGCCGCTGTTTGTTCTTCCTGGCAGACATTGCCGGGGAAGTGACGAATGAGGACAGGTTGGATTTTATCTTTTCGAAGTTTTGTATCGGGAAGTAATCCTGTTTTCT
This sequence comes from uncultured Chitinophaga sp., assembly GCA_965653365.1. GTDB lineage: Bacteria > Bacteroidota > Bacteroidia > Chitinophagales > Chitinophagaceae > Chitinophaga. Next base: position 142,712 of record CBFGZV010000004.1, on the reverse strand, counting down.
TTAGTTATTGTTTTGTTGCCTTTAGTGCTGTGGTAGCGGGCTTCACTTCTTTATAGTATAGCTTTTTTTGCCTTTGTTTACGGTTTTCTTGTCACTCGTTTGTTACGAAAATATAATCCGGGAATTCGTGTTACGAAAAGGGGAGATTATGGTGCGGTATGATACTCAATGACAAGGTATGATACGCAATAATACCTTTCTACTCCTTTTTGATTTGTAACCAAACCCGTTAATTTATGGCCAGCAGCACTGGTCAGCGATTATCCCTTTGTAGATTATTTCCTCCACTCATTCGGTTTTAAACTAAATGAGTGGAGGAAATTGGGAAATACATGCTAAGTTTTCCTATTGACTTTTAAGTCCCCTGGTGATTTTCCATATCAACCAACCTAGCGAAATAACCATAATCGCTAAGCTTATGTACGCCGCCACCAATCCCCGACCCGAAAGTTCGTTAAACATGTCGGAACTTAAAATCATGGCTATTGCTACGGCTAATAGCAGTGCCCAAATAATATCAATAAATTTACTATAACGCATAAACCTAATTTGAATCACTTTTAATTTACGATTATTTTAAGACTTTTCAGCTAAAATGCGTTAGGGTTCTTCGCACAGACAATTCCACAAGCGGCAACAATTGAAAGACTTCCAAGTCCTGTTCTCTTTATCCCAATCCCTAAATTTGAGAAAATCAATAGCATCATGCAATCTTTGTTGCCATAGCATGCTACATGGGCAACGGATGAACACTGCGTTGAACAATCCCACCAGTCACGAATCTTTATCGTTTGGTAATCAGTTGCCGCGGGACTCCAAGAGGGGATTGGAATAACTTCCAAACTGGTAAGGACAGTATCCTGCATTGTATACTTCCCTACCTTCCAACCGGAAGTCGAATATATATCAGCGGCCCAAAAGGAACCTGAACCCTGAAGGTTAACAACAATTTTAAGCCATCGATCCGGCGAAAAGGGGCTAAGTCCATTATTAAGGTCTACAGTTACCATGCCGCCCATGTATCCGCTTTCTTCGGTAAAATTAACAGTGGAAACGTCAGTGGTATCATTTGTTTCACTGATAGCTGTCCACATTTTTAAGGAATTATAATCAAGATGTGACATATATTCCAGTCCACCAGGACCTCCAACATAAAAGTTTGTGTCACTAGTCATGGCCAGTGATTTATCGTCAATTTTGTTTGAGTTTGCAGTATACTTTTTGGCATTTTCTATTACCTGCTTTGCTGCTATCAAATGATCTGCCTTTATCCTTTCACTTTTTGTGCCACTAGCGGATTCATTGGAGCTATCCGATTTGCCCTCCTTTTGACAAGAAACCGAAAATAAAAGGAGGCAGGCGAGCGGGATGTAAATCAAAAGAGAGGAAATTTTCATGGAATGAAGGTTTATTAAATTAACAAAATGGATTACAGTGATTATTTAATACAGTGAAAAGTCGAATTGATGGACATCCACTCCAAAGGAAGGAATGACTAAACTATCTGTGAAATGCGTCCAGGTTAAAAGTAGGAGATGAGCTTGGTATAATGAATCTCGTTAATGAATTGCATTCAAATGAATTGACGATATAACATTGAATTCCACAACATACCAACGAACATCCTTCACAAGGCCCAAACAACATACAAATCAGCTTATCTAACATTGATTTTTGGTTAAACAAACTTATAACAATGAGCAGGGTTAATTTTCATCGTCGAGTTTATCAAAACAACAGTAGTAATTTAACTATAGTTTTCTACTGTTTTATAGCATATTCGTTGTGGTAACAACATCCAAGGCTTTTACAATAGTCAGCTGGTCACGTGTCAACGATCTCGAAGAATAGGCACTTTTACTTTGATTGTTTTCTTCTTACGTTGCACGATGCTAAAAAGACGATAAAATAACACTAAAGTGTTATTTTCTGCAGAGCATAGTCCAGTAGTTTTGAAACAGCAGTACATCAAATTACCTTTCGGCAACTCAGCGTCAGAATGTTCTGGACAGTTAACTCAGTTTTTCTGCAGGGTAGTCTTCAAACAGCAATTTATGTTAGTCTAAAACCTTTTATCTAATGAAAAAAGTAACCCCATTGTTGGTATTAGCCTTGCTACTCTCATTTATTCTAGTTCGTTGTGCCAAGCAGGAACAGTCGGCTAGAGAACCCCGAACCTTTTTGGATTCTGCAAAAGCATGGTTTGCGGCCCAACGTCAAACACTGCCTCAAGGCGGTAAGCCAACCTGGGAACAAGCAAAAATCATTACCAAAATGAATGGCCGACGGTACGTTGAAGTGCCGATTTCATTTACTAATCCTCTACAGGGGAAAATCCGTACCTCCTTTAAAAATAGTCGGAAGGTTAAATCGGAAGCACTCAGCTCTTACTCCAATTTGCTCATCTACCTCAATGAGAAAGGTACGATGACCGGTACAATTATGAAAGTGATCGACGATGCCGGCTCTGGGAGCAATACTTCAAAAGTCAGCATGGCTGGCATAAGAACAGGGTTTAGTGGTATTATTTATTATACTAATTTGAAGGGCGGAATATTCGAAGGTTATTACTATTCGTTTGGCAAGGCGACTCGTAAGTTTAGGAACCCGACACTTCGGACCGCTGGTACCGAAAGGATTGACTGCACTACGATTACCATCGATTATTACCAGCAGGTTTGTTATGGTAATTACTGTGGCGAGTGGGAATACACCCACTCCTCGACAACCACCGTATGTGTATATACTAATGAGGGCCCTTCTGATCAACCTTATGACCCCAATGACCCGGGCGGCGGCGGCGATACCTACTATCACGAAGAACAACAGATAGAACAAGAAACCATTGGCGTATTGAATGTAATCAATAACCTTAAAACCCATCCCTGCCAAGGGCAAGTTGCCAACGAACTAATGGATAATCAAATAGCAAGTGATATCATCCAAACAGCGAAAGAAATTTATGGAGTTTCACCAAAGGTGAATCTTATATTTGATGAGCGGAAAGTTTTTGTCGAAGCATACCCAAACACACCGTGGCCGGTTGACTCGGTGGCAGGGAGAATAAGGACAACCACAACTTCTGACGGCGTTATTAATGCAACCATCTTTATTAACGAAGCTATGCATGCTAATTCCTCTAAGGCTTATATTGCCAGTACCCTACTACATGAGCTAGTGCATGGAATATTGGATGGTAATGAAAATGCCGATCATGAAACAATGGCAAAACAGTATTTGACTGAAATGAATAGAATTTTGTCACAAAGTTATGGAATCAGTACAGAGGAAGCCAACGCACTTAATGTGACAGGTCTCCAAAGAACAACGCTTGGCATTGTTCTAAGAAAAATATTTGCCACAGATTGGAACAATATGGTCGACATCGCTGACGCACATCGAGCCGGAACACGAGGGGTCAAATGCAATTAACTAAATTCATAAATTATAACCTGTATAAGCTTCAGCAATGAAATTGTTTTTAATTACCGCATTTACGGCAATATTTGGGCTTCCAGCTCTTGCGCAGAAATTGCCGGAGGAATTTGTTTCGGGCATCTCAAACGCAATCCACCCAAAATTTGCATCGCATAATGATTCGTTGGATATGTATACGGTGGCTTTGATTCTTTCCAATCAGGGAATCGTGCTTCGAACCGTTTTTTCCGAAGGGATCCCCTCGAAAATCAAAGAAGTGGTGAGGGATAAGGTAGGCAGTGCAAGAATAGGGCTGATCCCGTTGCATGATTATTGGAAGAAATACTGCCAGGATAACAATATTAGAAAGTTTACCTGTCTAGTCATGACATTTATGACAAGATTTGAAGGTTCCAGTATTCAGCCGCTATCCATTGAACAGTCGATTGAAAAATCGCGGAAAGCACTGACATTTCGGGATCCCGGATTTTATTTTCAGGATGTGAATGTTATATGGCTGCCACCCAAAATTTCTAGCATAAAACATGAAGAAATAATGGATTGAATATAGAATTCCGGTAGGAGTAGGAAACTTCAATTTAAGGATCGGCCAGCCATCTGCAGCCTGGTACCATCCACGTGGGTGGACGTGATCAAAATGTATAAAACGGGGCGATAAAACGCGCTAACATCAGCTGACAATTCATTCCCGCGCTCGACTTTGTAGTAAAAAAGGTGTAGTTTTCTTGAAAAGTATATATACTTTTCCCGTAACGCCGTGGAAGACAACAATTGAGCAGCTTCCTAACGGTATCAGGTAACTTCATATTCACGGTTAAAAATTACAGACTTCGAAAAATACCAACGAATCTTCTGCTGCTATTGCGGTCAGGTCATCGACCCGCAGCGCTTGACCAGCGAGCACCTGGTGCCCAGGTCAAAGGGTGGGAATAGTTCATCTTATAACCTACGGCCTTGTTGCCGCTTTTGTAATGCTGAGCGTGGCAGTCAATCTTTGACTTTGTGGCAACGTAAGCTCCAACTGGAGGAAGATGCCATTTCGGGGTGCAGGGAGCAGAGCGTCCGCATTTATCGCATTTCTGCCATCATTGAGAACATCAACTACTGGCTCTTTTACGTTCAAACTGCCGGCGTCAAGCTGTATCGCTCCAGAGAGGGATTTGAGCAGGCTTTACAAAACTGGCCGGATCTGGCCCCTGCCTAGATGGAACAGCGGCGCACGAACGAAATTTAGTTCCCTTACCAGTAAACATAAGGATCAACGTTAGAAAATGTCTTGGAGGTCGTGAAAAGGCAGGATGCTGTCGGTGTGAGTCATTTCTTCGGGCACCGACCTACCTTACAAGCGTCTCCTGTTGATTGATAATAGCTACTTTTCAAGTCCATTCAATAAAGCAGGTGTGCTGCGTTATGAATTAGGCCATATACTTGGGGCTTGCCATCAACATATATGGTCCAAAGATTCGGATTGTGCAGGCGAAAATATTGTGCACGAGGAGTTGGGCGGCATCGCTAGAAAAGTGCGTTTGTTCAAAAGCGTTAATTTGAATAAATTGCATCGCCAGTGGCGAAATAATACTGCATAAAAAGGCACTTTGGATGTGCAAAAGTATCTCAAATTAATTACTTCGTTTAGTGTACCTTTGGTTACATAACCTTCTCATAATGAACTACTTCAAAATTCTGTATTGGAAAGTAACGACCATCTACACCTGTCAGTTCCCCTACTAAGCTTAGACGCAATATCTGTGATGTTTGTACAAACGCTACCCCATTGCAGATACACACACAGTAGCAAACGTGCCTCCCCCATGGCAGAAGCCATCCAAACAATCTGCCGCACTGCATTACAAATCGCTACCAGCCGGTTTTAATAGCATCATATCACCTGTCCTCATACCCGAACTCTTCGTCGTCAGACAGCTCGCGGCCGGTATAGCGACCGTATTTTAAAACGGTAAATACCATCCAGCAAAGCATAAAGGGAGAAAGTAGGAACATTCCGACCGCCAGCGGTTGCAGGTGTTGCACCTGAAGCAGGATGCAGTACGTCAACAGGTAAATAGTCGTGACGATTACCGAGAAAGATGCGTTCTTCAGCATAAGATAAAGTTTTAGTGTTTCAAACAAACGCCCCGGCCAGCATAAGGCCCCTTAGTTGCTTTGTTACCGGCCCTTTTCCTTGTATGAACACGCGCAGTTTTGTTCCGATGCCATTCAACAGTCCATGGATCGCCATCGCATTTTCGGGAGAGCTGCAAGCGTTGGTTTTAGTATTCTGTTCCGGTGTTCTGATATAATCCATCAATCCGAGGGCCCGCAGGAAATCGCCCTGTTCAGCAAATCCACAGCATTCCAGTCCGTTTTTCAGGCCCCAGTGTTTCAGTGCGGAGAAGTTCACATGCGCGGTAATATCCTGTTCACCAATATGGTGATAGGGATCTGCATTTACCTGGTGTGCGTGATAACACAGCAACGTGCCGCTACGCCTGTATTCGCTGTACAATTCGGCGGAAGGGTAGCCGTAATCGATCGTCAGCACAAATCCTTTTTTTAACGATTGTGCAATGTCCCTAATCCAGTCTATTGCCTGCAAATTCACCTCCGTGCGGAAGCCTTTGGGCAACACAATTTTCAGCTGCCTGAAATAATCTTTCAGTTCTTCCAGGGCGGGACGCAGCACTTCGAAAAAGCCGTTCTGATAATCTACGAACACTTCCATCAGTTGCTCTTCCATCACCACTTCATGCACTGAAAAGTTGTCCAGCAATTCATTGGAAAGAACGCAACCGGTAAAGGCGCCGATATCAGCGATGGAATCATGCCAGCTTACTTTTTCGAACAGGTGCTCCTGTTCCTTTTTGCGCATGCAAGGACTTTTTTCAACGATGCAGTATTGCAGGCGGTCGTAGAATAGCCGGTTGGTTTTCAGGTAATCGAGCAGGTCATGGCAAAGCGTGCCGGTTCCCGCCCCGTATTCAACAATGGTAAATGCCCCTCTGCCTGTCAAATTCCACATTTCCTCCAGCTGCCGCCCGATCATGGCGCCAAAAACAGCATGCAGGCCGGGACTGGTATAATAGTCGCCCTTTGTACCGATTTTAATACCATCCGACGTGTAGTAACCCAATTGCGGGTAATATAGTGCCATTTCCATGAAGTCGTGGAAGCTGATCGGCCCGTTCTCGCTGATTCTTTTCGCTATGATCCCGGAAAGTTGCATGTTGCTGATCTGTGCTGTTAATACCGGCACAAAAACTATGCAAGAAAGTCTTCATCAACTATGGCAGGAGCGCGAATTCATAGGAAGGGAAATATGAACGGTAATAGCTGCAAGTTCTCATCAACGGCATGGCTTTCCCATCGTTGCCGCGATAACGGGACCCACAGGAGTTTCGCGTAAAAATAGCTGCAGTGCATCCCATTCGAAAATAAACAAACATTCACCGGTAGAAATATTAAATTTATAATATGAAACTGGTGAAACACTCCCTTTTGCTTTTTTTCATCTTTCTGGGCACTGCAGCCTACCCGCAAAAAAAGCCCAACATCATTTTGATTCTGGCAGACGACCTGGGATATTCAGACATCGGCTGTTATGGCGGCGAAGTCCGCACCCCTGCCATAGATCAGCTGGCAAAGGAAGGGTTACGCTACCGGCAGTTTTATAACGCGGCGCGATGTTGCCCCACGCGGGCGTCCCTGCTGACGGGACTTTACCCGCATCAGGCCGGCATGGGCTGGATGGCGGCCGCAGACCTTGGCACAAGGGCCTATCAGGGCGATCTGAATAGAGCGTCCGTTACGATTGCAGAGGTATTGAAAGGAGCGGGGTACAGCACTTTCATGACCGGGAAATGGCATTTGACCAATGAAAGGAAGATCGACGGGATGGTAACCGACAGCTGGCCGCGCCAGCGTGGCTTCGAGCGGTATTTCGGGATCATTCCCGGTGGCGCCAATTATTTTACGCCGGTTATTTACAGTAACAACACCCGGTACCAGGCGCCCGAAAACTTTTACCTCACCCATGCCATCAGCGATACCAGCGTGAAATTTATTGAAGAACATATTGCTGCGGGAAAAGAAAATCCGTTTTTCATGTACGTGGCTTACACGGCGCCGCACTGGCCCCTTCACGCCTTGACGGACGATATTGAAAAGTATAAAGACGTTTACGGCAGGGGATGGGATGCTATCCGGAAGGAGCGCTTCGAAAGGCAGCGGCAAATGGGATTAATCCCCCGCAATGCGGTGTTGCCGCCGCGTGACAGTGCGGTGGGTGCCTGGGAGGCGCTTTCCGAAAAGAAGAAAAAGGAATTCGCCATGCGGATGGCCATCTACGCCGCGCAGATAGACGCGATGGACCGGGGAATCGGCAAGATCGTTGCGGCGTTAAAGGAGAAAAACGCGCTCGACAATACACTGATTTTTTTCCTGAGCGATAACGGCGCCTGCGCGGAATTCATCAGTAACGGCAAAAGCAAGGAGGTAGACGGCTCTGCCGGAACGTTCGAAAGCTATCGCATCAACTGGGCGAATGTCAGCAGCACGCCTTTTAAAGAATACAAACATTATACGTATGAAGGCGGCATCGCCACGCCGCTGATTGTTCACTGGCCGGCAGGCATTGCCCGTGGACTGGCTAATTCGTTCGTTGCCGGTTATGGCCATTTGACGGATATTATGGCTACCTGCGTGGAGGTGGCCGGAGCAGCATATCCGGCCGTTTTTCAGGGTAATAAAATTCAACCCATGCAGGGAAAAAGCCTGACGCCTCATTTTGCCGGCGGCCCGAATAATCGCGGCGCGATCTATTGGGAACACGAAGCCAATATCGCCCTGCGTAACGGCAAATGGAAACTGGTGGCTAAAACCGCCGAGGGCAACCAGTTCGACATGAAAACGGTTCATTTATACGACATGGATGCGGACCCGACCGAGATGAACGACTTGTCTGCAAAGCTTCCTGAAAAGGTACGGCACATGTACGCCGATTGGTTGCAGTGGGCGAAGCAGGTAGGCGCCTTCCCGCTGGATACCCGTGAGTATGGTGAAAGGATACAGGCGTTCAGGCGCAAGGTAAATGGAAGCTTTAACGACAACCTTGGCGGCTGGAATATCAGAAAGGCGCCCGGTGTTGAAGGTGAAATTACGATAGATGCAACTGCGCCGCTGACGGGCAGGAAATCTGCCCTGGTCTCCGTTGAAAAGCCGGGCGATCAACCGAACGGACTGGTGATGAACTGGCCCTTCAAAGCGAAGAAAGGGGAACGGTTCGATGTGAGGATTTCGGCGAAGGCCAGTAAAAAAACGTCTTTCCTCGTACGTCTCGAAGAAGCCGGAAACGGCGCCGGCAAACTGGTCGACAAAACGCTCGTAGCCGCGCCCGCGGCCAGCCAATCGGTTTACAGGTCAGGTGAAGTAGCCCAGGATGGGATGTACCGGATTGCCTTGTATTTCGGCCAGCTCGAAGCCGGTGATAAGGTTTGGCTGGATGATATTGAACTGGTACCCGTAAAATAGGCGGGCATGAAAGGGACAGGCTGGTTGCCGGGATCTGTCCAGTGCTTCACACAAGCCACCCCTCACGAAATGTTCTCCAGGTACTTCAGCACCTCCTCCTTCTTCCGGCTCGAAACCGGTAGCTGATCGCCATTCTGCATCTGCAAAACACCTTCCCGGTAATATTTTTTCACATACTGGAAATTGACGAGGTACGATTGATGGCATCGCAGGAAACCGGCTGGAACGAGGATGCTTTCATATTCTATCAATCCTTTTGAAACGATGAGCTCCCGTTTGTCGTTGAGGAAGAAGGTGGTGTATCCTTTGTCGCTTTTGCAATACATGATGTCTTCGATGGAAATGATCTCCATGTATTCCACCCGCTTCAATGCGAGGCGCTTTGCGGCTGTGGCGCCCTGGCCGGCGTAGTGCTGACGGGCGATCTCCAGCTGCTGGCGGTCAAACTGTTCCTGCTGGCGGTGATGGTAGCATTTGTCCAGCGCGGCGGAGAGGGCCGCTTCGTCGATCGGTTTCAGCAGGTAGCCGAAGGCGCCCATGTTGAGGGCCTGGATAGCGTATTGATCGTAAGCGGTGAGGAATATGACCTGGAAGCCGGTATGGCCTATTTCATCGAACAAACGGAAGCTGTCGCCGTCTTTGAGGCGGATGTCGGCCAGGATGATGTCGGGCTTTAGCGCCGGAACCTCTTTGGCGGCCTGTGCAATTTCCGGCGAATGGCCTACCAGCTGTACATAGGGAATACCTTCAATCACCTGTAACAGGTGTTGCAGGATGCGTTTTTCATCTTCCAGGATATAAAGTTTCATGTGCATAGCAGTGGCCGTTTAATCTTTAATGAGGGGAATGACGATGTGGACGGTTACGCCATGCCGCCCGTTTTCCTTTTTGTTTTCGATCTCGAACTTCGCCTCCTCACCCCGCGAATTGAACAGCACGTCGAGGCGTTCTTTCAGGATGGTGCCGGCAAGGGATTGTTTTTTCTGACCGTTCACCACTTTCGGACCAAGTCCGGTGCCGTTATCATCCACAGTAATGAGCATCCGGCCGTTTTCCGACCGGAAGGAAACGGCTAACATCCCTTTATAATCAATATTCCGGAAGCCGTGCTCGATGGCATTTTCAACGAAGGGCTGCACGAGCATGGGCGGTATGAGCAGGTCGCTCTGGTGGAGTTGTTCCGCTACGCTGATGCGGTAGTCGAACAGTCCCGCAAAGCGCATCTGCTGCAGCTGCAGGTAATGTTCGAGGGAAACGGTCTCTTCCTCCAGGCTGATAAAATCCCGGCGGCTTTGTTCCAGCACATTCCGTAACAGGCCGGAGAACGCGGAGAGGTAACGGACCGACTCTTTTTTGTCGCCCGTGGCAATCAGGCTTTGCAGGTTGGCGACGGAATTGAAAATGAAATGCGGATTCAGCTGGGCCTGTAAGAGCTTGTGCTCCATGTTCAGGCGGCGGTTTTCAGACTGCAGCAGCTTGTTTTTTTCGGTGAGGCGGTATTGCCGGTGCATGAAGAAGAAAAAAGCGAGCACGCCCACGAACACGAGAAATGCGAGCACCAGCGTCCAGCGCTGCTGGCGGATAATCTTTTCATTCAGGGTATTGCGGTTGTTCAGCTCGGTGATGCTCCGGTCTTTTTTCTCCGCTTCGTATTTTTTCTCGATGTCGGCTATCCTGACCGCTTCTATTTCTCTGATGCGTTTGATCTCTACACCATAGGCGGAATCGACCATCCTGAGGGCAACGGCATACTCTTTTTTCATTTTGTAAGCCTCCACCAGCCCTTTCAGGTAAGTTGGGTTCAGCTGGCCTGCGTTTGTTTTCAGGGTAAGGGCGATGGCTTCCTGGAAGTAGGGAATGGCGGAATCCGGGAGGTTGTTTTTCAGGAGGCTGGCGGCCAGGTTGTTCAGCGCGCTGACGTTCATGTTGTTGGTCCGCTTCAGGTATTCGTAATAGAGCCTGCTGCTGGTGAGCGTTTTGTCGAATTGACCCCGTTGTGCGTAGACCTGGGCTTCGTTATCAAAGGTGCGGGCGATGGCCACGCTGTCGCCTATCTGTTCGGCGAGGCGACGGGCCTTTTTGTTATAATCGGACATTTTATCCGCATCGCCCATCCTGGCTGACAGGAGGAAACAGATATCGTAGTACCGCTGCTGGATGACCGGGTGAGATTGATATGGGTGATGCTTGAAGTAGCGTTCCGAATAATCGAGCGATTCTTTTTCATTTTCGTTCTGGAAGTACGACCTGGCCATCAGATCATAGAACTTGTAGGTGAGCGGGCTGTGCAGCTGTTCGGCCGTTTTGACGGCGGAAAGCAGCTTGTTCATGACCACCCCGTCTACCGCCATGTTGCTTCGCGTGTCGAGCGCCAGCAGGCCGTAGTTCTGGAGTTGCGCTACTTCGCTGCCGGTACTGTCTCCCGTCATTTTTTCGTACGCCGCCCGGGCGCTGTCGTATTCCTTTTCCAGGAGGTATTTGCGCGCCCGGAAGTAATGCGCATATGGGCTGGCGCTGTCTGCCCGGCCGCGGAACAGGCTGTCTTCCCGGTAAACCGCTTTCGCGTACCCGGCAGCCGGGAGGGTGTCCATAGCCAGGATCATCGAAAGGTAATCCCTGCTTTGAAGCGTGTCTGCCCGCCGCTGGCCCTGTTCCGGCGTCTTTGCCCTTTCCCCGCAGGAAACGGCCAGCATCACCAATAGTATTCCTCCTATAGCGGAAGCAAATCTTCCATTCATGCGCATTTCGAATTAATCCAGCGAAAAAACGCAAAAAAAACTATAAAAAGTCAACCGGCGGTAAAAGTAATGGGCCGGGCATATATCCGGCGGTTTTCAGCCCATATCCGCCGGGGGGCTGTTGCCTGCGGGGGCGTGGCCATACGAATATATTACGGGTATTGCTGCTATTAAAGCCCTACTTTTTGAAGCCAGATAAGCGGTGTACCCTGCTTAATCCCACAGCGTTCCGTCGAGCCCGAGCACGGTTCCCAGCCAGAGGCCGATGATGTAGATGAGCAGGCTGAGGATCACGATCAGTACTTTCCTGCGCCCCCCTTCACCGAGGATGTATTCCAGGAAGTAAGAGCACGCGCCGCCTGCCGCACCGGCCAGGGGTACAATGATGAGCGGCCGCACTTTCCAGAAGTTGCCCCACTCAGGCTTGCCTTCCACCGGCAGCACGAAGAGCGCGATCAGCACCAGCGCGATCGCTGCGCCAATCAGCATGCGTTTAACCAGTGAAGCGGTACGGATAGGTTTGGTGGTTGAACTGTTTGATGTGGACATGTTGCTATTTGTTTGGTGTGAGTTGATTTTCCTTGGTAAATACCCGCTCGCCGCCGCCGCGCCTCACCGTCATCTCGTTTTTGGCGGCGTCGAATTCAAAAATTATCCCGGCGCCCTCGATGCGGAATTTGTCTTCCGCCGTCGCCTCCAGCGGGAAGGGAGACGGTTGCCCGGGCGGCTGTGCGTACAGCGTGGCGCCATTCCGGGTGATGGTGAATTTCACGGGCGCGCCGGAAACCCCATACACGCCCACATATTTGTCCAGCACTTCCGGGCGTACGGCAAACGCTTCAAACGCGGGAACCGTAAAAGGCCGGCGCCAGTAAATGTCTGCGATGCCGTTCATGATGTTCCCGACCGGGTACACCTTTCCATTCGTCGCATAGGCGAATGCCAGCTTTTCTTCCGGAAGGTACGCGAGCCACGCGCCGAAGCCATCCACCCCGCCGGTATGGCCGTAATACACCTGCCCGCCAAAGTGGAAGGTGTCGATGCCGGAGCGGTCCTGTATCATCTGCTGCAGACTGTTTGCCGGGATGAGTTTCCCGCTGAACAGCGCATGGATGAACGTGGCCAGATCCTGCGGGGTAGACACGAGGGAACCTCCACCGAAAAGGAGACTGGGGTGGGTTTCCGGCCCGCTTTCCCAACTGCCGGCATACCGGTAAGACGCGCTTTCATGGTTATCTGCTACAGTATCCGCGGGGTGGGTGTCGCGTAGCCCGATCTTCGCCGAGATCTGCTCCCGCAACGTTTTTTCATACGGTTCGCCGGTCAGTTTTTCTACCAGGCACCCCAGCAGGAAGTACCCCGAATTACTGTATGCATACCGCGTGCCCGGTTCAAATTCAGGGGCGCCCCTCGCCATCAATGCCAGCAGCTCCATTTTTGTTCTCGGGACAGTTTTCGTAGGCCGCAATGGATTTGCGATGTTAAAGGGCGGAAGGCCGCTCCGGTGCGCGAGCACCTGCGCAATGGTGATCTTCCCCGCATTCGGCATCTGCGGGAAATACTTCCCGAGCGTATCGCTCAGCTGCAGCCGCTTTTTTTCGGCCAACTGGAAAATCATGGTGGCCGTGAACATTTTGGTAACCGAACCAATGCGGTACCGCGTTGCGGCCGAAGCAGGCTCCTTCCCGTTCTGCGAAATACGGCTGTAACCTATGGAGCGGCTATATTGTACCCGGCCGTTTTTTGCGATGCAAAGGCTGCCCATAGCCTTGTTCTTTTCCGCCAACCGGTCAAAGAAACTGTTGAGTTTGGCGGTGTCCGGCGCCTGGGCGTACCCGGCATGGCAATACGCCAGCATCATCCATAGGATGCATAACGACTTCATATTCATATGTCAGCTATTGAAATGGTGTGCTATCTGTACGGCCCGGCCTGAAGGAATAAAGCCCGATCTTGTGTGAACTGTGACTCAAAGGTAAGGAAAAGTACTTTGTATTTCAAAGTAAATAGATGAGAAAATTAAATATTTCATGATCCGGGGGCGGGAGCGGGTGCGTTCAAAATGTGGTCTGTGTGTTCGAATGAGAGGGACGGTCCGGTCTTAACTGTGCGCGTGATCAACGGCTATTGCCTGTAAGCTTCGAAGTATCTGATGTGAACGATTCAATAACGCCACCAGCCACATGGTTCCGTTGATATCGAAACATGTTGGAAGCATGGCTTCACCCGGCATATAACATGGTATCGTTTTGCCACCTGACAGGTAGTTTTCCTTGTTTTTCTATCGGGATATATCCTGCTTGCCGGGAAAATCGGAAGTGGCTTTCAGCCGCTTTTTCAAGCAGAAAACGGGATCCAGGTTTATCGACAGCCTCACCGATATCCGCATCGGCCATGCCTGCCGCATGCTGATCGATACCACGCATTCCATCACGGAAATCGCCTACGACTGCGGCTTCAACAACATCTCCAACTTCAACCGGATATTCCGGAAAAAGAAGGGATATACGCCCAAACAGTTCCGGTTCCAGTACCTGGAAAACGGCGTCAGCGCATTTTTCTAACATGCGGCGCCCGGTGAAAGCCTTGCGCCCGCGCGGAATACAAGGTACTATTCCCACAACAGCATATGCTCCTCCATTCGCATTTACATTCCCTGGGAACCTTCCCGCAAAAAGGGAATGTTCCCAAAGCATTAATCGCCGCCGGCGAAAACCATTGCCGCACCCCCGCCTTACATTTGAGGATGCACGTTAAATTCCACCTCACCGCGCAACTCCTTGTGGCGCAGTTCATCGCTATAACGGTACATGCGCAGCAGACATTACGGTTCCACGACCCTTCCCGCAAAATATCCGCGCAATTATCGGTGCACAACGGGCGGTTGGCCTGGTCGGCCGCCGCGGGCCGCAAAACCATCGTAGCGCCGTCGGCCGCCGGGGTGGTGCTGCAGGATGTAACCGTGGGCCACGATGTGACGGGCATCTCCCTCATCCGACAATCTACTACCAACAACAGCCGCCTGTACGAAGTAAGCATAAAAGGAACGGCATACACGGCGGCCATGGAGTTTCGCCTGTTCAACAACGGTTGTGCATTCCGCTACCGGCTGCCGGGAACGGGCAACCAAAAGCTCCGGAAAGAACTGACCGCTTTCGCGATACCCGCGTCGTCCCGCGTGTGGTTCTTCGAAAGGAACAACGCCTGGAAGCTGAAGTCGTACGCCGGGTGGTGGACGCACACGCCGATCGACAGCCTGCCCGTTATTTCCTCGTCCGGCCCGGTACAGGGCAAGCCGCTGGTGATGCAGCTGCCGGACAAAAGCTATACGGTCATCACCGAAGCCGCGCTCTACGATTATAGCGGCATGCGGCTTGAAGCCACGGGCAACCGCACCGTGCAGGTAAACTTCACGGAAGGGGAGCAGGGCTTCGATGTGCGGGGCGGCAGCTTCACCCCATGGAGAGTGGTCATGTATGCGGATGATCTCAACGGCCTGGTGAACAACGGGATGATCGCGGCATTGAACCCGCAACCGGATGCTTCCCTGTACGGCGACATGTCATACATCCAGCCGGGGAAAGCTGTCTGGAGCTGGATTACGAGAAAAGACAACTACATGCAGCCGGAGGAGGAAAAACGTTTCATCGATGCCGCCGCCGCGCTGCGTTTCAATTATACGCTGCTCGACGAAGGCTGGGAAACCATCTGGCCGGATAAATGGGAGCAGTTGAAAGACATCTGCGCATACGCTGCGAAGAAACAGGTGAAGGTATGGGTGTGGCGGGATTCCAAATGGCTGCGCGAACCGGCGCAGCGGGACGCGTTTCTCGACAGCCTGGTGCTGTGTGGCGTGGCCGGCGTCAAAACGGATTTTATGAACAGCGAGGCCAAAGCCCTGGTGGATTTCGAGATCGGTTTTCTCAAAGCCACGGCCGCCCGCCGGCTGATGGTAAATTTCCACGGCTGCCACGCGCCAACGGGAGAAAGCATTACCTATCTGAATGAAATGACGCGCGAAGGTATCCGCGGGCTGGAACTGAATAACATGAACGAGCCGATACCGGCCTGGCACAACGCGGCGCTGCCGTTCACCCGGTTGCTCTGCGGCCATGGCGACTATACACCGGGCTTTTTCACCAACAAAGGTCCCACCACCTATACGCATCAGCTGGCGCTGATGTACCTGATCAATTCACCGTTCCAGTGCATGGCGGAAAATCCCGTCACCCTCGTGGAAGATTCGCTGTACGCTCCCATCATCCCGTTGCTGCGCACCCTGCCCGTTACCTGGGATGAAACCCGTGTGCTGGAAGGAAGCGAAATCGCTAAGCTTGCCGCCCTGGCGAAGCGCAGCGGGAAGCACTGGTATGTGGCGGTGGTCAATGGAACGGATCAGGCACAGGCGTTTACGTTGCGAGCCGGCTTTTTGCCACAGAAAAATTATAAAGCGCTGATTGTCCGTGATGGAAACGGATTCGAGGTGGAAGAAAGAATGATTGGTAAGGGGGACGCCGTCAAATTTACGATAGCGCCAACCGGTGGGCTGGTCATCCGCCTTATTCCATAACTCCCTGCATGTTTTATACGGGATGAAGTATGCCGGTTAATGAGACAATTTATCTACAGTTTGTGGAAGCATTTCCTGTTGGCGGTGCGCGCTCTTCATGCCGCCGCCCGTCATTCCAGCCCCGGCAAAAACAGCAGCGGCACGGCGGATGCATAAGCCAGTTTTTTTGAAATGCTTTTATGGAAGAGGGACATGAACCCGCCGTGCTTTTTCGGAACGGCTATGATCAGGGAAGCCTGCCGTTCCTCCGCATAACTGAGTATCCCTTCCACCACGTCGTCGTGGCTGATATAGCCGAAAGTGGGATTGTATTTTTCCAGCCGCCGGTGCAGGTCGGTAATGGCCTCGAAAGTTTCCGCCGTATATTTTTCATCCGTTCCCTGGCCTACATTGACCACGTACACCTGTGCTTTGAATGCGCCCAGGAAGTCTTCCAGCCGTGCGGCGGAAAGCTGGTTCACGTCTTTCAAATCGGTGGCGAACACCACCGTTCTGACAGGCCTGCCCACCAGTGCATGCTGCGGCACTACCAGAACGGGCACCTCGCTGGTCTTTAGTATCTGAGACGTGGCGCTGCCCATCAACAATTCCTCGAGGCCGGATTTTCCAGATACACCCATGACGATGGCGGAGACGTTTTCCTCTGCGGCATATATCGCCATCATATCTGTCAGGAAACCTTCTTTGGCCACCATCTCGATTTTTACGCCCGGGCCGGCGAGGGTGCGGAGGCGGTCGTACTGCAGGCCGAGGGCCTCCATGCTGGCGAGATACACTTCCTGGCTGTCTTCCACAATGGGCACTTCCGTGCCGCCTACATAGGTTTGGTAGGCGTGATAGAGAATAAACCGCTCCACTTGCAGCAACGGCGCAATCCCGCAGGCATACTCCGCCGCGCGGAAAGCGGCTTCCGAAAAGTCGGTCAGCAACAGCAGTGATTTCATAACCCCGTTTTAGGGATTCCGCCGAAATAATTATGCCATCATCCACGCCGGGGTCCGGATTTTGTGGATAAACAACAGAATAACCGTTGCTGTATGGCTGATTATACGAACGAAGAGCTGGGCTTCACCCATCGTTACTGGCTGGCGGCCAATTATCTTTCCGCTGCGCAGATCTTTCTCGGGGCCAACCCTTTGCTGCGGGAGCCCCTGCGGCCGGAGCACATCAAGCCGCGCCTGATGGGCCACTGGGGCACCTGCCCCGGCCTCAACCTGGTGTATGCGCACCTGAACCGGCTAATCAACAATACCGGCGCCAACATCCTGTTCATTGCCGGGCCCGGCCACGGCGCACCGGCTGTTTTGGCGAACCTCTACCTCGAAGGCACCTATGGCGAAGTGTATCCTGAATTTACGGCGGATGAAAAAGGCATGGCGCTGTTGTGCCGGCAGTTCGCCGCGCCGGGCGGCATTCCCACGCACGTGAACGCGGCCGTACCGGGCGTCATCCATGAAGGCGGCGAACTGGGTTACTGCCTGATGCATGCTGCCGGTGCCGTATTCGATAACCCTGATTTGCTGGCGGTTTGCGTGATCGGCGACGGGGAGGCGGAAACGGCCCCGCTCGAAGGCAGCTGGAAGTCTATCCGGTTTTTGAACTCGGCAAGAGACGGCGCCATATTACCCGTTCTTCACCTGAACGGATACAAGATTTCGAGCGCAACGGTCATGGCCCGGATGGAGAAAAATGACCTCACCGAATTGCTTGAAGGATACGGTTACAAGGTGCATTTTGTGGAAGGCGAAGAACCGTACGAAGTGCATCACGGGATGGCGGAAGTACTGGATGCCGCATATGCTGCTATTACCGCCATTCAACTGGCCGCGCGCAGCGGGCAGGAATACCGGCACCTGCGCTGGCCGCTGATCGTACTGCGAACGCCCAAGGGATGGACGGCTCCTGAAAAATGGAAGGATGAAAAAATAGAAGGCACCATCCACGCCCACCAGGTGCCGTTAATGGCGGTGAAAGAAGACGAAACGCAGCTGCGCCTGCTGGAACGCTGGCTGTTAGGCTACCAGCTGGAATTGCTGTTCGACGATAAAGGCGCCCTGCTCCCCGAACTGGCGGCGCTGGTGCCCGCACCCGGCCGGCGGATGGGGCAAAACGCACACGCCAACGGAGGAGCGTTGCTTCGGGAACTGCCCTTGCCCAACCCCGGCGGTTATGCGGTAAAGGTGCCGTCGCCGGGCGCCGTTACCGCGGAAAATACACGGGAACTGGGAAAATATATCCGGGATATTTTCAGGGAGAACGGCGAGAATAATTTCAGGATGTTCTGCCCGGATGAAGTAGCCTCCAACAGGCTGCAGGCCGTGTTTGAAACCACGGGCCGTTTTTATGCTGGAGATATCCGCGAAGAAGATGAAGACGTATCACCCGAAGGCCGCGTGATGGAGGTGCTGAGCGAGCACTTGTGCCAGGGCTGGATGGAAGGCTACCTGCTCACCGGCCGGCACGGGCTTTTCAGCTGCTATGAGGCATTTATCGTCATCATCGATTCCATGTTCAACCAGTATGCGAAATGGCTGAAAAACAGCCGGGAAACACATTGGCGCCTCCCGCTCGCGTCGTTCAACTACCTGCTGACTTCGCATACCTGGCGCCAGGACCACAATGGGTACAGCCACCAGGGACCGGGTTTCATCGACACGGTGGTCAACAAGAAAAGCGAGGTGATCCGCATCTATTTCCCACCTGATGCCAACTGCCTGCTGACGATCATGCACCGCTGCTTTAACTCGACCAACAACATCAACCTGGTGGTAGCCGGCAAGCAGCCGCAATTACAGTGGCTGAATATGAAAGACGCCATTGCGCATTGCGACGCCGGCGCATCGGTGTGGCGCTGGGCCGGGAATACGGACGAAGCGCCGGACGTTGTGCTGGCCTGCTGCGGCGACGTGCCCACGTTGGAAACGGTGGCCGCCGCCTGGCTGTTGCGCCAACACCTGCCGGCGCTCAAGGTACGGGTCGTGAACGTGGTGGACCTGATGGCGCTGCCGCCCCCCGCGCAGCATCCCCACGGCATGGAAGAAGCGCGGTTCAACGAATTGTTCACCACCTCGGCGCATGTGATATTTGCGTTTCACGGCTACGTGCGTATTATTCACGACCTGGTGCATGGCCGCCCTGAACCGGAGCGGTTCCACGTGCGCGGCTTCATGGAAGAGGGTACCACCACCACGCCTTTCGATATGGCGGTGCTCAACAACATCAGCCGCTATCAGCTCGCCACGGAAGCCATCCGCCGAAGCGGGTATGCGGGAGATCAACCGGCTACCGCACTCTTCGAACAGAAATTGAAGGAGCACCACCGGTACATCCGCGAGCACCTCGACGATATGCCCGAGATAAAAAACTGGCAATGGACAGCGCCGTAAAAACAGTTTGTTCCATCACCCTGAAACACCACCCGCGCTAAATTCACTATCTTGTTATAGCTTTTCAACAAGATGGCTTTTATGCAAAGAAGGGATTTCCTGAAGAATACACTGGTCACTGCAACGGGTATGCTGGTATGGCCGGCGTTGAGCCGTGGGAGTAGTGCTGCGGAAGCATTGAGCGAAGCCGCGTTTTTACGCCCGCCCGCCGGCTGCCGGCCGCAGGTGCTCTGGATTTGGCTCAACGGGCATGTGTCGGAAGAGGGTATTCGAAAAGACCTGGAGGCAATGCGGCAAATGGGCCTTGGCGGCGCGCTGCTGTTCAATACCGAAGGCGCCGTGCCGCGCGGTCCCGCAGATATGGGCGGCACGCCATGGCGCAACCTCATGCGCTACGCCATGCAGGAGGCGCAGCGCTTGCAGCTGCAAATCATGATTCATAATTCCGCGGGCTTCTCCGGTACGGGCGGCGCGTTTGTTCCTCCGCATCAAAGCATGCAGCAGCTCGTATGGCGTACGATGAAGGCGGCGCCCGGACGGCAGCAACGTATTCCTGAACCGTTTTCAAAACACGGTTACTATCGCGATATCGCCGTGCTGGCTTTCCCCGAGCCACCCGTGCCGGCACTGAAGAAAATAATACGGAATGGAAAAGAAGAACCTCCCGCCACCTGTACAGATCAGGATGGGGAAACGGCCCTGCGCCTGGAAAAGACCGGTAACATCGTGTTTGAGTTCGCGGAAGAAGGCGCTTTCCAATCGGTAACCATCTGGCGCAAACCGGAGGTGCTGCCGGATGTATACGACGGTCCGCCGGACAATCCGCCTGCCTTCCAGCTGGAACACTCTTCAAACGGCATAGATTACACCACCGTATGCACCGTGGTGATGCCGCAGCTGCGTAAGCTGCATGCGCCGGGGGCGGCGGTTTTCCCGCCGGTGAAAACCAAATATTTCCGCCTGCGCACCAACAAGGGCACCTGGCTCTCCGACGTACAGTTTCATGCGCACGCGGGCGTGGCGAACTGGCCTGGAAAAGCCAACTTCTACCAGCATGTGGCGGAAGGCGCAACAGCCGCAACGGCGGATGAGGGCATCGATAAAAACCAGGTGCTGGATCTCACGGCGCTGCTGCAACCCGGCGGCGAGCTGCAGTGGGAACCGCCGCGCGGCCACTGGACCATCCTGCGCATCGGGCATACCGCCACCGGTCAACTCGGCGCGTCGCAGCCGGATGTAGCAGTGGGGCTGGAGTTGGATAAATTCAGCCGTGAAGCAGTCGACGACTGGTTCCGGCATATGGACGAATACCTCTTTAACGCCTTGCAGCCCTACCGCTCCTGCCGCGGCCTGCTGATCGACAGCTGGGAGGTGGGCGTGCAGAACTGGACGCAGCGCATGCCGGAAATATTTCAGCAACAGCAGGGGTACGCCATCACGCAGTGGCTGCCTGCGCTGACCGGCCGCATCATCGGCGATACCACCGCTACCAACGCCTTCCTGTCCGATTTCCGGCGCACGCAGGCCATGCTGGTGGCAAAGGAATATTACGGGGGATTCAAAGCTCATTGCACGGCCAAAGGCTGGGAGCTATGGGGCGAGCCTTATGGTGACGGGATGTTCGACAGCCTGCAGATATCACAGGCGCTCGATGTGCCCATGGGCGAATTCTGGACGCGTTATGCGCCGGGCACCATGAATAGCATCAGCGTGGCGCTCTCCGCCGGGCATACCGCCGGCAAGCGGGTGATCGGCGCGGAAGCGTTTACGGGATTGCCGGAAACGTCGCGGTGGACGGAGTATCCCTATGCCCTCAAGCAGCAGGGCGATCATTTTTATTCGCTTGGCATCAACCAGCTGATGTTGTCGGTGATGGTGCATCAACCGTACCAGCACGGCGTACCGGGCTTCTGTATGGGGCCGTTCGGTTCGCACTTCGACAGAACGAATACCTGGGCCGCATTCACGTATGGCTGGACGGACTATCTCACCCGCACGCAGTACATGCTGCAGCAGGGGCATTACGCCGCAGACTTCGTGTTTTTCAAAGGAGAAGAGCCCGCCGCTTTCATCCCTGATATCGATCACGTGATGCCGAACAATCCCACCGGCTACGGTGCCGATGTGATAGGGCCCGAGGCGCTGATGCAACATATCCGGATCCGCGACGGGCAGATCGTTTTCCCGGACGGGATGACGTACAAGGTGATGGTGATGATCCAGCTGCGGCACGTATCGTTGCCGTTGCTGCAAAAAATGAAGTCCCTGGTGGAAGCCGGCATGCAGCTGGCTGTGAACGAAATGCCCGAAGCGCCGCCGGGCCTGGGCGGCGATGCAGACGCCCTGCGCGCGCTGGCCGCCGACATGTGGGGCGACCTGGACGGCATCCAGGTACAGGAGCGGAAGTTAGGCAAGGGAACAATATACAGGGGCAAATTACTGGCAGACATCGTACAGCTTCCGCCGGATTTCACCTACACGTCGGCGAGGCGCGATGCGGCCATCCGTTTCACCCATCGCCGTGCGGCCGGCGCCGATATTTATTTTGTAAGCAACCGCCTGCGCCGCCACGAGCGCGTTACGGCGGAGTTCCGCGTGAAAGGCATGCTGCCGGAACTGTGGAATGCGGAAGACGGTAGCATCACCGAAGCAGTGATGTATCAGCCTACCGCTAACGGTATCCGCGTGCCACTCGAATTTACGCCCGCCGGCTCGTGGTTGGTGGTATTCCGGAAACCATTTCCGGGTGAGGGGATAACATCGCTGACACAAAACGGAGAACTGATCTGCGCGGCGCTGCCCGCCGCCGTGCCCGCTGCGGATTACTGGGCGCCCGTGCGGCAAACGTTTTCGATGGAAATGTGGATCAAGCCCGATACGTATGCCATGCCGGGTAAAGGATATGTGGTGTATCCACCCGAAGGAGAGCAGGTGTATGGAAAAGGTTTTGCCTGCGCGGGTATTGCCGCGGGTCAGAACGTTGTCCGCATCTGCGAGCGCACAAAAGGCGCCGCTTATTTTTCGAAAGATGCCGTGGCCGTGTATGCGCCCGTGTCTGGCTGGACGCACGTGGTAGCGGTATACCAGGACGGTGTGCCGGCCCTGTACATAAATGGGAAACTGGCGGGCCGCGGCGTTCCGGGTGCGCATACCATCATCCCCGGCCTGGGCACCAAACCTACCGGTGAGCTGCATTCCAGCGTGTTTGAAGGAAACGCCACAACGCCCGTGTTATACCGCAATCCGCTCGGGCCTGAAAAAATATCGGCGCTGTATGCCGCCGGTTTACCGGCTCCCGCGTTGCCGGATGGCCTTTCGCTCCGCCGGAAAGGTAATAACGTCAAAGCGCTGGTATGGCAGAATGGCGATTACCGTTTAGGCGATCACGTTATCAACGTGCGGGATAAATGCATGGTGCAAACGTTGCAAGGCGTTTGGCAGCTCCGGTTTGAACAAGACCGTGGCGCGCCGCCGGGCATACAGCTGCCGGAACTGTCGTCCCTGCACCGTCACGCCGATTTTAACGTGCGCTATTTCTCCGGCGTGGTAACGTACGGGAAAACATTCCTCCTTGCGCCGGTTGCGTTACAGAAAGGCAAACGGATATTCCTCGACCTGGGGAGAGTGGAAGTGCTGGCCGATGTACGCGTAAACGGGAAAAAAGCGGGTCTGTGCTGGAAGGAACCTTACCGCTTAGAAATCACGCCTTTCGTTAAAGCCGGCGAAAATAGCCTGAGCATTCAGGTGGCAACGCTCTGGCCCAACCGCCAGATCGGCGATGAGCAATTACCGGCAGAGCATGTCTACACACCCACGCACTATATCGCCGACATGCCGGAATGGTTCGTGCAAAACAAGCGCAATCCCGGCAAGCGCGTCACATTTGCCACCTGGAATAATTACAAGGCGGAAGACCCGCTGCTGGAAGCCGGGTTGCTCGGACCGGTACGGCTGGTGGTGGCATGGGAGCAAGCACTGAAACTATAACCTGGCGCGCAAAAATTACTTCGCTTCAAAAGCGCCCACCGCCCTTGCTGAGCGGAACTTTTTGCCGGCGTGATCGAACTCCGGCTGTTGCAATGCCGCACCCGCGCCAGCGGCGGGGCTCCCCGGGCGGAGCGTAAAATCTTCCCGCGCTGCATTGCTGAACAGCGGATCTTTTGCAGTGATCGCGTCTTTTTCGGGCGCCGGCAATGTGGGGCCTTGCCAGGCGTTGTTGCCGGTGTGGAACCACAGGTTGTTGGAGAAAAGGAATGTTTCCGCGGCCGTTCCCGGTCCAACGCTGCAGGCAGTGCGCACCTTCTCGTCCAGGCAGATGATATTGCTGCGGAAACTGTTGTACCCGCACTTCCCGAAACGAACGGTGTCTTTGTTTTCCTGTAAAATGCGAACGACCCACCGGGCGGGTTGATAAACCGTATTGTTCACCACTTCCGAATTGCTGCATCCCACAAAGGCGACGGGCACTTCCGACCCGATGAATACATTGCTGTACACTTTCAGGCGCGTTGCTTCCCACGCCGCATTGGCCGGCCTGAAAAATGCGCTGCCGGTGCTGCCGCCCAGGTTGATGGCCCTGCTGCCGGCATTTTTAAACATACAGGCCTCCACCCGTATATCGCTGCTGCCGCCTTTCATCTGCACCGCGTTGGCGCCCATGTTTTCAAAGCGGCAACGGCGGATGATGCTGTTGTGACAACCCACCATATCGATGCCGCTGCCGCCTGGTGAGCCGTTCAGGAAGGTGCATAGCTCGATGGTCAGTTCGTCCGCCCCGGAGAGCTTCAGCAAGTCGTTGTTGCCGGTGGCCGCCATATCGCGGAAAGTGCAGTGGCGGAACGTGATGTGATGCGCAGGTGTGGCGTAAGTGCCGCCGTCGTCGAGGTTCAGGCCGTTGCCCGTTTGGCCGGTGAACACCATGCCTTCGATATGCAGGTAGGCGATGTCGCTGCCGCGCCACGCCGACACCCCGCCTTTGAACACCACGCCGCCTTGTTTTTCGGCCAGTATGTAGATCCATCGACCGGGTTTGCCTTGCAGGCTTTGCAATGACTGCTCCCCGGGATAGGTGCCGTTGTGAACCAGGATGGTGTCGCCCGGAACGGCGGCCTTTGCGGCGGCGCTCACGTCGGGAAAGGGTTGGCCGTGGCCGGTGTGCAGCACTTTGGCCTGCAGGGAAGTACACAGGCAGGCGAGCGGCAGCAGGATGCAAAAGAGGCGCATAAAGGCGGGCATTTGCTTAAAAGTAATTCAAAAAAGCGGTTCCTGCCGCTATCGCGGTGTAGGCGCTTTTTGCCGTGGGGCCATCGCCTTTCTTCGCTGGGTTACCGTGCTGCCGCCTGTCCCGTTTTGCGATGGTGTTTCACCAGGTGGCCGATCAGGTCGGGGATGATCAAGCCGGTGCGCATGTGAAAACCAGCGGCCACTTCGGCGATGATATCGCGGAAGTGATAACCGACGGAGCCGACGCAGTTAAAGGTATAGTCCCGGTAGCGGGGATAACAGCTCACCAGGTTGGTGAAAAATTCAGTAAAAGCGGCGTGCAGCACGGCGTGCGCATAGCCACCGTCGATGCCGGGGCTGGTGAGGAACCTGGTGAAACCCGCGCAGAACCGGTTCGGCAAAGGCTCCTTATACACTTTGTGCATGATGGCCGCCTCGCTCCATCCGTATGTTTCCACAAACAACCGCCGTACCGCCGGGGGCATTTTGTGGCGCAGGAAATCCGATAGTATCTTTTTGCCGATGGCCGCGCCGCTGCCTTCGTCGCCGAGCATAAAACCGAGCGAATCGATGTTGTGGGTGATCGTGTGGCCGTCGTAGAGACAGGTGTTGGTGCCGGTACCGAGGATGGCGGCAAATCCTGCCTCATTGCTCAACAGTCCGCGGGCGGCAGCCAGCAGGTCCACTTCCGCTGAAACATGTTCGGCATGCGTAAACACTGTGCGCAGCATGTGCGCCATCTCGCCGGCTTTATCGTCCTGGCACCCGGCGCCGTAAAAATAAAGGCGGCCGACCAGGGCGGGAGCGGCGTAAGCCGGCAGGCCCGCTGCAATGGAGCTCGCCATGTACTGCTCCGACATGAAATAGGGGTTGTAGCCCTCGGTGCTGAAATAAGTTTCTTTGCCTTCGTTGTCAACAAGGCACCAATCTGTTTTTGTGGAGCCGCTGTCTGCTATCAGTAACATGCTTTCCTTTTTTTGTGCGGTAAGAGATCAGTTTTTTTTCCGGCCGATGAGATGTCCTTTTACGGCGAAGAAACCGATCATGGCATAGCAGGGAATCACCAGCCAGTACGCCTGTTGTTCATTAAACCCGTCTGCCAGCCTGCCGTACAGCAACGGTAGTACCGCGCCGCCGCTGATGGCCATCACCAGCAGCGAAGCGCCCGCGTTGGTGAACCGGCCGAGGCCATGTATCGAAAGCGGCCAGATGGCGGGATACATCAGTGAATTGGCCAGTCCCAGCAGCGCTATGAACAATACCGATGTGTAGCCGCTCGTAAAGATAGCCGCCAGCGCAAACACGATTCCCGTCAGCGCGGAATACTTCAGTGCCGCCTGCTGGCTGAGGTAACGCGGTATCAGGATGATGCCGGCCAGGTAACCGAGCAGCATAGCCAGCAAGGTGAACGATGTGAAGAAACGCGCTGTCGACATCGGGATGCCCTGGTAGGCGCCGTAGCTGATGATGGTATTGCCCGCGATCACTTCTACGCCAACGTACAAAAAAAGCGTCAGAACGCCCAGCAGCAGGTATGGAAAACGGAATATGCCTTTCATGCCTGCCGGTGCGCCGTGGGTGGCGGGATCTTCTTCTTCCGGTGAAATTTCCGGCAGTGGAGAGCGGTAAATGAGCAGGGCCAGCAATACCAGCAGTGCGGTGATCACCGTGTACGGCATGATCACTTTTTGCGCCAGCGCATCCAGCGCCGTCGTTTTTTGCGTGGCGTTCATCTGTTGCAGCGCGCCGGTGAGGGCGTCCACATCGTTGAGGATGATGGCGCCCAGTATCAGCGGCGCAACGATGCCCGCTATGCCGTTGCAGATGCCCATGATGCTCATTCGCCGCGCCGCGCTTTCTACCGGCCCCAGGATGGTGACATACGGGTTGGAGGCTGTTTGCAATACCGCCAGTCCCGCGCCCTGCACAAACAGGCCCGTGAGGAATACGAGGTATTGCCGGTACATGGCGGCAGGCACGAACAACAGGGAGCCGGCCGCCACGAGGAGCAATCCGGCCGACATCCCGTTTTTATATCCCGTTATTTTCAGCAGCCACGCGGAAGGTGTGGCCATCACGAAATAGGAGATGTAAAATGCGAACGCCACGAGATACGACTGGAAACTGGTGAGCTCGCAGGCGATCTGCAGGTAAGGGATGAGTACGGAGCTCAGCCACGTCACAAACCCGAAAATGAAAAACAGCGCGCCGATAATGATCAGCGGATGCAGGCGGGCGGGCGCGGGGCCCGTTATGGAAACGGATGGTTGAGGCATGGTCAGCGGTTTTTACGGCGGATGTTTTCGAGCACGGTTTCATAAACGTCAAGGGGAAACTGGGAGGGTTGCCCGTACCAGAAAAAGGAATCGAGCCCTTCGTAAGTGCCTTCCTTCATATGGCGCGATGTGGGCAGGTAGCTGGCCACGTCATTACAGTACCCGGCCACGCTCACGAGGCTGCGGGGGTACAGCGCCTTGATGCCGCTGCCGTACTCCGTTACCACCTCACGGGAAAGCCCTACCAGTTTCCAGTTGCCGATGTTGATGGTTTGCACGTATACCGGCATCGTGGCCGGCATGGTGCCCGTGGTATAATAGTGCTGCATCATCCGGGCCCAGCGCATATTCCGGTCTGGAATCATCTGTCCGGGATTTTTTGCGTTGTCGTTATACATGGTTTGCACGGTGGCGGCCGTCATCGGCCGGGTGGGGAAGGAGATGCTGTCTGTGTAAAAAGTAACCGGCCCCTTCAGCGGCGTCATGCTTCCCGCCATGGCCTTTCGCACGTCTGCGGCCAGGGCGTTGCCCGTATTGATATGGCTGGCGTCCTGCGGGTTGATGTCGCCGGCGCAGCCTTGTACGAACACGGCGTGGCGAACGTTGCCGTCGCCTTCCAGCGCGGCACGCGCCACGGCAGGATAGTTGGCGCTGAGCGTAACGCCCTCGCGGCCGGAGGCATTGAATACGGGATGGCAGCCGGTGAGGAACAGCACGGTTTTTTCCTGGTTGTCCGTCCGCACGGCTGTGAGCACATCCACATCATTGTCGTACGGCTCCGGTGCGGTGCTCAGGCACCGGTTGCGGCCGATGGCGGTTTTGCTTCTGCTGAAATACAGGCTGGACGGCGCCAGGTTACGGATGGCGTTGCTCACGGCGCGTATCACCGCCGGCTTCACCACGGCATGGAGGTAGCCGCTGTCCGGCTGCTGACAGGGCGGATGCCAGGTGATATACGGCTGCGCAACGGGCGCGAAGTGTGTATGAGAGGCATTCAGCATCACGGCCTGCGGGGGGATGTGCAGCTTTTTGCTGATCTCCCGCTTCACCTCGCCGGCAAACGCATAGTCGAATCCGCAAACGTCCACGCCTACGATCACCACGCGCTGTTTGCCCGCCGCAATGGCCAATGCGGAAGCGCTCATGTTGCCGTCGCTGTTGTGTTTCGCGACGAAGATGCCGCCGTCCGCATCGCAGCCGTAGAGCGCGTTGCCGGCCACGGCGATGTGCTGCATTTTTACATTGTAGGTAAGACCGTTATGCCGCGCCATGCGCAGCCAGTCACTGCCTTTCGAAGGGTTGCACCGGTAGATATTGTCGTCGGCGGTCAGGGCGTACAGCTCGTTGTTGTAGGCGGCCAGCGAGATGATGTTTGCCGGCGCCGGCATGTTTTTCCATTGCAGGGGGCCGCCGGCGCCGGTATGTTGCAGGCCCGCCGGCGTAGCGATATACAACGTGCGGTGCAATACGGCGATGGCGGCGGCGTTGCCCGCGTGGCCCCTGCGCGCCCAGGCGGTGCGTTGTTGTAATGGTAACCGTGTTTCGAGCAACTGTCCCGCGGAATCAATGGCGTACAGCGTGTTTTCTCCTGCTGCCAGCAATCGTGCGCCGGCAGCGGCGGGGGCTTCCCGCCAGGCAGGATTGCTGCCCGCGGTGGCGGTCAACAGGGAGCGCCCGTTGGTGGCGAAGAAAGTATTGCCTGCGCCGGCGAACGCGATACAGCCTGCGTTTGCCGTGCCTGCTTTGATCCACTCCAGGCTGAAGCGGCCTTCCGTGGGTGCGCCGTAACCGGCCAGGGTCAGCGAGAATGGCCAGGCCGCCGGCTCTGTGCTTTCCCTGGCAAACCCTGCCCTGTACGCCTGCCCCTTGCCGGGCAGGTAACAGTACAGGAACAGGCAAATGCAGGGAAGGTATCTGGAAAATTGCATGTTGTTGGTGTTTGGAACGTATCAAAGTTTGGCGAGCGCCTTTGCGTTTTTCTGGATTTTACGGATGGCGGCGGCAATCTGATCCATATCGGTGCGGCTGCCCAGCAGCATGGTCTGGAAAAACCAGATGGCCTGTTCGCTGCAGAGCTTGTCGTTTTGCGGGCACTGGCTTCTTTCCAGCCACTGGCGCATGGTTTTCTCGCCGTAGATTTTCAGGTAATGCTTGTTTTTAGCCAGCCCCGTTACGTATTCGTTGCGGTTCATCATGCCGTATCCTTCGGAGCAGGGCACGCCTTCGGCTTCCAGCGCTTTCAGGAACGTTGCGCGGCTGAGGCCGTCGAAGTGGTTGCGGTCGTAGCGGAACATGTACAGGTGGAACGCGCTGAGCGTGGTGCCTTCATATAGTTTGGCGGGATAGATGCCTTTGATGTCTTTCAGCAGCGAGGTGAGATAGGCGGCGTTTTCTGCGCGGCGCTTCGCCTGTGCCTGCAACCTCGTCATTTGCGCCAGCAGCAGGTTACCCTGGAATTCGGTGAGGCGCAGGTTGGTGGCCCGGGTGCCGGTACCGGTGCCGTAAGAAGTGGTGTGCCCGCCCTGGCCCTGGTTGTGGAAGGTATAACAGGTGCGCGCGAAGTCGCCGTCGTTTGTTGTAATGGCGCCGCCTTCGGCGCAGTTCAGGTTTTTTGAAGCCTGGAAGCTGAACGCGCCGGCCAGGCCGAAGCTGCCCACTTTCCTGCCTTTCCATTCCGCCAGGTGCGCCTGGCAGGCATCTTCTATCAGGGGGATGCCTGTTTGCTGCGCGATGGCCATCAGCTTGTCGAGGTTGGCCGGCGAGCCGCCGATGTGCACCGGCATGATGAGCCTCGTTTGCGGCGTGACGGCGGCTTCCACTTTGTTCGCATCGATCTGGAAACTCTCGATGTCGGTGTCTACAAAGACGGGCAATGCATAATTTAATACCACCACGTTGTAGGTGGCGATAAAGGTGTACACGGGGATGATCACTTCATCACCGGGACCGATGTCTTTCGCACCGAGAATGGTATACAGCGCGCTGGTGCCGCTGGAGACGCCCAGGCTGTGTTTTACGCCGAGCATTTCGGCGTATGCTTTTTCGAAGGTAGACACCACGTTGCCGCCCAGCCGGCCCCAGGTGCCGCTTTTCAGCACGTCGGCAACGGCTTTTTCTTCGGTTTTGTCGAACAGCGGCCAGCCGGAGAAGCCGCCCGGGTGGGCCTTCGGGCCACCGAGGATGGCCGGTTTTCCGTTGTCTGCCGCGTGGGCGATGTGGGGCAGGCCCAATACCATGCCTGCGCCGGCGATGGCCATGTTGCTGATGAAGGTTCTGCGTGGCAGATTATTGTTAGTCATAGTAAGGTGTTTATGAGTGGAGGAAGTGGATTAAGCTTTGTGTGTACCGTTCAGTGCCGTCATGGCTTTTTTGACGCTGCCATGCTCGAGCAAAATGGCCTTTGCCTGGTCGTATGCGGTGATGCCGGATTTCTGCATGAGCATTTTTACGGCGCGGTCGGTGATTTTGTCGTTGATGAGTTTTACGTTCACCATGCTGTTGCCTTCCACGCGGCCGAGCTGTATCATGACGGTGGTGGATATCATGTCGAACAGCATTTTCTGCGCCGTGCCGCATTTCATGCGTGTGCTGCCGGTAATGAACTCTGGACCGGTGATGACTTCCACGGGCAGGTCTGCCGCCGCTGCGATGGAAGAGCCCGGGTTGCTTACGATGCAGCCGGTGGTCACCCCGAGCCGCCGGCATTCCTGCAGCCCCGCCAGTACAAACGGGGTGGAGCCGCTCGCGGATATACCGATCACGATGTCTTTCGGGGTGAGGTGCTCACGGTGCAGCCTGTCGAGCGCTTCCTGCACATCGTCTTCCTTTTCTTCCGGCGCTTCGGCCAGGTGTTCCACGCCGCCCGCCAGAATAACGTTCACAATGCCCTTTGGGATTCCGTACGTGGTGGGCAGTTCCAGTGCGTCGAGCACAGACAGCCGCCCGCCGCTGCCGGCGCCCATGTAGAACATGCGCCCGCCGCCCCGCAGTTTCTCCACTACGGCTTTTATCAGCGTGCTCACCTGCGGCAGCGCCTGCCGGATGGCCACCGCCACGGAGGCGTCTTCGTTATTGATCAATGTAACCAGTTCTTCCACCGATTTCGTTTCCAGGTTGTCGTGCCTGGAGGGTTGTTCAGTAATGCGCGTCATATAGATAATTGATTTTTTCTGCTCAGTTAAGATTTTTTCAAGGCCCACAATCCCGCGGGGTTAAACTTGTAGCGCCACAGATCGCCGTTGCCGTCGAGGGCCAGCAGGTCCGTGCCTGCGGAAAGGATGTGCACGTACATATCCCAGCCGGTGCCCACCAGCCTGCGGCTGCCGAACACACCGCTGTCGGAGAGCGGGTATTGCCACATGTTGCCGTTGGCCTCGATGGCTATCAGGGAATTCTCGTAGGCGAAAATCTGGACGAACGCACTCCATCCATTGCCGATGCCTTTGATGTTGGCAAAATCGAAATTGCCGTCGGCATCCAGCGGGTATTTCGTCATGTTGCCGTTGGCGTCTATACCCAGCAGCAGCCCTTTGAAGGGAACGATCTTTTTCAATCCGCCCCAGCCCCAGCCAACGGTTCTGCCGCTGCCGATCTGGCCCTGCGCGGAAATGGGATATTGTGCGAGGTCGCCGCCGCCTGCAACATACCGGCCAATCAGCCGGTTGCCGCCATAAAAGAAGAGGATGTTGAAAATGTTCCATCCCTGCCCGATGGTGGCGGGCGCGGCCGTGAACAGACCGCTTTGCGGATCGGGCGTGTACAGCAAGAGGTTGCCGCTGACGGGATCTTTCCGGATGAATTTTTCGCCGAAGCTGATAAGGTTCGTGCCGGCTCCCGCGCCCAGCGAAACGGCTTTTTCGCGGGGCACTTCACCGGGCATGTACCCGCCCGTTACCACAAAATAAGTGGTGCTTAACGCCGGGTTGACCGTGCCGGTTTGACCGGGCTGCGACAGTGTTACCGGCAGCAGGTAACTGACGAACGGAGATAAAAATCCTTTCGTGCGCAGGACCAGCGGCTGCGGCCCCGTAGTGAGCTGCCCCGCAGGAATGTGAACGGAAGGTGTGGCGATGCTGTAGCTGCCCTCCGGCATGGCCGGGTAACTTGTGCCGTTCGCCTGGTTAAAAGCGGCCACTGCACCGGGCGTAACGGTAAACGTTACGGGCACATCCGCGCCGGCCCGGGCAATGCCGCCGAGGTAAGCATTGATCGCTATGGTATCCGGTTTATCTGTAATTGTGACGGCCGTGGGCACTGGCCCGTTGATGGCCTGCGGCATGTACAGCAGGGAATATTTTTCCATGCCGGGAAAATCTTTTTTTACCGGCACTTCCTTTGAACAGGCCAGCAGCAACAACGTGCAGCCGATGGATATGATGGATTTGCGCATCGTGATAATTTTTTACAGGGTGATTTACCAGCCCGGATTCTGGATCAGGGCGGGCGCCTTGTCTATTTCGGATTGCGGAATGGGGAAGAGGTAATGTTTCGGCGACTGGAACACCCGCGTTTCCACCAGCGTGCGTTTGTAAAATGCATTGTCCTGCAAGCTGCTGCCCGCGCTGATGTTCATGCCGTACACCGGCCCGCCGTCGGTTTGCGCCGCAATTTTCCAGCGGTGGCAATCGAAGTAGCGGTGCGATTCATAGGCCAGCTCCACCCTTCTTTCCTGCCATATCCTGGCGCGCATGGCGGCTTTGTCGAGCCCCTGCGGGAGCTTGGGCATGCCCGCGCGCGTGCGGATGGCGTCTACATACTGGTATACCTCGGGAACGGGGCCTTTGGCTTCGTTGAGCGCTTCCGCATAGTCGAGGTACACGCCGCCCAGCCGGAAAAATATCCAGGTGCCCAGCAGGAAGCGGCCCTGCGGAATATTGGCGGCAGGGTTCACGTATTTTCTCAGCAGGTAACCGGTGGTGTTGTAGTCGCGCCCGGCGTTGCCGCGCCCGTCTGCCCCGCTTTGCCAGAACTGCATGCGGCGATCCACGAAATAGGCGCCGTTGAAATTCACGGTGGCGTAGAAACGGGGATCGCGATGCACGTACATGTTGCTCACGCCGGCCAGCCATCTTTTATTGGGATCGTCTGCGGTGGCGTATCCGTCTTCCCGGTACCCGGACGCCGGGTTGATGATGGGCGCACCGCCGGCCTGGTAGCCGGTGATGGGGGCGATGCCGTTATCCATTTCATACGCGTCTACCTGCGCCTGCGTGGGGTTGTAGCCGTTCCAGCCGCCCAGACTGCCGGGGAACGCGCATTTTTCCATCCAGCCGGTGACGCCTGCGTTGTAGGCAAACAGCACCTCGTCGTTGTGATTGTCGAGGAACAGCTGCTGGTAATTCACCACGGGGTCTGCGTGTTTTTTATACAGCGTGTACCCCGCACCTTCGCAGATGTCTATGCACGCTTTCGATGCCGTGGCGGCTTGTTCCCAAAGCGCGGCGTCGTATTGCTGGGGGAAGAGCTTGTTGCCGTCCTTGTCCGCGAAGTTCACGTAGTCAGGATTGCCGTTAAACAGCGGGCTGGCGCGGTACAGCAGTATGCGCGCTTTCAGCGCGAGCGCGGCGGCGGCTGTAGCACGGCCATAGTCGCGGGCGGAGGAGAGTTTGACGGGAAGTTTTGGAATGGCCAGGTCGCATTCGCGCACGATGAAGTTGATGCAACTGTCGAGCGGCGCCCTGCGCAACTTCGTGAAATCGTCGGCTACGCCGGAAGGCGCGTCCATCAGCGGTATGCCGCCGTAAATGCGCACCAGCCTGAAGTGATAGTAGGCACGGAGGAATATGGCCTCGCCCATCCACCGCTGCTTGTCGGCTTCGGAGAAAACAGCGTCGAGCGGCGTTTTAGGAATGTTCGTCAGGAAGATATTGGCTTTCCGGATGCCCTCGTACATGTTTTTCCACAGCTGCGCATCTACGTTGTACGGGTTCCAGGAGCCTTTGTTCATCAGCTTTTCGAATTTCTCCGGCCACGGGATGTTCATTTCGTCAGATGCAATAACGTACGGATTGGGAGAAGTGCCCAGGTAATCCGTGAAATAGTATTCGTTGCCCATGGAAGCATACGCGTCCGTCAGGAAAGCTTCTGCGTACGCGCGTTTCTGAAAGGCCTGCTCGATGGTGATGGATTCGTCCGGCTGCTTGTCCAGGAAGTTTTTCTGGCAGGCCGTGCCCGCGAGCAGCAGTATGGCGATGTAATACAGTATTCGTTTCATAATGCCGGTTTAACTATTTAAAATCTATTTGCAAGCCTGCGTTCAGTGAACGCTGCAGCGGATAGCTGCCGGTTCCGTCGTTCGACTCCGGATCCATGATTTTGATATCGTCCCAGGTGTAGAGGTTGACGGCATTCACGAAAAAGCGGAGGCCGCGTATGCCGGTACGGGTATTGAAGCGCTCCGGCATGTTGTAGCCGATTTCCGCATTGCGCAGGCGGAGGTAGTTGCCGTTGCGCATCCAGAAGTCGGAGGTGGTGTAGTTGTTCGGGTTGTTGCCCACGTCGATAGCGGGATATTTGGCGTGGAGGTTGCCCGGCGTCCAGCGGTTGTCGTAATACTCCCGCATGACGTTGTTGACGCCGAGACCGTCCGCGAAAGCGTACATAGACGTGCCGGTGATCAGGATGCTGGTATTAGCCGCGCCGGTGAAATAGACGCTCAGGTCAAACCCTTTGTAGGCCAGCGTGCCACCGAAGCCGAACGACATTTCCGGTAGGCGCGGATGGCCGATAGGCAGGCGGTCGTAGGAATCTATCACGCCGTCGCTGTTGATGTCGCGGTATTTGATATCACCGGGGCGGGGCGTGGCGAAGGTTTGCCGGGGACTGTGGTGGATGTCCGCCTGGTCTTTGAACAGGCCGTCGGACACCAGCGAAACGATCTGTCCCAGCCGCAGGCCGCGTGTTTGCAGGTAGGCGTAAGGCGGGTTCGGGGTGGCGTCTTCTATCACTTTGTTGCGTGCGAAGGTATAGTTGCCGCGGAAAGAATAAAAGATGCCGCTTTCCGTGGTGTTCCTGATTTCGAGCAGCGCGTCGATGCCTTTGTTTTCCACCACGCCCAGGTTGCCATATGGAATGGACCAGGGATAGAAGCCGGTGATGGAAGGCACGGTTTTCTGCTGCAATAGGATGCCGCGGCGGTTTTCCCGGAAGGCGTCTACCTGCAGGGTGATGTGGTCGTCGAGGAAGCCGAGGTCGAGGCCGATGTTGACTTTCCGGGCCTTTTCCCACGTAACGTCCGGGTTGCCGATCTGGTTTTCTTCCATGCCGCGATACGTTTGCTGGTCGAGCCCGAAGCGGTATTGCTGGCCGTTCAGGAGCGTGGTGGTGAGGAACAGGAAGCGGGCGCCGCCGATCTGATCGTTACCCACCAATCCGTAGGAACCGCGCAGTTTGAGGTTGCTCACGAAGCCGAGCTGCCAGAACTTTTCATTGCTGAGGATCCAGCCGGTGGAAAAGGCCGGGAAGAACCCGAAGCGTTTCCCTTTTGGAAAGTTTTCCGAGCCGTTATAGCCCATGTTCACTTCCGCGAGGTAGCGGTTGCCGTATGCATAGGTCAGCCTGCCCGCGACGCCCTGGCGGCGGTAAGGCAGGTTGGTGAGCGAGGAACCGGCGGTGAGTGCCACGTAGTCGCGTTGGTTGTACAGGAACATACCAGTCACCGTATGGCCGTTGAACGCGCGTTCGTAGTTCACCTGCGCTTCCATATAAATGGCGCGGTCGCTCGAAGAGCCGGCGCTGTAAGCCAGCGGCTGCTCTTCGCGGTAAGGCGTGCTGTAGAGATCGTTTCCGTTATTGTCTTTGCCGAGATATCTTTTCACCAGGAAGGCCTTGTGGCGCACGTTGCTGACGGAGGCGTTCCGGTCGTACGAAAACAAGCCGCGCACAGACAGTCCTTCGGTAACAAGGGAGGAAAGGTTCCAGCGCGCGCCGAAGGTGCCTTGCAGCGTGCTGTTGTCTTGCGTGGTGTATCCGCTCTGCGTGGCCCTGGCCCAGGGATTCCAGCCTACGTAGGTGGAGGAGCCGCCCGGCGTACCGTCCGGGTTGCGGATGGGGTAGGCGATGGGGGCAATCACTTTCATGGCGTTGAAAATATCGCCTGCGGAAAAGCCTGGATAATTGCCGTTCTGGATGATGCCGCCCAGCCCCAGCTGCATCAGCAAGTTTTTGGAAAGGTTGACGTCTACGTTGCTGCGGAAGTTGTATCGTTTGATCGTTGCGTTGGTGCTGTATTCGTAGGCGGGGTCCTGTTTGTACAAGCCGTCCTGCAGGGTGAAGCCCACGTTGGTGTAATATTTTATCACGTCGGTGCCGCCGGTTACGCTGAGGTTGTTGATGGTTTGCCAGGTGTTCTTTTTCAGTACTGCGTTCGTCCAGTCCGAATTGGGATAGAGGTACGGGTCGGAGCCGCTGCGGTATTTTTCCAGTTCTTCTTCGGTCCAGCGCGGCTGCTGGCCATTGTATCGTAGCGCTTCGTTCATCAGGCCCGCGTATTCACCCGCATTGATATATTGCGGCAGCCGCAGGGCTTGAAGCGAGGCGGTTTCCGTACGGAAGCTCACCTGTGGTTTGCCGGTGGCGCCGCGGCGCGTGTTGATGAGGATAACCCCGTTGGCGCCCCGTACGCCATACACGGCGGTGGCCGAAGCGTCTTTCAGGATGGTGAAGCTTTCCACTTCCTGCGCGTTGATCTGGTTCATGTTGCGCTCCACTCCGTCTATCAGTACCAGCGGGGCGTTGTTCCCGAACGTGGCCAGCCCGCGGATGACTACCTGGGCGGCGTCGTAGCCGGGCTCGCCGGAGCTTTGCCGTGTAATGATGCCGGGCAGTTTGCCCGCAATGGCATTGGAGATGGCCGGGGTCGATACTTTCGAGATTTCGCGGGTGGAGATGCTGGTGACCGCCCCCGTTACCGAAATCTTTTTCTGCCGGCCGAAGCCCACTACCACTACTTCGTTCAATTTGTCGGCGGTAGACGCCATGTCGATAATGACGATTTTATTGCCGGCTACCGGGAATTCCCGCGTGGTGTAGCCGACATAAGATAATACCAGCGTGGCACGCGGCGGTACGCGGAGCTGGAATACCCCTTCCCTGTCTGTCACCGCCCGGGCGGTACCGTCTTTTTCGGTAACGGATACACCGGCCAGCCTGATGCCTGACTCATTCAAGACAGTGCCAGCCACCAGTATGCGCGCAGTGTCTGCCTGCGCGAGCGCCCTGCCGTGAAACGAAATGCAAAGCAGCAAGGCAAGAAAGTACAGGGCATAGGAGGTCCTGCCGGTTTCCGCATAAGTTTGAATTTTCTTCATAATTCATCTTGGTTGAGAACTGGTCAATAAATGCGTATCCACGAAGCGTTAATGCGCAGAATTAGATGGTTGAATAGCGATTTATCTGCATGTAAAAGTGTGTTTGTAGGTGAAACATTGCCTTCTACAAGGTAAAACAATTATGCGCATATATGCAAATTAAAAACGCAAAAAAACTTATTTCCGCAGATTTTGCCTGATTTCTGTTACTTTGGGGCATCATTGCAGTTAATTTAACAGTATGTTGAAAGAGGAAAGGCATAAACTCATCATGCGGGAGGTGAACCTGCACAACAAGGTATTGTCGGCAGACCTGAGCCGGTTGCTCGACGTATCTGAAGACACCATCCGCCGCGATTTCAAAGAGCTGATCGATGCAGGCAAAATATTAAAGGTGCATGGCGGCGCGGTAAGTCCGTCGTTTCACTTTCCGCACAACATGCAAAGCGACGTATACGCCCGGGAAGCCAAACAGGTAATTGCGGAGAAAGCGAAGAAGCTCCTGAAGAAAGACAGTACGGTGTTGATCGAAGGCGGTACGACCATTATCGAACTGGCGAAGGCGATTTCCAACGACCTCCGCGCCACGTTTTTCGTGCTGAGCCCGCAGGTAGCCATCGCCCTCTCTGACCGGGAAAAACTGGAGGTGATCAGCATCGGGGGCAAGCTCTCGAAAAATGCCAACGTACATACCGGCGCCAGTGTGATCAACCAGCTGGCGGACATCAAAACGGACCTTTGCATCATCGGCGCAAATGGCTTGTCGGTTACGGACGGGCTGACGGACAGCGACTGGGAGATTGTACAGATCATCAAAGCGATGATGCGGTCTTCCCAAAAAGTGGCCGTGCTGAGCATCTCCGAAAAACTGAACACTACACAGCGCCTGAAGGTCTGCGACCTCCAGGCCATCGATTACCTGATTACGGAGTTGCCGCCGGACGATGCATTCCTGGCGCAATATAAAGGAAGTGTAGAGCTGCTGTGAGCCCCCGGTATTAAGCATCCCGGTAAACATCCGCCGGGTGCAGGCCACGAAATTATGACGGATGCCGGCGTATACGGGCAAGGCGCCGGCGAATTTCAATCCGCGTGTGGAGTCTGGGAATATTATCGCACATTCGCACTGGTGAAAAATCGCCACACCTCATGAAAAAATATGTATTCCTCGCATGCGGCCTCATCCTGGCCACCCTGCATGCCGCCGCGCAGAAAACCGGCGCCCCGAAGCTGTTTACCGGAACCATCGACGGTAAAATCGGCATTACCCTGTATCTCCACGAAGAAGAGCATCATTGCGAGCCGAGGATGATTTACCAGGCCATTTACAAATACGATAAAGTGGCGGGTAATGATAGCTGGCTGTGGCTGGATGTAGACTACAACGAAGCCAGCCAATTCATCATGACGGAAGAACGTTTTTCGGGCGTGATGATCCTGCGTAAGGAAAAAGACGGTTTCTCCGGCATCTGGATTCACCCCGACGGCGTGACGCAGCGGAAGGTGGTGCTGAAGCAAAAGCAGGTTTCAAAAGAAGTACTGGAAAAACACGCGGATTATTTCGAGGAAACGAACCACCGTTACCACGATTGCTGATCATTACGCCGGATGGTGCGAACCACGGCGGCGTTCGCCGTAATAACGATGCGAACTGCGGTTATACCGATGGCGGGTTGTTTCGCTGATACCGGAGGGCCGTGCGTCACCGCACCGCCGGTGATGTTCGTTTGAAATGAATATCCGCAAACCGGATGAAATGTCGCCAGTCGAATTCCGTCATGTCGTGCTCGCCTTCCCGGTTATGATAACCGAGCATAGACTGCTCCACAGCGGTGTTGACGGCAGGCGGCGCGGCCGGTAGCGCGGAACGCAGGCCGTAGAGGGCGAACACCGGCGCAGCGTTTTTCAGGGAAAGGAATGTGCCGGTAGGGTCGGCCCACAGGTCTTTCGTGGCGTTGGTGGCGTATACCGGTCTGGGTGCGATCAGTGCAACGAGCATATGCTGGTCTACCGGCAGGTCACTTTCCCGGTCGTTATACTTTTTATAATTATCGCTGAACCAATGCGGGAAGGTGGTATTGATGCGGGCGATGCGCTCGCCGAACTGCCGCCGCGCCAGTGCCGCGCCGGTGTTGCCCGAGCAGTTGGTTACGCAAAGCGCGAACCGCTGGTCTTGCGCGGCCGCCCAAAGCGAGGTTTTGCCTCCCCTTGAATGTCCCACCAGGGCTACTTTTGTGGCATCCACCAGCGGTTCTTTTTCCAGGTAATCCATTACCCTGGAGGCGCCCCAGGCCCAGGCGCCGATGGCTTTCATGCCGTTACCCGCCTTCAACTGCTCCGGGTATAAACGGAGCAGCACGTTTACATAATCCGTTTTATCGTCCGGCGCCAGGTCGCTCACATGAAAAGCCGCAATGGCATACCCGCTTTCCGTTACCAGCTCCGCGGGCCAGAACGGGCTTTTGACTTTCCTGTCAGGGTCCGTATTGTTTTTTCCGCGGTTGTTGATGAGCAGGAAAACGGGCGCCGGGCCGGCAATGTTTTTTGGCACGAACAGAACCAGGTGGATAGATACCCGCCGCCCGCCGCGGAAAACGTCGATGCGGGTTTCTTTCAGCAGCGCTTTTCCGTCCATGGCGGCGGGATTTTCGCGTTCCACGGTAAACCGGATGCTGTCGAAGTTCCGCGGCATCTGGCCGTAGATGTTGTCTTCAAACAGGCGGCGGATTTCCGGGCGTCTAACGGTTTCCCATGTACGAATATCTTTCACGGGCTTGCCTTGCAATGTTGTAAGCGGGTCGGGGAGGGTGTAGGCGGGTACTTTGGACTCGTCGTATTGTTGCGCCTGCGCGTGCAGGATGCAGGATAGCAGTGCGAAAAGGAAGCCGGCTGTTTTCATGCGGGAATTTCTATGCGTGTGCTGTTCATAAATTTAATATCTCCCCGCAATAAATTCCGGCGTTTTTTTGGCGGGGAATGTCACATAGGCGATATCGGCGTCTCCTCCGGGCAACGCATACCATTCATTTTCTACCCACGATTTCAACACAGGAAACTCCCGCTCATTCCTTCACCGCGCCG
Organism: uncultured Chitinophaga sp.; assembly: GCA_965653365.1. Lineage (GTDB taxonomy): Bacteria > Bacteroidota > Bacteroidia > Chitinophagales > Chitinophagaceae > Chitinophaga. Next base: position 102,167 of record CBFGZV010000004.1, on the reverse strand, counting down.
CTATCCTTCTCAAAACGGATCGTGTACCGCTCGCCGGGTTTTCCCGCTGGCGGCGTCAGCCGTAACTGGTGGCCGTTGATAGTGATGTTGATAATGTTCGTAGTGTCGGCGCCGTTAGACTGCGCCGCCTGTTGCTCGTACATTTTCAGCGCTTTGACCAACAGCAGGGAATCTTTCGCGCTGATGAGCGGGAGGTCTGTGGTAATGCTGATACTGGTGCTGGTGGTCGTGACCGTCTGGTGGTCCGAATAAGTGACCTCGTCCGGCGGGGGCTGGGAGCGCCGGGGGATAATGGTATCCTTCGGATGGAACGTATCTGCTACCGTTTGGGAGATCTGCCGGCAGGCGCCCAGCACTATGCTGCAGGTTAATATGAGAATCGCTTTTTTCATGGAATGTCAATTATTTTCATTGAGGAACGCCGCTTGTCTCCATCACTATCCCGTCTTTCAGCTAATTTCATCCAGATCGCTGGCGAACGCCACCCGCTGCGGGTTTTCCTTCAGGTAAAATATCTCCGCCGTTTCCTGGCGGGCTACGTCGAGGTGCAGCAGGTCCACCACCTTTTTCAGGGTCACCCGGTGTTTTTGGTGCCGCTCGTCCGTGAATTCCAGTTCGAAACGTACCATGGGCTGCTCGTTGATAAACGTGCCCGTCTGGCTGGCTTCGACGAGCCGCGCCGTTGTAGAGTGCCCCTTGAATTTAATCAGCGCGGCGTCTTTGGGCCCGCCCGTGAGAGACGTGATCAGCTTTACCAGCAGGCGGAAGAACAGCAGAATGGCGGGACAAAGCACCAGCGGGTGAGCGAAACTCATAAAGCGCCACCCCATCCCGAAGCTCTCAAACTGGTAAGAGAACACATAATACCAGCCAACGAGGGCCACCAGCACGCACCAGCCGGTTACGATCGCCGCAACGACGGTTTTATTGATGGAGGCTTCCGTGCTGGCGAAAATGAAATAGGGGATCGACCGCATGTCGCGATCAATCAGGATATCGATTTTTTTGCCCGGCTCAAAACGATGCTCATGCGGCTTGCCGTCGTTCACCGCGGCCTTCTGGATAATGGGCGTGTCTACCAGGTTGTTGAAGGAAAGGCTGAGCTGGTAGCTGTTGTACGCCGCTCCTTCGGGAGAGACTTTTTCGGCGGAGAGAATTTCCGCTGTCCGGCGCACGCCATGTTCCCTGAGCTGTTCGATGTTCCGTTTGGCGACGAAGGTGGCCAATACCCACTTCCGGAAATAGCCCCACAGCACAATGCACCACAACACAACGGAAAGGGCAACGATGCCCAGCGCCAGCCACGGGTTTTTGCCGGCCAGCCCGCTTACGTCGAACCGGTCGTTGATGTTGTAGTACAGCAGCATGGGAAAGCCGGTGGCGAAGAAAAGCGCGTTCAGGGCGCCGAATATGGTCAGGGCTTTTGACATGGGGAACGGTTTACCGGTTAAAAGTAGGCATCTCCGCCAGCTTGATGCCGTGGTCTTTGGCATATTGGGTGCCGATGCTGTGCAGTTTTTCGTATTTGACCAGGAAGGTTTCATACGATTTTTTATCGAGGGCTTCCATGGCCTGCGCGATCGTTTCGGCAGGCGCCTTCTGGTCGATCATCCTGGCAATGGGCAGATGGTCGGCGCGGTAGCTGTTGAGCGTAAACTGGAACAAATCTCTGGAAGCGTTCAGGAGAGCTTCGGTATCGCCGGTCGCCATCAGGCCGTTCACGTTTTTCAGGTAGCCTTCCACCCGCTGGATGGCAAAGCCGATCTGCTGCTCATAACTGTAGGGGGCATCGCCGGAGGATATGGGCCGTTTGCCGTATCCCAGCGCGGTAATGAAATAATCGCTGCCGAAATGCGACACGGCATTGGCGTTCAGGGCGGCAGTGTCGAAATACTTTTCGGGCGATGCAGGGAGTTTGCACGCGGCCAGAAAGCAACAGCAGAAAAGGACAGACCGGGTAATGAGTTTTGTAAGCATGGTTTCCGTTTAATGATGAATGAATGTCAGGATGGGCTGCAGGATGTGCTCGCGGTATTCGGCCTCCCTGCGCCGCGCCTTGTGGCTATTGCCAAAGGGAGCGCTGATAGGGTGGTTTTTGATGAACTGGCGGTTCTTCCGGCCGATGGCATATTCCCTGTCACCGTATTCGGACGTGGTCAGCACCGTCATTTCATCGAAGCCCATCAGTCTTTTCCTGAAAATGATGCCGGTGATTTTGTAAATGGAACGTGTTCGCTTGTCGAACAGGAACTTCGCGCTCGCGTGGAACAGGTAGTCGTACAGGGCATATAAAAGCAGGATGCCGCCGGCGGCGTATATCACCCGGCTTACATCCTGGGTTAACTGGCGCTGGAGAAAAGGCGGGCTGGCGAACAGCGCAACGGCCAGGCAGGCAAAGACCCTGATTTTCGGGAGGTATCCGAAGTACGGCCTGATGACCAGTTCGTTGGGCGTGATGGTAAGCTGATACTTGTGCATGGCGAAAAAATTCAGGCGGTGGCAATGCCCATGATGTCACTCATCTCGTTCACGGCGTTTTGCGCCGGCCGGGCGCTGAAGAGCCCTGCTACCACCGGCACCTGTCTTTCACGGCCCCCTTGTTCGAACACCAGGAAGGCGGTACAGTCGAGCATAACGAATTTGAACAGGTAGCTGCTGCGTACCACGTAAAACTGCACGAACTCATCGAAACGGTATGTGGCCTCCGCGGTCAGGACATTGTTTTTATGGGTGACGGTTTGGGCCAGGGTGTCGATCGTCAGTTTTTTGGTGCTCTTCAGCAGGTTGATGAGCGCGAAAAACACGAAGAGGCCGGCGCCCCAGAGGCCGATCTTCTTTTCCGGGGGGATCAGATAATAGATACCGGCGGCAACGGCGAGGCAAAGCACCGACCGGAAAATGGCCGCGGACGTTTTGGACCGGAGGTGGAATTTGCTGCCCTCCCGGGTGAAATACTGGTAGTGTGCCATAGCTTGGATTTGATATCACAAATTTCCAGGCCGCCGTACCGGGTTCCAAATCCGCCTATCCTACACCGCATCTACTATCTACAAAAATGCCATCTACAATCTATCTACAGATTTGCGCATTAGGTTAATTATCTGGCTTATTATGAATTAGTTATTTGGCTAATGGAAGATGCGCGACGTGGCCGGGTACCACCTATTTATTGTAATTTGGCCGCATGAAATCCTGCCTCCATATCCTGATGATGTGCCTCTTCATGGCGGCGTCGGTCAGCAGCGCCGCCCAGCATTCCCTGCCAGACAGTTTGCAGTCGGCGATCGGCGATGCCGGCCGGGAGGAAGAAAAAAAGCCTGCGCTGCTGAACCAGCTGGCCGAGATTTACCGGATAAACAAGGATTATGCGTCCGCCGAATCCCGGGCCCGGCAAAGCGCGGCGATAGCCCTGGGGCAGCGCCGGTATGCGGATGCGGCGAGGGCGTACACCCTGCTCACCAATATCCGCATCAATAACCTGCAGTACGCCGGCCTCAAGCAACTGAGCGATTCCGCCCTGTTGCTGGCGCAGCAGTCGAAAGACCCGGCGGCCATGGCTTATGGATACTATGCCCAGGTGCTGTTGTATAAAATGCTCGACAACGGGGAGGAGATGGTGCGCTTTTGCAACCAGGGGCTGAGGGAACTGGAGCGGGCGGACGACCCTTATATCGCCGCCAAGATCTACTACCAGCTGTACGCCGTGTATGCCGGTTGGAACAACGAAGCCCGCATTAATATTTACGCCCGGAAGGCCACCGAGAACGCCCTTCGCACCAGAGACTACAACGTATGGAGCAATTGCCTGATGGCCCTGTCGACCGCCCACGAGTATAATTATAACGCCACCAAAAGCCGCCCGCAGCTCGACAGTACGCTGTTGTACCTCAACCGGGCCGAGGCCCTCTACCATCAGTATCCCGGGCAGGTGGCCAGTTTCACCTACGCCATCGCCTGCGTGAACCTGGCCAACTACTACCTGCGGTATTATCCCGAATCGGACAAAGCCGCGGAATCCAAAGGCATCCATTACGCCAATACGGCGCGGGCGGTGCTGAGAGGCGTTCCGAATTGTGAGGAAGTGGTGGGCAGCAGCCTCGGCATCCTGAGCGAATACGCTTCCCGTGCAGGCAACAAGGCGCAGGCCGGCGAATACCTGCTGGAAGCATACCAGGTGATGAAGGCTACCCCGGAGCCATACTATTATACACTGATCAATGTGGTGCAGGCCCTGTCCCAATACCACGCGGAAAAAGGCGACTATCAAAAGGCGCTGGAATTTCAGCGGGAGGTGACGGAGTACAGCAACAGGAACTTCAACCAGAAGCAGGCGCTCAACGCCCAGAAGCTCGATATCCAGTACGAAACCGAAAAGAAGAACAACGAAATGCAGGTACTGAAGGAAAAGGAGCGGAGCCGCGTGCTGCAGAACTACCTGTACGGTTCTGTGGCGGCCGCGGCGGTGCTGGGGCTCGCGTTCATGTTCCGGGCCTATCATTTCAGTGTGCGGTACGCTGCGCAGCGCGAAAAGCAGCTGTGGCTCGAAAAACAGGAATCGGAGCTCCAGGTGAAGCTCGAGAAGGAAGAGCAGGCGCGGCTGAAAGCGGAGCAGCAACTGCTCGAAACCCGGCAGCAGCAACTGAAGAAAGAAGTGATGGCAAATGTGCTGCAGCTGGAACGCAAAAACCAGACGCTCCTCCAGATCAAAGACAAGCTGGCCGGCGGCGACCCCGTCAACATGCAGAAAATCCTGAAAGAAGAAATGGTGCTCGACGGCAACTTCGAACAGGCTAAAATGCAGATACAACAGGTGCACCCGGATTTCTTTTCCCTGCTCGCGGAAAAGGCGGAGAAAAAACTCACCCTGCTCGACCTCAAACTGTGCGCATACTTTTACCTGCAGATGGACACGCGACAGATTGCACAACTGATGAACATCGAAGCCAAAAGTGTGCGGATGAGCCGCTACCGCATCAAACAGAAACTGGGCCTCGACCGGGAAGACGACCTGAACCGCTTCCTGCAGGGGCTGGGAGCCTGAAACCCGCCGGCATCCTCCCTCAATATCACCCGTTTGGTAAACCCGGTAGACAGTTGCGCCCGTTCATTCATCCGTGAGTGACACAACCTTTCTTACATTGACCGGGTATTGTCATATTACTTTCAGAATTTCTGTAACCAATATGTTTGTGTGGATATAAAGGGATATTTTCAAGGTATCTATAATTCCCGTGATGAAGCGAACCCTTGACTATTCAGTTGTTGTATGATATTAGTAGCCATTTCGAGCAGAGCACCAGATCCACATTTGACACTCATCAAGGAAAAAAATAGTTGTTGTTTCGCATGTGCGTAGGGGAGTACCCTGGCTTTTTATTTATCCGCATAAAACCAAAATCCAATGAGACACACACTATGCACGTTCCTGTTAGGGGCATGCCTGCTGGCGGTGGCCTGCAGCGCCTCCCGCAAAGCCGCTACGGCCGGGAAGGCGCCACCCGGCAACAATACCGCCTGGATCCAGATGATGGACGATCCTAAAGTCAATTATTTCGCCGCCGTCAAAGTATTTGAAGATTACTGGAAAGATAAGCCCCGCCCGACTACCGAGCATGAGCTTTTTTCTGCAGAGGATAAAGATGCCGCACTTCGCAACAGCAGCTACAGCACCAGCCGTAACCCTGAAGATCCGGCCGTGAAATACCGCTTCGAATACAAGAAATTCCTGCACTGGAAAGAAGAAGTGGCCCCGTTTGTACAACCCGACGGCCGCATTCTTTCGCCGGAAGAACGTATCCAGATCTGGCAGCAACAAAAGGCGCAACGCCAGTAAACACCAGCTTTTCATCTGTCAAACACATTTTATGCAAAAGATCACTACTCTTTTGGCAGGCTTCCTGCTGCTGACGGCCTATGCCCTGAAAGCGCAGACCAGTCAGCCCTGGACCGAAATCGGCCCCATCAAATTCCCCACCAACAAGGTTGGCCAGATCAATGGTATCGGCCGCATCGTACAGATCAAGTTCCACCCCACCACCGCTGCTAAAATGTACGCCGTGAGTGCGCACGCATTGTGGAAAACTACCGATACGGGTAAAACCTGGGCCGTTGTGACGGGTACCGACGACATGCCCACCATGGCCTGCGCTTCCGTGTGCGTAGACCGTACGAACGAAAACATCATGTATCTCGGCACGGGCGACCCGAACTATTACAGCCAGTCGCTCGGCGTTTGGAAATCGACCGATGGCGGCGTGCTTTTCAACCGCATCGGCGAAAGCACCATCGGTTCCAGGATGGCCGTGGAAATACTGCAGTCGCCCTCCACCGCCAACACCCTGTTGGCCGCCACGAACGACGGTATCTGGAAAAGCACCGATGCCGGTGTGACCTGGACCAAAACGCAGGCCGACGTAAACTTTTGCGACATGCGGGTGAATGCGGCCGCGGGCAGCAACACCGTTTACGCCATTACCCGCCAGGCGGAGTTTTACAAATCCACCGACTTCGGCGACACCTGGACGCTCATCACGTCCGTAGCGCCCGCCGTGCCGGGCAGCGGCAGCCGCATCGCGGTAACGCCGGCTAACACCTCCGTCGTGTATGTGAGCTGCATCGGCAGCAACAACGACAAGGGCGGTATCATCTATAAATCCACCGACAGCGGTAACACCTTCACGCAAATCCGCGGCGACATCACGCCGAACCTCGCCGGCTATTCGGGAACTTCGGGCGGGCAGGGCAATTACAACTTCGACATCACCGCCGGCTGGAGCGATGCGAACACCCTGTTCCTCGTGTCGCACCTGGTTTGGCGCAGCCTCGACGGCGGCGTAACCTGGAGCCAGATGCAGACCAACTGGGCCTCGGAGATTCATACGGATATGCACTGCATCCGCTATCACCCGCTTATCCCCACCCAGATTTACAATTGCAACGACGGTGGTATCTGGATCAGTACGGACGGCGGCAGTTTATGGACGCCGAAGTCGGACGGCCTCGCCTCCACCGAGTTCTACCATATGGGCAACAGCCACAAAACCATCGGCGTGATGGGCGGCGGTACACAGGATAACGGAGAGGTGTATTACAACATCAATACCTGGTACACCAATCGCGGCGGCGACTACACGCCGTTTTACCAATTCGACCGTACGCTCACCAACAGCGCGTACTACGGCGCTACGCAACGCCGCGAGCTGCTGGCGAACACCACGCAGAACCTGAGCTTGCCCGCGGCCGCCACCGGCGCCACGCGCATCGCTTTCTCCCGCGACGCCAATATCGCTTTCGTGGGGAACGACACCATTTTCCGCACGTCAAACATGCAAACCAATCCGCCCACGTGGACGGCGATCTATAACAACAGCAAGTCGCTCAAAGCCATCGAGCCGTCGGCCGCCAACACGAGCTACCTCTTCGTGGTGCTGAACACGGAGTTTTATATCAGCCAGAACGCCACCGCTGCTTCGCCGGTGTTCACCAAGCAAAGCGATGTGCCGGCCAGCATCACAGGCGGCGTGCAGATTGCCACCGTGGCTAACGATCAGAACGTGGTATACCTGTCGTGCGGCAGCCGCATGTACCGCTCTACGGATGCGGGCGTTACCTGGACCAACATCAGCGGCTCCCTGCCCACGGTGAACGTCCGGGAAATCATGACGGACACGACCAGCACCGACGAAAGCACGTACCTGATCAACAACGTGGTGTATTATAAAAACAAAAACATGACGGACTGGATCGTGTATTCCCATGGAATGCCTTCCAGCAGCCAGTTCCGCGACATCGATATTTATTATTCCGGCGCTACCAAACTGCTGCGCGTGGGTACCTACGGGCGCGGCATCTGGGAAGTGCCACTGGCCACACCGGCTTCCGTGCTGGTGACGGGCGGTGTATATGAAATCAAGTCCGCCGCCGCCCTTACCCGTAACGTAGACGTGCCGGGCAGCGCCACCACCAATGGCACCGACCTGATCATCTATTCGGATGGCAACACCAACAATCAACGTTGGCAGATCGTTCACCTCGGCGGCGGGTATTACAAGCTGGTACCGCAGCATGCCACCGGCAAGTCGATGGACGTAGAAGGCGCCGCCACCGCCAACGGTACGGCGGTGCAGATTTACGACAGCGCCAACGTGTCCCAGCAGCAATGGCGCATCGAAGGCAATGGTGCGGGCTACTACCGCCTGGTGCCCAAGCACGCGCCCGGCAAGTCGCTCGACCTCAATGGCGGTACCGATGCGAACATGACCAAAGTGCAGATCTGGGACAGCAACAACACCAACGCGCAGAAGTGGCGCTTCGACCTGATCAGCAGCCCGCCGGCGCCGTTGCTCATTGCCGCCAGCGGCAAACAGGAGCCGGTGCAGGAACTGGAGCCAGCCATGCCGGTACGGTTATATCCCAACCCCGCCAGCCAGTCGACCGTCATAGAATTCACCAATGCGAAAGACGCTGCGGCGCTGCTGACCGTTTCCACGAGCGACGGTCGTGTGGTGATGTGGCGCAAGCAGCAGCTGGTGAAAGGATTGAACAAAGTGGTGTTGCAGGTGAGCGAGCTGGCCAAGGGTATTTATTTTATCAAAGTGGATACGGGCAGCCAATCTGTGACAGAGAAACTCGTCGTACAGTAGATTTTCGGAACCTATTTCAGAAACTGATATGTTGAAACACCATTTGATTTTTTGCTCCCTGTTGTGCAGCGGGCCCGTATTGGCGCAGCAATCTGCGCCAGATACGGCCCGCTCCCTCCGGGAGGTGATTGTGACCGCCAACAAATTCGAAGAAAACCGCCGGCATGTGGCGGCCAAGGTGGAAGTGCTCGATGCGGGCGATATTGCCCGCTCGCTGTCCAACAACACCGGCGGGCTGCTGGAGCAGAGCGGGAAAGTATTCGTGCAGCGCAGCCAGCTGGGCGGCGGCAGTCCCGTGCTGCGGGGATTCGAGGCCAGCCGCATTTTGCTGGTGGTAGACGGCGTGCGGATGAACAACGCCATTTACCGTACGGGACACCTGCAGAACGTGATCACCATCGACGATGATATTGTAGACAAGGTGGAAATCCTCTTCGGCCCCGCATCCACCATTTACGGCTCGGATGCGCTGGGCGGCATTATCCATTTCCAGACCCGTAAGCCGGCGTTTTCCGAAAACGGGCGCGTATATACGAAAACCAACATCGCGGCACGCTACAGCAGCGCGTACGGGGAGTATACCGGGCATGTGGATGTGATGGCGGGCGGCAAGCGCTTCGCTTCCCTGACGTCGTTCAGCTACAGCAACTTCGGTAACCTCCGATCGGGCAGTAACCACCGCGATGCGTACGGCAGCTTCGGGAAGCGGCCGGCTTACATCACGCAGGTGAACGGGATCGATTCCGTGGTGCAGAATGCAGACGACCGTGTGCAGCGCTTCAGCGCCTACAGGCAATACGACCTGCTGCAGAAGCTGCGCTGGCAGCCCAAAGCGGGGCAGGTGCATGAGCTGAACCTGCAGTATTCCACCAGCAGCGACATTCCGCGGTACGACCGGCTGACCGATCGCCGCAATGGCCAGCTGCGCTGGGCGGAATGGTATTACGGACCGCAAGACCGGCTGATGGCGTCTTATACTTTCAACGCGCAGCGGCAGGGCCGTTTCTTCGACCGGCTGATGGCCGGCGCCAGCTACCAGCAGATCGAGGAAAGCCGCATGCAGCGCGCTTACCGGAACGACTTGCGGGAGCACCGCATCGAAAACATCGGCGTGGCGGCCTTTAACGTGGATCTGCGTAAAAGCAGCGGCCGGCACGAGCTGAGCACCGGCGTGGACGGGCAGTTCAATTTCCTGCGCTCCACGGCATTCCGGATGAACGTCAAAAGCGGGGCGAAAGGCTACGGCCTCAGCACCCGGTATCCGGACGGGCGGAACACGATGTATTACACCGGCGCGTACGCGCAGCATTTATGGAAAATCGTACCCGGCAAGCTCATTCTCAACGACGGTTTGCGGGTGAATTATGTGAGCCTCGAAAGCAGCTTCCGCGACACGGCGATATTACATCTCCCCTTCACCGAAGCCTCGCAAAGGAATGCAACGTTCAGCGCCAACGCGGGCCTGATCTACCTGCCCGACGCCGCCACCAAACTGACGTTCAATACGAGCACCGGCTTCCGCGCCCCCAACATCGACGACCTGGCAAAGGTGTTCGAGTCCGCCGGCGGTACACAGCTGGTGGTGCCCAACCCGTCGCTGCGCCCGGAGCAAACGCTCAACTTCGACCTGGGCGTGAACCGCAGTTTCGGCGGATGGGCCGCCGTGGAAGTGACGGCGTTTTACAGCCTGTTCCGGAATGCCATTGTGCTGGACCGGTTTAACCTCAACGGCGCAACCGAGATCCTGTACGACGGGAAAATGACCCCGGTGGTGGCCAACCAGAACAAGGCCAGCGCCAGCATCCGGGGCTTGCAGGCAGGTGTGGAACTGGCGCCGGTGAACGGGCTGACGCTGAACAGCACCGTTACGTATACACGTGGCCGTTATAAAGGCGCCGATGGCAAACAGGTGCCGATGGACCACATTCCGCCGCTGTTCGGCAAAACCGGCGTGCAATACCGCTACCGTTTCATGGAGCTGGAGGCGTACGCATTGTACAACGGCTGGAAACGGATCAAAGATTACAACCCTTACGGGGAAGACAACCAGCAGTACGCCCCCGCGGATGGCATGCCGGCCTGGCATACGCTGAACTTCTCGTCCGTCTGGAAAATCGGCACGCGCTTCCGGGTGCAGGCGGCCGTGGAGAATATTCTCGACAGGCATTACCGCCTGTTTTCCTCCGGCATTAGCAGCGCCGGCCGGAACGTGGTGTTGAAAGTGAATGTGCGGATATAATATATTACAGGATGACAAAAAAGGCGCTGATCATGCAGCGCCTTTTTTTATGGAGCAGTGCCGCCTGCTGGTAACCTTGCCAATCGGTAGCCGGTGCTTCCCCGAATTTTGCGGAATAAAAAAGTGCGTACCGGCCCCGCGCGGGAGATGCAAAAATTTATTACTTTTCCTGCATGATGAGATGGCTACTCCTTTGGGCATTGTGTTTGTACATCGGCGTACCGGCCAGTGCGCAGCTGAATGCGGATAGCCTGGGCCGGGTGCTGGCGGATAAAAGCCTCGGCGCGCCGGAACGGATCAAAGTGCTGAACCTGCTGGCCGCCCATTATAACCAGGACTCCACCAACCACGCCCTCGTGCTCGCCAACGAGGCTTACCTGCTATCGCTGAAGGAAGAAAATACCGCGCTGCAGGCCGCTTCGCTGCTGAACCTCTCGGAAGGATACCTGTATAACGACCAGTACGACCAGGCGCTGAACTACGGTTACACCGCGCTCGACCTCAGTCTCGCCGCCGGCAACGACAGCGCCGTTGCCCGGTGCCTGACCAACCTGGGATGGATATTTTACGACACGGAAAACACTCATTTTTCCCTGCAGTACCACCAGCAGGCGCACGACATCTACCGGAAAAATGGCAACACCCGCCGGCTGGCCGTGTCGATGAACGCGCTGGGGCTGGTACACCTGCTGAAAGACGATTTCGAAACCGCCCGGAAATACTTCGACAGTACCTACGCACTGGCCCGGCAGCAAGGTATGACCAGCACCATGGCCGCCGCCCTCAATAACCGGGGCATCTGCGAGAATAAATTCGGCCAGTACCGCGAAGCCATCGCGGATTTTAACCAGGCGCTCGCCGTGTACAGCCGCACCGAGGTGCTGTCGCACGCCGAGGTGCTGAACCAAATGGCTTATTCCCGCATCATGCTGAAGGAATACCCGGAGGCGGAGCGGCTGCTCCGCGAAGCCAGGGGCCTCATCGCCAGCTCGAACTCCAATACGAAAAAAGAAAAGCTGCTCGATAACCTGACCAACTCCGTGCTACTGTACCAGGAACTGGGGGAATACAAAAAAGCCTTTGAAGAGCTGCAGGCATACACGGCAGTCCGCAACCAGATTCTCTCCAAAAGCAAAAGCGAAGCCATCTCCGCTCTCAAGCTCAAACGGGAGGCCCAGGAAAACGAAACCCGCATCATCACCCTCGTGGCCCAGAAGGAGCTGCGCGCTTTCCAGCGGAACGCCCTGGCGGCAGGCGTGGTGCTGATCATTATAATAGGACTGCTCTTTTACAGCAAGCTGAAGCAGAAACAGAAAAAGGAACAGGAGCTCGAAGCGGTACGGCGCGCCCTGATCAAACAGGAACTGGATGGCGCCCTCCTGGAAAAGGCGGCCCTGAACGACAAGCTCGAGTTCCGGGACAACGATCTCAAGAATTACGCCCTCTACATCTCCCAGCGCAACGAAATGATCCGGCATTTCATCGACGAGCTCACCAGCCTCGACATCCACAACGACGCCAAAAAGGAAAACATCGCCCGCTTCAACCGGATGGTCCATAAGTTCCAGCACGACCTCGACATTAACAAAGACGCCCAGGATTTCAACCTTTCGGTAAACGAAATACATAAAGATTTTTTCTATAACCTCCTGCAGCAGTTCCCCGGCCTCACCGAAAACGAGCGCCGCCTTTGCGCGCAAATCCGGCTGAACTTATCTATTAAAGACATCGCTTCCCTTAATAATATCTCTGTAAAATCCGTGGAAATGGCGCGCTACCGCCTGCGAAAAGTGTTCAACCTGGAACACAAAGACAGCTTGTCTGACTTCCTGAAGAATTTCTAATTGATTATTTATCAGCTTGTTACGGTCTCTGTAGAGGTCGTGTAGAGGTGCCTGTAAGGCCTGTATAGAGGCGCCGGATGCCACTGCGCCCGTTTTTCTGATCTACTTTACTTCCCTGTTTCAGTACTGCCATTTCACGTCCATTTTTCAATAACCTATGCGTGCAGTAGCTGGATAAGTCCATGTTATTTTTTTCAAAAAAACCAAAAACCAAAATGCGTATGTGGAAACTATTACGGGGGAACGGAATATTATTATTCCTTTTTTTTACCGGGTTAACGGTCATCGCTCAGGCCGCTCCCGCCAGCTGGACCCTCAAAGGAAAAGTGACGGACACGAAGGGCAAGCCGATTCCCGGCGCCAGCGTGGGCGTTAAAAACACTTCAACCGGTACGCTCACCGGCGAAACCGGGGCCTTTACCCTGACGGTTCCCGAAAATGCCACCCTGGTCATTTCCTCGATCGGGTTTCAGACCAGAGAAATTGCGCTCACCAGCAACAAAGACCTGGTGGTGGTGCTGGAAGAAAATGTGAAGGGCCTCGACGAAGTGCTGGTGATCGGGTACGGCACCCAAAAGAAGGGCGACGTAACGGCCGCTATTTCTTCCGTGAACACCAAAAACCTCTCGAAGCAGCCTTCCGGTAACATCGGCACCATGCTCCAGGGCCAGGCCGCCGGTGTGATCGTGAGCGCCGGTACCGGCAACCCGGCCGCCAACCCGGTGGTACTGGTACGCGGGCTCAACAGCATCAACAACGCCAACCCGCTGTACGTGGTAGACGGGATTCCGCTGGGTTATGCGTACGACATCAACCCGAACGACATCGAATCGGTGAGCATCCTCAAAGATGCCTCCGCCGCCACCATTTACGGCGCCCGCGCCGCCGGCGGGGTGATCCTCATCACCACCAAGAAAGGGAAAACCGGCGAACCGAGGATTACTTTCAACTCCTACGTATCCCTGCGCCGCCTGAACAACAACATCGACCTCCTGGGCAAAGCGCCCATGAACAAGGTGGTGAAGGAAGCCTATGCGAACGACGGCGAAACGCCGCCCATTTATGTGCAGGACGACAGCAAGTACGCCAACTCCGACTGGCTCGGGGCATTCACCAAACAGGGCGTGGAACAGAAGTATGACGTGGATGTGGCAGGCGCTTCGGAGAAAATCTCCTACCGCTTGTCGCTCGGCCACTGGGAGCATTCCGGCTCCATCATCAATTCCGGTTCCAAAAGGGACAACGTTCGTCTGAATACCGATATCAAGCTGCTGAACAACCGGCTCAAAATAAGCCCCATCCTCGCTTATACGCGGTTTAACAATAAAAATTTCGGGGATGTGAATGGCGACGGCAACGCCGGCTTTTCACCGATCATGAACGTGTACAATACCCTTCCCCACAAACGCATTTATGATCCGGCGTCGGTAAACGGGTTTGCGAAGCCCGAAACCGAGCTCGGATCCGGCAACCCGGTGGGGGAAAGAATGCTGAACAACGGCAGCACAATAGACGATCACCTGCAGTTCAATATCGCGGCCGACCTGAAGCTGTGGAAAGGATTTTCCTACAACTTCACGCTGGGCCGTAACATCGTCAACACTTTCGACTATACGCAGACCGACCCGTACGACTTCGGCGCGCAGGCCCTCGTGGAAAATCCGAGCCGCTCCGAAAGCCGCGGCAGGAACGAGTTTACCGTGTTCACGCACCTGCTCAACTATGAAAAGCAGCTGGGCAATCACAACATCAAGGCTATGTACGGTTTCTCGCGCGAGAAATCCGTGAGCCAGGGTACTTCCGGGGCGGGTAACCACCTCAGCAGCCCGCTCATCGAATCCCTCTCCGGCCTGATCATCGACGGCACGGGCGATTTCATCCGCGCCGGCGGATGGAATTTTTCCAGCACGCTGCAATCGTACTTCGGCCGCGCCAGCTATAATTACGACGACAAATATTTCCTGCAGGCCAGTCTCCGCCGCGACGGTTCTTCCAAATTCGGTTCGCTGAACCGCTACGGCACGTTTTATTCATTCTCTGCCGGCTGGAACCTCCACAAGGAAAGCTTCTTCAACATTCCCTGGATCTCCGAACTGAAGCCCCGCTTGAGCTACGGTACTGTGGGCAACCAGAACGTGAGCAACTTCCAGTACCTGGCCAAGATTTTCCTGGCCGGCTCCGACCCGTACCTGAACTATCCCTTCGGGAGCGCGCTGAGCCAGCAGGTATACGTGGGCGCCATTGCCGCCACGCTTGCCAATAACAACATCAAATGGGAACAAACGGCCACCCTGAACGCCGGTGTGAATTTCGGCTTCCTGAAAGGCGCCATCACCGGTAGCTTCGATTACTTCAGCTCGAAAACGTCCGACATGCTGGCCGAAACGCCCATCCCCACTTCTTCCGGCATCACGGCCCTGCCGCTCACCAACATCGCGGACATGGAAAACAAAGGATGGGAGCTGACCGCCACCTATCGCCCCGCGCCGAGGGCCTTCAACTGGGATGTGACCGTGAACGTGTCGCACAGCCGCAACAAAATTATCCGCCTCGGGTACGACGAAGGCGTGATTGCGGACGGGTATGTGGACTTTAACAACCGCGGCACCACGCTCACCAAGAAAGGCGAGGCCCTCGCATCGTTCTATCTCTACAAAACCGGCGGCATCTTTCGTTCACAGGCCGAGGTGGACGCGCACGTGAACAAATCCGGCGATCCGCTGCAGCCCAACGCCAAACCCGGTGACCTCCGTTTTGTGGATACCAATGGCGACGGCGCGCTTGACGATAACGACAAGCAACTGATGGGTAACGGCCTCCCGAACCTCGACTACGGCCTCACCTTCAACGCGAACTATAAAAACTTCGACCTGATGGTGTTCCTCAACGGCAAGCAGGGACAGAAGATGTACAACGGCGCGAAAATGTTCCTGTACCGTTTTTACCGCTCCGCCGACCTCCTCAATGCCTGGAGCCCTTCCAACCCGAACGGTTCCGTATACCGCCTGTCTAACGCCGACGAAAATGAGAACCTCCGCGTGTCCGACTATTTCCTGGAAGACGCGTCGTTCCTGCGCCTGCGCAACCTGCAGATCGGTTACACCCTTCCACAGCAGTTCAGCACCAGGATGCACCTCGACCGTTTGCGGATTTACGCCGGCGCGTACAACCTGCTCACGTTTACGAAATACACCGGCTTCGATCCGGACCTGTCCAACACCGGCATTTTCAGCCGCGGGATAGACCGCGGGTATTACCCGCTGAGCCGCTCGTTTGTGTTCGGCCTCAACGTTGGATTCTAATCTAAATTTTAAACCGACAACTATGCGATTAAAAATAGCCGTCCTCTTTCTGCTTTCCGCTACGCTGCTGACCGCGTGCTCCGATAAATTCCTGGAGCTGGACGATAAACAGAACCTCACCGAAAATACTTTCTGGACCACCCGGCAGCACGCGCTGCAGGGCATTACCGCCACCTATGCGGCATTGCAGGGCCACGACGGGTCGAAGTGGACGTTCTTCGAAGAAGTGTACATCACGATGGCGTTCAAGGCAGACGATGTGGATAACAACAAAAACGAGCCCTACGGCAAGAACCTGGCTGCGTTTGTGAACAGTCCAGACGAAAGCGGCCCCTGGAACCTTTGGGCCACCTGCTTCGCAGGCATCGGCCGCGCCAACCAGGTAATCGAAAAAGTGCCCGGCATTACCGTGATGACGGAGCAGGAGCGGAACGAGATTGTGGCGGAAGCCAAATTCCTGCGGGCATACAATTATTTCATTCTCGTGAATGGTTTTGAAAACGTGCCGCTGGTGCTGAAATTCGAGAAAGACCTCAACAAGCTCCAGGTGCCACAGGCCCCGGCGGCCGACGTTTGGGCGCAGATAGAAAAAGACCTCACCGAGGCCGAAGCGGCGCTGCCGGCTTCGTACCCGGACACTTATAAAGGCCGCGCTACCAGAGGCGCCGCCAAAGCATTGCTGGGCAAGGCTTACCTGTTCCGCGAAAAGTGGGCGCAGGCCGAAGCGAAGTTCAGGGAGATTTATGGCCAGTATGCCCTCAATGCGAATTATACCGACAACTTCAACGGCACGAAAGAAAACGGGCCCGAATCTATTTTTGAAGTGCAGTTCAGCGGCGACCGTGCCGTGTCTGACGAAAGGCACCCCTTCAACTTCGAGGTACGGCCTTATGCGCTCGACGGCTGGGAGATCTACTATCCCTCCGAATGGCTGGTGGCTACCATGATGAATGACAAAACCGCCGGCGGCGGTTACAGCGACCGGGTGTACGGCAGCATCTTCTTCAACGACCCCGCTTCAAAAATGTGGGACCTGAACATCCCGGCCAGGCTGGTGCCCTATGCTGAGGTGGCGGCCAATTTGTCGCGCCCCGCTTTCTTCAACAAGTACGCCTATCCGAACGACCGTGGCGGCGCGTATGTCGGCACCAATATTTCCGTGATCCGGTATGCGGACGTGCTGCTGATGCTGGCCGAAGCCGCCAACGAAAACGGCAAAACCGCGGAAGCCACCGCGCTCGTGAACGAAGTGCGCACCCGGAGCCATGCCAGGCCTGTCGGCGGTTTCAATAAAGACCAGTTGCGCGAACAAATCCGGAACCACGAAAGGCCGGTAGAGCTGGCCATGGAATGGGGCATTCGTTGGTTCGACCTCGTGCGCTGGGGCCGCGGCGCCACCGCCAAGCAGCCGGTGAAAGCCTTGCTGACGGCGCATGGCAAGCCATCGGCAAATAATTATGTAGAAGACAAACACATCCGTTTCCCTATACCCTTGAAAGAGATCAACGTAAACCCTTTATTGAATCAGAACAATTTGTATTAAGCGTTCGCGCCGGCGTGCAGCGGCATGCCGGCGCGAATTTTTATCACGATAAGCACGGACTTGAATGAGATACAGCACCGGATTGATGATTGGCCTGTTGGCATGCCTGCATGTTTTGACCGCCCGTTCGCAGCAAACCCAACCCCCGTGGCAGAATCCCGGCATACAAACGGAAAACGCCCTGGCGCCGCGCGCATCATTTATGCCCGCTGCGTCGGAAGCCGCGGCCCTGGCGCGATCGCCGTCGCCCTACTGTATGCCGCTCGACGGAACGTGGAAATTCAAACTCTCCGCTTCTCCCGCCGCGCGGCCCCCTGACTTTTTTCTCGACCGGTTCGACGTAAGCGGGTGGGACGATATCAAAGTGCCCGCCCATTGGCAAACCGAAGGGTTCGACCGGTTCGTTTTCACGGACGTGGAATATCCCATCCCCGTCAATCCCCCGTTTCCGCCGCAGAGCGATAACCCCGTAGGCTCCTATCGCCGTACATTTTCCGTGCCGGCGGCATGGAACGGCCGGGATGTACGGTTACGCTTCGGGGCGGTGAATTCCTTTTTTTACTGCTGGGTCAACGGCCGGTACGTGGGCTTGAGCAAAGACAGCAAAACCGCTGTGGAGTTCGATGTTACCCGTTACCTCCGGAAAGGGGAGAACACCGTTTCCGTACAGGTATTCCGGTTCAGCGACGCCACGTACCTCGAAGGGCAGGATATGTGGAAGCTCAGTGGCATAGAGCGCAGCGTGCAACTGATTGCCCGGCCCAAAGTGGCCGTAGCGGACTTTTTCGTGAAAGCCGGTCTCGACAGCACCTACACCAACGGCGTATTCAGCCTGGACGTATCATTGAGCGCCCCCGCCCAAAACGGCCGCCTGGAAATCAGGCTCCTCGATGCGAAAAACAACACGGTGCTGCAACAGCAGCGGGCCTTCGACGGAACGGCCGCCTACCGCTTCAACGCAACATTGGGCGCTGTAAAAAGCTGGAGCGCGGAAAGCCCCCATCTTTATACACTGCTCATTTCACAGTTCGACGAACGCGGTAAACTGGTGGAATGCATCGCCCACAAAACCGGTTTCCGCACGGTGGAAATCCGGAACGGACTGCTGCTCGTGAACGGCGTGGCCGTGAAAATAAAAGGTGTGAACCGCCACGAGCACGATATGCATACCGGCAAGGTGATCACCGTGGAAAGCATGGTGGAAGACATCCGGCTGATGAAGCAATACAACATCAACGCCGCGCGCGCGAGCCATTATCCCAACAGCCCGGACTGGTACCGGCTTTGCGACGAATACGGCATATTCGTGGTGGACGAGGCCAACATCGAGTGCGACGGCATGTCGTTTCACCCGATGAAAACCTTGTCGGACAAGCCGGAGTGGAAAGAAGCCTACCTGCACCGCACCCGCCGGATGTTTGAAGCCAGCAAGAACCATTGTTCCGTGATCACGTGGAGCCTGGGGAATGAAAGCGGCTTCGGCGAGAATTTCGTGGCCACCTACCGCTATCTCAAATCGAAAGACGATACCCGTCCCGTGCAATATGAAGCCGCCGGCAGAAATGAGTTTACAGATATCGTTTGCCCGATGTACAAATCCACCAGCGTATTGCTGGAGTATGTGCGCGACTGGCGAGACAGGCCCTTCATTCTCTGCGAATACGCGCACATGATGGGCAACGGCGGCGGCAACCTGAAAGCCTACTGGGATTTGATGTACCGCCATCCGCAGCTGCAGGGCGGCTTCATCTGGGATTTTTCCGACCAGACGTTTAAAAAGAAAGATAAGGCCGGCCACGACATCTGGGCCTATGGCCGCGATATGGGCAATGTAGGGCTTACCAGCGATACGAGCTATTGCGCAGACGGTTTGTTTGCGGCCGACCGCACGCCCCATCCGCAGGCGTTCGAGTTCAAAAAAGTGATACAGCCCGTGGATTTCGAAGCGGTGCCTTTTTCGGCGAACAGCGTGCGCCTCATCAACCGGCTCGATTTCACCAACCTCGATCAGTTCTCGTTCCGCTGGTTTATTCGCAGTAACGGGAAGAATATTGCGGAAGGGGAATTGCAGGTTGGTTCCATCGCGCCGCACCAGAGCAAAATTATTACAGTGCCGGTGCCCGCCATCAAAGCAATGCGGGGCGCGGAATATTTCCTCACCATAGTGGCCAGCACGCGCTATGCCACGCCGGCCGTGCCCGCAGGGCATCCCGCCGCGTGGGAACAGTTCCCTTTGCCGGTGCAGGTGGCTGCGCTTCCCGTACAGGCCGGCGGGAATACTTTGACGGTACAGGAAGATCAGCAACAGGTCAACGTGTCTGACGGCGATGCCGAAATTATTTTCAGCAGGCAAACGGGCTGGCTGAGCGCTTATGCGTGGAAGCAGGCGCCTGTCATGAAATCGGCGCTGGAGCCGCACTTCTGGCGCGCCGCCACCGACAACGACATCGGAAACAGCCAGCAGATGCGGTGTGCTGTATGGAAAGACGTGCTGCAAACGGCGAGGCTGGATTCCATGCGTTTAGAAAGAAGCGACCGGCAGGTAACGGTGCGCACCTGGCATTCGCTGCCGGCTGTGAAGGCCGTTTATACAGCCGCATATGTGATACAGCCGGGAGGCATCATCAACGTTACCGTGGCCATGAAAACAGGACGCGACCGGTTGCCGGAGCTGCCGCGCTTCGGGATGCGCATGCGGTTGCACGGCGCTTTCGACGAGGTAACCTGGCTGGGCCGCGGGCCGTTCGATAATTATGTGGACAGGAATACGGCCGCCGCGGTGGACGTATACCGCATGAAGGCGGATCGCCTGTTCCATCCTTATCCCCGTGCACAGGAAAGCGGCTACAGAACCGATGTACGGTGGATGACGCTGGCGAATGCCAATGGCGTGGGCCTGACGGCTACCGGCAGCCCGCTCATCAGTACCGGCGTGCTGCATTTCGATATGGACCGCCTCGAATTCGACCGCCACGCCAAAGAAAACAATCATGGCGGCTCGATGGTGAATGAAGACCTGGTATGGTGGAACATCGATTACAAACAGACGGGCGTGGGCGGCGACAACAGCTGGGGAGCCACGCCGCATGCAGAATACATGCTGCCCTACAGGGATTACGGTTATTCTTTCACCCTTAGTCCCGCCGTAAAATGAAGCCGATGAGAACCTGGATATTATTACTGCTGGCGGTGCAATCCGCCAGCGCGCAGCGCAGCCGCTACGCGGATGTATTGGACCTGCGCACGGCGCCCCCGGCTGGCAAGAGCATTACGGCCAACGTATTCAGCGACCAGGGTGCGTGGCATGCGTATGCGCTGCCTTCGCGGAAAGAAGACAACGGTGCGTTTATCGGGCCGCTGCTGATGGACATGGATGGCCGGTGGTTGTCGGGCGCGTTTTCGCGGTTGTCGGTCATAGAAAACGGGAAGCCAGTCGGCCTGGCCGGGGCCAAAGCCGCCATCCACTATTACCCCGGCCTGTTGCAACAGGAACTGGAAACAGACGGCCTCACCATCCGGCAGCAGTTGATATTCGCATCCAACCGCGAAGCGCTGCTGCACACGACCGTCATCAATAAAACCGGCCGCGCCCGGCAGCTGAACATACAGTACAGCGGGCAGGGCCGGGGAATTGTGGCTGCCGGGAACAGGCTGCAGGCGCAGGGCTTTGTGATTGCTTTTCCTGAAAAAACGATACTGACGGCAGATAGCCTCGCATATACCGCGGAGTGGAACATTGCCATTCCCGCCGGCGGGCAATATGCACAAACACAGGTGCAGGCCTTTTATCCCGGCGACGTGCAAACGCCGCAGCGGTACGACTTCCAGGCGGAGTTACGGAAGAACGAAGCCCGCTGGAACGGCTACCTCGCCCGTTACTTCGCACAGGCGCCGCAGCTCCCGGAAGCGAAGAAAAGACTGGCAGTCAAATGCATGGTTACGCTGATTACCAACTGGCGCAGTGCTTCCAAAGACATCCTGCACGACGGCGTGTTCCCTTCCATCAACTACCAGGGCTTTTACGGCGTATGGAGCTGGGACAGCTGGAAACAGGCCGCCGGGCTGGCGACGTTCTTTCCGCAGCTCGCCAAAAACAACATGCGCGCCATGTTCGATTACCAGGACGAGCACGGCATGATTGCAGATTGCATTTACGCCGATAAAAAAGAAAACAACTGGCGCGATACCAAGCCCCCGCTGGCCGCATGGGCCGTGTGGGAAATCTGCCGCCACGCCAGGGATACCGCCTTTGTGCGCGAGATGTGGCCGAAGCTGGTGCGCTATCACGAATGGTGGTACCAGCACCGCGATCACGATGGCAACGGCCTGTGCGAATACGGCGCTACCGATGGCACCCGCATTGCCGCGGCCTGGGAAAGCGGGATGGACAATGCCGTGCGTTTCGACAGCGCAGTGATGCTGCAAAACGGCCCCAACGCATGGTCGCTCAACCAGGAAAGCGTGGATCTGAACGCGTACCTCTATGCGGAAAAGCTGTACCTGTCACGGCTCGCAGGCATGGCCGGCGGCAGGGGAGATGTTTACCGCAGAGACGCGGAAAAGCTCAGGCGGTTGATCGGTGCGCGTTTTTACGATGCGCGTACCGGGTATTTCTACGACCGGCTCCTCGGTGCGCCCGGCCATGTGGCGGTAGACGGGCCGGAAGGATGGATTCCTTTATGGGCGGGCGTTGCCACGCCGCAACAGGCCGCGGCCGTGAAAAAGAAAATGGCCGACCCGGCGAAGTTCAGCACGAAAATACCCCTGCCCACCCTCGCGGCCGATCATCCCGCCTTCGATCCGATGAAAGGCTACTGGAGAGGCCCGGTGTGGCTCGACCAATTCGCGTTCGGTACCGGAGGGTTGCGGGCATACGGCTACGGCGCGCTGGCGGCAAAGCTCGAAACGCAACTACTGGAACAGGCGGAAGGCATGCTGACGGACGGCCCCGTTTACGAGAACTATCACCCGCTGAGCGGAAAAGGGCTGAATGCAAGGAATTTCAGCTGGTCGGCAGCGCATCTCTTAATGATATTGAAAAACAAATAACGTCATGGAATTTACAGCAAACGAAGTAAAGGAGCTGGTGCAGAAAAATTACCTGCTCGCTGTGGAGGTGGAGACACTCCAGGGCTACGATGAATTCAACTATAAAATCACCGATGCCTCGGGCCGGAAGTTCATTCTCAAAATCACGGGCGAGGAAAAACGGTATTCCTTCCTCGATGCGCAGCTCCGTATCCTGGACCATCTCACCGTAAGCCCGGTGGCCTGGAAATTCCAGCAGATACTCCGGAATAAAAACCGCCAGGAACTGACGCCCATATTCAAAAACGGCAAACAATACTACCTGCGCATCCTTACCTGGCTCGACGGTGAATGCTGGGCGCAGGTGCGGCAGAAAACCAGGGAGCTCTACACCGGCCTCGGCAGCTTTCTTGGCAAAACGGATGAGTCGATGCAGGACTTCGAGCACGATGCCCTGCACCGTCATTACGTATGGGACATCAGCACCGCCATGGACGCCAACCGCTTCCTGCATTGCATCCCCGACCACGAAAAGCGCCGCCTGGCCGGGTATTTCCTGCTCGCTTTCGAAACGGAAGTGGTACCTGTGCTCGGCACGCTCCGGCATGCCTGCATTCATAACGACGCTAACGACTATAATGTGCTGGTGAAAGACGGGGAAGTGAGCGGGCTGATCGACTTAGGCGACATGGTGTACACCGCCCTCGTCAACAACGTGGCCATCGCCTGCACCTATGCCATGCTGAACACGCCAGACCCGCTGCAGGCCGCCACCTGGGTGATACAGGGCTATCATGCCGCCTTCCCGCTTACCGAACAGGAAACCGACCTGATCTACTACCTCATCGCGGCGCGGCTCTGCATTAGCGTTACTCAGTCGGCCTGGCAAGCCTCGCTGGGTTCCGACAACGGGCATCATTTCGTGACCGAGCAGCATGCCTGGCAGTTGCTGGATCAACTCATTAAGATCAATCCGCTGAAAGCGGCCGACACGTTCCGGAAAGCCTGCGGGATGGCGCCGCTGATCAATGCCGGCGACGATTACAGCCCGCTGTTGCAGGAACGGAAAACCCACATCGGCAAAAATCTCAGCATCAGCTACCGCCAGCCGCTGAAAATCGTGAAAGGCGCCTTGCAATACCTCTACGACGACAAGGGCGGCACCTTCATCGACTGTGTGAACAACGTGAGCCATGTAGGGCACTGCCACCCCGTGGTGGTGAAGGCCATGCAGCGGCAAATCGCCACGCTCAACACCAATACCCGCTATCTCAACGATCACCTGGTGGAGTTCGCCAAGGCCCTGCACCGCACGCTGCCTTCGCGGTTGTCTGTTTGCTATTTCACGAACTCCGGCAGCGAGGCGAACGACCTCGCCATCCGCATGAGCCGCCATTTTACGGGCAGGAAAGACGTGATCGTGCTCGATCATGCCTACCACGGCACATCTACCGTCGCCATTGAAATGAGCCCGTACAAATTCGACGGCAAAGGCGGCTTCGGGCAGAAGCCGTATGTGCACAAAGCAGATTCCCCCGATTTATACCGCGGGCCCTTCGGTTACAACGATCCGCAGGCCGGTGAAAAATACGCGCAAAGCGTGCAGACCATTCTCGAGCAAAACCGGGGCAAGGTAGCCGCGTTCATTTGCGAAACGTTGCTGGGCGTAGGCGGGCAAATCCCCCTCCCCGACAATTACCTCCAGGCGGTGTACAGCCACGTGCGGAAAGCAGGCGGGGTGTGCATTGCAGACGAAGTGCAGGTCGGCTTCGGCAGGGTCGGCGAAAAGTTCTGGGGCTTCGAACTGCAGGGCGTGGAGCCAGACATCGTGGTGCTCGGCAAACCCATCGGCAACGGGCATCCCCTGGCGGCCGTGGTGGTTACGCAGGAAATCGCGGACGCGTTCAATAACGGGATGGAATACTTCAACACCTTCGGCGGCAACCCTGTGTCTATGGCTACCGGCCGCGCGGTGCTCGACGTGATACAGTCGGAAGCCATGCAGCAGCACGCGCTCGAAACCGGCAATTTCCTGATGGACGGGCTGCGCGGCTTGATGGACAAACATCCCGTTATCAGCGATGTGCGCGGGCACGGCCTTTTTGTGGGCGCGGAAATGGTGAAAGACAGAACCACGAAGGAACCCGCCGTGGATGAGATCAACCGCGTGGTGGAAAAGATGAAAGAAAAAGGATTCCTGCTCAGCACCGACGGGCCGCTGTACAACGTGCTGAAAATTAAGCCCCCGCTGGTGTTCAGCAAAGCCAACGCCGCCGAAATGGTGCGTTGCCTCGATGAAGTATTGTCTACCCTTTAATAAAACGACCACAGCATGAACAAGCTGCAATTGATACTCAACGGCCTGATGCGCCGTTACAAAGAACGGGTGCCGGATGTGGAGAAGGTAATATCGGCCATGATGGCCGAAGGCCTCATCCGCCACGCAGACGATATCGAAAACGATCACATCGCCTTCCGTACGATGGGTGTTCCGCATCTCGGTATTCAGTCGCTCGAAAAGATTTTCCTGCACCACGGGTATGTGAAGAAAGACTATTACCATTTCGCGGAAAAGCGCCTCGACGCTTACTGGTACGCGCCGCCCGAGCCTTCGATGCCGCGCATCTTCATCAGCGAGCTGCGGGTGAAAGACCTGCCGGCACACGCGCAGGACATCATCCACAGCTACACCGGCGAAGTAACCACCGATCCCGTTTTGCAACTCGACCTGGATGATGTGGCGGCGGTAGATGCATTCCTGCACAGCGGCCTCTGGCGGACGCCGTCGTACTCCGACTATACCGCGCTGGCCGCGGTAAGCGAATATGCTTCATGGGCTATCTACAACAGTTATTACCTCAATCATTTCACCATCAGCGTGCATAACCTGCCGGCCGGTTACAACGAGATCGGGCAGTTCAACGACTTCCTCGAAAAACACGGCCTGCGCTTGAATGATGCCGGCGGCAAATTCAAGAAAAGCCCCGATGGCCTGTTGTTGCAAAGTTCTACCATAGCCGGGATGATCGAAGCCGTGTTCGCGGGCGGGGAAAAACATACGATAGCAGGCTCTTATGTGGAGTTTGCCGAGCGGCGCGTGCTGCCGGAATTCAGGGGGCTGGAACCCGCTGCCATCAAGCGCATACACCGCAGGGAAGGTTTCGAGGCAGCCAACGCGGACAAAATATTTGAGAGCACCTATTCATCACAAACCAACAAAAGATAATGGACTTTTTAAAGGAGTTGGGCATCATGCCGCACAATCCCGGCGTGAGTACCGGTGCAGCATGGCTGCCGGGCGGCAGGGAGATCGTGTCATTTTCGCCCGTTAACGGGCAACAGATCGCTACCGCCACCACTACCGATGCGCCCGCGTATGAGGCCGTGATACTGACCGCCGCGAAGGCGTTTGAGCATTGGCGTACCGTTCCCGCGCCGCAGCGGGGAGAAGTGGTGCGGCAGGTCGGCGAGGCGCTGCGGGAAAAGAAGCAGGCGCTGGGCCGGCTCGTGAGTTTCGAAATGGGCAAGAGCCTGCAGGAAGGGCTGGGCGAAGTGCAGGAAATGATCGACATCTGCGACTTTGCCGTGGGCCTGAGCCGCCAGCTGTATGGCCTTACCATGCACAGCGAGCGCCCGCAGCACCGCATGTATGAGCAATGGCACCCGCTGGGCATCGTGGGCATCATCTCCGCGTTTAACTTCCCCGTGGCCGTGTGGAGCTGGAATGCCATGCTGGCACTGGTGTGCGGTAACGTCTGCGTGTGGAAGCCCAGCGAAAAAACGCCGCTCTCCGCTATTGCCTGCCAGCATATTATCGCGGCTGTATTGCAACGCAACAACATACCCGAAGGCGTCAGCTGCCTGATCAACGGCGGTGCGGAAACGGGCAGGCTGCTGTCTGCCGACGAGAGAGTGCCCCTGGTGTCCGCCACGGGCTCTACCGCTATGGGCAAAGCCGTGGGGACTACCGTGGCCGGCCGGTTCGGGCGCAGCCTGCTGGAGCTGGGCGGCAACAACGCGATCATCGTTTCCCGGAACGCCGATCTCGACATGGCGCTGATCGGCAGCGTGTTCGGCGCAGCCGGAACAGCCGGGCAGCGCTGTACCACCACGCGGCGCCTCATTATTCATGAAGAGGTGTACGACCGGTTCCGCGACAAGTTGGTGCATGCATATGGCCAGCTCCGTATTGGCAATCCGCTCGATGAGGCCAACCATATAGGTCCGCTGATAGACAAGGCGGCTGTGGATGCCTACCTGCGGGCTATCGCGGCCTGCCGCGAACAGGGCGGCCGCTTCATCGTGGAAGGCGGCGTGCTGGAAGGGCCGGGCTATGAAAGCGGTTGCTATGTAAAACCCTGCATCGCGGAAGTGCAGCCGCAGTTTCCCGTGGTGCAAACGGAAACGTTCGCGCCCATTTTATACCTGATGAAATATCGTACGCTGGAAGAGGCGGTGGCGATACAGAACGACGTGCCGCAGGGCCTTTCTTCCGCCATCATGACGATGGACCTGCGCGAGGCGGAATATTTCCTTTCCGCGGCCGGCAGCGACTGTGGTATCGCCAACGTGAACATCGGCACGTCCGGCGCTGAAATCGGCGGCGCATTCGGCGGGGAAAAGGAAACCGGCGGCGGCCGCGAAAGCGGCAGCGATGCCTGGAAAGCTTACATGAGGCGGCAAACCAATACAATTAACTATGGAACCCGACTGCCGCTGGCGCAGGGGATTCAGTTCAATCTCTGATACACCGGTGTACGGCCGGCAGACCAAAAGGCTATCCCGGAAGGGGTAGCTTTTTTTTTGTGGATGCTGCAGCCATTCCGTGCGATAGTGCTTGCCGCATTGCCGGCTGTGTGCAATCGTTTTAATGCCTGGAGCGCTCATGTCTGTCGCGCCGGAACGGCTGTTTACTACCGTGTTTACCCGTATCTTTGCGAAAAAAAAGATGGAGCTCCGGGAATACAGGCCGGGCGCGCACCTTTCGCCCTTTATCGAAGCTTACTGGGAAGCCCGCGCAGGTTCAGCGCGGCAGGCTATGGATAAAATCGTGCCGGACGGTTGCGTGGATGTCATTTATAATGCCGGCGACGATCTGTATATCGATTCGCTCGGCATTACCCTCAAAAGCGAAGCCGTCTACCTCGGCGGTGCCATCACGCAATGTATGGAAGCCCGAATGCCGGCGCATGCCCATCTGATCGGCGCGCGGTTCAGGCCCGCTGCATTTTCCTGTTTTTATTCCTTTGCGTCGCTGCATGAAGTGACGGATACTTTCGTTGAGCTGGAGAAGTCGTTCATCCCGCCTGTCGGCTCCCTGCTGGCGCAGACGGTCGCTTCGTTCGACCGCTTTTTTGCCGCGCGCTGCGCGCCGCCGGGGCATGCCCTGCTGCCTGTGGTAAACGACATTGTAGCCTTGAAAGGAAATGTGTCCGTAAAAGAGCTGACCGCCGCCCATTATATCACAGAACGGCAGCTGGAACGGCATTTCCGCTATCATACCGGATTAACCCCGAAGCTGTTCATCAACATCATCCGCTACCAGTCCGCCAGCCGGCTCATCCTCGAAGAACATCCCGCCAGGAGCCTTTCGGACATTGCCCTGGAAAGCGGTTATTACGACCAGGCCCACCTGAGCCGTGAAATCAAAAAATATGGCGGTGTGGCGCCTACTGCATTGCGTTAAAGATCCGCGCGTTTCATTTTGTCGGGTTTGTACAAGTCCGGGAGTTGCAGCGGGGATAACTTTGCAGTATAAAAAACTGTACGCGCTATGTTGAAAACCGGCGGTTATATCAATCTGCTGATCGCAGCGGCCCACCTGGCAGGGTTGATCTGGGCGAAGCCTTTTTTCGAAGTAACCGGCGTGGGCCGGGAAATGGAGGAATTGTCGCTCGTGCATCCTTCCCTGCCTTATCTCCTTACGCTGTTCGTGACCGTCATTTTCGCCATTTTCGGATTGTACGGGCTGTCGGCCGCCAACCGTTTCAGGCCGATGCCTTTCACCAAAGCGGCTATTTTCATTATCGCCTTCATCTATATTGCGCGGGGCACGGCGCAGGTATTCACCGATTTTATCATCGAAGGAGAAGGCATCATCCTGGGCACAATCTATTCGCTGACCGCGCTGGGAATCGGCGTGCTGTACCTGGTGGGCGGGCTGAAAAAATGGGTGTTCCGGACGGCTTAGGCACTTTGTCCGATGCCGGCTTCGGCGTAGAGGCCGCTGATGATCTTCCGGAAAGCGGTGGCGGCATGATGCACCTGCACCTGCCAGTCTTCCGCCGCGTTGCCGTCGGCTCCGTCGGAAATATATTTCAGGCAAAGGAAGGGGATTTGTTCCTTCATGGCGATGAGTGCGAGCGGGTATGCTTCCATGTCGATCACGTTGTAATCGTCGGTGGTATGTTCCATTTCAAAGCTGTCGCCTGTTCCGCAGGTGCCTGCCGGGAGGCCCGGCAGGGAAAGGCCGTATTCAAGCACGGGAGGCTGGCCGGAGAGGGGTGTTTCGTATTTTTTGAACCCGAGTCCCCGGACGTCCATATCCCGCTGGATGAAGCGGGTGCAGCAAACCACGTCGCCCCGCTTGAACTGGTGGCTGCCGGCGGAGCCCAGGTTGATGATGATGCCGGGTTTCTCCTCCGCGATGCGTTTGGCGAGATGATAGGCGGCATTCACTTTCCCGATGCCGACAAACAGGGGGCTGAAGGTTTCAAACTCCCCTGCGGCTTCTGATTCCAGGGCGAAAACGAAAAGCGGGCGCTGGTGCAAAAGCGCGGTGATTGCTGATAAGCGGGATGCGTCGTTGGTCATGAACGGAAAAATAATATCTGCAAATTTAACGGATAGCCATGCGAATGCCAAAAAAGGCGGGAGGGAGACGGCATTAAAGCCCGCAGCCCGATTGTTCCACGAGTTTCTTTACGTCGTGAATGAAAATCTTCCTGCCTTTTGTTTCCAGGATGCCGGACAGCTTGAATTCCTTCAGTATCCGCACTACGTTTTCATTGCCGGTGCCGGCCATATTGGCAAGGTCGTGCCGCGAAATGTCGATCATGATTTCTCCGCCGGATGTTGCTTCCGCTTTGAATTTTTCCCGTAAAACGATCAGCGCGATGGCGAGCCTTTCTTTTACCGGCCTGGTAGCTATGATGGAAATGCTGTTTGCCAGCACTGAAAATTCGTGGCTCAGCGTCTTGAGCAACCGCCGGGGCAGCACCGTCGATTTTTCGAGAACGCTTACGAAGTCTTCTTTGGGAATGAAAGCAATGAGGCTTTTCTCCAGGGTGGAGGCCGTGTCCGGATAACGTTCCGCGGCCAGTATAGCGTGATAGCCGATCATTTCGCCGGAATTGGCTACATAGATGATTTGCTCTTTTCCGTCGCGTCCCGTTTTGAATTTCTTGACCTTTCCCTGCCTGACAAAGAAAATCCCCTGCGGTACAGCCCCTTCACGGAAAAGCGTTTCCCCCTTATGATATTCGTGCTCGGTCATATGCCGGCTTAATTCGTCGTATTCCTCTGCAGGCAGATTGTTGAGTATGGAATGGGATGTAAAATTCCATTTGTCGATGGGAAAAAGGCCGGTCAAACTCATGGTCGATAGTTTAGAAAATTGATTTATTTCAATTTTTCGATGGGGCAAAATGCAACGGATGGAACCTGCTGTGAAGGTAAATTTGTATGATGAGAATATCAACAATTTCCCGCCCGCGGATGCAGTTCACCGATAGCCATTCATGGATAGATCTGAACGGTTCGGTGGGATTTGTCGGAGTGTCGGCCCATCGCCTGAAGGGTATAGAGAAAATTTTGCATGTGAAATGGTGTTGCCGGAAAGGAACGATCGATCAGGGTACGCTGGTGGCGGAGATCACAGCCAGTAACGCTGTCATTCCGATATATGCTCCGGTGGCCTGCAGGTTCCTGGGGGCCAATCATCAGCTGGAGAATAATCTCGACCTGATGTTGCAGAGCCCGCATGACCGGGGTTGGCTGTTTTTTGTCAGCCCGCTGAAAGCGCCGGGCCAGGCGAAACTACTATCACCCGTCGATTACCAGAAGCTGGTAGCGGAAAAAAACAGGGAGGAATGATGGAGCATATTATCGCCGACAGCAGTTTGCATACGAGTAATGCCATGTTTGACAAGCTGTATCCCGAAACGGTTCAGCACCTGTCCAGGCATCACTGGACGCCGGTTGCCATTGCCAGGCAGGCGGCCCATTTTCTGGCCGACGCGCCCGGGAAGCGGATACTTGACATCGGTAGCGGTGTCGGGAAATTCTGTTTGGTAGGCGCGTATTTTTGCCCGGCGGCTCATTTTTACGGGATTGAGCAGCGAATGGAACTGTTCGCTCATGCTGAATCGGCCAGGATGTTGACGCAGCGGACGAATGTCCATTTTATGCACGGCAACTTTACGGCGCTGGACTTTGAGGATTACGACAACTTTTATTTTTACAATGCCTTCTTTGAGAACCTCGATGAAGGGAATCGCATAGATCACCAAATTGAATTTTCCGAAAGCCTGTTTGTGTATTACTCGCAATACCTGTACAACGTGCTTGATCACAAGCCGGCCGGAACGCGGCTGGTGACCTTTCATAGCCTGGAAAACGAAGTGCCGCCCCGCTATGAGGTACGGGGAGCGTCGGCGGACCGGCTGCTGAAAATGTGGGAAAAGGTGTAGCGGTATAAAAAAACAAAGCGCGCATGTTCCAGCCGGAATTATTTCAAACGTTGAAAGGATATACCCGGGCGCAGTTTTTCCGCGACCTGCTTGCCGGTATGATAGTCGGGGTTGTCGCATTGCCGCTGGCCATAGCGTTTGCGATTGCTTCCGGCGTGCCGCCGGAGAAAGGATTGTATACAGCCGTCATCGGCGGTTTTATTATCTCCGCTTTCGGCGGCAGCAGGGTGCAGATTGGAGGGCCAACGGGAGCTTTCATTGTGATTGTGTATGGCATTGTGCAGGAAAGCGGGGTGAACGGGTTGATTATCGCCACCTTCCTTGCCGGGATATTGCTGGTGGCGATGGGGCTCGCGAAACTGGGAAGCGTGATAAAATATATTCCGCACCCGTTGATAGTCGGCTTTACGACCGGTATCGCCGTCATCATCTTATCGTCTCAGGTAAAAGACCTGTTGGGGTTGCAGATGGCCGCCGTGCCGGCCGATTTTGCAGGCAAGTGGAACGCGTATTACCGGCATATCGGTACTGTCAGTATCCCGGCTGCGGCAATTGCCTTATCGACCATTGCCGTCATCGTTGTTTTTCCCCGCTTCACCCGTACCGTGCCGGGCTCCCTGGTTGCGATCGTCCTGGCGACACTGGCCGTTCAGTTGTTTCATCTCGATGTAGGAACCATCGGCAGCCGCTTTGGTAATATTTCCTCTTCTTTCCCTATACCTGTGTTTCCCCAACTGAGTTGGGGCTCCATCAAAAGCGCCATCCAGCCCGCGGTGGCCATTGCGTTGCTGGGCGGCATAGAATCCCTCCTGTCTGCCGTTGTGGCGGACGGGATGACGGGCGGCCAACATAAAAGCAACACCGAACTGGTGGCGCAGGGCGGCGCGAACATCGCCTCCGCGCTATTCGGGGGAATTCCGGCCACAGGTGCCATCGCCCGTACGGCTACCAATGTGAAAAGCGGCGGGCGTACCCCTGTCGCCGGTATCGTGCATGCCATCGTGCTGCTGATATTGGTGCTCGCGGCAGGACAATGGGCAACGCTGATACCAATGAGTTGCCTGGCGGGCATATTGGTGGTGGTGGCCTACAACATGAGCGAGCTGCGCACATTTATCGACATCTCCCGCGGTCTTCGCAGCGATGCAGCGGTGTTACTGACGACCTTCTTGCTGACCGTTATTTTTGACCTCACCGTGGCCATCGAAGTCGGAATGGTTTTAGCCAGCTTTTTGTTCATGCGGAGTATGATCCGGATTAGTGATGTCAGTATTTTGCTGAAGGAAAATGGAGAAAAGGAAGATCCCGCTGCTGTCAGCAGCTTTATTATCCCGGAAGGAGTGGAAGTTTTTGAATTGAACGGCCCGTTGTTTTTCGGGGCGGCTTATAAATTCAGGGATTCCATCCGCCTGATAGAGAAAAAGCCCGTTATCCTGATCGTGCGGATGCGGAAGGTGCCTGTGATCGACAGTACGGGCTTGCAGACGATCCGGGACGTGTTGAGGGCATGCGAGCGGGATAAGATCCGGCTCATTTTATCGGGATTGCAACCGGGCGTATATGAAGCGCTCAAAAAAAGCCGGCTGCTTTTCCGGATCGGCAAGCGGTTTGTTGCGCCTGACTTCGGCAGTGCCGTGTCGCTTTCCCGGCAGCTATTGCAGAAAAGCCGGGATAGCGGTACTAATTAACTGTAGTTGTGTACCCAGGCAAGAAATAGTGACCGCCCGGTTTTCCGAAAAGAAGAGCCCCTAGATGGAAGTGCCGATGGCCGGTAGGGCGACCAAACAACGAATGGGCCCGTATTGGAAAGCGGGAGAATGGGGATGCATCCTCCCGCCCGCCATTTATTGCTGCGGCGGAGCATACTTCACCAGATCGATACCCACACCGTTCGGGTCCTGGATGGCAAAGTGACGGTCGCCCCAGGGCTCGTTACGGATGTCGATTTTAATGGAGACCCCTTTCTTTTTGATTTCCTCGTACAGTTTATCTACATCGTCCACTTCGATGGTCAGGTACATGCCCTGGCCCTGGAAGGGGCGGTGGAATAGCGGTTGCTGCGAAGGGTGGTCCGGCAGCAGGAAGCTGATTTCCGATTCGCGGTTGGGTGTGTGCATCAGGAGGTAAAACTCGTTTTCGAAGGTGACGCCGAAGCCCAGCACTTTGGTGTAAAATTCCCTGCTTTCGGCCAGTCTGGTGGTGATCACACCTGCATTCAGTTTCATGTTGTTCGTTTTTTGCTTGTTGTTGGTGGTTTGCGCGCCGGCCTGGAACGCCAGGCATACGATGATGAGTATGACGCGTAGTGATTTCATGTGTTGCAATGTTTTGACAACACAAAGGTGCAGCATCGGTGTTGCCTGGTATTGTAAAAAACGGACAAATCCGGGGGATACGATTAGCGCATCAGCTCATTGAACCGCGCATACGCCATGGCGTCGGTGGCCAGCGTAAAACGGCCGCTGTTGCGTATTTCTTCGGCAGCCTGGAAGAAGCCGCCATAGGCCGCCCGCGCCAGTGAAGAACCGAGGCTGACCCTTTTTACGCCCATTTCAGCTAGCTCGCCAAGCGAAAATGCTACCTTGCCCAGTCCCATCACCACATTCACCGGTTTCGGCGCCACGGCTTTTACTACGCTTTCAATTTCTTCCCGCGTTGTTAAGCCGGGTGCGAACAGCACATCGGCCCCTGCTTCCGCGTAGGCCACCAGCCGGCGGATGGTGTCTTTCAAATCCGGTCTGCCATAAATGAGATTTTCCGCGCGGGCGGTGAAAGTGAACGGCGTATCGAGGCTGTGCGCAGCCATTGCGGCGGCCCGCACACGCTCAACGGCCAGCTCGAACGGGTAGATGGGATTGTCCGGCCGGCCCGTGGCGTCTTCGATAGAGCCGCCGGCAAGGCCGGCTTCAGCGGCCTGCAAAATGGTGGCGGCGCAGGTGGCCGGGTCGTCGCCATACCCGTTTTCCAGGTCGGCGGCCACCGGCAGCGATGTGGCGGCCACGATATCGTATACATTTTTCAGCGTTTCTTCGCGCGTTACGCAGCCTTCACCATCGGGTTTGCCCAGCGAAAAGGCGAGGCCTGCGCTGGTGGTAGCGAGCGCTTCAAAGCCCAGGCTGGCCAGCAGTCTGGCGGAGCCTGCATCCCACGGGTTGGGAATCACAAAAATGCCGGAACGCTCGTGGAGTGCTTTGAATGCAAGGGCTTTTTCGGAATGAGAAGTGGTCATGACGGATAATTGAGTAACGGTAAAAACTAAAATTACGAAAACCATGGTGATGCCTGTTCTGCATAAACCTCGCCATAGCGAAGGCTGCCGTTTGTTGCTTCGGAATGCGAAGTGGTCATGACGGATAATTGAGTAACGGTAAAAACTAAAACTACGAAAACCATGGCGATGCCTGTTCTGCATAAACCTCGCCATAGCGAAGGCTGCCGTTTGTTCCCCAGTAGCATAGGGGCGTCAAAAAAAGCGGGTACTGGATGGATAACCGGTTGATGTACAGGATTTTTCCCGATTGCGTAAATTAATTTCCCGATTGGATATTACGCCGGTTGCCGCCGCAATAACTTTGCGGCAAATCTCAGGAAGCAAGAAAATGATAAAATCCGCCAAATCTCTGCTGTTGGCCGCGATGTGCTGTTTCGCAGCGCTCACCGCATCCGCCCAGCAAACCATCATCAAAGGCAACGTTCAATCAAAACAAGGCCCGCTCAGATACGCTACCGTTCGCATTAAAGGCGCCGCCGATGCGGCTTATGCCGATAAGAACGGGCAATACAGCATCTCAACCGGCCGAGAGGGAACCGTGACGCTCGAAGCCTCCCTGATGGGCTACGGCACCCAAACCCGGACGGCCACGCTGGCCGACGGGCAAACCATTTCGATCGACTGGCAACTGGAACCTGCTTCCCGCGAACTGGGAGAAGTGGTCGTATCCGCCAGCCGTAAACCGGAAGTGCTCGACAATGTGCCTTCTTCCGTAACGGTGCTCAGCCGCAAAACGATCGAAGACAACATGGCCGTTACCACCGATATCACGCAAATACTGGCCAACGCGGTGCCCGGACTGGCGCCTTCCGCGCAAACGAACAGCAACGTGGGGCAGTCGCTCCGCGGCCGCTCGGTGCTGATCATGATCGACGGCATCCCGCAATCCACGCCGCTCCGCAACGGTGAAGTGGACCTCCGTTCCATCGACCCGGCGGTGTTGCAGCGCATCGATGTACTCAAAGGCGCCACGGCAATTTATGGCAACGGCGCTACCGGTGGCCTCATCAACTATATCACGCTCACGCCGCAGAACGACGCGGTGATCGCAGGTAAAACCACCCTTAACCTCACCGGTTCGCTCGCCGGCCTGAAAAACAGCGTGGGCGGCAGGGTAGGGCAGCTCCTGCACGGGAAATACAAAAAATTCGACTACGCCGTCAGCGGCGTGTACGAGCGCACCGGTGAATGGAAAGACGCGAAAGGCAAGCTGCTCGGCCCCAACTACAGTCTCGGCGAAACAGACAGCTACAATGCTTTTGTGAAGCTGGGCTTTACGCCCAACCGTCGCCAGCGCATCCAGCTGATGTATAACTATTACAACAGCCAGCAAAACTCAAACTATACGCTGGTGAACGGCGACTACCTCACCGGCAAGCCCGCTACGGGCGTACTGGGCAAGCAGGCAGGCAAGCCCACCGGCATCAACGGCAACCAGAACCTGCAGTTGTCTTACTCCGCAGACAGCCTCATCGGCGGCACTTCGCTGCAGGCGGACGCGTATTATGAATCCCGCGACGATGTGTTCTACGTGTCGTTCGGCCGCTTCGAAGGCGGCGACGGGCAATCGCATACCCTCGCGAAGAAAAAAGGCCTCCGTTTCATGTTCAGTTCGCCGCTGGGGAAAACGGGGTCATTGTCTTACGGGACCGACCTGGTGCACGACGTCACCTCGCAGCCGCTGGTAGACGGGCGCGTGTGGGTGCCGGAAATGAAAATGTTCAACGTGGCGCCGTTTGCGGAAACGCAATGGACCGTGCTCGATCATCTTATCCTCAAAGGCGGCGTGCGCGTGGAGCGGGTGAACATCGGGGTGGACGATTATACCACGCTGCGCATCACTAACGCGGCGGGGCAAACGATTACGCCGAGCTTTGCGGTGAAGGGCGGCGATCTCAACTACACCGCCACGCTCTTCAATGCCGGGGTGCGGTACAACCGCCTGCCCGCCTTTACGCCGTATTTCAGCTTCTCGCAGGGCTTCTCCGTGGCCGATATCGGCCTGGCGCTCCGTGATGCGAAAGTGGACAATATCAGCAAAATCAACACCGAAGCGGTACTGGTGAATAACTACGAGCTCGGGTTCGTGAGCAAAGTGCAAAAGCTGCGCTTCGAGCTGACCGGCTTTGTGAGCACCTCCAAACTTGGCGCCGAGATGGTGTACGACGTGGCTACCGACCTCTTTAATGTAAGCCGCATGCCCGAGCGTATTTACGGCGTGGAAGCGGCCGTGCAGTACAGCCCGCTGGCCAGCCTCGACCTGGGCGCATCTTTCAGCTACGTGGAAGGCAAGGCCGATACCGGCCGCAATGGGAATTACAAAATGTATCTCAACGGCCGCCGTATTGCCGCGCCCAAACTGGGCGGCAGCATTCATTTCCGACCGGTGAGCACGCTGGAGCTACAGTTGCATTATACCGGCATTATGAACCGGAGCCGTTTCAACAAGCTGCCGAGCGGGCTGTACAAAGGCAACGAGGGCGAGGTGAAAGCCTACAACCTCTTCAACCTGAACGCCAGCTACCGCGTAACGCGCAGCACCATGCTGACGCTCGGGATTGAGAACCTCTTCAACGCAGATTATTTCCCTGCCAGGTCGCAGTGGTTCATGATACCAGGCTTTTATTCCAAAGGCAAGGGCGCCTCGTTCAACATCGGCGTGGTGGTGAACTACTGATGATTGGTAAAAGGATGGATGCCCCCGGAAGGCCTGTGCTTTCCGGGGGCATTTTTATTGGGGGCAACACTGGCGGCAGGCATACCGCGCCGGCACGGTGGCCGCCGTGGATACCGGCCCGGTTACCCGAGGAAAAACAGTGCAGGCCCGGCTATGCACATCCCTTCATAACTTATCCCCATACCGCCGGGTTGCTAAAAATATTAGTTTATATTTGCCCGTATGACAAGTCGATTTGCTGGTTCACCCAATGATAGTCAGGCGGTTGCAGTAGCAGGCGGAGACAAGCCGTTTGGTGCAACGCTGTCTGCGATTGCGCGGAAGCCGTTTTTGAAATGGGCGGGAGGGAAAACCCAGCTGATCGCCGAATTGTCCAAATACATCCCGGCACGGTTCAATACCTACATTGAGCCGTTCATGGGCGGCGGGGCGCTGTTTTTCCACATGGCCCCGGAAAAGGCGGTGATCGCCGATCTGAATGAGGAGCTGGTGGTGACGTACCGCTGTGTGAAAGACCGGCTGGACGAGGTGATCAAACTGCTGAAAACGTACCGCAACGAAGAGGATTTTTATTACCGGGTGCGCGCGCTGAAACCGGCGGCGTTGAGTGAGGAGGAACGCGCCGCGCGGCTGATTTACCTGAATAAAACCTGCTTCAACGGCCTGTACCGCGTTAACAAGAACGGCGCGTTCAACGTGCCGTACGGTAAACGTACGTCCGATTTCCTGCAGGAAAGCACCCTGCGGAACGCCGGGCAGTTCCTGAAAGGAACCACCATCCTGCATTCCGATTATAAACAAACACTGGCGGCGCATGCCCGGAAAGGCGACTTCGTTTTTCTCGATCCACCCTATTATCCCGTCGGGAAAAACGCCGACTTCAAACGGTACACGAAGGAATTTTTTTATCACGACGACCAGGTGGCTTTGAAAGCGGAGTTCGACGCGTTGGTGGCCAGGGGATGCCACGTGCTGCTGACCAATTCGGATCATCCCGTGGTGCTGGAACTGTACAGCGAATACCGGATCGAGATCGTCGAAACCAAACGGCTCATCAGCAGTAATCCGAATACCCGCACCGGGAAAGACATCATCGTAATTGGAGGTTAACATCGTATGGAATTATCTGTCAACAAAGTCGATGAACAATTCAGCTTGTTTCCCGGTACCCGGTACATGGGGAGCAAGAACAAGATCGTATCCAAAATAGGCGGTATTTTGCTGCCTTACCAGCGCGATTCTTTTTTTGATGCGTTTGCCGGCAGCAATGTGATTGCCTACTACATGAAAACGGCGGGGAAAAGAGTGGAGACGAACGATTTCATGGCCATCAGCTACATCGTGTCCAAGGCCATCATCGAGAATTCCACCGAACGCCTTTCGCCGAAAGAGGTGTCGTTTATCACCGATACCCCGAACGGCAACACCTTCATCTCCGAAAAATTCTACGACCTGTATTTCGACCGGGAGGAAAACGCGTTTTTAGACCGGGCCCGGGCCAACATCGAATGCCTGAAGAACCCGTATAAAAAAGCCATCGCCCTGGCCGCCCTCGTGCGGGCCTGCATGAAAAAAAGGCCCCGTGGCATATTCACCTTCATCGGCCACCGGTACGACGACGGCCGCGCAGATATCCGCAAAACGCTCCGGGAACATTTTATAGAAAGCGTTACGCTGTTCAACGACGCCGTGTTCGATAACGGGCAGACCTGTACCGCCCGCAACGAAAAAACGGAGGACACGAAAACGGACTGCGGCATGGTATACCTCGACCCCCCGTATTTCACCCCCAACTCCGACAACGATTACGTGCGGCGATACCACTTCGTGGAAGGCCTGGTCAGGAACTGGGTGTCGCTGGAAATACAGGAGCATACCCTCACCAAAAAATTCAAAAGCTTTCCGTCTCCCTTCTCCAACAGGCTGCAGGCGCATAAAGCGTTTGAAAACCTCATTGATAATTTCAGGCAATCGGTCATCGCCATTTCCTATTCTTCCAATTCATTGCCCACGCGCGACGAGTTGGTGGCCATGCTCAAAAGGCACAAGAAAAAAGTGGTGGTGCACGAAATAGACCACCTGTATTCCTTCGGCAACCAGAACCATAAAATAGGGAACCCCTCCAACCGCGTAAAGGAATATCTTTTCGTGGGGAGCTAAACATTCAGCTTATGCCCAAAGTCTGGAACATCGGCAACACGACAGTCAGGAATCCTAACCGGATAGAAAGTGCGCTGCGGGTATTTGAGGAGGAAGGGTTTTCCGGGCATGTGAAGGGCTCCGAAGCGGAGGCCCGCCTGCACCTGCAGCTGCGTGAAAGGCAGGTGCTCGAATTCGACGGCGAGGCGTCGGACTGGAACGGCCGTAAATGGCGCGCTGCTTTTTACCAGCTGGGGTTTATCAGCTTCGAGCGGTATACACTGGGCACGCCGCGTTATGACCCGGGTGCTTTCTTCCGGCAACTCCAGCTGCCGGGCGTTACCCTGCCTTACCAGATTACTCCCGCGGGCGAGAAGCTCATCGCCGCCGCATCCGTTCCCGAAATCGAAGATATTTACACGCGGCAGCTGGTTTGTTACGAGCTGCCCAACGCCCTGGAAGGCCGGTTCCCTCCCGGGGTGAAAATGAAACCTTTCATTTTGTTCCTGCAGGTGCTGAAGCGTTTGCAGGATAACGGCAAAGCGGGGCTGAGCAAATACGAAACCGGCCTGTTCCTGCAGCCGTTCCGTCAGCACACGCCGGCGCTGCCCGACGAGGTATACGGTGAGGTCATGCGGTTCCGGGCGGAGATGACCGCCTGCCGCAACGCACGGGAAAGAGAGGTGCTGGAAACAAGTTACAAAGCGCGGTTGCAGGAAAGAACGGGCATCAAGCCACAGTCGGTACTCAGCGATTACGCAGACACCACCTTCCGGTACTTCAGCTTGTCGGGGCTGCTGATGCGCATCGGCCATACGGTGGTGATACGGCCCAACAAGCGAGACTTTGTGAACAGGCTGCTGCAAAACGAACCGCACTTCCAGTTTCAGGCCGATCCCCTGCAATACTTCCGGCATTTTTACGGCAACACGTATCCCATTCCTACCGACGACACGGCGGTGGCCCTGCGCGAAATCAACGAGCTGCGGGAAGGTGTGCGCAACCCGGACAACCCGGTGCTGCAGCAGGCCGCCGCTTTGACGGAAGAAACGCCCGCAGAGCAGATCCAGGCTACGCGGTATGCGTTGATAGAATACCACAACCGCGAAAGAGAAGAAGAATATGCCAGCGAGCAGCGAAGCGACGCGGCTGTCCGCGATATCATCGCCTATTTAAGAAAGCTCAACGGCGACCGCCTGCCGGACGCGCCGGAAATCGACGACCGGCCGGCCTATTTCGAATGGGCGGTGTGGAGAAGCTTCCTCGCTGTGAACGACATCCATTGCGCCGTGCATGAAACCCGGCGGTTCCCCGTAGACCATGATTTTAAGCCCCGCAACACCGCCCCCGGTGGTGGCGCCGATGTGGTATTTGAATTCGAAACATACGTGCTGATGATTGAAGTGACGCTGACGGCCAGCAGCCGGCAGATGGCCGCCGAAAGCGAGCCGGTGCGGCGCCATGCCGTGCAGTGCCAGCAGCAGTTCGGAGAAAAGCCGGTGTATGGCCTATTCATTGCGCCGCAGGTAGACAACAACGTGGTGGAAACCTTCCGTTCAGGAACCTGGTACAGCGGCGACGAGGAGCATTGCTCGAACGTGGTGCCCATGAACCTGTCCGATTTTACCAGCGTGATAGCGCGGTTGCTGACCAGGCGGTTTACCAACGCACAGTTCAAACACCTGCTCGACGCCTGCCTGACCGGCCGGACGGAACGCGCGCCCGTATGGCAGCAACACATCCGGGCCGAAATAGCGCAATGGGCCGGCGCTCCCGCCAACGCCTGAGCTAAATGCCCGCCCGCATCTCCTCTTCATTTTTACTGCCCTGCCTGCTTTTGTGCGTAGACCTGCCGAAGCTCCACGTCAGCGAAACCGCCAGCCGGCGGCTACCGAACCAGTGTTCCAGCTGGTTGTTGATGAGCTGTTTTTCCCGGAACACCAGCTTGGCCCGCTGTGTGCCGAACAGGTCGTAAAAATTGATCCGTGAATTGAGCTTCCCCTTCGCCCAGCTTTTCTGTAAGCCCACGTCGAGATTGCCTGTTGGCCTGATATAATACAGCCCGTTGCCGCTGGGCGACCGGTAGTAATATGAAATATCCAGCGTGGCGGCGTACGGCAGCGAAAACAGCTGGCTGCCCGAAATACTCACGTCGGTGACCGGGATGGCGTAGGTTTTATCGTGGTAAGGCGTTTGTTCTTTTTTGTAGTTGCCCCGCGCCGTGTGCTGCATCTTCCACCATTTCGTGACCCGCAGCGGGAAACTCAGCTCGATGGCCGCAAAGTCGTTGTACGGCAGGTTTCTGCCCAGGTATTGCAGGATGTTGGTGGCGCTGTCGTATTCGGGGTACCGCGTCATCGGATCTTTTTCGCGCCCCAGCTGCACGGTAACGTTGAACGCGGGATGCGTATAAGCGGCGTTCAGCATTTTGGTGGTGGAGGCTTTGAGGTTGGGGTTGCCTACCCAGTAGTTCAGCGGGCTGAAATAAAACCGGAACGGGTTCAGTTGCCCGAAAACCGGGCGCGTAAGCCGGTGACTGTACGAGAAATTAACCTGGTGGCCGGTGCCGATGGCATAGGTTATGTTGAAGGCCGGCAACCAGGTGAGGTAACTTCTGTTGGTCACTTCTCCGATGGTGACCGCGTTGGCGACACTGCGTGTATGCTCGGCGCGGAGGCTTGCCTGGTAGCTCCATTTGTTTTTACTGCCGCTGTAAGTGAGGTAACCGGCGGTGATGTATTCGTTGTACAGGAACTGGTTGCTGCGGCTGCTATCGTACACAAATTCCGTTGCATGGGCGAGGGTATCGTACCGGAGGTCGTTTTGGGTAGTGGTGAACGCAAACTTCGCGCCCGCGCCAAATTTCCCCTTCCCGGCGTCGCGCTGAAAATCCGCCTGCGCCGCCCTGATGAGGATGTCGTTTTTCATGTCCGTTTTCCAGTAGGTCAGTAGTTTTTCCGTGGCCAGTTCGCGGTTCTGAATGTCTTCCTGCTGCATGTTGCTGATCTTCACCAGCGAGGCCAGCACATCGAGCCGGTTTTTGCCGAGATGTGCGTTGTAATTGAGGTGGGCGGAGTAGTTATGCTGCTTCGGTTCGGCGCGGTTGTCGCTGTTGGTGGCCGAAAGCAGCCAGGTTTCCGTGGCGTCGCGGGTGTGAAGGGTGTTATAGGCGTGCCTCGATAAATTGGAATGGTAGGTGCCCAGCTGCAGGCCCAGCCGATGGTTGTTCCGCGGGCTGTAATCGGCGCCCAGCTGCAGGCCCGGGTTGTTGTTGCCGGTAACGGTTTGCGTGCGTGTGGTGAGCACATTGGTGTTGGCCAGGTGCTGATAGGCGCCGTAACGGCGGATGTTGCTGCCGCCGGTATAAGTAGTCCGCGCCGTGTAGGCGATCTTTTTCGTTTTGTAAGACAGGTGGAGGCTGTTGTCGGCCAGCGTATAGTCGTTCCGCTGCAAGTTCGTAGTGAGCGAGCCGTTCCACCCGAGGGTTTCGTCGCGTTTCAGCCGGATATCGATGATGCCTTTGTATTCGCCGTCGTATTGACC
Source organism: uncultured Chitinophaga sp. (assembly GCA_965653365.1). Taxonomy (GTDB): domain Bacteria; phylum Bacteroidota; class Bacteroidia; order Chitinophagales; family Chitinophagaceae; genus Chitinophaga. The sequence goes on along the minus strand of CBFGZV010000004.1, from coordinate 59,249 downwards.
GGAAGGGTTGCTGATGATGTCGATGGAAGCGATCATGCCGGGGGTGAGGCTGCTGAGGAAATGCTGCAGCGCTTCGGGGCTCATGGGCATCGGGCGCCCGTCTACAAACACCGCCGGTGTAACGCGGCCCGACATCAGGATGGAGCCGTCGCCCGCGAGCTCGAGGCCGGGTACTTTTCTCAGGATGTCGTACACATTCGCCGATGCCGCAAATAACTGATTGCCGGCAATGTTCAATACCAGTTTATCGGCGAGGCGTTGGAAAGGGGGCCTGGCGCCCGCCACGGTGACCGTGCCGAGCTGATTGGGGAGCGGGCTCAGCGGCAGCGCCCCCAGCTGGGTGGTGCCGGTTACGATGGGCTTGTACAATTGGCCGTATCCCATCGATAGCAAAAGCAGCACGTATTGCCCCGCGGGAATGCCGGTGAACCGGAAGGCCCCGGCGGAATCGGCCACCTGGCCGGCTACCAGCGCGGAATCTTTCGCAGCCAACAGGCGCACCGTGGTAAAACCGACGGAGCCGCCGGTAAGGGCGTCTACAGCTTTGCCGGAAATTGTCAGCAAAGGCGTTTCGTGTTTAACCGCTGTTTGCGCTTGCGCAATGGCGCAGGCGAATGTCAGTATCCATACAATCAAAAAACGTTTCATCATGCCGCAAACCTAGCAACGGGGCGTATGGCCGCGGTTTGACTTCCGGAAATCAGGCGTACGGAATTATAAAACCGGACGGAATTGAAATGGCCAATAGGGTGATTTTCAAGAGGTTACTTTTTCCAGCTGCTCTTTGTACAGCGCGGGCGTGGTGCCTTTGATTTTCCGGAAAGCGGCGTAGAAAGTGGACTTCGAATTATACCCCACATCGTACCCGATGGCTTCAAAAGTGAGGTGCCGGCTGGAGGCGATCAGTTTGCAGGCTTCGTTGATCCGGTATTCGTTGATGAAAGTTGAAAAGCTTTTACCCAGGTTGTCGTTCAGCAACTGGGAAAGTTGGTGCCCGGAAATGTTGATCTGCCGCGCCAGGTCGTTGAGCTTGAGGTTGGGATTTTTATAGAGTCCGTTTTCCTGCACGGCCCTTTCCAGTTTTTCGGTCCACAGCTGCGCACTGCCTTCCGCGATTTTTTTTCGCTCCGGTTTGCCGGTGGGCTCATTTTCGAGGGTGGTGCCGTATAAAATAAAACCGACGGTCAGGTACAGCATGAAAGAAAAGCAGATGGGCCCGGTGATGTATAGTACGTTCAGCCACCGTACCCACGACAGCTGGTACGCCAGGAAAATAAGACAGTTGCCGAAGTACACCAGCAGGCAGAATTTTTCCACACTGGTTAATGCCGGCGCATTGCTGACGAATGTTTTCAGCACATGTCTCAATAAATACCCGGAAGCCAGTACAAATGCGCCCCATTGGGCGTAAATCACGTAAACAATCACCTTGTTCCAGAGCCAGTAATTCGATTCGTAAGGATAAACGAAATTGATCACCAGCATCGGTCCCAGCAGCAAGCCCCAGGTCCACTTCCACGCCGCGGGTATCTTTGTCATCTTCGTCATGGCCGATTTCAGAAAGAAATACACCGAGGGGCCAATCATGAAACATCCCGTCAGGCCAATCTGCAGGTAGATTTTAGCGAGCTTCGGGTTAAAATAGAGGAACACGGATTTCCCTACCCGGATGCTGAGCGCCAGCAGCAAAATGCCCAGCATGACGGCGGCGACCGACCGGTGCTTTTTATTGATGAAAAGATAGATGGCCAACAAAACGCCATTGCAGGCGCCCAGTGCGCTGAACAGGAAAAGTATTTGCTGCCCGATATTCATGGTTTAACCGGTGATTGGGATTTATAGTATGAAATATAAGTGAAATCCCACGAATGCCAAATTTTCCTACATAGAATATTGAGCGGCGCAGCCACGCTTCGGCGCATTGTCATTAAACAGTTGCCGGGATGGGCCGTATGTTGAAAAGTCGTTACTTTGGTGGCAACTATCCCGGCACGCGGGTGTAAACCGTTTTAAAATACATGCTATGAGAAAATATTGGTGTCTGATTGTACTTTTCCTGCCATTGGGCGTACGGGCGCAGAGTGCGGGATTGCCCTGGCTGGGCCGGTGGTTCAGCGCATGGGAGCTGGTCAGTAAGGAACTGCTGGGCTTACCTGCCGCGCAGCCGCCTGAAATGGTGTTTTACGATTCCGTGCAGGTGTATACCACCGCGGGCATCACAGCGCCCGCCGGTACCCCGGTCAAAGGCCCCGCGCTTTACGGCCAGCAGCTGCCGTGGAAAGTGGCGGCACATGGCGATTCGCTCATCCTGCCCAACGCCCAGCGCGTGCCGGTGGCGCTTATGAGCTTTGCCGGGGCCACCGGGGAAGGGAACGGATTTTTTGTGATGGCCGCCCCGTCGTTCTGGAAAAAAGCGGGGATAGAAAGCCGGGAGCTGTCGCTCGACAAAATGCTGACCGGCGTGTTCCTCCACGAGTTCGCCCATACCCGGCAGTATAGCGGTTTCGGCGTGCAGGTGGATGCCATTGAGCGGGCGCGTACTTTTACCGATGTGCCGCTGAATGATGACATCGTGCAGGGATATTTTAAAAGCGACAGCGGGTACGTACGCGCATTCAGGAACGAAATAGAAACGTTTTATGAAGCTGCCGGCGCCCGTTCCGTGAGGGAGGCAAAAACGCTTACCAGAAAAGCGCTGGCCATGCTCAAGGCGCGGCAGGAAAAATATTTCACCGGCGACAAGGCATTTCTCCGGGAGCTCGACGATATTTTCCTGTCGATGGAAGGCCTTGGGCAATACGTGGCTGTTTACTGGCTGGTGCATCCCAAAGGTGGCAACCTGCCGCCCGATGTGGCGGTGAACGGATTCAGGCGGAAGCGTAACCAATGGTCGCAGGAAGAAGGCCTGGCCATGTTCCTGGCGCTCGTGCGGTTGTCGAAGCCCGATTGGGCGCGGGAACAGTTCGGTTCCCAGCCGGTTACCATCGTGGCGCTGCTGGAAAAGGCCCTCTGAGTGTCCGTTTTCGGGATGCGTTGTCCGGTTTCGAAAACTGCCGTTCCCCTAAAACCGGTTAACCTTAGTGCCCGGAAGCGGACAAACCACTCCGGGAGCCTGGAAAATGATGTGGTGGTTGCCTGTAAAGCCGCGGCTGTGGCCTTTTGAGGCCAGGATTCCGGGAGTGTCCATTTTGTGCGAAAGCGGACGTTTGGTGACAAGTTGGTTGCCGCTCATCCGCTGATAACTATTCGTTTTAACGGGTTTTGTGCCGTTCATACCTTTGATTCATCAAACGAACAAAACGTATTAACGCATAAAATCTTATTCAACATGAAAACACTTATCGCTCTTTTCGCCTTTGCCCTGGTGGCCGTAAATGCAGTGGCCGGCAATAACAGGCCCGCTCCCGCTTTCGCTGAAAACGCCGTGTCTAAAAAGATGACCGTGCATGCGGACGAAAAAGGTAACGTATTCGCGGTATCCCGCTTCATCTCCGATGTGCAGCTGCCCCTGCCGGTGTTGCAGAAGCTGATGAAAAAATGCCCGGATGAAAACATCCGCTCCATCCGCGAGTTCGACGCCGGCGGCGTGTTCACCTATATCATCGCGCTGGAGAACGAAAAAGGCTACAAGGTGGTGCGGATATCCGGCAACAGCTTCACCACGCTGGATAAAATCAACAAAACGCTATAGGGTTCCAATAAACCGGTATAACACAGGGCTCCGCAAGGGGCCCTTTTTGTTTGCGGGGACTGCCGTATAAAAAATCCCGCCTAAGTATTACATTGCGGACGCTATGAATGGCGGCTCTCACAGATATGGGTACTTCGCGGTAATGCTGCTGGTCGTTTCCTGCAACTGGTTCGGCAGCGCGCCGCCCCGGCAGTGTTACGGCGGGGCCGGGCTCGACGTGCTGGTGAGCGACAAGCTGCATGTGTTGAAAAACGGCCGGGAAATATACAGCCAGGCGCTGTTGCCGCATATGGCCGTTGTAACCGGCATAAAAAAAGATACCATTTTCCTGGCATATTTCCGGGAGCAGGAAGGTGCACCGGAAGAAGGCCGCACGCAGGCGGGCGACAGCGTATGGCTAAAATGGAACGTGCGGCCGCAACAGGAACTGATCACAGGCCATCCCATCACCGCCACGGCATTCAACTTTATCAACGGCCGCTTAGTGGTGCAGCCCGCAGGTTCCGCCGTGAAACTTTCGTTTGCGCTCGACAATATTGTTTACGACCAGGAACGCGTACTCGCGTTTTCTCATAAGCCCGGCAGAAGCGGCTGCCGCGAAATCAACCTGCCGGAACCGCTGCAACGCGATTTCGAAGATGCCTTCCGCGAATATAGTGAGGCCTGGAAAGGCATGGAGTGAGCCTGTGGCAATCTTTTCCGCTGTACATCATCCAGCATCTGCCATGTAATCCATCCATTTTCCCTGATGCCACCAGGCTGTCAGCAGGCATATCATGTCTTTTTTCGCCTGTTCCGTCCCGTACCGTTATCCTTTCGTCACTTTCGCGGCCTGTGAGAAAACGGAATCCCGAGATTTATACCGTGCACCGGGAACAGTGCTTCAGATAACCCTTCATGAAACCCGTATGTGGCGATATTATTTCAGGTCGGCCTGGAGAAACCTTTTCAATAACAAGGTGTACACGTTCATCAACGTAGTGGGCCTGACATCGGGTATGGTGGCCTGCCTGGCGATTTTTATGCTGGTGCGTTTCGAACTAGGCTTCGATATCTTTCATCCGGAGAAAGACAGGATATACAGGATCACCGGAACCCTCGAGATGGCCGGCAACCGGTACGATCATGGATATATGCCGGGGCCTTTTGTGGCCGGGGCGGGCGAACTGCTCGGCAATATGGTGGAAACCGCCGGTTTTTTCAACTATTACGCGAATGTAACAGTGCCGGCTGCCGGCAGGGAAGCATCGGCGTTCGACAGGCCCGCGCCCGAAAAACCGTCTCCCGTGATCGTTGCACAGCCGGGTTATTTTAAATTGTTCCAATACGAATGGCTGGCAGGCGATTCGGCCACTGCGCTGACGGCGCCTTTTAAAGTAGTACTGACCGATGATGCGGCCCGGCGGTATTTCGGGAACGTGCCGTTGCACCAGTTGCCCGGCCGCCAGCTGGTGTACAACGATTCACTGCACGTGACCGTGGCCGGCATCGTGAAGGCATGGCGGCAAAACAGCGACCTGGCATTCACTGAATTTATTTCCTTCGCCACCATCCGCAACAGCTTCCTGAAAAACGACATCGATCTTACAAACTGGCGCAGCTGGGATGCCTATGCCCAGGTGTTTATAAAGCTGCCGCCGGATATACAACCGCATCAGCTGGAAGCATTACTGCCCCGCATCGTCAAGGAACATTTCAAGGCCGGTGATAGTGAACGGGTAACGCTGCAGCTGCAACCGCTGAGCGATCTGCATTTCAACAGTACTTATCCCGACGCCTACAGCCGGAAGGCCCACCTGCCGACGTTGCGGATACTCAGCGCCATCGCCGTTTTTATATTATTGCTGGCGGCCGTGAATTACGCGAACCTTTCCGCCGCACAGGCGGGTGAAAAGGAGCGCAGCGCGGGTGTCCGGAAAATCATGGGCAGCAGCAGGAAGGGACTGATGCTGCATTTTTTGTGCGAAACCGCGGTAGTGACGGGAATAGCCATCGTGTTGGCTGCACTGCTCGTGAATCCCGTGCTCGGTTACTTCGATGCATTTCTACCGGAGGGCATCCGCCTGCGTATTTTCCATTATTCCACGTGGCTGTTCTTTGGCGGCATCGGTATACTGACGATATTGCTGGCGGGCTTGTACCCGGCGGTGGTATTATCCTCTCCACGGGCCGTAACGGTGCTCGCGGGCCGGGCGGAGCGCCGGCGGAAGTTTCGCGGCGTGCTGGGAAAAGCGCTGATCACCGCCCAATTCGCCATCTCGCTGTTGTTCATTACCGGTATGCTGGTGGTGGAAAAACAGTTGCAGTTTATGCTGCACAAAGACCTCGGGTTTGACGAAGAAGGTATTGTGATGATAACGATGCCGGGAGATGGTTATACGCCGGCAATGGGGAAGCGCCTCGCCGGGGCACTGCGGCAACGCCCTGGATTCGCGGCTGTCAGCCTGCATCGCGGTGCGCCATTGTCTGCCCGGCACGGCAATACCAGCATTAAAAAACTGGCGGGCGACGGTACGGAAGTAATGGCGGCATTCGAATTTGGCGACGAGCATATGGTGCCCCTGTACAACATGCAACTGGCGGCCGGTCGCAACCTGATGCCGTCCGATACCATCCGCGAATTCCTCGTGAATGAAACCTGCGCCCGTCAATTAGGCTTTGCCAATCCCGCCGACGCAGTGGGCCAACTGGTGCAGGTGGGCATCAGCGGGAAGAAGGGGCCGGTGGCTGGTGTGCTGCGCGACTTTCATACCGCGTCGCTGCACAAAGCCATCCAACCGCTGTTCATTACCACCCAGGCAGGAGCGTCCCGCACTGCAGGCGTCAAGCTGACGGGAGGGAACCGCAACCGGCAGCTGGCAGACATAAACGCCGCCTGGAAGCAGGTATTCCCCGGCGAAAAAATCAACATGACGTTCCTCGACGAAACGATTGCCGGGCTATATGCTACGGAACAGAAAACCAGCACGCTCGTCCGGTTCGCCATGCTTACCGCGATTGTTGTGGCCTGCATCGGGCTGTTCGGCATGGCCGCGATCACGGCTGCTCTCCGCGCCAGGGAAATGGGTATCAGGAAAGTGCTGGGCGCCACCGTAACGGGTATTGCGGCAAAGTTCGTTATGGAATTCGTTAAACCGTTACTGGTGGCCGTTTTGCTGGCAGTGCCGCTGGCACGGTATGCGATGCAGCGCTGGCTCGAAAACTTTCCGTTCCGGGTGCCTGTCGACTGGCCGGTGTTGCTGCTGGCCGGTGTGGCCGGGATTGCCATCGCCATGCTCACGCTTTGTTTCCAGACGGTTAAAACCGCCACCGCCAACCCGGTGGAAAGCATCCGGCGGGGGTGATTTATTTTCTCTGCGTCAAATACTGGCTGGGGCTCATGCCGAACTGCTTGGTGAAGTTTTTGCCGAAGTGCGTTTGCGATTTATACCCCACCATCATCGCCACCTCGTAGATCTTGTATTGCTGTGTGCTCAGCAATTCCGCCGCTTTTTTCAGGCGGGTCACGTTGATCAGCTCATGGGGCGTGAGGTCGGACACGGCTTTGATTTTCCGGTACAGGCTCACCCGGCTCATGTTGACCGCCCGCGATAAATGGTCCACATCCAGTTCGGTGTTTTCAATTTCCGCCAGGATGCAGTTGTGGATATTCTCGAGAAAATGCTCGTCTTCCCGCGTGTGCGCGATGGTGTTGATATGCGCCAGTGGCGTACTGGCGAAGTATTCACGGATTTTGTGCCGGTTCATCAGCAGGTTCGCCATCTGGACTTTGAGGTGGGCGGGCGAAAACGGTTTTTCAATGTAGGCGTCGGCTCCTGTTTCCAGTCCTTCTATTTTGGATTGCAGCGTGTTCTTGGCCGTGAGCAGGATAACGGGGATGTGACTGATCTCGAAGGTGGTTTTGATGCGTTTACATAATTCAAAGCCATCCATCACGGGCATCATCACATCGCTGATCACGAGGTCTACCGCAGCCTTGTGCAGAATGTCAATGGCCGCTTCCCCGTTTTCGGCGGAAAGGATGTTGTAATCCGGCAGCAATATCCCGGTCACAAATTCGACAATTTCCTCATTGTCGTCAACAAGCAAGATCGTTGGTTGCATAGCGTGGTTATTTGGGCTGCGTTCCCGGGGCGGCGGCCGATACCGGGAACCTGAAAATGAATATGTTCATATCGTTCTCTGCGGAAACATGGAGCGACCCCTTGTGAAGGTCTGCCAGCGAACGGCTGATTGACAGGCCGATGCCGGTTCCTTTCTGTTTTTCGTTTTCTTTCAGGCGCACGAACGGCACAAAAATCCGCTCGCGCATATATTCCGGTATGAGGTGCCCGTCGTTCGCTACGGCGAGCTGCAGCATGCTGCCGCCATCTGTGGCCTTCAGTTCCGCCCGCACCAGTTTGTCGGCATACTTCAGCGCGTTGCTGAACAGGTTGCTGAATATTTTGTTGATGCCTTCCTCGTCTGCATCCGCATACAGCGGCTCTTCCGGCAGCTCCAGCCGGAAATCGAGTTTTTTCTGCTGCGCCGGCAACCTGAAATTGTCGTACGTATCCTGCAGAATGGCCGAAATGTTGAGGTGCGTGAAATGCAGCCGGAAGCCGGACGATTCGGTTTGCCGGAAGTCCAGCAGCTGGTTGGTCAGCTGCACCAGCCGGTTGGTATTCCGCTCCATGATTTGCAGGTTATACTGGTTGGCGCGGATGCTTTCAGGATGTTGGATCACTTGTTCCAGCGGTCCTTTGATCAGCGTCAGCGGAGTGTTGATCTCGTGTGCCACGTTGGTCAGGAAATCGATTTTGGCCTGGTAGAGCTCTTTCTCCTTCTTGTGTTGCAGTTCCTCCAGCTTTCTTTTGTGTTTCCGGCTTTGCGCCCGGTGGTACCGGCTGATGAAATAATACAGGAGGCTTACGCCCGTAAAAAAATACAGCAGGTATGCCCACGACGTGGCCCAGAACGGCGGTTCAATCACAATCTCCAGCGACCGCGGCACGCCCGGTACCGGCCACCTCGACTGGAAGGGCATAAAGACAGCGCTCGGTGAAATCGGCTACGATGGTGCGATTGTGCTCGAAACATTCGGTGCGCCTTCCAAAGAACTGGCCCGCGCAGCGTGCATCTGGCGGCCGCTGGCGAAGAGCGCCGATGAACTGGCGTTCGAGGGGCTGAAATTTTACAGGGAAACGTTTTCCTGAGCGGGTGCGCTGCGCTTTGCCAGCGCTCTTCCCAGGGATAGAATGCCGGCGGATGCGGCAAGGAACAGCAGCACTACGCCCGCTGCATTCCGCATGGCCACGGGGTAGCCCAGCGCGGCCACGTCAATGAAAGGGTAGGGGTAGAAATCGGTGATGGCGCCGTGGATGATGGTATATATCATGTAGGCCGCCGGGAACAACAGCCACAACGGCAACTGTTTCCAGGCGAGGTCTTTTTTCGGGGCGTACAGCAGCCAGTAAATCAGGTACAGCAGCGGGATGGCGAGATGCAGCAATTCGTCGACGCCTCGCTGCAGGCCCTGCGGCGCCCATAAAAAACGCAGCACGGTATTGTACACCAGCCCCACAATGCCGATGTATACTCCTAGCGCCCCCTGTACGGAAGCGCGGGAGAAAAAGCGCTTCCACGAGCCGTCTGTTTTCCGCAGCAGTACCGTGGAACAGAGCGCCACAAGGATGTTGGACTGTATCGTAAAAAAGCTGAAATAACGGATGAGCGTTTCAGGTACGGTTGCGGTGCGGTTGGCAAGGATAAGGTATAGCTGGCCGGTGAGCGCGAACCAGCCAAGGCCGGCCAGCACCATGAGGCAGAGGCGTTGGGTTTGTTGCATAACATAAGTTACATTTTTTTGCCGTCACTGCAATGGCGCTGCCGGTCCGATTTTCTGAAATGAAAGATTAGGGTTAGTTTTGGGCGCACAAAAAAATGTTTGATTTATGACCGCGAAGATCCTGAAAGATGAGATATACGAACAGGTGGAACTGATTTCAGAAGAAGGAAACGAGTTTGCCGACGACGAGGAGTATGCCGCTGCAGCCGAAAAATTCAAGGAAGCGCTGCAACTGGTGCCCGATCCGAAAACCGACTGGGAAGCCTCTACCTGGCTGTATTCCAGCATCGGGAACATGTATTTTATGCTGGACGATTTTCAGCAGGCAGCTGAATATTATCAGCAGGCCATCAACTGCCCCGACGGGAAAATCAATTCTTTTATACAAATGAGGCTGGGCCAGGTGTCGCTCGAATTGAAGCAGGAAGACAAAGCCCTGGAGCATCTCCTGAAAGCCTACCGCCTCGGCGGCAAAAGCCTTTTTGCGGAAGAAGACACCAAGTATCTCGCCTTCCTGTCCAAAAGGGTAAAGCTGTAAATAGACAAATCTGTCTGATTTTCGTATCTTTGCAGCATGAAACAGAAAGCAGAGCCTAAACAGCGTTTGCTGGACGCGGCTACCGAATTGTTTTTCAAACAGGGTTACCATGCCACGGGCATTAACCAGGTAATTGAGGAAGCAGGTGTGGCGAAGGCCAGCCTGTATATGCATTATCCGTCGAAAGAGGCGCTGCTGCTGGCTTTTTTGCGGCAGCGGCACATCACCTGGTTTGCGGGTTTGCATGCGGCTACCGCCAAAGCAAAGAGCCCCGGTAAAAAAGTGCTCGCCGCTTTTGATTACCTCCAGCAGAAAAATGTGGAAGAAGACTTCCGGGGATGCGCTTTCCTGAACATGCTTTCCGAAATATCCGAAAAGGAGAAAGAAGCGATGGCCGTTATCCGCGGCCACAAAAACGATCTCCGGGCGTTTTTTACCCAGTTGCTGCACAGCGCCTCGCCTGCGGTGCAGACGCATGTGTACTTATTATTCGAGTCCGCCATCGTGGAAAGCCAGCTGTACCGCGACCAGTGGCCCGTTCAGGAGGCCAGGAAAATGGCGGAACGTTTGCTGCCGCAGTAAGAACCAATTTTTTACAACTATTTAGGAGGGCGTCCGCAAGGGCGCCCTTTTGCATTCATGGGATGCCCATCCTGGCGCAAGAAAAACAATTCTAAAAATAAAACAGACCGGTCTGTCTATTTATATTTATTTCTCCCTTATCTTTGTGCTGTCATTTCTCCCGATGGCCATCGATCAGAAATACGCATTTATCACGTTTAAAAACAAATGATCATGGAACAAAGGCCTCCATTCCCGCCCTTCACGCGGGAAACCGCATTACAGAAAGTACAGCTGGCAGAAGATGCCTGGAATACCCGGGATCCGCATCGTGTGGCGCTCGCCTATACCATCGATACCGAATGGCGCAACCGCGACCGGTTTTTGAACGGCCGGGACGAAGTGGTTGATTTCCTGACGGCCAAATGGGAGAAGGAACTGCATTACCGGTTGAAAAAGGAGCTGTGGGCGTTTACAGACAACCGAATCAGCGTGCGGTTTGAATACGAATACCAGACCAAAGAGGGGAAATGGTTCAGGGCCTACGGCAACGAGCAGTGGGAGTTTAACGAGCAAGGACTGATGCAGCGGCGTTATGCGTCTATCAACGACGCGGAGATTACGGAGGCGGAACGCCGGATTGTGTAACGGATGTGGATGCCGCGGTGCATATGTAGGGGGCGTTACCCGTAACTGCCGGCATGCCGCGAAACCAGGAGAGCAGCCTTGCAAAACCGGAGATCGCGTTCTGCCATCCGGGGCCAAAAGAAAAGGGCGTACCTGCAGTCAGGTACGCCCTTTTCTTTTGATTACGGGGCGGCCTAGTTATCCCATAGTTCATTCTGCGGATATTTAGGGCCGGTGGTGACCGCATCTATTTGCGATTGCGGAATGGGCCGCAGCCAGTGTTTGGGGGAAATATTGTTCCGCCCGTCTGCGCTGTGCAGCCTTACCCGGTTCAGCAACTGGCCGGTGCGCACCAGGTCGAGCCAGCGGGTCAGCTCGCCGCATAATTCGCGGGTACGTTCATCGAGTATGAAATCAAGCGTTACGTTGGCGGCGGTGATGTCGAGCGCTTGCGGGTTGCCGGAAGGGTAGGTGGCCCTGCGGCGGATGGCGTTGATGTATTCCACAGCATCGGCCGGGCGGCCGTCCATCAGCAATGCTTCCGCGGCGATCAGGTACGTTTCCGCCAGGCGCCATACAATTACCGGTCTGATGGAAGGATAGTTCATGTCTGCCCGCTTGGTATCGAAATATTTAGTGAGGGCGGGCGATAACGACGTGCTGTAATTGCGGGGCGGCACCAGGAGATACCGTGAAGCGGCAATTTCCGCGTCGGTGGCCGCCCGGAGCGGCATGAAGATAGCGGTGTCGCCCACCTGGAATTTTGGTTTTCCCGGCTGTGCGCCTGCGGGAGCGCCCGGAGGCAGCGGGTTGGGCCAGAGCGGGAGTTTGTTCGGATTATTGGAAAGCCACATCGTCTGGAAGGATTTCCGGAAACGGGTGTCGATCGCCTGGTTATTGAACACCGTATCGGTTATCCAGCGGGTAGGGATAGCACGGATGTAAGGGCGTCCGTATTTAACGTCGCGCTGCATGCCGGCTACATCTTCGTACTTCGGCACCCACATATGATTGAGCACATTATCCTGGCCGCTGCTGTTGTTCGGCCCGTTGTACGGGAGGTTGGCCGTATGCTGCACGCTCCACAGCACCTCGTTGTTTTCTTCATTGCCTTCGGCAAACACCTTTCCGAAATCGTCCAGCAGCGTGAGGCCGCCGGATGGGGCCACGGTTTTGATCAGCTGCGTGGCAATGGTGTGCGCCTTATTGTAGTCATCCGGTTTTTTTGCTTTGGAGCCTGCCCGTGCGAGATGTACTTTGGCCAGCAAGTGCATGGCTGCCGCCCGTGAGGCTTTGCCGGGCAGTACGCCGTCTGTTTTCGGGGTCAGCGGCAGCAGGGGAATGGCGGCATTGAGGTCTTCCACGATGAAGTCGTACACCTCGGCCAGCGGCTGCCTGGTAGCCGAGGTAGTCGCCGTTGTCTGAAAGTGTTTGTTAAGCGTTACATCGCCCCAGAACTGCACCAGCACAAAATAATAATTGGCGCGCAGGAACTTCACTTCCGCCACCATCCTGTTTTTGACATTTTCGTCCACCCCTGTGATGTTGGGAGCGTTGTTGATCACACCGTTGCAGGTGTTGATGAACGTGTAGCACGATTTCCAGATGTTTGCCAGCAGGCCGAGAGTGGGGTTGTAGTTGCTGCTGTATTTGTTGATGTCGTTGTTGCCGTCGATGCCGGTAATGAATTCATCGGTGCCCAATACCGTCATGGTGAAATAATCCTGGGTGCCCCAGATGTTGCGGTTGCCGGCATAGCAGGCGTCGTATGCCATTTGCCAGCCTTGCCTGGTTTCGATGAAACCTGGCGTGAGGATGGATTTGGGCTGTTCCACGAGTTTCTCCTGGCAGCCGGCGGCCACGATGGCCAGCGCCGCGCTGAAATAGAGGAATATTCTTTTCATACAATATTTTTTTCCGGTTTAGAATGTCACGTTCAGGCCAAAAATCATCGACCAGGTGGGCGGAGTATCAACGGCCAGCGCACCTGCCGATTCGGGATCGAGCCCGTCGTATTTGTTCACATAGGGGGAGAACAGGATGAACGGATCGCGCACCGTTGTGTACAGCCGCAACGAAGAAACACCCAGTTTGCGGGTGGCGTTTTGCGCCACGTTGTATCCCAGTGCGATGCTCCTGATTTTCAGGTAAGAACCGTCGTAGAAGCTGAGCAGGTTGGAGTTGGGGGAGTTGGTGGTGCCGGCGTTGGGCTTCGGGTAGAAGTTTTCGCTGTTGGTGGGCGTCCAGTACCGCGTCCGGAGATTGTTATAGTTAGCCTGATAGGTGTTGGTAAACGAACCGCCGCTCCGGTGCATGTTGCTGATCAGTGTACTGCCCATCCTGGCGAAGGCGGCAACGGTCAGGTCGAAGCCGGCATACGTGAAGCGGTTGGTCATTCCCCCTTCCCAATCTGGCTGGCCGGAACCGATGAAAACGCGGTCGCTGGCATTCAGCTTTTTATCGCCGTTCACATCGGCCACCTTGATGTTGCCGATCACGGAGTTGTTGCCGGTGCCGATGGTTTGGCCCAAAGAGCGCGCCAGTGCAGTGTCTGCCGCAGTATTCTGCCAAATGCCGATTTTCTTCAGATCATAAATGGTGCCGATGGGCTGGCCCACGAACCAGTTGTTGGCCACGTCCATTAAAACGCCGTTGGCCAGTTGGGTGATTTTGCCCCGGTTGAGATAGATGTTGAAGTCGGTGGTCCACCCGAAACTATGCCTGCTCTTGGCCAGAATGTTGCTGGAACTGAGTTGCAGTTCGATGCCAAAATTTTCCGTTTTGCCCACGTTGGTGAGAATGGTGTTGGGGATACCGCTGGTGGCCGGCAATGTTTGCGGCAGCAGCAGGGAGTTGGTGAATTGTTTATACACATCGAGCGTGCCGCTGATGCGGTTGTTGAGCATGCCGAAATCGATGCCGGCATTGATGGTATTGGTGTATTCCCAGGTGAGGGAAGGATTGGCGATGTTAGCGAGGTAAGCGCCTACCACCATGTTATTCTGGCCGTAGTTGTACCGGATGTCTGCAAGGCTGCCAAGCGTCTGATACGGGTCGATGGCCGTATTGCCCGTTTTGCCATAGGTAACGCGCAATTTCAGTTGCGACAGCGCGCTGTTGCCTTTCAGGAAGCCTTCCTGGCTGATGTTCCATGCGAGCGCTACGGAGGGGAAGGCCTCGTATTTATTACCGGGAGCCAGGCGGGAAGAACCATCTGCGCGCATCGTCAGCGTCAGCATATAGCGATCGTCGAAACCATAGTTCAGGCGGGCCATGTAGGAGAGAATGTCCCAACGGTCGAGGCGGCCGGTACCGGTGGGGTTGGCGCCGAACTGCGGTGTGTAATATTCCAGATAGTCCGCCGGCAGCGTGTTATTGCCGAAGCTGTTTTCCTGGAAATAAGATTGCTGCCAGCTATACATACCGGTAAAGTTGATACGGTGTTTGCCTGCAATCACCCGGTCGTACGTCAGCAGGTTTTCCAGTGTGAAGTTGGTGGAATACCGGGTGGCATTGGCCGAACGGGAAGGGGCGCCCAGCTGGTTGGTGGTGGCGCTGGCGTAGAAATTCCCGTATACATCGCTGCGAATCTCGGCGCCGGCGTTGAATTTGTATTTGAGCCCCCTGAACAGTTCGGCTTCAAAAAACAGCGTGGTAAAGGTGCTGAACCGCTTGCGGTTTTCGATGGACGCGCCTTTCACGAAGTTGGCGAGCGGGTTCCAGACCTGGTTGGCATTGCCTTCCACGAAACCAACGAGGTTGCCTGCGCTGTCGTACGGAACAGACAGCGGATTGGCTCTCAGCGCCTGCCCCATCGGGTTGGCATTTTCTCCATTGGTAGTGGTGAGCGTGTTGAGGGAACTAACGCCGGCGCGCACACGTTTTGAGAATTGCTGATCTACGCTGAGCTTGAGAGAAAACCGTTCGAAAGATTGCCCGGGGTAGATGCCGGTTTCTTTATAGTAACCGGCGGAGGCGGCATATTGGGTGTTTTCCGTGCCGCCGGTCACCCCCAGCTGGTGATCGGTCATCATGCCCGTTTTGTAGATAAGATCCTGCCAGTCTGTACTGCGACCGGTTTTCATCGACTCGATTTCCGTGGGGGTAAATTCTTCACCGGGATTGTTCAGCCGGGGATCGTTGAGGCCGGAATATTTGCCGGGCGTGCCGTTTATTTTCGCCCATTTTTTAAACGTGGCGAACTCCGCGCCGTTCATGATGGGAAACTTTCCCCGGTTTTTCACAAAGCCGCCATAACCGCCGTAAGTCACCACCGGCGCGCCGGGCTTGCCGCGGCGTGTGCTGATGAGGATAACGCCGTTGGCGCCCCTGGAACCATAGATGGCGGTGGCAGAAGCGTCTTTGAGGATTTCGACGGATGTTACGTCATTCTGGTTGAGATCGTTGATGTTGCCGTTGTAGGGAATACCGTCCACCACAAAGAGGGGGTCGTTGGAGGCATTCACCGATCGGGCGCCGCGGATGAGGATTTTGGGCGTGGAGCCGGGCTTGTTGTTGCCGCCCGATTTCTGCACGTCTATGCCGGCAGCCTGCGCCTGGAGCGCCTGGCTGATGTTGGCCACCGGTACGTCGCGGAGGGCGCGTTCGCTGATGGACACAATGGAGCCGGTGATATCGGATTTTTTCTGTTTGCCATAACCCACCACGATCACTTCATTCAGGTTGCTTTTATCGGGGATGAGCTGGATGCGCAGGTTTTCAGGCGCTACTGCGCCTATTTTGACTTCGCGCATCAGGTAGCCGATGAAAGTGATGCGCAGCGTCGTGTTGGCGGGTACCTGCATCTGGAAGGAACCGTCGGAGCCCGAGGCTACGCCCTGCGTGCTGCCTTTGATGGCGATGGCGGCGCCGGGCAACGGTTCGCCGGCTTCTGAGGAGACCACTCCTTTTACGATAATATTTTGTGCTTGTGCGTATAAGGATGGCGCCGAGAAAAAGGCGCCCAACAGAAACAGGGCCCGCAGCCAAAGACTGCGCCGCGGCCGTTGCCGCGTGGGCATGAGCGGAAGAATGAAAAGTTTCATAACGGAATTTTTAAATGAAAGTCTGCGTTTGGTTTTACTGATGTGTTTTACCCCAACGGATCACGGCGCCGGGTAAATGAATTGCCGGCCATGGAATTTTCTATGCGGCTGGTAACCGGAAGCCTGGCCATGAAATCGAACGGGATTAAAAGGACGGCTGCATCGCCTGACTTTATGAAAACGTTTGCAGCATTTTTAACATGGAATTTCAATCATAACGATGGCTGTTTTAGCGCCAGATGAATAGCGGGTTAGAAGTTAGGAAATAGTTTTTTACCAAAGGTTACGCCTCCGATGCAAATCGGTGCAATCGTTTGCATTCGCTGTTAAAAAATAGAGCGCTCTTAACGCTCCGGTTTTGCAAGTACTAATTTCGGGAATTCCAGGCCGCATTTTTGTGCTTTTTTTATAAAAAATGATGCTATTTGATCCATTTGAATGCGGTGCGGAGTGGAGCCGCGCCACCCGTAAAAATGGCACAACCCGGCACGGCCATACGAAGGGGAGTAACATCGCCATATTTGGGTGTTCATCACAACGAGACGATGCAGACACGGCTACCCCTTTTTTTGCCCGATCAACGGGGCTCCCTGTTTTGCGGCGCAGCATTCCTTAACGATTTCATAATCTTTTCTTCACATTCCGGTTAACCCGCAGCAGTAACATTACGGCCTGAAACAAACCGTACATATGCGCATTCAACCGCTACTTGCATTTTTTTCATTATCCCTTCTGTTTGCCTGTTCCAAAAACGATTCGCCGGCTCCTGTAAAGGAAGACCCCGCTACTTTCACCGAAATCGGCACAATCGACATCGGGGAGACCGGTGCCGCGGAAATTACAGCTTACGACCCGCTGACCAAACGCCTCTTCGTGGTGAATAACGGCGCCACCAACCAGATTACCATCATCGATTTTGCAGACCCCGCGAACATGAAAACGCTGACCGCTTCCATCAACGTGAGCGGCTACGGGGCTGTGAACAGCCTGGATGTGCACGACGGCAAGCTGGCCGCGGCCATTGAAGCGGTTAACAAAACGCAACCCGGAAAAGTAGTGGTGTACAGCACCACCGACTTCAAAGAAATAAAAGCCGTCCCGGTAGGGGCCCTGCCGGATATGGTGACGTTCAGCCCCGACGGCGCCTACATCCTCAGCGCCAACGAGGGGGAGCCTTCGGCCGACTACCTGACCGATCCCGCCGGCTCCGTGTCGGTGATCTCGGTGAAAGACAACTACGCCGTGACCAACATCGATTTTTCAAGCCTCGCCTCACAGCAGGCTTCCCTGGTCCAGAAAGGCCTCCGCATTTTCGGCCCCAACGCCTCGCTGGCGCAGGACATTGAGCCGGAATACGTGACCATTTCTTCCGATTCGAAAACCGCCTGGGTCACACTGCAGGAAAATAACGCGATCGCCAGAATCGATATCAGCTCCAAAACCATCACCGCCGTATTCCCGCTGGGCATGAAAGACTACAATGCCGATGCGAACGCGGTGGATGTGAGCGATAAGGACAATGCCATCGCCCTGAAGAAAGTAAAAGTAAAAGGGATGTATCTGCCCGATGCGATTGCCGTATTGGCAACTGGCGGCACACCTTATCTGTTTACCGCCAACGAAGGCGATGTGCGCGAATACACGGCTTTTGAGGAAGCGAAAAGAGTGGCCAAGCTGAAGCTCGACGCCACCGCTTTCCCGGATGCAGCGGCATTACTGGCCGAGGCTGTGCTGGGCCGCCTGAACGTGACCGGTAAATCCGGTGATACGGACGGAGACGGCGACCACGACGAGCTGCATTCTTTCGGGGCCCGTTCGTTCAGCGTCTGGAACGGCAACTCCGGTGCCCTGGTGTTCGACAGTAAAAATGAACTGGAAACAAAATGTATTGCCGCCGGTATCTACGACGATGCCCGCAGCGACGATAAAGGCGTGGAGCCGGAAGGCATCACGCTCGGCCGCATCGGCCAGAAAGACCTTGCCTTCGTGGGTATGGAAAGAGCAGACGCCGTTGCGGTGTATGATGTTTCCAACCCCTCGGCGCCTGTATTCCTGCAACTGTTGAAATGTGGCGACGCGCCGGAAGGTGTACTGTTCATTCCCGCGCAAAAAAGCCCCAACGGCAGAAGCCTGCTGGTGGTGAGCAGCGAGAATGACGGCATCGTCAAAGTATACAAACCGAATTCGCTGTAACAATATCTCATGCTTAAAACAGAAAGCCCGGTCTCTACCGGGCTTTTATTTTGTTCAGGCGCCGCCGGTGAATCTGCATTCCTGGAATTGATGCGTGCGCTTAACCGGCGGGCGTGTAACAGTTGGATGCCTGAGCATGAAATAGGTGCGCCTTTGCCGGACGAGCCGCATCAAAAGTGATCATGCTCGTTCGTGTCCGTCAGAATTTTCCGCTCCACCAGCGATTTGTGGTATACGGAGTGTTTCACGTACTTCCGGGTAATGAAATATGAAATGGCCGTGACGATCATCAGCGGAATGAACAGTTTGTAACCGCCGGAAATCTCTGCCATCAGGAATATCGCCGTGAGCGGCGCATGCATTACGCCGGCCAGTACCCCGGCCATGGCGGTGATGATGAAATTGGGCGTGTTCAGCGGGTAAATGCCGGAAAGGTTTACGATATAGGCAAAGAGGAAACCGCTGAGCCCGCCCGTGATCATTGACGGAGCAAACACCCCGCCGTTGCCGCCCGCGCTGATGGTGAGGCACGCGCAGACCACTTTGAAGAGCACCAGCAGCACTGTCATCAGGATAATCGCCCAGGAATACTGGCTGTAGCCCTGTAGCAGGGAATGCGCCGTAATGCTGGCGTAGTCGCCTTTCAGCAGGCTGGTAATGGTGGAATATCCCTCGCCGTAAAGTCCGGGCAGTAAGAAAATAATGACGCACAATGGAATGCCGGCAATGAGCCACCTTTTCCAGTTCATGCTCCTTTTCTCGAAATACCCTTCGATAAAATCCACCTGCCAGGTGATGTAAACCGAAACGAGCCCGCAGAAAATACCCAGCAGCACATAAAACGGAATGGCCGGCACATTCCAGCTTTCGCTGGCCACAAAAATGAATTTGCCGGGATAAATCAGCTGTGAAACAACCGTGGCGGTTGCGGTGGAAATCAACAGCGGTATGAAGAACGGGATGCTGAAGTCGAGCAGGAATATTTCCAGCACGAAAATGATACCGGCGAACGGGCTGTTGAATACGGCCGCAATGCCGCTGGCGGTTCCACAAGCCAGGAGCAGCACGGTGTCTTTCCCGGAAAGGCGGAGGTCGCGCCCCGTATTGGAGCCGATGGCCGCTCCCGTGGCCACGATGGGTGCTTCAAGCCCTACGCTGCCGCCGAAGCCCACGGTCAGCGCGCTGGTGAGAATATGGCCATAGGTATGCCGCTTGTCGATACGGCCCTTGTTGGTTACGATATTGTGGATGATGAAGCCCACCCCGCGGTTGAGCCGGTTGCGGAAAAAGCGCGTCAGCAGCAGCAGGGAAATACCGGTGCCGATCATCGGCAACATGGCGGAAAGCCAGTTGCTGCTCATCCAGTTATTCATGAGCTCCACGCGGTGCTCGAAAAACTGCACGCTCACTTTCAGCAATACGGCCGCCAGCGCCGCCAGTACGCCTACGATAAAACTGAGGATGATGAGCACATTTCGGTGAGAAGTGTACCTGGTCCGGTACCTGCCTATTTTTACCAATAACCTGTAAAACTTGTTGCCGGAGATTTCCATGGTCCGAAAGTACGCATACAAAACGAAAACCCCGGCATATGCCGGGGCTTTCATTGATCTATAACAATTATTGGTAAGTCCGGAAAACTACTTTCTCGACGATCACACCGAGCTTTTTAAGCGAGGTGTTGTCGGAGCGGAATTTCTTTTCGCCTGTAAACTGATCGTACAGTTTGGGGTCGCCGCTGTTGACGGCACGGAAGAGGATCTGCACGCCTTTCTTATCCATGGCGCCGCCTTCCCAGCTGTCTACCACGCCGCCGTTGGTCCATTCGAAACCGTTTACCCTGAATGCGCGGGCGTTTACTTTATTCACTTTCTCGATGGGGTCGCCGGGTTTGATACCGAAGGGCGATTTCCATTTGGAACGCTCCTGCGTGAAAATGATGGTTTTGGAAGAGTCTGCGTTAAAAATCACCTGCATCTCGTTTTCTGTATCCGGGTACACATACCAGGCTTTGCCGGCATCGTTGCCATCGAGGCCGGTGGCATCGCGGAGCTCGAGATTTTCTTTGCCGTAAAGCGTCGCCAGTTCGTCGGGTTTGGTAATGGCGAATACGTTGCGCACTTCCCAGTTACGGGTGTCTGCTACCGGTGCGGCGCCTGCTGTTGATGCCGTGGCGGTGGTGGATGCGGCAGCCGCGGGTGGCGTGGCGCCGGGTGTATTGGATGCTGCCGGCAATTCATTGGTGGTCATCACGGCGGGCTGATTGGCCGGCGGCGCTACCATCACGGAAGTTACCTGGGGAATGGCGCCGATGCGGATAAGCTCGGCCTTTTCCTCCTGCAGCGTTTTGGCTTCGTTCTTGTTTTTGTTCACGATGTAAGTGGCCAGCGGGAATACGTTGCCGGAGTTTACATTCATGGCGCGCAGGTTGGCGATGAGGGTCTGCCGGTTACAGTCGCTGTACTGGTAGAGGAATTTCAACGCCGCGTCCAGCGCCACGGGATCTTTCCCCAGCTCCATCATGGTTTTGTCTACTTCCAGCCCTCCGGACCCGGACCGGCTCATCTGCTCCGTCACAAACACCAGGGCGGGGTCGTTCCTGCGCTGGAATTGCGTGGCCATTCTGGCCGAAATGTCCTCCACGGCGGATTCAGACAGCTTCTGGGCGCTGGCAACCGCAGGGAATGCAAATAAGAGGAATAAAAGGAGCCGTTTCATGTATGATCGATTTTTAGCTGGGATATATATAACGTATGTCAGTATCACTAAATTATGCAATATTCCCAATTCAGGAGCAAATAGCAGGCCAGCTGCCGATTTTCCCAATTGCGTAAATGAAATTTCCGATTGGAGTTGCCGCCCCTGCCGCCGGCGGCTACTTTTGTCGCAAAAAATAAGACATAATGCATTACAGATCATTGATTGTTGCAGCGATACTGGTTTTGGCCGGTTTCCGCGTTTCCGCCCACGCCCTCTGGATCGAAACCAGCCCCACCGGCAAAAAGGGCCAGCCGCAGGAAGTGCGGGTTTTCTGGGGCGAATTTGGCGATAAGGATATTTCCCCGCTCGATAAATGGTTTTCCGACACGAAATCGTACACCCTGTCGGTGATCACCCCTGATAAAAAAATCATTCCCCTCACCTCCACCCCGGGAAAAGACCATTACAAAGCTTTCTTCACGCCTGAAACAGACGGTGTATACACGGTTGTAATGATCCATGCCGTGAAAGACATTTACCACGGCAGCCGCCTCGATTATCATTCCAGCGCCGCGGTGCTGGTAGGCAATGCGCCCGGCGCCGGGGCCGGCAAAACCAACGCCAACCCGCTGAAAGTGGAAACTGCGGCCCGCGCCAGGTACAAAGTCAACGAAAGCATCCAGCTCGGCGTACAGGCAGACCAGGCGCCCGCCGGTTCCAGCGAAGTGGAAGTGGTAGCGCCGAACGGCTGGGTGAAAAAACTGTACACAGACAGCACGGGCACGGCGGCCTTCACGCCCCTGTGGCCGGGCCGTTATATGGTGGAAGTGGCTAAAACCGACAAGAAAGGCGGCGAACACCACGGCAAGCCATATGAAGCCATCTGGCGCTGCGCAACGTATTGCATCGAAGTGACGGAAAAATAAACGGGAAGCCCGCCCGTGATGGGCAAGGGGCGGGTGCATATTCCCATTAAAAAGGCGTTCCTGACAGGGAACGCCTTTTATTTTTTATCATGGTCGCTTATTTTCTCAGGAGAGCCGTGGCGCACCAGAGCAACGGCGCCTGCCCGTGCATGTCGCCGGTGAGACGCTTGCGGTCGAGGTAATACTGATGATCGTTTTTAGCATTGGTGCCTTCGCATACATCGGTAATGTCGTTGTCCGCATTGATGTAGGTGATCAGCTTCAGCCAGGCTTTGCGGGCGGCGGGACCGTAAGTTTTGGCGTCGAGCCAGCCGTTTTTCACGCCGGTGATCATCGCGAATGTGAACATGCCGGTGCAGGAAGTTTCCGGCCACGACTGCGGGTCGTCGATCAGCTGGCGCCACATGCCGTCTTCCGCCTGGTATTTCAGCAGGCTGGCCATCATGGTTTTGTATGCGGCCATGATGCGGGGATAGTTCGGGTTGTCTTTCGGCACAGAGCGCAGCAGTTCGCTCATGCCGGCGGCCATCCAGCCGTTGCCGCGCCCCCAGAAGTAGGGCACGTCCGGGGAATGGTAGAACAGGCCATTAGGCTTCTGCAGGGAGTCGAGGTAAAACACCATTTCGTTGGCCGCCTTGTCAATGTAGGAACGGTCGCCGGTGGCACGTGTGGCCTGCGATTGCACGGCCGTGATCATAAACATATCGTCTATCCACAATCGCGTTTGCCAGGAATAGCCTTTATTGTAAAAACGATGAGAGGCTTCGGTGACGCGTTTCCCTTCCGGCGGGCCCCACTGTTTATCAGCCATGCGCTTGCCGATGGCCAGGTAACGGGCGTCTTTCGTTTGCTGGTAAAGTTCCAGCGGCACGGAGCCGAACACCGTATAGTCCACGTGATCGGGGATGGGGATCAGCGTATCGCGCGGACCCAGCAGCGGCTCGAAGCGGGCAGCGAGCTGTCCCAGCAGCGCTTTGTCGTGCCGTTCTTTGGCGAAGGTGAGCGCGCCATACCAGGTGCAGGTTTCCGGGTAGGTAATCACCCTTGGCGGCATGGGCCGGCCGAAGTTGGGATGCGGTGAGGCCACAAACCGGCTGGCGATGCGCTGGCCTATTTCTTCAGGCATGGCGCCTTTGGGGAATTTCTTCAGGTCGCCGGACTGGGCGCGGACGCCTGCAGCGGAAAAAAGCATGGCGGCCGCAGCGAGGCCGTGAAAGAAGGTGGTTGTTTTCATACTGGAATTTTATGGTTACCAAGTTATGCAAACGTTTGCTCAAATGCAAGCGCGCCGGAAAATGGGATGCGTAGAAACACGCATTGTTGGAAATCAGCGGTTTTACTGGTGTTTTTCCGGTGGGTAGCGCCTACTTTTGTGGTGCTAGTCTGAATAATTAAACTGTTTGTTTTCCCACTCCCTTTAGTAATGCGCATTCCCCGATGCGCATTTTTTTTGTGATGACACGATGGCTATTTTACCGGGTTCAACCGGATGGGCCGTCTTCTTGCTGCTACCTGCCAGTTTTCTCGACATCGATTTTTAAATTCCACCGGTAAGCATAATTTTCTATTTTGTACCTAGAAACCGGAAACATGAAATCGATTAAATACTGGGGCCTTGTAATTTGCCTCCTGGCCGGCGGCTTTTCTGCCTCCGCGCAATTCTTCAAAAAAGGCGACCGCGTTTGTTTCGTGGGTAACAGCATCACCCATAACGGCGACTACTGGCACAACATACAGCTGTATTACGCCACCCGCTATCCCCACCTGGGCGTTCAGTTTTTTAACTGCGGTATTTCCGGCGACGTGACCGGCGGCATTCTCCGGCGGATGGACCATGACATCCTCGTCCACCGCCCCACCTGCGCCGTGATCATGATCGGGATGAACGACGTGAACCGGCCCCTGTACGATGCGAAACGGAAGAACGAAGAAGGCATCAAAGAAAAACAACAGGCGGCGCTGGTCACCTACCGCAGGAACCTCGACAGCATCATCCGCATTTTCCGGGATAAAGGCATCCGCGTGGTGCTGCAAACACCTTCCATCTACGACCAGACGTCCAAAATGGCGGGCAACAACCTCTTTGGCGTCAACGACGCGTTAAAGATCTGCGCCGGTTATGTCAGGGAATTTGCGCAAAAAGACAGCCTGACGGTGGTCGATTACTGGGCTATGCTAACCAAGCTGAATGCGGAGGTGCAATCCACGGATTCCACCGCCACCCTCATCAGTAAAGACCGCGTGCATCCCGCCGGGGTAGGTCATCTGCTGATGGCCTGGGAATTTTTGAGAACCATCATGGCGCCGGCAACGGTGGCAAATATTACGGCTGATCAGTCGGAAAAGGGAAGCCAGGCCAAGAGCCAGCAATGCACCATCACGGATTTCACGAGGAAAGACGGGCTGATCAGGTTCACCGCCCTCGAAAAAGCGCTGCCGTTCCCCGTGCGGGCGGATCAGCAGCCGGCCGTGGAGCTGGTGCCTTTTGCGGAAAACCTGAACCGCGAAATGCTGAAATTCAATTACCTCGTGCCCGGCAATTATGCCCTGACGATAGATGGTGTGGAGATGGGCTCCTATTTTTCTGGTGAACTGGAGCGGGGGCTGAACCTGGCCCTGCTGCTACAGGCGCCGCAATACCAGCAGGCGCTCAAAGTGCAGGCCCTGCTGCAGAAAAGCTGGCAGCTCGAAGCACAGATCAGGGCCCTGCGCCTCATTGAGCACCGTTATATCAACAACCTGCCGGGCAGCGGCAACCTCGAAACGGTGCGCCGCTTTTATGATACGGCCCATGCCCATAAACCGGATTCGGATTATGTGAGGAAGATGTTCGTGTCGTACCTGGAAAACAAGCCGAAAGAAGCGGATTTGATCCGGCGCTGGCAGCATTCGCTGGATTCGTTGCCGCTGCTGAACAAGCCGGCGCCGCATCAGTATGTGCTGAAAAAAATCTAACCGTTATTTCCGGGCGTCGTTCACTTCAATCCAGTAGCCGTCAGGGTCCTGGAGATAAATTTGTTGGACGCCGTCTACCCGCAGGGTGACCTTTTTCTTTTCACCGGCCCAGTTGATGTACTCCATGCCGGCTTTGTCGAGCCGCGCAATGAACGCTTCCACCGAAGGCACGCTGAAACAGATATGGGTGTTGCGGTCGCCCTGCTGCTTTGCCTTCGCGCCCGCGATCAGGTGAAGGTGGCTGGCCGGGCCCACGGCGAACCAGGTGTGCTTCCCGTCGTGAAAGGGCTCGGGAATGGTGTCGAGGCCGAGGAGGTCGCGGTAAAAGGAAGTGGCCTTTTGCAGATCCTGCACGTACAGGGCCAGATGGTTCAGTACCGGGCGGGTGGGCGACTGGGCTTTAACAACCATGGCGCCACAAGAGAATAAAATGAGCAGAATGAACGTTTTCATACCGTACAATATACAGCGGCCGTTTTAATTGAACAATCCCTGCACAGGGGTGTTTTAAGCTGCATGTCCTGATTCTTCCCTTATCCTTTTCCGGACCTTTAAACACCATATTATGAAAAACCTGTTGTTTTCCTGCTGCTGTGCACTTTTATTGCTGACCGCCTGCAGCAGCAACGACGATTCACCGAACGTACCCCTTGCGAAACTGCAGATCACCCATGCATCGCCGGGCAACAGTGGGCTCGACATGGCCATGGACGG
The DNA here is from genome assembly GCA_965653365.1 of uncultured Chitinophaga sp. Taxonomy (GTDB): domain Bacteria; phylum Bacteroidota; class Bacteroidia; order Chitinophagales; family Chitinophagaceae; genus Chitinophaga. Next base: position 33,472 of record CBFGZV010000004.1, on the reverse strand, counting down.
CCTCCGGGTCAACAACATTCCGTTTAATTACCTCGCCAACACCGGCTATCTCGACGCCTATGCCGGCCAGCGCAAATTTACGGCGGGCCTTTCCGGCAGCAGCAGTCCACTGGTGAACCAGCAAATACAGCTGACGGCAGAGAAACGATATTCCATGTTTTTGTACGACAGCGGGGTAAAGATCAAAACGCTGCTGCTCGACGATGTGTTTCCCGCTACCGAAGCCAGCAAGGCGCATATCCGGTTTTTTCACCTCGCGCCGGACGCGCCGGCGGTAACCATCGGTTATGTCAGCGGCGGCACTTTTACACCTGTTTTCTCCAATCGCTCTTTCGAAACGCAGGCTACCGCCACCCAGCACCAGGGCTTTGCGGCTGTAGCCGCGGCCACCTATACCATTGAGGTGAGAAGGGCTTCCGACAATATGGTGGTCTTTTCCCGGCCGGGTGTTCCGCTCTCTGAAGGAAAGATTTATACATTTTATGCGAGGGGTCTCATCAATTCCGTGACTGCGCCGCTGGGTGCGGAGGTGATCATCAACCGGTAACGTCCGGGGCGCAATTATTACAGGTCTCATCAATTCCGTAACCGCGCCGCTGGGCGCGGAGGTGATCATCAACCGGTAACGTCCAGAGCGCAATTGTTGCAGGCCTCATCAATTCCGTGACTGCGCCGCTGGGTGCGGAGGTGATCATCAACCGGTAACGTCCGGGGCGCAATTATTGCAGGCCTCATCAATTCCGGTAACCGCGCCGCTGGGCACGGAGGTGATCATCAACCGGTAACGTCCGGAGCGCATTATTGCAGGCCTCATCAATTCCGTGACCGCGCCGCTGGGCGCGGAGCAATGGCGTATGCGAACGCCCTGTAAGGGCCGGTACGATGCACAGGGAAGGCTCCGGCCGGTAACGTTCATCGTGCCGGATGCGCCGCCGGTCTGCCAATGATCGCCTTTGGTCGGCCAATATGTTCCATCTGTTTACGCCACAGCGACATGAAACATGCGTTCATTCCCGGCACAGGTAATGGTGGAAAGTGAACGCTGGAACCTTACTTCCGGTTGTACAACGGCGTCCGCTGCGGCAGGTGCAGGGGAACAATGAGCAAAATAGCCATGCAAAACGCTCCGGCGATGTAATATATCGCGTTGCGCAATGCCGGCGACGGCGCTCCGCCGGCCTGGCCGATATCCACCATCTCGTCGAACCAGGAAAGGGAAAAGTAAAGCGAGAGAAACAGCATCAGCAAACCCGCGATCATCCGCGCATAGGTGCGCCGCACGAAAAGCAGGCCCAGGAAAAGCGCCAGCATCACCAGTGCGGTGATGATATTGTTGCGCATGCCTACGGCATCAAAAGCGGGGCTGTTATAAGTTGAATATGCTATGCATAAAGCCAGGAAAATGAAATACAAGCACGGCAAATAATGTTTCAGTATCACTCCTAATTTCATGGGGTCGGGATTAAATACTGTAATTTATACCGGTTATACCACTTTTCCTATAGCATTTTTGTGCATATTTTTGTTGAATGAGTGCACCTGTACACCTTGTAGGGATTTCCGGGAGTTTGAGAAAGGGATCTTATAACACGGCATTATTAAAAGCGGCGCTGGAGCTGCTGCCGGAAGGCGTAACCGCCGAAATTGCTGACTTTTCCGCTGTACCTGTCTATAATGCGGACCTCGATACCGGCGCCAGGCCGGAGCCGGTGCGGGCCTTCCGCGAAACGCTGGCCGGGGCGCAGGCCATCCTGATCGTTTCGCCGGAATACAACTATTCCATCCCCGGCGGGCTCAAAAACGCCATCGACTGGGCTTCCCGCGGGCCCGACGCACCGCTGCTGCATAAGCCCGTTGCGCTGATGGGCGCCACCCCCGGCATGTGGGGCACGGTGCGCATGCAGCTGGCTTTTAAGCCCGTTTTCCAGTTCCTGGACATGAAACAGGTGGTTAAACCGGAAGTACTGGTGGCCGACGCCTCGGGTAAATTCGACGCGGAAGGCCGGCTGATCGACGGCAAAACTATCGACCTGGTACAGCGGGCGCTGGTTGCCCTGCGCGACCTCACTTTACAATTGCATAAATAATAATAGTGGCTAAATGGCTAATTTCGCCGCACAATTCAGTTAATACTCTATGGCAAACAGCATGTATGAATTCGGAATGATCGGCCTGGGCGTGATGGGGCGCAACCTTCTGCTCAATATGGCCGACCATGGTTTTGCCGTGATCGGGTTCGATAAAGACACCGAAAAGGCACAGGCTCTTGAAACGTCCGCCACTGCGGGCACACGCGTAAAAGGCGTGGTATCCCTCGAAGAAATGATCGCCCAGCTGCAGAAACCCCGCCGGGTGATGATGCTGGTGCCTGCCGGCAAACCGGTAGACGATGTGCTGGAATCCCTGAAACCTTTACTGGAACCGGGAGACATCGTAATCGACGGGGGGAACTCCCACTTTACAGATACCCTTCGCCGGGTATCGGCCATGAAAACCGCCGGCTTCCATTTTATGGGCGTGGGCGTTTCAGGCGGCGAACAGGGCGCCCGTACGGGTCCGAGCATCATGCCGGGCGGCGACCAGGAGGCTTACGCCCATGTGAAGCCCATGCTGGAAGCCATTTCCGCCAAAGTTGACGGCGAGCCCTGTGTGGCTTACCTCGGCAAAGGCGCCGCCGGCCATTACGTGAAAATGGTGCACAACGGCATCGAATACGCCATCATGCAGCTCATCAGCGAAAGCTACCGCCTGCTCAAAGCGGCCGGCCTCAACAACGACCAGCTGCATCAGGTATACAAGGAATGGAACGAAGGCGAAATGCAATCCTTCCTCATCGAGATCACCGCGGACATATTCCTCCAGAACGACGATAAATCTGGCCAGCGCCTCATCGACGTGATTTCCGATAAAGCGGGCTCCAAAGGCACCGGCAAATGGACTTCACAGGAAGCGATGGACCTCGGCGTGCCCGCCACGGTTATCGATACGGCGGTGGCCATGCGCACCATTTCGGCCTTCAAAGACGAAAGGGTGGAAGCGGCGAAAGTTTACGCCGAACCGAAAATCCCGGTATCCGCCGAAACCGGCCTGTTCATCTCCCAGGTGAAGGATGCTTTGCAATTCGCCACCATCATGTGCTACGCACAGGGCATGGCGATGCTGCACAACGCTTCCGCCGCCCACCAGATGGAGATTCCCCTGCCGGAAGCGGTGAAGGTTTGGCGGGGTGGCTGTATCATCCGATCGGCACTGCTGGGCACCTTCTACACGGCCCTCAAAGAAGCGCCGGATGCGCCCAACCTGCTGCTGAACAAGGCAGTAGCGGATTTGGTGAAAAGCAGGGAACATAATACCCGCGCCGTGATCGTACAGGCGGCGCAAGCCGGTTTGCCGGCCGCAGGGTTTATGGCCGCCCTTTCTTATTTCGATGCGTACCGTACCGAAAAGCTGCCCACCAACCTGGTGCAGGCGCAAAGAGATTATTTCGGCGCGCACACCTATCAGCGTATAGACATGCCCGGCAGTTTCCATACTTCCTGGCAACACCATTCATAATTTTTTCATTTTTTATGCAACAACATAAACGCCCGCCCGCTTCGATACTGTTTATCTTCGGCGGCAGCGGGGACCTGAACTACCGCAAGCTGACGCCGGCCCTCTACAACCTCTTCCTCGACGAGTGGATGCCGGAACATTTTGCCATTGTAGGGATAGGCCGTACCGAATACAGCAACGAAAATTACCGTAGCCACCTGCAGGAAGGCATCACGAAGTTCTCGCGCCGGAAGGCGGAAGCCAACGGGCACTACAAAGAGTTCTTCGACCATGTAAACTACCTGCAGCTCGATGCCGGCGACGTCAAGTCGTACCAGCGCATCGCGGAATACGTGCAGGCGAAAGAGAAGGAGTGGGGTACTCATCCGAACGTGATCTTCTACCTGGCCGTGGCGCCGCAGCTGGTGCCTTCCATCGCCCAGGAGCTGGGCACGCTCAACCTGTGCAAAGACAAAGCCACCACCCGCATCGTGATCGAAAAACCTTTCGGCCACGACCTCGCCAGCGCGCATGAGCTCAACGACCTGCTCTCGGGCCTTTTTGCCGAAGAACAGATTTTCCGCATCGACCACTACCTGGGTAAGGAAACGGTGCAGAACATCTTGGCCCTCCGCTTCGCCAACGCACTGTTCGAACCGGTATGGAACCGTCATTATATCGATCACATCCAGATCACCGCCGCCGAAAGCGTGGGCCTCGAAGGCCGCGGCGGGTATTACGAGCATTCCGGCGCGCTGCGCGACATGGTACAGAACCACATCCTGCAGCTGATGTGCATGGTGGCCATGGAAGCTCCCGTATCGTTCGACGCCAACGAAATCCGGAATAAAAAAGTAGACGTGCTCAACGCCATCCGCCCCATCAAAAAGGAAGATGTGCATGAAAGCGCGGTTCGCGGCCAGTACGGTGCGGGATGGATGAAAGGCAAACAGGTAACGGGCTACCGCGAAGAAAAAGGCGTAGACCCGCTGTCTAACACCGAAACGTACGCCGCGGTGAAGTTTTATGTCGACAACTGGCGCTGGCAGGGCGTGCCGTTTTATGTGCGCACCGGCAAACTGATGCACCAGAAATCGACCCACGTCACCATCCAGTTCAAAGATGCGCCCACCTTCGCGTTCCCGTCGGAAGCAGCGGAATCATGGCGCTCTAACCGCCTCACCATCAGCATCCAGCCGGAAATGGACATCCGTATCCGCTTCCAGGCGAAACGCCCGGGCCAGACCATGACGCTCGACCCGGTGAACATGACCTTCAATTACGAAGGCTCAGACGATCACACGCCCGAGGCGTATGAAACGCTGCTGCTCGACGTGATGGAAGGCGACGCCACGCTCTTCATGCGGGCAGACCAGGTGGAAGCTGCCTGGAAGGTGATCATGCCCATCCTTGAAACATGGGAAAACCGCACGCCGCAAGATTTTCCGAACTACGTGCCGGATTCGTGGGGTCCGGAAGACGCCGATGCGCTCATTGCGCGCGACGGCCATTCCTGGATCAACCTGCCGCCGGCGAGATAATATTTTACTGCAGCAGGCCGGCATTTCGCCGGCCTGCTTAACCAATACCATATGGAATTGCATATCGCAAAAGATCCTCAGCAACTCAGCGAAAACCTGGCCGCCTTCATCAGCCAGTACATCCAGGAAGTGCTTCAGCAGCAGGACCGGTTTACCTTCGCCCTTTCGGGCGGCAATACACCGAAGGCCCTGTATTCCCTGCTGGCCAAAGAGCCTTACGTCAACATGATCGACTGGAAGAAGGTGCATTTTTTCTGGGGCGACGAAAGGGCCGTGCCGTTCGAAGACAGCCGCAACAACGCCCGCATGGCGTACGATGTGCTGCTCGACAGCGTGGGCGCCCTGCCGGAAAACATCTTTGTGATGCGCACCGACATAGCGCCGGATGCGGCCGCGGCGGAATATGAAAAAACGCTGCACGAATACTTCGACGGCAAACCGCATACGTTCGACCTGGTGCTGCTGGGTATGGGCGACGACGGGCATACGTTGTCCCTTTTCCCCGGCCTGCCCATCGTACATGAACGCAAAGCCTGGGTGAAAGCTTTCTGGCTCGAAGCGCAGAACATGCACCGCATCACCCTCACCGCCCCGGTTACCAACCTCTCCGCCTGCGTGGTATTTATGGCCACCGGCGCCGGCAAGGCCCTCACGTTAAAGAGCGTGATCGACGGCGCTACCGACCCCGACAAATTCCCTTCCCAGCTCATCCGCCCCGAAAACGGGCAGCTGCACTGGTTTGTAGACGAAGCAGCCGCGGAAGCGCTGCAGGTATAATACTTTTACGGATTAGGAATGCAGGCTTGCCGATAATCAGTAAATTCGGCTTCGTAAAGCGCTCTTGCCGCACCCGGTTTTTCCGGCGTACCGGGAACGCCGCATTTCCTAATCCGTAATTTTTGCGACCTTGCCCAGGATACTCATTCTTTTCGCCCACCCGGCCTTCGAACGGTCGCGCATACACGCCCGGCTCCTGCAGGCAGCCGCTTCCATCAAAGACGTCACCATCCGCGATCTTTACCAGCTGTATCCCGATTTCGACGTGCAGCCCCAGGTGGAACAGGCGCTGCTCGAGCAGCACGACATCTTTCTTTTTCAACATCCTTTTTACTGGTATAGCAGCCCCGCGCTCATCAAACAGTGGCTCGATCTTGTGCTGGAGCACGGCTGGGCATACGGCAAAAACGGTACCCACCTGCAGGCCAAGCAGATGATGAACGTATTGTCGATGGGCGGTAACGAAGCCGCCTACACGCCGCAGGGCCATCACGGCCACTCTGTGCAGGAATTCCTGCTGCCGTTCGAACGTACGGCCGGCCTTTGCAATATGCAATACCTGCCCCCGTTCGTGGTGCATGGCTCCAATACTCTGAACGATCAGCAGCTCGGCGCACATGCCGCGCGGTATGTGCAACTGCTGGAACAGCTGAAAACGCCGCAACCGGGCATTCTTCAACCATAACTGAAAACTGCGTATGTCGAACGAATCATTTTTTTACCAGGCGCTGGTGTACCTCGCCACCATGGTAGTGTTTGTGCCGCTGGCCAAAAAGCTGAACCTGGGCTCCGTGCTGGGGTACCTCATCGGCGGTATCATCATCGGTCCGGCGCTATTGGGGCTGATCGGGCATGGCGGGGAAGACCTCATGCATTTTGCGGAATTCGGGGTGGTGATGATGTTGTTCCTCATCGGCCTGGAACTGGAGCCGTCGCTGCTCTGGAAACTGCGCGCGCCCATACTGGGCCTGGGCGGGCTGCAGGTAACGCTCACGGCTCTACTGATCGCTGGCGGCAGTTTCATGTTGGGCCTTCGGTGGAACGAAGCGCTGGTGCTGGGCATGATTTTGTCTTTATCATCCACCGCCATTGTGTTACAAATACTGAATGAAAAGGGGCAGATGGGCTCTGCGGCCGGACAAAGCGCATTTTCGGTGCTGTTGTTCCAGGACGTGGCAGTGATTCCCATGCTGGCCATATTTCCATTGCTGGGCCCAGAAGGGGCGGCGGGAACGGTGGAAGACGGGCAGTCGCTCATCGCGCACCAGCCGGCCTGGGCCAAAACGCTGATTGTTTTCGGGGCGGTGATTACGCTGGTGGTGGGCGGCCGCTATGTGGTGAAGCCCATCCTGCACATCGTGGCGCGCACCCGCCTGCGCGAGTTGTTCACGGCCTCGGCGCTGCTGCTGGTGGTGGCCATTGCCGTACTGATGACGCTGGTGGGCCTGAGCCCCGCACTGGGCGCGTTTTTGGGCGGCGTGGTGCTGGCCAACAGCGAATACCGCCACGAGCTGGAAAGCGACATCGAACCGTTCAAGGGCCTGCTGCTCGGCCTGTTTTTCATAGGCGTGGGCGCCACCATCAACTTCGACCTCATCCTGCAACAGCCATGGCTGATAAGCGGCATCGTTGCGGGGGTGCTTGTAGTGAAATTCGCCGTGCTGGCCGGTTTGGGCAAGCTGTTCCGCCTCAGCGGGGAGCAGAACCTGCTCTTTGCCTTCGCGCTGCCGCAGGTGGGTGAGTTTGCCTTCGTGCTGTTTTCGTTTTCGAAGCAATCCAGGTTACTGCCGGCGGAACTGATCGATATGATGACCGCTGTAGTGGCCATCACCATGGCGCTGACGCCGCTACTGATGCTGTTGTACGAAAAAGTGATTGTGCCGCGCTTCGGCTGCACCGCCAACCGGGAAGAGCGCGCGCAGGATGCGATCGACGAAAAGAACCCCGTGATCATTGCCGGCTTCGATCATTTCGGAACGGTGGTGGGGCGCTTCCTGCGGGCCAGCGGGGTGCATTCCACGGTGCTCGACCTGGATTCTGACCGGGTAGACCTGCTGCGCCAGATGGGCCTGAAAGTATATTACGGCGATGCGGCGCGCTTCGACATGCTGAAGTCCGCCGGGGCCGAACAGGCGCGCCTCATCGTGATCGCCATGGCCACACCGGAAAAGAACCTCGAAGTGGTGGAAACGGTCAAGAAACACTACCCGCACCTGCAGATGCTGGTGAGGGCCACCCAGAACGCGGACGCGTTCGACCTGATGAACGCCGGCGTGCTCCACATTTATCGCGAAACAATCGACACTTCGCTACGCCTCGCTTCGGACGTGCTCGAAATGCTGGGCCGCCGCGCCTACCAGTCGCAGCGTGCCGCGCGCATGTTCCGCCGGTTCGACGAAAAATCACTGAAGGGGCTCGCGGCTTACCGCGACGATAAACAATATGTGAACGTGGCCCGCGAAAGAATGGAGGAATTGCAGAAACTCATACAGGCCGATGCCTACACGAACATGCTTATCCGCGATGCGGGCTGGGACCGTGATAATGCGGAAGACAGGAACTGATCAGTGCGGCGTTGACGGCGACAACGGGTTCTTTTTGCCTCCTTCTTCCAGCTCGGCCAGTTTCTTTTTACCATAGGCCAGCCGGGTAATGAGGACATACAATACCGGTACGCTGAAAATGGCCAGCACGGTAGCGGCAAGCATACCGCCCACCACCGTGAAACCAATGTTGACGCGCGAAGCGGCGCCGGCTCCTTTGGCCAGCGCCAGCGGCATAACACCCAGGATGAACGCAAACGACGTCATCAGAATGGGCCGGAAGCGGAGGCTCACCGCTTCGAGGGTGGCCTGGATCAGGGGCATCCCCCTGTCTACCCGCTCCTTGCAAAACTCAACAATCAGAATGGCGTTTTTGGCAGACAGTCCGATCAGCGTGATCAGACCGATCTGCGAATAAACGCTGTTGGCTTGTCCGGATAGCCACAGGGCCGCAATGGAGCCGAACAGGGCTACCGGAACCGCCAGCAGTACAGAGAATGGGACAGACCAGCTTTCGTATAGTGCAGTCAGCAGCAAAAACACAAAGAGGATCGACAACGCGAAGATCATCGTGCTTTTGTTACCTGCTTCAATTTCCTGTTTGGAGATGTTGGACCATTCATACCCGAAGTTGGCCGGCAGCACCTCGCGCGACACTTCTTCCATCGCCTTGATGGCATCGCCGCTGCTGAAGCCGGGTTTGCTGGTGCCGCTGATTTCCGCGGAGCGGTACAGGTTGAAGTGGTTGATCACCGGCGCACCGGCGGCGAGTTTGGTGGAGATCAGCGAACTGAGCGGCACCATTTCCCCCTGCTGGTTGCGCACATGGTAAAACTGCAGGTCGTTTACCGTTTTGCGGTACGCCGTATCCGCCTGCAGCACCACGCGGAAACTTCTCCCGAACCGCGTAAAATCATTCACATACAGGCCTCCCAGGAACGTTTGCAGCGCATTGAACACATCGTTCACCGCCACGCCCATCTGCTTGCAGCGCTCACGGTCCACTTCCACATTGAATTCGGGCGTGGTGGAGCTGAAAAATGCATACGCCCTGGCGATCTCGGGCCGTTTGTTGGCCGCCATCAGGAGGTTTTGCAGCACTTTGGTGAATTCGGTAATATCGGTGCCGCTGCGTTGTTCGAGCACGTAAGTGAAGCCGGTAGACGTGCCCATGCCGCGCAGGGTGGGCGAGGGAAGCGCCAGCGCGGTGGCCTCCGTGATCTGCGCGAGTTTGCCCTGGATGCGGCCGGAAACGGTGCCCATGTCGTCGCCCTTCGCCAGCCGCTCGTCCCACGGTTTGAGGTTCACGAAAAACGTGGCGGAGTTGGGCTTGATGGCGTTGGCCACGAAGTTAATGCCCGATACACCCATGAAATGCGCCACGGCGGGGTCGGACGCCAGGATGTTGTTGATGCGCTCCGTCACCTCGCGTGTGCGCACGGACGACGAAGCGTCGGGCAGCTCCACTACAAGGAACAGCGCACCCATGTCTTCCTGCGGCACAAACGTGGTGGGCACTTTTTTGAACAATACAAAGGCCGCCCCGAACAGGATGCCCAACAGTATCAATACGAATGCCGTTTGCTTGATGGCCCGCCGCACGCCATGGGTGTACTTTTCGGTGAAGCGAGTAAACCAGCGGTTGAATTTGTAATGCAGTTTGTTGAGCCCCCTGGAATTGTCATCGAGCTGGGTGGGGCGCAGCACCACGGCGCACAGGGCGGGGGTGAGCGTCAACGCCAGGAAGGCGGAGAGGATGACGGAAAACGCGATGGTAAGCGCGAACTGCTGGTACAATTTGCCGCTCACGCCGGGAATGAATGCGACGGGCACGAACACGGCGGCGAGTATCAACCCGATGGCGATCACGGGGGCCTGCACCTCCGTCATGGCGCGATAGGTGGCCTCCAGCGGCTTCATGCCGTTCACGTCGATGTGATGTTGCACGGCTTCCACCACTACGATGGCATCGTCCACCACAATCCCGATAGCCAGTACGAACCCGAACAACGTGAGTGTGTTGATCGAAAAGCCGAGCAGGGTGAAGAAGATGAAAGTACCGATGAGCGAAACGGGGATCACGAGCACGGGCACCAGCGTGGCGCGCCAGCTTTGCAGGAAGAGGTACACCACCAGTATCACCAGCAGCATGGCTTCGATGAAAGTGTGCACCACTTCGTTGATGGAAATTTTTACGAAAGACACTGTTTCAAACGGCACGAGCCAATTCACGTCTTCGGGAAACGATTTCGCCAGTTCCTTGAATTTGTTTTCCACGCGTTCCGCCACATCGAGCGCATTGGCGCCGGGTGCGAGGTAGATTGCCATACCGGTACCGGTTTTGCCATCAGCCTTCACTTCCACGGCGTAGGAGAAAGAGCCGAGCTGCTGGCGTGAAATATCGCTGAGGCGCACGAGCGAGCCGGTTTGCGGATTGGTGGCCACGATGATGTTGCCGAATTCTTCCGATGTCAGCAACCGGCCTTTTACTTTCACGGTGTATTCGAATGCCTGCCCTTTGCTGGCCGGCGGGGAACCGATGATGCCGGCAGGGGCCTGCGTGTTCTGCTCCTGAATGGAGCGGGCCACGTCGGCTGGCGTAATATTGAGCGCAGCCATCTTGTCGGGGTTCAGCCAGATACGCATGCTGTAGTCCTGCGAAAAGGCGTTCACATCGCCCACACCCGGCACGCGTGCCAGTTCGGGCTTGATGTAGATGTTGAGATAGTTATTGAGGAATTCGGAATTATGCGTGCCTTTCGGGGAATTCAGGGCCACCACCATCAGCATGTCGTTGGAGCGTTTTTTGGTGGTCACGCCTACTCTCCGTACATCGTCCGGAACGGCCGGCAGTGCGAAGTTCACGCGGTTCTGCACATCGAGCGCGGAGATATCCGGGTTGGTGCCGATCTCGAAAGTTACGGTGATGCTCATGGAGCCGTCGTTCGCGCTGACGGACTGTATATACATGGCGCCGGGTGTGCCGTTCACCTGGTTTTCGATGGGTGTGGTCACAGTTTCCTCCACGGTAGTGGAGTTGGCGCCGATGTAGTTGGCCCGCACGTCCACCACCGGCGGCGCAATATCCGGCAGCTGCGCGATGGGCAGGTTGATCATGCAGATGAGCCCTACAATCACGAGGATGACCGCGATTACGATCGTTGTGTTCTTCCGTTCTATGAATGTTTTAGAGATCATGCTGCACCGTTATTTGATATTGACTGTATCGCCCTGGCGCACTTTCTGGATACCGTCTACCACCACCCGCTCGCCGGCCTGCAGCCCGGAGCGGACGATCATCAGGCTGTCTGCCAGGGGCCCTCTTTCCACGTTCCTCGTCTGCACCACGTTGTTCCGGTCCACCACATATGCTTTCACCTCGCCCAGCAGTTCCACAATGGCTTTGGCGGGAATGGCCAGCGCGGAATCGGACGGGGGCGACTGCACCTGCACGGTGGCCGTCATCCCGCTTTTAAGCACGCTTTCTGGGTTGAGAAAGGTAAGGCGCATGCGGATGGTGCCCGTTTTGGCGTCTACCACGTTATTAACGAGCAGTACTTTTCCTTCGTGCGGATATTTTTCGTTGCCGGATACAAGAAAGAACCGCTGCCCGCCGCGCTGGCTGAATTCCAGGTAGCGGCTTTGGGGCAGGTCGATGTCTGCATAAATGGGATTTTCATTCACCAGGGTGTTGATCACCGTTTGTCCCGCCGTCACGAGGTCGCCCGTGCGTACCAGCGCGATGCCGATTTTGCCGTTCATGGGCGCGCGGAGCACGGCATGGTTGATGTCCGTTCCGCTGCGGGCGCGGGCCGCTTTCGCGGAGGCCAGCATGGCTTCGGCCGTTCTGAGCGCGGTTTCCGCCTGGTCTACTGTTTGCTTCGAGATGGCATCCTGTTTCAGCAGGTTGCTATAGCGTTCATAGTCTTTTTTCTTCATGGCCAGGTCCGCTTCCGCCTGCAGCACGCTGGCTTCGGACTGTGCATAGGTGGCCTGGCTGCGGCTTTTGTCGACCTCGTACAATACCTGTCCCTTTCTGACCGTGGCGCCGTCCTGCACACGGATGGCTTCCAGGAAACCCGTTACGTCCGATTTGATGTCTACGATCACATTGCCCGTCAGCGTCGCTGGGAATTTTTCCGAAACGGGGAAGCTGGCCGGTCTCACTTCATACACCGAAACGGTCGGCTTCGGCATGGGGCCCGCGGGCGCCTGCCGTTTGCCGCCGCACGCGCAAAGCAGCGGCAGTAACAGGCCTATGTAAATGTTCCGGGTGCGGTGCATAAAAAATGATTTATTGTGGTTTGATTTTGCCCATCGCCTGGTCGAGCTTCACCTTACTGATCAACGTATTGAGAAGGGCCTGTATGTAGTCGCTCTGCGCCTCTTTCAGATCACTGTCCGCCGTGGTGACGTCGAGGCTGGAAGACACGCCCTGCCCGAATTTCAGCAGCACGCGGTCGTACACGCCCTGCGTCAGCGCCATGTTTTTTTCTTCGGTGAGCAGCGAGGCGGAATTGTTTTTATAGCTGGTCCACGCCTCTCTTACTTCCAGCTGTATCTGTTGTGTTAAATACGACAGGTTATTCTGCGATTGCTGCAGTGAGATCTCGCGCTGCTTTACCTGGTAAAGCCTTTCGGTGCCGGTAAAGAGCGGCAGCGATAGGGTGAGGCCCATGTTGGAAGCGCCGAAGCCCGTTTTGTAGAGGTCTGAAAACGCATCGGAAAACCAATTGACGCCATAGTTGATGTGTGCGTTCAGTGAAGGCAGCACTTCCAGTTTTTTGCTTTTGAGATTGAGCCGGTCCAGTTCCACCTGCGTACGCTGTATGGCGTATTCCGGACGGTCCTGCACGCTGTAGCCGATGCTGTCGGGCAGTTCGTGTGCGAAGCTTTTCAGGTCGTCCTGCAGCGTGAGCGATTCCTGCAGCGGCATGCCCATTTCGAATTTCAGCAATTCGAGCGAAAAGGCCATGAGGCGTTCGAGGTTGGCGCGCTGGTTATCGGATTTGTTGTACGACACCTGCAGCCGGTCCACATCGATCCGTTCCGCCACGCCTTCGTCATAACGGGCACGGGTATCTTTCAGCGCCTTGCCGATCTGCACGAGGTTGGCGTCTGTCAGCCGGAGACTTTCGCGGTTCACGAGTACGCCGAAAAAGGCGTTGCTCACAGCCACTCTGGTAGCGATGGCGGTGCGCTCGTAATCTTTTACGGACAGCTGGTCGTATACTTTGGCGGCGCGCAGGCCGAGGAAATAGTCGCTGTTGAGAATGGTCTGCGTGGCTTCACCCAGCACCTGCGAATTGAATTTGGTGCCGAACTGCACGGGGATTTTGTTGTTGGGGTTGCCGGCGAAGTCTGGGATGTAGGAGGTTTGCAGCTTGAGGTTGTCGGTCAGCGAACCGTTCACGTTCACATGGGGGAACAGCTTGCCGCGCATTTCACGGATCTTTTCAAGCGAGGCCTGCCGGTTGAGGCGGGCATTCTGCACATTGTTCTGATTGCGGAGCGCGTACTGAACGGCTTCTTCAAGGGTGAAATGATGCGGGCCGGAAGAGTCGCGCTGGGCCGCCAATGGCTGCACGGCAAGCATGAAAGCCGCCAGCAGCAATAAACTACGGAGCGTTTTATGTGAAGTTGGGCACTGCATAAAATTCCGGATACAATAGAAAGAACAACGCTAATATGAAAAGGTTCAACGGATTATAAATTTCTTATGGAAAATAAAATGGCGTGCATCTTCCTTCTAAACGAATCGCCATGGAAACAACCAAACTCGCTAAATCCGATTTTCTCGACATTCTTTTCGACGCCCGCAACAAAGATTACGGGGCTTATGATTTGCGCCGGCGGTACGACCGGCGGGTGCGCAACGCCGTGCTGGGCATGGGCGGCCTCGTGCTGCTCGTGATCGGCGGCTATACGGTTTCCACGAAGCTGCTGGCTTCGGATGAGGTGAACCACAGGGTCATCGTGCCGGCCGAAATCATCGAGCTGAAAAACATTCCCAAAGAAGAAAAGCCGCTCACGCCGCCGCCAACCATCCGCCAGCCGGCTCCTGCCGCGTCGAAGCCGACGATACAGTATGTGGCGTTTAAAATCGAAAAGGATGAGAAGGTGCATCCGGATGAAGTGCCGCCTAAAGTTGACGACCTGAAGAATCCCGCTATCGGCTTCAAAACGGATCCCAATGGCGATCCCAACGGAGCGGACAACGGCATCGAGAACGGGCTCAAAGGCGGTACCGACGTGATTGAAGCACCGAAGGTGGAAGTGCGCGAGGAGATCAGGAGCTTTGTGGAGATCATGCCGGAATTCCCCGGCGGCGAGGAGGCGCTGGCCAAATTCCTCCGCAATAACCTGCGCTATCCTCCCATGGCTATCGATAACGGGGTGCAGGGCACGGTGTTCGTGAAGTTCGTGGTGCGGGGCGATGGCGAGATCACGGATGTGGAGCTCATGGGCGCGAAAAAAGGCGCCGGGCTCGATGACGAGGCGCTCAGGGTGGTGAAGAAAATGCCCAAATGGAAACCGGGACGGCAAAACGGTCAGAGCGTGCCCGTGTACTTCAACCTGCCCATCAAATTCCACCTGGAAGGCGACTAGAAAAAATATTTTCCCGGCATTATGGAATAACGGACAACCGCGCATCCATTGTTTAACATCTCAGCAGTAGATGACGCTAAAATGTGGAAATGATATAGCCATCCCGGTATCTACCGGGGTGGTTTGCTTTTAGTGGCAAATGCAGTATATTTAATGCATGCGTTATCTATCCTTGCCGGCGAAATGCGTGCCTGTCGCGTTGCTTTTGGCATTATCCTGTTTCATGGCCTTTACCCCGGCCGCGCCCCCCGGAAAAAAGCCCGTTGTGATTGCCTACGTGGGCGGCTACCGCGGCCTCATCACCAACCCGGCCTCTATCATGGTGGAGAAACTCACCCACATCAACTACGCATTTGTGGACATTAAAAACGGCCAGGCCTGGCTCACCAATGAAGCGACGGACACCGTCAACTTCCGCGAGCTCAACGCCCTCAAACACCGCAACCCCGCGCTGAAAATTCTCATCTCCATCGGCGGCTGGGCCTGGAGTGAAAACTTCTCGGACGCCGTGCTCACCGAAGCGGGCCGCCGCCTGTTCGCCGCCACGGCCGTGGATATTGTGAGAAAACACCGGCTCGATGGGGTGGACATCGATTGGGAGTACCCCGGCGTGCCGGGCGAAGATGGGAATGTGTACCGGCCGGAAGACAAACAAAACTATACCCTCATGTTCAAAGCCCTGCGCGCGTCGCTCGATACGCTGGCGCGCGAAACGGGCCGCCCCTACCTGCTCACCACCGCGGTAGGCGGAGGGCGCTATTTCACCGCACACACGGAAATGGACAAAGCCCAACAGTACCTCGACTATGTGAACATCATGACGTACGACTATAAAACCAACCCTACCGGCATCGCCGGTCACCATACTAACCTCTACGGCTCAACGAAAGATACTGCCGAGCCAAGCGCCCACCGTTCCGTGCGGATATACCTGGAAGCCGGGGTGCCGGCGGAGAAACTGGTGATGGGCGCGGCGTTTTACGGCCGGGGATGGACGCTCAATGACGGCGGCAACCGCGGGCTCAACCGGCAGGCCCTCAAGGGCGCCCGCGGCGGCGGATACACCCGCCTGAAAGACAGCCTCATTAACCAGCAGGGATATAAACGCCATTGGGACAGAAAAGCAAAAGCCCCTTATCTTTGGCATCCCGGCAACAACGTGTTCATCAGTTTTGACGATGAGCGCTCCGTGCGCGCCAAGTGCAGGTACATTACAAAGCACGGGCTGGCCGGCGTCATGTTCTGGGAGTATTCCAGCGATTCGAAAGGATATCTGCTGGATGCAATCCATACGTCTTTTAACAAATAACGATCGAACGGTCTTTTTGGATGGTCCGCCAGGTACGGCCGGATGTTCCTCTCAGACCCTTCTGGTTAAATCCTGATGATATGCGCTTTAGATTCACAAGCCTGCTGATGCTGCTTTCCGGTTTTTCCATGGCACAGTCTCCCGCCTTCCCCGCCAACGGCCTGAAGGTAAAATGGGAAGTGGTGGAAAACGGGTACCAGGGCAAGCCGCAGACGCTTTCCACTTTTACTTTCATCAACAAAACGAAGCAGGCATTCCCTGCCAGCGGGTGGGCATTTTTTTTCACCTTCGTCCGCTACGTGAGCCCCGGCGACGCCGGCAACGGCATCGCGGTGGAGCATGTAAACGGCCCGCTGGTTAAATTCAAACCCAAGGCGGGTTTCAAAGGCATCGCCCCCGGCGACTCCCTGAAAATAAACATCGTATCTGTGGCCTGGGTAACGGCCATCACCGACGGGCCGGAAGGCCCTTACCTGGTGTGGGACCAGCAGCCCGCGAAGGGATATGCCATTGCGGATTATGCCGTAGTGCCGCCCACCACCGCTAAACAATTGCGCCGTACGGCGGCGGATCAGCATCCGCAGACCACCGCGGCGGAAATATACCAGCGCAACGCGCGGATAAAAGACATACCCGCCGAACAGCTGCCGAAAATACTGCCCACGCCTGCCGTATACCAGGAAAAACCGGGCGCTTTTACACTTAACGCAGCCACCGTCATCGCTTACCATTCCGATTTCAAACAGGAGGCGGAATTCCTGTCTTCCGTGCTCAGCGGGGCGCTGGGTAAACCCGTGCGCGCCGTGGCCGGCAACGAAGGCGGCATCCACCTCGAAAAAAGCGCAGACACCGCCGTGGGCGCTTATCACCTGACCGGTGGCAGCAACGGGTATGTGATTGCGTCCGGCAATGCCGCCGGCATTTTTTACGGCATCCAGTCGCTGCGGAGCCTGTTGCCCGCCGCGAAGAACAATGCCATCAGCATTCCGCTGGTGGAGGTGAAAGACCGGCCCCGCTTCGGGTTCCGTTCACTGATGCTCGATGTGGCGCGCAACTTCCAGTCGAAGCAGCAGGTGATGAAAGTGATCGACCTCATGGCGCTCTATAAACTGAACGTATTGCACCTGCACATGAGCGACGACGAAGGCTGGCGCGTGGAAATAGCCGGCCTGCCGGAACTGACCGCCGTTGGCGGCCGCCGCGCGCACGGTGTGAACGAACTGGAAGCGCTGCAACCGTCTTACGGCTCCGGCCCGGATGTGGTGAACACGTTGGGCAGCGGGTTTTATACGCGTGCCGACTATATCGAGATCCTTCGCTTCGCCCGCCAGCGCCATATCAAAGTGATTCCTGAAATCGAAATGCCCGGTCACGCGCGTGCTGCCATCAAATCGATGGATGCCCGCTACGACAGGCTGATGAAAGCAGGAAAAACGGCGGAAGCGAATGAGTACCGCCTCAGCGACCCGGACGATCAAAGCACATACCGCTCGGTGCAGGAGTGGAAAGACAACGTGATCAACCCCTCCCTCCCGTCTGCCTACAAATTCATGGAAAAGGTGGTGGACGAGCTGGTGGCCATGCACCGGGAAGCCGGCGCGCCGCTCGACATCATTCATATGGGCGGCGACGAAACCCCGGCGGGTGTGTGGGAAAAATCGCCCGTATGCCAGGCCCTGATCGCCAAAGAAAAGATGAGTGGCGCCGGCGACCTCTGGTATTATTTCTACGATAAGATCGCCAGAATCGTGAACCAGCGGGGCCTGCAGCTGTATGGCTGGGAAGAGGCCGGCATGCGCAAAACCCGCCGCGACGGCCGGGACGTGATGATCGCCAACCCCGATTTCGGTAACCGTAACTTCCAGCTCGACGTGTGGAACAACGTGATGGGCGGCGGCATGGAAGACCTCACGTACCGCCTCGCCAACGCGGGGTACAAAGTGGTGCTGTCCGGCGTGAGCAATTATTATTTCGACATGGCTTACGTGAAGGACTATTACGAGCCCGGCTTTTACTGGGGCGGGTATGTGGATATAGACAAGCCGTTCTATTTCATACCGTTCGACCTCTATAAAAATGCGAAAGAAGACGACCAGGGCCGCCCTTTACCGCCCGGCACCTTTACAGGGAAAGATCGCCTGACCGAATACGGCCAGGGGAATATTGCCGGCGTACAGGCCGCGCTCTGGAGCGAAACCGTCAAAACGCCGGCGCAGCAGGAATACCAGTTGCTGCCTAAGCTGCTCGGCATGGCAGAGCGCGCCTGGGCGCCTAATCCCGCCTGGGCCCTGGAAAAGGATGAAGCTGCCGCCGGCCGCCTCTACCAGGAAGCGTGGAGCAATTTCATCAATGTGGTGGCGAAAAGAGAACTGCCGCGCCTCGCGCGGCTCAACGGTGGTTACCTGTACCGCATCCCCACTGCGGGAGCCATCGTCGAAAACGGGAAAGTTTTGGCCAACGTACAACTTCCGGGCATGGTGATTCGTTATACCACAGACGGAAAGGAACCAACGGCCAAAAGTCCGGCCTATACGGCGCCGCTGGCCGCCACGGGCGCCGTCCGGTTCAGGGTGTTTGACAGTGCGGGAAGAGGCGGAAGAACCATTGCGGTACAGCCATAAATTTACCTTAACAGGCATAAAGATGAAGGGAAGGCGCAACCGGTTACGTTGCCTTCCCTTTGTTTTTGGCGGCCGGCGGAATTTGGTTAAAAATTTGTATTGTTGTTACAGTTAAACGCAGTTTTGAATCATTACCGGAAAATATTCTTTGCGTCCCTAAGCTGTTACCTGTTGGTGTTTTGCCTTCCACAGCAGTGTTTTGCGCAGGCCGACACCATTCCTGCGCAAGGCAAACGGTGGTTTAAGAAATTGAATACCTATGTAGATTCCCTGAAGAGCCGGCGTTACCGGGATTCGCTGTTGTCCAGCATCTCCCGTCACAATGACCCTCCGCCTTCAACGGACGACAGCAGTATGACCAGGAGTGAACAGGGATTTTTGCCGCATACCGGCAAAGTGATTCGCCATATCCGCTACCGCCGCGTGAAAGTATTCGGCCCGCGCAATATCAACGATACCACCTTTACCACCTCCATGAAACTGATTCACCTGGCCAACCGCCTTCACTTCAATTCGGAGGAATGGATGATCCGGCAATCGCTTTTCTTCCGGCAGAAAGATACCGTGAACGCTTATGAACTGGCTGATAACGAACGTTATCTGCGTAACCGCCCTTTCCTTTCCGATGCCCGCATCCTGACCATGGAAACGGGGTATGAAGATTCGGTAGACATTGAGGTGGTGACGAAAGACGTGTTCGAATACGGCTTCGACCTGCGGGAACTGACGCCCACCGTGGCCGCCGCCCGCGTGTTCAGCAATAACCTGTTCGGCGCCGGGCAGGGCGTTACCCTGGGTTTCCGCTGGGATAATTCGTACGCCCGCCCCTGGGGCACCCAGGCGCAGTATACGAAATACAATGTGCTGGGGACTTTTACGGATGTGACACTCGGCTATTCCGCGCTCAACACCCAGGTGCCGCTCGATACCGGTGTGTACGAGGGCTCGTACTTCATTCAGGTACAACGGCCGCTGTACCGCAGTTCCGCCCGGTTTGCCGGCGGCTTTGCCTTGGCGCGCAACTATTCCATCAACATCCGCGGGCAGGCAGACAGTGTGTTCCGCGACTACGCTTACAAAACCCTCGACGTATGGGCGGGCTACAGTTTCCGGAACCGTATTTCCAGCAGCGGGCACTTCGTGCATAATTCCAATATGGCCGTGCTGTTCCGCTACAATAACCTGCGCTTCGATAAAACGCCGGGCCAGGCCGCTTACTTTTTCGACCCGATCTACAACAACCGGCATTATTACCTCGGGCAGTTCCTGTTGTTCCGGCAGGATTTCTTCAGGGCCCACCGCTTTTTCGGCTTCGGGCGCACGGAAGATATTCCCTATGGGTATTCGGCCAGCATCACCGGCGGCTGGGAAAACTGGATGGACCGGCGGCGTTTGTATACCGCGGCGGAACTGCAGAAATACTGGCATACCCGGCTCAACGGCCTGCTGAGCCTCAACCTCGGGCTGAGCTCGTTCTGGCAGGGCGGGGTGAGCGAAGACATGGTGATACATGCCAACGTCAGCTACTACAGCAAGCTGATGCCGCTTTGGAAAGGCCACTGGCGGCAGTTCCTGATTGCCGACTATCTCGGCAACCCCAACAATTATTTTTACAAGCCGCTGAACCTGAACATGGAAAACGGTATATGGGGCTTTAAGAACACCGCCATCAGCGGCTATCACCGGCTTAACCTGCGCTCGGAATCGGTGTTTTACAGTCCCTGGAAAGTGTACGGGTTCAAGTTCAACTTTTTTGCCTCGCTCGATGCGTCCCAGTTATCCGAATACAAACAATACCTCGTGGAGAACCCCGTCTATCTGGGGCTTGGCGCCGGGGTGCGTGTCAGGAACGAAAACCTGGCCCTCAATACCCTGAAAATCGGCGGGTACTACTATCCCAAAAAGCTGTACCCCGTGGGCCAGTTCTATTTTGAAATCACGACCGTTGTCGATTTCCGTTTTGATATTTACGGGATGCGCGCCCCGTCTTTCCTGCAATTCCGGTAGCGCGCGCCCGGCCGTATAGATTTGCCGGCCCGGCTTAAAGCGGCTATGGCAGCGGGCGGGTACGCTCTTCAAAATGGTTATGAATTGTAACGGTGGATGCGTATTTTGAGGGACTGAAAAACTAAAAAATACCACATGCCACGTTTACTCGTTACCGTTTGTTTTGTCTTCGCTTATGCGGGCGCTTTCGCCCAACTCCGGCTGCCGGCCGTACTGTCCAGCAACATGGTGCTGCAGCGCAACGCCACCGTCAAATTATGGGGATGGGCGGGGCCCGGCGAAAAGATCATCGTTCGCCTGCCCTGGAGCAAAAGGGTCGACACCGTGGTGACCAGCCGCGATGCGCGCTGGAGCATCGACGTGCAAACGCCGGAAGCCGGCGGGCCTTATACCATTGCGCTGGACGGCCGTACGTCCGTAAAACTGGAAAATGTGCTGATCGGTGAAGTGTGGGTGTGCAGCGGCCAGAGCAACATGGAATGGAGCGGGAACCATGGCCTCAAGGATATCAAAGCCGAACTGCCTTCGTGCGCCGATAACAACATCCGGTTTTTCCACGTACCGAAAACGACCGCCGCTTACCCGCAGGACGATGTAAAAGCCGCCTGGACGGCCTGCGACTCCAACACCCTGAAGAGCTTCAGCGCGGTGGCGTACTTCTTCGGCAAGAAACTGAAAAAAGAACTGAATGTGCCCATCGGCCTGATCAATTCCAGCTGGGGCGGCACGCCCGCGGAAGTATGGACGCCCGTGGAGCTGGTGCAGCAAGACGAAAAGCTCAAAGGCGCCGCGGCCAAACTGACGCCCAGCAACGGCTGGCCCTATACGCCCGGCAGCAGCTACAACGCGATGATTGCGCCGCTGACGCCGTTCCGTGTGGCCGGCGCCATCTGGTACCAGGGTGAAAGTAATGTGAACACCGCCTACGGGTATACGCAATTGTTCACCACCATGATCGGTGCGTGGAGAAAGGCATGGGGTTACGAATTCCCGTTCTATTATGTGCAAATCGCCCCGTTCCGTTATACGCCCGGCCAGAAAGCCGCCCTGCTGAGAGAGGCCCAAACCGCTTCGCTGCAGTACCCGCGTACCGGCATGGCCGTGATCACCGACCTGGTAGACGATACCACCAATATCCACCCGCAAAACAAGCATGATGTAGGCCTGCGCCTGGCCAACTGGGCCCTCGGCGATGCGTACGGCAAAACCGGCCTGGCCTACAAAAGCCCCCTGTACGAAAAAATGGAGCAGCAGAAGGGTAAGATCGTGCTGTACTTCACCAACACCGAAGGCGGCCTGAAAACCAGCGGCGGCAAACCCACGCAGTTCTTCATCGCGGGGCCCGACAAGCAGTTTGTACCGGCAGAGGTGAAGCTGGAGGGCAACAAGGCCATCGTGTCCGCCAAAACCGTTAAACAGCCTGAAGCGGTGCGGTTTTCGTTCAGCAATGCGGGCATGGGCAACGTGTTCAATGGGGCCGGGCTGCCTTTAAACCCTTTCAGAACTGATAATTGGGAAGAATGAGTAATCTGACATATTCCAGTAAAGGCGCCGGTTTCGGCGCCTTTTTTTATGAAAAAATCCTTGAGCCGGCGAAGATGTTATGGGTGACTGATTGTAAGACCGGGGCATTGCGAGGGCCCTTTACGGGCTTTCGGAAAATGCGTTGCGGCGCGCGGCCGGCTCCATTTTACCGGTCAGTACAACAGTTTGCGTAATAAATCCGGCTGAACGATGCGGATGCGGGTGCCCTGCATCTCGATGAGTTTTTCCGATTTGAAATCACTGAGCGTGCGAATGAGCGATTCCGTGGCCGTGCCCACGAACCGGGCGATATCGTCGCGGGATAGCTCGATGAGCGCACCGGGCTGCTGCTCCAGGTGCAGCTTGTCGTGAATGGCCAGCAGGCCGTTGGCCACGCGCTTGCGGAGGGAATCATAGGCCAGTTGCAACAGGCGGTCTTCTTTTTCTTTTACCTCGGAAGCGATGCGCTTGATGAACGTGCGGGCCACGCCGATATTGTTGAGCAGCTGTTCGAGGAATATTTCCTTGGGAATCTGCACCAGTTCGGTGTGCTCCAGCGCTTCCGCGTTTTCTTCGTAGGGGTGGTCTTCCAGCAGGGGCACATACCCGAAATAATCGCCCTGCCCGAACAGGTTGGTGATGTATTCTTTCCCGTCGTCGTTGAGGCGGAACGCTTTGACCTTGCCGCTTTTCACGTAGTAGAGAAATTGCGGGTGCTTGCCCTCGCGGTACACGGGCTGCTTTTTGCTGAACTGCACCACGTCGTACGCATCGAGGTCGAGGTGGAGGAGGCCGGAGGCCTGCCAGTCCTGCAGCATCACGCCGATGGATTGCGTTTGTGCCGCCGCGAATTTTTCCTGGAGGAACTGTTGCTTTTTCAGCCGCGTTTCAACGGCGGTAAGCAGTTCCACGTCTTCGAAGGGTTTGGTGATATAATCGTCGGCCCCCATTTCCATGCCCTTGCGGAAATCGCTGCGGTCGGTTTTGGCGGTGAGGAAGATGAAAGGGATGTGTTCCGTTTCGGGGTACTTGCGGAGCATATGCAGCACGCCGTAGCCGTCGAGCTCCGGCATCATGATGTCGCAGATAATCAGGTCGGGGCGGTGTTCCTTGGCCATTTCCACGGCCTGTTTCCCATTTTCCGCCTCCAGGGCGTGGTATCCAGCGAGGGTGAGAATTTCCGCCACGTTTTCGCGGATGCCGGGATGGTCGTCTATCACCAGAATGGAGGCTGTCATGATGCTTGTAAGTTTGGAAAATGAATGAATATGCTCGTGCCTTTGCCGAGGCTGCTTTCCACGCTGATTTCGCCCTGCAGCATGTCTACATACCGTTTTACGATATGCAGGCCCAGGCCGGTGCCCTGGATGTTGGTTACATTGCGGGCACGGAAAAAGCTGCTGAAAAGATAGGTTTTATCTTCATCAGGAATACCCATGCCGTGGTCTCTCACGATCGCGTTGATCTGCCCGTTTTCCTGCCACAGCTTCCACTCGATGGGCGTGTCTGCGGGAGAAAATTTGGAGGCGTTGGTGAGCAGGTTCACAAAAATATGTTTCAATAACCGTTTATCGGAAATCACTTCGAGCGTTTTGTCTACTTCCGGATGCAGCACCTGCCCGCTTTTGAGCAGGCCCTGCACTTCTTCCACGGTTTCGATGGCGAAGCTGTGCAGCAGGATTTTCTCAGGATGCACGTGTATTTTTCCTTCCTCGATGCGGCCGAGGGAAAGGAAATCTTCCAGCAGTTCGTTGAGATGGATCACGGCCTCGCGGATCTTGAACACGTGTTTTTCGCGGCGGGGCTGGTCTTCCAGCGCGGGATACTTTCCGATCAGCGCGGCGGAAGAAAGAATGGCGCTCAGCGGCGTCCGGAATTCGTGCGAGGCCATCGACACGAACCGCGATTTGATTTCGTTCAATTCTTTTTCTTTTTCCAGCGCGTCTTTCAGCTCTGCCTGGGAAGATGCGAGGTGGGAGAGGGCCAGTTCGAGGTTGGCCGTACGCTTTTCCACTTCGCGCTCCAGCGCCTGGTTGAGCTCCTGCATGGTGCGGTACAGCCGTTTGAGGAACAGCACCAGCAAGGTGGAGCTGATCACCAGTATCAGCGAAAAGAAGTGCTCGATGAACACTTCCGCGAGGTTGGGATTTTTATGGGGCAGGCAGGCGATCACCACCACCAGCAGCGTACAGGCGATGCCCATAAACCGGGTGGCGGCGTCTTTCTTGATAAAGATGGTGAGCAGGATGGCCGTGATGAGCCCGCCGTCGAAAAAGTTATAGTCCGGCCGCCATACCAGCAAACACGCTGTCAGCAGCATGATGAGGATGGAAATGATCAGGGTGGTACGCTGGCCGAAATGAAACATGAATGCGCTACGTTATGTGAAACGCAAAGATAGCACTTGCCGCCTTATTGGTACTACTTTATGACGAATGCGGGCTTATTCAACGGAATAGCGGCCGTTTTTCACCGTGGCGAAACTCACCTCCCCGCCGGTTGCCCCCACGCGTGCCAGCACTTTGCCTTTCGCGTCTTTCACGCTTTTGCCGGCAGGCAGCAGCAGGCGGCAGGTTTCGCCTTTCAGTGAGGTGACGTTCGCGTTGGCGAGGCGGCCCTGTTGCCAGCGCATGTCTACCTTGAAAGCGCCCCTGGCGTGCAGGCCGTTGACGCGGCCGTTTTGCCAGCCGGCTTCGGTGGGCAATGCAGGCAGCATGCGGATAACGCTGGTGTCGCCATGGCTTTGCAGGAGCATTTCGGCGATGCCGGAAGTGCCGCCAAAGTTACCGTCTATCTGGAAGGGCGGGTGCGCGCAGAACAGGTTCGGGTAAGAGCCGCCGCCGGACGGTTTCACAGGGTCCACAGGGCGGAGCAGTTTATGCAGCAGGGCGAGTGCGCGGTCGCCTTCGCCGAGGCGGGCCCAGAAATTGATTTTCCAGGCGAGGGACCAGCCGGTGCCGGCATCGCCGCGCTGGCGCAGGGTTTCCCGTACCGCTTTGGCAAGCTCCGGTGTGCTCCAGGGCGTTATTTCGTCGTAAGGATGCAGGGCGTACAATTGGCTGATGTGGCGGTGATGGGGCTCGTTGTCTTTCCAGTCGTGCAGCCACTCGTTCAGGTCGCCGGCCGCGCCCACCTGGTTGGGCGCAAGCTGCGCGCGAACCGCCGTCAGCTCATTTTTCCAGGTGTCGTCTGTTTGCAGGATGGCGGCGGCGGAAATGCAGGCGCCGAACAGTTCGCGGCAGATCTGCATATCCATGGCCGGGCCCATTACGGTGCTGCCCCTTGTCCCGTCCGGCGTGATGTAGGAATGCTCGGGAGAATTGGATGGCGCCGTAACCAGCCAGCCGTGCGCCGGTTCCTTGATGAGGATGCTTTGCAGGAATTGCGCCGCGCCTTTCATCACGGGATAATATGTACGGAGAAATGCGGTGTCTCGCGTGTAGCGGAAATGCTCCCAGATGTGCTCGCAGAGCCATGCGCCGCCGGTGAGGGTAGAACCCCAGTCCGCGCCTTCGCCGGGAGACGTGAAGCCCCACGGGTTGCAGATCACGTGCGCCACCCAGCCCGGCGCGTTGTAATATGCTTTAGCGGTTTTTGCACCGGGCGCTTCGAGGCCTTTGATGTAGCGGTGGAGCGGTTCGGCGAGGTCGCCCAGGCCGGTGATGGGCGCCAGCCAGTAATTCATCTGGAGGTTGATGTTGATGTGATAATCGCCGTTCCAGGGCGTCTGGTACTCCGGCGCCCAAAGCCCCTGCAAATTGGCCGGAAGGCCGCCGGGGCGGGAGGAACCGATGAGCAGGTAGCGCCCGAAATTGTAATACAGCACGGGCAGCTGCGCATCCGCTTCACCATTGTAATACCGCGCCAGGCGATCCGGCGTGGTCAGGGTATCGACCGGCAACTGCGCGTCGAGATAAAACCGGTTGCGGTTGAAGAGCTCGCCGTAGGTACGGAGATGCGATTGGTGTAATTGCGCGTACCCCTTTGCTGCCGCGCTTTTGAGGGTCGACTGCACCAGCGGGGCGGGGGCCGGCCCCTTCTTCGTATAGTCTGTATGGTTATAATCGGTGGCCGCCGTGAAATATAGCCAGCATTCATCCGCGTTCTCCACGCGCACCGTTTTTCCGCTCACCGTTTGTTTGCCGCCGCTGGTGCGCACCTGCAAGGCTGCCGCATACCGCATGCCGGGTTGAGTGCCGTTTGGCAGCTGTCCCTCCATGGTAACGAGGCCAGGGCTTGCGGTAACGGTGGCATGTTGTTCCCTGGAGAGCGTAGCGGAGAAGGCGATTTTCCCTTTCCGGGAGGCCGTGAGCCGGATGGCCAGTATATTGCCGGGGATGCCCGTAAACGCTTCCTGGTGGTAGGTAACGCCGTTTCGTTCCCAGCTGGTGCGCGCCGTGGCCGTTTCGAGGTTGAGCGCGCGACTGTAACGGTGCCAGGCGCTCGTGCTGTCGTGCCACCTGAGCTGCAGCGTACCCAGCGCCTGGTAGGCGCCGTAAGGCACGTTGGCGCCGCGGCCATGGCCGGAGCCTTCGCCCTTGCAGATAAAGTACTGCTGCAGTAATCGCTGGGCTTCTTTATTGCGGCCCTGTAACAAGTGCTCCTGGATGCGAGGAAGAATGCGGTATGCCGTGTCGTTGTCGGCGTCCTGCACGCCGCCCGACCACAGGGATATCTCGTTCAGCACGATGTCGTCTTTCACCGGGTGGCCGCCGATCAGCGCGCCTATCTTGCCGTTGCCCAACGGCAACGCTTCGAGGTAATTGGCGGCAGGCTTGGAAAACCGGATAGTGACATCCGGCTTTTGCGCGGACGAAAAAAGAGGCATGGCCAGTACGGCCAGGAGTAGCATGACGTGGTTCATAAACAAAGTTTATCTGGACTAATATATCACATGCCTGCCTCAATCGGAAACGGTCGTGAAAATGGCATCAGGATCCGGCAGTAAAACATTAAATTACGGTATGTACCCCAGACTATTCACCGGGCTCTTCCTGCTCGCCTGCTGGAGTTGCCGGCCGAAGCCCGTGCCGGAAACCAAGGCCGATTATATCGCGCTCAGCGGATATCGCTTCCACCAGCCCTGTGGCGAACCGGCGCTGTCGGGCAACCTTGCCGGCGGTTATTACTTTGCGTATGTGTTGCTGGACAGTTTGCAGGTGGCCGACTGTGTAGGGCTGGCCGGACCTTCCGGCCGCGGCCAGGTGGCGCTGCAAAGCGGGAATGAATTTCTGCTGGTGCTGGAAGCGCCTGCCGGCAGTCGTATTGCGCTGGCGAATATGGAGGTGACAGACAGCATGCTGCACATTCACCTGCGGCCCGATGCCGGAACGGATACCACGCGTATCTGGAAAATAAACGGTCGGGGCGTGCAGCTCATCCGGCTGATGGCGGACCCGCTGCATTATGCTTATGTACCGGGCCCTGCCTGGAACGGCGTTGTGCCGCCATTACAGCGCGCGCACTGGAAGGAGTGACCTCCCTGAAAATTGCGGCGGGTGACTGGAAAGAAACCCGCCATTATCCTTTTGCATCAATTTAAATCTAAACCTTTGTTATGAGAAAAGCTCTTTGGTGCGGGACGGTCATGAAAAAAGGCACTACCATTTTGCTGCCTGTATTGCAACGGGCATCAAAATAGTGCAGTGCCTGTAGTGGCGGAGTTAATTGTTTGTTAACCGGCCACCGGATGGGTGAGTGAAAGCACGCTTACAAACTTGTTAGCGCGATGATGACAAGGGTGAGCACCATCACAGGTGTGGCGGTCATCAGGCTCTTGGTGAACTTGATGTTGAATCCGCCTTTTTCACCATAGTAATAGCTTTCCTTGTATCTATCGTATTCTATCGGCGCACCGAGATCTTTCATGAGCTTCAGGAACTCATAAAGCGTGCGTTCGGAAATGCGCATCCGTTTGGCCAGCTGCGACGGTTTGCCGGTACCTTTGATGCGGATAAGATAGTCGATAGTCTGTAGTCTTTCAAAATAACGCTTTGGCATTGGATCAACTGGGGGTTTAAGCTAAATTGTAAATCGGGTTTCAGTTCAAAAATTTGAATAGGCCAATGGTATCTGCTCAAATACTGTAACGCATCCTACGGCTCGTATTTCATATGTCCACTCCTGCAAAGCCTTTACTGGGTAACTGTTGATATCATAACGCAACGCTTTTGTACATATCGCTAAGTTAGTATACCCCACTGCGGAATTATTACAGTTGGTGTTATGATTCTTCTAAAAAAAGGCAACCAATCATAACGGATTGGTTGCCTTTTAATCAATGGTTAACATGGAGCTTGATGCTATTTAGGTATTAAAGAATATGTGTTTGAACGTATATTCAATATTACACTGATCTGTTTGTGATTGATGTTAACGCCATGTTAAAGAAATGTCATATTTGCCCCCATTTGTTAACAGTGAAAACGTGCGGCCGGCACCGTAATAGAAAGGCCGCAGCTGATGAAAGCGGCGGCCCGTGGTCGAAAATCAAATTGGAGCGCTAGCGTGAGCGATATGAAAAGGTAAAACTTGCTCCAACAATGTTACACTGAAAAATATTGTCGTTATGTTAATCAGTTGTTAATTCAACTTTCGTTCGCATGGTGTCCGTACTGCCATATTTCCGCAGTGGCAAATCGGCTGCGGACGGGCGCGGCTGATTCAAATATGCACAGTCACCGGCAATATCGTATAAGTTTATGCTGTTCCGGCAGGGTAACTTGTAGCGGTTAAATTAAAACATCAGCATGAAACGCAACGCCCTCCTGTTCATGTTCAGCCTGCTGCTGACCATGAGCGCCTCGTCACAGGAAAAAAGACTATTCCCTGAAACACCTGAACAGAAAGAAAAACGCCTCGCCTGGTGGACCAGCGACCGCTTCGGTATGTTCATCCACTGGGGCCTCTATGCCCTGCCCGCCCGCCACGAATGGGTGAAGAACCGCGAGCAGATTTCGGATTCGGCGTACCAGAAATATTTCGAGTATTTTAATCCGGATTTGTATAACCCCCGCGAATGGGCCAAAAAGGCCAAAGCAGCGGGCATGAAGTACGCGGTAATCACTACCAAGCACCACGACGGCTTCTGCCTCTTCGATTCGAAATTCACGGATTATAAAGCCACCAACACCCCCATCAAAAAGGATCTCATCCGGGAATGGGTAGAGGCTTTCCGCGCGGAAGGACTGAAGATCGGGTTTTATTACTCGCTGATCGACTGGCATCATCCTGATTTTACGATCGACAGAACGCATTCTGCCCGCCCGAAAAATGACGCGGACTTTGAAGTGCTCAACAAGAACCGCGATATGAGCAAATACCGCACCTACCTGTCCAACCAGGTTAAGGAACTGCTCACCAACTACGGCAAGGTAGACATCCTCTGGCTCGACTACTCCTATCCTGGTAAGTACGGCAAAGGCCATAACGACTGGGGCTCTGTAGACCTGATCAAGATGGTGCGCAAGCTGCAGCCGGGCATCATCGTCAACGACCGCCTCGACCTGAAGGAGTATGCAGACGGCGGCGATTTCGTAACGCCGGAGCAATACAAGGTAGCGGCCTGGCCTACGGAAAACGGCCAGCGCGTGCCATGGGAAACCTGCCAGACGTTCTCCGGCTCGTGGGGTTATTACCGCGACGAAACATCCTGGAAAAATGTACGCCAGCTGCTGGTGCTGCTGATCGAATCGGTAAGCAAAGGCGGTAACCTCTTGCTGAACGTGGGGCCCACCGCGCGTGGCAAGTTCGACCACCGCGCAGACGATGCGCTCGCAGGCATGGGCGCATGGATGGAATATAACAGCCGCGCTATTTACGGCTGCACCCAGGCGCCGGACAGGTACGCAAGGCCCGAACAGAGCCTGCTCACCTACAACCCTTCCACCAAACGCCTGTATGTGCACCTGGTTGATTATCCGTTGCAGAACTTCACCCTGCCGGGCTATAAAGGCAAGGTGAAATACGCGCAGTTCCTGCACGATGGTTCCGAAATCAGGTTCACCGCACCGTCCGGTCATGGTTACAAAACCGGGGGGCTCGGCGAAGGCGACCTCAATCTCAGCCTGCCGGTGCAGAAACCACCGGTAGACATCCCGGTGATTGAACTGATGATGGCAGATTAAACCACGCGGTATTTTTAATACTCAAAACACTGCGTTACATTTGACGCAGTGTTTTTTTATTGCTAAAACCATTGCATTGTATGATAAAGAAGATTCTGGCCGCCGGCCTGCTGGCAGCTACCGCCGTGGCCGTTTACAGTTTTATTCCTCCCAAACCGGCGCCTGCGCCGAATGTGATCGTGATTTTCATGGACGATATGGGCTATGGCGATCCGGCCGTATATGGCGGAGGGCCTTATAAAACGCCCAACCTCGACAGGATGGCGGCGCGGGGTATCCGCTTCACACATTTTTACGCAGCACAGGCAGTTTGTTCCGCCTCCCGGGCGGCTTTACTCACGGGTTGTTATCCCAACCGCATCGGCATCCACGGGGCGTTGTGGCCCACGGCGCCCACCGCGCTCAGTAACGACGAAGAGACCATCGCCGAAGTGCTGAAGGCCAAAGGGTACAGCACCGGCATGGTGGGCAAATGGCACCTCGGCAGCAAACCGCCGTTCCTGCCCTTGCAGCACGGGTTCGACGAATATCTCGGTCTTCCGTATTCCAACGATATGTGGCCGGTCCATTACGACGGCAAGCCGATCGCGGATTCTGCGAACAGCCGCGGAAAATATCCGCCGCTGCCGCTCATCGAAGGCAACAACACCATCCGCATCATCAAAACGCTCGGCGATCAGGCGGAACTGACCTCGCTTTACACCGATCGCGCCTGCCGCTTTATCAAAGCCCATAAAAACAAACCCTTCTTCCTGTACCTGGCGCACAGCATGCCGCACGTGCCCATTGCCGTGTCGCAGAAATATAAAGGGAAGAGCGGCGCCGGTTTGTTCGGCGATCTGATGGAAGAGCTCGACGCGTCTGTCGGCACAGTGATGAAAACGCTGGAAGAAAACGGCCTCGATAAAAACACGCTCGTCATTTTTACCAGCGACAATGGGCCCTGGCTTAATTACGGCAACCACGCCGGCAACACGGGCGGCCTCCGCGAAGGGAAAGGCACCAGCTTTGAAGGCGGCCAGCGTGTACCCTGCCTGATGCAATGGCCTTCACAAATTCCCGCGGGCGTAGTCAGCAACGCGGTGGCGTCTACCATCGACATACTGCCTACCGTGGCCACTATCTGCGGTGCGAAACTGCCGGCCAAAAAGATCGACGGGCTCAACATTCTCCCGTTGCTGAAGCAGGAAAAAGGCGCCAATCCCCGCGACCATTTCGTGTATTACTACGGCGTGAACAGCCTGGAGGCCATCCGCAAAGGGAAATACAAACTCGTGTTCCCGCATAAAGCGCGTACTTACAAAAACAACCTGCCCGGCTACGACGGTTTCCCCGGCGCGCAACCCAATATACCTGTGCCGCTGGCGCTCTACGATTTAAGCACCGACCCCGGTGAAACGCTCGACGTGCAGAAACAGTTCCCGGAGATCGTGAAAGAACTGGAAGCGCTGGCGGATCAGTACCGGCAAACGCTGGGAGATGATCTGAAAGATATCAAAGGATCTGAACGGAGGGAGCCGGGGAAAGTGGCGATGAAGTAAGAATTCAGGAACCGGTTGGTAACGATGGGAGAGAGGGTTGGAAGAAGCAGACCGGGAAAAGTCATAATGAAGATCGTATGAAGTGAGAAGGCAATCGAAGATAAAGACAACATGATTCACCGGAGAGGTGACGGTGAGGCCCGAATATCGGGAGACCAACAGATGAATCCGGATGAGTGACGATCATAAAAAAGAGAGGGTGTATCAAACGATACACCCTCTCTTTTTTTGTTACGATATGCTGTCAATCGCTTATTCCCAGTTAGGATTCTGCGTCATGTTCGGGTTGGCCCTTACTTCCGACCAGGGCACCGGGAAGAGGTGCATTTTATCCTGGAAGGTATGCTGTTCCACATCCCTGTAGGCATATGTGTAAGTGGTGCCGGTTTTGGTGATCACCACGCCGCGCACGGGAATGTTGAACAGTTCCACACCGCGTTTCCAGCGGCGTACGTCCCAGAAGCGCTGGTTTTCGAAGCACAATTCAATCCTTCTTTCCTGCACTACGGCGTCATTCATCTGTGTTTTGCTGAGGCCTACGGGCAGGGTAAAAGGCACGAGGCCGGCGCGTTTGCGTATCATCTCGATGGCGGCTGCGGCCGTTAGCGTGCAGGTGGGCGGCACGGCGTATGGACCGTAAGCCTGGTTCACCGCTTCAGCATAGTTGAGCAGTACTTCCGCGTAACGCATGAGCAGGTAGGGCCTTTCCTGCGTCTGGTTGGTAACGAGGTTCAGGCTGACGTGCATGAACTTGCGCATATAATAGCCGGTGCGGGTGGGGAAGTTGCCCACGGCGTCCTTCCCGCCGGTAAAGGTTTCGATGGGCCTTGCCTGCCAGGTGGTGCCGGTAGGGTTGTCTGACAGCGACGCGCCGTTGTAGTTGATGAACAGGTAGAAGCGCGGGTCGCGGCGGAGATACGGATTGGCCGGATCGTAAGTGGAACCGGCATCGGTGATGTTTTTGCCGTTCACCATCTGGAACGCATCCACGAGGTTCTGCGATGGGTTCACGGCCGGGCCGGTCGTGAATTTGTAGCCCACGGGGCGTTGCGCGCGATCGATGTCGTTACGGCCGCCGCCCCGGATGCTGAAGATGGCTTCTTTGCTGTTGCGGTCGGTCACCACATTCTGGAAGGTGGTTTCGAGCCCGTATTCGGAGCTGTACGCTGTGATGAAAGTACCCAGCAAATCCGCCGCGGCTTTCCAGCGTTCGGGCTTATTGTCCGGGTTGAACAGCGGGCTGGCGTAATACAGCAGCAGGCGGCATTTATACGCCATAGCCACGGGTTTGGAAGCGCGGCCCGCGAAGTTGGGGTAATTGTCGTAATCGTCCGGCAGGT
>CBFGZV010000003.1:0-296627 GCA_965653365.1 uncultured Chitinophaga sp. | reverse complement strand
CGGCTTTCAAAAAACACTTCGGATACCTGCCCGGCGAATTGAAACGCGGATAGCCTGCCGGCGCTGAACCTGAATAACGGCTGCTCCGTGCCGGAAGCTGCGTATACACCGAACCCTATAGCTTCACCAGGGCATTCAAAAAACACTTCGGATACCTGCCCGGCGAGTTGAAACGCAGATAGCCTGCCGGCGCTGAACCTGAATAACGGCTGCTCCGTGCCGGAAGCCGCGTATACACCGAACCTATAGCTTCACAACGGCGTTCAAAAAACACTTCGGATACCTGCCCGGCGAATTGAAACGCGGATAGCCCGCGCTTGCCTGATTTCCATAGCATCTTCATAAAAAACTAACCTCATTTTTTCTTTACTAAAATTTTAGCAAAGCATTGAATTGCCCGATTAATTTTTCTATTTTTTCAGATCGAAGCATTAAACGGAAAACTCATGAAATTCATCGCCTCAGTGCTTGTGCTGATCACGGTTTCCACGGCCGTCAGCAGCCAGCGGGTATCTATCGATACCTGTTTCTTCCCGCCGCCCGGGTTTAAAAATCAATATGGCAAATTCCGCTCTCCCTTACTGTTTTACGACGGCCGTAAGGTGAAAACGGCGAAAGACTGGCAGGCGAGAAGAACGGAGATCCGGAACAAATGGCACGAGCTGATGGGCGCCTGGCCGGCCATCAATACAAAGCAGCAGCTATTGTACCTGGATTCCACCCGCCGCGGGAACTTGATGCAGTACAGGGTTTCCTTCAACTGGACGCCGCTGGAAACTACGGAGGGCTATCTGCTCGTGCCCGACGGCGGTGGCAAAAAACCGGCTGTGATTACCGTGTTTTACGAACCGGAAACGGCGATCGGGAAAGGGAAGGAGCACCGCGATTTCGCCTACCAGCTGGCCAGGCGGGGCTTCGTCACGCTGTCGATCGGCACCACGCAGGCATCGAAAGACCAGACGTTCTCGATCTACTATCCCGAACTGCAGCATGCGGCCGTGCAGCCGCTCTCCATGCTGGCCTACGCCGCAGCCACGGCCTGGGAGGCGCTGGCCAAAGAACCGGTGGTGGACAGCACCCGCATTGGCATCATGGGCCACTCGTTCGGCGGCAAGTGGGCGATGTTCGCATCGTGCCTCTACGACAAGTTCGCCTGCGCCGTATGGTCCGATCCGGGTATCGTGTTCGACGAAAGCAACAACAGCGTAAACTATTGGGAGCCCTGGTATCTCGGCTACACGCCGAAGCCGTGGCGCAAAAGAGGCCTCATTACCCCGGAGAATCCCGCGCGCGGCCTGTACCCGCAGCTGGTACGGCAGGGCTTCGACCTGCACGAGCTGCACGCCCTGATGGCGCCGCGCCCCTTCCTCGTATCGGCCGGGCACGAAGACCCGCCCCATCGCTGGATTCCATTGAACCACGCCATCGCGGTCAATAAGCTGCTGGGCTACCGCAACCGCGTGGCCATGACTAACCGGCCGGAGCATTCCCCCAACGCCCTGTCTAACGAACAGGCCTACACGTTCCTCGAAAAATTCCTGAAAAAACAATAACATGTCCAAATTCAACCGCCTTTTTTTATTCCTCGTCTTATTCTGTGGCACTGCCTGGGCGCAGCCCGTAGAGCAGCTCATCAAGGTGATCGTGGCGCCCGATCATGCCGACTGGACGTATCGCACCGGCGAAAAAGCGAAGTTCACCATCACCGTGCTGGAAAACGGCAACCCCGTGAAAGACGCCAGGGTGCGCTATGAAGTGGGCCCCGAAAAACTGAAGCCCGTCATACAGGAAACCGCCGTGCTCAAAAACGGCACCCTCGTAGTCGACGGCGGCACCCTGCAAACACCGGGATTTCTACGCTGTGCGGTAACGGCCGAGGTGAAAGGGAAAACCTATCGCCGCCTCGCCACCGCGGGGTTTAATCCTGCCGCCATACAGCCCACCATCGAGATGCCCACGGATTTTTCCGCCTTCTGGAACAACGGCAAAAGCGAACTGGCCAAAGTACCCCTCGATGCGAGAAGCACCTTGCTCCCGGAACGCTGCACCGAAAATGTGAACGTGTACCACGTGAACATACAGGGGTACGGGAATTCCCGTTTATACGGGATCCTGTGCGTGCCCAAAAAAGAAGGCAGGTATCCCGCTGTATTGAGAGTGCCGGGCGCCGGTATACGGCCTTACGGCGGCGACATTGCGCGGGCGGAACAGGGTTTCATCACGCTGGAGATCGGCATCCACGGCATTCCTGTCAACCTGGATCCGTCGGTTTATACAAGCCTGGCGGCCGGCGCGCTGAACGGCTATCCCTCGTTCAACATGGACGATAAAGACCGCTACTATTACAAAAGAGTTTATCTCAATTGCGTACGCGCGAACGATTTCCTCGTGAGCCTTCCGCAGTTCGACGGCGCCAACCTCGGTGTGATGGGCGGCAGCCAGGGCGGCGCACTGTCGATCGTTACCGCTGCCCTCGACAGCCGCGTGAAATACCTCGCCGCCATGTACCCCGCCCTCAGCGACGTGACCGGTTATACCAAAGGCCGCGCCGGCGGCTGGCCGCATTTGTTCAGGGGAGAAGTAGTCAGCCGCGAAGCGTTGGCGACCGCGGGGTATTACGATGTGGTGAATTTCGCCAAACAACTCAAACAGCCCGGCTACTACACCTGGGGATACAACGACGAAACGTGCCCGCCTACGAGCATGTACGCCGTATACAACAGCATCACCGCGCCGAAAGACCTGTACCTGTTGCTCGAAACAGGGCACTACGTATATCCCGAACAGGTGGAGGTGCTCGGCGGTTGGCTGACGAAGCAACTTAAAAAATAACGAAATTTTCCCGTTTAAATACAGGAGTTTATACGCAATTTTGAAGAAATCTTTCTCCCTACCTTTGGGGAGAAAGATTTTTTTACCCCAAAAACAAACACATCTACAGGTCTGCCTTGTTATGACGGCAGGCCAGGGCTTACTGTATCAGCACTATTATTCCTGTTGGCAAAAAGTGATATCGGCCGGGCGCGTTACCGGCATCTGAATAGGATTCGTTGGCAGCATGAGGCTATCCGTGAAAAGCTCCCATTGTGATTATTTTTTAAACCCCAAATACTCAAAAAATGGCAACCCCAGTTTCGTTACCGGTCGTTTTGCAGGGCAAACCGGCTGAAGAACTCCCGTTATTGGCCTTTGCGTTCGATCAGAAAGGCCAGCTCGTCGAAAAAGTACCCGTTGTAAAAGGGAAGGCGGATTTTAAAACGTTGTCGGCGCCCGCCGGCGAATACCGCTTCGTGATCGCTCCCGCGCATGAAAAAACGGAAAATGCGGACTCGCTGCAATTGCTGCAGGACATGAAGGCGTACGAGCCCGTGCTGGAATTCGACGCAAAAGGCAACATCCGCCTGCTGCCCATCCCGGAGAATTACATCAAACTCTGGCCCTTCCGCAAATGCCGTGTGAAAGGCAAGCTGATCAAGGCATTTACCGTACATGGCATTACGGAAGACAAGCCCGTGTGCCGCGCCAGGGTGCATATTTGTGAAGTGGACAAGATAACGTGGCTGCTGCCGCGGATCCCGGATTTTATCATCGAGAAAATTCCGGAATACATTCTCCATCCCGAACTGCCGATTCCGTTGCCGGAGCCCGATCCCATCGGTCCCGTCATCAACCCGCAACGCTTCAACGCGGCTATCCGGCCCGTGGTGGCCGACCGGTTGTTCAACCCCGGCTCGCTGCCCGGCGCCACCATCCGCAAACAGAAGGCCGGCGCCCCGGAAATCAGGATGGAAGAAAGCAAGGCTGCGCTCCGCATTTCCCCGGAGATACGCGCTTCGCTTACCTCCCGCAACATCAGCGCCATCCGGAAAACACTGCTCGACAATATCCAGCTGTTCCATCCCATCTTCTGCAAAATACCTTTCCTCTGGCCGTACCTCTACCGCTGCGATGAGATCAAAACCGTGTACACGGATAACTTCGGCCGCTTCGACACCGAAATTTCCTACTTCGTGTTCGGCGACAAACCCGACCTGTACTTCTGGGTGGAATACCTGATAGACGGTGTATGGACAACCGTATACCGCCCCGCGATCGCCTGCCATACCTGGTGGGATTACATTTGCGGTACGGAAGTGACGCTCCGCCTCACCGACCCGAGGGTG
This sequence comes from uncultured Chitinophaga sp., assembly GCA_965653365.1. Taxonomy (GTDB): domain Bacteria; phylum Bacteroidota; class Bacteroidia; order Chitinophagales; family Chitinophagaceae; genus Chitinophaga. Next base: position 292,464 of record CBFGZV010000003.1, on the reverse strand, counting down.
CCCTGGCGCTGCGGCAGCATCCTGTATGGCAGCACCATCTGGATCAAAACCATCGGGGAAAGCACCAACGTGTCGCGCATCAAACAGGCCGACACCACTGCCTTTACCGTGCACGGCCATGCCTACCGCGAGCAGGGCCTTACCGATGTGGCGCTCCCCAACAGCCCCAACCGTTTCGGTGGCTACCGGCGCCCGTTTGGCGGAGGCATCACCATTCGTGTGCAGTTCAGTTTCGACCTGCCGAAAGCGGGGCTGAAATATTACCGCTGGAGCGCCCGCAAAGTGAAGAATGCCGATATGTCGCCCGCATCCGGCAGCTGGATGACCCTGGCGAACCCCGTGGTTAAAGGCTATGCCTATAGTTACCTGGTGGGCGCGGTGATCAAGCCGGACGGATATGCTTCTTACCCGCTGGGCCCCTTTACCGTAGGCGCCACGCAGCACCTGTTTATCATTCCGCCGGTGGAGGCTTCCACCATTGCAACGGCTGGACAACTATTCCCCTGGTGGAGCACCGGGCAGGATACGTTCTGCGTCAACTTCGACAGCAACGCCATGCAGGGCGACGGGCTGTATGAGCTGAAAATGGAACTGTTCGACAAAGACGGCCACCTCGTAGCGGTGGAGCCCACCGTGTACCAGCTGCCGCATAAAGACACTTTCACGCCCATCATCAATGCCCCGTCTGAAAACCTGGTGCTGAATGGCGCCGGTAAGGCAGTGGCTTTCAAAATGCTGATGCGTTTTGATAATAATGAGGCCGAAGGGGAAATCTATAAAATCAAAACCGACCCCGAAGGCGATGGTGTGTACGTAGATGCATCGCCCGACTGCTGCGGCTTTGTGCCCTATAACAGCGGATCCGACACGGCGCACCAGGTACGGCTTACGTTTCGCGCTTACCAGCCGCATAACTTTGCCGACTTTGTGCTGAATGTGATCAAGGGTACCTGCGGCGATACGCTGGCCAGCGATTCCGCCATGGTGATCGGCAGTACGGCCAAGTACACGCGCAACTTCCAGAGCGTTTTTCTCCACGACTATTCACCGAAAGAACTGTTGGGAGAGTGCGCGCTGAAAATGGTGGATGGCGCCTGGGTGGAAGGCAAGGCCGCCTTCGCAGAGCTGCTGCATGTGCAGCCGCTGGCGGTGAACGGCACCTCGCAGGTGTTCGGGAATGTTAATACAGCCGCGGCTTTTGCATTGGAGCCGGCGTAAGAAAACTAGAAAAGGCAGCATCCATTGCGGTGCTGCCTTTTTTTGGGTATGACACTTCGAATTCTACTCAGTTTTCAAGGCCTTTCACGGCGAGCCAGGCCATCAGCCCGGCGCCCGTTTCGATGGCGCTTTCGTCCACGTCGAACGTGGCGGTGTGCAGGCCGGAGGTAATGCCCCTGGCTGTGTTGCCCGTGCCCAGCCGGTAAAAGCAGGCGTCGGTGATCTGGGAATAAGCCGCGAAGTCTTCTGCAGCCATCCAGATGTCGAGGTCGGTGACGTTTTCCCTGCCTACATATGCTTCCGTATGTTGACGCGTGGCCGCGGTGAGGCGTTCGTTGTTGTACAGCACCGGGTAGCCCGGTTTGATGAACACGGTGCATTTGCCGCCCATGCTTTCCACGATGGCGGTCGCCATTTTTTCGATGCGTTTCCGCGCTTCCATCCGCCAGTTTTCGTCGAGCGTTCTGAAAGTACCGTCGATGGTCACTTTGTCCGGAATCACGTTGTGCGCGCCGTCTGCGATCACGCGGCCGAAAGTGAGCACGGAGGGCGTGGTGGGGTTGGCGATACGGCTTACCAGTTGCTGCAGGCCCGTAATGAGGTGGCTGGTGATCAGCACCGGGTCGATGGTGGTGTGCGGCATGGCGCCGTGCCCGCCTTTTCCTTCCACGGTGATATAGAGCTCGTCCACACTGGCCATATACGTGCCGGAACGGAACCCGATTTTGCCCGCTTCGAGCTCGGGCATCACGTGTTGCCCGAGGATATTGGCGGGGCGGGGATTTTCGAGCACGCCCTCTTTGATCATCATGCTGGCGCCACCGGGCACGAGCTCTTCGCCGGGCTGGAAGATGAGCTTCAGCTTGCCCGAAAATGAATCGCGCAACTGCAAAAGGATGCCGGCGGTGGTGAGCAGGGAAGTCGTGTGCACATCGTGCCCGCAGGCATGCATCACGCCGGGAAATTTGGAAGCATATGGCACCTCGTTCTTTTCATGGATGGGCAGCGCGTCGATGTCTGCCCGCAAAGCCAGCACTTTATCCGACGCCGCTTGTGTGCCCTCGATCATCGCTACCAGGCCCGTGTTGGCCATTTTCTGGTAGGGGATGCCCATCGCATCGAGCTTGCCGGCGATGAAGGCCGCAGTGTTGTATTCCATGAACGAGAGCTCCGGGTTCGCATGCAGGTGCCTCCTGGTTTCAATGGCCGTGGGCAGCATTTCATGCGCCAGCGCCCGGATCTTTTCTTTCAACATATGTTTCTCAGATTTTATCTTTTTCCAGGAACGCACGAACGAATGCATCGTCTGTGAGCTCGGGGTAGGCCGCCGTTACGCGGTCTATTTCTTCCAGCTGGCCCGGCGACAACTGCTCGTGGTCTTCCAGGCACCAGATGCCTTCCATCAGCCCCTGCCTGCGCAGCACTTCGTGGATGCCGGCGATGGAGCCGCGGAAAGCGTGGGAGGGATCGAAAATGGCGGCGTTCATGTCCGTTACCGCGATCCCTTTTTGCAGCAGCGCATCGTATGAACCGCCAGTTTTGATGTCCGCGAAGAGCTCCGCCACGTTTTTCGTCCAAACCGACCAGTGGCCCAGCAGGCCGCCGGCAAATCTTTTCTCGACGGTGGCGCCGTTCACGTTAAACCGGTAGGTGGTGAGCAGGTCCGCCACAATGTTATCGTCGTTGCCCGTATACAGCGCAATTTCGTCCCTGCGGGGCGAGTTGCACACCGCCCGCAATACGTCGAGCGTCTGGTAACGGTTGAATGGAGCCGTTTTAATGGCTTTTACATTCGGGATGGCCACCATCTGCTCCCAGAAACGATAGCTCAATATACGGCCTCCTACGCTGGGTTGGAGATAAAATCCGAAAACGGGTATCACTTCCGCCACTGCGGCGATGTGTTTTACCAGCTCGTCTTCCGAATAGTCCTTCAGCCCGCCCAGGCTCACAAGCCCCAGATCGTAGCCGTAAGATACGGCAAGCCGCGCTTCCGCCAAAGCCTGCTGTGTGGGGCCGCAAACGCCGGCCACTTTGATGAACGGCCGTTGCAGATCCGCTTTGCTGATTTCTTCCGCGGCGAGGCGCAGCACGGTTTCGTAAAGGTTGAATGCCGGTTTACGGATTTCGAATTGGGTGGTATGCACGCCCACGGCCACGCCGCCCGCGCCGGCGGCCATATAGTAGCGGGTCAGCCGCCGCTGGCGCGCTTCGTCGAGCGTACGTTGCGCCGTTAGCGCGAGGGGATGGGCCGGAATGACAGTGCCGGCGTATAATAATTTTTCAACTGCGGGATTCATCAGTAATATTTAATGGGTTAGAATTTACCGGCCCGTTCCTGGAAATGGGTGGGTTTCTGAATAGTGGCGCCGCCGGCCTGCAGCCATGCGGCCGTCAACCCGATCATCTGCAGCAGGCCTACGCGCGGGTACCCGAAAAGGCGCACGCTTTCCGCGGCATTGCTCAGCAGGGCGGAGGGTTGTTCTTCCTGTACGAACTGCGGCTTTTTACCGAGCAGTTTGCCGAACTCTTCCGCGATCCACCGTACCGGCGCGGTTTCGGGGCCGGTCACGTTCAGCAGCTTGCCCGGCACGCTGCAATGCAGGAAGCTGCGGAGCGCAATTTCATTGGCGTCGCCCTGCCAGATCACATTCACATGGCCCATCCGCAGGTCGATCGGTTTTTCCGCCAGCACCGATTTGGCGATTTCGAGCAGCACACCGTACCGGAGGTCGTTCGCGTAGTTGAGACGGTAAATGAGGATGGGCGTGTTGTGCACCGAAGAAAAATGCTGGAAAATGCGCTCACGGCCGAGGCACGACTGGCCATACTCCCCGATGGGCGCCGGCGTGGTGCTTTCGTCCGCCCCGCCGGAATACACCGGTGTGAAAGGATATACGTTACCCGTGGAATACACCACGATGTTCGAGTTTTTATATTTTTCTGCCACGCGGCCTGGCAGGTAGGCATTCATGGCCCAGGTAAACGCTTCTTTACCCGTGGTGCCGAATTTGGTGCCGGCCAGGTAAAGCACGTTTTTTACATCGGGCAGCGCCTGCAGCGCGGCATCGTCGAGCAGATCCACTTTGATGGTTTCCACGCCGTACGATTCCAGTTCTTCGCGCAGGCCTGGTTCAGACAGGCGGGATGCGCCGATGATGCGGCGGGGGATGCCCGATTTGTCGACCGCCTGTTTGGCGAGTTTAGCGAGGCTGGGGCCTATTTTGCCTCCCACGCCCAGCAGCAGGATGTCGCCTTCCAGCAATGCCATATCGGCTACCAATGCGTCCGAGGGTTGGAGGAGCGCATCTACTGTTTCTTGTAAGTTATTCATATCGCGTAATTGACTTTTTAAGAGAAGAAAAGCGCCTGCACGTTGCTGGCGGCCAGCAGGAACATGATCAGCAGGCCGATGGCGCCGGCCACGTTGGTGAACGGTTTGTTTTTGTATTCGCCCATGATGCTGCGGTCGTTGGCCACGAAATACAGGGCCAGGCCGATGAACGGCACGATAAAAATGGTGACGGCCTGCGCGAGGATGATCAGTTCGAGCGGCAGTTTGCCGAACACGATAGCCACTACCGCACCGATGACCATGATAATGCCGATGAACAGGCGCACCATGCCCGATTGCAGCTGGCCGCCGTAACCCAGTGCGTCACCCAGCAACGTTCCGCCCAGGGAAGCGTTGCCGATCAGCGAGGAAAAAGAAGCGCCGAACAGGCCCGACAGGAAGAGGGCGGAAGCGAAGTGCCCGAATATCGGCTCCAGCGCGCGTGCCATATCGGTGGCGTTGCGCACTTCCGTGCCTTTACTGTGCAGCACCGCCGCCGCGCAAATCAGCACGATGGCGCTGAGCAGGCCCAGTATCAGCATGCCCGGATAAGTTTCTTTCGGGGTCTGTTTAACATCCGGCTGCGCCTTCTTTCTTTCCTGCACCAGGTAAGCCTGGTACAATGCGCCCACGATGGAAAAGCACGACGCCATAAATGCGATCACCAGCTTTAGCGAGCCCGCCGGCACTTCCGGCGCCAGCCCGCCGATGATACCGCCGATGGACGGTTTCGAAAAGAGGAGGGTGGCCACAAAGGCGAACAGCATCAGCGCGATCAGCAGGATCATAATATTCTGCAGCGTTTTATAAAACGTTTTGTAGAACAGCAGGGTGATGGCCAGCAGGTTGAATACGACAATCCATATCACCGGACTGGTTTGCGTAGCCTCCGCCACGGCGATGCCCGTACCGATGGAATTGCCTGCCTGGAAAGAAGCGCACACGAGAAACACGCCGAAGCCAATGGCGATGCGGGCGCCATTGCCCCATTTACGGCCGATGGTGGTGAGGAGCGATTCGCTGGTGGCGATGCCCACGCGGGCCGACATGGTGGTGAATACGATCATGAAAAAAATGGCAACCACGATCAGCCATATTAATGAATACCCGTACTGCGCACCCATCATGGAAGTGATCGTGATCTTGCTGGGGCCGAATACGAGCGCGGCCGTGATCAGCCCGGGCCCGATGGCCTGCAGCCATGCCTTGTATTTGTTGCTCGCGGTTTTTTCGCTGACCGGCAGGGCAGCCGTGGTGGACGTGTTTTCCATTGTGTTGATCAGATTATAATTTTGGTTCCGGATAACGAAAAGCGGGAATTTCGTGTACGTACCCGAAAGTACATAACATTTGCAAAAAAGCAAACAATATTTGCGCTTTGATTGAATATCGCCGCGCGGAGGTTCAATTCTTTTTATTCCGGATAATTTTCTACAAAAGGTTTGTATTTCCGGAAACATTTACTAATTTCCGGGTGCGTACCCGAAAATGTATGTAGTTTTTGTCGCTGTAACCATGCCAGCGATTTTTTTCGGGTAACAAACGGGTACGTACCCGAAAAGTGTTTCAGCCATTTGACCTATATTTTGTTTCAGGATAAGCAACCAACTTAACGGACATAATTAAACAGACTATTTCACATGACTCAATTCTTCGACCGCCGCAGGTTCCTGCAGACCATTTCTGCCGCCGGCGCAGGCGTGGCCCTTTCCAGCCTGCAACCCTTTGCCGCTAAAGCTTCCACGGGAGCCGACGTTATCCGGATCGGGATCATCGGCGCGGATTCTTCCCATGCTGTCGCCTTTACTAAAAGTTTCCACAATCCCACTCCGGCCCCGGGCCTCGAAGGGTTTAAAGTGGTGGCCGTATTGCCGCAGGCCAGCCCGGACATTCCCAACAACGTGAAACGCCTGCCGGGTTTTGTGGAAGAACTGAAGAAGCTGGGTGTGGAAGTGGTGGATACCATGGAAGCACTGCTCGCTAAAACGGACGCCATACTCGTAGAGTCCAACGACGGCCGCCCTCACTACAAACAGGCGCTTCCTGCGCTGCAAGCGGGCAAAAAAGTGTTCATCGACAAGCCGCTGGCGGCCTCCCTGGCCGATGGCATCGCCATCTTCGACGCGGCCCGCCGGTACAACACCGCTGTTTTTTCCTGCTCTTCTTTAAGATATATGGAAAGCGCCCAGGCGGTCGTAAAAGGTTCCGTGGGCAAAGTTTTCGGCGCCGATACCTACAGCCCCTGCGCGCTGGAGAAAACGCACCCGGACATTTTCTGGTACGGCATTCACGGGGTGGAAACGCTCTACACGGTGATGGGCCCCGGCTGTAAATCCGTGAGCAGAACGCATACGGACAATACGGACGTGGCCGTTGGCGCCTGGGAAGACGGCCGCATCGGTACGTTCCGCGGCAACCGCACCGGCAAAAGCGAGTACGGCGGCACCGTATACGGAGAGAAAGGCAACGCGGTGCTCGGCCCCTTCAAAGGCTATGAGGCGCTCGTTGTACAGATCGCGGAGTTCTTCAGAACCGGCAAATCCCCGGTGCCGGAAGCGGAAACGCTGGAAATACTGGCCTTTATGGAAGCGGCGGACGAGAGCAAACGCAAAGGCGGCAAACCGGTGGAACTGAAAGAAATGTTCGACAGGGCTAAGAAACATAAGCGGAAGTAACCACTCATATCTTTACATTTTATCACCAAAATTTCTGATCATGAAATCGGAACGACATTCCTATGCCCGTCCGGGTATCAGATGCGTATTGCTATGGCTCCTGCTCATCCCGGGCATTTCCTATGCCCAGAGCCTCCCCACCGTAAGGGGCATTGTTACGGCAGAAGACAACGGCGCGGCGCTCCCCGGTGTGAGCGTCAAGATAAACGGCACCAGCCGCGGGGCAATGACCGACAGCAGCGGCCGCTTCAGCATAACGGCCAAAGCGGGAGAGGTGCTGGTGTTTTCCTTTATCGGCTACCAGCGCAGAAACATCACACTGGCAAATCAGCGCACCCTCAACGTTTTTCTCAAACCGGCCGCCACCGGCATCGATGAAGTGGTGGTGATCGGTTACGGCACCGTAGCCCGGAAAGATCTCACGGGCGCGGTGGCGAAAGTGAATATGGAAGATATGACCAAGGCGCCGGTGATGTCGTTCGACGAAGCGCTGGCCGGCAGGGTGGCCGGGGTGCAGGTATCGTCGGGCGAAGGTCAGCCGGGCTCGCAGATGAACATCGTTATCCGGGGCGCCAATTCCCTCACACAGAGTAACGCACCCCTGTACGTGATTGACGGCTTCCCGATCGAAGACCCGGAGAACGCTTCCATCAATCCGGACGATATCGCCTCCATCGACGTGCTGAAAGACGCCTCGGCCACAGCCATTTACGGCGCCCGCGGCGCAAACGGCGTAATTGTGATCACCACCAAAAAAGGGAAAACGGGCAAGCCGGTGATTACCTACAGCGGCACATACGGTGTGCAAAACGTGCTCAAACAGATGGAGCTGATGAATCCATACGAGTTCGTTGAATACCAACTGTCGCGCAACGTGCAGCAGGCCACCGAAACCTACCTCACCAACGGTAAAACGCTGGACTATTATAAAACGGCCCCGGGGTACGACTGGCAGGATTATATTTTCCGCACCGCGCCCATGCAAACGCACAACCTTTCCATGCGCGGCGGCAACGGGCAAACGCAGTATTCCATTTCCGGTTCTTTGGCGAACCAGGAAGGCATCATCATTAAATCCGGCTTCAAGCGTTACCAGGGCCGCGTCACCATCGACCAAACGGTGAACCCGAAGCTGAAAGTAGGGGTGAACGTGAACTACAGCAATACCACGCAGACCGGGGCATCTCCTTCCGCCAACGCCTCGCAATCCACCAACTACCTGTTGTTCAGTGTGTGGGGTTACCGCCCGGTGAGCGGCGCGGGCATCGACCTGTCGGAGGACCTCTTCGACCCGAATATCACCGACGCGGCGGACCATCGCATCAACCCCGTCATCAGCACCAAAAACGAACTGCGCCTCCGGGGCATTAAAAACATCATGGCCAATGCCTACGTGGATTACAACATCACAAAAGAGCTGCTGCTGAAAGTGACCGGCGGCGTCAGCAACATGACGGGCCGCAGCGATGCTTTCTTCAACAGCATGACGCACAGGGGCACGCCGCTGTTTCCCACCAACGTACTGGGCATCAACGGCTCAGTGAGTTATGACGAAGTGAATACATGGGTGAACGAAAATACCCTGTCGTACCGGAAAACATTCAACAAATCACACAAGCTCGACGCGGTAGCCGGTGTTACCATGCAGGGCGGCGCACGGTCGAGGTACGGCTTCGCCGTGCAGCAGGTCCCCAATGAAGAGCTGGAGCTGCATGGCCTCGACGAGGGTATTCCTTACCAGTCGTACGCCTCCGGCGCAAAATACACGCTAGCCTCACTCCTTGGCCGCGTCAACTACAGTTACAAATCCAAATACCTGCTCACAGCCAGTTTCAGGGCCGACGGCTCTTCCAAGTTTTCTCCGCAGAACCGGTGGAGCTATTTCCCGTCCGGCGCGGCAGCCTGGCGTTTGAGCGGGGAAGAATTCATGAAACCGCTCCGCTTCGTGTCCGACGCCAAACTGCGGGTAAGCTATGGTATTACGGGCAACAACCGGGTAGGGGAGTTCGATTACATGCCTTCGCTCACCTTGCCGATCGGCGCATCGTATTCCTTCAACAACGCAAGCCCGTCCAAAGCCGTGATTCCCGGCACCATCGGCAATCCCAACCTGAAATGGGAAAACACCCGGCAAATCGATGCGGGCCTCGACCTCAGCCTGTTCAAAAACCGCATTGAATTTACCGCTGACGTGTACCGTAAAACCACGTACGACCTGCTGCTGGAAGCCAACGTACCCTACACCACGGGCTACGAAACGGTGTACAAAAACATCGGCAGCGTGCGCAACGAGGGCCTGGAGCTGACGATGGCCGTCGATAACGTGCGCACCAAATATTTTTCGTGGAGCAGCAGCTTCAATATCAGCTTTAACCGCACCCGCGTGATGGAACTGGCGGAAGGGGAAGAGGCGCTGCTGACGCCGATGAGCTGGGACAGCGGGTATAAGAACGCGCTCTACATCGCCCGCCGCGGCCAGTCTACCTCGCTCTTTTACGGCTACATCTGGGACGGGCTGTATACGTACGACGACTTCGACCAGCCTTCCCCGGGCACCTATGTGCTGAAAAAAGACCGGCCCACCAATACCGATACGCGCGAATTCATCCAGCCGGGGCATAACAAATTCAGGGATGTAAACGGCGATGGGGTGACGGATGCCAGCGACATGTCTGTGATCGGCCGGGGCCTGCCCATCCACGCGGGCGGTTTCTCCAACAACTTCAGCTACAAGGGTTTCAGCCTGAACGTATTTTTCCAGTGGTCTTACGGCAACGACATCATGAATGCCAACCGCCTGATGTTCGAAGAGAACGTAGGGAACCGGAATAACCTCAACCAGTACAAAACATACGTAAACCGCTGGAGCCACGAAAACCCGTCCAGCAACATTCCTGCAAGCCGCGGGCAAACGATGTACGGTATTTATTCCTCCAGGGTGGTGGAAGACGGCTCGTACCTCCGTTTGAAAACCCTGCAGCTGGCGTACGCATTTCCGGCCAGGTACCTGCGGCCCATGAAGATGAGCAGCCTGAGCCTGTCTGTACAGGCGCAGAACCTCCTTACATGGACGAATTACTCCGGTATGGATCCCGAAGTGTCCGTTCGCCACAGCGCGCTTTCGGCGGGCTTCGATTATTCGGCTTACCCGCGTGCGCGCACGGTGACGTTCGGACTGAAAGCAGGTTTTTAACATCAAAATAGCTTTGTTATGATACGCATATATATTGTCTTATTGGTATTGTGCTGTGCGGGCTGCAAAAAGTTCCTCGACACCAATCCCACGGATTTTCTCACGCCCGACCAGTATTTTAATACCGAAGAACAGCTGAAGAACGGCCTCACCGGGGTGTACGACATCCTGGGCACAAGCGAGCTGTACTCCAACAATCTCACCAGCCGCACCGGCACGGAGGCCGACCAGGGCTTTTACGCCCGCAGCACGTTCAACGGCCCCCAGGTGTACACGCATACGGCGTCCGACAACCTCATCACCGGCACCTGGCAGAAGTTGTACACGGGCATCAGTCGCGCTAACCTCGTACTGGCCAGCATCGACAAGCCGAAAATGGGCGATTCCGCGCGCAGCCAGATCAGGGGGGAAGCGCTCTTCCTCCGGGCATTTTATTATTTCATGCTGGTGAGCAACTGGGGCGATGTGCCGCTTATACTGCAACCGGTTAAATCCGCCGCCGGCAACGACATTGCCCGTACGCCCGCCAAAGAGGTGTACGAACAGGTGGTGAAGGATATGAAAGAAGCCGAAACGCTTGTGCCAACCATTACGACGATGGGCTTCAGCGGCCGTATCACCAAATCCGCCGTGCGCGGCATGCTGGCGCGCGTATACCTCTATTGGGCAGGCAAACCGCTCAACGATGCGGCCAAATATAACGACGCGCGTGAATGGGCGCTGAAAGTGATGGAGTCAGGCGAGCACAAGCTGGCCGACGATTACACGCAGGTGTTCATCAACTACGCGCAGGACAAATACGATATCAAGGAAAGCATCTGGGAGGTGGAGTTCTGGGGCAACCGCATCGGCAACGCCTACACGGAGACCGGCTGGATTGGTTACACGGTGGGCATTGCCACTACCGACAACGACATCGGTTTCAGCTATGGGTTTATCAATGCCACCGCCCGCCTGTACCGGATGTTCGAGAACAGTGATGTGCGCCGCGACTGGGGCATTGCGCCGTTCCGGTATTCCGGCAAAACCAAGGTGAATCATACTGCCGCGCAGCTGTACAACCGCAACGCCGGGAAGTGGCGCCGGGAATACGAAACGCTGCAGCCCAAAGGCCCCAGCTCCACGCCGCAGAATTTTCCCATCCTCCGGTATTCGGACGTATTGCTGATGTTTGCCGAAGCCGAGAACGCTGTGAACGGTCCAACGCCGGCCGCTATTGCCGCCGCCAATCTCGTTCGTAAAAGGGCCAAAGTGCCGGAGTATACCACCTTCTCCTCCAAAGAGGCGTTCCTGGAAGAGCTGCAGGACGAACGGTCGAGGGAACTGTGTTTCGAAGCGCTGCGCAAGCCCGACCTCATCCGCTGGGGAATTTTCCTGCCCGCGATGAAACAGGTGGCCAACGAAATCCAGAGCGAAGGAGGCAGCTATGTGTATGCCACCATCGCGTTCCTGAACGTTTCGGAAAAACACCTCCTGTTCCCCATACCCGCGCGGGAAATGATGCTGAACCGTAAACTGGTGCAGAATCCCGGCTGGTAATTGTATACGCATTAAATCTCTTCTTATGAAAAGGATGATATTCGGCAGCCTGATCGTTTCCTTCCTGATCGCCTGCAACAAAGACATAAAAACGGATGCGCCCGTGCTGGAAGTGGCTGTGGAAAAGGCAGACATCAAAGCCGGCGACACCGCCACGTTCGCGATCCAGTCGGATGCGAACGTACTTTCGTTTTACTCCGGCGAAGTGCTGAACGACTACGGCTTTCGCCAGGGCCGGAAAATCGCCGTCGACAGTGTGACGCTTTCATTCTCCACATCGCTGAACTACGGCACGCAGAAAGACCAGTTCGCCGTTTTCGCCTCCACCGATTTCAGCGGGCAGTACACGGTAGACGGCCTGAAAGCGGCCACCTGGCAGAATATCACGGCGATGTACAAGCTGGCGCCGGGCAACAGCAACACGGCCATTGCCGCCGGTGTAAAAAAGATCTCGCAGCTTGCTGCGCCGGGCAAACCGATTTATATTGGCTTCCGGTTCATCGTAAAACCGCAAACGGCCAACGGCGGCTCGAAACTGTGGACGATGTCTACTTTCAACATGCTGGGCCACACCAAACTGGGCGCGCAAACGCTGGCTGACCATAAGTCCGCCGGCTGGCGCATCATCACCCAGGGCCCGCACGACCCCGGCCGTGGGGCCGTGATTCAGTCGGCGCAGCTGGCATTTTACGGGAACAACAAGGATTACATGGAAGAGTATATGGAAGACTGGGTGATCACCAAAGCCGTGAACATGGAAGAGGTGGAACTGGGCCCGGATTGGGGAACCGGTATCAAAACCCTGGCCGACCCGCCGCTGAAATCGTACCAGTACCGTTTCACCACACCCGGCACCTACACGGTCACCTTTGTGGCTTCCAATGTGAACAGCGACAACGAAAGCAGAACGGAGCGGCAGTTAACCGTAAAGGTGGTGCCGTAAGTATGGACGGCATCTGTTAGCAGGCCGTCGCTGCCGTGATTGCCCGGCGTTAAACACGGCTTCAACGGCGATTGCACGCGGCCGGCAGGTATATTCACTTATAATTCATCAGCATGGACAATAACAACACAGCTTACAGTCGCAGGAAAATGCTGGGCGCACTGGGCTTGACACTGGCCGCGGGCCTTCCGGTACACGGGGCCCCTGCCGCAAAAAAGAGCGGGGAGGGCCCGTTTTATCCCGATGTGGCCTCGATGCAGGGCGATAAAAAACTGGAAAAGGGGAACGTAGTGCAAACGGCAGGCTATCATCGGGCCGGCGACGGCGGGGCGGCCATTTACCAGGTGGCGGACAAAGGAGAAGTGCCATTGCAGAACGGCCTTTATGCCGCGCTGATGGCCGGTAGCAGCGTGAACTACAAAATGTTCGGCGCCGTGTGCGACGGGCAGTCGGACGACGGGGTGCAGATCAAAGCGGCGCACCAGTTCGCTAACCTGCACAACATCCCGGTAGTGAACCCCGGCGGCGAATTCTGGATCAAACAGACCAGTGGGATTCCCGTGCTCACCCATGTGCATTGGGGGCAAACGGTATTTCACCTGGACGAACAGTATAATTCCCGGGCTGCCGCCCGCTTCGATATTAAAAGCAGGCTGCAGCCCCGGAAAGTGGAAGTAGACAAGGCGCTGCTGCTGAAAGTGCTGAAGCCGGGCGTGCGCATGATCCCCGAACTGGCGCCTTACAACAACTGTCTCGTGTTCGTTGTCGATGAAAAGGACCGCATCGGCCTGCGGGCCGGCGAGCGGTTCGAAGGGCAGTCGTGGGCGCGGGAAGACTTTTTTTACGTGGAAGAGCATGGTCGCATCATCGGCGACCTCGCGTGGGAATTCAAAGATTTCACCAGCCTGATGGCATACCCGTGCGAGCAGGGATACCTTGTGGTAGAAGGCGGCACCTTCCTGCTGTCGGGGAACAGTCCGGGTAAAGCGAATGGCACCAAATACGAAGGGTACTGGCGTTGTGGTATTTCCATCACCCGCAGCCGCACCATTATCCGTGAGCAGTGGGTGGGATTGGAGAACGGTGCGGTGGATACCGCGATGAACCCCCGGAATGGGTTTTATGCCTTTTCGCGCGTGTACGACGTGGCGCTGGAAGACATCCGGCTGATCCCCTGGGAACAGGACCGCGAAGGAAAAGACCGCGACGTGCCGGCCGGTACGTACGGGCTTTCCTGTAACCGCACGCTGAATGCCCGTTTCTGTCGCGTAACGGCACAGGGCGGACCGGTGCATTGGGGCGTGTTCGGCACCAACCTCAATAAACAGTTCATCATCGACAGCTGCAGCCTCAACCGCATCGACGTGCATTTTCACTGCTGGCATTTATACATCAGGGATTCGCAGATCGGGTACCGGGGCATTACCGTTACCGGTGGCGGCGATCTGTTCGTGGAAAATACCACCGTATGGTCGCGGAATTTTATTTCTTTCCGCCGCGACTTCGGCGCGAAATGGGACGGCGCCATTTACATCCGCAACTGCCGTTACATGCCGGCAGGATTAGGCGATACAGCCGTATTGGAATTCGTACCCGCCGATTTCACCTACAATTATCCCGTGGGGTACGGCAGAACCATCCGCGTGGAGGCGCTGACGGTCGATTACAGTGCGCTGCCCGCGTCCGCAGGCGCCTGCTGGCTGATGCGCACCGCCCCGTTCTCGAAAATGAAAAGCGGCGAACGCCTCTTTTTCCCGCATGCCGTTTCGTTCAAAGACGTGGTGGTGGAGGGGCGCAGCAAAGGCGTACGCCTGCTCGACATTCCGGCCCCGCAGGATTACCGTCAGCCGGCGAAGGGAGGGGCTGACCAGCCCAACGCCTCGTTCGTGTTCGAAAATATCCACCTCGAGGATGGCGGCGCACGGCATCTTTTGCTGAATGCGAACGCGGCGCGGCCTTATACCGATGAATATGCCCTGTATCCCGAAATACGCGTCGTCAACTGTCATCATTTTTCCGCCGCGCTGGCCGGCACCGCCAGCCTTCGGATCGAGCGCAGCGAAACCGGGGCGCTGCAGAGCAACCTTCAGGGAGCACTGAGCCTGTCCGATTGCCGCCTGAAACCGGTGGTGAAAGAGAATGCGCCGCTATACCAGCTGGCGGCCTCATCCGGTATCAGTTTCACCAATTGCACCGTGCACGCACCGGTGGTGGACGGTGTAGTAAAGCCCGCCATGGTGAATGCGTATGGATTCATCCAGCTGAATAAAACCCTGCGTTTCAACCACCTGAATACGAGGGTGGGGAAGGAAGTGCTCGGGGAAGTGAGGCTGTTGCCGGCATTTGTGCGTATGTTGCAGGGGCATCACGAATTGGAGCCGGAGCATTTGTAGCGGCTGTTTACAGCTGCACCGGCAGGGTCGCAAGCTGCGCCATAGCTTTGATGCATCAGGCCCTTGCCGCGATACCGGCGATGATGGCAGGGGCGCCATTGGCCTCAACCCGGCCGCTGGTTCCTGCTACCCGGAGCTCCCGGTACCACGCCGGCGAATTCCCGCCCATAATCGTAAAAATCTTCCAAAAAGTTTTAAATTCTAACTTTAAATAGTACTTTCGGGTACGTACCCGAAAAACATCAATTTTCAACCAAACCACGAAGTAATCATGGAAAAGTCCCGCAGAGCGTTTTTGAAAAACACGATTAAAGGATCGGCGGCATTGATGGCAGGAAGCATGCTGCCCGGCATCAGCGCCAAAAGCTATGCCCGCATCATCGGCGCCAACGAGCGCATTAAAATAGGCATGATGGGCGTGAATGCCCGCGGGCTTGCATTGGCCGGCAACTATGCCCGCCAGCCTAACTGCGAAATCATTTCCGTATCGGATGTAGACAGTCGCGCGGCGGAAAAATGCATCAAACAGGTGAAAGGCATTCAGAACTCGGAGCCCAAAGCGGTGCCCGATTTCAGAAAGGCCCTCGAAAATAAAGAGCTCGACGGCCTGGTGGTGGCCGCTCCGGACCACTGGCATGCCCCCGCGGCCATCCTGGCGGCCAAGGCAGGCAAACACGTGTACCTCGAAAAACCCGCCAGCCACAATCCCGCGGAAGGCGAGCTGCTCGTGGCCGCGCAGAAAAAATACAAGACCGTGATACAGATGGGCAACCAGCGCCGCTCCTGGCCGAACGTGATCGCCGCCATCGAAGAGATTAAAAATGGTACTATCGGACGGGTGTATTTCGGAAAAGGATGGTATACCAATAACCGCGAATCCATCGGCACCGGTAAACAGGCCGCCGTGCCTTCCTGGCTCAACTACGACCTCTGGCAGGGCCCCGCCCCGCGCCGGCCTTATAAAGACAACCTGATCCACTACAACTGGCACTGGTTCTGGAACTGGGGCACAGGCGAAGCGCTCAACAACGGTACTCACATGGTAGACCTGCTGCGCTGGGGCCTTGACGTGGATTATCCCACTTTCGTGACTTCCTCCGGCGGCCGCTACCGTTACCAGGACGATTGGGAAACACCCGACACACAGGTGATCACCATGGAGTTCGGCAATAAATGCAGCATCGCCTGGGAAGGCCGCAGCTGCAACGGGAAGCCTATCGAAGGCAATACCGCCGGCGTGATCTTCTACGGGGAAAACGGTTCCCTCGTGATAGACGGGAACGCCTACACGGTGTTTGACCTGAAAAACAAAGTGGTGAAAGAGGTGAAGAACACCAAAGCCATCGACGCGCGCAACCTTACCAACCCCGCGGCCGACCTTGATGCCCTGCACATCCAGAACTTCTTCGAGGGGATTAAAAACGGGGCGAAGCTCAATGCCGACATCCTCGGCGGGCATAAAAGCACACTGCTTTGCCAGCTGGGCAACATCGCCCTGCGCTCCGGCTCCGCCCTTCATATCGATCCTTCCAACGGACATATTAAAAACAACGCGGCCGCGCAAAAATTCTGGACAAGAGATTACCAGCCGGGCTGGGAACCGAAAATATAATCAAGATGGGAAACAAACCTTCGGTGGTGGAAGTGGGCTCCATGAGCAAACGGGACACCCGCATATCTATCTTTATCATCGGGCTGCTGTTTTTTATTTTCGGGTTCGTAACCTGGGTGAATGCCATCCTGATCCCGTATTTTAAAATCGCGTGCGAACTGAGCAACCTGCAATCCTATTTTGTAGCGTTCGCTTTTTATATTTCTTACTTCATCATGTCTGTGCCGTCGTCGTACCTGCTCAAGGCAGTCGGCTTCAAAAAAGGCATGATGGTGGGCTTCTGGGCGATGGCGCTGGGAGCGTTCATCTTCATCCCGGCCGCGCTCACGCGCACCTATGAAGTGTTCCTGCTGGGGCTCTTTACGATCGGCTTAGGGCTGGCCGTGTTGCAAACCGCCGCCAATCCTTACATCACCATACTGGGGCCGAAAGAAAGCGCGGCACAGCGTATCAGCATCATGGGCATCTGCAACAAAGGCGCGGGTATCATCGCCCCGCTGATTTTTGCCGCCGTGATTCTCCGGCCTACGGATACGGATCTTTTCAAACAACTGTCGCAAATGGATGCGCTGCAACGCTCCGCCGCGCTAGATGAGCTGATACGCCGCGTGATCATGCCGTATTCGGTGGTGGGCGCAGTGCTGTTTCTGCTTGGCCTGATGGTGCGTTTTTCACCCCTCCCGGAAATCAATACGGAAAGTGAAAGCAGTGAAGTAGCCGCGGCCAACGCGGGTAAGAAAAGCATCTTCGAATTTCCCCATCTCATCCTGGGCGCGCTGGCCATTTTCCTGCACGTAGGCACACAGGTGGTGGCCATCGATACCATCATCCCATACGCTACCGACTATATGCACGTGCCGCTGCTGGAGGCCAAAACCTTCCCGTCGTATACCCTGGCCGCCACGATCTTCGGTTATTGCATGGGCATCCTGCTCATCCCGCGCTTCATCAAACAGGTGAACGCCCTGCGTTTCTGTACGCTGCTGGGAGCGGTGCTGGTAGTATGCATCACCACCTTCAAAGGGCAGGTCACCTTGCTGGGCCACACCACGGACGTGTCGATCTGGTTTGTAGTGCTGCTGGGCCTCGCCAATTCATTGGTTTGGGCAGGCATCTGGCCGCTGGCGCTCGAAGGGCTCGGCCGCTTCACCAAATTGGGCGCGTCCATCATGATCATGGGCCTGTGCGGCAACGCCATCCTACCGCTTGTGTACGGCTATTTCGCTGATGCGAACAGCCTGCGGGCTGCTTACTGGGTCTTGTTTCCCTGCTACCTCTATCTCATTTTTTACGCGTTTTACGGGCACCTTATCAGGCGGTGGACCGTTTCATTCTCAACACCTAACCCCATTCAATTAAAATCGGAAGTGCAGCAATATGGAATTTCGAAAGATAAAAATTAGTAACGGCCAGGTAATCACCCCTTACCGCATCATTCCCGGTGGTACGGTGCTGGTGGAGGGGCGGAAAATACTGGCGGTGAGTGAGTACGATATTCCGGTAAGCGATGCACAGGAAATCGACGCGCGGGGCCAGTACGTGGCGCCGGGCTTTATAGATCTGCACATTCACGGCGGTGGCGGCGCCGACTTTATGGATGGGGATGTGGAAGCATTCCTCGCGGTGGCCGGCAAACATGTGCAATACGGCACCACCTCCATGGTGCCCACTACGCTGAGCAGCGACACGGCCAGCCTGCTGGACGCGGTGCAGCTGTACGACGAAGCGCATGCACGGAACACGCGCGGTTCGGAGTTCCTGGGCATTCACCTCGAAGGCCCTTATTTCGCCATGAATCAGCGCGGCGCGCAGGATCCGCGCTATATCCGCAATCCCGACCCGGCTGAATACAAGACCGTGCTGGAATGCACCCGTTCGGTGGTACGCTGGAGCGCCGCGCCGGAACTGCCGGGCTCGCTCGAGTTCGGGCGGTACCTCAAAAGCAGGGGCATTCTCCCGGCCATCGCACATACCGACGCTATTTACGAAGAAGTGCTCGAAGCGCTGGAGTGCGGCTATACCCATGCCACACACCTCTATTCCGCCATGTCGGGCGTTACCCGGAAAAATGCCTTCCGCTATGCCGGCGCCATCGAAAGCGCTTTCCTGCTCGATGAAATGACGGTGGAGATTATCGCCGACGGTATTCACCTGCCGCCGCCGCTATTGAAGCTCGTTTACAAAATAAAGGGCGCCGATAAAACGGCCCTCATCACCGACGCGATGCGCGCGGCCGGCATGCCGCCGGGAGAAAGCATCCTGGGCGCACTGCACAACGGGCTTAAAGTGATCGTGGAAGACAATGTGGCCAAACTGCCCGACCGCAGCTCATTCGCCGGCAGCGTGGCGACGGCCGATATGCTCGTGCGCAACATGGTGCAGCTGGCAGACGTGCCCCTCATCGACGCCGTGAAAATGATCACCAGCACCCCGGCCGCCATCATGAACGTGGCCGACCGCAAAGGATCGCTGGCGGCAGGTAAAGACGCGGATATCGTGATATTCGACGCAGACATCAACATGGACATGGTGATGGTAGGCGGCCGCCTGCTGTACCGGGCCCAACATCAAAAACAATTACATGAAGCAGGTAGATAATTTACAGGTACACCGTTATGAAACGAGGCAGGAAATGGGCGCTGCCGCGGCGGCCATGGCGGCCGACCGCATCCGGCTGCTGCTGCAGGAAAAGGAGACGCTGAACGTGGTGTTTGCCGCAGCGCCCTCACAGCAGGAATTTCTCGAGGCGCTCGCCGCAGACAAAAACATTGCATGGGAACGCATCAATGCCTTCCACATGGATGAGTACATCGGCCTGGAAGTCAATGCCCCGCAGGGTTTCGGCAACTTCCTGAAAGAACGCATCTTTTCCAAAGTTCCCTTCCGTAACGTGCATTACCTCAACGGCAACGCGCCGGATATACAACAGGAATGCGAACGCTATGCCGCACTGCTCCGGCAGGGCGTCGATATCGTGAACATGGGCATCGGTGAAAATACCCACATCGCGTTTAATGACCCGCATGTGGCCGACTTCGCCGATCCGCAGCTGGTAAAGGTGGTGGACCTCGATTATGCCTGCCGCCAGCAGCAGGTGAACGACGGCTGCTTTGAAACCTTCGCGCAGGTGCCTACCCATGCGCTCACACTGACCGTACCGGCGCTCATGCAGGCGTCGTACGTGTTCTGCATGGTGCCCGGCCCCAACAAGGCCCCGGCCGTGAAACACACGCTGTTCGACGGCATCAGCGAAAAATACCCGTCCACCATTTTACGGCAGCATCCGCGTGCGGTGTTATTCGTGGATAAGGACAGTGCCGCCCAATCTTTCGACCGACTTGCGCTTTTATCATGAAACAACTTTCCTTACTGGCATTTGCGGCCATCATGGCTTGTTCTCCCGCACAACCGCCCGCACAGCGGCTCATCGCCCTTGATCCCGGTCACTTTCACGCCTCGCTGGTGATGCAAAGCATGTACCCCGGCATCGACAGCAACGCCCTCGTGTTCGCCCCGGAAGGCCCGGAGGTAAAGCAATACCTCGCCACCGTGGATAAATACAACCAGCGTGCCGCCGAGCCAACGCATTGGCATACCACTGTGTACACGGGCGGGGATTATCTGGAAAAAATGACGCGGCAGCCGGCAGGCAGCATCGTGATCATCGCCGGCAACAACCGCCTCAAATCCGCCTATATCCGCAGCAGCATCCGCGCCGGCATGCATGTGTTGAGCGATAAGCCCATGGCCATCGACGCCGCGGGATTCGATTCACTGAAGGCGGCATTCGACGACGCGGCCGCTCAAAAGGTGCAGCTGTACGATATGATGACCGAACGGTACGAGATATTGTCCATTTTGCAGAAAGAACTGATCCATATGCCGGCCGTATTCGGCGAGCTGGAAAAAGGGACACCGGACAACCCGGCCGTGATCCGCGAAAGCGTGCATCATTTTAAAAAGCAGGTGGCCGGCAAGCCCCTGATCAGGCCGGTGTGGTATATGGACGTCAACCAGCAGGGCGAAGGCATCGTGGATGTGACCACCCACCTGGTAGACCTTGTGCAATGGGCTTGTTTCCCCGAGCAGGCGCTGGATTACCGGAAAGATATCGTGATCGATTCCGCCCGCCGCTGGCCTACTGCCATTACCGCCAGGCAATTCGCGGATGTGACCGGCACGCCGCAGGGCGCAGCGGATACGGTATACCAGGTGTATGCGAATGGTTCCTTCAACTACCGGCTGCGCGGCATCAGCGCCCGCATTTCCGTCACCTGGGCCTACGAAGGGGGAGGAGACACGCATTACGCCCTCACCAGGGGCACCAAAGCCAGCGTGCTGGCGCAAAACGGCGAGCTGTTCCTGCTCACGCCGGATACCGACAGCGCTGCCCTGCAACCTTTGCTCCAAAAGTATCCCGGTGTGTCGCTGGCGCGTACGGCGGAAGGCTGGCGCATCAACATTCCCGGTTCCTATAAAAAGGGCCACGAGGCTTCTTTCGCAAAAGTGATGGCGGCCTTTCTCCAGTATGTCAGGGAAGGGAAGCAGCCTGCCTGGGAAGTGCCGAACACCCTGGCAAAGTACTTTACCACTACCGAGGCCCTGAAACGGGCCAGGCAGCCATAACAAAAAGGCTTACGGTCACCGTAAGCCTTTTTGTTGCATAATATGGTGCGGAGCATCAGTTCCTGTAAAACTCGTAGTTCTCTTTCGTGATGATATCGATCGGCATAAACGACACTTTTTCCACGGGCGCGGAATGCACCAGGTGCTGGTACAGTGCCATAATGCCCTTGTAGCCCTGTTCCTGCGGCTTCTGGCAGATGAGGAAGTCGATCACCCCTTTCTTCAGGTAGGCGATGTTTTCCTTCAGGAAGTCGTACCCCACCAGCAGGATGTCTTCCCGTCCTGCACTTTCGAGGTAATGCGCCACATTCGATACGCGGGAGTTGGTCACGAAAATCGCCTTCACGTTCCCGTTCTCCGCCAGCGCTTCGGCTACTTTCTTTTCTACCGAACGGTCGTTCGTTTGCCGGATGTCTATTTTCAAAATCCTTTTGTCGTTGCTGGCAAAATACGCCCGGAAGCCTTCTTCCTTCCGTAACAGGTGGTGATGGTTCTCGATCTCGTGCGATACGTTCACGATCAGTATTTTGTCTTTCGGCTGCACGCAGTACTTCATCAGGTGCGCGCTGAGGTAGCCGCTGTGAAACAGGTCCGGGCCGATGTAGCACAGGCTTTCCTGGTTGGGAATATCGGAGTTGATGAAGACGTACGGGATATTTTTTTCCCTGAGCTGGTCCGTAAATGCGATGGATTCCTCGATGAAGGAGGGCGCCATCAGGATGCCGTCTACCTTGTTTTTGAGGATGGCTTTCGATTGCTTCACAAACGATGCCTTGCTGTTCAGGTCGAAAAAATACCGGTCTATTTTGATGCCGAACTGCCTGATTTCTTCTTCGGCTTGCAGGATGCCCGCCAGGGGAGCTTCCCAGAAGGCGGTTTCGCCAGACACGGCCGGGATCAGGATAGCGAAGTTTAGAATCTTGCGGGAGGCCAGCCGCCTGGCCAGGATGTTGGGCTGGTAATTCAGCTCCTGTATAATGCGCTCGATCTTGATCTTGGTTTTGGGAGAAACGCCCGCCCGGTTGTGAATCACCCTGTCTACCGTGGCAATGGACACTTTGGCCCGCCTTGCAATTTCTTTCACACCGGCGTTGGGTTCCTGTTGATTCGCTTTCATGCTGTTTGTTGATTGATCACTGTCAGCCGCCATTCCGCTTCGCGCGGCGTTACAGCTGGTTTTGGGTAAAATTAATATATCCTTTCACGTTGTCATAACAGCTATCCTGCACCTGTTGTTCCATCCAGGGGAGGAGGCCACTATCCAATTCCTGCCCAAATATATTGCATAAAATCCTTCTGAAGTAATCGTGCCGGGAATATGACAGTGCATTCGGGGAATCCGTGAGCACGCCCGCAGAGCAACTGAGCGGCCGGATGCCCGTGGAGCAGCCGGCAAGCCACCACCCATCATGCCCCATGCCCGCCGAATCGCTTCACCGGGAATTGCGTGTACGTACCCGAAAGTACTTAAAAGATTGCATCGCACCAAGGGGGCATCGTGTTTCCCCAGCCATTCCGGGAAGCACGGGTTATTTACCGGTTCCGCTTCACCGGTATTTCCGGCGCTGGGGCTGTTCCGTATATTTTGCCAGGTTTTTCAGGGAAGAAGCCATGCCCTCATGGTGTTCATGCGGCCGGATACCTTCCGGCACATCTTCCGCGATGAAAGTCACCCTGGTGCCGCCGGGCACGGCTTGAAGCAGGGTCGTCAGGGTCATGGTACCGGAAAAGGCGGGGTCGGCCGATTCAAAGTCCACCGCCTCCACAATCCGCTCATTGGGCTTCAGCTCCACGAACCGCCCTTCAAACACGTCTTCATGGTCAGTGGTTTTACCCGGCGTTTCGTGCCCGTCCTGATCATAGCTGAAGGCCATGCGGTAACGGCCGCCTTCCTGCGCGTCGAAGGCGTATACCTTGCACGTCATCCCTTCGGGCGGCCGCCAGGCGGCGACGGCTTCGGGGTTCAGGAAGGCCTGGTAAATTACGGCAGGCGCTGCTTTGATGAAGGTGGATGCGGTGTCGATCCTTTTGGGGCGGGTGGTGTTTGACATGGTATATGCCTCCTTTGGGGTGATCGCACAAAAAACGGGCCGCCTGTGGCCGCCCGTTTCCTTGCTGCGTTAACGCTGTATTATATTTTTTCGATGATGCTGCTCAGCGATTTCGCTACCAGCGCATTACCGGTTTTGTTGAGGTGCACCCGGTCGGTGGTGAGGATGCCCTTTTCCGCATTGTCTTTGTTATGCTCCAGGTTGTAGTCGAGGAACAATTTCCGCAGGTCGCACAGCGGAAGCCCGGCTTCCCCGGCGATTTTGCGGATGCTGTTGCTGAACTTGCCGAGGTCGGCGTCCTGCTCGTTATCGCCGTCTTTTTTCTCGCCGATCACCGCAGGCGTGCAAAGCACAACCTTTGCGCCATTGTCCTGTATTTTTTTGATGAGCGCCTTGTAGAAGCCTTCAAACTTGGGCAGGTCGGTGCCGGTGCCGTGCGTGGTTTTATGCCATACATCGTTCACACCGATGTAAATCACCACGATATCGGGTTGCTTGCTCAGCACATCGTTTTCCATGCGCAGGTAAAGATCGTATACCTTGTTGCCGCCGATGCCGGCGCCGATGAGGTCATAATCAGGGAGCAGGCTTTTCATCTGGGTGATGTACCCTTCCGGTCCAACGCCGGCCTGGGTAATGGAATCACCGAAGAAAATCACTTTCTTCTTTTTCGGTAGGGTGGCGGAGAGCAGGAATACTGCGCTCAGCAGGAGGAGTAAACGTGGCATGGTATGTCTGGATTTATGCTTAAAAATAACGCGTTGTGTTATCAAATGCAAGCCAATCTATTGATGACGGCCGTTCAATTCCGGCAACGGCGCTAAAAATCCCCGCCGGCGCCGCCGCCCCTGGTGGAGCCTCCGCCGAATTCGAGCTGATCGGGCTGTTGCGGCACTTCCTTAAACGTTTGCGCGATCACCAGCGATTCGGCGATCTGCAAACCTTTCAGCGTTTCCGCCTCGTTCAGTTCCTCATTGGTAAAACCGTGCCGGGGCGTTTTCAGGTACCTGATCAGCGCCCAGGCCAGCAGTATCATCATAGTTCCGCCCAACGCCATGGCGGTTTCGAGCGGCATCACGCTGTGGTAATACCGGATGGTGAAAACGATGAAGGCGATCAGCAGGAGCCCGGTACGCAGGAGGATTTTGTCTTTTTTCCGGAGCCCGGCATAGATGTATCCCAACGGTATCACGATGGTGAGCAGCCAGAACAGCCAGCCGGCCGTCATCCCGAAATCATGGCCGTGCAGCTCACGCCCGGTTTCCCTGACCACGAAATAGTTGCCGGCCAAATAGCCCATCAGCAGGGAGGCGATCTGGATTAGCTGCAGCGTGGGCCCGTGATAGGGGTCGCGCGCGAATTTTCGCGCGCCGGAATAGATGGCTGCGCATACCGCCATGTAGATGAACGGCAGCACGGCCGGCCCGTTCCACGACAGGGCAAAGAACAACGCGCCCATCAACGCCCCGAATGCCGCCAGCCCCATCGCCATGTTCAGGAACCGGGCGGCGAAAAATGCGCCCAGTCCAAAAACGATCAGGCAGAAGGTCACCGAATCGGGGTCGAGCTCCCACAACAGCGTACAACCGCCGAGGATGAGCGCGGCAGACGACCAGGCCAGCCCGTCGTCTACCCCTGACCGGTAGTGGTGCTTTTCCCGGATAAAGAATTCCAGCGCGCCGTAGCAGGCCAGTCCATACATGATACAAACCACCCCGGTAGTGGTTTCACTGGCGCGGGAGTTTGAAAACATGATGAGCGCTATCAGCCCGAGCGTAAACACCGTGATCACCAGCGTCAGCAGCAGCAGGCCGATCCGGATGAAAGGATTGGGCGTGTACAGTGGAGACGGGTAGGCGGTTTTGATCGCTTCATACTCGTCTCTGGTGATGCATTCCTTTTTGAAGGCCGACAGGGCGTCTTCCTGTATGTCCGCGTGGCGGAGATCGGTTGCGTTATATGCCATCATGTTTTTTCAGTTTTTTGTTCAGCACCATGAGCAAACGCGCAAGCGCGATGCCCGATCCGATAAAATAGAACAGCAGCGCGTAGAAGCCGCCCAGGTCGCGGAAGCCGGCGTTGATGGCCTCTATCATCACATAACTCAGGCCCACATATGCATACAGTATCACTACCACCACAAAATAAAACGAGCGGGCCTGCATGGCGGTGTAGTAGATACCGGCGCAGCAGGCGCACAGTACGATGAACCACAGCATGAGATCAGACAGCGCGAACATGGCGGCCAGGCAGGAGATCAGCAGGATGTGGGTGCCGAAATTATGGTAGGTGAACGAAAAATGTTTCTTGAAATCCTTCGCCGTACTGAGAATGCCCGCAGCGATCAGTACCACGCCCACCGCGAGGCCCGTGTAAATGATGCGGCTGCTGCTGAAGTCGTTCCCGCTGAGAAGCTCGAACGGTGTAACGGCAATCCCCGCCCAGGCGGCAAAGTTGGTGATGGCCATGCTCAGCACACCGAGATGATCGAAATAATACGCGCTGAAAAACAGCACGAGCATGGGGATGAAGGTGGCGGAGCCGTAACGGGTGCCGAACACGTTGTATTGGGCCTGCAGGTAAGTAATGAAAGTGATGAAGAGCAGGCAGCCCAGCAGCAGGGTATAGTCCGAAAAAGCGTTGGCTGCGGGAACTTTCTGCCGGGAAAACGGCCGTTTGCGCCGGTTGGAATAATAAAAGCAGCCGGCGCACAACGCGGCGATCAGCGCCAGGATGGCCTGGTGGCCGATGGTGTCGATATTCCTGTAGATCAGGATGCCGAGACCGCCGCTCAGCAGCAGCACGCCCAGGTAGAGGATGGTTTTTAATTCCCAGTGCACTGAAAAAAGGGTGTTGCCGCTGAAGGCCCTGATTTTTTCCATAGATGAGGGAGAAAGCCGGCCTTCTTCAGCCAGCTTTTCGAAAAGGTGTCGGTTCATGCAGTTGTTTTAGTAGTCGAGTGTGCCGAATTTGCCGTCTTTATAATCCTGGATGGCCTGTTCAACTTCTTCCGGGGTGTTCATGACGAAATTGTCTTTCGCCGCTACCGGTTCGTTCAGCGGTTCGGCGGATAAAAAGAGGATGCCGGTATTATCGATGGCGGTGATCGTTATTTCGTCGTTGTCTTGCTCAAACACCACCAGCTGGTGCATGCGCACCTCGTCGCGGTCGTTCACCTGTGCGGCGCCTTTATAAATATACAGCAGGGCCTGGTAGCCCGGCGTGGCGTTGATGGTGACCGTTTTGCCGGCCATGATGGTGCCGATGATGGCGGTAAGGGGGGTGAAACTTTTCATGGGGCTGCTTTTCCCTTCGTAGGTACCGCTGGCCAGCCGCATTTCCACGCCGTCCTGTTCCAGCACCTCGGGCAGCTGGTGTTTCTGCGCGTTCTGGTAATAGGGATCGTCCCATTTGTGGGCGGCCGGCACATTCACCCAGATCTGGATCATTTCCTGCACGCCGCCGTTCTCCAGCATCCGCTTTGTGGGGCCTTCGCTGTGCAGCAATCCTTTACCGGCAAACATCCACTGGATGCCGCCCGCTTCGATATCGCCCGCATGGCCCGCGCTGTCCATATGATAGCCTTCGCCCTGGATCATGAACGACACCGGTGAAAAACCCCGGTGCGGATGCGGATGGATGCGCAGCGCGGACCCGGCCGGAATGCGTTTCGGCGGCAGGTGGTGGATCACGATGAACGGGTTGGCGAACCTGAAATCCTTGTGGGGAAGGGGTTGTATCACCGTTTCTTCTTCCGTGATCTTCTTCTCGCGACCGGTGAGCACGTGTGCAATGGATTTTTTCATGTCGTCAATGATTTGTGATACAATTGGTTAACGAATTTAATGCTAAAGTTGTTTTAAAAATTGCCCAAATGTAGCAAATTGCCTATTCGGGGCATAATCATTGTGGTACATCCTTTCAAAACAGCCATACCATGGGAATTTTTCACATAGCCATAGCAGGAACCAACGTAAAGGTGGAACAGGAATCTGAAGACAGTTTCATCGTGGAATTACCGGGTGGTACACTTTTCCTCATCCGTAAACAGGACAATGAGGGTGCTGCTCATTGGTTTGAAGAAGGCGCCGACAATGAAACCGGTTTTACTAAAGAATTGGGTATCGCTATTGAAAGCCAGTTAATGAAACAGGAATAACCATACCCCGGAATATGTAAAAACTTCCACATCAGCGCGGCATACCCCACCCCGCTGGTGGGGACAAACGCACCACCGCTTTTGGGAAGCATAATTTTCGGAACTGCCGGAAAAATCCGGCGGAAGTGATTTAATTTGTGTGGCATTCACCATCGTGCCTCCATCATGCTTCGTTTCCTGCTCATTTTTATCTGCGGCTGTACTTTGCGCGCTACCGCACAAAACTGCGACATTCCCGGCAGCACCGTGATATACGATTACGCCGCCAAAAAATGGATATACACGGACTCGGCAGATGCTTTCCAACCCTCGCTGCCTGCTTCCACCTTCAAGATCATCAACCTGCTCATCGCCCTCGAAACCGGCGTGATCAAAGACGAGCACGCCGTTATCAAGTGGCCGGGGCATACGGACACCTCCCTGTACGGCTACCGCCCCGAAATCTACAAAAACATGACGGTCCGGAAAGCTTTTGAAGTATCGGCCGGATGGGTGTTTATCGAATTGTCCAGAAAGATAGGGAAGGAGCGCTACCGGCACTACCTGGAGGCCTGCCGGTACGGTAACGGCAACCTCAGCCGCAACGACCCGGATTTCTGGAACTTCGGCGCGTTCGCCATATCGCCGCGCAACCAGGTGGAATTTTTAATTAAGGTGTACGAGGAGAAATTACCCTTTTCGAAACGTAACTTTGCCATCCTGAAGCGCGTCATGATCACGGAACAGACCGGCGATTATACGATGCGCTCCAAAACAGGATGGACGCGCGTCGATGGCAAGGATTTCGGCTGGTGGACCGGCTACCTGGAGAAGAAAGATAACGTCTATTTTTTTGCTACGCGCCTCGTCAAAGAACGAAAAACCATTAACCCGGATTTCGGAACATGCAGAAAACTGATCACCATACGGCGGCTCAGGGAGCTGAAGGCGATGTAATCGCCCAGCTGCGGCCATTGCTCACTACTTACGCGTACAATATCACCGGCGTGCTGGAAGAGGCGCGCGACCTGGTGCAGGATGCCTATGTGCGCTTCATGCAAACAGACACGCAGGTGCTCAATCCCAAAGCGTACCTTATCCGCACGGTCATCAACCTGTCCATCAACCGCAACACCCAGCGGAAGAGGACCAGCTACCCCGGAGAATGGCTGCCGGAACCGGTGGATACGGCGCGGGCAGACAACGGCCTGCTGGGGAAAGACGTGCTGCGCTATTCGCTGATGGTGCTGCTCGAAAAGCTCAACGCGCGGGAAAGGGCGGTGTTCATCTTACGGGAAGCGTTCAACTACGATTACGCGGAAATCGCCGCTGTGCTCGACATTTCGACGGCCAACGCCCGTCAATTGCTGAGCCGCGCCAAAAAACAGCTGCACCACCATCCGCCGGCCGCGGCGCAAACCCACGACCAGGCCTTCCTGCAACGATACCTCGATGTTATCCACCAGGGCGATACCGCCCGTTTGGAGAAGCTCCTGCATGAAGACGTCACCTCAATTTCCGACGGCGGCGGCAAGGTAGCGGCAGCCATACAGCCCGTACAGGGCAAAAAAGACGTGGTGGCCTTCCTCCAGGGTATTTACCGCAAGTTTTACCACATGGCCGACGTAAAGCTCGTCAGTATCAACCACCAGCCTGCGCTGTTGTATTATTTCAATGGTGTGCTTACCACCTGCCAGGTATTTACGACCGACGAAAACGGCGTTACCGGCGTGTATCTCATCCGCAACCCGGATAAGCTGGCGGCCATCGCGTCATAAAAAATGCCCTCCCTGTCACAAAACGGCATAGCTGGTTGTCTTTAAAAAAAAAGCACGAACAGTATGACACCAAGAATTTCACCCGCCGATATACCGGCCGGGTTAATTGAAGCCATGCGCCACGTACAGGCGTACATCGACGACGTGGGAATGGACCGCCGCCTGCTGGAACTGATGCGCACCCGCGTATCGCAGATCAACAGCTGCGCCTATTGCCTGGATATGCACCACAAGGAAGCCCTGCACGCCGGCGAAACCATCCAGCGCCTGATATCCGTATCGGCCTGGCGGGAAGCGCCCTATTACAGCCCGAAAGAGCAGGCCGTGCTGGCTTTCGCGGAAAATCTCACGCACATGTCCGCGGAACAGCATTCAGACGACCTGCACTACGAAATGCTCCAGCATTTCACCCGGTCCGAAATTGCCCTGTGGAGCCTCGCCGTGGCGCAGATCAATTCATGGAACCGCATCGTGCGCTCGTTCGGCACCGTAGCCGGCAATTACAAGGTGCCCGAAGGCAGGCCCCGCGCAGAGCAGGGCACACCCGCATGACCCTGTCCGATTCCGGACAACCGGCGTTCGCAGGTGAACAGGCGGGCGCCGGTTGCGTTTGGTTAGATGGGCCACCATGGCTATTTTCGCTTTGTGGCAACCTTCTTGCAGGCATCCGGCAGGCCTCTTAAACTGCAAACACATGTTTAAACACAACCTGCTCATCATTTTCCGGAATTTCAGGCGTTTCAAAAACTCCTTTTTCATCAACCTCGCCGGCCTGTCGACCGGCCTGGCCTGCGTGCTGCTCATTTACCTCTGGGTAGACGATGAGCTGCACGTCGACAAATTCCATCAAAACGATGCGCAGGTGTACCATGTGATGCAGAACATGCAGCTGGCGGATCATATCGAAACGGTCAATTCCTCGCCGTTCCCGCTGGCGGAAGCTTTGAAAGCCGAAATGCCGGAGGTGGTGGAAACGGCCATGTGCACGGATCCGGCCTGGCTCGACAAATTCAGCGTAACGGCGGATGGCCTTACCATTAAAGCCGGCGGCATTTTCGCATCGCCGGAATTTTTCTCCGTATTCACCTACCCGGTGTTACAGGGCAAAATGGTGGGCAGCAACGACGTGATGGTGTCTGCCTCACTCGCCCGAAAACTCTACAAAACGGAGAACGACGCCATGGGCAAACCGTTTCCCTG
Organism: uncultured Chitinophaga sp.; assembly: GCA_965653365.1. Lineage (GTDB taxonomy): Bacteria > Bacteroidota > Bacteroidia > Chitinophagales > Chitinophagaceae > Chitinophaga. The sequence continues at coordinate 261,764 of CBFGZV010000003.1, read as the reverse complement.
GGAACTGGGGCGCGTGAAGGGAAACGCCCGCATTGCCGGTATCTTTAAAGACGTGCCGGCCAACTCCTCCATGCAATTCGACCTCGTGCTGTCTGCCGGATTCATCAAAGAATTTATGCCCAACAACCTGCACTGGGGCAACTATAACACCCTTACTTTCGCGCAGCTGCGCCCCGGTACGGACGTGGCGGCTTTCAACAGGAAGATCGCAGGGTTCGTGCGCACGAAGCTGAAAGACTCCAACATTACCCTGTTCCTGAAAAAATATTCTGACGCATACCTCTACGGCAAATATGAAAACGGCGCCACCGTTGGCGGAAGAATCGCCTATGTGCGCCTCTTTTCCATCATCGCCGTCTTCATTCTCCTGATTGCGTGTATCAACTTTATGAACCTTTCAACGGCCAAGGCGTCGCGCCGGCTGAAGGAGGTGGGCATCAAAAAAGCGCTGGGCGTGAGCCGCCGTTCGCTCATCTGGCAGCATATGTTCGAAGCGCTGGTGATGACGTTCTTTTCGCTTTTCGTGGCCTTGCTGCTGGTGGCCCTGCTCACCACACCCTTCAACCGCATTACGGGCAAGGAGCTCCAGCTCGTATTCAATACCCGGCTGGTGCTTTCCCTGCTGGGGATTACGCTGGTGACGGGGCTGCTGGCGGGCAGCTATCCGGCCTTGTACCTGTCGCGCTTCAACCCGCTGGCGGTGCTGAAAGGCCGCCTGCAGACTTCTTTCGGCGAAGTGTGGACGCGGAAAGGGCTGGTGGTGTTCCAGTTCGCAATGTCTGTGATACTCATCGTGGCCGTTACCGTTGTGTACAAACAGATCGATTACGTGCAGACGCGGCAGCTGGGGTACGACCGCAACAACGTCCTCTATTTTCAGCGCGACGGTAAAGCCGGCGAGAATGCCGCCGCTTTTATGGCGCAGCTCAAACAATTGCCGGGCGTGCAGGGGGCGAGCAGCATGGAAGACATCATCGTGGGGCAGCATAGTTTCACCGAAGGCCTCGAATGGCCCGGCCGGAAGAAAGACGAGATCATCAAGTTCGAAAACGTGACGGTCAATTTCGGGGCGATGGAAGTGCTGGGCATGCAGATGGCCGAAGGGCGGATGTTTTCACCCAGTCATCCTACCGACAGCTTTGCGCTGATCCTCAACGAAGCCGGTGTAAAAGCCATTGGGCTCAAAGATCCCGTAGGCAAAACGGTGAAACTCTGGGGCACCGAGCGCCAGGTGATCGGGGTCGTCAAAGATTTTAATTTCGAATCTTTCCATAAAGCCGTGGAACCCGCATTCCTGAAAATCGGCACCATAGAGTGCACCAATATGCTCGTCAAGATAGCGCCCGGGAAGGAGAAACAGGCCATCGCCGGCCTGGAGCGGCTGTACCGGCAGTTCAACCCGGGATATACGTTTGAATACCGCTTCATGGATGCCTCTTACCAGGCGCTGTACGAAGCGGAAAAAAGAGTGTCCGTACTGTCTGGTTACTTCGCCGGGCTCGCCATCCTCATTTCGTGCCTCGGCCTCTTCGGCCTGGCGGCCTTCACGGCGGAACGGCGCTGGAAGGAGATCGGCATCCGCAAAGTACTGGGCGCTTCGGTTACGAATATCGTCACCATGCTGTCCGGCGACTTCATCAAGCTGGTGCTCGCGGCGATCGTGATCGCCTGCCCGGTAGCCTGGTACGCCATGCACACCTGGCTCAGCGGTTTCGCGTACCGGATAGACCTGCAATGGTGGATGTTCGCCGTCGCCGGCCTGGCCGCCATCGGCATCGCTTTGCTGTCCGTCGGCGCCCAGTCTGTCAAAGCGGCGCTCATGAACCCCGTGAAAACACTGCGCGCGGATTAATTTAATTCATCCTTACACTGATAAATCCTCCAGTTAAAGCGGCCCATCCGGCCGCTTTTTAATTTTAAGCCCTTTTTAATCCGCTTTAAAGGTCCTTTTAATGCCCGCTGCGGAGCTTTGTGTTGGTGAAGCCGGTCATGTTGCCCAGCAACGCAGGCCCGGTTCCGTCCAACAAAGATCAATCTATCAGCGGATGAAAAAGCTCGGCATTTTCTGGATCGTTTCCATCTTCCTTACCACGAATGGCATGGCGCAGGAGGCCCGCCGCCTCACTTTACCGCAGGCGGAATCGATGTTCCTGCAAAACAACTTTCACCTGCTCGCACAGCGGTACCAGGTAAGCGCAGACGAAGCGCTGGTGCAGCAGGCCCGGCTGTGGGACAATCCGACCTTTTCTTCGACCTTTGGTTTTGGCACCATCCAAAAGGTGCAACCCTTTTATATCGGCGGCGGTGGACAATTTGAAGGCGACATCGATCAACTGATCCGGCTGGCAGGCAAAAGGAACAAACAGGTACAACTGGCCCAATGGAATGCAGCAACGTCCGCCGCCGCTTTTAACGAGCTCATGCGCACCCTCCGGCTACAGTTGCGCAGCAGCTATTACGAGTTGTACTTCCTGAAAGAAACGGAAAAGGTGTTACAGGAACAGCTCACCAACCTCCGGAAAATTCTCGACGCCTATCATGCCGCAGATGCGAGCGGCAGCGTGGCGCACGCGGACGTTATCCGCCTGCAGGCACTGCAGATCGGCATCGCCAATGATTATACCGATTTGCGCCAGCGTGAGCTGGAAGCCTCGCAAAGCCTGCAGCTGCTGCTGGGCAGCGCGGGGCCCGTAGAACCGGTGGTAGAGGGCGACGTGCTGCTGCGGTATAAACTGAACGGCTACACGCCCGGGGCGCTGGCGGATACCGCGGTGGCCAACCGGCCTGATCTGCTGATGGCCGGCAACCAGCTGAAGATGGCTGGCGTCAACTACCGCCTGCAGAAAGCCATGGCGGTACCGGACCTGCACCTGGGCGCAACCTACGACCGCAACGGCAGCTACGCGCCGCATTTTATCGGCCTAACCCTGGGCATCGACCTGCCGCTCTGGAACCGCAACCAGGGCAACATCAAAGCTGCCGAAAACGCCGTCAAAACACAAAGCGCCGCCCTGGATCAGCAGCGCCTGCAAATTACCGTGGAAGTGAATACGGCGCTCCGCAAGATCGCCGCCCTCGAAAAAGGCACCGGGTGGGCGGACCTGCAGCAATTCAACAGGGAATACGACACGCTCATCGATGAAGTAGCCCGCAACTTCCGGAAAGGCAATATTTCGCTGCTCCAGTTCATCGACTACTTCAACAGCTACAGCGATCATGTGAAACATACCAATAAATTCCTCAACGACCGCGTGCTGGCGTATGAAGAGCTGAATTACGCCACCGGCGCGCAACTATTTAATACCGTACAATGAAACACGCAAACTATATGCTCCCGCTGATGCTGGCCGCGGCGCTCGCCGGGTGGAGCGGCTGTAGGCAGTCCCGCGCGGAAGACGCCGACGCCGCCACCTTCGTGCTGAGCGATACCATGATGGCGTCTATCCGGATAGACACCACCGTAGTAAAGCCGGTGGAAAGCGAATTGCGCCTTTCCGGCAAGGTCACCCCCGATATGGGCAAAGTCCTCAAACTATATCCCCTCGTGAGCGGCTACGTACGCAACATCAACGTGCAGCTGGGCGACTATGTGAAGAAAGGGCAGGTGCTGGCGGTTATCCAGAGCGGGGAAATCGCCGATTACGACAAACAGCTCATCCAGGCCAGAACAGACCTGGCGAACGCGGAGAAGAGCCTCAAAGTGGCGCAGGACCTCTATAAAAGCCAGCTGGCCACGGAGAAAGACGTGGTGAACGCCGGTGGCGCGCTCAACAACGCCCAAGCGGAGCTGGCGCGTATCAACGAAATGCTGCAGATCTACCGCAAAGGCCAGGGCGCCACCTCCATCGTAACGGCGCCCATCAGCGGCTACATCATCGAAAAGAATATCAACAACGGCATGGAGATGCGGTCGGACAACAGCGCCCACATGTTCACCATTTCCGAGCTCGACGACGTTTGGATCATGGCGAACGTGTTCGAAACCGACATCTCGCGCGTGAAGGAAGGATACCCGGCGGAAGTGACCACCATCAGTTACCCTGACAAGGTGTTTCACGGGCAGATAGACAAGGTGTACAACGTGCTGGACCCGGACACCAAAACCATGCAGGTACGCATCCGGCTGGGCAACGAAGGCATGCTGCTCAAACCGGAAATGTTCGCCACCGTGCTGCTGCGCTACCGCGAAGGCAATGAAATGATGGCCGTCCCGTCGGCCGCCGTGATTTTCGATAAAGGGAAAAATTTCGTGATGGTGTTCAAAGACCGCTACAATATCGAAACGAAAGAAGTGAAAGTAGCCAAATCGCTGAATGAAGTATCGTATATCCAGCGCGGGCTGCAGCCGGGCGACAAAGTGATATCGCGGAACCAGTTACTGATCTATGACGCATTGAACGACTAGCCTCCATGAACAGATTCATCAGAAATATCGTAGGATTTTCGCTCCGGAACAGGTTCTTCGTGTTCTTCATGCTGGCCGTGCTCAGCATCGGCGGGGTGGTGGCCTTCCTGCACACGCCCATCGAAGCCTTTCCGGACGTTACCAATACCCAGATCGTGATCGTGACGGAGTGGAACGGGCGCAGCGCTGAAGAGGTGGAACGGTTCGTGACCACGCCCATCGAAATTTCCATGAACGGCGTGCAGAAGAAAACCAGCGTGCGGTCCATCACCATGTTCGGTCTATCCGTGATTAAAATCATTTTCGACGATGACGTGGAGGACTTTTTCGCCCGGCAGCAGGTCAACAATATGCTGCGCAACGTATCGCTGCCGGAAACGGTGGAGCCGGAAGTGCAGCCGCCGTACGGGCCTACGGGCGAAGTGTTCCGCTACTGGCTCAAAAGCGAACACCGCGATTCCCGCAGCCTGCTCACCTACCAGAACTGGGTGATCGACCGCCAGCTGCGCAGTGTGCCCGGTGTGGCCGACGTGGTGGCCTTCGGCGGCCAGGAAAAGATCTACGAGATCACCGCCGACCCCATCAAGCTCGCCAAGTACAACATCACCCCGCTGGAGTTGTATGAAGCAGCCTCCAAAAGCAACATCAACGTAGGGGGCGACGTGATCGAAAAGAACGGGCAGGCATACGTGGTGCGCGGCATCGGCCTGCTCGACAATATCAAAGACATTGAGAACATCATCATCGAAAACATCGACGGCACGCCCATTCTCGTCAAAAACGTGGCCAGCGTACAGGAAACGTCCGCGCCGCGGGTAGGGCAGGCCGGTCTGAACGATATGGACGACATCGTGGAGGGAATCGTGGTGATGCGGAAAGGAGAGAACCCCAGCGAAGTGCTGGGGCGCATCAAGGAAAAAGTGGCTGAGCTGAACGGCAAAGTGTTGCCGTCCGACATCAAAATGGTTACCTTCTACGACCGCGACGTGCTGATGGAATACTGCACCGGCACCGTGATGCATAACCTGCTCGAAGGGATCATCTTCGTGACCGTAATCGTGTTCATTTTTATGGCCGACTGGCGCACCACGCTTATCGTGGGCATCATCATCCCGCTCAGCCTCCTGTTCGCCTTCATCTGCCTCAAGCTGAAAGGCATGAGCGCCAACCTGCTGTCGATGGGCGCCATCGACTTCGGGATTATCATAGACGGGGCGGTAGTGATGGTGGAAGGCATCTTCGTGATGCTCGACCATAAAGCCAGGCACTACGGGATGGAGCGGTTCAACCGCCTCGCCAAAATGGGCTGGATTAAAAAAACGGGCGGAGAGCTGGGCAAGGCGGTGTTCTTTTCCAAACTCATCATCATCATTTCCCTGCTGCCCATCTTTTCATTCCAGAAGGTGGAAGGCAAAATGTTCTCGCCGCTGGCCTGGACGCTGGGCTTCGCCCTGCTGGGCGCTTTGCTCTTTACGCTCACGCTGGTGCCGGTGTTGAGCGCCATCCTGCTCAACAAAAACGTGCGGGAGCGGCATAACCCCGTGGTGATCTTTTTCCACCGCACCGTGATGAAAGGGTTCAACTGGACGTATGCGCATAAACGGACAAGTCTTCTCATAGCCGTCATATTCATGGGACTCAGTTTTGCCTCCTCGAAATTCTTAGGCTCGGAATTTCTGCCGCAGCTCAACGAAGGGGCGTTGTGGGTGGAGGCGAAACTCCCCATGAGTATGTCTTTGAACGAAACGGTGCAATTCGTGAGCAAGTTCCGGAAGGAGCTCGGCAGCTTCCCTGAAGTGAATGGCGTGCTGTCGCAAACCGGCCGCTCCAACGACGGTACGGACCCCTCCGGGTTTTATTACGTGCAGTGCCAGGTGAACCTTAAACCGAAAAAGGAGTGGACGCGCAAGATCAGCATGGATGGCCTGGTGGAGGAAATGGATAAGCGGCTGAAACAATACCAGGGCGTGGTGTATAACTACTCGCAGCCCATCATCGACAATGTGGCCGAAGCCGTGGCGGGCATCAACGCCAGCAACGCCGTGAAGATCTATGGTGACAACCTCGATAACCTCGACGACATCGCCAACAAAGTGATCGCCCAGATCGCCGGCGTGCGCGGCATCAAGGATGTGGGCATTCTCCGAAACGTAGGCCAGCCGGAAATGAGCGTGCACCTCGACGAACAGAAGATGGCGCTCTACGGGGTGAAAACCGCCGATGCGCAGGCGGTCATCGAAATGGCCATCGGTGGTAAAACCGCCACCCAGCTGTTTGAGGGCGAGCGCAAGTTCGACGTGCGCATCCGCTACGATCAGCATTTCCGGAAAGACGAAGACGACCTCCGCAATCTGGTGGTACCCGCCATGAACGGCAACAAAATTCCCCTGAAAGAAATTGCCGAGATCAAAACCCTCACGGGCCCGGCATTTATTTACCGCGATAACACGAAACGCTTCATCGGCGTGAAGTTCTCCGTCCGCGACCGCGACCTGGGCAGCACCATCGCCGAGGCGCAGGCGAAGGTGAACAAAAATATCCAGCTGCCGAAGGGGTATTCCATCGGCTGGACGGGTGAGTTCGAAAACCAGGTACGCGCCACCAAACGCCTGGGCCAGGTGGTGCCGGTAAGCCTGGTGGTCATCTTCATCATCCTGTTCATCATGATGGGCAGCGTGAAAGATGCCGGCCTCATTTTACTGAATGTGCCCTTTGCGCTCATCGGCGGCATCCTGGCCTTGCACATCAGCGGCATCAACTTCGGGATCTCGGCCGGGGTAGGGTTTATCGCCCTGTTCGGCATCTGTATCCAGAACGGCGTGATCCTGATCTCAGTGTTCCATAAAAACCTGCAGCAGAAAATGCCCCTGAACGATGCTATCCGCAACGGGGTGGAAGAACGTATCCGGCCGGTGGTGATGACCGCCTTAATGGCCGCCATTGGGCTGATTCCCGCCGCCGTAAGTACGGGCATCGGCTCCGAAACGCAGAAGCCGCTCGCCGTGGTGGTGATTGGCGGGCTGGTAACGGCCACCGTGCTCACCCTGCTGGTGTTCCCGCTGATATTCTTCGGCGCATACAGGAAAAAACACATTTCTCACCATAAAAACATAACAACATGAAAAAGATCATGATCCCGATGGCCGCCGCAATGATCGCATTAGGTGGCATCTCCGCAGCGCATGCACAGGAAAAAACAACGCCCGCGCCGGTAAAAACCGGGCAACAGGCAAAAACACATCACACGAAAACAGCCACGCACAAAGGCGGGAAACATGCCGCCAAACAGCACAAGGCCGAAGCGCCGAAAGCAAAACAGTAAGACGCACAGTTACAGGTTTTAGTTCGCATAAATAGGTTGATAGAACGATCATGAAGCGGAAGCGTTTCATGCGCAATCCTCTCCGCCCTGCCGAAAATGATACGACGCAGGGCGGATTTTTTATGCGGGCGGTGGAAGACGGCGGCATTTTATACGGTAGCGATTTGCCTGAATGAGGTAGGAACTGCGATACATTGTGCTTGTTGGATACAGCGGGAACAAAAAAACCAGGGAGTACGTCCCTGGTTATATTGGTCAATAAGGTAATTGTCATTATTCCTCCCCGGCTTCCTCGCCATCCCCATGCCCGATGATCTCCCGGATGGGCTTCACCGCCTGGTAGATGCCACGGTTATAACGGTTACCGACGATTACGAGGGTAGTGGAGTCTTTGATGAAACGATAGAACACCGTGTTGTTGCCATGCCACCAGCCGTTGTGGTACACGATCTTGTTCGTGCTGTCCGGGTACACGAAGAGGCGCCAGCCGAGGCCGTAGTTACGGACGCCCGGTCTTTCGTTGCTGTAGGGCTTGAAGGCTTCTTCGAGGGTTTCCGGTTTGAAGAGCTTGCCGGAATAAATGGCCTGGTCCCACTTCAGCATGTCGCGCACGGTGCTGTAAATGCCCTTGTCGCCCACCACGCCGTCGAAGCTGTTATCGGGCTCCACGCGCCAGGAGGAGAGGTGGCTCACCGTCTGGCGGGGGCGGGGCGCCTGGGCCGGGTCGGCCACGAAGGTGCTCGTCATTTCCAGGGGGGTGAAAAAGGTGGTTTGCAGATAATCCGCATATTTCTGGCCGCTGGCCTTTTCGATGATGGAAGCCAGCAGCAGGTAGTTGGTGTTGCAGTAATTGAAGTGACGGTCGGGTTGGTATTGGGCCGCCGGTTTATGCACCGTCATCATCGTGATCACTTCTTCGTTGGTGAGGAAGTGCGATTTGTCTTTGTTCAGGCTGTCGCAGAAATAGAGGTAATTGGGCAGGCCGCTGCGGTGGTTGAGCAGCATGCGCACGGTAATGCCGAGATAGGGGAAGTCCGGGTAAAACTTCTGAACGGGATCTTCCAGGCTCAGTTTGCCTTTTTCCACGAGTGTTAAAACAGCCATCCCGGTGAAGGTTTTGGACACGGAGGCCAGTTGGAACGAGGAACTGTCGGTTACCGGCACCTTGTTGGCGCGGCTTTCGAGGCCGGAATAATGTTCATATAGTATCACGCCTTTGCGGGCCAGCAAAATACCGCCGCTGAAGCTGGCCTCGGAGAGGCGGTGCTTCACCAGCGCATCCATTTCGTTTTTAATACGTTTGCTGCGGGTGCTGTTGGCGATGGCGGCTTCATCCACATCACTCAATCCGAGGGTATAAATGGAGGCCGGTTTGCCGGACTTTTTCTTGTCGTTGTTCTTGTGGGCAGAACTGCTGTTACACCCGATATATATGATGCTGGAAGTTGATATGGCCAGTATGATAATTGCCTTTAAACGCTTCATTTAGTGCTGCTGAATAATTGACTGTAACAACTGAATAATAAACTGTAACAAAATAAAAATCAAGCAATTTTCATGCCCGATATCCCGCAAATTGTAAGATTTATTCAAAAAAATGAAATTACAAGGCTGTTTTTTGCGCATTCTCTAATTTGCCAGCCCTTGTATTTGATTTTTGCTCAAACTAGGCTAGGTTTGTGACAATTTTAGTGACAAAAGCTCCCGGCAATTGTCATTTTTGTGTCATCGCAGAACCATTACCAGCACCATGAGCCAAAGAAAATTAACGAGTTATCCGAAAGAAAAGATCAACATCCTTTTATTGGAGAACATTAGTGATGCCGCCGTGGCGGAATTCAAAGAGGCAGGTTATGTCAAAACCAGGAAGGTAGCGGGCGCACTGAGCGAGGAAGACCTCATCCGCGAAGTGAAAGACGCCCATCTGCTGGGTATCCGGTCGAAAACGCAGATCACCGCCAAAGTACTGGCCGCCGCCAAAAAGCTGCAGGCCATCGGCTGTTTTTGCATCGGCACCAACCAGGTAGACCTGAAAAGCGCCACCGATTTGGGTGTGGCCGTTTTCAACGCCCCTTATTCCAACACCCGTTCGGTGGCCGAACTGGTAATCGGTTTGTCGATTATGCTCATCCGCCGCATTCCAGACAAAAACGCCGCCGCCCATAAAGGCAGCTGGATGAAGGAAGCCACCGGCAGCTACGAGCTCCGTGGCAAAACGCTTGGCATCGTCGGCTACGGCAACATCGGCAGCCAGGTGAGCGTACTGGCGGAAGCCATGGGTATGAACGTGATTTATTACGATGTGGAAACCAAGCTCCCGATGGGGAACGCCACGCAGGTGCGTACCCTGAAAGACCTGTTTTCCCAGTCCGATATCATTTCCCTGCACGTGCCGTCCAACAAGAGCACGGCCAACATGATCAACAAGCAGACGCTGAAACACGCCAAAAAAGGCGCGATTTTCCTGAACTACGCCCGCGGCGAAGTAGTGGAGCTCGACGACCTGCGCGAGGCGCTGGAAAAAGGACAGCTGGCCGGCGCGGCGATAGACGTGTTCCCGGTAGAGCCGGAAAAGAACGGTGCGGCCTTCGCCACCCCGCTCCAGGGCCTTCCCAACGTGATCCTGACCCCCCACATCGGCGGCAGCACGGAGGAAGCCCAGCACAACATCGGCCTCGACGTGAGCAGCAAAATGCTGAACTACCTCGAAAAAGGCGCCAGCTTCGGCTCGCATACCATCCCGGCCCTGAGCGTGCCCGCCATCGAAAACACGCACCGCATCCTGCACATCCACAAAAACGTGCCGGGCGTGCTGTCTGAGATCAACTCCGCCCTGTCGTCCAAAAATATCAACATCCTTGGCCAGTACCTGAAAACGAACGACCAGATCGGGTACGTGGTGCTGGATGTGGACTCTAAGCTGTCGCAGGAGGCCTTCGCACTCCTCAAGGAAGTCAACCACACGATCAAAACACGTATGTTATACTAGCAAAAAAAATTCCCGGCCGCTGCGCCGGGAATTTTTTTATATCCTCATTTAATTTGAGCTTTGCCCCACATTGACAGATATGAAGAATTTACTGAAACTGGAGGAGGCCGCGATGTTTTTACTGGCCATGCTGATGTTCCAACAACAAACCGAATATCCGTGGTGGCTGTTCGCCGCCTGCCTGCTGCTGCCGGACCTGAGTATGATCGGCTATACCGCCGGCCCCAAAACGGGGGCGTATCTCTATAATTTCTTCCACCATAAAGGCGTGGCGCTGATGGTTTATTTCATCGGCGTTTATTTTATCAACGATGTACTGGAATTCATCGGTATCATCCTCTTCGCACATTCCTGCATGGACCGGGTGTTCGGCTATGGCCTGAAATTCATCACCGGTTTTTCCGATACTCACCTGGGGAAAATAGGGAAGAAGCAATAGCTATTTCACGATAATCGTATCCGTTACAAACGCGCCGTCCCGGCCGCGGAACTTTAGGTAATGCACGCCGATCTTTTTCGGGGTGAAGGTGTATCGCGTATTGAGCACGGGCAGGTTGTCCGTGCACATGGCATCTTTCGGGTATTTTGCCTGTACGTACACCAGCGTGGTGTCTGCGTTTTTCTCTTCTACAACGAATTCATCGAACTGCCCGCAGCCGTTGTTTACCTGGAAATACACCTGCAAATGCAGATCGATCCCGTGCGTGGTGGAATTGACGCCCTCGGTCGACAATACCGGGGCCGGGGAATACGTATACTCCGTCGGTTTTTTATCTTTTTGACAACTGCCGATTACGGCGCCAAGCGCCAGGAACACCAGGAATTTCATGATCGTGTTTTCTACTAAACGGCCGGCGTCAGGGAAAAGTTACAGTTTGTACGGATGCTATGCGCATTCAAACAACGCGTCTTTGTCGATCCGTTGATAGCATCATGTTTCCGCCCGATGTGTTTTTGGGGCGAAACCTGCCGCCGGTCAGCCAGCCGGGCGCAAGCAGCAGGAGAAAGTAGCCCGCGTGGCGGCGCTAAAAAAAGGACGGCTGCCAGATGCAGCCGTCCTTTGTGAAAGAAGGATTGTTTAAAATTACCGCACTACAGTCACATCTCCTTTGATGATGAAGCTCGGTCCGTTATTCGTTTTCTTGTAAGTCAGCCACCATACGAAGGTGCCTACATCCACGGGTTGGCCTTTGTAGTTGCCGTCCCATCCTTCGTACATATCCCTGCTCATGTACACCAGCTCGCCCCAGCGGTTGAAGATGCGGAGCTCATAGTCGTACATCGGGCCTCTCACGATCGGGCGGAAGCGGTCGTTCTTGCCGTCGCCGTTCGGTGAGAAGGCGTTGGGCATTTCCGGTTTGCTGTCGCATTCCCGCACGCTGATGGTGATCTCGTCCGTTGAGCTGCCGCAGTCGTTGTACGCGGTCACGCTGTAGGTGCCCGGCTCTCTCACTTCGATGTAGGAAGTGGTGGCGCCGGTGCTCCATCTGTACGAGGTGGCGTTTTCTGCTTTCGCTTTCAGGATGTAGCGGATGCCTTTACAGATCGTGGTGTCGCTGCCCAGGGTCACGCTCGGCGGACCGGCCACTTTCACGCGGATGCTGTCTGACTTGTACCGGTCGCAATACTTGTCCAGTATGCCGAGTACGTAAGTTCCGCTTTCTGTGAACGATTTCACCGGGTTCAGGTCGCCGTCGTTCCAGCGGTAAGAGGCCGCATCGGGATGGCGTGCGTCTACCAGGATGCTGCCGCCCGGGCAAATGATGCGGTCGGGGCCCAGTTCGAAGCGGATATCCGGCCGTTGGGTCACTCTCACCTGTTCTTTCACCACGCAATTATCCCTGTATACGGATACCGAGTAGTTGCCGGCCCTGCTTACCACGATGGAGTTGCCGGTTTCGCCGTTGCCCCACTGTATGCGGCCCGCATTGGTGTTCACGGTCAGGGTCACAGACTGGCCCGGGCAAATCGACGTGTCCCTGCTGAGCGTGATGTCGGGCGGCGGGTTCACGGTTACGTTGATGGTATCGATGGTGATGCAGCCGTTCTTCATTACGCGCACCCAGAAGGTTTCCTGCGTGCTGACGTTGATCGACGGGGTGGTGGCGCCGGTGCTCCAGAGATAGGTGGCGCCTGTCACCGTCGCATCCAGTTTCGCGCTCTGGCCGCGGCAGATCGTCATGTCGGGCAGGTTCACGAGCGGCATCGGGATAACACCTACTTTGATCTCGTCGGTGGCGGTACACATGCCGTTGCTCACGGTTACGCTGTAAGTGCCGGCCTGTGTTACGCGGATGCGCTGGGTGGTTTCGCCGGTAGACCATCTGATGGTGTACCCGAAGTTGGCAGGGCCTGCATCCAGCACCATACCGTTGCCGCCGCAGAGGCTGGTATCGTTACCCAGGTTCACTACCGGCATCTGCAGGTAATTGAGGTTGTAGGTAACCGGTTCGGATGCGCAACCCGTGATACCGTCGCGTACGATGAAGGTAGCGGAGGTAGCGCCGTTCAGGTTGAAGCGCGGGTTCGATGAGGTGACAGGTACCTGTACCGCGTTGGCAGGCGTTACGCTTACCAGGGTATAAGTGGGCCTGTTCACGGTGCCCCTCGTTTTCAGCACGAGGAACGGATTGCTGGAGCAATTCACCGCGGCATCAGGTATCAGTTCGGGTTTCGGGCAGGGCCGCACGATGATGCGCTGCGTTACGTCGTTGGCCGCATTGCCGCAGGCATCCGTCACTTTCCACCTGCGTGTGATCACATAGCCGTTGCAAAGGTCTTTCACATACGGGTCGATGGTGTATTTCACACGTTTCGGGAAGCTGATGTCGCAATTGTCGGTGGCTTCCAGCTCGATCATATTGGTGGGCACCGTTGCGCCGCAACTGATTGTGATATCTGCCGGCGGAGCCGCAATCACAGGCCTGGTGGTGTCGATCACCGTGATCACCTGGCGGATGACAGCTGCGTTGCCGCACTTGTCCGTCGCCGTCCAGATGTTGATCAGGCGGTAATTATTCATGCAGGCGCCGGGGATGGCTTCGCGTTTCACCTCATGTTTCACGGTCACATTGTTCTCGCGGTCGCAGTTGTCGATCGCTCTCATAGCGGCAGGAGCGGGGATGGCTTTACATTCCACCGTGATGTCTGCCGGGGCCGGTGTGGTGAATACCGGTGCGGTGTCGTCTGTTACGGTGATGATCTGCCGCGCCACGGCGGTGTTGCCATACTCGTCCTTCGCCGTCCAGATGCGCTCAAGCCTGTAGTTGTTCGGGCATGTAGCGGAGAGGAAGGATTTGATCTGCCGGAAGTCGATCGTCACATTGTTCATGGAACAGTTGTCGGTTGCGGTCATGACAGGCGCTGCCGGTACGGCATCGCACTGTGCGGTGATATTGGCCGGCGGCAGCATCGTGAATACAGGTGCCGTTTTATCCTGTACGGTGATCACCTGCTGCACCGTGGTGCTGTTACCACATTCGTCGGTGGCTGTCCACGTGCGGATGAGGCGGTAATTGTTCGCGCAGGCGCCGGTAATCGCTTCCCTGGTTTCGTTTTTCACGATCCGGATGGTGTTGGCCGCGGAGCAGTTATCGGTGGCCGTCAGATCCGGCTGGGCCGGTATGGCGCTACATTCTACGGTTATGTTAGCCGGTGCGGCGGTGGTGAATACGGGTTTGGTATTGTCTACCACGGTGAGCACCTGCTCGATGGTTTTACTGTTGCCGCACTGATCGGTAGCCGTCCAGGTACGGATGAGGCGGTAGTTGTTCGCGCAGGCGCCGGCGATGTTCTCACGGCGTTCTGCTTTCACGATCGTTACGTTATTGCCGCTGCAATTGTCGGTAGCCATCACGTCGGGCTGTACGGGGATGTTGCTGCATTCCACGGTAGCATTGGCCGGCGCGGCGGTGACGAACGAAGGTGCGGTGCGGTCTACCACAGTCAGCACCTGCTGTACGGTGGTGCTGTTGCCGCACTGGTCGGTAGCGGTCCAGGTACGGATGAGGCGATAGTTGTTCACGCAGGCGCCCGGGATGTCTTCGCGGCGCTCGTTTTTCACAACGGTCACCAGGTTAGACGGGGTGCAGTTGTCGGTCACGCTCAGGTTCGGCTGCGCCGGGATGGCGGAGCATTCTACCGTTGCGTCGGCCGGCGTGCTGCCGGTGAAGGTGGGCCGGGTGTTATCCACCACGGTGATCAGCTGTTCCACCGTCGTTTTATTGCCGCACTCGTCGGTCGCAGTCCAGCTGCGGCGGAGGCGATAGTTGTTCACGCAGGCGCCGGGGATGGTTTCCTTCACTTCGTTTCTCACGATGGTGACCATATTGGTGGCGGAACAGTTATCGGTGGCGGTGAGCATGGGCTGTGCCGGGATGGCGTTACATTCTACGGTTACATCGGCCGGTACGGGCATCGTAAAGGTCGGTGCGGTGTTGTCCACTACCGTGATCACCTGGGTGAGGGTAGTGCTGTTGCCGCACTCGTCTGTAGCGGTCCAGGTGCGCACCAGGCGATAGTTGTTCGCGCAGGTGGCGCCGGGCAGCTGCTCTTTGCGTTCTGCACGGTCGATGCGCACATTGGCGGCAGCGGTACAGTTGTCTGTAGCGGTGAGCACGGCCTGTGCCGGGATGGCGTTACATTCTACCGTTACGTCGGCCGGTACGGGGAGGGTGAATACCGGTGCGGTTTTATCCTGCACGGTGATCACCTGTTTCAGTTCGGCCACGTTACCGCATTCGTCGGTAGCGGTCCAGGTACGGATGAGGCGGTAGTTGTTCACACACGCGCCGGGGATGTTTTCTCTCACTTCGTTTTTGGCGAGGCGGATACTGTTCACGGCGGAGCAGTTGTCGGTAGCGGCCAGGTCGGGCTGTGCCGGGATGGCGCTACATTCCACCGTAACGTCTGCAGGAGCGGCACTGGTGAATACCGGCGCTGTTCTGTCTACTACGGTGATGACCTGCATGGCGGTGGTGGCGTTACCGCACTCGTCGGTGGCCGTCCAGGTGCGCAACAGTTTGTAATTGTTGGCGCAGGCGCCGGGGATGTCGATGCGCTGCTCGTTGTACACGATGCGGATGGCTGCAGGAGCGCTGCAATTGTCGCTGGCTTCCACCACAGGGGCGGCCGGGATGCTGTTGCAATCCACCGTTGCGTCTGCAGGGATGGTGGTAGTGAATACCGGTTTGGTATTGTCTGTCACCGTAATGGTCTGCGTCAGCACGGTTTCATTGCCGCACTCGTCGCGCGCCGTCCAGGTACGGATCAGCTGGTAGTTGTTGGCGCAGTTGCCGTCTACACGCTGCTCGTTTTTGGTGATGGAAACGTTGTTGGCGGCGGAGCAGTTGTCGGTAGCGGCCAGGTCGGGCTGTGCCGGCACCATATGACATTCCACCGTTACGTTCGCAGGCGCTGCCGTGGTAAACACAGGCGCTTTGGTGTCGCGAACGGTGATGGTCTGCGTGATGATGGTTTTGTTCTCACACTCGTCGATAGCCGTCCAGGTGCGCACCAGCTGGTAATTGTTGGCGCAGGCGCCTGGTGTGTTCACGCGGTCTTCTTTGTATTCCACTTTCACTTTATCTGCCGGGCTGCACAGGTCGGTCGCTTGCATGTTCGCCGCTGCGGGAACTGCGTCGCATTCAACTGTCACGTCGGCCGGTGTGGTGGTCGTGAATACAGGCGGCGTGCGGTCTACCACGGTGATGGTTTGTGTGATGGTGAACGAGTTTTTACACTCATCCATGGCCGTCCAGGTGCGCACCAGCAGGTAGTTGTTGGCGCATGCGCCCGGGATGGCGTGGCGGGTTTCGCCTTTGAGCACGGTTACTTTGTCTGCGGGACTGCAGGCGTCGGTAGCGGTCAGGTTTTCCTGTGCCGGGATGGCGCTGCACTCTACCGTGATGTTGGCCGGCGTGGGCGCGGTGAATACAGGTGCTTTGGTATCGGTCACGGTGATTACCTGCGAGATGGATACTTCGTTGCCGCACTCATCCTTAGCCGTCCAGGTACGGGTCAGCGTATAATTGTTGGCACAGTTGCCGTCTGTCCGTACTTCTTTTTTGCCGTACGTGATGGTGGCGGCGTTGGTGCAATTATCGGTGGCGGTGATGTCGTCGAAGCCAGGGATGGCGTCACATTCCACGGTTACGTTGGCAGGGGCGGGGGCGCTGAATACCGGGGCTGTTTTGTCCTGTACGGTCAGCGTTTGCGTGTGCCTGATGGTGTTACCGCATACGTCGGTAGCCGTCCACACCCGGATGATTTTGTAATTGTTCGCGCAGGCGCCAGGGATAGCCTCGATGGTCTGCGTCGGCGTTACGGTAGCCGCAGAGCAGTCGTCGCTGGCCGTCAGTACTTCCCGGGCGGGAATGCTGCTGCATTCCACGGTTGCATCGGCAGGGAGCGCGCCATTGAACACGGGCGCTTTGGTGTCCTTCACCTCGATGGTCTGCGACACGGTGGTGGTCTTACCGCACTCGTCTTCGGCCGTCCACGTTCTGGTGATGGTGAGGCCGCATGGGTTCGTAACAGTCACGTCTGCGTGCGTTACGTCGATGCGGAAGCCGTCGGGATGCGTGAAGGTCGGTTCGTCGAACAGCGTCGTATAGTCTTTACCGTTTTCACATTCCACGGTTTTGTCGTTGCCTTTGGTGGCTACCACTGGAACGGCCGTGGTCACCCTGATCTGCACCGCGTTGCTGATGGAGGTGCACGGACCAGAGGTCACTACACGCCTGAACCAGGTGGTGACGGAAACGGCGCCATGATCATAATGGATGCCGGTAGCGGCAGGAATGTCTGAGAAGCCGGCGGTGGCGCTGGTGGTGCTGATCTGCCATTGGTAAGTATAGGCGCCGTTGCCGTCGATAGGTGTGGAGCCGTTGAGGGCGGCCACGTCCGCATCGGGACAAATCACCTGGTCTGCCGTGATGGTATTGTTGGCGACCGGTTTCCGGTTGGTGAGCCTAACGTCGTCCGACGTGGTGGCGCAGGGTCCGTTGGTAACGGTCCAGGTCAGCACGACGGTTTCTCCTGCGGGCAGGTTCAAGGTCGCATTGCGGTCGTTCACGTCGCTGATGGTGGCGCCGGCCGGCAGTATGCCGCTCCATTTACCGGTACCCACGGTGGGGGCGGTGGCGTTCAGGGTGAAGGCTGCGTTGTCGCATGCATCCTGGTCGGGGCCAGCGGCGGCGGCAGACGGCATTTCGAATACGTTCACCTTGATGGTGGCGCAGGCGGTGTTGCCGCACGGGCCGGTGCTTTCAGCTCTTACGTAATAAGTGGTGGTAGTGGATGGTGTTACATTGATAGATGCGCCACGGCCCACTTCCGTACCGCCGGTGCAGCCACCGGTGTACCATACCCATTGCGCGCCGGTACCGAGGGTGCCGTTCACGGTGAGGGTAGTGGTTTGGCCGATACAGATATCGATCTCATCATCAGCCACCGTGGGGGTGGTAGACGGTACGTCGATCGTTACCGTGAACGGCTGGGTGCTTTCGCAGCCTACCGCATCGGTAAGGGTGAGCGTGAAATTGTAGGTGCCTGCGGCGGTATTGGCCGGGAGGCTGATCACCAGCGGGCTGGCGGTCAGTGCAGCACCGTTGATGACGGTGAACCCGGGCATCACGTTGGCGCCGGTAGCGGTGAGGGTGTATTGAACCGGTGTGCCGGCCGTTACATTGTAGGTCACATTGAAGGAAGCGGCCGTATTACAGATCGCCGCCACGTTGCCCACAGTAAATACCGGTGTAACGGATACGGTTACGGTGATGATGTTGCTGATATCGGAGCAGGTACCGGAGGAAACCACTCTCCTGTAGTAAGTGGTGGCAGCCAGGTTGCCCGGCGCATAGGTAGCGCCGGTAGCGCCGCCAATGTTCGTAAATGTCGCCGGATCGTTGCTGGTGCTGCTCTGCCATTGGTACGCATAGGTGCCGTTACCACCCGCCGGTGTTGTGCCGGTGAGCGTAGCGGGCGCCGTGTTCGGGCAAATGGCCTGGTCTGCGCTGATGACGTTGTTGGTAAGTGCTACAAGGTTGGTGAGCGTCACCTGGTCCGTCGTGACCGCGCAGGGCCCGTTGGATACCGTCCAGGTCAGTGTTACGGTTTGGCCTGCGGGCAGGTTCACGGTGGCATTGCGGTCGCTCACATTGCTGATGGTAGCGCCGGCGGGTAATGCGCCGCTCCATTCGCCGGTGCCGATAGCAGGTGCAGTGGCATTCAGCGTGAAAGCCGCATCGTTACAATGTTCCTGGTCGGCGCCAGCTGCCGCAGCAGACGGGTGCTCGAACACATTCACCGTAATGGTGACGCAGGTTGTATTGCCGCAAGGGCCGGTGCTTTCCGCTTTCACATAGTACGTTGTGGTAGTTGAGGGCGTCACATTGATGGTGGCGCCGCGGCCCACTTCCGTACCGCCCGTGCATCCGCCGGTATACCATACCCATTGCGCGCCGGTACCGAGGGTGCCGTTCACTTTGAGGGTGGTGGTTTCGCCGAGGCAGATGTCGAGTTGGTCGTCGTCGACTGTCGGTGTGGTAGACGGTGTTTCGATCACCACGGTGAAGTTGCCGGTGCTTTCGCAACCCACTGCATCGGTAAGGGTAAGTGTGAAGTTATAGGTGCCTGCGGCGGTGTTGGCCGGGAGGCTGATCGCCAGCGGGCTTGCCGTCAGTGTTGCATCGGTGATGTTGGTGAAACCGGCCATCGCGTTGGGGCCAACGGCCGCCAGGTCATATTTGACCGGCAAGCCGGCCGTAACATTGTACACCACGTTGAATGCCGCGGCGGTGTTACAGATGGCAGCCACGTCGTTCACCGTGAATGCCGGTGTAACGGATACGGTGATGGTGATGACGTTGCTGATATCGGAGCAGGCGCCGGAGGTCACCACTCTTCTGTAGTAAGTGGTGGCGCTGAGGTTGCCCGGTGCATAACCTGCACCCGTTGCGCCGCCGATATTCGTGAAGGTTGCGGGATCATTGGTGGCGCTGCTCTGCCATTGGTAGGCGTACGTACCGTTGCCGCCGGCAGGTGTGGTGCCGGTGAGGTCCGCTGGCGCCGTATTCGGGCAGATAGCCTGGTCTGCGCTGATGATGTTGTTGGAGATAGCGACGAGGTTGCGCAGCGTTACTTCGTCGGTCGTTACCGCACAGGGGCCGTTGGAAACGGTCCAGGTAAGGGTAACCGTCTGGCCGGCCGGCAGTGTTACGATCGCGTCGCGGAGATCCCAGCTGCTGATGGTAGCGCCTGCGGGCAGCGTGCCGCTCCATTTGCCGGTGCCTACCGCTGGTGCAGTCGCGCCAAGGTTGAACACTTCATCGTTACAGTGTTCCTGGTCGGCGCCAGCCACTGCTGCGGACGGATGCTCGAACACATTCACCGTGATGGATACACAGGTGGTGTTGCCGCAGGGACTGCTGCTTTCCGCTTTCACGTAATAAGTGGTGGTAGCGGTGGGCGTTACGTTGATGGTTGCGCCACGGCCTACTTCGGTGCCGCCGGTGCATCCGCCGGTGTACCATACCCATTGCGCACCGGTACCGAGGGTGCCGTTCACTTTCAGGGTAGTGGTTTCGCCGCGGCAGATATCGAATTCGTCGTCATCCACAGTTGGCGGAGTAGACGGCATGTCGATGATCACGGTAAACGGCATGGTGCTTTCGCAACCGGTCGCGTCGCGGAGGGTGAGGGTGAAGTTGTAGGTGCCTGCGGGAATGTTGGCCGGCAGGTTCACCGTCAGCGGGCTGGCGGTCAACGCGGCATCCACGATGTTGGTGAAGCTTGCCACGGTGTTGGCGCCTTCCGCTTTCAGGTCGTACGCAACCGGTATGCCGGCTGTTACATTGTATGTTACGTTGAAGGATGAAACGGTGTTACAAATCGCAGCCACATTATTCACCGTGAATACCGGTGTAACCGATACGGTGATGGCGATGATGTTGCTGATGTCGGAGCATTGGCCGGACGTTACGACTCTTCTGTAATAAGTCGTAGCGGTCAGCGCGCCCGGTGCATAGTTGATACCGCTTGCGCCCGGAATGTCCGTGAAGCTGGCAGGCGCACCGGTGGTGCTGCTTTGCCATTGGTAAGCATACGTGCCGTTGCCGCCGGCCGGTGTGGTACCGGTGAGCGGTGCGGGTGTCGTATTCGGGCAAATGGACTGAGCGGCGCTGACGGTGTTGTTCGACAACAACACCAGGTTGGTGAGCGTCACCTGGTCCGTTGTGGCCGCGCAAGGACCGTTGGTAACCGTCCATGTCAGCGTAACAGTTTGGCCCGCGGGCAGGTTCACGGTGGCATTGCGGTCGCTTACGTTGCTGATGGTAGCGCCGGCAGGCAGCGTGCCACTCCATACGCCGGTGCCTACTGCGGGAGCAGTCGCGTTGAGCGTGAAGGCCGCCACATTACAGTGTTCCTGGTCGGGCCCGGCTGCAGCGGCAGACGGTGCTTCAAACACATTCACGGTCACGGTTGCGCAGGTGGTATTGCCGCACGGACCGGTGCTTTCCGCTTTCACATAGTAGGTAGTGGTCACCGTGGGTGATACATTGATGGTAGCGCCGCGGCCCACTTCTGTACCGCCGGTGCATCCGCCGGTATACCATACCCATTGCGCGCCGGTGCCGAGGGTGCCGTTCACCGTGAGGGTAGTGGAAGCGCCCCTGCAGATGTCGATGGAATTATTGGCGACCGTCGGCGGGGTAGACGGTACATCCACCGTTACCGTGAACGGCATGGTGCTTTCGCAGCCCGTCGCATCGCGGAGGGTGAGCGTGAAGTTATAAACGCCTTCGGCAACGCCGGCCGGCAGGGTTACCGTCAGCGGGCTTGCCGTGAGGACGGCGTTGGTGATGTTGGAGAAGCCCATCATCACATTGGCGCCGGAAGCCGTGAGGTCGTACCGCACAGGCGTACCCGCGGTTACGGCGTATGATACGCTGAAGGATGAAACGGTGTTACAGATCGCCGCCACATTGCTCACGGTGAATACCGGTGTAACCGATACGGTGATGGCAATGATGTTGCTCGGTGCGGAGCATGCGCCGGAAGTGACGATTCTCCTGTAGTAAGTAGTGGTGGTCAATGCACCCGGTGCATAACCTGCATTCGTTGCGCCGCTGATGTCGGTGAACGTAGCGGGATCACTGCTGGCGCTGCTTTGCCATTGGTAGGCATACGTGCCATTACCGCCGGCGGGCGCAGTGCCGGTGAGGGCGGCGGGCGCCGTATTCGGGCAGATGGTTTGTGCTGCGCTGATGGTGTTGCTGGTCAGCGCCACCAGGTTGCGGAGCGTTACCTGGTCGGTGGTTGCCGCGCAAGGCCCATTAGACACGGTCCAGGTGAGGGTGACCGTCTGACCGGCAGGCAGGTTCACGATCGCATTGCGGTCGTTCACATTGCTGATGGTAGCGCCGGCAGGCAATGTACCACTCCATACGCCGGTGCCCACCGCAGGCGCGGTCGCGTTGAGCGTAAATGCCGCCACGTTACAATGTTCCTGGTCGGGGCCAGCCGCAGCCGCTGAAGGCAGTTCAAACACGTTTACGGTCACGGTCGCGCAGGTGGTGTTGCCGCAAGGCCCGGCGCTTTCCGCTTTCACATAATAGGTGGTGGTAGCGGCTGGCGTTACGCTGATGCTGGCGCCGCGTCCCACTTCCGTACCGCCGGTGCAGCCACCGGTGTACCAAACCCATACCGCGCCAGTACCGAGGGTGCCATTCACTGTGAGGGTAGTGGAGGCTCCTTTACAGATGTTAACAGAGCTGTTGGGTACGGTTGGGGTGGTAGACGGTACCTCTACTGTTACCGTGAACGGCTGCGTGCTTTCGCAACCCACCGCGTCGCGGAGGGTAAGGGTGAAGTTATAGGTGCCTGCGGCAACGCTGGCCGGCAGGTTAACAGTCAGGGGACTGGCGGGCAGTACGGCATTGACGATGTTGGCGAAGCCGGCCATCGAATTCGGCGTGGTTGCCCGCAGGTCGTAACGGGTAGCGGTGCCTGCAGTGGCGTTGTACACCACGTTGAACGACGTTACCGTGTTACAGATCGCCGCCACATTGTTTACCGTGAATACCGGCGTAACCGATACGGTGATGGCGATGATGTTGCTCGGCGCGGAGCACACGCCGGATGTTACCACTCTCCTGTAATAGGTGGTGGTGGTCAGTGCGCCCGGCAGGTAGGTGGCGCCCGTTGCGCCGCTGATGTTGGCGAAGGTAGCCGGATCGTTGCTGGTGCTGCTTTGCCACTGGTAGGTATAACTGCCGTTGCCGCCTGCAGGTGCAGTGCCGGTGAGGGCCGCAGTGGGCGCGTTACCCGGACAAACAGACTGGGGCGCGCTGATGATATTATTGGTAATCGGTAACCGGTTGATCAGCGTTACCTGGTCGCCGACGGTGGTACAGGTACCGTTGGTGATGGTCCAGGTGAGCGTGAGGGAATTGCCGGCCGGCAACACCACGGTTGCGGCGGGATCATTCACGTTGCTGATGCTGGCGCCGGCAGGCAATGTACCGGTCCATGACCAGGTGCCGGTAGCCGTGGCGATGCTCGGTGTGGAACCCGCCAGCGTGAAGTTGGCGTCGTTACAGTGGTCCTGGTCCGGGCCCGCGTCGGGAGCCGCCGGCATCTTGTCTACCGTGATCGTTGCGGAAGCGCAATCGCTGTTTTTACAGGCCCTGTTGCTTTCCGCGCGTACGGAGAAGGTGGTGGTTTCGGTGAGCGTATACGTCAGCGAACCGCCGGTGCCCAGGCGTGTACCGGTGCCGCAATCGCCGAGGTACCATACCCATTCTGCGTTGGAGCCGAGGTTACCGCCTTTGGCCGTCATTGTTACCTGCTGGCCTTCGCACACACGGGTGGGATTGAATTCGATCCAGGCCGGAACAGACAGTGATTCGAGCGTTACGGTAAAGTCCTGTTGCGTAGCGCAGCCGGTAGCGTTCCGCATCACGATACGGAAGCTATATACGCCTGCCGGCGTGGTAGGCGGATAGTTGATGGTCAGCGGGCTGGAAGGCAGCACGCCGTCGATGATATCCACGAAGCCTGGCAGTTTGGTGTCCAGTGCAATCAGGTCGTACCGTACGGGATTGCCCGCGGATACAACATACTTCACTTCAAACTTGCCGGATGCGTTACAGGCGTCGATGGGGCTTTCCATGGTGAAAGCAGGGTAGGCCACCGTGGTGATGGTCACTACGTTACCCGGAGCGGAGCACTGACCGGAGGTGACCACTCTTCTGAAATAGGTGGTGGCCGATAGTGCGCCCGGTGTATAATTGATGCCGGTTGCGCCGGGGATGTCGGTGAAGCTGGCCGGTGTACCGGTGGTGCTGCTTTGCCATTGATAGGCGTATGTACCATTACCGCCGGTGGGCGTGGAGCCCGTCAATTCTGCCGGTGTTGTGCCGGTACAAATGGACTGCGATGCGGCGATGGTGTTGTTCGCCAGCGGCAGCAGGTTCGTCAGCACTACTTCGTCCGTGCTAACGGCGCAGGGGCCGTTGGCAACCGTCCAGGTGAGGGTAACGGTCTGGCCGGCAGGCAATGTTACCGTGGCAGTGCGGTTGTTGACGTCGCTGATGGTAGCGCCAGCGGGCAATGTGCCGCTCCAGACACCGGTGCCGGTGGTGGGGGCGGTAGCCGCCAGCACGAAGCTGGACACGTTACAGTGTTCCTGGTCGGGGCCGGCAGCCGCCGTTGAAGGCTGCTCGAACACGTTCACGGTGATGGTGGCGCAGGCGGTATTGCCACACGGACCTGCGCTGACTGCTTTTACGTAATAGGTAGTGGTTACCGTGGGCGATACGCTGATGGTAGCGCCGGTTCCCACCTGTGTGCCGCCGGTGCAGCCACCGGTATACCAAACCCATTGCGCGCCGGTGCCCAGCGTGCCGTTCACCGTCAGGTCAGTGGATGCGCCGCGGCAGATTTGCAGCGTGGCATTGTTCACTGTCGGTGCGGTGGAAGGCGCGAGAATGGTGAGGTCGAAGGTGCTGATGGTTTCGCACACGCCGGAGCCGGCAGTTTTGCGGGCTTTGAGGCGGAAGGTATATGTACCGGGCGTTGCGCCGGCATCGTACGGAATGGTGAAGCTGGTGCCGCTTACCGTTGCGTTAATCCGGTCGGTGAAGCCCGACAGCGGGGTAATCGCTTCCAGGTCGTACCGCGTGGGCAGGCCAGATTGGGTGAACGGTACGGTGAATACCATCGGCGTGCCGAGGCAGCGGGAAAGGTTGGCCGCGGTCATCACCGGCGGAGGCAGCACGGAAAGCGTTGCCAGCTGGGATCTCGTGCCGCAGGCGGAGCCGGGGCGGGGAGAAACGGTCCAGCGGATGGAGGCGGACGTGATGCCGTTCAGCAGCTTCACCGGGGCGGCGGGGTTATTGATGTCCGCCGGATCGATGAATACGTTGGTTCCACCGGACACCACCGTCCATTTGCCTGTTTGGCCCAGCGCGGCGTTCGGCACGTTGGCGTTCATCACAAAATCGGGCGAGCACTGCGTGATGCTGGGTGCGGTGGCGGTTACGTTCTGGTCGATGCGGAACACTTCTTCTGCAACGGCGGAGCAGCTGGTGCCGTCGGCCGTGATCGTCAGCCTTACCCGCACGTCCGTATTGAACGGCATGTTGGTGAGGGTGGGCTGGTTGGGATCGGACGGGTTCGGCGTAATCGTAGCGCCGGCCGGGTCGCCCACAAACGACCAGACGGCCGTATTGCCCGTCTGCACGGTAGTTTCCAGCGGGAAATCCACGCGCACATCCGAACAGCGGATGGTAGGCGTGGTGGTGATGGTGGCCACGGGCGTTTTCGCCGATGTTACATTAATATTGTCTTTCACCACGCAGGTACCGTTGGTCACCGTCACTTCATAGTTCTGGGTGGTGTTGCCGGTAGCGGGAGAGGTGATGTTGAGGGTGCGGGTGGTGGCGCCGCCGGGTTGCCACAGGATGGAATAGCCCGCGTTGGCCGCGCCTGCATCGAGTATAACGGGGGTGCTTTCGCAGACTTTGAGATCCGGCCCCAGGTCTACTACCGGTCTCGGATCTACGATAATTTCCGCCGTGGTGGTTCTGTAACACACGCGCGGCTTGCCGCTGGTAGGTTCAAAACCGTAGGAAGCGGAGCCTCTTACCGTATAGGTCGTTGTCGCATTCGGCCGCACGTATATTTCGTTCGCGGGTTGAGCGTTAGGCTCGGGCCATGGCACGACGTCCGACCCGAGGCCGATAAATTCGAATGTTTCGTACCCATCCTGCGTCGGCGTCCGCATATAATTGGCCGTCAGTTTTGTCATATCGCCCTGGCAGATGCGGCCCGCCGCTATCAGCTTCGGCATTTCCAGGATGATGAGGGTTACGAAGTTGGATGGCGTATAACATTGTTTGCCGGTAGCGAGGTTGCCGGCTTCGATCACCATACTTCGATACAGCCAGGTATTTTTCTCCGGCAATGTACCGTCGAGAATCTGGAGGGTGGCCGTATTGACGCCGGAGTAACCGGGCGTGGCGGAGGTGATAGGCTGCCAGCC
Organism: uncultured Chitinophaga sp.; assembly: GCA_965653365.1. Lineage (GTDB taxonomy): Bacteria > Bacteroidota > Bacteroidia > Chitinophagales > Chitinophagaceae > Chitinophaga. The sequence continues at coordinate 235,501 of CBFGZV010000003.1, read as the reverse complement.
GTTGCCATCGCCTTTGTCGATTTCCCAGGAATATACCGGGTTTGTGAAATAACCCGCCGGTTTGATTACGGACGTAAGGCTCAAAGGTGCGCCGGGGCACACCTGATTTTTAGTCACTTCCTCACCGTCAATATAAGTATAGATATCCGGGGCGCAGTATTTGAATTCGATGTCGTCTATCGCGATGTCGTTACCGCAACCGCCGGGATTGTTGTTCAGGATTTCCACCCATACGGACTCTTCGCCACCCGCGAGCGCCACGGTGCCGCCGAATTGCTGCCAGCCGGCCAGGCGGCGTTGTTCTGCCGTCAGGTCGGGCCGGGAGAGGTCCATCGACACGTCGTTGGTGTTGAATTGTTTGATGATGGCGTTGGTGGTGGCGTTCCTGATAATGAACGTAACACCCGCATAGCGGTATTGGTCGGCACTGTTAGGGTCGTTCTGGCAAACATTGTCCAGTACCTCGCGGGAGTTGAGGTTAATAAACCACGCAGAAAAGTTATAACGCGCACCCGGACAAAGGCCGGTCACTTTCCTTTTATAGAAGGTTTTCTTTTCGTGGGAGGAATTGGCGATCAGCATACCGCCGCGGCCGTTTGCCGTATGGTCCTCTACATAGTCCCATTCGGGCCGACCGCCGGCCTGGGAATTCCAGAAGATGCTGTACCAGTTATCCCCGAGGGCCTGGCTTTCATCACCCTGGAAATTGTATTCGATGGTAGCCACGGCCGGATCCACAAACCGCCGTTGCTCATCTCCCGCAGGGAAAAATCCAAATGTCTCGATAAAGTTCGTGGAGGGTGTGAACTGGCCCTGGCAGACTTCCATGCGGCAGTCTTCCACGACGATCGCTTTTGTTATACTCCAGCTGTTGCTGCCTCTGATGACGGTTGCCGTCAACTGGTAGGTGCCGACCGCTTTCAGATCAATGGTTAGGGATTGCTGTTTTGCCCCGATATACCTGAATATACCCGGAGTTGAAGCAGTGCCGGACGCATTGATGGTAACGGGGGTGGCAACACCCGGAACAAGAATCGACCAGGTCACATCATCCACGTTGCCTTCATCCGACCGGAAGGCCCTCACGCTCGCATATGCGTCGAGACAAACCTTTTTGGGTGCCGTCATTACAGCCGAAACCTGGGCATTCGCACCCAGGGCGCATGATAATATAAATGTCAGTAGTAGTAAAAATCTTCTCATTGTCGCAACAATTAGGTGAAACATTAGCCTTGTATGGGTGCTACGAGGCGGCTCACTGCCTGGCGGGCAGCGAAATGCTGTTTAAATCATGTGTTTGGAACAATGAGGAGCTTTGGATGATGCGCCCCTTTTCACAGGTGTAAATAATCGTTTTCATAGGCTTTCGGTGTTCGGTACTTTCAATAGGTATGGAACGGATTTAAATTATTCTGAAATTAAAATTAAAGATAATATAGGGAATAACAAAAATACAAATTTGTCGTAAAGGGGAATGAAAGCACGTTATGAATGTTTATAAAGTATGGGCGGTTTGAAAGTCAATTCATTAATCGGGTGGAAAAAATGTTAACTTTTTTTGGGCCTGCTGGGAAATAATTGATTTTTTTTGTGACACGTGTGACTTTTATAAAATAATTAGCTACCTTTGCAGACCAAATTCGTAGTATAATGCCTAAAGTAAAGACTCATAGCCGTGCGAAGAAGACGTTTACGGTGACCGGCAGCGGAGCGATCAAACGCCCGAAAGCTTACAAAAGTCACTTGTTGACTAAAAAGTCCAACAAAAGAAAGCGTTCACTGAGAGGTAGTAGCCTGGTGGCTGATGCAAATCTGAACCTGGTGAAGCGTATGCTCGTACTTCGCTAATCACATTAATTCATTAAACAAGTTTTAAAAAGCATAACATGCCTCGTTCAGTAAACGCAGTTGCGTCCAGAGCCAGAAGAAAAAAGATCTTAAAACAAGCGAAAGGCTTTTACGGTAAACGTAAAAACGTTTATACCGTAGCGAAGAACGTTCTGGAGAAAGGCCTCACTTATAGCTATGTTGGTCGCAAACTGAAGAAAAGAGAATACCGTACCCTGTGGATCGCACGTATCAACGCTGCGGCAAGGGCAGAAGGTCTGACTTACTCTCAGCTGATTCACAGACTGACAGAAAAACACATCGGCCTGAACCGTAAAGTTCTGGCAGATCTGGCCATGAATGAGCCTGAAACCTTCAAAGGCCTCGTGGCTTCTGTAAAATAAGACTTACATACTTCAAGTATACAAGGGCCGGTAGCAATCGCTACTGGCTTTTTTGTTGCCCGCCGGTCCGGGTAAGGCTCTTCGCGGCCTCTTGACCGGTTCACGCCGGCGCCCTTTTTTGTTGAAATCAGCCCTCCGGTCGCAAAATATGCGCTTAGTGCGTTAAAATAAGGGTCATTTTCGGAAAATATGGTCGTAAAAGATTGATACTGTGTTAGTTGATTTGATCCCTAAAATGCGTTTTTATCGAAAACACGCACTCCCTACGCACTATCCCCTAAGTATCCCTTAAGTATCCCCTAAGTAACATGGGAGCAGCTCGCTAGTAACCCGCTACCGGGATGCCGGTGTCTTGCCTTGTCTTATCCCCAAAAAACATACCGCAGGGTGGCCAGATACCTCAATTCACATGATAGCACCCGCTACCCGGATGCCAGTCTTGCCCTTTGTCTTATCCCCAAAAAACATGCAGCGCGGCGGCCAGATACCTCAATTCACATGATAGCATCGTTGTTAAGGTAGTAACGGGTTTACAGGCAGGTTGTTAATCAGGGAAGGATGATCTGATGCGAAATAGCCGGTTGTACGGGAATGGTTATCAACCGGGGCAACCGGGGACGGGAATTAGTTGGATTGGCCCTGTCACAGCCGGAATACCTTGTAATGCTCTTCCCAGCGCATTTCCGGAATCTCACCCTTCGGAAAAATCCCCAACACTGCGGAGCCGCTACCGCTCATCGCCGCAAATACGGCGCCATGGCGGTACATTTTCTCCTTAATGCCGCCAATCACGGGGTACGCTGCAAATACCGGCACTTCGAAATCATTGACAAGGGTGTCTTTCCAGGTGGTGAGATCTTCCCAGTTTACCGCGCTGAGCGGTATAGCGGGCTGGCCGGGCGTAATCTGGCTGAAAGCCCAGCCGGTATTGACATGGATGCAGGGATGCACCAGGAGGAACGACCAGTTTTTAAGGTCCAGCGCAACGGGAGACATTATTTCGCCACGGCCCGTGGCGAGGCAGGGGGTGTTTTTGATGAAAAAAGCGCAATCGCTGCCGAGGCGGGCTGCATAGGCTTCCAGTTGCTCATGGGACAGCCCCAGGTTGTATCGGCTGTTCAGGAGGCGGAGCATAAACGCGCCGTCGGCCGAACCGCCGCCGAGGCCGGCGCCGATGGGAATATTTTTGTGCAGGTGAATATGAACGGGGGGCAATTGCGGGAAGTCCTTTTTGAGTAGTTCATATGCCTGCCGGCAGAGGTTGTGGTCCGCCTCGCCGGGTATTTCAATCCCGCTGTGGGAAAAGATCGGCTCTTCAGCGGTCACAATTTCCAGGGCGTCATGGAGGGGCAGGGGGTAGAAAACGGTTTCCAGGTCGTGAAAACCATCTGCCCGCTTTTGCAGGATGTGCAAGCCCAGGTTGATTTTACAGTTCGGAAAAAGGACCACGGGGCGGTTATTTACTTTTTCGGCTATTGATCTCGTCGCGGATAGCGATGGCGCGGATGTAGTCTTCCTGCTCGAGCACTTCCTGCAGGAGGGTGTTCAATTCCTCGAGGTTGAGGGCCTTCAGGTCGTCTTCTACACCCTTTTCGTGCTCGGAAATGGCAGGACTGCCGGCTGGTTTGGACGTTTTCTTGCCGGCGGGGTCGTCCAGCAAAATACCGGCGCTGTTCAGGATGTTCTCGTACGTGTAAATCGGGCATCCGAACCTGACGGCCAGCGCCAGGGCGTCCGATGTACGGGAATCAATCTCGATGGTATCGTCGTTGTTGGAACAGATCAGTTTGGAATAAAAGATGCCTTCCTGGAGGTTGCTGATAATAACTTCATGCAGCTCAACATTAAACGCATTCATGAAGTTCTTCATCAGGTCGTGCGTCAGGGGGCGGCTTGGTTGCATTTTTTCAAGGGCTACGGCAATGGCTTGCGCCTCAAACCCCCCGATCACAATTGGCAAACGCCTCAATCCGTTTACTTCTCCCAGCACCACGGCGTAAGAGTGGGTTTGTGTAATACTATGCGACAAAGCAACTATTTCCAATTCTATTTTTCTCATACTGTCATTACGCGTTAGCGCTCACGTTTATTTCGGAGTAAGATGTGAAGTTAGAAAAATAATCGATATCTAAAAAGCATTGGCCGTAGACTGTTGGCAACCAGGGATATTTTAAGCGCCGGGGCGCCTGTGCAGCCGGTTGACCAGTTTCCGCGGCCAATGCGATATAATTAATTTCCTTTATACTTCTTAACGGCTTCCGTGAGCTTCGGCACAATCTCGAACGCATCGCCCACGATTCCGTAGTCCGCCGCCTTAAAGAACGGGGCTTCGGGGTCTTTGTTCACCACCACGATCACCTTGCTGCCGTTTACGCCGGCCAGGTGCTGAATGGCGCCGGAAATGCCGATGGCCACGTACAGGTTGGGGCGTACGGTGAACCCGGTTTGCCCTACGTGCTCATGATGGGGGCGCCAGCCGGAATCGGCCACGGGGCGGCTGCAGGCGGTGGCGGCGCCCAGGGCATGGGCGAGCTCTTCCACCAGTCCCCAGTTTTCAGGCCCTTTCAGGCCACGGCCGCCGCTGACCACAATCTCGGCTTCGGTGAGGGGCACCTCGCCGGTGATGGTTTCTGCTTTCACTACTTTGATTTTGAAGTCGGCGTCGCTGATGGAGGGGCTGAAAGCTTCTACCGTGGCGGTACCGCTACCGGCCTCCAGGCTAAAGGTATTGGGCAGCACGGAAACTATTTTTTTCTCGGAAGTGATATTGACGTTGGCGAAAGCCTTGCCGGAAAATACGTTTTTCTTCACCACGAAGCCGTTGGACGTGTCCGGCAGGGAGATGGCGCCTGCCACGAGGCCGGCTTTCAGGTGGGCGGACAGTTGCGGCGCGATGGCGCGGCCGGAGAAATTATGCGAGAATATGACGATGGAAGCATGCTCTTTCGCCACGGCTTCGGCCATCACTTTGGCGGCCACGCCGGCTTCCGGCTCGTTGAGGCGGGCATCGGCGGCATGCAGCACCTTTTGCGCGCCGTATTGGCCTAAAAGAGCCAGTTCATCGGCGCCTACTTCGCCGAGTACCACCGCGGTGGCGGACGTACCGGTTTGCTGCGCTACCTTGGCCCCGTACTGCACGGCTTCCAGCGCTGATTTTTTGATTTTTCCCTGAAACTGATCGGCAAATATGATTACAGACATTTGAGTTCGTTTAGATTGAATAAAAAATGCGGCTGCCTAGATGACTTTGGCTTCTTCGTGCAGCAGTTTCACCAGTTCTTCCACGTTATCCGGGGAAATCATTTTAACCCCTGCCTTGGCAGGCGGCAGCTCGAAGGCCACGATGCCGGTGAGCTGGTCGGCGGCCACGGGCTCGGTCACTTTCAGCGGCTTGGTGCGGGCGGCCATGATGCCGCGCATGTTGGGGATGCGGGCTTCGGCCATTCCTTTCTGGCACGAAATGACAACGGGAAGGCTCACTTCCACGATCTCTTCGCCGCCTTCGATTTCGCGGCGCAGCGTGGCGGTTTGCCCGTTCAGATCGAGTTTGGAGGCGATGGACACAAAAGGCAGACCGGTCAGCTCCGCCACCATGCCCCCGATGTTGGAGCCGTTATAGTCGATGGTTTCTTTACCGGTGAAAATGATATCGTAGCCTTCCTGTTTGGCGTGGGCCGCAATCTGGGAAGCAATGTAAAAACTGTCCGCACTGTCGGCGTTCACCCTGAAGGCCTCGTCGCCGCCCAGCGCCAGCGCCTTGCGGATAACGGGCTCTGCATCCGCGCCGCCCACCGTGATGAGGTGTACGGTCGCGCCCTGCGTTTCTTTCAATTCCAGCGCCCGTACCAATGCATACCATTCATCGTATGGATTGATGATAAACTGCACGCCAGCCTCACTGAATTTCGTGTTGTTGTCCGTGAAAGCTATTTTTGCAGTCGTGTCGGGCGTTTTACTGATACATACTAAGATCTTCATAACCGTTACTGTTTTTAGTAAAAAATGCAGTGTAGGCAAATATATGGGATTTAGGTATTCAGCCCGTTTGGTTTTAAAATTAGAACGTACATGGACAGAATAGCACAACTGAAGGCCTTTTTGGAAGACAGTCCCAACGACAGCTTCCTGCAGCACGCGCTGGCGCTGGAATACATCAAGCTAAACGACGACGCGGCCGCCCGTGGGGTATTCGAAGCGCTGCTGGCAAGGGAGCCCGGCTACGTCGGCTCCTATTATCACCTCGGCCGCCTGCTGGAACGCACGGGTGAGCGCGATGCGGCCATCGCCGTGTACGAGAAGGGGATGAGCGTGGCCCGCGAGGCGCGCGACATGCATGCCTACAACGAATTGCAGGCGGCTTATGAAGACCTTACCGATGAATAACGTCCTTTCCATGATTGAACAATTCAAAGCATACATCGCGGCCGAGCGCCTTTTTGACCCGGCCGCCCCTTTGCTGCTGGCCGTGAGCGGCGGGCTCGATTCCGCGGTGCTTTTGCACCTGTGCGTACAGGCCGGCCTGCGCGCGGAAGTGGCGCATTGCAACTTCCAACTGCGGGGCGAAGAATCCGTCCGCGACGAACAATTCGTGCGGGAGCTGGCGGCCGCTTCCGGTCTGCCGTTCCACCTGCAACGTTTCGACACGGCGGCTTATGCGGCCGAACGTAAATTGTCGACGCAGGCCGCCGCCCGCGAACTGCGCTACGCCTGGCTCGAAGAAGTCAGGGCCGGGCAGGGCCTCGCATTCATCGCTACGGCCCATCACATGCAGGATAATGTGGAAACTTTCTGGATGAACATTTCCAAAGGCACGGGCATGACCGGCATGCACGGCATCCTGCCGCTGCAGGGAAAGATCGTTCGCCCCCTGCTGTTCGCCACGCGGGCGGAAATTGCCGCTTATGCCGGCGCGAACGGGCTGCGGCATGTGGAAGACAGCTCCAATGCAACGGAGAAGTATACACGAAATTATTTCCGGCACCAGGTGCTGCCGAAGCTGGAAGCCGCTTACCCTGAAGTGGTAAAAAATACGGGCGCCACCATCCAGCGCATGCGGGAGGCGGAAGTCCTTTACCGGCAAGCCGTTGAGGCGCAGCGGAAAAAACTGGTAGAGCAGAAAGGCGCGGAGTATTTTATCCCCATTCTCAAGCTGCAACAGGCGGAACCGCTGGCCACCATGCTTTATGAGCTGCTGAAGCCTTTCGGGTTCAGCGCGCCGCAGGCCGCGCAGGTGCAGCAGTTGCTGAACAGCGAGCCCGGCAAATGGGTGGCTTCCCCAACGCACCGGCTGGTGCGCGACCGGAATTGGTTCATCATCACACCGCTGGAAGCCGCCGCGTCCGCCTATTTTATCATAGAAGAAGGGCAGGAGCGGGTGCTGCTGCCCGATGGCGGCGAAATCACCATCGAAGTAACCGCCGCGGATGGTACGCCATTGCCGCCGTCGCCGGATTTCGCCAGCCTCGACATGGGCAAGCTGCAATTTCCGCTGCTGCTGCGTAAATGGAAGCAGGGCGATTATTTTTACCCGCTGGGCATGCAGAAAAAGAAAAAGCTCAGCCGCTTTTTCATCGATCAGAAATTATCGCTGCCGGAAAAAGAAAAGGTATGGGTGCTCGAATCCGCGCAACGCATCGTATGGGTGGCGGGTTTGCGGATCGACGACCGGTTCAGGGTTACCCCGGGCAGCAAGGCGGTTTACCGATTGCAGTTAAAAATGAGGCTGCATTAATTTTTCTACAAAGATTTTGAACAGTTCCGGTTTGAGGACAATCGGGAAGACGAGGCCGAGCACCGCGCCCCAGAAATGCACGTCGTGCCCGATGTTGTCCATTCCGCGCTTGGACATGTACCAGGAATACGCCAGGTACAACGCTGCGAAAATAACGGCGGGGATGGGAATGATGCCGAAAGGGTAAATGGTATACCAGGGCTCGAACACGACGATCGAAAAAAGTACCGCCGATACCGCGCCCGAAGCGCCCACTGCACGGTAACCATAATTCTCCCGTTGCCGGAAGTACGTAGACACGCCCGGCAGCACAAGACCCAGTACATACAGCAGCAAGAAATAAAATTTGCTGCCGAAAACCATGAAAAAGATCTGTTCCATCGCCTGCCCGAAAAACCACAGGGTGAGCATGTTAAAGATGAGGTGCATGTAATCGTTGTGCACGAACCCGCCTGTGAGGAAACGGTACCACTGTTTGCGCTCCTGGATCATATATGGCCAGAAGCTCAGCTTGTCGATCTGGTCGGGCCTGCCGAAGGACGTAATGGAAATAAGGGCGGTAAAAATGATAATGACGAGGGTTATGGATAAACTCATGATTGCTGGCGTTAAGCTGTAAAAATAATCATTGGTGATGATATTTCTCGTGGTTGAGCACGGTATAGGCCCGGTAAAGTTGTTCCGTCACGATGAGGCGCACGATCTGGTGGGGGAAGGTGAGCGCGGAAAGCGACAACTGCGTCTGCGCCCGTTGAAGCACGGCGGCATCGAGCCCAAACGCACCGCCAATCAGCACTACCAGCTGGCGGGTACCGGCGTTGGCGCGCTGTTGTAAAAAATCCGACAGCTGTAAAGTCGTCATCGTTTTTCCCCGTTCATCGAGCGCGAGCAGATAGTCCTGCGGCTGCAGCATGTCGAGGATGATTTTTCCTTCCTGTTTTTTCAGTTCCGGGATGGAAAGACTGGCGGCCTGTTTCACGGTCGGGATTAATTTTATCTCGAAATCGGTGTAGTGCTGCAATCTTTTCTGAAAAATTTTTATGCCGTCACTGATGTAGGCGTCATTTTCCTTACCTATGCTCCAGAGCTGTATTTTCACGGGTTTCAGCGTTTTAGATGTGAGTTCAAAAGTAAATGGAAAAAATAAAACGCGAAGATTTTTTGAAAAAAGATTTGCAGAAATGAAATTTCTCCCTACATTTGCATCCCGTTCAACACAATACGAATGGCTCCGTAGCTCAACTGAATAGAGCATCTGACTACGGATCAGAAGGTTTCAGGTTTGAATCCTGACGGAGTCACAGAAGAACGAACAAAAAAGGCCGCAGTAAAATGCGGCCTTTTTACATTTCCGGGCTATTGGCACAGCGAGTGCCCCCCTTGACACAAGCAGCCATTTGCGTTTGTAAAATCCGACCTCTCGACATTTTCAGGCTCTTGGCCAACGAATGCCCCCTTTGACGCAAGCAACCATTTGCGTTTGTAAAATCCGACTTTGCCAGGAATAACAAATACCTGGTACGACTTCCGGATATATTACTTCATATTTGCATGCGTATATTTTGCTATCCATTCAAATTGCCTGCTCAACAATTTGTTAGATCATTTTTCGTCTGCCTGGAAGACAATAATTTTTCACTGCCATATACGCCTGCCTGCAGCGCCACTCAATAGCAAAAGGATTCAACGGAAGATCAGCTAACCGGCATCTCTTCTCTTATTTAAAACACACCTGCTCAATAAACGCCCCCACTTACTCATTGTCGCTTCCTGCAACTTTCACGAGTAAATAAATTGCACCAGAAGGTTCGAATTATATAATCCTGCTACGTGCCCGGTGAAGGACATCCAGGAAGAGCAGAACAGTTCAGTGCCCCGGAGCTGAACAGGAGTTAAACCATCAAGCCCCGTGGAACTACCAACGAAAGGATAATCCCGCAGCGTAGCAGAATTGCACCGTTAAAAGATCTGCAAATGAAAACGACAAACCAGCACAAAACTATTGTGGCGACAGTGATAACAGTTGCCATTTTAACCGCCGCAGCCTGCGGTAAAGGAGGAAGTGATAACCCCGATCTTCCCGTAGACGGAACGGTAAAAAGTACGGTAGAAACAGGCAACGGGATTACCTACAAAGTATATTCGAAAAGCGGGCAGACCAACTACAAAGGCATATTGGTAATGGGTAGCGGCAACGATGAAAATAACCCCGCCGCTGGTTCTTTGGACGGCGGCGCCGAAAACAGCCTGTGTAAAAAAGCGGCCGAAAACGGCTACATAGCGGCTGTAGTACAGTATCGAAAAGGAATCCCCAATACCAGCGACGATGCATGGAACAAGAATGCACAAATGATCGGACAGGATTTTGACAATTGCATGGCCGCTTTGTCTTCGAAATACAGTGTCGACAAAAGCAAATCTGTTGTAGGAGGTTACTCCTATGCTACTTTCATGCTGTATACGGTTAATTCTACATACCATCAATCGCTGGTTGGTTGCAAAGGAATATTAGGCGCATGCGGCAGCGCCAGCGCTTATGATGCGATGAATTTCAGGATACCCGTTTTCGCCATTAATTGTGCCGGTAGGAACGAAGGAGACTTTGGCGGCATTGATTTGTATAACGCCATCCCTGCCAACTCCTCCATAAAAGGACAAAGCGAGGGCCTCACGGATAATACTTGCAATACACATTGTGGCGGCAACTGGACGGATAAAATGTATAATAAGTTAACGCAATGGCTGCCATAACGGTTATCCCGACCCGACAATGTTTAACTATATCGAACAAATAACCATTCACTATCAAACCAAAGAAAATGAAACAAATAACATCAATTTTTATCGCCATGCTGATAGTGCTTGCTTTTGCAGCATGTAGAAAAGAAAATAACGGGAACGGTCATTTTGACCCCACAGAATTTTATATAGCAGGCGCTATAGAGGGTACAAGTGTGGACTCTACCGGATATGCCTTGCTGTTTCAGTCAAATGGCGCCGCTGTAGCCCTTTCCGCCCAAAAGACAGCCAGTGCTACCTATCAATTTGAGAGCGGCCACCTGAAATTCATGTTTGAAAACTCCAACGAAGGCTTCGATTTTACCATTGAGCACAACAGGATAACGAACGCGTCGGAATTAACACATACTATGGGGCTTCCTTACACCTACTCATTACAGAAAATACCGCTTGCAGACGACTTTAAAGGAAAAACATTTAAAGGGCAGCTAAACAGTACGGGTATCTCGGTCATGTTTGGCAACGACGGTGCAATAGAAGTGTCGCAGGTACAAAATGGCCTCACCGTGACCCAAAAGGGGACTTACAGTCTACGGAACAATGCTGTTGCAAATGCAAGTGTGAAAAACATCGATTCGTTCTTGTGCATAATGCTTGATGGAAAATTAATGATTTCGACTTCCAATATTACCGGAAGCGTCCAGCATTATGCAGTATTGGCCCGGGTAAATTAGATGCCCCGGTGGATGCGGTTCAGCGCATATTCAATTCCAGCGCGATGATCGGTAAAATCGATCTGCCGGAGCGCCTCCGGTTTAGGACAGCGGGCTTCTATAATTTAAATCGTACAAATAATGAAACAGGCATATAAATACTTTATCGCGGCGTACCTGTTAACGGCCTTGCTGGCATGCAGCAAGAACGAGGACGGCGCCAACCGGCAACCAGATGTGTATGTGGCCGGATATGAAAACAGCGGTGTGGCTGGCATCGCCAAATACTGGAAAAACGGCGTTGCCGTTAGCCTTACCGACGGAGCAAATATTGGCTTTGCCAGCGGTATTGCCGTACAGGGTCAGGATGTATATGTTTCCGGTTCCGAATACAAGCTGGTGGGAGTCAGGTACAAAAGTGTGGCCAGGTACTGGAAGAACGGAATGGTGACCAATCTGAGCGATGCTAATGAAAGTGCCGCTCATGGCGTTGCACTGATGGGGAGCGATGTGTATGTGGTGGGTTATGAGAACGACGGCATTAACAAGATGGCCCGATGCTGGAAAAATGGTGTGGTGACAAACCTTACTGATGGCTTGCAGTATTCCGAGGCTAACGCGGTCGCCATCGGGGGGCGCGATGTCTATATCGCCGGGCACGAAGGAAATACCGCGAAAGTCTGGAAAAACGGCGTTGCTGTAAATCTTACGAATGGTTCCAGCGAAGCCTCGGCCAAAAGCATTGCAGTGTCAGGAAACGATGTGTATGTGGCAGGATTTGAGAAAAAAGGGAATACCGAGGTTGCCAAATACTGGAAAAACGGTATTGCTTTCAGCCTTACAGATGGAACAAAATATGCCATAGCTCATGGTATTTCCGTGGAAGGTGGGAATGTATATGTAGCGGGAGTTGAAGCCGATAACGGAAAAAGAGTGGCCAAACTCTGGAAAAACGGGGCTGCCGTAGTGCTCGGAGATGGTGCCGGAGAAACCGTCGCAGCCGCGGTTGCACTATGGAAAAATGACGTGCACGTGGTCGGTTACAATTATTTTCCATATGTAAGCCACTACTGGAAAAATAATTCCGGTGTGGAATCGATGAATGGTTTAAAAGGAGTTTTTACTGCCCTGGTGATTAAATAGTATGTAGGAGATTTTCCATGCAGCCGGCATCCGGACCAATAAACTTTTAAACAATGAAATTTCTGTTTCTTTTCCTGTCAGCTTTCTTCCTCTTTCATTCCTGCAGCAAGGACGACGATAGCCCTGCCGTTTCAGAATCGGTGTATAAACAAAGGATGCGCGAACTGGTAATAGGCATCAGTCAATATGCAAAGTCTGTAAGCCCCGGCTTCTTCATCATTCCTCAAAACGGCATTGAGTTGGTGAGCGGCAATGCTGAAGCCTCGGGGCCGCCTCACGCTGCTTACCTGGCTGCCATTGATGCAAACGGGCAGGAAGATCTGTTGTACGGGTACGACAATGATGACGCGGCCACCCCCGCAGACAGGACCAGTTATCTCACCGGTTACCTGAACATTGCAAAAAGCGCCGGCAAAAGTATACTGGTTGCCGACTACTGTTCCGCCCCGTCTAAAATGGACCAATCCTACCGGGAGAACGATAAATCTGGTTTTATATCTTTTGCGGCGGATCGGAGGGAACTGGACAATATTCCCGCATATCCCGGGGTGCCTTACCATGAAAACAACACAGATATCAACTCGCTGGCGCAGGCAAAAAACTTTCTGTACCTGCTGAATACGGAAAAATTTGCAGGCCGCCTTCCATTCATAGCAGCCGTGCAGGCAACCAATTTCGATGTCTTGATCACAGATTTGTACTTTGCTGACGGAACAGCGTTTGCTGCCGCTGAAATTAATGCGCTGAAACGAAAGAAAAACGGCGCCAGGAGATTGGTGATCGCCTACATTTCCATTGGTGAGGCGGAAAACTACCGGTACTACTGGAAAGATGACTGGAAAAGGAATAAACCCTCGTGGATGGACAAAGAGAATCCCGATTGGCCTGGAAACTTCAAAGTAAAATACTGGGAGCCGGAATGGCAGCACATCATCTTCGGAAACAATAATTCCTACATAAAAAGAATAGCAGACGCTGGTTTCGACGGAGCATACTTGGATATTATAGACGCTTTTGAATTCTATGAGGATTGAAAACGTGTCGCGCAGGTTTTCAGTATGATGGAAGCGATTAAAGCCATTCATATGAAATGTGATGGCCGAGCGGCATACTCCGGGGAATCATAATATGCGCCCAGACCTGTACCGGGGCGAACATCACTGCGTAATCGGGAATTTTTTCTACTTTTGTGGGGAACCACAGAAACACCAGTTAGGCAGTTGCGATTCCGCTGCCGGAACCCCCAGATCTGGAGAGCACTCACGCCGGCACCGGGCGTAATTATGAAAAATACCATCATCAGAAAATTCGTTGACGCTGACCATGGCCTGATATAACGGTTTTAAAACTTTTTTTATGCGTTACCGGCTATTTGTTTTTCTCGTCCTGTTCGCCAATGCGGCGCATTCGCAAACGCATAAAATAGATAGCATACGAGCGCACTTTAATACACTAAACGGCAGGGAAGCGGTAAATAGCCTGAATGCGCTTGGCTGGCAATTCTATTATAATTGGATTCACGCAGATTCGGCGCTTAAATATGCGGATCTTGCCCGGCAAAAGGCAGCTGCCATTGCCTACAATAGTGGCATGGCGGAAGCCCTGATCATCGAAGGTGGTGTGAAGGGCCGGCTTTTAGGGCACCCCGATGTAATGGAACGGAATGTGAGAAGAGCTTTGGAACTTTTGAGGAACGAAACCAATGCCAAAACGCTTTCCATGGCTTATTATTACTTCACCCTTGCATTAGCCATAAAAGGCAAGTATGATGCGGCCCAGGAAGCCGCTAACCGGGCAATCGCATACGCCATGAAGGCGAACGATCAGCTATCGCTTGGCTGGGCCAAAGAAGCGGTAGGCTTCAGCTATTCAAAAAGCGGGGAATACTGGAAGTCCTTCGGGAATTTCATGGAAGCGGTTGAAATCGGGAAGCAATATAAGGATACGATGCTCGTTTCGATTTCCCTGGCTTTTATTGGAAGAGCATTTAACCGGGCCGGCGATCCATCGAAAGCATTGCAGTATTATCACCAGGCGCTTCAATATAAAAGCCCGTTTGTCTTTATCTGGCCACACTGTGAAGATATGGCGTATGCTCACCTGGTATTGAAACAGTACGACTCCGTGTATTGGTACCAGCAGAAATACAAAGCGGATATTAACTTGTATACGACGGATCCTGCTGTCAGGAATAAATTCGGCGCTTATAAGTATGGCTTCTCAGCGGAGCTGCAATTGGCGAGGAAACAATACGACACTTTGCTGTTGCAGGTATTGCCAAAGCTTTCGCTGTTGCGGAAGAATAATGATGTCATCCCTTTGATGGCCAATTTGCTGGTGCTTGCAAAAGCTTATGTCGGGAAATCCAGTTATCACCGTGCGCTTGCTTATGCCAGGGAGTTGAACCAGGTGGCCAATCACTCAGGCAACAAAGAGTTCCTGAAAAATGCGTATGAGGTCACTTCATCTATTTATGACCATTTGAAAGAAACTGACAGCGCCTATCATTATTTCAGGCAATTCGCATTGATTAAAGATTCCATGGAAACTGCGCTGTATGCTGGCAGGACTGCGCTTTATCTGGCCGCTTCGGAAGCAGAAAATAAGATCAGGCTGCTGAAAAAAGATAAAGAGCTGGGAGAGCGGCAGTTGATGCTAAACAAAAAAGAACTGCAAAAACAGGCGCAATTCAGGAACTGGCTTATTTCCGGCAGTATTGCCCTGCTATTGATCCTGGCGCTGATCGTAAGAAATGGCATGCTCAGAAGAAAAAATGAGCAGCTTCGCTATAAACATGAACAATCGGGCCTGAAGCGGAAAGCGACGGAGCTGGAAATGCAGGCATTGCGGGCGCAAATGAATCCACATTTTATCTTTAATTGTTTAAGCGCTATTGATAACCTTATCCAAACAAAGCAATCAGACAAGGCGACGTCCTATCTTGCCCGTTTTGCAAAGTTGATAAGATCGGTACTGGATAGTTCGAAAAATAACCTGGTGCCCTTTCAAATCGATCTGGAAACCATGCGGCTATATCTCGAGATGGAAAAGTTCAGGTGTAACAATAAATTTCAGTATGAGATCAGTGTGGAACCGGTTTTGCTGCATGGTGATTTTAACGTGCCCCCGCTGATTGTGCAGCCTTTTCTTGAAAATGCAATCCATCACGGTTTGTTGAACAAAAAAGAAAATGATAAGCAATTACAGGTAAAGATAGATCTCTGCGATGAATTCATTGTTTACTCCATCACCGACAATGGTATAGGCCGGGAGACCGCTGCCAAATTTAAAGAGAGAAATAAGCCGGAACATCAATCGTACGGCATTGCTATTACCCGGGAACGAATTCATTTGCATAACCAGAATGGTATCGACGGAGACCTGGTGATCGCTGATCTTGAGCAGGAGGGCATTCCTTCCGGAACAAAAGCTGTGATAAGGATCAATGGTTCAAAATCTTAAAATTATATCATGCTGAAAGCTGTTTTAATAGATGACGACGAAAGCAATCTCAGTTCGCTGAGCGAAAAGATTTCCAACCATTGCAAACAGGTCCGGATCATCCGCTGCTGCGATAACCCGGAAGAAGGGATTCGCGTTATTGACGAATTGAAACCGGATCTTGTCTTTTTGGATATCGAGATGCCCCAGATGAATGGGTTCGTAATGTTGCAGCAACTGACCTTCAGGAACTTTGACCTCATTTTTGTTACAGCGTATGACCATTATGCCGTAAAAGCCATTCGAAGTTGTGCGCTGGACTACCTGGTAAAGCCGGTGGAAATAGAAGAATTGAAAAGAGCGGTTGCCAGAGCGGAGGATAAGAAGGAACAACCGTCCTCTTCCGCGCAATTGGATCTCCTGATAGCGCATTTGCAGAAGACGCAGACTAAGTTGCTGACCATACCGACAAGCGACGGTCTTCGGATTATTGCCATTGAAGAGATCATTTACCTTGAAGCCAGTGACAATTACTCAAATATCTATCTTTCCACTAATCAGAAATTCCTGGTAAGCCGTACTTTGAAAGATTTCGAAGAGTTGTTGCCCGAGGATACTTTTATTCGCATCCACAATTCAACGATTGTCAATAAGTATTATGTGGACAGGTATATTCGCGGAGAAGGAGGGCAGGTGGTGATGCGCAATGGGAATGTCCTTGATGTTTCTAAAAGAAAGAAATCTGATTTTTTGCGAACAATTGGCTATTAATACAAAAGGAAGAAGGCATGGGAAAACCCTCCCGGACCGGGGGCGGTAATTTTCGCTGAATGCCGGCCGCCAGCGGCAATCCGCCGTCTTATTCCCGTTTTTATCCCCCCAGTCAAATATCCTATTATGATTGGTTAATTTTGATGCATTGGTGATTGACAAATTGAGCTACCTTGTAGAAGGTAACAACAGTGAATCAGACGACCACCGGGCGTATGCAAAAATTCAAACCTTCCGCCGACATCAACCTTTACGACGTCATGCAGCGCATCCAGCAGCATGTGGCGGACGAAGACGCGCTGCGTACGCTGTACAGGGCCATGGCCGGCGATCTTTGCAGCTTTGCTCGGGTATACCTCAAAGATGAGGCCGCCGCCGCCGAAACGGTCAACGACGTATTCCTGAAACTCTGGAGCAAACGGCACCAGCTCCGCGAAATCACCCATGTGAAAGCCTACCTGTTCCGGGCCGTCAAAAACGCCTCGCTCAACCGGCTGGAGGTTAAAAGTCCCCGCCACTGGGAATTCCTCGAACAGGTGGACGTTACGCACATCGGCTTTTCCCCCGATCCTGAACTGCTGCTCATCACCGCCGAAATGCGCCGGATGGTGGAGCGGGAAGTAAATAACCTGCCCGGCCGGTGTAAGCTCATATTCAAGCTCATACGCGAGGAAGGGCTGAAATACGCGGAAGTGGCCGACATCCTCGATATCTCCATCAAAACGGTAGAAGCCCAGATGCTGATCGCCACCAAAAGAATCGGTGGCGTGCTCCGGTTTACCACGCCCCACCGCGGCTAGAAGCCTGCTTTCCATACCTGGAATTTTTTTTCTTTTTCTTTAAGGGGTAACGCCCCGTCTCCCTGTCTTCCTTCCTAACAACGAGCCAAATCAACTATGAACAGGGAAAGATGCTGGGAACTGCTTGCCAGGAAACTGGCCAACGAGGCAACGGACGCCGAGCGCAATGAGCTGGGGGAACTGCTGCGTCAATTCCCTGACATGAACTACGCCGGCGAGCTGGCGGGCAGCATCCGTCAGGCGGATAAGCGCCGCGTGGGCGAGGACGAAGTGGCGGCTTTCATGAAAATGCTGGGGAGCGAAGAAGCTGTCGCTACAATTGATGATGCTTTGAGTAAACAGCCCAGGGGGCCGGTTCGCTGGAAATGGCTGGCGGCCGCGGTGGTCACCGGCATAATCGTAGCGGCCGGTGTGTGGCTGACCGGTATGCCGGGCGGCGCCGGCGGGAAAGGGGGGCGGAACGAGATTGTGACGCGCAACGGTTCCCGCACCAGTATTGAGCTGCCGGACGGCTCGATCGTGAAGCTCAACGGCGGCAGCCGTCTCGTGTACGAAGACGGCTTCGGGAAGAAAGACCGGAGCGTGGTGCTGGAGGGCGAAGCTTTTTTTGACGTAAAGCCCGACCCGGCGCACCCGTTCATCGTACATACCCGTTCCCTGGCGGTAAGGGTGCTGGGCACATCTTTTAATGTGAACACCCATGGCGAGGCCGTGGAAACGGTATTGATACAGGGAAAGGTGGAAGTGCAGCTGAACAACCGGGAGGAAAGCCGCATCGTACTGAAGCCCCTCGAAAAGCTCCGCGTATCCGGAGCGGAAAGCGGAGCCCGGGCCCCGGCATCCGGCAACGCCACGTACGAGGTGAGCACCGTGCACAGGAATGAAGAGGTCGATGAGTTCCCGGAAACCGCCTGGCTCAACAACAAACTGGTATTTAAAGACGAGTCATTCGCATCGTTGGGCGCCCGCATGGAGCGCTGGTTTAACGTTCACATACAGATTTCCGGCGAAACGCTGAAACGCGAGGAGCTGACCGGCGTTTTCCAGAACGAGAACATCGTGCAGGCCCTGAACGCCCTCCAGGTCATTGCACCGTTTAACTATCACCAAAGCAGCGACACTATATACATTCAACCAAAGTAGATCACCGAACAAGTAAATTCATCGTTATGCATACATTACCTTAAACCAGCCGCGACAAGTCGGTTCCACGAATTCTACAAAAAGCAAAAGGGAGTGCGCTAACACTCCCCGGCGAATTATTGTCACAGGTTTACCGTTGCAAGCTAGCCTGTGATTTGTTTCACAATTCAATCGTAAATATATGAAAAAAAGCAACAGGCGCGGCCGGTACAGGCCATGCCCGGCAGCAATTAAATGCCTGATGATTATGAAGCTGAGCTTTATTTTACTGGTGATGGCCCTGCAGGTGTCTGCCACGGGGTATTCACAACGCGTGTTTTCGGTGAAGATGGACAACGTGGAGTTGTCCAGCGTACTCGAATACATCGAAAAGAACAGCGATTACAAGTTCCTTTTTAACGCCCGCCTGCTCCGCAAACAACACAAACTGAACGTTCACCTGGAAAAGGCCGACATCACGGCCGTGATGAATGCCATTGTCAATAAACCGCTAGCTTACCGGTTTCTGGGCGACAACCTGATCGCCATTTCGGAAGAAGGCGCCACGGCTGCCGCCATTTTGGTGAAAGGCAGGGTCACCAACGATAAAGGGGAAGGCCTGCCGGGCGTCACGGTAAAAGTGGAAAACGGCCATACGGGCACCGCCACGGCGGCCGACGGCTCGTTTGAACTGAACGTTCCGGAAGGGGCGCGCCTCGTGTTCAGCGCCATCGGTTACCTGCCCGTGAAAGCGGATGTAAAGGATGCGGCCCCCCTGAACATCGTCCTGAAAGAAGATACGAAAGGGCTGAACGAAGTGGTGGTAGTGGGTTACGGCACGGTAAAGAAATCGGACCTCACGGGCGCTGTTTCCTCCGTGTCGGCGGAAAAGATCATGCAGGTAAACGCCGTTTCTAACATCGCGCAGGCACTCCAGGGCCAGGCTGCCGGTGTGCGGGTGAATCAGCGCTCGGGGCAGCCGGGCGAATACGTGTTTATCAAGATCCGTGGCACCAATTCCATCGCCGGCGGGAACGACCCGCTGTACGTGGTGGACGGCCTGCCGCTGAACGGGCTGAGCGCGCAGCTGAATCCGGCAGACATCGAGAAGATGGAAGTGCTGAAAGACGCCTCTGCCACCGCCATCTACGGTTCCAGGGGCGCCAACGGGGTGATCATGATCACCACCAAAAAAGGGAAGTCCGGCAAACCGCAGGTATCGTACGACGGCTATTACGGCGTGCAGCGGCTGCGCAGGAAAATAGACCTGCTCAACGCGAAAGAGTTCGCGCAGCTGCAGAACGAAGTAGCGGCCAACGACGGGAAACCGGCCAAATGGACGGCCGCACAGATCGATTCGCTGGGCGGCGGAACGGACTGGCAGGATGAGGTATATCGCCCCGCGCCGGTTCAGAACCACCAGCTGAGCGTATCGGGAGGTAACGACTTTACCCGCTACTACACCTCCGCCGGTTACTTCGACCAGGAAGGTGTTATCCGCAACTCCGGCTTCCGCCGCCTTTCTTTCCGGATGAACCTCGACCAGAAGGTGACCGACAAACTGAACTTCAACACCAGCTTCTCCATACAGCATTCGAAATACAAACAGGCGGTATATGCCGGCGCAGACGGCGGTGGCGGCATTCCGTTCACCACCATGGTGATTCCGCCTACACAGGGGATCTACAACCCGAACGGCAGTTATACGCGCTTCACCGGCGTGTCGTGGGGCGAAACCAACCCGGTGGGCATCTCCCGCGAACTGTTCAACCCGTCCGTTTCACAGCGCATCATCGGCAACGTGGCGCTGAATTATGAACTGATGAAAGGGCTGAAGCTGCGGCTGACGGCGGGGATAGACAAGAACGACGACAAGGCGGACTATTACGCGCCATCCAATATCACCATCGGCCAGCCGGGCGGCAGGGCATACAAGAATTTTTCGAATGGCCTTACATTCATTAATGAGAACCTCCTGACCTACAACCACGAATCCGGCATCCACCGCTTCGACGCGCTCGCCGGCGTAACTTACCAGTCGTCGCGCTACGAAGATCTGAGAAGCGGCACCGGCGTAGGTTTCATCAGCGACCTGTACCTCAACAACAACCTGGCTTCCGCCACTACGAAAGCGCAGCCGTCTACCGGCTATTCGGACAACAAACTGGCATCGTACCTGGCCCGGGTGAACTACAGCCTGAAGAACCGCTACCTGCTCACGCTCACCGGCCGTTATGACGGCTCGTCCAAATTCGGGAAAGACAACAAGTTCGCCTTCTTTCCATCCGGCGCCCTGTCGTGGAGAATATCCGAAGAAGCGTTCATGCAGCGTGTGACCGCCGTGTCCAACCTCAAACTGCGCCTCAGCTACGGCGCATCCGGCAACCAGGCCATCGACCCCTACAATACGCTTTCGCGGCTGAACAACGTGAACGTGACGTTCGACAACCAGGTGAACACCGGGTTCGTGCAGGGCGGCCTCGACAACAGCGGCCTGAAATGGGAAACCACCTACCAGTTCGATGCGGGGATAGACCTGGGCCTGCTCGACGAGCGCATCCAGCTTACCGCCGATTTCTACGACAAAAAAACGCGCGACCTGTTGCTGAGCGTAACCCTTCCTTCCTCATCCGGCTTCGGTTCCGTGCTGCAGAACGTCGGATCCGTGGGCAACAAGGGCTTCGAATTCGAGCTCACCACCAAAAACATAGTCACACCGGCCTTCAACTGGACGTCTACCGTTACCTTTTCGCACAACAAAACGAAAGTGCTCGACCTTGGAAAGGACGCGCGCGGCACCCCCATTATCTATAAAGAAGTGGGCCCCGGCGGCAACTGGTTCCCGATGATACTTGGCGGCTCCATGAGCCAGCTGTACGGCAACCGCGTTACCGGCATTTACCAGACCAATGCGGAAGCCGCCGCCAACGGGGAGCCCCAGAAAAAAGCCGGCGACTATATTTTCGAAGATACAAACGGCGACAAGGTGGTGGATGCGGCAGACAAAACAGTGCTTACACAACTGGAGCCGAAATTCACCTTCGGCTTCAACAACAGCGTCAGCTATAAAAACTTCGACCTGTCGCTGTTATTCGTGGGTTCTTACGGCAACGACATCGTCAATGAGTTCAGGAAATACAATATCACCATGAACGGGTTATGGACGCCTTCCCGCGCGGCCTGGGAGCAGCGGTGGAAAGGCCCGCAGCAGGGCAACGTCATCGACCGGCCATCCGAAACGAGCGGCAGTTATATCCGCGACTATGCGAACAGTATGTGGGTAGAGAACGGATCCTATCTCCGCCTCCGCGATATCACGCTGGGTTATTCGCTGCCGGCCGCCGCGCTGAAGGCGCTCCGGCTGTCCTATCTCCGCGTGTATGCCAGCGGGCAGAACCTGCTTACCATTACCCAGTATTCCGGTTACGACCCCGAGGCATCGTGGAGCGCCACCGGTATCAACGGATGGGACAGGGGCGTATATCCATCCAGCAAGTCTGTAACCGTAGGTGTTAAAGTTAATTTCTAATTACCCGTTCAATTGATCACTATGAAAAAGATTTTCTTTATAATAGCCGGTGCGGGCCTGGCGCTTGGTTTTGCAGGATGTGCGAAGATGCTGGAGGAGAAGCCGCGCACTTTTTTGAATCCCGATGCATTTTTCAACAATCCCGACAGTTATGAATCTGCGGTGAAGGGCGTCTATAGCGGATTGCCCGGGCTGCTGGGCTCCAATGTGCAGATGATGAAGGAAATGTTTTCCGACATCTATGCCGCGCCTTCCGCATCGTTCGAACAGGCGCTGCCCACTTACAGGAACCTGCAGGAACCGTTCTTCTACAATACCCGCCAGCTGTGGGCCAGTTGCTACAGCATCATCAAGAACGCCAATTTCATCATCGGCCAGTTGGGTACCGCTACCATCGCAGACGACAGAAAGACCGCCCTGCTGGCGGAAGCCCGCGGTTTGAGGGCCTATGCATACTTTCACCTGGTGCAGTTTTACGGCGGTGTGCCCCTGCGTACCAAGGCTATCGACGGATATAATGAATTGCAAGCGCAGAGAGCGGGAGAGGAAGATGTGTACAAACTGATCGTGGAGGACCTTACCGCCGCAGAAGCGGGGCTGCCGGAAGACGCGCCGCAGAAAGGCCGCCTGTACAAGAAGGCCGCCACTGCGCTGCTGGCGAAGGTGTACCTCACCATGGCCGGCGCGCCGCTGAAAAAAACGCAGTACTTTGCCAATGCGCGCGACAAAGCGCTGGAGGTGATCGGCTCCGGGAAATTCAAGCTGGTGGACGATTATGCGAAAGTATTCCAGACCACGGGCTACACTACCGAAACGATTTTCGGGGTGCTGTATGTGCCCGGCACAGGCGGCAGCCCGCTGCATTCCCTGACGGTGACGGCGCCCAGCTACGTGCCCATCCTGCTGCCGGCGGAGTGGTTCATGAACAGCTTCGCGCCCGGCGACCGGCGTAGGCTGTGGGGGATTAAAACCGCCTACAAAGATCCTTCCGGGAGTGTGCTGAATCCGTTCTTCGCCAAGTTCGCGGACACTACGCTGATCAACAATGGCACCGGCGCGTCCGGCGCGGGCATCGTGAGCCTGGCGGTGCCGCTCGTAAGGCTGGCGGAAATGTACCTGGTGGCCGCTGAAGCGGAAAATGAGATCAACGGGCCCGGTGCGGCATACGCCCACATCAACGAAGTGAGAAGGCGCGCCCGTGAAAACAAGGCCAATCCCGTCCAGGTGCCGGACCTTGCGGGGCTTACCAAAGACCAGTTCAGGGAAGCCGTGCTGATGGAGAGAAAATGGGAGCTGCATTTGGAAGGCAGCACCTGGATGGACCTGAAACGGACCGGCAACCTCGGCCGCATTCAGACCGTGAGAGGCGCTACACTGGCGCATCCCATCGGTGTGTATAACCAGACCTGGCTGATACCGGACGTGGAGGTGACGAACAACAACATTCCGCAGAATCCGACTTACTAAAACACGCGATGATATACATGACTACGAAGAATTTATTGCGATGCAAACGGCTGGGCGCGCTTTTGATGGTGCTATTCGCGCAGCAGGGCCTCAGGGCGCAGACCGTCATTTATGTTTCCCCCTCCGGCAACGATCAACAGAAAGGCACGCTGCAGCAGCCGCTGCGCACGTTGCAGCAGGCCGTCAACAAAGCGGCGGCGCTGCAGGGGGCGCAGGTACAGATACAGTTGAGGGGCGGCACCTATTACCTCGATAGTGCGGTACTGGTGCGGGGCGGCGCATTCCGTTCCCTGGCCATCGCGCCCTATAAAGGCGAGCCCGTAACGCTGAGCGGCGCCCGGGCGGTGCAGCCGCAATGGGAGGCGTATAAAAACGGCATCCGGCAGGCTAAGCTGCCGCTGCGTGCCGTGCCCGACAGGCTGTTCGTGAATGGTGAGGTGATGCACATGGCCCGTTATCCCAACTACGACAAAAATGCACGCATGCTGAACGGCGCGGCGGCCGATGCCCTGAGCGGGGAAAAGGTGAAAGGATGGCGGCAACCGGCCGGCGGTTACGTGCATGCGCTGCATGCGGGAGAATGGGGCGGCATGCATTTCCGGATTACCGGCAAAACGGGCGACGGGCAGTTGGAAATGGCGGGCGGCTGGCAAAACAACCGGCCGTCTGCGCCGCATAAGCAATACCGCTTCGTGGAGAATATTTTCGAAGAGCTCGACGCGCCGGGAGAGTGGTACTACGACAGCAGCCGCCAGGTGCTGTATGTATACCCGCCCGCCGGCGTATCGCTGCCCGCCGCCAGGGTGGCGGTTGCGGGCCTGGAGCAACTGCTCTTGCTGAAAGGCACCCGGCAGCAACCGCTGCGGCACGTCACCGTGTCGGGCATCCGTTTCGAACACACCGCCCGTACCTTCATGCGTACCGATGAGCCGCTGCTCCGCAGCGACTGGGCCATATTCCGGGGCGGCGCCATCCTGTGCGAATACACCGAGCATGTGACCATCCGGCAATGTGTGCTGACGCAGCTCGGCGGCAACGCAATTTTCTTCAGCAATTATAACCGCCACGGGAAAGTAAATGACAATCATATTTTCAATGCAGGTGCGAGTGCCGTGGCATTTGTGGGCGCCGCGGAGGCGGTGCGGTCCCCCGCTTTCCGGTACGAAAAATTTGTACCGTGGAATGAAATGGATTACACGCCCGGCCCGGCCAGCGACAATTACCCGGCACATTGCTCGGCTGAGGGGAACCTGGTGCACCACATCGGCGAAACCGAAAAACAGAGCGCCGGTGTACAGATCGAAATGGCCAGCGACATCACGGTTTCGCACAACACGATTTACCACGTGCCCCGGGCGGGCATCAACATCGGCGACGGGTGCTGGGGCGGGCACCTGATCAGCCACAACGACGTATTCCATACCGTGCTGGAAACCGGCGACCATGGCGCGTTCAACTCCTGGGGCCGCGACCGCTTCTGGCGGCCGGAACGGCATATCATCGATTCAATTGTGGCGGCACAACCGGCCATCAAATTTCTGGATGCCATGAAACCCACCGTTATCCGCAACAACCGCTTCGCCTGCGATCATGGCTGGGATATCGACCTTGACGATGGTTCCGGCAATTACATCATCGAAAACAACGTGTGCCTCAGCGGCGGCCTCAAGCTCCGCGAAGGATATGGCAGGGTGGTACGCAACAACATCCTTGTGAACAATACCTTCCATCCGCACGTGTGGCTGGCCCAAAGCGGGGACATATTCACCCGCAACGTGGTGACCCTGGCATATGCACCCATTGGCATGGATCACTGGGGCGCACGGATCGACAGCAACTATTTCCTTTCCGCCAAGGCACTGCAGGCGGCCAAAGCGTTGGGTACCGATGCGCACGGCGCGAGCGGAGCGCCCGGTTTTGTCGATGCGGCCGCCGGCGATTATCGTTTCCAACCAACCGCCGCCGCATTGAAGCTGGGCATCCGCAACGTTGAAAATAATTTCGGTGTAACCAGTCCAGCCCTGAAGAAGTTGGCAGCTGCAGCGCCGGTGCCTGCCCTGCTGGTAAAGGAAATGGAAACAGTGGGGGAGAAAAAGGAATGGCTGGGCGCAACGCTCAAAAACATCGAAACGCTCGGCGAACGTTCAGCAGCCGGTTTGCCCGACCAGAGCGGCGTGCTGGTGCTGGCGGTAGCGCCTGGCTCGCCCATGGCGATGAGCGGGTTGCAAAAAGGGGATGTCATCCGGCAGTTTGGTAACAAAAATATCGCCACCCTGACGGACCTGTTGCAGGCACACCAGCAGCAACGGTGGATGGGCCGTGCCAGCGCGGTGATCATGCGTAGCCAGGCGGAACAGAAAATAAGCTTACTCCTGAAAACTGCAGAATAAGCGACTGCAACGAATATGCAAAAGGCCGGAAGTTTTTCCGGCCTTTTCTTTGCACGGGATGTGCGGGGGCAGTGGTGAGGTGAAAGGCATCCAAAGGCGCCGGGCTCAGCCGGCTTTCGGCGCCCGGGAACCGGAAACCGCGATGCTATGGCGGCGGAAAACAGCTTCACACCCCGAACTGGCGCAAATGATGGTCCATGTGTTTGTACACAAATATGCCGAGGTCGTCGGTTTTCATCTTGCCGAAAAAATCGTGGATAAAACCATGATTCGAGAAGTGGGCGTATTCTGCGATCTGTTCCAGCCACCTTTGCTGCTCAAAGGCCACGTCGCCCGCCTGTTCCCGGATCGTAAAATGCCGGCCCGCGGGCATGCCCTTTTTCATCGGGCTGTCGTTTTTTATCATTCCCTTCAGGGCCATCCTGCCGAAAATCTTCCCGATGAACTCCTGCCTGGCGGGTGTCTTCGTTTTTCCCAGTACCCAATCGTTCCACTGGGTGCAGTGCCGGATCATCTGGTAAAGGTTCATTTTTCCCCATTGGGCGGTATGCCGGTCGGTGAGCGCACTAATCCTCGTCATCAATTCCGCTCTCGCTGCCTGGTTGAATATCGTTTTCATGATTAACTTTTTTGTTTCATTTACTGCAGTAAAATTAGACCCGTATTCCCGGCCGGTCGCTGTGTTAAAGTGACATTGACAGGTGGATTTTGTGCCTTTTTGTATACATTTGGCTATACACTGCACCATGCTATGAAACACATTTCATTGATCGTATATGACGATGTGCTGCCTGCGGCGGTTTTCAACACGGCCGCCTTGCTCACCAGTGCCAACGATGCCGCCGTAAAAAGGGGAGACGCCGTGCCGTTCCGGGTGGAACTGGTGGGGGCGCATCTCAGGAAAACCCGTACCGACGTGCCCGTGCAGCTGCATTGTATCAGTACCATTGCCGACGAGTTCGACACCGACATCGTGATCATTCCACCCATGAGCACAGCGCCGCAGCATATTGCCGCCATGCTGTCCGATCACCACCGCCTGATCGGCTGGATAAAAGAAAAGTATCAGCGGCGGGCGGAGGTCATCAGTCTTTGCACCGGCGCGTATTTCCTGGCGGAATGTGGGCTGCTGAACGGGTTGCCAGCCACCTCTCATTGGGGGGCGATGGAAGACCTGCAGCAGCGCTATCCCCTGATCCGCTTTAAATCGGACAGCGTGGTGACGCATGCCAACGCCATCATCACCGGCGGCGGCGGTTTTTCCTCGCTGAATGCCCTGTTGTATTTCATCGAGAATACTTGCGGCAAGGAAATTTCGGTGGCGCTGAGTAAATTCTACGCGCTCGATTACGGCCGCGTTTCACAAAGCGTTTTTACCGTTTTCTCAGGGCAGCGCCAGCATAACGATCCAGAGATCCACGACGCGCAGCGTTATATTGAACAGGCTTTCCAGACGGATATTACCGTGGAGCAGATTGCCCGGCAGGTGAACATGAGCAAGCGGAACTTCATCCGGCGCTTTAAAAACGCCACCGCACTGAACCCGATCGAGTTCATACAGCGCATCAAAGTGGAGGCCGCCAAAAAGGCGTTCGAGGTGGGAGAAACGAATATTGCCGCAGTGACTTACAGCGTGGGGTATAACGATCTGAAAACCTTCCGGACTGTGTTCAAAAAAATTACGGGGCTTACGCCGGTGGAATACCGGAACCGGTTCAATACGCAGCTGATGGTACATTAACCTGGCGGAATAGCCACGCCGCAAGATCGATATCAGAGACGTGCATGATATCCCGGCAAAAAAAGAAGGGCTGCCCCCTTATCTGAACAGCCCCTTTCCTTTTCCTTAAACAGCAGCTTCCATAAGGTAGTGCTCTCTTACTTTGTGCGTGCGCACATGTTCTTCGTATTCGTACTGGTAGCGGGATGTTTCATAGTCGCTCCAGTCGATGTTGGCGCGCATGATGTTTTTCAGCCCTTCCACATACCGGTGTATCTCCATTTTCATTACCGGGCCTTCATTCGGCAGGTAACGGCAGAGGCGCATGAATTGCTTCACCTGGTCGTCGTGGATCTGGCAGGCTTTGACGATGGCTTCTTCCATGGAGATATTTTCCTGGTGGCTCAGCAACACAACCAGGTTGTGATAGTCGCCGTGGGCAATTTCCTTGCTCAGTGAAAACAGGTCGTTAGCCCAGCAAACGGTGTTGCGGCAAAGGGCGGTGAGCTCCTGCAGCAGCGGATGCTCATACATCTTGCGCGGCAGCCTGATTTTGTCTGCCACGGCAATGGTGTCTGTGGCGATGTTGGCCGCGCCGAGGTATTGGCGTTGTTCCATGTAATCAGCGAGCGGCGGCCATTTACCGGCTTTCACGTTTTCGTGCTGCCAGATGGCCGCAGTGAATATCGCTACGATGCTTTGGATGAAATCGCGCTGCCAGCTACGGGAGCTCATTTTTTTCATGCGCTGCCAGAGCTCGGCGAGCGCAACGAATACGGGGTTGCCCGACTGCTCGCCAAATTTTGGTTGCCTGAGCACACGGATAAACCCCTCGATCATGGCTTTTACCTTTTTATCGCGGTTTTCCGGCGCGGCGCCGCTTTCCTGGTGGTCGAGGTAATCGTCGAGGAGGAACAGCAGCGTATTCAGGTCTGTGAAGGCGCAAAGCTCTTCCAAACCGGCGTTCGGGAACATACGGGCCACCATCCAGGCAAAACCTTGCCGGCGGTAGTGGTTCAGGTGCTCTTCTGAACGCACGAGGCCAAAGCGCATCAGCCAGTCGGCCGTGTGCTGGTCGGCGGTGGCTACATGCATGTTGATAAGAGACGGAAACGGGCAATAGAGCCGCCCGGGCAGGATGACTTTCGACATAATGTACATCTTTTAAAGGTTATTGTAATATGCGTGATTGTATGAATATAAATATATCCATTATGTATCATGCCTAAAAGATGCACAACCAAATATCGGTCTAGAAAATTAGGGAGGCTTGGTGAAATAGGGGCGCAGTGGGGGATAAGTGGAAAAATTGCCTTGGTGCGGCAGACGGCGGGGGAGGCTAGACGGCGTGGAGCACTTCGGTGATCATGGCCTGTACCTTGGGGAACAATACCGGTTTGGTGAGGAACCCGGCGGCGCCGCGGCGGGCCGCTTCGTCCTGGTCTTCCTTGAATACGCTGCCGCTGATGATAATCACCGGCACCCGTTTGAGGCGGGCGTCGCGCTTGAATTTTTCGAGCAGGGCGAGGCCTTTGGTATCGGGGAGGTCCATATCCATCAAAATGAGATCTGGCCGGGTTTCCGAGGCTTTTTCGAACCCTTCGCCGCCGGTCAGGCATACGGTTGTTCTGGCGCCGATGCTGCCGAGGTATTTGCTCAGCAGTTCCGCGCTCATGCGGTCGTCATCTATTACCACCACCAACGTGCCTTCGGGGAAAGGCCGGCGCTGGACGGCGGGCTCAACTTTTTCGGGGGCGGTTTCGGCGGAAAGCGGGAGGGTGACCCTGAAAACCGTGCCTTTCCCGGGCTCGCTGTCTGCCACGATATTGCCACCCAGCAGGACGGCCAGGTTCTGCGCGATATGCAGGCCCAGGCCGGTGCCATATTCGTTGGAAGGCCGGGTGCTGTAAAATGCGTCGAAAATGCGGCGTACCTGTTCCTCGTTCATACCCACACCGTGGTCGCGCACAGCCAGCGTCCATTCACTGTTGCGGCTATTGACGTCCACGAAAATCTTTCCCTGCGGAAAGGAAAATTTGATGGCGTTGGTGATGAGGTTATTCAGGATCTGCATAACGCGGATGGGGTCGAATGCCAGGGTTTCGGGCACTTCATCCCCCACGCTGGTGACCACCGCTACCTGTTTGAGGGCGGCGTGCTGGCTGAAAATAGCCGTGGTATCGGCCAGCCAGCTGCGGATGTTGATCTTTTTTACCGAGGGCTCGTGCACATTCCCGCTTTCAATTTTTGCCAGCTCCATCACATTGTTGATAATCTCCAGGGCCATGTGCGACGAATGGTAAATGCCCCGGTGGTATTTGGGCAGGTCGGCCGGACTGTATTTCCCCTCATACAAAAACTGGCTGATGCCATGAATGGCGTTGAGCGGCGCCCGCAGCTCGTGGGTGGTTTCACGCACATATACGCTTTTCGATGCGCTCACCTGCTCCAGGTCGCGGTTGGTCTGCTGCAATTGACCCAGCAGGCTCCGGCTGTTCCTTTCGTAATAAAATAATACCATGCCGTTCAAAAAAAGGATGGTGGCGACAGACAGGTAGCGGAACGGCACCTGCAGCTCCGTCTTAATAGCCACCGGCTCTACCAGGTTCGTATAATTGTTCACTTCCAGCAAAAACATGGTAAAGCAGGTCAGCAGGATACAAACGATACGGATGCTTCTTTCCCGGAACAGCAACAGGGGTGTGCCTACGAGGAATACAGCCATCAGCTGCGCATCTACGATAGTGCCCAGGAGCACACCAAAGCAAAGCGTGGCCAGGCACTGGATGAAATGCGACAGCAGGGCGGCCATAAAATACTGCCGCAGGTAATTGAGGAAGATAACGGCGCCGAAAAAGGTGGTTTCGATCAGGGCGGGGTAGAGTATCAGCTCGCTTTTGGAGAAAACATAGAGGATGATGCCGATGAAAAAAGACAATGAGCCGGTTACAACACTAACAACGTTGGTGGTTCTGATGCGTTTATTGAGGTCTTTGTTATTGGTGTCTGCTCCAGTACCCAAGAGTTTAGCAAGCGCAGGAAATTTAGCAGGAAGGTGCATGGAACAAATCTGTTAGGGTTGTAGATTGACTATTGTAATTTAAAACAAATAATGTTTCCGAGTAGCGGCTTTTACTGATTGAATGATGAATTGCCGTGGCTAAATTAATAGAAAATTGCATATCAAGCAAGTCGGCATGGTAAAGGGGCGGGCAGCGGGGAATCAGGGCACAAGCATGTTTGTAAATCCCTGTATTTATGTAGCACAAACAGGCATTCTTGTTTGTGTATCGGGGAAAAGTAGCTATCTTATAAACTCAATTATCCAAAGGCCATGAAACAGACTGCAGCATTATTCCTCTGCCTGGCGCTCGCCGCCGGCTGCCAGCAGCAGCAAACACCTGCGCTCAAACCTGTAAAGCCGGCCACCGTCATCCTGCAAAGCTTTATGAGCCTTTGGACCTACATCAGTCCCCTGAAAGTGCTGAATGATTGCACGGTGATCGATTCGGCGGGTGCGCCGGTCACCAAAGCGGCTTTCGTGAACAGCCTCGCCACGGGCAGGTTCCTCCCATTACTGCTCGCCACACCAGACAGCTCGCTGGCCTACCAGCTGTACCCCTTGCCGGATACAGTCGGCAGCGGCCTGAAAAGCACCCTCAAAAACTGGGGCGAGCGGCACCTGCGCCATTTCAACATGATCGGCAAACCACTGCCGCCACTACAGCTGACGGATCTGGAGGGCCATACTTACAGCAACGAAAGCGTGAAAGGAAAAGTGCTGGTGCTGAAGTGCTGGTTCATTCACTGCGCGCCCTGCGTGGCGGAGATGCCTGCACTGAATGAGGTGGTGGAACAAAACAGCCGGCGGGATGATGTGCTGTTCGTCAGCCTGGCGACGGATCCGGCAGACGAGCTGCGGGCTTTCCTCGCTAAAAAGCTGTTTCTGTACGAAACCGTGGCAGACAGCCAGGCTTACGTCGATACGCTGGGCGTGCGCGCCTATCCTACGCACCTGATTGTGAACAGGGAAGGTGTGATTGCAATGATGGGCAACACGTGGGACGAAATGGAGGAAACTTTCCGGAAAGTCACTGCAACAAACGTTGCTGCACGGCGGCCATGATCAGTTCGGCCACATTTTTCACCCCGAATTTCTGCAGCAGGTTACGCCGGTGCGTATCTACCGTCAGCGGGCTCACATTCAGCTCTCCGGCCATCACGGCGGTGGTTTTGCCGGCGGCGATCAGCAGCAGGATCTGCTTTTCCCGCTTGGTCAGCGGCGGCACTTTTTTCAGCTCGTTTTTGGAAGGGCGGGCGATGATTTCTTTCACTTCCCGGCTGAATGCGATTTCACCGCGCAGCGCTTCATTCAGGCTGTGCCGCAATTCTTCGGCGGACACGTTTTTCAACAGGTAGCCGCTGGCGCCGTTTTGCAGAATTTCCAGGATCATGCTGCGCTCCGCCTGGTTGCTCAGGGCAATCACCACCGTGTCTGGCGAAAGTTTTTTGATGTCCTTGCACAGGTCGATGCCGTTTACGTCGGGCAGCATAATGTCGAGCAGCACAATGTGAACGGGATGTTTGCGGAGGTATGCCATGAAATCGTTCCCGCGGAAAAAACTTTCCGTGATATGGATGTCGGGCTCGCCTTTCAAAAGGGTTCTCAGCCCTTCAATCACCACCGGGTGGTCGTCTACAATGGACAGTATGATTTTACGCTTCATCGCCAATGATCAATTCTATGTTTATGGTTGTGCCATCTCCCGGGGAAGATGTGATGTCTAGTTTGCCCTGCAGGTAGTTGACCCGGTTGCGGATGTTGCTGAGGCCGGCGCCGGCGTATTGTGCGAAGGGGTCGAAGCCCTTTCCGTTGTCTTCGACGGTGACGAAAAACGCATCGCCGTTCTGGCTGCACTGCAGCACCACCTCGCTGGCCGCCGCGTGCCGGATGGCATTGGAAAGCGCTTCCTGCACGATGCGGTAAATGGTGACCTGTGTGCTAACGGGAATTTGCTTTTCAATCCCGAATGCCTGGAAGTGAATGTCGGTGCCGGCGGTGGACATCGACTCGCTCAAATCGCGCAGCGCGGTTTCGAGCCCGAATTTGAGCAGGTTTTCGGGCATCATGTTCCGGGCAATGCGGCGCAGTTCCCGTACGGAGCTATCGAGCTGGCTGATGACGCCGTCGAGCGAGGCCTGGGGCTGGTGCCCGTTAACGCCCGCGGCCATACCCGACAATTTTATCTTGACGCCAGCGAGCATCCCTCCGAGGCCGTCGTGCAGGTCGCGCGCCACGCGGCTGCGTTCGCGTTCCTCGCCTTCGATCATGGCGTGCGACGTGGCCAGCTGTTGCTGCTGTGCCATTTCCTTCAGCTGCTGGCGGTAGTTGATTTCCTTTTGTTCCGCCAGCTTTTTGTTGTTGCGGGAATAAAATACGGTAAAGACGATGGCCGCCAGCAGCAGCACGCTCACCGCTGTGAGCAGCCACACCGTCAGGCGGGTATTGCGCCCGGTAAGCGCGGCTTTCTGGTTCTCGGCTTCCAGCGCCGCAATTTTCTGCTGGTGCTCGGCGTTGCGGAATTTTATTTCCAGCGCGGAGATCTCGCTTTTCAGGTTGTTGTCATGAATGCTGTCGTTCAGCAGGCTGTAGCGCCGCTGCCACTGGTAGGCGAGCGCCGTGTTGCCAAGGCCGGCGTAAACGTCCGCCATCCCGGCATAGAGGAGCCGGCGGTTGGTGGAAAGGCGCATCATTTCAGGCTGCCCGAGCAGGTACTGGAGGGTGTGCAACGCCGGTGCGTAGTTTTTCGTTTCGTACAGCGCGTAAAAACGCTGCAGCTGCAGGCGTTGTTCTTCGTACCGCCTGCCCAGCCGCCGGGCCAGGGGAATGCCCTTGTTAAGCCCCGCCAGCGCTTTCGTGTATTCGCGGATGTTATTATAGTAGAGGCTCTCTGCGGCGTAGTACTCGAGCCAGTATTCGGAATCGGGATAAGGCGCCAGCAGTGCGCTGATGGTGTCGAGTACGGGCCTGACGAGGTGGTTCTTCCCGGCGAGACTGTAGTTTTCCGCGAGCACGTTATAGGTGGAGATGAGTTGTTCCACTTCGCCATGACCGTTCCGTACCACCTGGATGGCCGTCAGGATGTAGGGCTCGGCTACGTCGTACTGCCCGTTATTCTTGAATACGTTCGCGATGCCCAGGTAGTTTTTACCGATGAGGGTGCTGTCGCCCGCCTGCCGGGCCAGGGGAATGGCACGGTTGATCATGATGTCCGCAAACTGTTTCGGATCGTCCTTCAGTTGCCGGAGCGCGCCGTACCGGTGGAGGTTTTTCGAGCGCATGCTCCAGGCCTCCCTGTTAGCAAATGCGCCGAGCAGCGAGTCGGCGAGAAGATAGACGGCTTCCGCCCGTTCGGGGTCGGAGAGTGAAAGGAGAATGGCGGCATAATAATGATAAACGGCCTTTACGTAAGGATAAGGCCTGCCTGCGAGCCGCCCCTGTTCGAGGTAGCGTGACGCGCTGCCGGAGTCGGTAAATGCCAGGCGCTCCGATAACCGGAAGGCCGTCATGGCCCGGTCGCTGTCAGACGTGCTGCGCTGCAGGGCAGCTTTCAGGCTGTCTGTATACAATGTATTGTTCAGCCGGGTCTGCGCCCTGCCTGCCAGTACGGTCAGCAAACAAACCAGTAATGCGCCATAACATTTCACCATCCCGTAAAATTCAATACAGTCGTCAAATTAACCAAAAAACGGCCAAAAAATACTGATAAATCAGTAGAAAAAATACCCGATTTCTACGGATTGTCAGTGTGTGCGGGCAGGTCTAATTTTGGGCTGTAAAACCAAACCGAATATTCATTTAATACGTGAAGTATGATTAAAGTTAGCTTATTTAGATGGAAAGCAACAATGTTAACCACGGCGCTTGCCGGCGCCGCACTGGCTTTCAGCGGTTGTAGCGGTAAGGATGATCCGGCGCCGCTCCCGACGGAAAAAAACTTCAAGATAACGGTTTCCGCAACAGGCATGTCCGCAACGGACTATGACGGCGTGACCATTGCCGTGGCCGGCTCCCTGCTTTCCAGCACGGAAAGCACCCTCTGGAAGGTGAACGGCCAGGTCAGGAACAACGAAAAGGGCATCTCACTCACCAAGGCCGAACTGCTGGCCGGCGGCACATTCGTGATCGAGTCCATCCGCCCGCTGGTGGTGATCGATGTCACTGTATCGGCAACCAACTTCAACGAGCCATTCAACCTCAAAGTAAAAACGGAAGTAAACGGTCAGCCGAAAGAAAATGTCGACCAGACCGTGACCAATGGTTATGAAAAGCACTGGCAGTACTAAGCTGCCGTGCGCATTTGTCTATAAAATAGCTGCCAGGGTTACAACGCCTTCATCTTCATGTAGTTTTCCCGATAAAGCGATTTAAAACGGAAACCTGCCTGGGGGGACAAGGTGGGCAAACGCAACAAACTCCGGCCTTTTGTTCACAATCCGAGAAGGTGATTGTTTTCAAGAGGTCCGGGGTTTTGTTTTAAAAGGAAGGTGAGGGGAGTGCCAGCCTCCGTTATCCGGGGACTTCGTTTGTTCAATAAAAAGATAATTCCATCTTTTATTATCGTACCTTCGCGGCCATAATCGATGCACAATGCTCCAGGTGACTAAAATATTCAGATTCGAAACGGCGCACGCGCTGCATGGGTACAATGGCCCCTGCAGGCTGATTCACGGCCATTCTTACCAGCTGCACGTGACAGTACGGGCGCAGGGGAACAACACGGGTTACCTGCCCGCGCCGGGTATCCTGCTCGATTTCAAAGACCTGAAGCAACTGGTGAACGACGCCGTGGTTAAGCAGCTGGATCACCGGCTGGTGCTCTCCGAAGCTTACCTCCGGGCCAACCCCGATACGGCCATGGAAGACAACTTGCTGGTAATGGAGGCCGAGCCGTCTGCCGAAAATCTGTTGATCTTCGCCAGGAACGCCATCGGGGACAAACTGCCGGCGGGAGTGGAACTGGCACGGCTGCGGCTGTACGAAACGGTCGATTCGTACGCGGAATGGGTACAATGATCATTTTTCACGGATAATACTTTCCAGATGTTGTCGAAATCGGCGGAATACGCGCTCAGGGCTACGATATACATTGCCTTAAAAGGCTCTGCGGAACATAAGCTGGGCATCGAAGAAATTGCGCAGGCGATCGATTCGCCGCCGTCGTTTACGGCCAAGGTATTGCAGCAGCTCACCCGGAATAACGGGGTGGTGAGCTCCTTACGCGGTCCCAACGGCGGATTCTATCTGACGGATGCGGCGCGGAGGCTGCCCGTGCGGGCGGTGCTCGAAGCGGTGGGGGAAGAAGGCGTCATCACCAAATGTGTGCTGGGTTTAAAGGAATGTTCGGAAAGCCGGCCGTGCCCCATGCATGAGCAATACCGCTCCATCAAGCTACAGCTGCGGCAGCTGTTTGAAAAAACAACGATCGGGCAGTTGGCGGAAGATTTCGACAACGGGAAACTCACCATCGGCAACCGCCCGTCCAGAAAATAGCTACAGGTCTTTTTTACGGAATACCCTCACAGATAACAGGAGCGGCACTACCGCCCACAGAAAAAGACTGGTCACCGCATACACACTGCCGGCCGGCGTTCCGAGGAACTTTTTGAACAGCGCCCCGGAATAGCCCATCAATACGGCCGCATCCAGTTGCAGCAGCATTAAAACCCGCGCCAGATCTACCGGGTTAAGGGTGATCATCCCTATCAGCGCTTTGTCTACCGGGTAGTCGCTGAACGCATAAATGAAAAACATCACCAGCCCGTCGAACAATAATGTAAAGAAGAGCGACACTACAATGGCAGCCCCGATGCCTTTGGTTTTATCTTTCATCAGCACAAACACCAGTAACGCCAGCGCCGTGAAGATGCACGTCAGCAATACGCCGGCGCCCAGCAGTATCAACGCGGGCCCGACAGGCGCCAGTATCAGCAGCGGGAGGCCCACCCCGGCCAGAAACGCGGCAGACAGCGAAAAAGACATGCCCGTATAACAGGCCATGAGCACGCGGCCGCGCTTCACGGGCTGCGACAGCAGCAGCTCTATAAATTCCAGCGAATTGAAGAAGTAGATGGTGGCGAAAAGCGTGGTGATAACGGGCACGAACAGCAGCGTAACATTCAGCAGGCTGAGCAGGCCCCTGGCGTTTTCCTCGAGCCCCAGCAGGCTGGCGGACAATGCGGCCAGTACCAGTGCGTAAACGGCTACAGACCTGTTTCTGAGCAGGTCTATCAATACATATCGGGTGATGGTCAGCATGGGATCATTTTTGGCGCCTGCATGATGCGGGCAATTATCCGGTTCAGTTTTTCTTCTCCTGTGGCGGCTTTCAGCGATTCCACGCTTTCGTGGAAAAGCAGCCGGCCGTCTTGCAGGTAGGTGACGTGGCTGGTGAGGCCGTCGAGGTCGCTGAGCACATGGGAGGTGATCAGTATGAGCTTGCCATGATCGCGCTCGTCCGCGATCTTTTCCTTGAGCAGCTCGCTGGCAACAGGATCGAGGCCGGCCGTAGGCTCATCGAGAATGTAAATGCCGGGCCTGAAAAGAAAAGCCAGGCAGGCGCTTACTTTCTGACGGGTGCCGCCGGAAAGGGTGCGCATCTTCTTATGCCGGATGGCATGCAGGCCGAAACCGGTGTACAGATCTTCATCGTAGTCCGTACTACCGCTGCGCACCGCCTTGATCATGTGCAGCACCTGCTCGATGGTCATATTGTCCGGATAGCGGCCGATTTGCGGCATGTAGCCGATGCCGGCGCGGTACTGTTCACCGGCGCTGACGGGTTGGCCGTTGATGGTAATAGTGCCTTTTTCGGGGATGGCCAGCCCGAGGATGGATTTGATCAGCGTGGTTTTGCCGGAGCCGTTGGGGCCCAGCAGGGAAACGGCCTGTCCCTTTTCCAGCGTGAGCTGGATGTTGTCCAGCGCCTTGAAGCGGCCGAATGTTTTGGTAAGGTGCGATATCCGGATCATAGATTCCATTTTTTAGTGCGGGGCGCATCATCGCGCAGTTCGCCCGGCGTGAGGACGGGCATCATCTTTTCCGCCTGGTCCATCATATTCGTCAGGAAGCTCCGGTACAGCAGCATGGCGGCCGGTATTTTTTCGGAAAGCACGCTGTATACGCTCACTGGATAATAGGGTACATCGCCCTGCCCGTCGCGGCCAAGGTCGTATCCTTCGTATTTATCCCAGTAATTGGCGCTGAACGTATTCAGCATCATGGTGCCGTTGGTGGCGATGTCGAAAGAATTCTGCATGAAATTGTTCATCCTGATCTGGTTGCCGTCGCAGTTGGCCTGCACGCGCATGGCCCAGCCGTTGGCGGAAAATTCGTTGCCGGTGATCAGGATCCGGCTGCTTCCCTCCATGTAAATGCCCACCGTATTCTGCCGGAACCGGTTGAGCAGGATGCGGCTGTCGCTGATGTCTTTGAGCAGTATGCCGTACGCGGCGTCGCCCCAGTTATGATCGAACACGTTTTTGTACATGGTGACGCCTTTCGTGTACATCACGGCCACGCCGGCGCCGTTGTTGCGGAAGGTGTTGTGGCTGTAGGTGTCGTTGTGGGAAAACATGAAATGCAGGCCATACCGGATGTTTTTATCCGACACGTTCCGGTAAATATGCGAATCGGTCACAAATTCGAAGTAAATCCCGTCGCGGTGCCCGGAAATCTCGTTGCGCTGCAGCAGGAGATGGCTGCACTTCCAGGCGTGAATGCCGTTGCCGGCGGACAATTCGTCTGCCGCGCCGGCGCGAATGAAGTTGCCGGTAACGGTGCAATGCGCGCTGTTCTGCAGGTACACGCCATAAGTGGTATTGATGAGCCGGCAATTGGTGACCTGCACGTCTTTGACCTGCTGCAGGCGGATGCCGGCCATGTCCGTCATGCTGCTGCGGCCGGTGTTCTGGACGGTGATGCCGTGGATGCGGACACTGTCTGCCGCTACGATGAGCACCTGGTATTTGTTTTCGCCGTCGAGCACGGGGAAGCCCGTTCCTGTGATGGTCAGCGCTTTCCGCACCACGATGTCGTGCTGCCGGTAAATGCCCGGTGCGAGCCAGACGGTATCGCCCGGCTGCGCAGCATCCAGCACCTGCTGCAACGGGTGGCCCGGCGTTGTTCTGATCAGCGCGGCGCGGGCGGCGCCCGTCAGCAGGAGGCATATGATCAAGAGCCGGCACATCATTCCGGCAGGTTTTCCCAGTTGAACAATGTAAGCTGCAGGCTGTCTTTGAAGCGCGCTGCCGCGGCGGGCGATCCGAAGGCGGCGAGGTTGCCGTTCATCGGGCTGCCAAACGATTCGTGCCGGAGGTATACCGCCGTAACCGCATTGAGCGGAGCGGCGGCCGTGCCGGCGTAATCGGCGACAAATAGCATGCTGCCCGGCAGCTCCGTTTTAAACGCGCGCAGGCAGCTGATGTCGTCGAACTTGAACACTTTTCCTTTCGGTGTAATGATCTCCGCCGCGAAACGCTGGTCCATGATCGTCATTTTGCAGTGCGCGCAGGCGTCTTTCCCGTATTCGATGGGCTCGAATGCCCGGTTGCAGGCAAACAGCGCGCACACCGCCAGCAATATCAGCGTATGTTTCATCCGATTTTCGTTTTTGCGCGCTTCCATTCGTAGAATGAAACCGCGGTGAGCAGAACAACGGCCGCGATGAAGAGCCAGCCGCCCAGGTCGGGCTGCGACAACGCCTCGAAATTCAGCATCTTTTTATACCCGATCAGCGGGGGCTGGTACGCCATGCCCGGTACCTTGATCGGGGCGGTGGGGTCGAGGTTGTGCCCGTAATCGTATTCCCATTTCCAGAAGTCGTACATCGAAAGGAGCGCCATCCCGATGAGCAGCGCAGTCCACCCGTAGTACAGGCCCCGGCGGTTGCGGAAGAATACCAGCAGGCCCAGCGCGCAAAACACGGCCAGGGCAATGGGCAGGTAAACGAACTCCAGGAAGTCTTCTTTATGGATGGTTTTCATCCCGATGTAATGATTCAACCCGTTGATGATGTCTACATCTCCTTTTACGTCATTGATCCATATCTGCATCGATATGCCTTCGGGGTATTGCGGGGCGGCCAGGTCGATACGCCACATGGGCGTCAACCACAGCGCTGCGATACAGCCGATGGCGATAAAAATGCTGATTTTTGCCACGATGCTTAACCTGTTATTCATAATAGGTGAAAATGGTGCAGTACAGCACGACGGCTGCACTGCACGGTTGAAATAATTACCTGGCCGCTACAGCGCGGGCCGTGTCTTCCGTTCCGGTGCCCCATTTGAGCGGAACGCTGCTTCCTTTGGGGGAAACCCGCAGGTAGCCCTGCATTTCCTGGTGAAGGGCGGAGCAGAAGTCGGTGCAATAGAAAGGATACACCCCGGCCCTGGTCGGCACGAACTTCAATGTGTTCGTTTCGCCGGGCATGATCAGCAGCTCCGCATTGGGAGCGTGTTTTACGGCGAAGCCGTGGGGGATGTCCCAGTCCTGCACCAGGTTGGTCACATGAAAATATACCTCGTCACCCACCTGTACGCCTTCGATATTGTCAGGCGTGAGGTGCGAGCGGATGGCGGTCATGTATACATGCACCACGTTGCCCTCGCGCACCACCTTCGTGGCTTTTTCGCCGGCCGACAGGAATGGGTGTTTGTTTTTGGCGATATCGAAAAACTTCACGCTTTGCGCTTTTATTTTATCGGCTGGAATGGCTTGTGCATAGTGCGGTTCGCCGATGGTCGGGAAGTCGAGCAGCAGCTGCATCTTTTCCCCGTCGATCGCATACAGCTGGGCGCTTTGCGCCAGTTCCGGGCCGGTGGGCAGGTAACGGTCTTTGGTGATCTTGTTATACGCCACCACATACTTTCCATACGGCTTTTTGGTGTCGCCGCCGGGCACCATCAGGTGGCCGATGGAATAGTAGGTGGGCACCCGGTCGAGCACCTCCAGGCTTTTGATGTTCCACTTCACGATCTCGGACGATACGAAGAAGGACGTATACGCATTGCCGGATGCGTCGAATTCGGTATGCAACGGACCAAGGCCGGGCTTCTTCACTTCTCCGTGCAGGGCCGCTTCGTATTTCACGACGGGAATGCCGTTGTACTCGCCTTCAAATGCTTTGTCAGCAATCGCTTTCTCGAATTTCCGGTATGAAAACACGGGGATGAGCGCCGCCAGTTTGCCGCTGCCCACGATGTATTCGCCGGTGGGGTCCACATCGCAGCCGTGCGGCGACTTCGGGCAGGGGATGAGGTACACGAAATCTTTCAGTTCTTCCGGATCCAGCGTCAGCACCTCCTTCACGATTTCGGACGTAGCCGTATGCGTTTCTTCGCTGAACGTGTTGTGATAATATTCGGCCGCCATCTTTTTGGCTTTGCCCGCCTTCACATATTCCTCCGCTTTCTTCCAGTTCACGGCCACGATGAAATCTTTGTCTTTCTGCGACGCATTCACCTCCAGCAATGTGCTGGCCTGTTCCGTATTGTACGTGGAAAAGAAGAACCAGCCATGGGACGGGCCTTTACCCGCGCGGCTGAGATCGAGGTCCATCCCCGGCAGGATGATCTGGAAGCTCACCTGCATGTGGCCGGTGTTCTTGTCGATGCCGATGAACGAGGCGGTGCTCTTGAAGTTCTTTTTGTAAGACGCATTGTCGAGCGCGGACTCCTGGTTGCCCACCGGGATAGAGAAGCGGGTGCCGGCAATCACATATTCCGTGTTTTCCGTAAGGAAGGGGGAGGAGTGGTTACCGCCGCTGTTGGGCAGCTCCAGGATTTCCATCGTTTTGAACGTTTTCAGATCGATGCGGGCCACGCGGGGAGAGTTGTTGGCATTGGCGAACAGCCAGCGCCCGTCGTGCTCCCCGTTGGTCTGCGACAGCGCCAGGTGGTGCTGGTCGTCCCAGGGTACGAACCCGTGCGACGTTTGCAGCATGGGTTTGCTTTCCTCGCTGAAGCCGTACCCGTTTTCAGGGTTCACGGAAAACACGGGAATGAGTTTGAGCAGCCGGCCGGAAGGCAGGCCATACACGGAAACCTGGCCGTTGAAACCGCCGGAAACGAAATTGTAGAGCTCGTCGTATTTGCCCGGCGCCACGTAAGTGCGTGCCGCCGCGTCGCCCGACACGGCAGACGAAGTGGTTTTCATCTTGCAGCCGGGCATGGCAATAGCCGCAGCTATTACCGGCAATAGCCAATTACTTTTCATGATAGATATTTTTAAGGGAGTGTGTTTAGTTTTTACCGTCGTTTTTGCGAAGGAACTCCAGCACCGCACGCGCGTCCT
This sequence comes from uncultured Chitinophaga sp., assembly GCA_965653365.1. Lineage (GTDB taxonomy): Bacteria > Bacteroidota > Bacteroidia > Chitinophagales > Chitinophagaceae > Chitinophaga. The sequence continues at coordinate 193,348 of CBFGZV010000003.1, read as the reverse complement.
CGTCCGAAAGATTTTGGTTGGGCATCCTCACCATACATACTTCGAGCATGGCCTGCGCTTCGGCGTCTTTGTTAAGCATCTCGTCCACGTTGGTAATGAAGTTCATGATCCATTCGGGTGTTCTTCTGCCTGTAACCCCTTTCCAGCCGGGGCCTACGAGCTTTTCTTCGGTGAGGCGGTGGCATGAGGTACATTTCAGCTCCGCCACGGTTTTGCCTTGCTGCACCATCGCTTCATCGAGCGGGTGTGTCAGTTGCACGTCCCGGAATTTGCCGATGCCTTTCGGGTCAGCCGCCGGTTTATCGGCCACCATACTGTTGTCTGCCGGGGCGGCCGCCGGCGTTTTTTCTTCCTGTTGACTGGAATTGCCGCCGCAGGCCGAGCATATCACCACTGCGGCAGTTACGACGATTTGAAGATAATTGCATTTCATATGAGCAGGTTTTACGGGAATTATTTGACAAATATTGTTGTTTCTGCGCCGGTGAACGATGACGGCCATCAACGATGAAGATGACTGTCATTTACCGGGCAATGCTGCAACTGGCGCCGGTGTTGCGAAGACTGTCTTCCAACTGCGCGGCCTTCAGGAAAAGGATATTGTTTTCCAGGTGGATGTGCAGGTGCAGGTCGTCGCGGAATTCTTTCAACAGCCCGTAGGTAACCCGGTAGGTATTGCAGGCATCGGCCGGTGGCGTGAAATCATTGCTTAGTTCCGTCATTTGCTGGAAACGGTCGCCTTCCTGGCTGTGTTCCTGCATCATGACCGCGATAGGGGCCTGCACGCTGCCGAATGGCGGTGGAGCCGGCGTGTTCCCGTCCTGCGAGGCCTGTACCAGCCGGCGGATGTAGGGGAACAGCATCACTTCCTCCTTCTGCATATGGTGCGTCAGCTCGTCCGCGGCCGCCAGAAAGAGGCGGTTGACGGTCAGTAATTCCGGGTGCGCCGCGCCATGAACGCCGCAGAGCTTATGCAGGAAACTTTCCAGCACGGGAATTTGACGGGCTACATACGTATGGTGCGTTTGCTGGATGTGGCTGGCCAGCACGTCGGCCCCCCAGCTGCTGAAATCCACCGTGTCGCCGCGCCGCACCGGCTGTACATTTTCCAGCGCATCCGTCACCAAGGCGGGATCGATGTTTTTAAGGCGGCAGGCTTCGCCCACCGTCATGTTACCCTTGCAGCAGAAATCGATATTGAATTGTTTGAAAACGGCGGCGGTGTGATAATTGCCGGCCACCAGCTGGCCAATAACGGCTTGTTCGAGTTGATTCATGATCTGATGATTGAGATTTAATTAAAGATGATTCTATCCTTTAATCATACCCAAAGCTAGCGGATATTTACCTATTAAAAGATATAGATGTCCTTAATTAGCAATTGCGCGAAAAACCTCCGGCGGCAGGGTGGGGAGGAATCGGGCAACTGCCTTGTGTATCGGGAAAAAGAAGAATTTACGTCAATCCGCGGCCTGATTAGAATCATGCGGACCGCTGGTACAATTGTCGGAAAAGCGGGCATAAAACGCCTGAAACAGGTCTAAAATGAGCGGGGTGGGAGGACGGCTGTTCGGAAAACAATAAAAAGTGGTACCTTTGCGCCATGAAAGTATCAACTATTTCGCGTCCCGGCATGCAATTTACGCCGGAACATGAGTGGATGGATGTGAACGGGACGGTTGGATTTGTGGGAATCTCGGCCCATAAACTCAAAGGTATAAAAGAAATCGATGATATAAAATGGCGCCCATGCAGAGGCCAGATCAAAAAGGGCACCTTGATAGCGGAAATCCATGCGGGGAAAACCATCATCCCCATTCACGCACCCGTTAACTGCAACTATTTAGGGCAAAACCAGCAATTAAACGGCAATCTCAACCTGGTACTGGAGAGTCCCCAGGACAGAGGCTGGCTGTTTTTCATCAGTCCTTCCAAGTTTTTCAACAACGCTCCCCTGCTCAGTCCCGATGAATACAAGGAACTGATCCGTACTCAAAAAAACTAATACGTTGGAGAAAACACTGTTAAAGCGTGGGTATTTTGCCAACGATGCAGCGTTTGACTGGCTGTATCCGCAAAAAATCCGCGAGTTATCCAAGCGGCACTGGACGCCGCTGGCCATCGCGGAGCAGGCGGCGGATTTCCTCGCAGACGGGCCCGGCAGAAAAATACTTGACATCGGCAGCGGAGTGGGCAAATTCTGCCTCGCCGCCGCGCATTTTCAGCCGCAGGCCACATTTTACGGCGTAGAGCAACGTTACAAGCTGCACCGCTATGCCCTGGCCGCCAAAGATGTGGCACAGGTCGGCAATGCCGAATTCGTGCATGAGAACATTACCCGCCTCGATCTTTCTTCGTACGACAATTTTTATTTCTATAACGCCTTCTTCGAAAACCTGGACGATAACGACCGGATTGACGAAGAAGTGGCGTATTCCACCAATCTCTACATACAGTATTGCCGGCACCTGTACCGCTCGCTGGAACGCAAGCCGGTGGGAACGCGCCTGGTAACGTTTCATAGTATGCAGGACGAGGTGCCGCCGTCGTTTCAGGCGACGTATGTATCAGACGACTTACAGTTAAAAATGTGGATCAAAAGATAAAATCATGACAGCAGATCAATTCGTGTTGGAGACTATTGAAAAGATCAGGTTGGCGGACGCCAACGATGTGGTAAAATCGATCATCACGGCCGCCCGGCAATCGTCCGGCGCGGAGCATATAACAGGCCGCCTGCTGGCGGCTATTGAAGAAGTGTCGCCGCTGACGTGCACCAGCGATCAGTGGAGCCGCCTTCGTTTCGCCAAAATGATGTTATACAAACCCGGGGTTGCGCAACCGGCCTAGCTTATTGCTTCTCGAGCCGCACGGCCAGCCAGGGTTCCCATTTACTATTATCCGACAGTTTTTCCCAGGTGCCTGACAGCACCTGCCCGTTGCTGCTGAACGTGAATACGCCGCGTTCGGAAGCGGACGTGAAGGTCCATGTATTGTCGTGAAAGCTGCCGGCCGACACCTGCAAGCGGCCCGTCGCGTCGAAGTGATGCATGGAAAAGTGGCGGAGGTCCTCATCATAGCTGATCACCTCCAGTCCCACAACCTGCTCCGTTCCCATGGTAACGGCAATCCGGTGAATCAGGAGGCTGCTGCCTTCGTACCATTCGTAGCTGTCGGTGCCTTCCAGTTGTTGGGAGGGATCGGCCACGAGCTGGCCGGTCGTGCGCCAGGTGCCGGCGAGTGTTTCAAGTGCGGGGTGCCGTTGCATATGCATGGTTTTGAGTGCCCTGTAAAAATAATTCGAAACGCGCTGGCCGCCATTGGCATATGCGCCATTCTCCGCGGCTGTTCGCGCCAACCTTCTGCGCTTCCACGTTGCGCAAAGGCGGTCCGCCTCAGTTTTTTGATCCATTCCGGAGCAGCGGGCGCTGCGAGGGTTTCAGCTGCGCCGCCAGCGATTCCAGTAAAATCAGGGCATCGTACATGCTCACGGTCATGAGCACACGCTTTTGGGCGAGCGCGATGTTGTTGTCCGCCGAAAGTGACTTCCAGATGTCCTGCAAAGCGGTTTCCGTGGTGGCGCCTGCAAGGATGGCGTCGTTCAGGATGCCGTCCTGCAAACCGGCCAGCATGATCTGCACCATCATCTCCCGTGCTTCCTGCAGCCGCGCATTGGCGGTCGCGTATTCGTCGCGGAGCAGGTGTTCCAGCGTTTGCAGCACTTTCAGCTGCACACCTGTTTTCATGTCGCTTTTGCGCAGGGTGACGCGTTCGTGCGTTTGGGGATGGATCCCGCGCTCGGCCGTCGCCAGCTCCGCCCGCAGCAGCTGTGTCTGGCTTTCGCGGTCGGTGTGCCCGCCTTCCTTATACCGGGTGATAATTTTGTCGAGCAACAGTTTGAGTACCTTATCCGTGTCGAAATCTTTCCGGCTGTATTTGCCCGACGCCTCGCTGAAAGCCTCGAGCAGCTGGGTGAGCTGTTGCTGGTCGTTATGATAAAACCGCTGCATAATTGTCGTTATTCAAATTCCACCAATAATTCTTCCTTGCCTGTTTCCTCGTTCCGCACGGTTTTCACGAACACCCCTTCCTCCATGATCCTGGCTTTGATGGTAAACACCGTGGCGTCGCTGCTCCCGTTTTTCACCACATTGGTTTCCGGGTTCACCAACAGGTTTTCCATTTTGCTTTGCGAAACGAGCGTATTTTCCTTTATTTTTTGGATCACTTCCTGCAGGGCCTGGCTGAACAGTTCATTTTGTGGGTTCTGGCGCTTGTATTCCTCCAGCAGGTTGTATTCTTCGATGGCGATATTGAACACCTCGGCGAAGCAGACCTGCGCGATGTTTTCAGGTTTGGAGGGATCGGTGTTGGATACCAGCAGCTGGTAGAACTTCGTGATAGCGGCGGGACCGCTGGAAATGAGCGCCCGCTTGCTGCGGAGCGAGGTGGTGGCGGTGGGCCTGAAAGCCGTTTCCAGCTGCGGCTGCTGGCCGAATACGGGCTTGGTGAACACATCGTTCTTGACGCTGCTGAAGTCGATATCCACCTTGCTGCGCCTGATCAGGATCGTTTGAATGGCGGAATTAACGCGGTTCTGGATATACCGGGTAAAGTCCGCCTCCTTCATGCTGAAGAGCAGGGCGGTGGTGAACTTGGCGGAAGAAATCAGTACGGGAATGGTGAGCTCCATTTCCGGGATCTTGAAACGGGGCACGGAAAAATGTTTCAGCACTTCATCTTTAGCGTAGGCGATGGCCATGTCTTTCGCCACCCGGTCTGCATGATCGCGGGCACGCGTGATTTCTGAAAAGATAAAACCTACATAGTCCGCCAGTGTGATATTTGACATATTGATTCGGATTGTGGAGAAAGAGAAAAAACGGTACCTGCACGGCATGGCGCAGGTACCGGTATGGTGCTTATGCAGACAGCATGCCCAGGATTTTTTCCAGGCCGCCGGGCATTTCATCCTGCACGGCTTTCACGTTTACGTTGAGCGCGAACTCTTTCTTCACTTCTACGCCGGTCACTGATTTACGCTGGTAGGAAGCAGACACCTTGAAGCTCACGGGGCCCCATCCGGCTTTTACTTCCGCGTTTACGCCCAGTGCGTCGGACACGGTGTTGGATTCTACCGAGTTGAGTTTGGCGTTGAAGTCGATGATCACGTGCTCGATGCGGAGGCTGGGAATGGGCAGCATGGCGAGCAGCGGCACTTTCACGGCAACGCTTTTCACGAGGGGGCTGCCGTCTTCTTTCACGTCTTTTCTTTCGTGGCTGAAGTCGACCATCACGAGTGATTTTTTGCCGTCTTCTTCTACGAAACCTACGGAGTTGATGAAGTTAACGGTGGCGAGGGAGCTGGCTACCTGTGCATCCACAGCAGCCTGCAACGGCCCGCCGATCATTTTTTTGAAGTCGATGTTGTTCAGTTCCGCAACCAGGTTCGTGGAAACACCTTTGGCTACGTTTGCTTTTTTAGGGGCTACAGCGCCGGCGAGTTTGGTCACCGTGTCCACCGCTGCATCGGTGGCGTTTGCTACTGAGGGGACGGGGGCATCAGCGGTGCGCTGTGCTACCTTGGGCCGTGGGGTGCGGCTTTTGACATTGATCTTTGCCATTGTTTTTTGACATTTAGTGATAAAAAGGGGTTATATATTCAGTGGTGTTATGACGGGATGGCGAGTGAATCGGTAAACGAAGCGGGCAATTCGTCCTGCACGGCCTTTACCTGCATATGCATCTGGTACGACGCGTTGCCGGTACTACGCCGGTTAGCGAGGCCGGCATAGGCTGCTGTATTCATTTTTACGTTGAAGTCCACCTTCACTTCCTGGATGCGCAGGCAGGTGAGGGGCACCAGCGAAAGCAGGGGCACCTGTAACTGCACGGTTTCGCCGGCGGTGCGCTGATACGAAAAATCAGTCATCACGGGCTGCCGCCGCTCATCGAAACCAATTTGCCTGACGAGATTGGCGACGGCCAGGCTTTGCGCCGTTTGTGCTTCCATGGCGGCCTGCAGGGGTGCGGCAATAATCTGTCGCAAAGCCATTGCGGCTGTTGAGGGTATTGCTTTTGGGGTCATATCAAATATCAGTTTTTCCAATAGCTCTATCTGAAACTATCAGGGTGTTTCGGTCAATATGCTGGAAAATGCTGCTGTGTAGTAATCTGTTCCGGGGTTACGCGTCTATTCCTTTCTCACTGTTTGGGGCCGGGGTTAAAAATCTGTGCAATATTAGAGAAGAATTTTGATTCCCACAAAAAAAAATTTCAACCCTGCTTTTCGAGTAGGCGTAAAACACGTTCGATGCGCACACCCTTTCCGAGCACGGGTTTAAACAGGTCGCCTTCGGATTTGATACGCGCCATGGCGTTGCGGATATGAAAATCTTTCAGCCGCAATCCCTTTTTTACTTCCTCCCAATGCAGCGGCATACTCACGGTGGCGCTGGGTTTGGGCCGCAACGAATACGGCGCCGCCAGCGTTGCCTTGGGCCGGTTCTGCAAATAGTCGATATAGATTTTCCCTTTCCGGTTCCGGGTCATGCGCTCAATGCTCGTGAATTTCGGCAGCCGCCGGTGCACTCTCGATGCGATGAGTTTACCGAACAACTGGCATTCGTCGTACGTGTATTTTGCCTGCAGCGGAATGTAAATGTGAATGCCGGTGGAACCGGAAGTTTTGGGATAACCTTTTACCTTCAACTCATCCAGCACGGCTTTTACGGCCTGCGCGGTTTCGATCACCTGTGCAAACGTGTTCCCGGTGTCGGGGTCGAGATCGAGACAGCACCAGTCCGGGTGATCAGGTGTAAAAATGGTGCTGTTCCAGGGATTGATCTCGATAGAACCCAGGTTGGCCATCCACAGCAGGCCCGCCTCGTTTTCGGGCACCATGAAATTTTTATGCCCGCCTTCGCTGGTGGTGTAAGGCTCACGCTTCACCCAGCCTGGCGCCGTTTCGGTGATGTCTTTCTGGTAAAAACTCTTGCCGTTGATGCCGTTGGGATAGCGGTTGAGCGACTGCGGGCGGTTAATGATGTATGGCAGGATGTAGGGGGCCACCTGGTAATAGTAATTGAGCATGTCGCGCTTTGTATACTTTTCCGCCGGCCAGTAAATTTTACCGAGGTTGTTGAAGGACAGCTGGTGCCCGTTGATGATTTTGACCTGTGTGGCTTCCGACGGGTTCAGCAATGTTTTGCGCTCCGCTTTGCCCGGCTTTTTCAACGGCACGCCGGGATGCAATACCTGTTCCAGCTCCACCGGCTTTTCAGCGGTGACGGCGTTGGCCGCCTTGTCGCTGCGCATGCCTTCGAAAGAGGGGTGTCGCATCACCCCGTCCGATGTTATTTCCGTATAACTCACTTCGCAAACGAGATCGGGTTTCAGCCAGATGGCTGCTGCCTTGGGTGGATTGGGCCGGAAGCGGGAAGGTTTGTTCACGTCTGGTATAACGGCGAACGGTGGTTTTTTGACGATCCGCGGTTTGAATAATTTCATCATGGCCGCCTGCTGCTGTGTATTGAAACCGGTGCCTATTTTGCCCGTGTATTGCAGGGCGCCGTTTTCGAAAACGCCTACCAGCAAGGAGCTGAAAGCTTTGGGACTGCCTTCGTTTCTCGTGAACCCGCCGATCACCACTTCGTGCCTTTTCTGTGCTTTTATTTTGAGCCAGTGCGGGCTGCGTTCGCCCGGCTCGTAAATGCTGTCTGCTTTTTTGGCGATAATGCCTTCCAGTCCCATTTCACCGGCTGCCGCCAGGAAGTTGGTCGCGGAGCTCTCGAAATGTTCGCTGAGGCGGATGATCCCGGATGTGGGCAAGATCGTTTCCAGCTGGCGACGCCGTTCGGTAAGAGGTTTGTTCATCAGGCTGCGGCCGTTGAGGCGTAACAGGTCGAACACGTAATATACCAGCTGCCCGTCTGCCTCGCTCCGCCAGTTCTGCAGTGAACCGAAGTGGGCGATGCCGTGCTCGTTCAGTACGCATATTTCCCCGTCTACCACGGCATTCACGCCCCACTGGCGCAACGCCTCGTGTACGGGATAAAATTTATCGCTGAAGGATTTGTTATTGCGTGAAACCAGTTCCGCTTTCCCTTTGCTGCAATAGGCAATGGCCCGGTAGCCGTCCCATTTCACCTCGTACAGCCAGCCGGGTTCATCGAACGGTTTGTTCACGAGCGTGGCGAGCATGGGGGGAATCAGTTTTGTCGTAACTGCCATACGGGGCGTACCGCATAAAGCGTACCTTTTTTGCAACAGCAGTAAGCGGGATTAGTGTACCGCCATCGCCATTTCGATTTCCTCGAGTGTTTTGTTCCCCGTTTCGGGCACGTATTTTTTCAGGATGAGGAAATACACGAAGCAGATGCCGGCGAACAGGAAAAAGGTTTCGTGCGGCGTGAGCGCGGCAATCAGTACGGGGAAGCCATACGCCAGCGCGAAACAGGCGGCCCAGAGCATGGCGGTGGCTACGGCCATGGCCATGCCCCGCACTTTGGTGGGGAATATTTCGGATATGAGCACCCAGGTCACGGGCGCCAGGGTAGTGGCGTAGGTGGCGATGAAAGCCATCACGAAACCGGTGAGCCAATAGCCGGAAAAGAAGTCGAAATAGTAACAAAGCCCGATCACCAGCAACCAGCCGGCCATCAGGAGGGAACCGCCCTGCATGAGCTTTTTGCGCCCCCAGCGGTCTACCAGCCGCATAGCCACCAGCGTGAACACCAGGTTGGTGGCGCCGATGAGGATTTGCTGGAACAGCTGATCGGCCACGTTCATACCCGCCTTTTCGAAGATGATCGGAGCATAGAAGAACACGGCGTTGGCGCCTGATATCTGCTGGAAAACGGCGATTACTATGCCTAATATCACCACGTAGCGCACGCCTTTTTTCCACAGGTCGCGGAAAGTGCCTTTTTCGGTATGGAGCGTTTTTTCGATCTGCGCCACTTCCCGCTGCATTTCATCCGGCCCCGAAATCTTAGCGAGCACTTTCATCGCTTCGGCGGTATGGCCTTTGGAAAACAGCCAGCGCGGACTTTCCGGTACAAAAAACACGCATATAAAGAAGAGTGCGGCAGGGATAGCTCCCGAGCTGAACATCCAGCGCCAGTTGTCTTCCACACCGGCCAGGAGATAATTGCTGAGGTAAGCCAGTAAAATACCGATCACGATGGTGAGCTGGTTGACAGACACCATGCGGCCGCGGATGGCGGCGGGGCTCACTTCCGCGATGTAGAGCGGCGACAGGATGGACGCTGCGCCCACGGCCACGCCGGCCAGTATACGCCAGGCGATGAGGCTTTCGTACGAGGCGGCCCAGCCCATCATCAGGCTGGATGCGGCAAATATGAAGGCCGCCACGATCAGCGGCGGTTTACGCCCGAAGCGGTCGGTAAGCACACCGGTGATCAGCGAGCCGATGAAACAGCCTACGTAAAGGGAACTGCCCGTCCACCCCAGCTGTGCGTTGCTCAGGTCGTAATATGGCTGTATGAACGGGATGGTGCCTGAAAACACGGCAATGTCGAAACCGAAGAGAAGACCGCCGAATGCGGCTACAAGACTGATCAGCAGGATGTGCAACTGTTTTTTCATAACTGGTTCTAAAGATAAACCGAAGCCGCTTCGGCTGTTTGGAATATCGCCTGAAATAGATGGACTTTTTTACGATGGGCGCATCTCTTTTTTATTGCGGTATTCCCGCGGGGATATACCCATGAGGGAGTGGAAGAGCCGGGAAAAGTAATACTGATCGTCGATGCCCACGGCCTGCCCGACCTCGCTGATGCGGAGGTTAGTGAACTGCAGCAGCTGGCAGGCTTTCTGCATCTTCAGGTGATTGAAATACTCCATGGGGGAGAAGCCTGTTTTTTTGCGGAAAATGCTGGAAAAATGGGAGGTGGAAAGGTTGACGGCCGCCGCCACTTCCTGCAGGCTGAGCGGGTTGGCGATGTTTTGCCGGAGGAACGCTATCGCGTCTTCGGCCGGGTCGGAGCCCGATTCCTGCTTCAGCAGGCTGAACTTGTCCGGATAGAGGAACGACGATAAGAAATAATGCAGGCTTAGGCTGCAGAAAGAAAGATTGTCGATGCTGTAGCCGCTTTGCAGGTGGCGGTACATGTTATGGAAAATGCGGATCTGGTCTTCGTTGTACTTCACGTAGTGCTGGCCGGATTGCATGCGTTCATGCAGGAGCGTGGCTAATTGGTTGCCCATCGGCCCCTTGAAGTGCATCCAGTATATAGACCAGGGCGAACGCTCGGAAGCCCAATAGGTATGCGTGGCGCCGGCGGGCACAAGGAGGTAATTGAACGGGTTGATGTCGTATTCCTGCCCGTTGATGATACAGCCTCCGCTGCCGTCTACACAATAAATCAGGATGTGCTGTTCGCTGCCCTGGCGGCGTTCGCGGTAATGGAATTTTGCACGGGGATAATACCCGATGTCCGTAATGAAGAGGGATTGCAGCAAAGGATGCTCCTGGCAGCCGGCAATCACCTTTCGCGGCAGCACAATGGCCTCCTGTCCCTCAAAACCTTCTTTCTTTTTCATCAGTTAATATTTGTCAATTCAATGGCCTGATGGAATTGCATTTCATCAGTTATTATTTGTCAATTCAGTAGCCTGGAATGTATTTCATCAGCGGCCGTAAAATAGCCTTTAACCGGTTTCCTGCCCCTAAGTTCCATAAAATAATCCATCTTTTCCAATACTTCCTCCATTGTATACGGCTGCGGCCGGTAATAAATTTGAACATACAATCAAGCCCGAAATTTATGGAGGTAAAAGCATGGAATGAAACCGTTGTGTTGCCCACCTACGGTACCGGCCAGCCGGAAAAGAACCCGATGTTCCTGGAAAAACGTGTTTACCAGGGCAGCAGCGGCGTTGTGTACCCCAATCCCGTTATTGAAAAGATTCTCGACGAAAAAGTAGACCGCCCTTACCAGGCCGTCTTCCTCGAAAACGAATACCTGAAAATAATGCTGCTGCCGGAACTGGGCGGCAGGGTGCATATGGCGTGGGACAAAATCCGGGAACGCCACTTCGTTTACTATAACCAGGTGATCAAGCCCGCATTGGTAGGTCTCACCGGGCCGTGGATCTCCGGCGGCATCGAGTTCAACTGGCCCCAACATCACCGCCCCAGCACATTTGAAACTGTGGATTGCACCATCCGCGAAAATGCGGACGGCAGCAAAACCGTATGGATGAACGAAGTGGAACTGATGTTCCGCACCAAAGGGCTCGTTGAATTCACGCTGTACCCCGGCAAAGCCTATCTGGAGATCAAAGGGCACCTCTACAACCGTACCGCCCTGCCGCAAACCTTCCTCTGGTGGGCCAATCCGGCAGTGAAGGTGAACGATCACTACCAGTCCGTATTCCCGCCGGACGTACATGCCGTATTCGACCACGGCAAACGCGACGTGTCCGATTTCCCGATCGCCAAAGGCACATACTACAAAGTCGACTACGCACCAGGTACAGATATTTCCAGGTATAAAAATATTCCAGTCCCCACCTCCTATATGGCCATGCATTCGGACTACGATTTTATCGGTGGTTACGAGCACGACACCGGCGCAGGCGTGCTGCATGTGGCCAATCACCATATCTCCCCGGGGAAAAAACAATGGACCTGGGGTAACGGCGATTTTGGGAAGGCCTGGGACCGTAACCTCACGGATGAGGACGGCCCGTATATCGAAATCATGACCGGCGTGTTCACGGATAACCAACCCGATTTTTCGTGGCTGCAGCCCAACGAGGAAAAAAGCTTCACCCAGTATTTCATGCCCTATGCCAACGCCGGCCTCGTGAAAAACGCCACCAAAGAGGCGATGGTCAACCTGGAACAGGAAAACGGGCAGGCGGTGATCAAAGTTTATACTACCGCGCGTTACAACGGAACGAAAATTCTGCTGAAGGCGGACGGGACAACAGTTTTTGAAACAACGGCCGACCTTTCCCCGGAAACGCCTTTTGATACAACCGTAAAGATTGCCGCAACAGGGCTGCTGCTGGAAGTGCGTGATCAATCCGGCAAATTGCTGGTGAGCTACGATGCCGCACCCAAGTCGTCCGACTTCGTAGCCAAACCCGCTACGCCCGCGCCGGCGCCGGAAGACGTGGAAAGCACCGAGTTGCTGTACCTGCATGGCCTGCATATCGAACAATACCGCCATGCCACCTATTCGGCCAAAGACTATTATGAAGAAGCGCTGCGCCGCGACGGGGGAGATGCCCGTTGCAATACCGCCATGGGCTGCTGGTACCTCCGCCGCGGGCAGTTCGCCAAAGCGGAACCCTACTTCCGCCGCGCCATCGCGCGTATCACGCTGCGCAACCCGAACCCCGCCGACGGGGAGGCTTATTATCACCTGGGCCATTGCCTCTTTCTGACGGATCGCCTGGAAGAAGCCACCGCGGCATTATACAAGGCAGCCTGGAATGGCGCCTGGCAAAGCGCGGCATTTTTTATGCTGGCGCGGATCAATGCGCGCCGGCAGCACTACGCCGAAGCCCTCGAACTGGCGGAGCAAAGCCTGTTGGGCAATTATCACGGCCACAGCGTGCGGCACCTGAAAACAGTGCTGCTCCGCAAACTAGGGATGGCAGACACAGCCGCGGAATTTGCACGGCAATCGATCCATATCGATCCTTTTAACTACGGCTGCCATTTTGAGCTGTACCTCCTGACCGGCGCCGCGCCCCTGCAGCCTGCCCGTTTACATACGTATTTCGAATATGCGCTGGACTACGCGGCGGCGGGCTTTTATACGGAAGCCGCGCAGCTGCTGAAAATACCGGACACTTCGCACCCGATGCGGCACTATTATACCGGCTGGTGTTATGCCCGGATGGGCGATCATGTCACGGCGGCGAGTTTCTTCCGGCAGGCGGCCAATGCCCCGGCAGACGGATGTTTCCCTCACCGGCTCGAAGAGATCGGCATATTGCAGGAAGCATTGCGCCAGCAGCCCGGCGATGCGAAAGCCTGGTACTACCTTGGCAATCTCTGGTACGATAAACGGCAGTACACGGAAGCGATCGACGCATGGGAACGCTCGGCATCGGCTGATCCGTTGTTCCCCACCGTATTCCGCAACCTTTCCCTGGCGTGGTTTAATAAACGCGGCGAACCGGCCAAAGCGCTGGAATGCCTGCGCAGGGCTTTTGCACTCGACAATTCGGACGCGCGCGTGTGCATGGAATTGGATCAACTATACCGTATCTGTAACATTCCCGTGCACGAAAGAACGGCACTGCTCGATAACTACCCGGCGCTGGTGGCTTCGCGGGACGACCTCTACCTCGAACGCATTTCCCTCTACAACCAGCAGCCGGCCTTCGAAACGGCGCGGCGCATGCTGGCCGGCCGGCGTTTCCATCCCTGGGAAGGTGGCGAGGGCAAAGTGGTACGGCAATTTATGGCTGCTCACATCGGGCTGGCACAGGAGGCCATTGTAAACGGACAGTATGCAGGCGCCATGCAATGGCTGGAAGCCTGCGCAGAATACCCTGAAAACCTGGGTGAAGGCAAATTGTACGGCGCCCAGGAAAACGACCGGCACTACCTGCTCGGTTGTGCCTTGCTGGGCCTGGGCCGTGCCCACGAGGCACAGGAGGCGTTCAGGCTGGCCACCGAAGGTATCAGCGAACCGGTGCAGGCCATCTTTTACAACGATCCGCAGCCGGATAAAATATTCTACCAGGGCCTGGCGTGGCTGCAACTGGATGAAACAGACAAGGCGCAGGCCATTTTCGAACGACTGATCCATTTTGCCGATACGCATCTGCACGATCAGATCAGGATTGATTATTTTGCCGTGTCGCTGCCGGACCTGCTTGTGTTCGACCAGGAGCTCGACAAGCGCAACCGGGTGCATTGCCTGTACCTGAAGGCGCTGGGCCATCTGGGCCTTGGCCAGTACCCTGAAGCCAACCGCTTTTTTAACGAAGGCCTGGCACTGGACGCCTATCATGAAGGCATCCATTTTCACCAGCGTATGATCCCCTTTATGAAACAACAGCTGAAAACAGTATTACCATGAGATGGAAGTTCGTCGTATCCGGTTTGTCTTTATTGTTAGCACTATACGTTCCGGCGGCCGGGCAATTCCTGTCTCTTTCGGGAGATTGGGAATACCGGCCGGACCCGGACAACAAAGGCGTGCAGGAGCGTTGGTACAACCAGCGCTTCGGCAACCGCCTTCAATTACCCGGCACGCTCGACGATGCGGGTTACGGCAACCCCGTGGTGCCGCCTACGGAAAAAGACACCCTGCTGCACCTGACCCGCAAGCACCGCTATGTAGGCGCAGCCTGGTACCGCCGCGAAATCACGGTGCCACCGGGTTATACGGAACTGCTGCTGGAAAGGGTGATCTGGCATACCACCGTTTGGGTAGACGGGAAGTTATTGGGCACCGCCGAAAGCCTGTCCACCCCGCACCGCTTCGCCGGCCTCAAACCGGGTAAGCACGTGGTGGTATTACGCATCGACAACAGCCGGTTGTACGACATCAGTCACAAACTGATGGCGCATGCCTACACCGACGAAACACAAACGATCTGGAACGGCGTCATCGGCCGCATCGGCCTGCAACAGCCCGTGCCGCAGGTACAGGTATATCCTGAGCCGGATAAAAAGCGCGTGCGCATCACTTTGTCTGCGCCAGCCCGCCTCCGGTTGAAGAAAGGCAACAAGGTGATGGCCGCCAAAGCTGTTCCGGCAGGTGAGAGCTACCTGCCGCTCGGCAGCCAGGTAGCCTACTGGGACGAATTCAATCCCGCGCTTTACACCCTGGAGGTGAATGGCGCCCCTGTGCAATTTGGTGTGCGCGAGTTGAGCAACAAAAACGGGCTGCTATACCTCAACGGCCGCCGCATTTTCCTGCGCGGTACGCTGGACTGCAATATTTCGCCCCTCACCGGTCATCCCCCGATGAACAAAGAGGAATGGGTAAAAGAGTTTGCCGTAGTGCGCAATTACGGCCTCAATCATGTGCGTTTCCATTCCTGGTGCCCGCCCGAAGCAGCCTTCCAGGCGGCAGACTCGAT
This sequence comes from uncultured Chitinophaga sp., assembly GCA_965653365.1. Lineage (GTDB taxonomy): Bacteria > Bacteroidota > Bacteroidia > Chitinophagales > Chitinophagaceae > Chitinophaga. The sequence goes on along the minus strand of CBFGZV010000003.1, from coordinate 178,267 downwards.
GGGCGTTTACCTGCAGGTGGAGCTGCCGTTGTGGGCGCTGAACGTAGGAGAAGATACCGCCGCGCTGCATTTCCTTAGCGAGGAAGCCCAGCGGATCATGGCCAGCTACGGCAACCACCCGTCTTTCTGCCTGTGGTCGATGGGCAACGAACTGCAGGGCGATTTCAGCTGGCTGCAGCGCCTCACCACGTCGCTGAAGCAGCAGGACAACCGCCGGCTGTATGCCACCACCACCTTCACTTTCCAGAAGGGCTACGGCGGCTGGCCGCTGAAAGAAGACGACTTTTTCGTAACGCAATGGACCAACAAAGGATGGGTGCGCGGCCAGGGGATCTTCAATACGAAAGCCCCGGGGTTCCGCCTCGACTATTCCGCTCCCATCGATAGTATGCCCGTGCCCGTTATATCGCACGAAATCGGGCAGTACTCTGTATTCCCCGATATGCGCGAGATCGCGAAGTATACCGGCGTGCTCGATCCGCTGAATATGAAACTGGTGCGCAGCCGGCTGGAACAGCGCAAGCTGCTGCACCAGGCCGGAGACTTCACCAAAGCCAGCGGAAAGCTCGCCGTGCTGCTGTATAAGGAAGAGATCGAACGCGCCCTCAAAACACCCGGCTTCAGCGGCTTCCAGCTGCTCGACCTGCACGATTTCCCCGGCCAGGGCACCGCGCTCGTGGGCCTGCTCAACGCCTTCTGGGAAAGCAAAGGCCTCGTTACGCCGGAAGCTTTCCGCGAATTCTGCGGGCCGGTAGTGCCGCTGCTCCGGTTCGAAAAAGCAACCTATGCCAACAACGAAACGTTTGAGGCAACTGCGGAACTGGCCAACTTCAGCACGCAAACCTTTACGCCGGAACAGCTCCGCTGGGAAATTACCGGCAACGGCCAACGCGTCGCTTCGGGCAAAGGCCATATCCGCTACGATTTAAGCACCATCACGGCCGCCACCGCACTCGACGTGCGCTTGTACGTCAACGGCACCGCCTATACGAATCATTGGACCATCTGGGTGTACCCGGCCAAAACCGACCTGGAGGCGCCCGGTATCGTGTTCACCCGGTCGGCAGACAGTGCGCTGGCCGCGCTCGATGCGGGCAAAACGGTACTGCTGAGCCCGGATACGGCTGCCATCAGGGGTATTCCCGGCCGCTTTACGTCCGTTTTCTGGAGCCCTGTGCATTTCCCGAACCAGCCTGGCACCATGGGCCTGCTGTTGGATCCGAAGCATCCGGCGCTGGCGGCATTCCCCACGGAATTCCATACCAACTGGCAGTGGTGGGATCTGGTGACCCATTCCAAAGCAATCGAATACGACGCGTTGCCCAAATGGCAACCCGTGGTGCAGGTGATCGACAACTTCGTGAAGAACCGCCGCCTCGGCATATTGTTCGAAGCACGCGTAGGGAAGGGGAAACTGGTGCTCTGCACAGCAGACATCAGCCGGCAGCTCGACCGGCGCATCACCGCACGGCAGCTGCGTTACAGCCTGCAGCAATATATGCTGTCGCCGGCCTTCAACCCGGCGGTGACCATTACACCGGAAGAATTAAAGTCTTTGTTATAGTAATTTGATCAGTATATCCCGGGGAAAACGTGGATTATGATAACCCGGGGTATTTTCTCTTTGACGGGCGGCAACGGCTTCGCACAGCAATGGTGTCTCGCCGAAACACGCATGCGCCGGTCTCCGGCCGCGCCCTGTCACAAAGCACCCCGTTATTTGACGAAAATGCCCGCCGCCAATTCCGTTGCCGGGGCGGAACTTTACATGGTTAAACCGCAACACCATGGACATCATCAAGCATACCTTTGAAGCAGCCATTCCCACGGTATACGTACAGGCCGCCAGTTTCCCCGAGGGCATCCGGGCGGCGTTCGACGAACTTTGCAGCGGCCTGAAGATGCAGGGGAGAACGCTCTACGGCGTAACGGAACGGGTAAACGGGGAATGGATCTACCGCGCCTGCGCCACCGACCTTGGGGACAGCCCGGAGCTGCCGCGTTATCACATCCCCGCCGGCAAATATCTTGCGTACGCGCTGCCCGACTGGGAAAAGCACATGCCGATGATCGGCCAGTATTTCGAATGGCTGCTGGAGCACCCCAATGCCAAGGCAGACACGATTGCGCTCGAATACTACAAAACCATGGACGAAGTATGGCTCATGGTGCAGCATAAATAAAAGAGGGCCTTTCAAGCCCTCTTTTATTATTCGAATTCCAATAATTCAATCCGGTTATGGAACGGGTCGCGGAAGAAAAGCCGCTCCCGGCCGGTGATCTTCGAAGAATAGGCAATCTCGATGCCTTTGCTTTGCAGGTAAGCCTTCGCCGCTTCCAGGTCCGTTACCTCGAAAGCCGGATGCCGCCCCGATACTTTCGCATCGCCTTCTTCCTCCACCAGGTGCAGCTGGATGTCTGCAATTTCGTACCAGATGGCGCCGCGGGGATGGTTGCCCGGTATTTCCTTCAGTTGAAGCGTGCCGCCGTAGAATGTTCTGGCTAACTCTTTTTGTCCTGCCGGAATCATGATGGCTACATGGTCCAGCTTCTTAAACCTTATCATTTGCGCTGTTGCTGTTTAATCACAGGACAAATATCGGAAAATCGGGGAATTACGGTGCTCCGGGTGAGGGCTGCATCCCCGGCCGGGCCACAATACGGCTTTCACACAATGTGGCTCGTCAACCCGTCTGCCGCTCACCCGGTAATGGTATCTGTACCCTTGGCAGCCGCCGGCCGCGCCGAACCGCAATCTTCAACGGCGTCAGTACCGCGCACGGGCCGGGCATCTTCCACGCCTGCAGGCAATGTTTCTTTCTCCCGTACATGCAGCATCGCAATCGCCGCCAGCATCACGCCCACGCCCAGCCATTGCAGCCCCGTTATTGGCTCGTGGAGCACCAGGTGCGAGCAGATGATGGCCACGGGCAATTCCGCGGTCATGATGATGGCGCTGATGCCCGCCCCGATGCGGGGAATGCCCTTCGAAAACAGCACCGGCGGAACGATGGTCCCGAAGAACGAGAGGAAGAGCGTCCATTTCAGGAGCCCGGTATCGAAACGGGTGTGCCCGATCAGCACGTGCGCATTCACGATGAAGATGCCCAGCGCGGATCCCGTCATGATCACGGCGCTTTTGTGCAACGGATGCAGGTGGGTGCCGTAGCGGCTGTTAGCCACCACGTAAATCGCGTAGAGGAAGGAAGATAGCAGTGCGTACAGAATGCCGGGTATGGAAACATCGCTCAGGCCGCTGCCTGCTAGTCCAGCCGCCAGCAACGTGCCGGCTATGACCAGCACGGTAACCGAAAGCTGCCGTTTGCCGGGCGGTTTTCCAAACACCAGCCACTCGAGTAAGATGCCCATCCAGCTGAACTGCATGAGCAGCACGATGGCCAGCGACGCGGCGATGTACCGCACCGAAATGTAGTACACGAATGTGGTGAGGCCGATGAAAGCGCCCGTGGCCAGCAGCGACAGCCAGCCGGTTGCATTAAGCCTGCCCGTATGACGCCGGCGGCTGAAGCAGTTGAGTGCCCATAGCACCAGCATACCCGTGGCGGCCTGCGAAAAAGCGATGCCGGCCGTCGTGTATCCTTCGCCGTAAGCTACTTTAACAAATGTGGAGAGGATGCCGAAGCTGCATGCGCCGGCAAATACCATTAAAATATATCTGGACATTGTTTGTTTGCGGTTGTTTTAAATGAAATACATCAATACAGTTGGAATATTGGTGCATGCGAAAACAACCAGGGGATATTTCACCCGGGGGAAAAGGCTCACTGGAACAGCGAGGCGTACTGGTTATTTTGCAGGCAAAACAACCGGGGGAGGAGGTGTGCTGGTGATGAGATGATACATGGTGCAAGTATAACAAGAAAGCCGCACACTTCATAATGTGTGCGGCTCATTATATGGAGACGTTGTTTTTATTCCTGCGTGGGAATGGCAGTTTCATCGAGGAACGCTACTTCCCAAAGGTGCCCGTCCAGGTCCGCGAAACCGCGCTGGTACATCCAGCCCATATCCTGCGGCTCGCTACTGACGGTACCGCCCGCCGCCACGGCTTTATCCACCATCTCGTCTACCCGCTGCTTGCTTTCGGCGGAAAGGGAGAGGATCACTTCCGTGCCCTTCGTGGCGTCGGCCACCGGCTTCTTGGTGAAGGTCTGGAAGTATTTCTCCACCAGGAGCATCACGAAAATATTATCGTCCACGATCATACAGGTAGCATTCTCATCCGTAAACTGGGCATTGAAAGTAAAGCCAAGCGCAGAGAAAAATTTTACCGTCTTATTCAGGTCCTTTACCGGGAGGTTTACGAAGATCTTTGTTGCCATTGTTTGGTTTGTTTTGTTATCACAAAAATAGGCGGCTTGAACTTGTCGCATGCTGTGTAAATACGACATTTTCCGGGGCGATTGCGACCGGGTGATTCTATTCCGTTCGCAGGCGTTGCGAAGGCTTTGCCATGGCTGGTTGCAGCGTTTCCGGGGAAACGGCGGCAAGCGTAGCTTATCACCCGGCGGCTCAACCCATCATTGCAGCCCGCAGCATGTCCACACTTTTTTGTACACCGGTTTCCGCGGCCTCTTTTCCTTCAAACTCGATCGCGATATAACCTTTGTAATTCACCTTCCGGAGAATGCCGATAATACGTTTGTAATCAAGATCGAGGGTGTACCACTCTCCGCCGCCGTAGTAGGTTTTGGCCTGAACGAAATTCGCGTGCGGGGCTACCATCTCCAGCTTGTCGTACGGGTTTTCGAGGAAGTTGCCCGTATCCATCAGTACGCCGAGCCATGGCGAGTCGATCGCCTTGCGGATGCGCAGCAGGCCCTCCGGTGTAGAGGTGAGGCCCCAGTGATTCTCCAGCGCCAGCATCACCCCGCATTCCGCTGCTTTGGCGAGGCATTTTTCAATGCTGTCGATGCACCATTTGAAGGCATCATCTTCGGTATACCCGGGAATCGGGCTCTCCACGCCGCGGTTGGCCATCAGTGCGTCGAACGACTTGATAGTGCCCCAGCGGCCGGAATTGAGCCGGATGGCGGGAATGCCCATTTTATACGCCAGCTCGATGCATTTGAGGGTATGATCGATGTCTTTCTGCCGGGTGGCGGGATCGGGGTCCACAAAATCCTGGTGGATCGATAACGAGATCAGGTCTACGCCGTTCAGGAACGCATGGCGCTTCAGTTTCTGGAGATAGGCATTGTCTTCTCCCTCCATTTGCCGGTGCAGGATGTCTACGCCTTCCACCTGCAGCCTGCAGGCTTCGTCAATCACTTTTTCGATCGGTACTTTGGGCGTTTTGAAATGCCAGTAAGAATAAGACGACAGCGCCAGTTTGAAATCAGCCGCCTTGGGCGGAGCAGCGCTCACCGGCGCCGCGATGGCGGAAGAAACGGGCAAACCCAGCAGGGCCGCGCTGCCCAGCGTATTCCTTACAAAATTACGACGTGAAAGGGTCATAGGTCAACGATTTGATGCACGAGGAAAATACGGCTTTTTTGTGATTGCACGGCATTTTTCAAACAAGTTTGTATCACGTTGGCGCGTCATTTTTTTCGCGGGATTAATGGTATATTTACTGTAGCCAGACAACCCCTTTGATGCAGTGAAAATTCTCTTATCATACACCACGCTACTTGTATTGCTTTTATCTGGTACAGGTGCAATGGGCATCCCATCTATCCAGCTCACCACCGGCAAACCCTACCAGAAAGCCGGGCAGCGGATGCTGTGGCTGGCAGACAGCAGCGGACAACTTTCCATCAGCGACATACAGCAGGCCGGTTATCAGCATCGGTTTTCCCAGGGTTTGCACGACATCGGCGCATTCGGTTTGTTCAACGGCGCCATTTGGGCACATGGCAGCTTTTCGTCGCCGGCGCCGGGGAAAGTGTACCTGCTGGTCGAATTTGCGAATATCGACAGCATCACCCTGTATTATTACGACGGGCCGGTGATCAGGAGCATCACGTCTGGCAGCCGTGTTTCGCCGCGCAACAACGTATGGAACCTGCCCGGGTTCAGTTTTGAATTGCCCGCGCTGGGCGACCGCCAGCAGGAGTTCTGGCTGCGCATCCGCACGGGCAACGCGGTGATCGTGCCGGTTACCCTGGCCACGGAGCAGGGCGTATGGCAGGCGCTGGGCGGCATGTATGTGGTGGAGCTGGTTTACCTCGGCATCGTGATCGCATTGTTTTGCTACAACCTGTCCCTTTTTATCTGGATCGGCGACCGCAGCTATGTGTATTACCTGGGATATCTTTTTTTTCTCGCGGCATTTGTACTGCTGTACCTGCGCGGGTTTCACGTGGTGTTTCCGGAACCGGTGTCGCGGGCCCTGAACCTGTATGGCATTGGCTTTGTGGCCCCTAGTTACCTGTTCGCCATTCCATTTTCCATCACATTCCTGAACGGCCGATCATTTGCTCCGCGCATTACGGCCGCGCTGAAAGTTTTTTTCGTGGTGTGCCTGGCCGCCGTTGCGTGCTGCCTCGCCGGGTGGCGGCATGCCACCATCCGGCTGCAGGAGCTGGTCAGCGTATGTGTGCCGGTGTTGTTTATTGCGATGGCGGTCATGTCGTACCGGCGCGGTCATAAGCCCGCGATGTATTTCCTGGTGGCCTGGACGCTGCTGCTAGGCACCATCGTTTTGTTCACGCTGATCAACACCGGGCTGCTGCCGCTGCGGCACTGGTTTTTCCACATCCTGCCGGCAGGTTCGGCCATGGAGGTCATTCTGCTTTCGCTGGCGCTCGGTTACCGTTATTCGCAGCTGAAAAAAGAAAAGATGGCGGAAACGGAATCCAAATTGCAGATCATCCGCGATCAGAACATATTGCTGGAAAGGAAAGTGGAGGAACGTACCCGTGCATTGAAAGAAAGCAACCAGGTGAAGAACAAGCTGATTGGCATCATTTCGCACGATTTGCGGACGCCGCTCAACAACCTCTCCGGCCTGCTGGAGCTGTCGGAAAAGAAAGCCCTGTCTGCCGGCGAAGTGCAGCATTTTTCCCGGAACGTGCGGCAGAATATCAAATACATCGCCGGTACCATCCAGAACATCCTGAACTGGTCGCTCACCCAAATGGAGGGAATCGAAACCAGGCCCCGGAAAGTGAAGCTTGGGACGCTGGCCTATCTTGTAGTGGATACTTATCGTTTTGCGGCGGATCAAAAGGCCATCCTGCTACGCAACCCTATTCCCGAAGCCATGGCGGTGAAAGCGGACTACCACCAGCTGGAGCTGGTGCTCCGCAACCTGGTAGACAATGCCATCAAGTTCACGCCCCAGGGCGGCATCGTTACCGTAGGCTGCCGGCAGGTGGATGAAGGAGTGGAGGTATTCGTGTCGGATACGGGGAAAGGCATGACCGTGGAAGAAATCCAGTGCCTGCTGTACGGCACCAGCATTTACAGCACCGAAGGCACCGATGAGGAAAGGGGCACCGGCCTTGGGCTGCAACTTTGCAAGGAGTTTATCGCCAACAACGGTGGGGCGCTCCGGATCAACAGCAAGCCGGGGAAGGGCACGGAATTCTATTTCGTGCTGCCGCGCTGGGAATAGCGGCCATGCCAGCTCATTTTTTAGCGAGCGCCCGGGCCTCGTTTTCTTTCATCCGGAGTTTCACGATCTTTTTAATGAGGCTCACCGGCAGTTTCTCACCGGGCGGGAAGTGAAGGGTGGCGCCGGATACCTTCACATCCGCCAGCTCCCGCTCCAGGCTTTTGACTATCCCGGGGCTCATCGTGTACAGGCTGCAATAGTTCTTGTTGACGCCGAACCCCACCAGCATATAATGGTATTTGAACGACGGCACCTGGTAACTGATCAGTTCGTCCGCACCGGTTGCCACAGAGCGGATAACCGACCGCAGTTCTTCCAGCGTGCCACGCATTTCCGGCGCCTGCCGGGCAATGAAGTCGTCTACTTCCGCAGAAACGTTTGCCATTGATAAATAGTTATTGTTCGGACAGCGCTTTCACTTTTTCGAGCGCTTTCGGCCAGGCATCTGCGAAAAACTCCAGGTGATCTTCCGTAATGTCCATATCGATCAGCAACTCTGTTCCGCCGTTGACGCTGTTGAGCGTGTAATTTTCTTCCGCGCCGGCCCATTTTTTAACTTCGGGGCTGTCCGTATCCGTTACTCCATTGTCGAACATGCCGTAGTGGCGGAACGACATGTATTCGTTAGGGCGCTTTGCCGCAATTTTTGCCAGCATGCCCGACTTGCCGGCAGCATCGGAGAAACGGATGTCGCTGCCTTCTTTCCAGTCGGACACCGCGATGCCGTCCGCGCCGAATGGGGCGGTCCATTGGGAATAAGTGGCGTTGTTCCAGAGAATGTCCCAGACCTTTTCGCGCGGGGCGTTGATATTGGTGCTGAAATGTAATTTTTCCATAATCGAACGGGTTTTGTTTTACAAAGATGAGGATCTTCCACGGGAGCCAAGCGGTGTAAATACGACAATCTTCGGGTCGTATCCGGCCAGTTGCCGTATATTTGTAACAAACGTAGATTATGGCTACTTTTTCGGAAACCATCAACAGCAATAAACCGGTACTGGTCGATTTTTTTGCGACCTGGTGCGGCCCCTGCAAAACCATGGAGCCCATCCTCAGGGACCTGAAAGATGAAGTAGGCGATGATGCCACCATTATCAAAATCGACGTGGATAAAAATCCCGCCGCCGCACAGGCCTTCCAGGTACAGGGCGTGCCCACGCTGATCCTTTTCAAGGCCGGGGAAATATTATGGCGCCAGGCCGGTGTGGTACCCGCCAGGCAACTGGAACAACTGATCAAACAGCATATTTAAAATGGACATTCAATTGGTGCGCATCGGCCCGGCCGATGTGGAGGCTTTACGGGAACTGGCCGGCCGCACGTTCGTAGATGCATTCGGCAGCGCGAACACACCGGAAGACATGGCGGGATACCTGAACACGGCCTTTTCGGAAACCAGGCTGCTCGACGAACTGGCCAACCCCGACTCTGAATTTTATTTCGCGCTGGTCAACAATAACCCCGCCGGCTATCTGAAAATCAATTTCGCCATGGCGCAAACCGACCTGCGCGACAATGCCGGCATCGAGATAGAACGCATCTACGTATTGCAGCAGTATCACGGGCAACAGGTTGCGCCGGCCCTGATCGGCAAGGCGCTGGAGGTGGCTGCGGAGCGGGATGCCGAATATATATGGCTGGGCGTATGGGAAAAGAATCCCCGCGCCATCCGTTTCTATGAGAAAAACGGATTCGTTCCGTTCGGCACGCATGTTTTCAAACTGGGCAACGATGAACAGACCGATGTGCTGATGAAAAAGACGATGCGGGGATGATTTTATAATTTCAATTTAATTACTACTTTAATGCTATGAAAACAACCCGTCGTAAATTCCTCGGCGCCGCCGCACTGGCAGGCGCAGGCGCTATCGCCCCGGCACTTCCGGTGGCCGCCGCCGCTAAAAAGCACCCCGTTGTGCACCATGTATTTTTCTGGCTGAAAAACCCGGCATCCAAAGAAGACCGCGACAAACTGATCGCAGGACTGAAAACGCTTTCCAAAATCGAGACCGTGCGCGACCTGCGGGTAGGCGTGGTGGCCAGCACTGAAAAAAGAGAGGTGGTAGACAACAGCTGGGGCGTGTCCGAGCTGATGTTCTTCGACGACCTGGCAGGGCAGGAGGCGTACCAGAGCCATCCCATTCACCTCGAATTCATCAAGAACTGCAGCCATCTCTGGAGCAAAGTCATCGTTTACGATTCCATCGATGTGTAAAGATTTTGCGCCGTCATTTGGAATTAAAAGAAAGTTAACTTATTTTTATCTTGTTATAACACGTTATCAGAAGAACATTATCATCTACATCGGGAACGCCTGACATCAAATCGCTTCTTATCAATCAGTCAATAATACACGTTTGCGCCGCCGCATCAGCTGAAATCCGCTGCTGTAGCACGATCAAATGGCCTATGTGTATTGCTGAATAAACCGGGGTAGCCTTGGATTTATCGGATAATGATGATTGGTTTTGCATGATTAACCCAGCGTATTGTGCTTTAACCTGCATCTTATTTTAAAGTTCCATTTTAAAACAAAATTGTTATGAAAGCCGTCTGCAGTACCAGAATCGACATCGATATCAGTAAACGAACCGTGCAATTGCTAGTATGATCATACTCCGCCATTCCCGACGCCATTAACGAACCGACGATCTACAGCATTATCATGCCCGGCCGGCAAAGCATCGAGCTTACCGGATGGGGAAAGTGCGTCTTTTTTTTCAGCTGCATTTAACAACGAAACGTATAAAAATCCACTTCCTTTAATCCTTAAAATCCATGTTATGATCAGAATACAAACTTAGGGTAACAAAACCGGCAATATGGGGATATTGCCGGAAAAACGAAACTGGAGTGAAGCTTCCAGTCTATTACAGTTCAAAATCTTGGTGAACCATAACTCTTCAAAAATATGAAAAAAAAGAGGAATATTGCTTTTTTTACGAAAGCGATAAGAGGAACCTTTTTGCCTGCGTGTACGCTAGTAATTACCATTTCCTTCACGCCTTCCACCTATGCCCGCAACGCCGCTCCGGCGCCTTTCTTCCAGCAGGAACAACAAACCATCAAAGGCAAGGTGATCAGCGAAAAAGACAACCAGTCCGTGCCTGGCGCGGCGGTACAGATCAAAGGCACCACCAAAGGCACCGTAACCGGTGAAAACGGTGATTTCTCCTTGCCGGCCAAAACGGGCGATGTGATCGTTGTTTCCAGCATCGGTTTTACCGCGCAGGAGTTTACCGTGGAAGCACCCGGTAAAACTTACAACATCGTGCTGGCCTATTCCAATACCTCCCTCGAAGAAGTGGTGGTAACGGGATATTCCACGCAAAGGGTAAAAGACCTCACCGGCTCTGTGGCCGTTGTGAACATCAACTCGCTCAAATCCCAGCCGGTAGCCAGCCCCGTTGAAGCGCTCCAGGGCAAGGCCACAGGTGTGCAGATCATCAGCGATGGTGCGCCGGGCGCCACGCCGCAAATCCGCATCAGGGGTTTCAGTACCATCAACAACAATGATCCGCTGTTCGTGATCGACGGTGTGCCTTATGAAGGCAAGCTGAGCTGGCTCGACCAGAACGACATCGAAAGCATGCAGGTGCTGAAAGATGCGTCGTCAGCCTCCATCTACGGCGCCCGCGCCAACAACGGCGTGGTGATCATCACCACCAAACAGGGCATCAAAGGCGCGCCACGCATTTCACTGGGCCTGTACTACGGCCGTCAGGTGCCGCGGAGAGAAGCCTTTCCGAAAATGATGAACCCCACCCAATATGCCAATTACCTTTTTGAAGCATTCAGAAACGCAGGCGTGACGCCAGGCACCTCTGAAACCACCGGCAGCAACTACGGCGCGGGACCTAATCCTACTTTACCGGAATACCTCGTGGCCGGCTCCGCTACCGGCCAAAATGTGACGGCGGCGGACGCGGATCCTTCCAAATACAATTACAGCCGCGATTCCAAAACCTTCTACCAGATCACCAAAGCCAACCAGGCAGGTACCAACTGGTTCGAGGAAATCACCCAGAACGCGCCCATGAAAAACGCGCAGCTAAGTGTAACAGGTGGCGGTGAAAACGCCAACTACGCCATTGGCGCCGGTTATCTCGGACAGAAGGGGATCGTGAAACACACCGGTTACGAACGCTTCAACGTGCGGGCCAATACCAAGTTTACCGCCTTCGACGGCCACTTCCGTTTCGGCGAAAACATGCAGTACAGCTACGAAGAATTTGTGGGCGTGGGCGTCAACCCTAACGTGTCGGGCGACTACCAGGGCGAGGGCAGCGCGTTCGGCTTCGCCTACCGCATCCCGGTAATCATTCCCGTATACGACATCAAGGGCAACTTCGCGGGCAGCCGCGGCGACAAGCTGGGCAACGCCCAGAACCCGCTGGCACTGCTCTACCGCGCCAAAGATAACCGCAACAAGCGCAACTTCTTCTTCGGTAACGTGTTTGGCGAGGCCGACATCGTGAAGGGGCTCGTGGCGCGCACCTCCTTCGGCCTGCGGTACGAAAACTACAACGGCATCACCATCGGCTATCCGAACCTCGAGTTCTCCGAAGGCAGCAACAACAACAACCTCGGCGAGTTCCAGGGCTACAGCACCGACTGGACCTGGACCAACACGCTGACCTATAAACTCAACATCCAGAACCGCCACGCGCTCACCCTGCTGGCCGGCACCGAGGCCTACAACGCCCGCAGCCGCCAGCTGAACGGCGGCAGAAACGACTTCTTCCTGCTGGGTAACATGGATTACTACTACCTCTCCCGTGGCTCCTCCAACATCAGCAACAACAGCACCGGCGGCGTAGGTTCCCTGTTCTCCATCTTCGGTCGGGCAGACTACTCCTATAACGACCGCTACCTGGTGAGCTTCACGGTACGCCGAGACGGTTCTTCCAACTTCGGCCCGGAAAACAAATACGGTACCTTCCCGGCTGGTAGCATCGCCTGGCGCGCGTCTGAAGAAGGCTTCATGAAAGACGTGAAATGGATTACGGACCTGAAACTGAGAGCCGGCTACGGCATCACGGGCAACCAGCGTATTCCCGGCTTCCAGTACATTCCCCGCTTCGAAAGCGCCCTCAACTCCTCCGCATACCCCATCAACGGTGCTGGCGTGGTAACAGGCGTTTGGCAGAACGGGTACGCGAACCCCTCTGTGAAATGGGAAGAGCTGAAGTCGCTGAACCTGGGCCTCGACTTCACCCTGTTGCAGGGTGACCTCGACGGTGCCATCGACTGGTACAACCGTAAAACGTCTGACATGTTGTATCCCGTTCCCCTGCCCGCCACTGCGGTAGGCCAGGGTAACTCGCCGTTCGTGAACATCGGCGATATGGAAAACAAGGGGATTGAAGTGGCCGTTGGCTACCACCTCGGGCAGCGCGGCAACCAGCCGTTCAAGCTCGACCTGAACGTGAACTTCTCCCGCAACGTGAACCAGGTGCTCACGCTGGCGCCTTCCGTGAAAGAACAGGTATACGGCACCTTCCGCAGCCTGCAAACCACGTTGCTGCGCCCGGGCATGCCCTTCGGTTCCTTCTATGGATATGATGTGGTGGGCATTTACCAGGATGCGGCCGATGTTTCCGGCAGCCCCTCCTATACCGGCGCACGCGTTGGCGGTTTCAAGTACCGCGACATATCCGGCCCGGACGGCAAGCCCGATGGTGTGATCACACCGTTCGACCGTACCGTGATCGGCAACCCGCACCCGGATTTTCTCTATTCTTTCTCCGTGAACGCCAAGTATAAAAACTGGGACATGATGATGTTCTTCAACGGTTCACAGGGCAACGACCTTTACGAGGCTACGCGCTACTTCACCGACTTCGGCACTTTCGACGGCACGGCCAGCGAGCGGATGCTCAACCACTGGTCGCCCACCAACAAAGGCGCCACCGCTCCGTCTCCCAACAGGAAAGCGTCCGACTTTGAATATGCTTCTTCCAGCTACTATGTACAGGACGGCAGCTACTTCCGGATGAAGAACCTGCAGATCGGTTATTCCTTCCCGGCTGAAAAATGGTTCAACGGCCACCTGCGGAGCCTCCGGGTGTATGCGAGCGCCACCAATCTTTTCACGATTACGAAGTACACCGGCCTCGACCCTGAAGTAAGCCAGACCAACAGCACCTTCTCGGCGCTGGGCGTCGACTTCGGTATCTATCCCGTGGGCAGGCAATATCTCTTTGGCATCAGTGCAGGTTTCTAACTTTAAAGCTTCTAACAATGAAAAGAATAAACAGCATCATACTTCTGGCATTTATGGGATTACTGGCTGCGTGCAGCAGCGAGTTTCTTGAAAAAACGCCCCAGGGTGAATTATCCGGCCCGCAGCTCGAAACGCCCGATGGCGTGGAAGGCGTACTGCTGGGCGCTTACGGGCTGATGAACGGCAACGTGAACGGCACATGGGGCAACTATTCCTCCTCGCCAAGCCAGTGGCTCTTCGGGGAAGTAGGGGCCGACAACGCCCACAAAGGCAGCAATAACGGCGACCAGCCCAACATGAACCAGGTGGAGCTCCACCAGGTGTCCAGCACCAACGACAATACGGAAATCATGTGGAACCGTTACTATGAAGGCGTGGCCCGCTGCAACAACACGCTCCGCATCCTGAAAACCGTACAGGCCGGCAATAATAAGCTGAGCGACGCACGGGCGCTGGAAGTGGAAGCAGAGGCAAAAATGTTGCGCGCACACTACTATTTCATGCTGCGCCGCGTTTTCGTGAACATCCCGTACGTGGATGAAACCATCGCCACCGCCGATGCCATCACCATTCCGAATAACGTGGAAGTATACCCGAAAATCGAGGAAGACCTCAAGTTCGCCGTGGCCAACCTGCCGGTTACCAAACCCAAAGGGGAAAAAGGGCGGGCAGACAAGCTGGCTGCGCAGGCCTACCTCGGCAAGGTGTATCTCTACCAGAAAAAATACGCAGAAGCGCTGGCGCTGTTCAACACGGTGATCAACGCCAAGCCCAGCATCGTTACGATGCCCTTCACGGATAACTTCGACGTGACCAAGGAAAACGGCCCCGAATCCATTTTTGCAGCCCAGCATTCCATTAACCCGGACGGTAGCGGCGACAATGCCAACGTAGGCGACATGCTCGGCGGTTTCTACGGCTCCGCGCCGGTGAACTGCTGCGGTTTTTACCAGCCGTCGTTCGACCTGGTGAATTCATACAAAGTAACCGTTGCCGGCCTGCCGATGCTCGACAACAGCTACCGCACCAGTCCATTTAAATCGGACTTCGGGCTTACCGGCGCCGCCAAAACCAATTACACGCCGGACAGGACGCTCGCCGTTGATCCGCGCCTCGATTACACCGTGGGCAGAAGGGGCGTACCGTACCGCGACTGGGGCCTGATGGCCGGCGACGCCTGGATCAGGGACCCCGCGTATGCCGGGCCTTTCGTGGGCGTGAAGCACATGATCGAGCAAGCCCAGTTTTCCGGCCAGGCTGTGGCCGGCGGCTTGTACATCACCGGCCTCAACGTCAATATTATCCGGCTGGCTGACGTGTACCTGATGGCCGCGGAATGTAATATCGAAACGGGCGCGCTGGGAGAAGCCATGCGCCTCGTGAACCTTGTGCGCGCCAGGGCCGCGCTGCTGCCGGGTAAAGAATTCGGCGGAGCGCCCGCGGCGGCTTACAAGGTGTTGCCCTACGCGGCATTCGCAACGGCGGATTACGCCCGCAGCGCCGTGCGCTTCGAGCGGAGGCTGGAACTGGCCATGGAAGGCCACCGCTTCTACGACCTCGTTCGATGGGGAATAGCGAAACAAGTGATCGAAAGTTACTCTGCGTTTGAAGGCGGCATCCTGTCTTCCTTCGCAGGTATCGTGTTTGAAGACAAAGACGCTTATTTCCCGATCCCGCAACAGCAAATCGACCGGTCGCAGGGCGCGCTTAAACAGAACAATTAAACTTTTGTATTCTGATCCAAACCCCCAGGGGCGTTTACCTTTTGGTAAGCGCCCTTTGTTTTTATTGCTGCTACGCCTGGTGTTACATTGCTCCTTAATATTCCACTCATCGTCATACAGACACATGTGCTTTCGAATAGATTTTCAACAGGATTCTTTATGCCTTTGGTTTTATCCCTCAAAAGAGCCTTGTGGGGCGTCGGTTTCGTGGCTATCCTCTTCTTCGCCGTGCATCTCTCTACCCGCCGGAAAAGAAAACGGGCCGTTATCGTTCAGCGCATCGGAGCCAACGTTTACAAAACCAATATGTTACAGGGCTGGCATGGCTGTTTTTTGCAGGAAATGCGTTACATTTATTCGCATCCTCATACTATGTCAATGAAACCAGTTATCTGCCTGATGGCCTTTTTTACGCTGCCCTGCGCGGCGATGGCGCAAACCGTTATATCCGTGCCAGACGCTTCCGCCAGGTATCATGCAAAAATCATCGCCAAATGCGAGTCGGCTTCCTTTAGCGGCGAAGCAAAGATCCAGCTGCTCGAAAAGGAGCGGAACAGGGCGGTACAAACCTTTACGTCGGAACACTTCATCGTGCAGCTCGACAGCAACTGGAAGGAAGGCGATAAAAAAGCGGGTATTGCAGCCGATCAGCAGCCGCTCGTGTTCGACGATTTCAATTTCGACGGGGAAGAAGATGTGGCCATCCGTAATGGCAGCAAAGGAAGCCACGGCAGCCCTTCGTACGACGTGTACCTCTACAACGCAGCAAAAAAAGCATTCGTAGCCGATAAGCAACTGACGAAACTCGCCTCTGAAAACCTCGGCATGTTTGAAACCGACCGCTTCCGGAAGCAGCTCACTGTATACCAGAAAAACGGGTGCTGCTGGAACGCCACCATCACCTATGGGCTGCAACCCGGCAGGGGATTGACGAAGATGGCGGAAGTGGTGGAAGAAGCCGATGCTGGCGGCGACGTGGTAACAGTCACCACCAGCCAGCTTGTTAATGGCAAAATGAAAAAAAACGTGAAGCGTTATAAAACACAGGAATATTACAAAGACAAAGAAGGCCGCTAGTGAAGAGCGGCTTTATTGTTCGCCGGGTTTTCATCTAACACGTATTGCACCGGGTCAATGACCACGGAGCCCGGCGCTTTGTTTACCGTCACACTCATCCGCGCGTCAGTTCCCGTAAATTGATACGGTTGAACATGTATGTACTGACCCACCTTATCCGTAACACCGATATCGAACCGCGCATTGACGGGCAGCAGCCGGCCCGCTGTATCTTTCCGCGCAATGGTCACCTGCAGATCGATGCGGTAGCGGCCATCAGGAAGCCGGTTGACGGTGGCGCTTTTGATTTGCAGGTCGTACACCACCACCTGTTGCAGGCATTCGCTGATGAGTTGCCGGGCGCTGCTGTCTGTCCCGGTTTGCAGCGCATGCAGCAGATCCGCCGGCCGTGCCTTTGTGCCCGGCCAGGCATGGCGGGCCACCAGCTGCTGCAATGCAATGTTTACGTGCGTTTCCCCCAGTATTTCCCTGAGCCGGTACATCACCATCCCGCCTTTCTGATAGTGCGCAAAAGGCTGATCAACCGTTTCCATCAACGGCAGTTCCCTGCCATATAGGGTTCGTAGCACGAGGTACAGATGGTTATCCACGTTGAAATAATTGCCGAGGTATGCTTTCCCGAAACGCTTTTCCATCACCATCGCTTCTGTGTATTTCGCCAGCGATTCCGTGAGCAGGGCATCTCCGGGACCGCGTACCGGCGCCGGCATGTTGGCCCACCATTGATGCGAGGTTTCGTGTGCAGCAATGGCGTAGGCCTGGTTCACGCGGCCGGAGTCGCTGAAGTTGCTGAGGAACAGGATGCGCTCCGCCATGAAAATGAGGCCGGGATAAGCCGTGGCGGCGCCCCGGTAATGGGGGATTTCAGCAAGGTGCAGGTAGGGCAGGGGATAGGAGCCGAAATTTTTGTTGCAATAGTCCAGCGCGTCTTTCGCGCCCTGTAAAATGGCGGGAAGGTTTTCCGCATGCCCCGGATGGTACAAGGCGCGCAGCTGTATGCCCTGGTATTTTTCCTCGTGCACCGCATATTTCGCCGCGCTGATGGCGAACATGAAGTTCACCGGGCGGCGGGATTTGTAGGCAAAGTACCGCCTGTCGCCGGTTGTCCACGTTTTCTGCAGCTCGCCGACGGTAATGGCCTGCTGCCCGGCCGGCGTGGAAATAACAGCGGAGAAATCGACCAGGTGATATTGATCGTCGGTAGAAGCGGTTGCTTCGCGGACCTGCAACCCTGCGCGTTGCCGGTCGATGCGGCCGGTCAGTTCGTTGTCTTCATCGTAACCCAGCGCCGGCACGTATTTTTCAAGCTCGATGTAGGTGCCGTTGCTCACCACCGCGTGTTCGCTGTTGAATGGCTTGAACCCGTTCCGGCTTACTTCCATTGCGAAATCGAGATGCGTGGTATCGCCCGGCTGCAGCGGCTTCCGGAGGTGCAACCAATACTGGCGGAAGGTTTCATCCACTTCCTGCTTCACCATGCCGGGCATCTGCAAACGTATGGCCGCGATATCTTCATCCACATCGATCCATATTTTCGAAATGGGAGCGGCCGTTTCATTCTTTAGCAGGTATTGCCCTTTTACTTCGTACCATGCGTTGGCGGGATATATGTCCACCGCCACCCGCACGGCTTTGACAAGCGGTTGCGGCAGATCGGCCAGGGGCCGGTATTTCCGTTCGTAGGCCACACGCCATTCTTTTTTGACGTTGCTGCTGCGGAAGCCCGTTTCATAAAAAATATAAACACCGGCGGCGCACGTAACGAGCAGCGCCAGACCGGCGAGGGCCATGCCGCGCGTGCCCAGCCGGGAGGGTATGGCTTTCACCCGCTGCAGCCCGCGAAGCTGTATGGCGGGCCACAAGGCTATGGCGAGCAGGGCGAACAGCACGGCCAAACCGCCCCAATACACCATGTACCAATTAAATGCATGGCGGTAATGACCGAATCCGTTCATGTAAGACCATGCCAGATCCGGCACATCGCCGAAGCGGAGCATCGGATGGGCCAGCCCGATCGTTTTGCCGAAAGTGATGATCATGGCGGGTATCAGGCAAAACAGCATGCCGGCGTATTTGTTGGGCGTAAGGGTAAGAATGAGCACCGTCAGTACCGCGAACAGCAGCAGCGGCAGCCCGCTGTAATACAAGAGTTGCAGGTACACCGAAGGTTCCAGCGCAGTAAAACCGTTCATCAGCTGCAACGAAATACCGATGGCCACGTTGGCGGCAATCATGACGAGTATCAGCAGCAGCAACGCCGCGCTCTTGGCGCCCCACATCGCGGCGCGCGGAACCGGCGCGCTATAGATCAAGCCGTGCATGCCGGATGCTTTTTCGCGCCAGAGCAATTCGGCGGCGCAGAAAATAATCAGCAGCATGGCCGGGCGCATCGGCCGCAATTCTTCTATGATAATACCGGTGAAAGGATATGCCCGTATGCCCATGACGCCGCTGAAGAGAGAGTCTTTCAGCTCGATCCCGTACAGGAAAACCCACAGCGCCAGCATCACCATAAACGGGATGGACCGGAAAAGTGATTTCGCTTCGAGCCAAAGCTGGCTGCGGAAAGCTGCGAAGGCGTAGGCCCATCCCTGCGGCCGCACCGGAATGGTGCGATACGCTGTGGCAACCGGCAATGCCTGGGAGGAACGGCGGCGCAGCGCGGCCGGTTGTGGCTGGCGGAAATTGAAGTAACGGTAACTGAGCGCCAGTAAGAGTAAAGAGATGGTGGTCCAGATGGCGCGGTTCCACAGGAATGCGCCGGAGAGCGGGAAGAGTTGCGTGTTGCGTTGCACATCGCTCCAGTTGCGCGTTTCGCCAAACAGGGCAGCCAACCCGAACGGATCGCTCAGCAAGGGCCACAGGCTGCCGCTGTCCATTTTCAAATGGGCGGAAGCGATCATCGGGGAATTGCCGAGGATGGATGCCGTGAGGTACAGGATGTACAGCAGCAGGCCGGCGGCGTATACCGCTTTCAGGTTACGCGTGAGCAAAGCCGTGCAGAAAATTACACTGGTGGCGAACAGCACGTTCGGCAGGCCGAATACGAGCAGTGGCTGGATGAAATAGGCGGCGCGGTGAGGCCCCAGTACGTCGGGGCTTTGCAGCAACGTGGCCAGCGCCATACCGGCAACCGCCAGCACCAGCATTAGCATGGCGGCCAGCAGCAACCCGGCGAAGCGAACGGCAAAGAACGGCAGCCGCCGCACGGCAGTGGAGAACACGATGGCGTCCATCCGGTTCACCGTATCGCGCAATACCACGTTGGCGCAGAAAAGTGTAACGGTAAAAATGGAGGCCAGCGAAAGCATGCCCACCAATACCGTGTAAACATAGGGGCCGTTTTTATGCACTTCCTCGCTGCCGAAGCGGCCCTGCACCGCCACGGCGCCCATGGCGAAAAACAGGACGGCCGCGGCGATGAATGTCAGCTGACGGGCATGGTACCGCAATTCGAATCTCAGCATACGCCCACCTCCTTTCCGGCGCGCTGCGCCCCGAACAGTGCGGAAAAATAAACTTCTTCGAGGCCGGGGTAGAAGGCTTCGAAGCCGTCGCCCGGGCAATCGTCTCCCAGCACATACAGCTGCAACAGCCCGCCAGTCATCCTCGTGGAAATCACCGGCAGGGTGCGGCGGTAATGTTCCAGCGCCGCCTTGGTGACGGTTTTGCGCCATACCCGGCCGTTGAGATCGGCAGCCAGCAGGGTGGGCCGCCCTTGCAGGATCACCCTACCGCCGGCCAGCACGGCCATTTGAGGGCACAGGTCCTGCACGTCTTCCACGATGTGGGTAGACAATAACACCACCACCTGCTCACCGATCTCGCTCAGCAGGCCGTGAAAGCGGTTGCGCTCTTCCGGGTCGAGGCCGGCGGTGGGCTCGTCGGCGATGATAAGACTGGGATTGCCCAGCAGGGCCTGCGCAATGCCGAACCGTTGCCGCATGCCGCCCGAAAAGGTGCTCACGGCGCGGTGCCGCGCTTCGTAGAGGTTGGTTTGCTGCAGCAGCGCCAGTACCTGTTCCTTTCTTTGCTTCCCAATACGGAGCCCTTTCAGTATGGCGAGATGGTCGAGCAACTGCAGGGCCGACGTGCGGGGGTACACCCCGAAATCCTGCGGCAGGTAACCAAGCCGGCTGCGCAGCGCATGCGGGTGTTCGTGGATGTTGTTGCCGTCGAACAGCACCTGCCCGCTGTCGGGCTCCTGCAGGGTGGCCAGGATGCGCATGAGCGTGGATTTGCCCGCGCCGTTGGGGCCCAGCAGCCCGAACATGCCGTTGGGTACCCGGAGGTTGACCCCATGCAGCGCCTGTACGCCGCCGCCGTAGCTTTTACTGAGATGTTGAATGTCGAGCCTGTACATGTTGTTGGTTTATGCCGGCAAATTAGGCGGCCGGCGCCGCGCCTTCAACTAAACATGCGGTAGGAGGGCAGGGGCGTGACGAACAGCCGGTTTTTGCCTTCCAGCGCATTTTGCGGCCTACGTCACGAAAACCGGCACCTTCGTCATTCTTATTTTGGCGGATGCGGTTTTCGGATTTCTTTTACAGGATGGCTTTTTTACGCAGATATTTCGATGTGTGCATGTATGCCGGGCTGGTCTGCTGGCTGGGCATTTTCAACACCCTCACCGGCGCGCCTTACACCTGGATGGAGTACGGCAGGGATTTGCTGGTGTCTGCCGCCTCGCTGTTGCCTGCACTGATTTTTGCGTACGGCCGCGGATGGCTGGAGGAGCGGCTGCGCCCCCGCCAATACCTCTACGTATGGGTGCTGTTTTTCGTGGTGCTGCTGCCGGTGAATGCAGGTTTGTGGGCCGCGGCGCAGCACGACGATGTGCAGGAACAGTTCATCATCACCGGCGCCATCCTCGCTTTTTGTCTGGAAATTTTGCTCAGCGGAGTGGCCTACTACCGGCGGATGGTGCACCAGGTGCAATGGCTGCGCCGGTTCAGTTTAGACAAGGCGCTGCTGGCCACCATCACCATCATTTCGCTGGCCCTTGCGGCCATGGCCACTTCCTGCCTGTATGATCCGCGGTATCATTCGGCGGAGCGCCTGCTCATCGGCGGAGAATTCAATCTCGCCAAAATCGTCCGTCACTTCGACATGTTCCTGGCCATTTTTGCGCAGTTCCTCTTTATGTACCTCTGCGGCTATTTTTTCTTTTATCTCAACAGTCGCGTGCTGGTGGCCAGGGTACTGAGGGAAAGAGGCCCCGTGCTGTACGTGGTTAGCGTAATGGCGGCTGTGGCGCTGCTATATCCCATCGTGGCGCAGCTTTTCCTGTTACTGCCCGCCAATGAGCTGTTCGGGACCATGTTCAGCGCCAATGCGTTTCACCTCGAAAACGCGTTCGCCGCCCTGTCGATCATCTTCCTCAGCCTCCCGCTGGTACTGGCGTTGCAATGGGCCAAACAGAACAACCGCATCGTTTCGCTCGAAAAAGAAAAGGCGGAAAGCGAACTTGCGCTGCTGCGGCAACAGCTTAACCCACATTTCTTTTTCAATACCCTTAATAACCTGTACGCCATGAGCCTCCAGCGCTCGGCAGATACGCCGGAAAGCATCCTGCAGCTGTCGGATTTGATGCGATATGTGATCTATAAAGGGCAGGAGGAAAGGGTGACGGTGGAAGAAGAAATCCGGTACCTCGAAGATTACATGCGGCTGCAGATGATCCGGCTGAAAAAGGCGCCTGCATTTACTTTTGAACAGGACGTGCCGGCCGACGCCATGACCATCGCACCGCTGCTGCTCATCGTGCTGGTGGAGAACGCTTTCAAACACGGCGTGGAGCCGGCGGAAGAGGCGGCGCGGCTGCATATCAGACTGCAATGCAATCAAAGCAGCCTCTATTTCAGCTGCGAAAATTCCTTTGAAACACCCGCCACCACCGGCGGCATCGGTTTGGACAACCTGCGTAAACGGCTCGCGCTGCTATATCCCGGCTGCCATACATTTACGACCAGCATAAAAAATCATACATTTAAAGCTGAACTGCAATTAACCGCACAATGAGCCTTCGCTGCCTGATCGTCGACGACGAACCTTTGGCCCATGATATCATCCTGCAATACATGGCGGATGTGCCCTTCCTGGAAAAAGCCGGGCAGTGCTACCGTGTGGCGGAAGCGCTGGAGCTGCTCAGCCGCCAGCAGGTAGACCTCATTTTCCTCGACATCCGCATGCCCCGGCTCACGGGGCTCGACCTGCTCAGGACCCTGCAGCAGCGCCCGATGGTGATCATCACATCAGCATACGAAGAACACGCGCTGGAGAGCTTCGATCTCGATGTGGTGGATTACCTGCTCAAACCCTTCCGCTTCGAGCGCTTCCTTAAAGCTGTGAACCGCGCGTGGGCGCTGCATAACCTGAAGAAACAGGCCGTGCAGCCGGCGTCCGTTCCCACCGCCGCGGCAGTGGCGGCAGAGTCCGCGCAGATCTATATCAAATCAGACAAGAAACAGATCCAGGTGCCGCTGGCCGACATTCTGTACCTGGAAAGCGTGGGCAATTATGTGAAAGTCTGGAATGCGCAGCGCTACCTGCTCACACCGGGTACGCTCAGCGGTTTTGAAACGAGGCTGCCGGCAGACACGTTTATCCGCATCCACAAATCGTACATCCTCAACAAATCTTTCGTGCATTACATCGAAGGCAACAGCATCCGCCTCAAAAACGGAACCGAGCTGCCGCTGGGCAAAAATTACCGGCATGTGGTAAAGCTGCTGCTCACCGGTGCGGAATAGGCATTCCGGGCTTGTATGAAGAAAGGTAAAACGAGGGCTTATCCGGGTTATCCAAGAAAATTGGGCCTATGGTTTGCCAAGACGCATCACCTCGGCCAGCAGCGGCGGCAGCCCGTCTGCGTTCACGCTGTCGTTATTCCAGAAGCTCATGGCGCAGCTTACATGGTTATTGCGCACCGGCGCCGATACGAAGTATACCGTGAGGGTTTTAGCGCCGCTCATGCCCACCAGCAGGCCGGAAACTCCCTTCACGTCGTAAGTGGCTTTCAGCGCTTTAACCGGCGTTCCTTCCAATATCACATCCACTGTATCCGCTGCGATGAATTTGCCCGTTTTCCGGGTCGTAAGGGCGTCGTATTGCGCTTTCACCGCCGCCGCGGCGCTTGCGGCATCGCGGTGCACGCTCCAGTTCATCTGCCCGTAATAAGGACACTGCAGGTTATTGATGCTCATGAACCGGCATACTTTGCTGCGAAAGATGTTCCTGCCGGCGAAGTTGAGGCTGTCGGCATCCGGGTTCACATACACGTGAAGGGGAATGCTCCCTTCGAGCACCAGCTTTGCGAAGGCGCGGTGAAAAGCGCGGTCGGGCGGTATGCTGGACATAAAGGTCAGTGCGTACAGGGAACCTTCATGGCCGATATAATAGCGGGCTATGTACTGCTTGATGCCGGGGGCCGCTTCGTACGACTCGTCGACGTAATAATTGGGATAGCCCAGCGCGGAATCCGCCGTGGTGAGCTGGTCTGCTTTGATGCGGTATGGTTTGAAGCTCTTTTGCAGGTTTTTGACGGTGAATTCCCCCGGCACCCGGTGGCTGCTGATCTCCATGCCATCGGTATTGAAATAGTCGACGCGGCCGTGGGAAATAGCCTGCAAACGGGTGAAGATCCCGGCAGTGTCTTGCGCGGCGGCAGAAAGCCCGGCCAGCAAAAGCACAAGGGCATAGGTGATTGTCTTCATACGGTCGGATAAATATCACTAAAGATATTACATCCGCTTTGATTTTGCACCGGCTGCGATCACTAATAATGCCACGATAAGAATAAAGCTGTACTCGCTGCCGCCGGATCCATGCTCGCCTACGAACCAGCCCAGCCGGGCATGGATCAATACGATGCCCATCAGCAGCAGGAAAATAAAGCCCGCCGTCAGCGCCCGGGTGTACCAACCGAACGCCAGCAACAGGCCGCCCGCGATTTCAAATACGGTAATGCTCCACACCAGCGCCAGCCCGAAGGGGAGGCCTTCGCTTTCGAGGTACCCGGCAAAACGGGGGATGGTGCCGTTCAGCAAACGCACGAGCGCGTGGGCGATGAAAATAAAAGCCGTGCTGAGGCGCAGCGCTGTCAGCCACTGCGGTAAAGTCAGGAAGGGGTATTTGCTCATGTTTCGAAAATATGACAAACCAGGGAAGCAGGCAATCCTGATAAATCAGTATTTTTGAATTACGTAGTTAACTACATATATTTGATAAAACGTTTTGCCATGCACCATGCTTTTGATATCCGGCCGCTGAATAACAGTTATACGGCGCGGATCATCGACCTGATCCTGCCCATTCAGCAAACGGAGCACAATATCCCCGTTACACTGGCCGACCAGCCGGACCTGCTCGACATAGAAGGGTTTTACCAGCGGGGCGGTGGCCAGTTCTGGGGCGCCATACAGGGCGAACAGCTCCTGGGCTCCATTGCGCTCATCGCCATCGGCCACCAGGCCGGCGCCATCCGGAAAATGTTCGTGAAGAAGGAGTTCCGGGGCAAGGAACTATCCATCGCCCAGCAGTTGCTCGACGGCCTGATCGCCTATTGCCGGCAACAGGGCATTCATGACCTGTATCTTGGTACGGTGGAAGTGCTCAAAGCCGCCCAGCGTTTTTACGAAAGGAACGGCTTTCACCGCATCGAAAAAGCGGCGCTGCCGGACTATTTCCCCAGGATGCCGGCCGACACATTATTCTTTCACCTCCACATTCCCGCCGCATGAACCTGATCGACGCAGCCGGCATGCTGGCGCTGGGCACACGCCTCCAGCGCCTTAGCGAACGCCTCCGCAAAGAAGGCGCACAGGTATACAAGGCCTGTGGCATCGACTTTGAGCCGAAGTGGTTCCCGGTCATCTACACGCTTACCCTGAAACCGGTATTGGGCGTAGTGGAAATCGCGGAGGAAATCGGCTACAGCCATCCTTCCACCATCAGCCTGCTGAAGGAGCTGGAAAAAATGAAACTGGTCCGTTCCCGGAAAGACAAAGCGGATGAACGGAAGCGCCTCATCCAGCTCACGGCCAAAGGGCGGCAGCTGGTGGAACAGATGCACCCGGTGTGGGACGGCATCACCGCGGCATTGACCGCCATTACGGACACGCCGAATAACCTGATGCTCGCCATCCGGGAGGTGGAAGAAAACCTGGACAAACAATCGTTCGGAGACGTGGCGAAAATTAAGATGGGGCTCATTCCTCCGCAAACGCGAACGGGCCATCGGTAACCGCCCGAATTTTTACAGGCGATACGTATCCGGTTCCCCCGCATGCACACAACAAAGAAAAGCGCACCGGCATAATCGCTGCACCGGCGCGCTTTTAGCTTACAGTTCCAACGTACCCGTAGTGCCCACTTCCGTGAGGAAACCGGCATCGTGCGAGATAACGATGAGCGTACCCCGGTAGCCCGCGAATATTTTTCCCAGCATCTCGATATTGCGAAGGTCCAGGTTGTTGACCGGCTCGTCGAGAAAAATTACGTCCGGCGTTTTGTGCTGCAACACCATGCAGCAAAGAGCGAGCCGCAGCGTTTCACCGCCGCTGAGCACGGAGCAGGGCTTATCCCAGCTATCCGGCAGGAAAAGAAAATTGGCCAGCATCGTATGCACCATAGCGCTTTCGAGCCGGGTGCTGTTGTACGCTTCCGCCTGTTCCAGCACGGTCTTTTGCCGGTCGATCAGGCTGTAGTCCTGGTCCAGCAGCAAGGCAGTGCACGGGCTCCGGTGTAACTGGCCGGTGGTGGGCGTCAGGCTGCCGCGGAGCAGGTTCAGCAGGGTGGTTTTGCCGCCGCCGTTTCCCCCGGTGATAGCCAGCCGGTTGCCGCTGCGAATCGTGAATGAAAGTGGCTCGGGCCACAACATGGCGCCGTTGCCGTACGCATAATTGACGGCCTGCGCTTCCACCAGTACCTTGCCGTGCGGCAGGGCCGGGTTGTCGAAAAAACCTTTCATGATGCGCTGCACCTGTGCCATGGCGGCTGCTTCTTGCATATCCGCCCGGAGCTCGCTGACTTTGTCGATGTGCACCTGTTGCAGTTTGGCGGTGCTTACTTCCGCTTTCATTTTCCGGCCGTTGAGCAGGATTTTGGGCTCGTTGGCCCGCTTCGCGCCTTTGCGCGCCTGTGCGTCCGCATGCTGCTTACGCTCCATGGTCTGCTGCTGCTTCAGTTTCGCTTCCCGGAAGGCTTTTTCGTGATGGGCGAGGTTGTGCTCCAGCGCCGCCGCTTCGATGCTTTTCTGTTCCGCATAAAAATCATAATTGCCGCCGTACGCCTTGATGCCACCGGGCTGCAATTCCCAGATAGGCGTGCAGAGGCGCAGCAATTCCCGGTCGTGGCTCGTGAGCAGCACGGTACATGTGGTTTGCCGCATCCATTGCAGCAGCTGTTCCCGTGCCTGCCGGTCGAGGTGATTCGTGGGCTCGTCGAGCAGCACGATGTCCGGTTCGAAAATGTCGATGCCGGATAGGAAGAGCCGCGTCTTCATCCCCCCGCTGAGCTGGTCCAGCGGCTGGCGCAGGTCAACGCCTGCAATACCCCATTTCGCGAATGCTTCTTCACAGCGGGCGGTGATATCCCACTGGTTTTCCAGGAGGTCGTAATGCTGCGGATCGGTGGAGCCTTGTTCCACCGCATCCAGCGCGTCCAGCAAGGGCGCAATGCCCAGTGCGGCCGCCACGGTGAGCCGGTTGAAGTGGCCATAATGCTGCGGTACGTAATACAAATGGCCGGCTACCTGCAGCTGTCCGGAGAAATGTTGTTCCTGCCCCGCAATGATCCGCAGGAGCGTTGTTTTGCCGGCGCCATTACTGCCGGCAATGGCGGCCTTTTCACCTTTCTGAAGGGAGAACTGAACGTTACTGAAAATCGGGTCGCCATTGGGCGTATGATAACTGATCTGTTGTGCGCTGATATACATCTGTGTTGGTGAATTGGGTTAAAACTGGGCTGCAATAGCCGTAAACGGTCCTTGAGAAGGATGTAAGTTTCATCGCGGTAAAATTTTGATTAGAAAATTAGATGGAAATATTCGGCCAAAGTGGCCAGAAAAGCAGCGGGCGCTGCGTGTATGCGTGTAAGTGGTTACTACATGATGGTGCAAAGGTAGGAAAATTCTAGGAAATGCAAATGTAAAACGGGTACAGGCGAAAAATCTTACCAGAAAACTGTAGTCGGGATGATGTAACCGGCGGGTATTCCGGAAATGAAAAACGGGCACAGGCGAAAAGTCTTACCAGAGAATTGTAATCGGGATGGCGTAACCGGCGGTATTTCGGAAAATGCAAATGAAAACCGGCACAGGCGAAAAATCTTACCAGAAAACTGTAGTCGGGATGGTGTACCGACGGGTATTCCGGGCGCCGTGCAAAACAAGATGCCCGATACTTAAATTACTGGTTATTAAATATTTGCGGGCTTTTCCTGAGATTTTGATACAGTAATGGTGGTGGCCGGACAGCGGCGTGGGGAAGCACAGGTCAGGCGAGGAGGTATTAGCAGGTCGCCATCCCAGCAGGGATATGCCGTCGCGGTTCCGGAGAATCTGTGACACCTTCTCCCAAAAAAGGAAAAGCCGCGCAAAACTGCACGGCTTTTTGTTCTCAGTGTAACAGCACTATTCCCACGCGTCATTAAAAGCATCTTTGGCTATGATAGAGAGCTGGCGTTTCGTTCCGCTCCAGGAGTTGACAGATACGGCGAGTTCCACTTTGTTGGGATATTTCACCACAACGGTCTGGATACCGCGGCCACCGTCCCACACCAGCAGTCCGCCTTTTCCGTACGAGCGGCCGATGATGGTCATATGTGAATCGTCTTCGTCCCAGCCCAGCAGGTCTTTATCCATCGCGGTCTGCTGTTCTTTGCTCAGCAAGGTTTCGGAATGGCAGAGGTATGCCATGAAGCAGGCCATCTCCATAGTGGAAAGGTAGTACCCGCCACCGCCGGCGCTATGCGTCCAGTCGCCCGGCTGATGAAATGCGAGCTTCGGACCTTCGTTGAAGGCCATGGCGCTCGGGCCGTTTGGTTTGCAAAGCGCTTCCGCGATGCCGATGGGCGTAAACACCTGTTTTTGCATATAGGCCACATATTGCAGGCTCAGCCAGTTTTCGAACGCTTCACTGTCGGGCAGCATATTCGCCTCCGCCTGCTGGGCCGCGCTTTTATCGTTGAGATAAGGAATCATGGCTCTGAACAGCGCGAAGTTCATATTCGAATAGAACGCGGGCTTGGCCGGGTTTTCGAGCCCGTTGGCGGCCAGCTGCTTCATGGCTTCGTAGCTGGTAACATCGGTCAGGATGCCGGAACGGTGCGTGAGCAGTTCTTTGAAAGTGATATCGCGCACGGCTTTCACCGCTTTAAAATAAGCCGGCAGCCAGGGGCCGATGCTGTCAGTTACCTTCAGGTTGTTTTTCTTGATCAGTTGTAGGGCGGCCACGCCGGTGATGGACTTGGTAACGCTGGCGATGTTGATTTCAAGCTCCGGCCGCATGGGGCTTACGCGGTCGCCCACCAGGTAACCGTATCCGCCCGAGCACGTGTCTACCCACTTGCCGTTCTGGGTAATCACGAACGAATAACCTCTCGGTTGTGTTTCCTTCGATTCAAGGATGCCTGCTTTGAGCAGTAATTTGAATTTCGATACACTGAATTTCTTGGGCTGTGTTCCTTTGTCTTTGATGCAGGAAGAAGCTGCAACAGCGATAGTGAGGGCTAACAGTGAATGTTTCAATAACGTTTTCATGTTGTACTTTTTGGGGGTAAAAAAAATTAACACTGCAAATCTGCAACATGAAACGCCATTCAGACGGGGGGAATTAACGGATGGGGGATTTGAATTGATGAAAAAATGCCCCGGTTTACTGCCGGGGGCATTCCGTTGTCACCAGTATTGTTGCGCAGCGTCTACTTTACCTTCTTTCGTAAATACCAGTTTCTGATCGGCGGGCTTGCCGTCGAGCTCGACCTGGTAATACACCACGCCGTTCCGTTCCAGCCGTTGCGCCTCGTCGATCCGGTAGTCTTTATAATCCGCCTGGATGGTCTTTTTGATAGCGGCGGGCAGGTCCGCATTCCGGATGTCGCGCTTGTACGCCACCAGTTTGCCCGTTTCGTCGAAGAGGGCTTTGTGGTCAACCAGCACCACATCAAAATCAGCTTCATACAGGTTGCCTTTTTTCTCCCAGTCGATTCCCGTCGACGTCGGGAATTTTGCTTTGAAAGCCTTGGTAACCGCCGCGGGAACCTGGCTGGCGGGCACATCCTGGGCCAGGCCCGCGCTGCCTGCGAGCAATGCGGCCAACAGCATCAACATTTTCACAATCCACAGTTTTGGTTACTGGTATAACAAACGCGGAGGGGGATTGTTCCTGCAACTGCAGTCGCAGATTTGAATGATGTAAACTATTTGCAAAATTATGTAACAGCAGTGGCTGGGTTCCATTTATTTTCGCTTTACTAAATCAATTTAACCTTCAGCAACATGAAACAAATTGTTTTGATCGCCGCCGCGGGAATTTTCCTGGCCGCCTGCAACACCAGCAACAAACCGGCCGCCAACGCCGACAGTACACAGGCTCCGGCCGAAGCGCCCGCCGCCACCACTGCGCCGGCGGCCTCGCCGGTGAAAGACATCGTAACCGGCTACCTCCAGCTGAAAAATGCGCTGGCCGCAGACAATGCCGCCGACGCCGCAGCAGCAGGCAAAACGCTCGTTGCCGCATTCGGGAAGGTGGACCAGTCGGCCATCCCTGCGGAGCACAAAGCCATGTACACCGACATCGAAAGTTCTTCGAAAGAACATGCGGAGCACATCGCCGATAATGCCGGGAATATCAAGCACCAGCGCGAACATTTCGAATTGCTCAGCAAAGACGTATACGACCTCGTGAAAGCGGTGGGCGCAGGGCAGCCGTTGTACTACGACTTCTGCCCGATGTACAACGACAACAAAGGCGGCAGCTGGCTGAGCGAAACAGAGGACATCAAGAATCCTTATTTCGGCAGCTCCATGCTCACCTGCGGTGCTGTGAAAGAAACGCTTAAATGAGCAACCGCAAAAAATGGCTCGCCGGCATACTGACGGTATTGGCGGCCATCCAATTTATTCAGCCTGCCCGCAACCGAAGCGGGCAGGCTTTTCCCGCTGATATTACCGCCGTGGTGCCCACACCGCCTGACGTCCGCAACATACTCCACGCCGCCTGCTACGATTGCCACAGCAATCATACCCGCTATCCCTGGTATGCATACATCCAGCCGGCCGGCTGGTTCCTGGCCAGGCATGTCAGGGAGGGAAAAGAGGAGCTGAACCTGCACCTCTTCGGCGAATATTCCGCACGCCGGCAGGCATCGAAACTCCGCTCCATGGAAAGCAGCATCAGAGACGGCACCATGCCGCTGGCATCTTATTCAATGCTGCACCCCGAAGCAAAACTCACTGCAGCGCAGCGGGGGGCCCTGTTGCAGTGGCTGCGGCAGCTTAACCGGCCCGCGGCGAACTAACATTACACATCCACTACACGTTACCGTTGCCAAATACGCATCAGTGAAACCCGGCCGCACAATTATCCGTATATAAACCTACCTGCAGATGGAACCTGCCCTGCAACAGCCGGGCGCACGGTTTCGTGGCCAGGTACCTCGTCAACCCGGGTGACGGTAAAAGGAAGTGACGGATATTGTCTGCAATACCGGGGACTACCGGGGCCCCGTGGCTGTATCGCGTTTTTTTCCGCGCCGGCAGCCGGGTTTCGTTGGCACTTTGTGATGGAAATGCGAGGGTGACCCGCTTTGGTTAGCCAAAGAACAATTTGGATGGATTTTTGTAATATCAATGTCAGTACTAAAACCTACAATATGAAAAACAAACAGATCATTGCCATATCTGCATTGGCAGTAACCAGCCTGCTCTCGTTTTCCTGCAGCAAAAATGATAAGCCCAACCCCGACATCATCTGGACCATTCCGCTCAGCGCCAAGTTCGAGAACCCCACACCGGCGGGCCGAACGGAAACGGGATTGCTGACCATGCAACTATACCCCAACAACGTGCTCAAGTATTCTTTCCGGGTCGAGAACCTCGCTTCCGGTGACCAGCTCACAATGGCGCATTTTCACACCGGCAACCCGGTGGTGAACGGCCCTGTGATACTGCCTTTCCCGGCTTTTACGGGCACTTCCGCCTCAGGGGAGATGACGATCCGCCAGACGCTGGCCGACAGCCTGAAAGATGCTAAAAACGATATTTATTTCAATGTACACTCTACCCAGGTAGCATCCGGCCTCGTCAGGGGTACGGTGAACAGCGACATTCTCGTAGCGGCGGACGTGGCGCTCAACGGCGCCAATGAAGTGCCGCCCGTGCCCACCGTAGCCACCGGCAGGGCGCTCATCAGGATGACGGTTGACCGGAAACTGTATTCCCTCGTAACGGTATCGAACGTACCGGTTGGCGATGCCATGACCGCCGCACACATCCACCGTGGCGCCACCGGCGCTAACGGCGCTGTACTGGTGGGGCTCTGCGCCAATGCCTCTGAATTCGGCACGCCCCAAACGAAGCAACTGGATGAACCCACCGCCAGCGCCGTCAGAACAGACGCATTGTATGTGAATGCGCATTCCACGGCTTTCCCGAACGGGCTTATCCGTGGGCAAATCCGCTAATACGGCTCATCAACGCATAAAAAAGGTTGCTTCGATCCGGAGCAACCTTTTTTATGGGATATCTTTTTATCATCCAGGGTTCGGCCTGTAGCGCAGGTAGCGCGTCACCGTTACTTGCTGCAAACCCTTGTCCGCGTGCAGCGCCTGGTATTCGCCGGTGAGCGAACGCTCCAGCCCGATAATCGTTTTGCTGACGGGAATCACCCGGTACGTTTCCGTTACGCCGTTGTACTCCATCGCAACAGTCAGCTTGTCGTATGAATAGGCCCCATCGCGCCGGGTGTGGTCTCCATATTCCGCGCGGAACGCCCCGGGCGGACCGTATGCGTAAGAAACGCCCAGCAGCGTATTCGCGGGCAGGGCCATCTCGCTTTCCAATTGTTGCTTCAGCGTAGCCGCGAACACCGCATCGGTGCCTTCCACCGTGACTTTCACGGCATAATTCGCGTCGCCGGTAATCACCACCCAGCGGCCGTCGAGGGCGGTTGACCACAATTTGATGCTGGCCGTCAGCGTACCGTCGCTCACGCGCACGAAAGTCATGCCGGGCTTGTGCGTGGCGATGACGATCTTATTATTCGTTACGATAGCCCCGGCAATATCGGGATGATCCGTAGTGGCGGTGTAGGATTTTACTGCGCCGCCAATAATGAGCGTATCGTTCTGCCCCGCGATCAGCTGAACGAAATTTTCTTTGACGGGAATTTTGGCGGGGTCGTTATCCTTTTTGCAGGAGAGCAGGGTCAGGCACGGTACAAGGAACATCAGTACGTGATAAAGACGCATAACATGGTTTCGTTCCGTTAACAAATATGCCGCATCCGGCGTAGTTAAAAGTAGATAAAAAATCTATTCTCAAAACGGAAGGATGCGGCTCGATAAATTCGCTGGCGGAAGGAGTGCATGACGGGTGATCAGCCCCGCGACGGCCGGTCTGGCCGCCCTTTACGCGTGAGGATCAGCTCCGGCAAACTTTCCCTGACGTAAAAGTCCCATCCCTTTTTGCAATCGTTAAAGCACGGCAACGCCGGCGTAAGCCCCTGGTGCGTCATGGAAACCGCTGTGGCTCCGGCCTGTGGACGAATGTTCCAGACCACGGCGGTGCCCAGCCATTCCTTTTTGTCGTCGAGCCAATACAGGTGGCAGTCGGTGACGCGCCACACGATCTTTTCGGCGGGAATGATTTCTTCTACCGTAAAATCCACATAGGTTTCCTGAAACCTGACAGTGAAGGCGGCGTGGAGGCGGGATGCATCCCCGCTGAAGTTGGTCGCCCACCAGGCGGGCACATTACAAATATGGCTGAATACCTGCTCCGGGGAAGCGTTGACGGAGATGCCGGCGGCATAATGTTGTTCCATTGTTTTTTCTGCAAAGCTACCGGGCGCCGCGTCAACGGAATTGTACAAATCGGAAGTAGTCAGGGTCGGTAAAACATTTTTCCGAAATCGCCTGCATGGCTTTCGAACTTCGACGGCGGCCAGCCGGTGAAGCGTCTGAACTCCCGGATGAAATGCGCCTGGTCGTAGTACAGGTCGTAATACCGCTTGTTGTCAAGAATGGAGCGGGGATGATTGGCGAGCGCACGGA
Organism: uncultured Chitinophaga sp.; assembly: GCA_965653365.1. Taxonomy (GTDB): domain Bacteria; phylum Bacteroidota; class Bacteroidia; order Chitinophagales; family Chitinophagaceae; genus Chitinophaga. Next base: position 144,384 of record CBFGZV010000003.1, on the reverse strand, counting down.
ACACGGCCTGGAAGCGGGTTATGGCGCAAAGGTTCTTGGGGCTTACCCCCAGTTTTTCGGCGAACTTCACGTTCAGCCACCGGCTGCCGTATCCGGTTTCCGCCTCCAGCTCCCGCACGCTCACGCGCCCGTCGGTACTATTGATCCGCTCAATGCAATAATCGAAAACAGTATCGTCATCTTCCCGCAACATGCCGGCCAGCAATCGTTGCAGCAGCTCCATCTTACTATCGGGAGCTGAAACGTTGCCGATCTTTTCTTCCAGTTCCCGTGCCAGTTTTCCCCAAACGTCGTCCAGCAGCAGCACCCGGTTTCTCAGTTCGCTGTGTTGCATCTTCAGGAACCGGTAAGCGCCCCGCGGGCTGAATTCAACGCCAATGACACCGGAAGGCGCGTCGGACACAACATCCACCGTAAACGGCAGATCGCATACGCCCACGAGCGCAAACCGGTCTGTAGCTGCGGTGGTGATACCGGTAGCGGCGTGCCGGGCGCTCAACCCATTTTTGAAGGGGAGCATCAGCCGCACGCAGCCGTTCGGCACAATCATTTTTAAATCAGGGTCGGGAATGCGGCGGTCGCACTCGAGCAGATACACCCGGTCGATATACCCCTTGAGGCGGGGATGGATAGCGGTATGTCTGAAGGTTAATTCCATTTCGGGGAAGCTGGTTAAAATTAAGAAAACCCAGCTTCCCGTTCATGGTTTATTGTGCGCCTAGTGAAATATCAGGGATGACTGATGAACAGGGCCTTGGACGCATACCGGGCGAGGCGGTCCGCATGGCTTGAAGAAAAGAAAGACGACAGGGTGCCTCTTCCGTACGCCCCCATGATGACCATGGCGTTGTTGCGGCTGAGCACGTATTCGAGCAAACCGGACCGGCTTTCTCCTTCGATGGATTGATACGACAGCCGGCGGTAATGGCGCTCCAGCCAGTCGTCCATCCGCTGTTTCTCTTCTGCAGTCACCAGTGTAGCGGCATTGGCCGTTACAACCGTGATGGGTTTGCTGGTCAGCTCTTTGAAATTATACGTGAATTGCCGGATGGCAAATACAGACGCGGGGCTGCCGTCGTAAGCAAAAATAATCTCGTCGAGGCCCGTGAAGTGCTCCGGCATGATGATAGCCGGACATTCCGCGTGCGCCAGCACTTTCCTTACAAAGGAAGTGGGAGAGGTGCTGGAAATGTCGTTGAAGCACATCGCCGGATCGATCAGGATAAGATCAGCATAGCGGCTTTCGAGCAGCAACTGGTCGAGCGCATGCCCCCTGAGCCTGATGGCCTCGTAAGCCAGGCCGCGGTTGATACAGTTACTTTCAAAAAAAGCGATGTTTTTCCGGATACGCTCTTCCTTCAGCTGCTCAACCGGCGTTTCGATACCCACCATTACACCGCCGTACACGATATCCTGGTGAAGCACGGCATAATGGGGATCCTGCCCGGTGCTTTCCACGAATACGCCCGTCAGTGAACTATGCTGTTGCCTGCAGAGGAAGGAAGCGAAATCAAGTGTACCAGCGTTGAATTTCTGCGCGTCTGCCAGGAAGAGTATCTTTTTCATGGTGGATTAATTTAAGGGCAAAATACTGCCGCCGCCACCCGTGACCAATGATGGCCATCACCGGGGACCATGATGGAAAACGGGGAGGGATTGTCTGCCGTCATCAGCCGGCGCTCCTTTTAAACGATTGGTTTTCAGTACAAAACAGCTATATCATCCGGTATAGGAGCCGGGCGATGCAGATCATCGGGGGCGCCGGGCGCCGTCATTGGAAACGGGTGCGACCCGCGCGTACTTTTAGGGCGACTTTTAATACACCTAAATTTTACCCCTATGGTTACCGAACAATATGCCATCAGCATCATCTATCAAAACAGGATCTGGCATTTGCCTGTCTCCATTGAACAGGACGGCCCGTTCGACAAAATCACGGTCGGCATTAACGGGGAAGACGTGTACTTTGCCCGGGATGAGCACGACGGGCTGATGGCCATCACCCACCGCGACCACTTTGAGCCCCAGTTTCTTTACCTGGTGGGACTGGCCGTAGAGCAACAGCGGAAAATGTATAATTAGGGATAGGGGGCCGGGAAAACCGGTATTTTCCTCAGATGCTTTAAAATCCGTCTCCCAAAGCCGGCTACTGTCAAACAAAACCCGCGTGCGCCTCTTTGACGCCTAGCATTACCGCATGCGCAACTCTACGGGAGCGACATCATCGCCCCTGCATTTTCCAGTGTATATTTTATTGGCGGCGACGGGCTGGTCTTGAATAGCCCAAGCTGTGAATGATACCCGCTGAATAAAAAGAGCCGTCTCGTTCTTTCGAGACGGCTCTTTTTATTTGACACTGGCATTGTCAATGAACGGGCGTTTCTGCTACGTTACTACCCTTGATCACATCGGCCAGTTCGGGGTTTGTTCTCTTTTCCCGGTTAAAAATTTTGGCGATGATAAAGATGCTGAGCAGCATGCATACGGCGCCGATGAGAAAGTGCACGCCGGGGAAATAGAACGGTGCGGACTTCGAGGTAAAATAGGCAAACGAGCCGTTCATGATCAGGGGGCCTATCACCGTGGTGAGGCTCATCAGGCTGGTCAGCGCCCCTTGCAGCTCGCCCTGCTGGTTAGACGGCACATGCCCGGAAATAACGGATTGTAAAGATGGGCCGCATATCCCCCCGAGGCAATAAGGCACCAGGAAGGCGAACATCATCCAACTTTCAGTGGCGAAGGCGAACAATGCCAGACCGATCGCGTATAACGTCAGCCCGGTGTAAATGCTCTTTTCGTTCCCGAACCTGGGTACCACTACCCGGGTGAGGCCGCCCTGTACCGCACCCACCAGCACGCCTACCACGGCCAATGAGATGCCTACCATTTTCTCGCTCCAGCCGAAGCGGTACTGGGTGAAGAAGTTCCAGTTGGCGTTCACGGACTGGCTGGCCAGATAAATGAGGAAGAAGCTGATGGTGAGCCCGCCTATTTCTGGGTGCCTGGTCAGGAATTTCAGGGAGCCGAACGGATTGGCCTTTGCCCACTCGAAGGGCCGGCGGTGCTCTTTGCTCAATGATTCGGGCAGCATAAAATAACCGAACAGGCAGTTAAAGAGGCACAACGCCGCTGCGGCATAAAACGGCGCCCGGATGCCCAGGGTGCCCAGTAACCCACCCAGTGCGGGGCCCAGCACAAACCCGAGGCCGAAGGCCGCGCCCACCAGGCCGAAGTTTTTGGCGCGGGTGGTTTCGTCGGGACTGATGTCCGCGATATAGGCGGTGGCCGTCGTAAAACTGGCGCCTGTAATGCCGGCGATGATACGGCCGGCAAAGAGCCAGCCGTAGGTGGGCGCCAGGGCCAGGATGATGTAGTCGATGCCGAAACCCAGCAGCGACAACAGGAGGATGGGGCGGCGGCCGAACCGGTCGCTCAGGTTGCCGATCATCGGCGCAAAGGCGAACTGGGTGGCGGCAAAGGCGAAGAGCAGCCGGGCTCCGTAATTACTGGCCTCGTTTAACGGAACGCCTTTCAGCTCAACGATCAGATCTGCCATTACCGGGATGATGAGGCCCCAGCCCATAATGTCGATCAGCAGGGTAACGAAGATAAAGCCGAGCGCTGCTTTTTTGTTAGTGGTTTGCATATAGTTGCTTTAGGTTTTTTTCAGCTTGTTCAGCATGCTGAACGCAGCAAACTTACTACCAAAACTGCAACAACAAGGGATGCGAATACGACATTTTTGAGGGGCGAATCTGACTTTCCTTCACGAGCGGGCCGGCTGGATGTTGTAGGCGATATAGCGCCAGCGTGGATCCTGCTGCGGGTCAATACCGCTGGAGGGATGCCGGAACAAAAATTTATTATTCTTGTTGCCGATGAAGTAGCGGCTGTACCAGTCGCTTACGATACTGGCCTGCTGTTCGATGTTGTATTCGTCAAACGACCGTTGCGGCGGCATTTCGTAACGGTACGCATCCTTGCTGCCGCCGCTGCAGGCGGTATGCGTCAGTGCTTCCACCACAAACGCGCTGTCGCGCGGCGAATGATAGATCTGCCAGGCATGCACCAGCTCATGGATAAAAACCTCTCCGTAACGGATGACCAGGTTACTGGCATTCAATTGTCTGCCGTCGTCGTTATAAGACCGGGGATCCGTCATGGCGTTTGGACCCATGTTGAGTGTGATGTTCCCGTCCGGCTCCGGCCATACGAACGCGCGGCCGCCGGCGCCGATGGTGTCCGTCAGCCATATCTTTTCGATGGGGGGAAGAGAACCTTTAAATACCACTGCATTTGCCCAGTCGTATTCCTCCTGGTGCAGCTGGCGGCGTGCCGAGCCAATGCGGGCAATGCCCATCGCCAGTAATGCATAGAACGTCCCGAACGGCCCTTTCATCCACAGCACGCCGGCGATGAGCCGCGCGCCGGTATCGAGCGTGCCCGTGGCGATCAGCGAAATGGCGCCGGCGCCGAGGAACACCACGAGGCCCACGGTGGCGCTGGGAATAATAGCCAGCCCTATCACCCAACCGCCGATAAAGGCGAGGCAGTCTTCCACCGTGGCCGTGACCAGGTCGGAATATTCCGTGTTCGTTTCCAGCCAGCTGTTGATGAATTCGTTGAAGTATGCTGCCAGGATGGGGCTGTGCATGATTTCCTGGTAGTTTTCCGTGTGGCGGGTGCCAATACGCCCCGCTTTTTTCATGAAGAGCACTTTGCCGCTGGCGGTGGTGACCAAGATCTTGATGTTGTAGTCGTACGGCGCGAAATAGCTGCTGTTGGTAATCCGGCACTTCAGCCGCACGGTGCCGCTGCGGTGCAGGAACACTTCTACATTGGCGCCGAAGGAATGCCAGCCGGCGGAGGAAATATATTTCGTCAGTTTGACCGTATCCCTGTCCGGCATCTCCCAGCCGCCGGCTCCGCGGTACATGCTGGTCAGCAATCCGTGCAGGCAGTGCCTGCCGGGCTGGAAACGCTGGTTCAGGGCGCGAAGGGAAAAGGGCGGGTGAATGATGTCACCCGCGAGTTTTTGCCGCCTTAAAACGGCTTGTTTAACCGTCAACATGATCATTACATTTATTGGTTAACGTAACGACACCAGCACGGGGATCAGTCCCTGGCCGTTGCCGAGGCCCTGCAACGCCTTGCCGATCACCGCGCCGAACGCACGCAGCGGATCCGTGGCCTTCATGGCATAGCCGGGCGTGTCGGAAGTGGTGAGCAGGTCGCCTTTGGCAATGGCGCCATACCGCGCGTCGGCCTTGCAGTATACCTTGCCTACGAGCGCCACTGGCTTCCGCGTTTTACCGGTGGCTTGTTTGTCGAGAATGATGCCGGGGCGGTAATTCCCCGCACCGGAAATCACACCGGCCACACGGGTATCGTAAGCCGCGCTGCTGGTTTCCAGATGATCGTCTTCACCGAGGATCATCACCGTGCCTGGCCCGGCTTCGTCCGCGATGTTGAAATCTTCCGCGAAGTCGGCGCCCATACAGCAGATGTCGCGGTCGGCGGTAATGTTGCCGCGCACATGCACATCGCCGGTGACGAATACACCGCCTTCGAAGAAACCCGCTACACCCAGATGACCGGCTTTTTTCGCATAAATGGCCGCGCCGGTGCCGAAGGGATTGTCGTTGTAAGCGGCGATGGCGGCCGTTCTCAGCGAGTTGGTCACCGCATGCATGCCTTCGAAGCTTTCGCTGCTGCCATACACGCCGACGCCGGATTTGCTGTTGCCTTCCACGGCCGTGTTGCTGTCGCTTTGCCCGAGCACGCCGCGGCCGGTGCCGCTTTTGCCTACCACGCCGATGCCAATACCGCGTTTGCGCACCGGCCGCTTGAGCATCATCATTTGTTGCGGTTGGGGCGGCAGGGAATGCAGGCGGTAGGCCGGGCCGGCGTCCGGATCGAATTCCTCCACGCCGCCGGCTATGCTGTCGTTATCAGGTAACGCGCTGATGCGGTGCATTTCCAGGTCTACCTGATCGAACGGTTTGCCGAACACGACCGGTTCTTCATCCTCCGCTTCGCCGTATACGCCGAACCAGGCGCGGCTGACGCCTACGACGCCGGTATTTTTGACGGATTCCCCATGAACGCCGGCGTTGTCGTAACTGTGGCCGTACACGCCGGCGGATTTTACCGATTCTGCGTATACGCCGGTTCCTTCCCGGCTTTTGCCCATTACGCCATGCGAGGTAGTCGATTCTCCGTAAACGCCCGGCCCGTCCGGGTTTCCGCCGGCTACGCCCGGCTGGTTGGCGGCCGCCGATGTACCTTTGACGCCGGCATATTTTTCACTTTCACCGAGTACGCCTGCAGTATCGGGCGCGTTGGTGGTGCCGATTAAGTTTGCCATGATGGGTTGTTTTTGAGGTTTACAAACGGGAAAACCCAGTATCCATAATCTGGTTGCCCGCGGCATGCAGCGCTTCCTGCAATGCGGGCACTGCGATGCTTTCAGCGGCCTGCACGAATGAAATGCCCACGGCCATCAGCTCAATCGCGCTCCAGCCGGCTTCGGCATCGGGTGGAACAGGGAAGGGGCCTTTCTTGCGGGGTATCTTGATTTGCGGCGGGAAGGGGCAAACGGCGTCTGCGAAATTCCGCACCAAACCGGAAGAGACGGCGGCGGCCTGGCCGGATTCATCCGGATGCAGCCCGGCTGCAACATCGTGCAGCAGCAATGCCCGGTCTATCACCTCCTGCGCCAGCGCAAAGGCAAATGCAATGTCGCCGGGCGGAAGCGGCTGCGGGTTCAGCGCCACGTGGGCCAAAGGATTACCCCAGAGGTCCCACACCTGCGGATGCCGTTGGGCGATGGCACGCAGCGCCGCCCCGTTGCCGGTATAGAAAATAGATTGCTTCCACGCGCTGCGGATGATGGAAGCCCAGGGGCCGGTGGGCGGCTCCGGTTCGTCGGGATGGGGCCGGAAAGCGGCCTGCAACACCTGCGAAGTGAGTTTGAACGCCTGCTCGCGGGCAGATAATGTCTGATCTTTCATGATCGCTTTTTTAAATGGTTACAAAATCGGGATATGGGTGTACGATGAGAAGCCGCAAGGGTCAGTCGCAGCTATACTGGAACAACCGTGTTTCCCTGCTTCCGCCGTATGACAGGACGGCGGTGGTGATACGCCCGGCCTCATCAAACTCGTATGTGTAGCGGGCGGTAGACACGCCGGTCGTCAGCGATTTCGCCAGGTTCTTATTGAACACCGTCACAAAGCCATGCATCATCAGCTGGTTGATGCTTAATATGTCTGCCTGCTGTATGGGCTGATCCGTGTAATATTCCACGGTGGTGCTCTGGGCATTGTCGGAAATGGACGTGCAGTTGCCGTTCATCCAAACGGTCGATGTTGTCACCGTTGGCTGCTTGTCTTTCTGCGACACCTGTTTCACCAGTTCCCCTTTGGAGTTGTACTCACAGGTGATCAATTCCTGGTTAAACGTGCCGTTTGCATGGTAATCGGTCATCGTTACCGACACTGGCCGCCGCTGCGCATCCGTTTTTACGGCGGATTTCCGGAACAACTTGCCCGCTGCTAAAAAATTGATGACATAACCGCTGGCGTCATAGTCGAACACCATTTCATACTGGTTATTCACCACGCGGCTCAGCCTTCCTTCGTTGTTATAGGAAAAGTTGAACGCTGAGGTGATGGCGCCGCTGTTGATGATCATGGTGGCGGGGCGGCAGTCTGCGGGGGTGGGGGTGCTATCTTTCCGGCAGGCCGCGAGCGCCAGGAAGCAGGCAAGTACAAAGGGGGAAAACTTTTTCATGGGTTGATGTTTTCCTGCAAAGCTAGTATCACGGCAAAGCCCCGGCAATGTGCGATACACCATAAATAGCCGTCCGGATGGCGGGAATGCGCCTCCGTTAAATGACGGAAAACCCATGTGCCATGAACGGAAAGTTGTAACAGGCGGCCATTGCAGCGTGCAGATTGTCAGTCATTTACAACACGGGCCGCACCGGGGCCACGGTCACGCCTGTATCTGCGCGCCGATTTTCGGTAACTTCAATCACGGAAATTCATTCTTCACCCGAAAACCCCCAAACGATGAAAACGACTTCCATTATTCTCAATTTCATTTTAATCGCGGTTGTGCTGTACCTGGGCTTCCATAACCGGTCCACGGCGCAACCTGCGCAGCAGCCCAGCTGCAACCGCATTTGCGCTGATTATTCGCGAGACAATTTCAAGGGTATTAACGTGCACCTCGCCAAACTGCTGGCCGACAATTATGCCAAAGACGAGGGGAAAAAATTCATTGGAAACGGCCGCGCCATGACCACAACAGAAGACGCCCGCAACGCCTGGTTCCCGTTAGAAACGATCAAACGTTACATCTGGATGATCGAGAACGCAGCCTGCAAAAAGAATTGCAATGCTCACATGCGCCTCGGCATACGGATTTACTATGGCAAATACCCGGATGCAGCCACTATGCAGCAAACGGTGGGGCTCACTGACGTACGGCCTGAATACGAAAAGCACCACACCGTGTTCCTGGTGCCAACGTACAGCGATGGCGGCAAACACCTTGATTTTGACCCTCAGCGCTGGGGTACCAATGATTGTCTGCCGACTACACTTAGCCAATACATGGCTTCGATCTGGAAACTGGAAGCTCCGGCGGATGGCCCGATCCTGGTCGCCGGCGATGCGCAGAACCACGGCGACATGTCGCCCCCGCCGTCCGGCACCGGTCAATTTGCAACAGAGTAAGCCTTTTAAATGGATCATACCGTATATATCAGATGGGCGCACAACGGCTTTGAATTGATGGCCTGCGCCACCGGCTTCCTGTACTGGCGGAAGCTCCGCGGCACTTATTGGCAGTGGTTCCCGGTATATCTCGCCCTTATCCTCGCCATGGAAATGAGCGGCAAGTATATCCGCGATGTGCTGGGCAACGTGGAGTGGAACTTCATCCTATTCCGCTACCTCAGCATCCCCCTGCAGTTCCTGTTTTACTGCTGGCTCTTCCGCCAGTACTTCAAAGGAACGCCGGTACAAAACAGGCCAATGCTGGCGGCTGCAGTGTATGTCCTGAGCCTGGGCACTGACATCCTGCTTTTGCAGCAGGGCAGATACTGGTTCTTTTCATTTTCTTACACCGTGGGCAACCTGGTGCTGCTGGTATTGATCTTTACCTTTTTCATCAGGCTGGTGCGCGACGAAGAGGCGCTGCAATTCAAAACCAGCCTGATGTTCTGGGTATGCCTGGGCCTGCTGCTGTTCTACCTCGGCACCATGCCGTTCTACGGCCTGCACAACACGCTGCGCACGAAATATCCTGCCATTTTCATGGTTTATTGGTATATTCAGATTGCATTGAGCGCTTTGATGTATACGTCCTTCACACTTGGTTTCATATGGAGCAGGCAGAAATGACCATATTCATTATTCTCGCCAACCTGGTGGTGCTCATCTTCGTGGCCGGCACCATTGTTTTCATCTACCAATTCCGGCAGAAAAGAATGAAACACGATATGGAAAAAACGGGCCTCCGCGAGCGGCACCAGCTCGAGCTGCTGAACACGCAGCTCGCCGTGCAGCACGAGACCATGCAGCATATCGGCAGCGAGATACACGACAGCGTAGGGCAGAAGCTCACACTCGCCGTGCTCTACGCCCGCCAGCTGGTGCAGGGCCGGCAGTTCCCCGAACTGGAAGAAAAAGTGGAGCGCATTGGCAACATCGTGAACGAATCGCTGGAAGAACTGCGGCAGCTTTCCCGCACCCTCAACAACCCGGCGCTGTCGCAAAACGACCTGGTGACGCTCCTGCAACAGGAATGCAGGCAGGTGAACGCAGCCGGCATCTGCAAGGCTTCGCTCGATGTGAACACCCCCGCCATCCGTGTGGCCGCATCCGTCAAAAACATGCTCTTCCGCATCGTGCAGGAGTTTATGCAAAACAGCCTCAAACATGCGCAGTGCAAACGGATACACATTGGCGTGCAGCTTGCTGACGGCCTGCTGATCGAGGCCACGGATGACGGCAGGGGATTCGATACCAGCCAGCCGCCGCGCGGCATCGGCCTCGACAATATGAAACGCAGGGCGCTGCAGATCGGCGCCGTACTGGAACTGCAAAGCAGTCCGGGCACCGGCACCCGCCTCACCCTGCAGTTACCGGCAGATAAAATGGAACCCACTTCAAAATGACTTACAGCATCGTTATCGTAGACGACCACCTGCTGATCGCAAAAGCCATCGCCACCATCGTGGAAGGCTTCCGCGACTTCGAAGTATTGTACGAAGCCGAAAACGGGCAGGCGCTTACAGCACGCTTCGCACAGCCCCGCAACATCCCCGACATCGTGCTGCTCGACATCACCATGCCGCTGATGGACGGTTTTGAAACTGCTTCCTGGCTAAAGGAACATCATCCTGAAGTGCTGGTCATGGCACTCTCCGTGCAGGACGATGAAGACGCCCTTATCCGCATGATCAAACACGGCGCCAGGGGCTACCTGCATAAAAACGTGCACCCTACTGAACTCGAAAAAGCGCTGTACACCCTCGTCAACAAAGGCATGTACTTCCCCGATTGGGCCACCAGCAAAGTGTTCCGCACTATCGCCGAGCCCCGCGACGAAACGAACGCCACGCACAAGCTCAGCGAACGGGAACTGGAATTCCTCCAATTCGCCGCCACAGAGCTGACGTATAAGGAAATCGGCGAAAAAATGTGTTGCAGCCCGCGCACGGTTGAGAGTTACCGCGACAGCCTCTTCGAAAAGCTCGGCCTGAAAACAAGGGTGGGTCTGGTGATGTATGCGGTGAAGAGCGGATTGGTGAAATTGTAATGCCTCCCTCAGCAAAAAAGTCGCGCCGGCACCCGGCCAGAAAAGAATTGTAAACTTTTTCTTGCTTGGTACGAAAGTTTTCCTACCTTTAAATTATGAAAGCCAAACACCCTGTTCTCAATCGTCTTTAACAGTGTGGCCGGTAGTTTAATGACGTGGTTGCGAGGCGAAAAGAACTGAAAACATTACAGGAGCCTGTCAACAGGCTCAACCGGCGGATTTAATCACCGCCGCATTACCCTTCAAATAAAATACCACATGAAAAACGTTGCCATGGGAATGCTGTTCCTGTTATTGGTGATGCGGGCGTCCTTTGCGTTCTGTCAGGACAGCCTCGTTGCCGCCATCGACCGGCTGCTGGCCGCCGAATTCATAAGTGATAAGCCCGGCGGCGCCGTGCTCGTTGCCAGGAATGGGCAAATCCTCTATAAAAAAGCGTTCGGCATGGCCAACCTGGAACTGGATGTGCCGAACAGCGAAAACACGGTGTTTTACATCGCGTCCAACACCAAACAGATGACGGCCGTGGCCATCCTGCAACTGATGGAGCGGGGGAAATTATCGTTGCAGGACACGATCGGGAAATATGTGCCGTGCCCGCCACCGGCCAGCAGCATCACGATCCGGCAGCTGCTTTCGCATACCTCGGGCCTCGTTATGAACGTGACGGCGCCCGGCTTTAAAGAACAGGCGGGCAAACCCCTTACCGAATTTGCGCCGGGCACAAAGTGGAACTACAGCAATACAGGTTACACCGTGCTGGGCCATATCATCGAAAAAGTATCCGGGCTGCCTTACGGTCAGTACATGCAGGAAAATATCTTCAAGCCCGCCGGCATGGCGAGCTCCTGGGTGGCGAACAACGAGCGGCTCGTCAAAAACAGGGCGGCGGGTTACACCAGCGGCAAACGCGGTTACCGGAATATGCCGCTGGAAAATCCGGCCGGGCTTTATGCGTCGGGCGGCGTGCAATCCACCATACTGGATATGTACCGGTGGAACGAGGCGTTAAGATCCGGGGTGTTGCTGAAAAAAACAACGCTCGACCTCGCGTTTGCACCGCAGCAACTGGCGAACGGCGATACCACCACCTATGGCCTCGGCTGGCACATCTGGGATCTGCGCGGCAGCAAATCATGCCGCCACGGCGGTGCGGTACCCGGTTTCTTTTCCGAAACGCTTTATCTGCCGGGCGAAAACATATTTGTCGTTATCCTCCAGAACTCCGAATCCATCGCCCCGATCACCGCTTACAGCCGGATCATCGCATCCATGCTGACCGGCAATCCGTATAGCTTCCGTGAAACGGCAGTGCCGCAAAAAACGCTGTACGGCTTCGAAGGCGTCTACAAGAACCGGCACCTGGAATTGATCAACATGACGGCAGAAGATGGGAAATTATATTTCCAGCGGCCGGGCGGTATGAAATATCAGGTCAAAGCCGCGACGGATCATGAGTTCTTTTTCGACAGGGATTATTTATGGCTGGAATTTGAACGAAATACCACCAAACAAACAACGGGCCTTCTTTTCAGCAAAGCGGGCATCACCCCGAGTTATTGGGAGAAAACGGATCAGCCGGTGCTGAAGTTGCACCCTGGACGTTTTCCGGATAGCCTGATGAGCCTGTATGCAGGTGTATATGCGTTCGCAGCGAACGATTCCGTTTTCGTCGAAAAAAACGGCGGTACGATCGTGCTGACGTCGGCCGGCAAAATTACACATACGCTGGTGCCGCAAACGGAGCGGCACTTCACGACGTTTCCCGGCAACCTGCACGTTATATTCGAAACGCCGGAAGGGCAGGAGGGCGCGCTTGTTTTACAGGATGGGAGGCGAAAAAAAAGAGCGCGGAAAATCAGGTAGCGCAAAAGGCCATTTTCCGCGCACTGCAGACAGTGTTAAAGACATTTAGTGTTTCACTTTCCAGAATGCTTCCGTGCCGGGTTTCCTTTCGTCGGTGCCTTTTACCAGCAGCGTGTCAGCGGCTTTCAGATCGCCAAACACCTCGATGCCTTTTTCCGTCACCATGCCCTGCCGTACGTCCACCCATTGCGCCTTGCCGTCTTTCACACGAATCACGAACTTCTTCTCCTGCGTAGTGGCAATGGCGCTTGCCGGTACAACGAAGGAGGGGCCCTGCCGTTGCATGCCGATTTTAACGTATGCAAAAGCCCCGGCTTTCAGCAACCGCTCGCTGTTATCTACTTTGAATTCCCACAGTTCCGTGCGGGTGGCGGGATCGATCGCCCCCGATTTGCGGGCGAGTGCCGCCTTGAAGGTTTGCGTAGGATATGCGTCTACCCGGAAGCTGATATCTTTCACCGCGCCGGCCGTATTCACGTAAATTTCCGGCACCGCTGCCCGGAGCCGAAGCGTGCTGGTGTTCTGGATATTGAACAGCATGGCGTTGGTGCCCACTAGCGCGCCGGGATCGGCATTCCTGGCGGTGATCACCCCGCTGAACGGAGCGGTGATGTACAGGTAGCCCGACACGGCTTTGTACGCCTGTGATTGCCGGTGCGCGGCCTCGAACGTGGCGCTGTCTGCCAGCATCTGCTGCCGGCTCCGCTCCAGGTCTACCGGCGCCACGATGCCCGGCGTTTGCGCGCGGGACGCTCGTTGCAGGCGCTCAAACTGGTCGCGGCTCGACGCCCATTTTGCTTTGGCCGACTGAAGGCTGGCTTCCGACTCCGCAAACCGGCTGTTCACTTCCGGCGCTTCAATCACGGCCAGCACCTGTCCTTTTTTCACCTGGTCGCCCAGGTCTGCCTTCATCGATTTCACAAATCCCTGCACCTTTGCATACAGCGCGGCCTGTTCATAGGGAATGAGCTCCGCCGGCAGTTCCACGTTTTTCTTCGCCGTGTCTGCCTGGAGGATAAATACCGCCACGGTATCGGCCGCGGGCGTGGCGGCCTTTCCGGCTTGTTCTCCGCCGCCGTTGCATGCGGCCAGCATGCCGGATGTGGCGATCAATGACATGAATCGCATATTACTGTTTCTCATAAGTCTGACTGTTTTCATCGTCCGGGTCGAGTGACACGGAACGGTAAGGTTGATGGCCCGCCACAAGCTGGTACACATGCGGCAGGAAGAATAAAACGCTCACGGCGGAGAATACCAGTCCCCCGATCACCGCCACGCCCAGCGGCGCCGTTTGATCGCCGCCTTCGCCGATGCCGAGCGACATCGGGATCATTCCCGCTATCATCGCGAGGCTGGTCATCAGGATGGGCCGCAGGCGCGTTTCCGCAGCGGCGAGGTGCGCGCCCGGGAGCTGCTGCCTGCGCATTTGTTCCGCCTGCGTAATGAACAGCACGGCGTTCGCAATGGCGACACCTACGGCCATGATGGCGCCCATGTACGACTGGATATTTAATGAATGCCCGGTAACGAAGAGGAAGAGCAGCGAGCCCGCCACTACTGCCGGTATTACCGATAAAATCGCCAGCGCGATGCGGAAAGACTGAAAATATACCGCCATCACGAGCAGGATCACCACCACGGCGATGAGCAGCCCGAACTGCAGGCTCGACAGTGTTTGCCGCAACAATTCCGGTTGCCCGCGCACAACGATCTTTGCGCCGGCGGGCAGTTTGCCCAGTCCGTCGATGGCGTGGCGCACTTCCCTGAATACGCTGCCCGCGTCTGTACGGTGGATATTGGCTGTTACCGTTACATACCGCTGCTGGTTCAGCCGGTCGTATTCTCCCGGCATAGCGGTCGTTTTCCACGACGCCACTTCACTCAGGTAATGCGTGCCGCCTTCGCCGCCTGAAACGGGAATGGCCTCCAGCTGCGTTGTATTGTTCATGCGGTATTCCGGGTATTGTACCTGTATCTGATAAGCGGTGCCCGTACTTTTATCGAGCCAGTAGCTGGGTGCGGTAAAGCGGCTGGAGGAGGTGGCGGTGGTAGTACTTTTGGCGATCTGCTCGCTGGTAATACCCAGCTGGCCCGCCTTTACCCGATCCACTTCGAGGCGGATGGCGGGGTAGTCGAGCGGCGTGGCAATCTGCAGGTCGCGGATGGCCGGTATGGCAGCGAGGCGCTGCACCAGCTGTTGTGCGATTTTCCGGCCTTCGGCGAGGTTACGGTTCGCTACCGCAATTTCGATGGGGTTGGTGCTGCCGAGGTTGAGCACCTGCTCTACGATGTCGCCGGGTTCGAACGATATTTTCACGCCCGGCATACTGGCCGCTACGGCGGCACGCAGCGCTTCCTTGTATTTTGCGACGGGTATCACGCCGCGTTTTATTTTGATGCGGGTTACCGATTCGTGCGGCCCGCCGGTCCACAAGTGAATGTAATTCACCGGGTAGCTGGAAGGCTGCGTGCCGATGAAAGCGGAGGTGATGTCCGTATTACCTGCACCGGCAATGCTGTCGGCTAATTGCAGCAGCCTGCGCGTGGCATCTTCCGTGCGCTCGAAGCGGGTGCCTACCGGCATCCGCAGCCGCACCTGCACCTGTCCGCTATCCGCCTGGGGGAAGAGCTCCGTTCCGGTGAGCCTGAACAGGAGCACTACCAGCCCCGCAGATACCAGCAGGAACAACGCTGTTATCCATCCGCCGCCATGCTGCAGCCGGCGGCCCCTGCCGGCGTAGGCCGACCTGATTTTTTCGAAGAAAGGATGGCTTTTGTTATCTACGTGCGCCTTCAGCCACCAGTTGGCGACCACGGGCACAAACGTTTGAGACAGGAGGAAAGAAGCGATCATGGCAAAACCCACGGCGAGCGACAGCGGCATGAACATAGCCCTGGGCACGCCGTTCATGAATAACGCCGGCACAAACACCGCCAGGATGCTCAGTAGGATCAGCAGCTTGGGGCCGGCAATTTCCCGGCTCGCGTCTGCGATGGCGCGGGCGCGGCTTTTTCCCAGCTCCAGGTGCCGGTGAATATTTTCTACCGTCACGGTGGCCTCATCCACGAGGATGCCGACGGAAAGCGCGAGGCCGCCCAGCGTCATGATGTTGATGGTTTGGCCCATGAGGTATAACAAGGTGGCCGACGTCAGGAGCGCCAGCGGGATGGTCAGGATGACGATCAGCGCGCTGCGGCGGTCGCCCAGGAAGAGCAGCACCATGAGGCCGGTGAGCAGGGCCCCCAGGCCTCCCTCGAACAGCAGGCTTTTCAGGGAGTTGATTACGTAACCCGACTGATCGAAGGCATAGGTCACCTTGATATCCTCCGGGATGGCGGCCTGCATATCGGGCAGCGCCGCTTTTACCCGTTGCACTACGTCCCAGGTGGAGGCATCGGCCCTTTTGGTAACCGGGATGTATACCGACCGTTTGCCGTTGATGAGCGCATAGCTGGTGGTCACATCCGCGCCGAGGCTCACGTTCGCGATGTCTTTGACATACACGGCGGGGCCCGCGCCCAGTTGCAGCGGCATGTTCTGCAAATCTTCCAGCGTTTCGATCATACTGTTCTGCGGCGTGATGTAGGTGGTGTCGCCGATGCGCACATTGCCGGCGGGTGCGATGCTGTTGAACTTCACGAGCTGCTGCACTACCTGGTCCGGCGAAAGGTTGTGCCCGCGCAGCTTTTCGGGGTCTACCGTCACCAGCACGGTTTTTTGGTTACCACCGAAAGGCGGCGGGGCGGACACACCGGGCAGGGTGGAGAACATCGGCCTTACGCGGAAAAGCGCCAGGTCGGAAATCTCGCTGAGCGAGCGGGTTTCGGAACTGAACACCAGCTGGCCTACCGGAACGCTGCCCGCATCGAAACGCGTAACGAAAGGCGGCACGGTACCGGGCGGCATGAAGGCGCGGGAACGGTTCACGTAACCCACCACTTCGGCCATCGCCTGTGCCATGTCCGTTCCCTCGTTGAATTCGATTTTGATGATCGCGGCGCCCTGGATGCTTTTGGATTCCACGTACTTCACGCCGGTGATATACAGGAAGTGGTATTCGTAGTAAGACGTTACCAGGCCTTCCATCTGCTCCGGCGACAGGCCGCCGTAGGGTTGCGCCACGTATACCACGGGCAACCCGAGCTTCGGGAAAATATCCACCTTACTGTTACGGATGGAAAGGAAGGAAAAAAATATGATCGCGATAACGGCTACCAGGATGGTGACCGGGTGCCGTAAAGCGGCGGTGATTAACTTCATATCATTATTTCAAAGTATCCAGAAAAGTTTGCAGGTTGCCTGTAGACACGGCCACGTCGAGCAGCGCGCGCCAGGTTTGCAGGTACGCCCCCGCCTGCGCGGTTTCCGCTTTGAGCAGTTCATACTGCCCCTGCATCAGCCGGGTATAGTCGATAAGGCCGCTTTCGTAACCGAGCTTCAGCCCGTCGAACGCAAACTTTGCGGAACGGGCCTGCACGGCCGATTGCCGGGTGATGAGCAGCTGCTGGTCGTAGTTGAAGCGCGCCGTTTCCTGCTGTTGCCGCAGGTTGAGCGACACCTGCTGCAGCTGCGCCTCGTCTGCCCGGAGCAACGAGCGGTACTGCTTTTTCTGCAGGTTTACCTGTGAAAACCCGAGCAGGGGAAAACTCAGTTGAACGCCCAGGCCGTAATTCTTGCGGGTCAGCGCCCAGCCGTCCGCTTTGTTGACCGTTCCATTGGCCGCCACGCCTGAGCCGCGGGCATAGGCGTTCGCCCACACGTCGAATCGTGGCCGCCAGCCGCGTTGTATCTCCTTCAGCGTGGCTTCGCTCAGCGCTTTTTTCGATTCGTATAGCCGCAGCTGTGGGTGGGGGGACGAACTGTCCGCGGAGGGAGCAGGGGGAACGGCCCGCAGAAAGGAGGTATCTGTCAGCTGCAGGTTGGATGGCTTTCCTGTAAGCCCCGTCAGTCGCGCCAACTCCGCCAGCTGTTCAAAGTAGCGGCGCTGCAGCGTAAGCAGATCCATGTCTGCCTGCGCCAGCGCAGATTGGAATTGCGCCGTGTCGATGCCCGGTCGCAGACCTTCTTTCGCCAGCACGAGCGCCTGCCGGAGGCCGGTCTGGGTGCGGGCGATGTTGGCTTCGTAGCTGGCCATCAGGCTGCGGAGATACACGGCATCGAGATAGGTGGCGATGACGGTGTATTGCTGGCGGAACAATGCGTCGTTGTACTGGCTGGCGGCCACCTGGTATTGCGCCGCCGCTTTTTCCACCGCGGCCTGGCGCTGACCGAATGTCAGCGGGCTCCATTTCAGCAAGGCGGACAGCACCGAGCCGGGCACCGCGTCGTACGTGTTGCCCCCGGAAGGCGGGCCGCTGATCGGCAGAAACGCGCCGGGATAACTCATGCCGGTCATGTTATTATACGTGGCGTAGCCGGCCTGGTAACTGGCGGTAAGGTCGGGCAGGAGGGTGTTTTTCGCCAGGCCAACATTCACGGCGGCGGCATTGGCCTGCTCCTGGTGGGCCCGCAGTTGCGGTTGCTGTTCTTTTGTGAGTGAAACGGCTTCCTGGATGGACAAGCCGCGCTGTTGCGCCTGTGCGTTGCCGGCCAACAGGAGGCAGATCGCGCCCGCGCACAGCAAACCGGAAAAAACGAAGGATGGCTTCATGTTGGTGCTCCCCACAAGGGATCAAATGGTTTGGTTGGTAAGTAGTGTCGGTCACCAAAGTACACTAATTTAGTAGGGTATTCTGGTATATTTGAAAATGTTTTGGTATTTTATTTCGATCGCGTGGCGGGTGGGGCAGCAATGTGCGGCCACTGACATGCCGGACCGCCTGCCTTCCATGAACTGAAGACCGGTTACAGACGCCAGCGCCGGGCGAGCGCATTACTGTTGACTGCGGTACGCCTGCGGTGTTTGTCCGGCCATCCGTTTAAAAAACTTCACGAAATGGGAGGCGTCCGTAAAGTTCAGGGACAACGACACTTCCGACACTGTTTTGCCCGTATACCGGAGCTGCCGCCGCGCTTCGTTCATGATGAACTCAGCCATGACCGCGGTAGCCGATAATCCCGCCGCCTTACGGCAGGCTGCGTTGAGGTTCTGCGGAGTGGTATGCAGCAGCGCGGCCAATTCCGCGACCTTCATTTTAGTGCGATGGCTGCCATGCAACAGATCCAGGAAAGCATGGTACAAATCGGTGCGGGCCGCGGGGCGGTGGGACTCGAAAAAAGGATCGTCCAGGATCTTGGCGAGCAGCGCTTTTACCAGCCCTTCCTTAATATGTGCCGACATTTCCGACTCGCCGCCATTCTCTTCCGCCAGCAGCCCGAACATACGGCTGATACCGGCCGGCTCGGCCATCTGCAGGCAGGTAATGCCGCTGAACCGCTGGAGCAGCATCTTTAACTCACGGTCGAGGCTTTTCTCCACGAAACTGTTTTTGAAGATCAGCACGAAACCTTCCGGTTCCGTACGCAGGTCCCAGTTATGCACCTGGTCGTGCGAAAGGAAAAACAGCACACCCGGGCGGATGGCATATTCCACGCCATCGATCCAATGCTCGCCGGAACCTTCCGTGAGAAAAATGATCTCGAAATACTGCTTGTGTTTGTGCGGCGCAGTTCTCCGGGGCTCTTTCCGGAAGGGCTCCGCTTTGATGTGGCCGGCGTGGCTGATCTTGTTCTTGACTGGGATGGTGCTCTCCATGAATGGGTACGGTTTCAGGGGCTAAGCTACAAATGATTTTCAATTTCCGGGCGAATCCGATGCACGAGCGCATCGGGCAGGATTCCCAGTTCATCATCGCCACACATTCGCCCATCATGGCGTATCCCGTCGTACTCATGTATGAGCTGCCGGAAAGCGCCATCCGGAGCACTATAAAATCTCCCGCCCGTTCATGAATAACCCGAAGTGGAAGCTCAAAATCATGCTGGAGGAAAAAGGCTGATATCCCGCGTAAAACCGCTATTTATCAAGCGATAAAAAAATTGGAATTGTCGTTTTTTCTTTATATTTTGTAATAACAAAATCATTTGTCTATATGAAACGATTCCTGACCTGATACGCACTATCCGCCGTATCGAAAACACGTTCAACCAAAATAAGTTAAACAGCAGATTTAACGGGACAGCAAACCGGCAGGCTACCAGATGAAGCACTCCTGAACACCCCTTCAGGACAATCAAAACGAGAGATGACAGGCCCTTTAACTTACTTGAGCGAATAATCCGTTCCGATCGTTTATTGTTCGATTAAAGCATACCCGCCAGATAACAGTTTCAATGCATCTCCTGTACCGTGCCGCACTACCGCAATAAAGCCTTCAGGAGCTACATGACTGTTCCCCGGCCAGCCGGATGTACCTGGTGAAACGTTGCGCACCGTTTGCCGGAAACCTGCACCGCATACAACGCCTCCGGCGGCCGGCACCCATTTATTCAACTATCAAAAATATCTGCCATCATGCTAAAAAAGTTTACACAATTCCCCGGCATCTGCCATACAGCCTTTGCCGCCAGGGCGTGGGTACCGCTTGCCGGTATCCTCGTACTGCTGAGCGGCGCGGCGGCGGCGCATCCGGGGCACGGCACTCTCACATACGGTGATGCCCCCGCCGCCGTACTCGACCTGCGCGGCACTGTTACAAACGAAAGGGGAGAAATCCTCATCGGCGCCAGCATCAAGATCAAAGGCACCAACCAGGGCGCCATTACCAACTCGAACGGCGGGTTTGTGCTGAACAACGTGGCGCCCGGCACAGTGCTCGTAATATCCATGATCGGCTATGATACCCGGGAATACACCGTTCCCTCCGGCGCCACCAATATCACCATCGTACTGTCCGACCAGCGGGCCATGGAAGAAGTGGTGATCACCGGTTACCAGACGCTCAAGCGCATCGACTACGCGGGCGCCGCCACCACCATCAAGGCGAAAGACGTAAAAGTGCCCAGCCTCGGCACGCTCGATAAAATGCTCCAGGGCCAGGTGGCCGGGGTGTCTATCCAGAACACCTCCGCCGTATTCGGCACCGCGCCAAAAATCAGGGTACGCGGCAGCGCGTCCATCAGCGGTATCAACGAACCGTTGTGGGTGCTCGACGGTGTGCCACTCGAAGCGCCGCTCAACATCGTACCCTCCGAGCTTTATGCCGGCAACGCGCGCAACCTGCTGGCCAGCGCCCTCTCAAACGTGAACCCCGAAGATATTGAAGACATCACCGTGCTGAAAGACGCCACGGCCACCGCCATGTACGGCACCCGCGCGGTGAACGGCGTGATCGTGATCACCACCAAACGGGCACGGAAAAAAGCGCCGCTCCGGGTGAACTATTCCTTCAACGGCACGCTCAGCCTCAAACCCTCCATCCGCGACTTCGACGTGCTGAACTCCAAAGACCAGATAGAGCTGAACCAGGAACTGGCCACCATTTACGAAAGCGTGCTGCA
Source organism: uncultured Chitinophaga sp. (assembly GCA_965653365.1). Lineage (GTDB taxonomy): Bacteria > Bacteroidota > Bacteroidia > Chitinophagales > Chitinophagaceae > Chitinophaga. The sequence goes on along the minus strand of CBFGZV010000003.1, from coordinate 123,242 downwards.
GAACTTCGCCGCGTCCACCACCGGGCCGCTCACAAAGCTGCAGGACCTGTACAACCGCCGCGACATCACCGAACAGCAATACCGCGAAATGCTCCGCGACCTGAAAACGGTGAATACCGACTGGTTCGATGTGCTGTATAAAAACTCCTTCATGCAGCAACACTCCGTCAGCCTCAGCATGGGCGGCAATAAAACTTCCACCCGTTTGTCTTTCAGCTATTATGACGACCCGGGCAAAGTAAAAGGGGAGTATGCAAAAAGGTATACGGCCAACCTCGTCAACAACTTCCAGCTGACCGACAAGTTCAGCGCCGAAGTCATGCTGAAGTACGCGCACCGGGACCAGCGCCAGCCCGGCACCCAGGTGAACCCCTTCACCTACGCCAGGGACGCCAGCCGCGCCTCCAAGCCCTATGCGGCCGACGACGGGTATGAATACTACAAAAAAGGGTACGCCGATTTCAACATCCTCGAAGAAATCGACAACAACTACATCCTCCTCAAGAGCAACGACTTTGCCGCCCAGCTGAACCTCGAATACAAGTTCACCCCGCGGCTGAAGGCGTCCACGCTGTTCAATACCCGGTTTACGAAATCCACGCTGAATGAAATCATGACCGAACGCTCCAGCTACGCCGAACAGTTCAGGGCCGACGATTTCAGGATCCTCGAAAATAATCCGCGCCTTTATAAAAAACCCGGCTCCCCGGCTTACGAACTGCCGCAAACGGTACTGCCGGAAGGCGGCATTCTCGACAAGGAAACCATCGACGCGAAATATTACACGCTGCGCGGCCAGCTGGAATGGACCGCCATTGAAACGGATAAACACAAGCTCGCGCTGATGGGTGGGATGGAAATCACGCAGAACAAGCAAAGCTCCGACTTTTCGAGAGGATACGGGTACCTGAGCGGCAGTAAAACCTTCGCGCCCGCGCCGCTGGCGTATGAAAGGCTGACGGTGACCTCCAACCTTCCCGAAGACGAAAGGCGGATGTACGGCGGCCGCAACCTCCTGCAGGGTACTTCTTCGTACGTGAACGAGTTTACCCGTAATGCGGTATCTTACTACTCCAGTTTGTCGTACGCCTACAGAGGCCGCTACATCTTCGACGCCTCGCTGCGAAACGACGCCACCAACGTATCGGGCAGCTCGAGCCGCAACCGCTTCCTGCCCACCTGGGCCATCGGCGGCGCGTGGAACTTCGGCGAGGAAAGCTTCATGGAAAATATCAAAGACGTGATCTCCAGCGGCAAATTGCGCGTGTCTTACGGCTTGCGCGGGAACGCCGGCTACCGCGGGCCCGACCTGGTGGCTTATTACGTGAACATCATCCGCTCGTCGTACCCGGATTTCAATACCACCGGTGTGCAGATCACGGAAGCGGAAAACGCCGCGCTGGAGTTCGAAAAGGAATACATGTTCAGCACCGGCGTCGATCTCGCCTTCGCGAACGCGGTGGACCTGACTTTCAATTATTATTCCCGGAAAAACTTCGACCTGGTGGGGTATAAACCCGTACAGTCATCCTCCGGTTATCTCACCAAGCTGTTTAACTGGGCCGACATGAAGAACGAAGGCATCGAGGCGTCTGTAAACATCCGTCCCATCAAGGTTGCCGGCGACTTCAGCTGGTCTGGCATGGTGAACGTGGGTTATAACCGGAACGAGGTGTTGTCCGACTACCAGGGCAATAACCCCTCCGTGTTCGACGCCACCGGTTCAGAAGGCTACGCGCTGAAAGGCAAGCCGCTGACCGGCCTGTATTCCTTCAGGTTCCAGGATCTCGACGAGCGTGGGCTGGCGCGGTATTACAACGGGAAAGGAGAAACGGTGCTGGGCTTTGCCGAAAGCAACCGCGACCTGGCGAATATTTCCTACCAGGGCAGCCGCGACCCGATGTATTCCGGCGGCTTCACCTCCAATTTCATGTACAAAGATTTCCTGCTCGGCGTGTCGTTCGTGTTCAACGCGGGGCACGTGGTGCGGAAAGCGGACTATTACCGCGGCAGCTCCCTGTCGAGCCTCTACCGCGACGATAAAAACGTGCCCGGCGATTTCGCGTACCGCTGGCGGGCACGGGGCGATGAGCAGTATACGGATATTCCGCGGCTGCTGATGCGCGAAGACATCAACGATTACAACAACCTCGGGTTCTTCGATGCGTCCATCTTCGGTACCTACAACCGGTCAGACATCCGCACCATCAATGCTTCGTACCTGCGCCTGCGCAATATCATCCTGCAATACAACTTTTCAAAGTTCGCCAAGCAGTGGAAGATGCAGAACCTCACCGCGGGGCTGGAAGCCTCCAACCTGGCTGTTTTCGCCTCTAAAAGGTTCCATGGCATGGACCCCGAAACGCTGCTGACCGGCCTCAATATGCCGCCGGTCAAATCGTTTACGCTCAGCTTGTCCGCCACCTTCTGAACCCTTAAAAAAGAACATTATGCTGCATCGTCATCATATCAAAAAATACATACTGGCCGGATTGCTCCTGGTATCCGCCGCCATCGCTTCGTGCTCCAAGTTCCTGGAAGAGCCGGTCGACAACAGGACGCTCATCGTCACCATCCCGGATATGGAGAAAGCGCTCAACCAGCTGCTGCCGTATTCGGACCATCATTTTACCGACCTCATGTCTGACGACTACATCTTCCGCGACCTGGCGGGTCATAACGTGGAAGAGGCGGTAGAGCAGCTGCTGCCCATCTTCGAGTTCGCCATTACCCGGGAGTCTATGTCCGCCACCCGCTTCCTCGCCAGCGGCTTCAATCCTGTGACGGCTTTCCGGCGGTATTATAACTGCATCATCAACTCGCTGCTCATCCAGAAGCGGGCGGACGAGTACAAAGCCACTTCCGACGGAGAAGCCAAGAGTATCGCGGCCATCAAAGGAAAGGCGAAGGCCATCCGCGCGTATTGCAATTACATGCTGGTGAACCTGTTCGCCAAACAATACAACCCGGCCACTGCCGACGCCGATGAGGGGATTCCTTTCGTGGAAGCCTACAACGGCGAGCCCGTGGTGCCCTACAGGAAGATCAGCGTGAAGAAAGTGTATGATGCCGTTGAACAGGACCTGCTCGCCGCGCTCGACCTCGTGGCAGACGCCGAGGCCAGCAATAAGCAGTTTACGTTCAGCAAGGAGGCTATCCTCGCTTTGCTGGCGCGGGTGTACCTGAATAAAAAAGACTGGGACAACAGCATCAAATACGCCACGCTTTTGCTGCAGCGGCGGAATGTTCCGCTGAATGTCGGCAAGCTGCGGACCGAGATCACCGACTATGCGCAGTATTCCAGCGCCTATTTCAATCCCGCCAACCCGGCGTACATCCTGATGGGCAACAATACATACCAGTTGCTCGCCTATTTCTGGATGGGGATGTATCCTTATCCCGCGCGGCAGGTGATGATGGCCAATGGGGCGGACGATAACAACGACTACATTATCCAGACCAGCGCGCTGTTCAACGATTTCGTGCCGCAGAAGCTCATGGAGTTCCTGGCGCAGACCACGCGCAACGGCAATATGCCGCTGCTAACGGTCGACGAGGTTTTCTTCAACCGCGCGGAAGCCGACATCGAAAAAAACAATGGGCTCACAGCCGCATCGCGCGCCGACCTGACGGTGTTGATCCGGAACCAGAATTTTTCCCTGAGCACTCAGAACGACAAGATTGCCCAACTCAACGGCATCGCCACCCGGCAGGCCGCCATCAATTTCCTGCTGCTGATCAAACGCATCCGTTTTTCCAGCGAAGGCATGCGGTGGTTCGATATACGGCGGCATTCGCTGACGGTGGAGCATACCGGCCGTTCCGGCACCTACAAAATCGACGGCACCAAGCCCGAGGCTTATGTGATCCAGCTGCCGACAGAAGAAATCACCCGAAACCCCGGTCTTAACTAATTGCTGAACTTAAATTACTGGCCATGTATAATTTAAAAACTCCCGCTTTTGTTCTGGCAGCAATGCTGATGTTGCTGGCCGCCTGCCGGAAAAGCGAAGCGCCGCTGTCGGCCGACGTAGACGCGGCGCCCACCTTCGACACCCGCACGCCGCTGGGTGTAAAACAGAAAGAGATGTTCGATAAATACGGGGTGCTGTTCGAATACAAATGGAACCGTTTCGCCTATGCGCCCAATGTGGTAGCCAACCCCGCGAGAATAGAGGACGTGCTGCCGTACATGGAACTGATGGACGAACTTTTCTTCAAAGCCATGGACTCCGTGGCCGGGCCCGGCCTCACTTCCGTGAAAGAAACCCCGGTAAGGATCCTGCTCATCGGCAACGGCCTCAATTATGGCGGGTCCGAAGACTTCGGGGAATCCACGGCCGGCCAGGCGGGTAACATCCAGCCTAACCGGCTTACCCTGGGAGGGCTGACGCCTTTCGGGGAGGTGCTGCGGGCCGTGGGCCCAAATGCAGACGTGGAATACTTCAAGGCCATCTACGACACCGCGCCTTCCAGCTTTCCTTCGGATGCGGGCCTCATCGGCTTCATCTATCACGAGTACACCCACTACCTCGACAGCAAGCACCAGATCCCCTTTGGGTTTGAAAAGCCTTCCAAAACCGAATACCTGCGCGGATCCAACCAGTACCGGCGGGTAACATATCCGGAAGCGATCTCGAAAGGGTTCTACATTCCTTACGGCATGCAGAACGAGCACGAGGACTTTGCCACGTATGTGCAGACCACCATCTGGAAATCGGACGCGGAAATGCAATCCGTTTATCTCACGAACGACTTCACCCGCGCCAAGCATCAGCTCGTTACGAAATATTTCACGGACCTGGGCATACCCATCACGGCGCTGCGGAACTACCTGACCAAACCATCGGTAAAAGCCCGCCTGCTGGCGCTGAAAAGAAAATATGAATAATGATTTATCATCCTCATACGGTTATTATGAACAAGCGATATAATATATTCAACAGGCAGGCAACGGTTTGGATGCTGGCGGCGGTACTGGCCTTCGCCGCTTCGTGCCAGAAAGACGTGGACTACAGCCGTCCGCCCGGCGCCAATACTTTTGAAGGAGACAAAACCGCTACCTTCAGAACGCTCACCAGCAGCGAGGATTCGCTATGGGCCTGGCATATGCCGTTCAGTTTGTTCGGCACGGAGTTTCCTTCCATGATGCTCCAGTTTTTCACGGATTCCACGGCGAACGTATATGCGGTAGCGCGCAGGGGGATTGTGCCCGACCTGCAATGGCTCCGGAGCTCGGGGACTTTGACGGCGGCACAGTCGAACCAGGTGCTGCAGCTGATCAACACATTTACCGGCATCAACGATTATACCCTCCGAGATCTGTTGGAAGATCCGCAGAATATCAGCTTCAAAAACGCGCTCCTGGTCTATTTGCCCAACTATGAATACTTCAATTCCCTCTTGCTGGGCCTCCAGGAACAGGGCGCCGCCTTTGACATGAACGGGCCGGTACAGTTGAGCCTCACGTTCCACAACGCCCAGTTCCTTTCCGAACTGAAATCGCTTGGCGCGCTCGATTTTGATTTCAGGGTAATGGGTGTTACGCCGGATAGCGTGGCGCTGGACGGGTATTATGGCAGCGACGTGAACAAATTGTCCAGCCTGCATAAAGTCATCGATATGAACCCGATCAACTTCATCAACAGTTCCCGCATCACCATCGCCGTAAATCCGCTGAAAGCGAAAGTGGCCCTGCGTACCGGTGGTACGTTGATACCCACGCCAGCGGGTTATAACTCCGGGATCGACTTCTTTTACAGAACATTCAACCAGGCCTTCGACAGCAAGGCGGGATACGGGTACAAGCCGAACGGGAAAGGCACGGCCGTTATGCCCGATGTGCTGAAGACGGCTAAAATACTCACTGTTAAAAGCGTCACCTCCGCATCCCCCATCACCGCACCGGTGGGCACCGTGCTCATAACGATGACGGTGGTGAATACGGACGGGACCACGAAAGAAGTAGAGCTCGTGAAGAATTGACAGCTGCTTTTTCTGATGCATGCCATACATAAAAAAAGCCGTTCCTGTTCCGGGAACGGCTTTTTTGTGAAAGGAGAGGAGCGCTATTTTCCCTCCGGTTTCTTGAACCCGTCTTTCTCCGCTTTCGCGGCCATGGTGCTCATTCTCTTTTCCGTATCGGGGTGGGAAGAAAACAGTTGTGCGCCTTTCTTCTTTTTTTCGCCGCCGCCGGCATCCTGCGAAGCTTTCAGGAGCTTGCCGAATGCGGTAGACATACCCCAGGGATTCAGCTTGCTCTTTTTCAGGAACTCGTATCCGTAATCGTCCGCCTGGCTTTCCTGGCCGCGGGAATACGCTGAATTCGCGACAGCTTCGCCGAGATCGCCCAGCTGCGAGCTGCTCAAAGCGCCGGCAGCACCGCCTTGCGACGACACGCCTTCTTTCAGGGCGGAGGTCATCAGCGCCGTGCGGAACGCGTCTTTCGAATCCTTGTGTTTTACGTGGCCGATCTCGTGGCCCACCACGCCCATCAGCTCATCATCCGTCATCACTTCCATGAGGCCGGCGCAAACGCGCACGCTGCCGTCCGCACAGGCAAAGGCGTTGACGTCTCTTACCAGGTACACCTTGTAGTTGAGCGCGAGACCATCGTAGCTGGTGAGGCCGGCCGTGAGTTGCTGCAACCGCTGGGCCAGGGGATTGTCGGCCGGCGCAACGGGGTTGTTTTCATCCATCCACTGGATGTATTCCTTCGTATACTTAATCACTTCGTCGTCAGACAAAGTAGCGGCTTTCACGGCTTTTGCGCCGGCGCCGATAGACTTTGTGTTCAGTTTCAACTGGGCGTTAGCGGTCAATGAAAGGGTAGTGGCGCATACAATGGCCATCAATGGGCGTACGGATACAAACATATAGTCGTCTTTTTTAGTGAAAAATGAATTACAGGTTAAACAAAAGCGGTTTCGCGCGGCAAATATAGGAATTCCGGATAAAATTCTCGGGTTCAGTCATTTTTCTATTGTTCTTATCGAGCTGCCGGCCTATAAACTACTGGTATTCCGGTATAGGCCGGGATGTTCTTTTCGAGTAATTTTATTCCCTGAATGTATGGTGAAGTAGCATATATATTTACGTATATCAGAGAACGTTATCGAAAGAACCAAAGTAACGCTTGTAGAACGGAAGGAGATCATGCATACCTATAACGGAAACCGGTGAAATGCGGATAAAGTGTTGTTGCCCGGAAGTTAACCCGGTGTTGGCGGCTGAAGGCCGTATTCCAAACGCTGGTGGATAATCATCTATGAATGGTGCCTCATCGGCATTTTTTAACCTGTACATCATATACCTGCTTATATGGTCGTGCGGTGCTGTGCGCGCCGTGCAAAATTCAATCATTTTCTGAACCAAAATCACGCTCATTCATGAAAAAGACACTATTCTTAATGATGCTCGTGCTGGTGAACGCCGCCATGGCGTTTGCGCAGACGCGAACGGTCCGGGGGAAAATCAGGGACGCCCAGACGGGCGACGGGATTCCCGGCGTAACGGTCACCATCAAGGGAAGCTCCAGCGGAACGCTTTCCGGCGCCGATGGAACTTTTAAGCTGGAAGCTTCGCCGCAGGACGTGCTGGTTTTTTCGTCCATCGGTTTTGTGACGCAGGAACAGCCTGCCGCCAGCACCGAGCTCGACATCCGGCTGGCGACGAGCCGCCGCGAGTTATCCGAGATTGTGGTAACCGGCCAGGGTATCGGTGTGGAAAAACGCCGTTTGTCCACCACCGTTGAAACCATCAGCGCCAAAGACATCAAAGCCGCGCCCGCCGGCCAGCTCGACCAGCTGCTGGCAGGTAAGCTGCCGGGCGCGCAAATCCGCCTGAACTCCGGGCAACCCGGTACGGCCTCCCTTATCCGCAGCCGCGGTATCGTATCCGCCTATTCATCCACTACACCGGTAATTTATGTGGACGGCGTTCGGGTAGATAACCTGAACACCGCTCCGGCACTCAGCCTTGAGACAGGCGGCGCGCAAAGTAGCGCCATCGCCGACATTCCCATCGAAAACATTGAGCGCGTGGAGTTCATCAAAGGCGGCGCCGCCACCACGCTCTACGGTTCCGACGCGGCCAATGGCGTACTGCAGATTTTCACCAAGAAAGGATCCGCCATGCGGCCTGAGCTGGATTTCGAAGTGAAGCTTGGCGGCACCAAAGGCACCGAAGATTACCTGCATTTCAAAGAAACCGCCGACGTGCTGTTCCGCACAGGGCTGTACCAGAACTACCGCATTGGCCTGTCAGGCGGCTCCGATAAAGTGACTTACAGCTTCTCCGGCAGCTTCGGGCAGGACGACGGCTTCCGCCCCGCGAATCAGCAGAAACGGTACAACTTCCGTTCCACCGTTTCCGCCAAAGTGAACAAGATCCTGACCTACACCGGATCGCTCGGCTTCTCCGCCAACCAGTTCTTCCGCGACCAGAACGCCAACTCTTCCTACGGCGTATTCGGCAACCTGGAAACCGGTGCGTACGGCGAACTGAACAAGTTCAACAAAACAAAGCTCGACAGTATCAAGCGCGCGATCATCGACCCGATCATGGCTAACGTGTACCAGCGCGAAACCGTGCACCGTTTCCAGACCAGCCAGGCATTCACCGCGCAGATCCTGGAAAACCTGACGGCAAAGGCGTCTTTCGGTATCGACTACCGCAGCAGCGAGCAGCTGGGTATCTTCACAAACAAGTACCTGATCGCGCTCGGCGCAATAGGCCCCGACATCGACAACGAGGGATCCATCGACGTATACAACAGGAAGTTCCTCGGCCTCACCGGCGATTTCAACATCCAGCATAAAGCCAGGGCCAATGATTTCTCGTTTATCAGCACACTGGGCGGGCAGGCGTTCCGTAACATCGATAAACAGAATGCCCTCCATGGCGTAAACGTGGTAGACGGATCCCGTTCCGTGAACAACTCCGGCAAAACATCCGCGGAAGATTACGAGCTGACTGTCACCAACTATGGTTTTTACATCGCCGAAAACATCGGCTTCAAAGACAAGCTCTTCCTCGAAATGGGCTTGCGTATGGACGCCAACTCCGCGTTCGGTGACAACATCGGCAACCAGTTCTATCCGAAAATCGGTATGTCGTACGACCTCGCCGCCGAAAACTTCATGACCAATTCACTGCCCGTTGTATCCCAGTTACGGTTCAGGGCTAACTACGGGAAGGCCGGTTTGTTCCCGCCGCCGTTCAGCCACCAACGTACCATCACCGGCCGGCCTTTCCTCGCCGGCGCGGGCTTCAGCATGGGGCAGCCCGGCAACACCGACCTGGAGCCGGAGAAAGTGGCCACCGTTGAAGGCGGCCTCGACGTGGGTTTCCTGAACAACCGGTTCACGCTTTCCGCCACTTACTACCAGGCTAAAACCGAAGGCGCGCTGTTCAACGCACCGTATACTCCTTCAGCCGGCCTGATCACACAGCTCCGCAACATCGGCGAAATCTCCAACAAAGGATGGGAGTTCGCCAGTGTGCTCACCGTGCTCGACAAAAAAGATATCACGCTCCGGTTGAACGCATCTTACAACCTGCTGTCCGAAAGCGTGGTAACCTCTAACGGCGGCACGCCGCAGTTCTCCATCGGCGGGTTTACCTTCCTTGGCTCGTTCGTTGACGTGAACAAACCGGTAGGCTTCCTGAAGGGCAACAGGCCCACCTTCGATAAAGACGGTAAAATGACCAGCTCCGAAGCCAATGCCAACCTGGGCTCGCCCATTCCGAAACATTCCGGCTCGGTGGGGCTTTCCTTTACCTTCAAGCAACGCCTCACCCTGTATGCCAACGGCGATTACCAGTCCGGCGCATACGGCGTGAACGTAGACGAGGTGCTGCGGTTCTTCAACGGCTTGTCTGACGACCGCATCCCCGAAGCTTCGCGCGATGAAAGCTTTTTCGACCTCGCCGGTGTTTGGGTGGAAAAAACCAACTACTTCAAGGTGCGGAATATTTCCCTCAACTACCAGGTGCCCGAGAAATATGTAGACAGGGTGTTTAAAGGGCTGGAAGTAGGATTCATGGTCACCAATCCCATCAATGTCTATTCTTCCAAATTCGACCCTGAAGTAACCGGTTCCGGTGCGAACATCCAGAACGGTTTGACGGTGGGCGGCTTCGGCTTCGGCACAGAATCAGCGCCCAGGCAATTTATCGGTACCCTCAGAGTTAAATTATAATCATGGCAATTATGAAAACGAAAATATTAGCATTGACGATAGCAACCGTAGCCATATTCAGCAGCGGTTGCAGCCTGCTCGACCCGACGGAAGTGGTGAACCCGAACCTGACGGAAGAGGATCTGAGAGGTAAAGGCCTCCTGACAATGAAGCCCTGGCTGGGTGGCATGACGCGCAACCTGGCGCTGGCATATAACGAAATCGTAACACCGAATGAAATTCTTTCGGATAATTACGCGAACACAAAAACTTACTACAACCAGGCATTCGATTTCCCGAGGATGAACGTGGCGGATGCAGACATCAACGACCTGATCCAGTACCTGTCGCGCCTCCGGTCGAACGCCGTGTACGGTCTCGAAGTGGTGAAACCGGCCGATCCCAACGCGACGCCCACTGAAGAAGCGGAGCTGTATTTTTACAAAGGGCTTTCTCACCTCTGGACCGCCGAATTATTTGTGAGCGCGCCCGTAGTAGGCGACGGCAAACCCGTACCACCTGCCGTACAGTTCGATTCCGCGATCGTCAATTTCAAAAAGGCCTTCTCGCTTTCCACCGATGCCGATCTTAAAACCGGCTATAACATCGTACTGGCGAGGGCTTATTATTACCAGGGCGACAAAGCCAATGCGAGGAAACACGCGGCAGACGCCATTGCCGGCAACAACCAGTATGTGCGCTCCGTGGAATTCGACCCGGTGAATACATTCACACCCGCGATCAGTAACATCCTCCAGGATGCGCTGTACAGAAGAGGTACGTTCGACGACCTGCAGCCTTTGCCGCGGCTCGACTTCCTTGATCCGAAATGTTACACGATTTCCAGCAGCGAAGATTCCCCCATCCCGCTGGCGAAAATTGAGGAAGCCTATCTCATCCTGGCGGAAGCCGATGTGGCGGATAACCAGTTGCCTGCAGCGCTCAACCGTGTTAAGGACCTGATCGGTGTTGTCAACGGCCGCAATAAAGCCACCTTCGACGATCAGGCTGAGGGGCGCGACGAAAGCAATCCCGGCTCACGCCCGAACCGGTCTGCCGTACGTGTCGCCGCCAGCGCAGGAGAACCTCTCATCGCCGGCCTCGTGCTCGAACGTGGCGCGCCCCTGGTAACCGTGCCCGTTATTTCCGGCACCTCCATCAGCGCCGCCAATGTGACCGCCGCCAATTACCCGACCGTAGACGCCGCCCTCGAACTGATTTACCTGCTGCGCCAGGAAATATTCATCGGTGAGGGGAGACGCGCCGTGGATCTCGGCTTCCGCTACCCGGTTTCCTTCAACGAAATCGTGAGCAACCCAAACATCGAAACCGGCGACCCAGCTACCGTAGGCCGCATCCCTGCATTCATTCCCAAAAACAAGGAAATGGATGCATTCACCTACGATAAAGCCGCCGGCACCTGCACCATCAAACACAACATGAACAAAGTAATCGTAACCAACAAGGCCTCACAGGAGGTAGTTCCTTTCTTCTAAATAAGCATGACTGAGCAGGGCGTGCCGGTTCTCCGGCGCGCCCATTTTTATGCATCTAACTCAAACATCGTTAACAGCGCGCAGGCGCCAATACCGGCATACCGCCTGGCATACACCACAACGATATGGACCGGTTTCCCGGGATGTTGCCGCGAATCAATGCATTTGGATTAAATTTGGACCTGAACCGAACGCGCGCACTATGAAAATCGCAACGTATAACGTCAACGGCGTAAATGGCCGTTTACCCGTATTGCTCCGCTGGCTGGAAGAATCCGCCCCGGATGTTGTTTGTCTCCAGGAACTGAAAGCCCCGCAGGAGAAATTCCCGGAACAGGCCATCCGCGATGCCGGGTACGACGTGGCCTGGCACGGGCAAAAGAGCTGGAACGGCGTGGCCATCCTTTCCCGCGTAGGGGAAATCAAAGAACTGCGCCGCGCCTTGCCCGGCGACCCGGACGATGTGAACAGCCGCTACATTGAAGCCGTGGTGAACGGCATCCTCATCGGCTGCCTTTATCTGCCCAATGGCAATCCCGCGCCCGGCCCCAAATTCGATTACAAGCTCAGCTGGTTCAAACGCCTCATCGCGCATTCCAAAGACCTCCTGGCGCAAGACCTTCCGGTGGTGCTCACCGGCGACTACAACGTAATGCCCACCGAAATAGACGTGTACAAACCCGAACGCTGGGTAGACGATGCGCTGTTCCGCCCCGAAACCCGCGCGGCCTTCCATGAACTGGTAGGGCAGGGCTGGACGGACGCCATCCGCCACCTGTACCCCGAAGAAACGATCTACACCTTCTGGGATTATTTCCGCAACGCATTCGGCCGTAATGCCGGCCTGCGCATCGATCATTTCCTCCTCAGCCCGCAGCTGGTGCCGAAGCTCAATAAAGCGGAAGTTGACAAGTTCGTTCGCGGATGGGAGAAGTCGAGCGATCATGCGCCCGTATGGATTGAGTTGAAGGGTTAACGGGATACGCGCCGGCGGTAACGGCGATTAGCCATGCCCGCCTGGCAGCACCAGCACATTGCCTGTTTTCCTGCCACTGGCGACATACGTGAATGCTGCCGCTATTTGTTCGAGGGGATAAGTTCGGTCAATCACCGGCCTGAATGCGCCTTTCTCCATCATTCCTGTAATGTAGGCGATGCTTCCCCTGATGTTCGACGGAATGGGAAAAACCACCTTTTTGCCGCCGCCCATCGGGGAAAGCAGCGCCAGCCAAAGGTTTGCGCCATTCCGTCCCGGTTCCGACGAGAGATATATGCCATGGGGCGTTAACAAAGGCTTGCATCGGGCAAAAGTGCTTTTGCCGACCGCATCCAGCACCACATCATATTTTTCGTTGTTTTGCGAAAAGTCTTCTTTCAGGTAATCGATCACCTTCACCGCGCCGAGCGACCTTACCAGGTCGATATTGGGCGTGTCGCAGGTGGCGGTCACTTCAAGCCCCATATCTACGAGGAATTGCAGCATGGTCGAACCGATGGCGCCGGTAGCCCCGTTGAGCAGCAGGCGCATGCCCGGCAGCAGTTTTATTTTCCTGATGAAGTTATACGCATAATGCGCGCCTTCCAGGCCGGCGGCGGCCTGCTCGAAAGAACTGTTTCCCGGCATACGGGCGATGGCTTTTCCGGCGGCGATAACGAGGTACTCCGCATGCGAAGCGAGACCGGTGTCGTCGAAGCCAAACACTTTGTCGCCCAGCTGAAAACCCGTCACATCCTTGCCGGCCGCTTCAACGGTGCCGGCGAAATCGGTTCCCGTCGTGACCAGCCGTGGCCGGAGCAATCCGGTGAATAAGCGCATGATAAAAGGTTTGCCGGTCAGGACGGCGCAATCCGTCCGGTTGACCGTTGCCGCATGTATTTTTACGAGGATTTCATGATCGCTGGGAACCGGCGTCGCCGTCTCGAGCACCTTCAGTGCGTCTGGCGAACCGTATTGCATGCGGATAGCTGCTTTCAAGGGATGGAGATTTTAACAGGAATATGAGATGAAGCGAAATTAGGGCAATATCCCGATACAAAACACAAGGAGGTGGCCAGCTTTCCCATAAACAGCGATTTATTAACCTTTGTTAATTTTTAACAATTCGATGCCGATTTATTGATTAAATTATAGTTCAACAGACCAGTATGCCACGCAAATCATTTATCCCTATACCAGCGTTTTTGGCGCTTTTGATGGCCTGTAACGGTCCTGAACCCACCGATGGCACGTTCGCAGGCATCCCGTATGATTCCGCTGTAGCGTATGCTTACAATGGCGAGGGCGCCCGGGAAATCGTGGATGAAAAGGGCGTTTTATCAGACAGGATTGCGCAAAGTACCACGATGGATAAAAAACAAATCAACGCGCTTCGTGAAATCCTGTTCAGCCCGTCGACCTATGGCGGGCCAATTGCCGCCTGCTTCGAGCCTCATCTCGGTTTTGTTTTCTACCGGGCCGGAAAACCCGCAGCGCATGTAAGCATCTGTTTCGACTGTAATTACCTGGTATCATCTTTCCCTGTTCCGAAAGAAGATGGGTTCAGCGACAATGGCGCGAAAGCGCTCGCGGCATTTGAAAAAGAGCTGGGGTTTTAAAACACATTGTACATCGTTTCATCCGCTTCCGCGCTCAATCGAAATAACCATAAAAAACGCCCGATTCCTGGCACTTCTACCAGGATTATCGACAACTTCACAGCTTCTTAAAATTAGATTGTCCCAACCTGCCGGAAGAACATCAAATTTCATTACTTGCAACCGTGTTGAATATTTTTTTAAAAAAAAAAAAACGTTAACCTAAAGGTTGTCAGTATGGAAATAGTTCGTATCTTTGGGAGGGCGGATTCAGAAGAAGGTTTATTTGCAGTAAAGTATCAAAAAGATGGACCGGATGAATTCGACCGTTTGTTCACCCAGTTGAATGATGCCAGGTATGTAGAATCCTTTTGTTATGAAAATGAGGCGGACCTGGCGGATGCTTTTCAAAGGCCGGTTACGGTAAAAGAAGCAGCCATTGACATCATGCACGAAGCAACGTTGATGGAACAGCAGCTATTTGACTATTGTGAAGGCGCTGTGCTGCAGGAAATATTCAAACCGTTGTTCAATCATGAATATATCCTGTCTCCGCTGCAGCTGTCGAAGGCCTGTATTTTGGTGCGGATGTTCCATCGTCCGAAGATCCGGATTTATGCGATCAGGCTGGCGTCCAATGCATTTATTATGACAGGTGGCGCTATTAAACTGACCGCCACCATGAATGACAGGCCTCACCTCATGGAAGAGCTGTCCAAGCTCAACAGGGTAAAAAGCTGGTTACAACAAAATGATATAGACATTCCGCAAACACTAAATTTTTTTTGACATGAACCTGAATGAAAAATTGCAAAAACTGATGAGCGATCAACCTTCCAGGTGGAAGGAGAACGCGGCCGAAAGAATCGGGACGGCGGGCTGGAGGAAAAACTCCTTTGCCGTTGCCGTACAGGTATTGGGCATACTGCGGGAAAGGGCGATGAGCCAGTCCGCCCTGGCAGAATTAATGGGCGTATCCCGGCAGCAGGTGAGCAAAATCACCAGCGGGAATGAGAACCTGACCTTTGAAACGATCGACAAACTGGAAAGGGCGCTGGGCGTAACGCTGATGACCATCGGCAGCAGTACGCCGCCGCCTGCCGCTGCCCAACCCGAACCGGCCGGTAAAACCGGGAAAACGCCGCGCAAGGCGAAGAAATAGAATCATTGCTAGTTTATCCGCCTAAATTTCCAGCTATGCTGCACTTCACCAGGCTACTCTCCATTCTTATGTTGCTGACATTTGGCGCCATCGCGCAGCAGCAGAAACCCTACAACGTACTCGTCATCCTCACGGACGACCAGCGGTTTAACACCATTCATGCCCTGGGCAACCACGAAGTGCATACGCCGAATATGGACCGCCTCGTGAAATCCGGCACCACCTTTACGCAGGCACATATCATGGGATCGCTCGGCGGCGCAGTGTGCGCGCCCAGCCGGGCCATGTTGATGACGGCTCGGTCGGTGTTCCAGGTGCACCGCGATGGCGGCGTCATTCCACCCTCCGAAAAAACATTCCCCGAAGTATTCCGCGAGCGGGGTTACCGCACATTCGCCAGTGGCAAATGGCACAGCGATCACGCTTCCTTTAACCGCTCGTTTGCCGCGGGCGACCATATCTTCTTCGGCGGCATGCATACCGAAAAAGCCGGCGGCCACTGGAAACCGCAGCTCCATCATTACGACGGCTCCGCTCAATACAAGCAACCTTTCACCGGTGAAGATTTCTCTTCCGTTTGTTTTGCGGACGCCGCCATCGCCTTCCTGCAACAGCCGCAAAAGGAGCCGTTCCTCATGTATGTTGCCTTCACCGCTCCACACGACCCGCGCACACCACCCGAAGCGTACCTCCGGCTATACGACACCGCCAATATCTCCCTGCCCCCGAACTTTCTGGCCAAACACCCTTTCGATAACGGTGAACTGACCGTCCGCGACGAACAGCTGCTGCCCGTGCCCCGTGATCCGGGCGCCGTGAAACAGGAGATCGTTAAATATTATGCAATGATCAGTGAAGTGGATCATGAAATAGGCAGGGTACTGGATGCACTGCAGAAAAGCGGGCAATACGGTAACACGATCATCGTACTGGCCGGCGACAATGGTCTGGCCGTCGGTCAGCACGGCCTGCTGGGTAAGCAGAACCTGTATGATCATTCAATGCGCGTACCGCTCATCTTCAGCGGTCCCGGCATCCCTGCAAACCGGAAATCGGATGCATACTGCTACCTTACCGACATATTCCCTACCTTATGCCAAATGACCGGTTTGTCTGCACCTTTCACCGTTACAGGAAGCGCTTTGAACAAAGCATTCACCCGGCAGCCTTTTGGCGGCCGCGACAAACTTTTTCTTACTTATTCCAACCTGCAACGGGCATTGGTAAAAGACAGCATGAAACTCGTTTTATATAACGTCAAAGGCCAGCACCCCGCGCAACTGTTCGATCTCGCAAAGGACCCGCTGGAAATGCACAACCTCGCCGCCCAACCGGCATACCAGACAACGCTGGCGACCATGCGGCAACAATTGTATGCTGAAATGCGGGCTTATGGCGACTTTGCCGACCCGGCAAAAGAGGGGTGGGGGTATCCGGGGCGATTGAAATGGGAAGATGCGCTGAAGATCAATCCCTGATTTCGCGGAGCGTATGCCTGAACGCTATATGAATAGTAACCGAACCCTCAGACTGGTTACCATGCGGGCTTGCGCATCCGTGATACTGTTCCTGTTCACAGCAGCTGGTACTCAACCGCCAGCTTGATCACAGCCGGCATGTTCTTCACGTAGAATTTCTCCATCAGATTTTTCCGGTGCGCCTCTACGGTATGCGTGCTGACAGACAGGGCGTCCGCGATTCGGCGCGACGTCAGGCCCTTGCCGATCAGCTGCAGTATTTCCTTTTCGCGCCGCGTGATGCTGGGTAACGTGTAGTCGCCGAAACGGGGGATGTTGTTCAGCTCTTGCTGCGCACGGTTGCAAAGGTAAGCCTGTCCTCCACTCACGGTACGGATAGCCGCGAGAATTTCGTCCGGTGCGGCCGTTTCCACCAGGTAACCGCCGGCGCCGCATTGCAGCATCGACAAAATGCAGGAGCGCTCGTTCCGTTGGCTGAATGCCACCACCTGCGCCCAGGGGCATTTCTTTTTGATGTCGAGGCAGAAGCGGCTGCCACTGGTATCGGGCAGCATGATGTCTGTCAATACGACCAGGGGGCGCAATTCATTACCGAGGGCTTGCAGGGCTTCGCGGCCGGTCTGGTATAACCCTGCCAGCCGGATGCCGGCCTGGCCGGCCAGTATTTGCCGGAGGCCTGTTAAAACAATGGGATGGGCATCCACACAAATTACATCGATCATTTGCTGCCAGTTAAATTGGGTACGCATACAAAGATCAGCCATCACGGCATTGCGAACAATCCCCGGAACCAGGCTGCTTCCATACCCTAGTTATAGGGTACCCGTCTTCAAATTGTTTATCTACCTTAACATTGGTATTTTTACGGTTCGTCATTTTATCCGGCACGGAACACCCGCATGAAAAGAATTCTCGCCATTTGTATCTTCCTGTTGACCGTCTTTTCCGCCGGTGCGCAACCGCTGCTGAACGAAAAAAAGTACGTAGACAGTCTTACCGCGCTGGAGCAGCGCGGCGCCAACGACAGCATCAAAGCCCGCGCGGCCTTCCTGCTGTCCGACTTCTGGTCGTATTCAGACAGCACCCGGTCGCTTCGTTACCTGCAGGCGGGAAAAACTTACAGCGGAGACAACCGTTACCTGTTGGCTGTGCATGCTTACTACGAGGCGGGCTATTATTTTGATACCGACATCGACAAGGCGCTGCAACTTTACGCAAGGGCGGCGGAACTGTTTGCGCCATTTGCGCAGCAGGAAAGCTACAGGTTTCAGGCAAAGGCGTGGCGCAATTCCGGGGCGCTATACCAACGGAAGAACAACCAGAAAATGATGGTGGACCTCATCCTCACCAAATCCATCCCGCTGGCGCAGAAAGCCGGAGACAACGTGCAGATCGGTGGATATTACGCGGATGTGGGCATGGTATTCATGAACCAGCGGCTGCACGGCAAAGCGGCCTATAATCTCAACAAAGCCCTCGAATATTTCAGCAGAGCCAGGCCGCCTCTACACCTGGAAGTGACCACGCTGCTCTTCAGTACCGATAATTATGTGTACTGGGACAGCCTCGCCAAGGCGAAAACGTTCCTGGACAGGGCCGAAGCGCTGCTGAAGCCGTACCCAGAATCGGAACACAACCTCGACTTTACCCATTCCGCCGCCATGTATTACCGCATGGCCGGCAACTCCGCGCAATCCGTCGCCTACCTCGAACGGGGCGTTGCCCTGGCCAAAAAGCTTCACAAGCCTTATAAACTCGAGGCGCTACGGTACCAGCAGTACGAAACGTACTTCAAAGAGGGCCAATACAAAGCCGCCCTGAAAACGCTGCAGCAAATCATCGATGAAGCGCCCGTTTCGCTCAACGCCAACCGGATGCTGTACTTCATGAGCATGTCGGAAACATACGAGAAAATGGGCAACCTGCCGAAGGCATTCGAGTGGCTGAAGAAGTTCAATAGCGTGCGCGACAGCGTATATCCCGAGCGCATGAAAACCGAGATCGCCACCATCGAAAGCAAATACAACGGTGCGGAAAAAGAAAAGCGGATCATCCAGCTGCAGGCCGAGCAACAGGATGCGCTGATGCAGGCCAAAAATCAGCGCCTCATGAACTGGTTGCTGGGCATCGCCGGGCTGCTGCTGCTTGTGCTTACGCTGCTGCTGGTGATTTTCTACCGGAACAGCCGCCGCGAAGCACGGCAAAAGCTCACTGAAATGCAGCAGCAGCAAGAACTGCAACTAGCCAACGCGATCATGGAAGGAGAGGAGCGTGAAAGGCGGAGGGTGGCCCGCGACCTGCACGACGGATTGGGTGGCGCTTTGTCGGGTATCCGGATAAAACTTTCCTGGCACCAGAAAGAACAGCCCGCCCCGCGGCTCGAGGAAGTAATTGATCAGCTGGAAGATTCCATCGGCGAGCTGCGGCGCATCGCCCGGAACATGATGCCGGAAAGCCTGTTGAAATCCGGACTGGAAGCCGCGCTCAGGGACCTCTGCGAATCGCTGATGAATGACGGCACCGACATCGAGTACCAGGCCTACGGCATCCAGGCAGATATGCCTGCCGCCACGCAGACCAACATTTTCCGGATCGCGCAGGAGCTGCTCTCCAATGCCATCCGGCATGCACAGGCGAGCAAAATCATTCTGCAGTGCATCCAGAACGGCGATACGTTCCTTATCACCGCCGAAGACAACGGCCGGGGCTTCGATACCGCCACTATCGGCACGTCGAAGGGCATCGGCTTCACCAATATCCAAAACCGCGTGCAATACATGAAGGGCCGCTTTGACATCGAAGCGGCGCCCGGCGAAGGCACCATCATCAATATCGAACTGCATGTCTGAACCGAAAAAAGTACTGGCGGTGGTAGACGACCACCCGATCGTCATCGAAGGACTGAAATTCCTGCTGAAAACCCACCCGGATTTCGCGGAGGTAGCCAGTTTCACCACTGGTGCCGCATTCATGCACTTTTTCCGGGAAAACCGGATCGACATCGTGCTGCTCGACATTTCCCTCCCGGACGCGAACGGCGTGGAGCTCTGCCGCGAGATCAAGACGCAGTCGCCCGACACCATTGTGCTCGCCCTCAGCAACCAGGCAGAGCGCAGCATTATCCTGCAAATGCTCGAAAGCGGCGCCGGCGGCTACCTGCTGAAAAGCACCTCGGCCGACGAGCTCCTCCAAGGCATCGAAACGGCGCAGCGGGGCGAGCTGGTATTCGATAGCGAGGTAAAACAGATCCTGGCCAAGTCCGGCCGCCATCCCGCCCCGCAGTTACCGTCGCTCACCAAACGGGAAAAGCAGTTGCTGCAATTGCTCGCCCAGGGTAAAACGACGGCGGTGATTGCCGCGGAGCTGGAATTAAGCCGTTTCACCATCGACACCTACCGCAAAAACCTCCTGCATAAATTCGATGTGAAGAATATTTCGGAGTTGCTGGTGATGATGGTGCAGGAGAAGTTGTTGTAGGGCTAACATAACCACTTGTCAGAAAAGTCTTGCATCGTCAAGATCAACGCGGCTTCAACCTTCCCTAGCATGAAGACTTCGCAGGCATCGTGAATCTTTACAGTTAACCTTTCACAAAAAAAGCCTGAAGGAATCCCTTCAGGCTTCAATGCATGAGTTGATGTAACCGGTCAGAACATTTCAACGCGCCGCAAGTGTTTTCTGCTTTTCCAGGAACTGCCGCGCGGTGGTCAGTTCGGGCCTGCCGGCGCCCGGAACGTTGGAATTCGCGAGCAGGCGGCGATAATAGTCCGCGGCTTTCCCCATATCGTTGGATCGTTCGGCGGCCAGCCCCGCATTATACAATGCGTTAAACCGGTTCGGCCGGTCTTTCAGATTGATGGCATAAGCTTCGAGCGCCTCCGCCGGCTTGTTCATGGCCAGCAGCATATCGCCCAGCAGTTCGCGGGCGGGCGCCACTTCGCCCGGTGTTACGGGCGGTTTGGGGGTCGATTCTTCCATGACGGCCGCCTGGGTCATCCGTTGCAGGGCTTCGTCGTGTTTGCCTTCCCTGAACAGGATCCACGCCTCAGACGCTTTCACCTGTATCTGCACCTGGTTGGCCTTGTAGGCTTCCTGTTTTTGAACAAGCTGGTCGTGCAGCGCCGTGAGGGTTTGCAGTTCCGCGCGGGCCGCATCGAGCTGGTTAAGATTGACCGAACCTAGCAGCCTGGTGAAATGGATGATCGCTTTCTCCCAGGGGAATTTCGACCAGTCGTTCCCCGCTGCGTGGGCTTCCAGCGCGGCCGCTTCCTTCCACATCCTGTTTTCCAGCACATAACGCGCAGGGATGGCGGCAAATGAATAAAGCCCTTTCGGGGTAACAGGATACACTACCCGGATGGTGTTCAGGTAGTCGCACAATTCTTTGGCGCGTTTGTTATCACCTTTCTGCAGGTGGGAATAGACGAGATAGTCGAGGCTGTGCAGCTCTTCGTCCCAATGCCCCTTGATGCCCGCGCTTTCCGCATAGCAGCGGGCCGCGTCGGCGGCTACGGAATTCGAATAGATGCTTTCGTCCCACAGGCCCATCCTTATGAAAATATGCGAGGGCATATGCTGCGCGTGCGCGGAAGACGGCGCCACAGAAGCGTATTTACGGGCAGCGGGGAGCGCCCGTTCCGCCAGTTCGGGGTAATCGTAACTATGAATGATATAGTGAATCACGCCGGGGTGCATCGATTTATCGAACCCCAGCTTCGCCAGCAGCTCTCCCGCTTTCCTTTGTTTGGCGTGCGTTTTATCCGCAGGATCCGCCGCGCTGTTGAGCGCCAGCGCGTAGAAAGTGGCCGCATCCTGATCGTCCGGGTAATCTGCGTGCAGTTTTTCCATCGCCTTTTCGAAGTTAAGGCAGCGGGCACGGTGGCTTTGCGCATTCACATCATAAAACGCACCAATGGCGTCGATGTAGGCCGCTTCTTTTTTGGATTTTTTGCCGACCGACTTCGCAATCGCCACAGCCTTCACACCCTTGTCGAACTCTTCCGTACTGGGCGGTGACCACAACGGGTGGAAGTTACTCATCGCCACGCCCCAGTAGGCCATGGCACATCCGGGATCTTTCCGGATAACGTCGGCAAAAGCTTTTTCCGCTTCGTCATATTCGAATGAGTGCAGCAGGGCCAGCGCCATGTCAAAGTCTTCCTGCACTTTACCGTCTCCGGAAATCTTAAACGACACCGCACCCAGCTGTTTATCCGCCGGGCCGCAGAGGATTGTTTTCCCTTTTTTGAGATTGAGGGCGTTGATGGTTTCGGTGGTGGGAACGCTGTTTCTCCCGGCGCATGCGGCGAGAGCAAGCAGGCAGCTATACAGGAACGTTTTTTTCATATGGGGTAATATTTAAACGTGACGGTGTTCACTAATTTAAGGAGAAATAGGGGATTGAGGAGGCCGGAGTTTGTAAATGGCGGGGATTGGGCGGTTTCCGGGGATAAACGGCTGTTTGGGGCGACTTGCCGGGCGAACGGGCAAAAAAAAGCGCGGGAAGTTTGTCCCACGCTTTTTTTTTGATTCCGGAGAATCAGAACAATTGTTCCTGGGGCGGCGTCGCCTTGGCGAGGCGGATGTACACGGTGGTCTGGCCGCGGTGATGCGTCTGGTGCTCGAACGCTTTTTCGAAGGCCTGGCCTTTGGTCATTTCGAAACGGTTGAACATTTTAATCTTTTCTTTCCACTGGTCGGCCGGCAGTTTTTTGATGGCGGCGATGACATAGTCGTACCCGGCCATCACTTCTTTGATGACATTGGCTTTCGACTGATCCGTCATTTTTTCGCGGGGGCCGCTGCCCGTCATTTTTTCGCCGAGCGCCGTGCTAGCGAACATCATGTTGGCGTCGGTGAGGTGGAGCATCTGCTGTGCGAACGTACGCATTTCCGGGGTGGGTTTGAGCGCGTAGCCTTCTTCCGGCATCACGTCCAGGTAAGCTTTCGTATAAGTTTTAGCCCGTTCCCATTCACGGACCATATCATCTGCGGTGGTTTGCGCTTTGGCGGCGATCGACATACCTGCAACCAGCAGCAGTGTTTTGATGACTGTAAGTGCTTTCATGTTTATTGCGATTTTGGTGAAATTCAGAATGGAGTTGATGGAATAACTAATGCACCCACGCAAAGCCAGCAAACGTGTTTGCCTGGCAGTCTCATTTCAAATATAACTTATTCCCGGAAAATGAGCAGTTATCAAAAACGTTAGACCCCTCAAAGTCAATCCCCTTCCTCCAGCTCAAATATCACTTCCACAGGCTGGTTGAACACTCTTGCCATTTTCAATGCCAGCATAGTTGAAGGCACATATTTGTTCGATTCGATCGTATTGATCGTTTGCCGGGAAACGCCAATCAACCTGGCCAATTCGTCCTGTGTAAGGTTCATTCGGGCGCGCTCTACCTTGATGCTATTTTTCATGCGGCATGTTTGTTACGAAATATTAAATAATTAAACCGGATAATGAAGATCAGCAATATGGTGAACATGTTGTAAACCAATACATCCAGAAAATCAAGTCCGTAGAAAAGGATGATGCAGGCAACAAGCAGTACATAATTGATCAATATCGCAATCTGAAAAGATTCAAGGCGGATCTTGTTGATGTACTCATCCTCTGTTTTCTCGCGGCTGAAAGATACCAGCAACAGGCCGGAAATTAATGCAACGCCGGTTATGTCTTCCAGCGAAAAGCCGAGGGAACTCTTCAGCCAATCCGGCCCATTCAATGCGGCGAAAGTGCCCTGAAAGTTGATGTAATAAATACCAAGAACAAGGAAGGGGATAGCGATGGCCCAACCAATTTTCTTAAAAAAATGCGGTAAGAGATACTTTGATTTCATGTTTGTGGATTTAAAATAAAGGTAAGTATATTTTACTAAATGTAAAATATATTTTACAAAAAGAGTAGTTTACATGACATTTTACGGATGGTTTGATTAAAGTGCCCCGCTTTAAAATCTTCGAAAACAATGTCATCAATCACTGCCATTCAACGCAGATATGTACGGCTTGAGCCATTTAAATTCAGTAAAAACACGTCTCAATAAAACTTTCCTGTTTCGTAAAAAAATTGCCGCTGGAAGCCTTCCGGGAGTAGCAAATGTCCGATTGAAGAAAATGCGAGCACGCTCGGGAAACCTTATTTTTTGCAAAAGAAAATAGTTGTGCGATATAACGCCAGCTGTCGGATATTTTAACACTCACTGATGGATCAAACCGGAACTGTCACAGTTTGGAGCGCCACGAATCCACTTGACAATAACTGCGTTCAATACCCAAACCAACCCATTCCAACTTTTGGCACCCAAATTGCAATTACATCATCAGACCATATTCTTAAACAAAAACAATGCATATGAAAATGCTTCGAATTGTAGGCCTACTGCTGTTTGCAACTGTTATGATCACTGCCTGGACTTCCTGCAGCAAAAACACCGACCCAGCAGACGTTGACGTATTTGCCGGTACTTTCAGAGGAAAAATCGGATACACTGATGCGGAAAAGAACATTACCCAGGACAATGGCAGCGTTTTTGTCACGAAACTCAACACGCGTTACGATTTCCGCTTCTCTGACGGCATTCCGGACCTCACCGGCGTGGAATTCACTAAAAAAGATGCAAACACCCTGGTGAGCACCGGCTCCTCAGGAACGGGGTTGATCACCATTAACAAAGACCGCCTGGTAATCGCTTTCCAACGCGACGGTCGCAGTTGGACTGCCGATTGCGGGCGATAAATAAACCCAACAATCAAACAAAAAAAGCCGGCATGTCCGGCCTTTTTTGTTTTCGTTCAACACGTTGCCTATTTTTACACCCATGAGCACCGAAAGAAAAACACACTGGGAAAAGGTATATGAAACGAAAAGCCCGAACGAAGTGAGCTGGACGCAGGAAACACCACAAACCTCGCTCGACCTCATCAACAGCTTCGGCCTTCCGAAATCCGCGCACATCATCGACGTGGGCGGCGGCGACAGCAAGCTGGTAGATCACCTGCTCCACGACGGGTACGAAAACATCACCGTGCTCGACATTTCCGCCAAAGCGCTGGAAAAAGCAAAAGAACGGTTGGGAGAGCAGGCGTCGAAAGTAAAATGGGTGGTGAGCGACGTCACCGCTTTCGAATCTCCGGAACATTTCGACATCTGGCACGACAGGGCCGCGTTCCATTTCCTGACCACTCCGGAACAAAAAGAAAAATACCGTACTCTGGCCGCCGCCAAAGTAACCGGCTTCCTGGCCATCGGCACCTTCTCTGAAAACGGTCCCGAAAAATGCAGTGGCCT
This sequence comes from uncultured Chitinophaga sp., assembly GCA_965653365.1. Taxonomy (GTDB): domain Bacteria; phylum Bacteroidota; class Bacteroidia; order Chitinophagales; family Chitinophagaceae; genus Chitinophaga. The sequence goes on along the minus strand of CBFGZV010000003.1, from coordinate 98,055 downwards.
GCCCATCAGCCGCTACAGCGAACCGGCGCTTTCCGGGGTGTTTGAAAGGGACTTCGATAAGGTGCAGTGCCGCACCGAAGATCATACCACGCCCTTCGGCACCACGCAAAACTTCCTTTTCTGCACTTTTCGCAAAAAGCAGCTGTAAATAATATATGTACTACATAAATGAGCCGGCCGCAAAAAATCGACCGGCTTTTTTTATGCCGTATAGTGAATGCTCAATGCCATACCCGGACTGTCACCCCTGAAGATCAACACCCCATATCCTTTCATAACTTCCTCACCGTTAACAAAAAAGTATTTGGAGGTATAAAAAAACCGTCGCATATTTGATATGTTCTACATAAGGACTATTAGCCAACATTCAACATTCCAGTTATGAATAAATCTCTACGTACCTGTACCAGGCTATGCCTGTTTATCCTTACCGTACTGCTCTCCGCAGATACATTCGGGCAGGCCAGGATCCTCAACGTGTCGGGGAAAGTGACGGACGAGCTTGACGCGCCGGTGATCGGCGCCAGCATCCGCATTACCGGCACCCGGCTGGGCACGCTCACAGACAAAGACGGGCATTACTCCATTGCGGTGAACCCGGCAGACTCGCTCGACTTCTCCTTCATCGGCTACAAAAGCGTGCGCTTCGCGGTGAAGAACCGGGTAGACATCAACGTCAAGCTCGAAGCGGCTGCGGGCGGCCTCAACGAAGTGAGTATCGTGGGCTACGGCCAGCAGAAAAAAATCAGCGTGATAGGGGCGCAGTCCACCCTCAACGCCGAAGAACTGAAACTCCCCGTGCGCGACATTTCCAGCATGCTGGGCGGCCGCATCGCGGGCATGATCACCACTTCGCGCGGCGGCGGGCCGGGCCAGGACAATTCGGGATTCCTCGTACGCGGCGTGTCTACCTTCGGCACCAGCGTGCGCACGCCCCTCATCATCATCGACGGGGTGCCGGATCGGACGCTCAACGACGTGGACCCGGAAGACATCCAGACCTTCACCGTGCTCAAAGATGCGGTATCCACGGCCGTATACGGCACCCGCGGCGCCAATGGCGTTATTATCATCACCACCAAAAAAGGAGTGGCGGGCAAGCCTTCTGTAAAACTGGAACTGAACCAGGGCGCGACCCAGTTCGTGCAGGTGCCGGAACTGCTCGACGCGCCCACCTGGATGACGTTGTACAACGAAGCGCTCACCACCCGCGGGCGCCCCGCGCTGTATACGGACGAGCGCATCAACCTGCACAGAACCGGCGCGGACAAAGACCTGTATCCGAACATGAACTGGTACAACGAAATTTTCCGCAAAGCGGGCATGACGCAGCGCGCGAACATCAACATCAGCGGCGGTTCTGATAAAGCGACATACTACATCTCGGCGGGCTATTACGGCGAAACGGGCCTGATCAAAAATGATCCGGAACAAACGGGCTACGATTCCAAATCATACTACCGCCGCTACAACTTCACGGCCAACATCAGCGTGAACGTGACCAACACCACCAGGGTAGACCTCAACATTTCCTCGATCATAGACCGGCGCAACGGCCCCTGGAACGGCGACGGCAGCAACGCGTCCAACAACCTCTTCGCCCAGGTGCTGCGCGTGCCGCCGCACATCATCCCGGGCCGCTATTCCAACGGCGCTTACGCCATGTACCCCGGCGGGTTCAGCAGCCCCAACCGCATCGCGTACGACATTGGCTCGGGCAACGATTATTCGGCCACCATCCGCCCAAACCTCCGGCTGAAACAGGACCTTGATGTGATCACGAAAGGCCTGTCTGTTTCCGGCCTCTTCGCCTTCGATATTTACACAGACGGCACCACCGCCACGTCGAAAAACTCCGCGGCGGAATACGCCACAGGCCGCGACGCCAACGGCAACCTCATTATGCAGGTAACACGTGACGCAAACGGGGCGCTGACCTTCTTCTCGGCCAGGAGCTCCACCCGCCGCATGTATTCGGAAGCTTCACTGAACTACGGGCGCACCTTCGGCAAACATGAAGTGGGCGGGCTGTTCCTTTTCAACCAGTCGGAGTACGTAGACGGTAATGCGGCCACCTTTACTTCCGCGGTGCCGTTCCGCAACCGCGGCTTTACGGGCAGGGCTACTTACGGCTACGACAACCGGTATTACCTGGAAGGGAACTTCGGATACACGGGCTCCGAGAATTTCAGTCCGGGTAACCGCTACGGCTTCTTCCCATCCGCGGGCGTAGGCTATGTGGTGTCGAACGAATCGTTCTACGAACCATTAATGGAGATCATGCCTTACTTCAAGCTCCGCTACAGCTATGGCCTCACAGGCAACGGCGGGTTCAGCACGCGCTTCCTCTACCTCACACAGCTCACCAAAACGGCGGCCTCCGGCTACCAGTTCGGCATCCCTTCTTCACTGTCGCCCGCTTACAGCGGGTACGCGGAATCGCAGATCGCCACGGACCCTTCGTGGGAAACATCGTACCGCCATAACCTGGGGATAGAAATGAATTTCTTCAACAACGACCTGAAGCTCGTGACGGAACTGTTCCGGGAAATGCGCAAGGGCATCCTCCGCGCCGACCAGACCATTCCCGGCATCTCGGGCTTTGGCGGGGTGAACCCCACGCGCAACATCGGCATCGTGCGCAACAAAGGCATCGACGTAACGCTCACGTACCGCAAAACGCTCTCCGAACAGAAATGGGTGAACATCACAGGCACCTTCACCTATAACCGCAACACCAACCTGGAAGACGGGCTGCCCCCGCAGCGCTATCCCTGGATGGAGTGGAAAGGCAAGGAAGTGGACGCCAAAACGCTCTACATCGCGGAAGGGTTGTTCAAAGACCAGGCGGAAGTAGACCGGCACGCCATCCAGTCGGGCGACACACGCCCCGGCGACATCAAGTACAAAGACCTGAATGAAGACGGCATCATCGACGCGAACGACATTGCCCGCATCGACGTGTCAGGCACACCGAAAATGATGTACGGCGTGAACCTTTCCTTCGGCTACAAAGGCTTCGACATCGGCGCCTTCATACAGGGCACCGGCAAGGTGTACCTCAGCTATGGCATGGGCGACGGCACGCGCCCGTTCAATTCCGGCCCCATCAGTGGCGGCCTCATGGAAATGGTGGCCGACCGGTGGACGGAAGAGAACCCCAACCCGAACGCCTTCTATCCGCGCCTGAATACCAACCAGGATCCGAACTCGAACTATCTCAACAGCACCTGGTGGCTGAAACCGTCCGACTTCATCCGCCTGAAGAGCGCGGAAATCGGCTACACGCTCAACGCCGCCCTGGTGAAACGTTACGGCATCAAGAACCTGCGGCTGTTCATCAACGGCACCAACCTGCTCACCATTTCCAAATGGAAGCACTGGGATCCCGAGTTGAACGATACCGGCACCAGCTCAAACAACTACACCCGCGGCGAGTCTTATCCCAACATCAAGGCCTATAATTTTGGCGTGAGGGTCACTTTTTAACAGCACAAGCATCAAACCATGAAACACATCATAGCAATTTCGATCATCGCGGCATTCCTGTTCACCGGCTGTAAAAAGGGCTTCTTCGACAATGCGCCGAAAGACCTGCAGACCATCGACATGGTGTTCCAGAACAAACTGGAAGCGGAGAACTGGCTCGCCGGCGTTTACAACCGCCTGCCCGACGTTTGGGCCGACGGTAACGTGACCGGCAGGGGACTGGCGGAGTTGAGCGACGAACTGGAACTGAACGCGCCGTCTGCGATCGGGGCCGGCAGTCTCAGCAGCCAGAGCGCCATCAACGTATACACGAACTATTACCAGGCCATCCGCCTCGCCAATATTTTTATGGCCAACATCAACAACAGCAAAACCAACCTGCTGAAGGAGCCGAACGGCGCTGAGCTCATCCGCCAGTACACTGGGGAAGCGCGTTTTCTGCGGGCGAACTATTACTGGATGCTGATCAGGCTCTACGGGCCGGTGGTATTGGTGGGAGACCGTGTGGCGGGCGTGGACGATAACTTCCAGGTGCCCCGCAATTCCTGGAAAGAGTGCATCGATTACATTCTTGCCGAAATGGACTCCGCCAAGGCGCTGGTGCCCGAAAAACACGTGGTGCCTTCTTCCGGTGCGGACGATCTGTCGCAAACCGGCCGCATCACCAAGCTGATCGTGGAAGCGGTGAAAAGCCAGGTGCTGCTGTACGATGCCAGCCCGCTTTTCAACGGCAACGCCGATTTCGCGGCCTTTACAAACACCGACGGCAAACAGCTCATGAATCTCACCGCCGACCCGTCGAAGTGGGCAAAAGCCGCCGCGGCAGCAAAATCGACGATCGACTACGCAGAGGCCAGCGGGAAAAAACTGTATAAAATCACCAATGCCGATCCGTTCCTGGCGGCGGTGAATTCGCTCCGTGGTTTATTCCTCACGGGATGGAGCGACGAAGGCATCTGGATCAGAACGAATACCGCCTACGGCGTATGGGAAGAAGACGCGGCGCCGCGTGCGGCCAACGGCACGAAAACCAACGCGGTATTGTCGCTGCCGCAGGAGATGGTAGACAAATACCGGATGATCAACGGAAAGAACATCGAAGAAACCGGCAGCAATTACGTGGAAGCGGGCTTCACCAACACCGCAAAAGCCAACTTTTACGTGGCCGGCACATCCAACATGTACGTGAACCGTGAACCGCGCTTTTATGTGAACGTGACGTTCAACGGCTCCACCGTTCCGTTCGTGCCCAAAACGGGCGTTACCCGCGTGGAATTCTGGCCTACGGGCAATTCCGGCAATGCCAACGGCAGCCAGACGATGTTCCCGAAAACGGGTTACCTCGTGCGCAAAAACACCAATGTGAGCCGCAACCTGCAAACTAACGCCGGCAACGTGGTGCGCCCGGCCATGTACATCCGCCTCGCGGAGCTGTACCTCAATTACGCCGAAGCGCTCAACGAATCCAATCCCGGCCATGCCGATGTGCTCACTTACCTGAACGCGGTGCGCACCCGGGCGGGCATTCCCGCCATAGCACCCGGTCTTGGCCAGGTAGCCCTGCGCGCCCTCATCCGGCGCGAACGCTGCATTGAACTGGCATATGAAGGGCACCGTTTTTACGATGTGCGCCGCTGGAAAATCGCCGGTCAGCCGGAAGGCCGCCAGGCAGGGGAGTTTCATGGCATGAACGTATTCACCGGCCAGAGCCTCGGCGATGTAGCCTACTACGCCCGCACCAGAACGAGCACCCGCATCTGGTACGACCGTTATTACCTGCTGCCGCTGCCACAGAGTGAAGTCAATAAAAATTTGAAAATGGTGCAAACCATGGGATACTAATTATGAAGAAAATTTCCGGATTATTGCTTTGCTGCCTCCTGCCTGCCGCCCTTGTGGCACAGGAGGCGGCGGTACGAAAATACAAAGTGCCCGTGCTCACGGGCAAGGCTATCAACCCGGTGATCCGCATCCGCGTGGATGCTGCGGACGATGGGGACACGCTGCACCAGGTAGTGGTATCGGCGAAAGGCGGGCAACTCGCCAACGTGCGAATATATGCCGCCGGCAGCGAAAGCGCGTTGCTCAAAGCGGATAACCTGCAAGGTAAAACGCTCTTCGCCGAAGCGCGCGGTGGCGAAAAAACGGTGCTCAACGGCGCGGCTGCGCTGAAGCGGGGCGCAAACTACTTCTGGGTCACGGTGGCCCCATCACCCCGCATCGCGCTGAAGGCGCGGCTGTACATCAACGCCACCGCCATCCGCACCGCCAGAAGAACGATAGCATTACCCGCGGATAACTACGCCCACAGAACTGGAGTGACGCTGCGCCAGCATTGGCAAGACAGTGTGCATACCTACCGCATTCCCGGCCTGGCCACCGCCAACAACGGCACGCTCCTCGCCATTTACGACGTGCGCCGTGAAACGGGCCGGGACTTGCAGGGCAACATCGACATCGGCCTCTCACGCAGCTTCGACAAGGGCAAAACCTGGCAGCCGATGCAGATTGTGCTCGACATGGGCCGCTGGGGCGGCCTGCCGGAAAAATTTAACGGCGTGTCTGACGCCAATGTGCTGGTAGACAAAAACACGGGCGCCATATACATCGCCGGGCTTTGGATGCACGGCGTGATCGATACCACGGGCAAATGGGTGGAAAACCTCACCGCCGACAGCACCACCTGGAACCACCAGTGGAAAACAAAAGGCTCGCAACCGGGCTACGGCGTCCAACAAACCTCCCAGTTCCTCATCACCAAAAGCACTGACAACGGCGCCACCTGGAGCGAGCCCGTCAACATCACACGCCAGTGCAAGCAGGAAGACTGGTGGCTGCTGGCGCCGGCACCCGGCCAGGGCATCACCCTGAAAGACGGCACCATCGTATTCCCCACGCAGGGTCGCGACAGCAAAGGGAGAGGATTCTCCACCGTCACGTACAGCAAAGACGGCGGCCGTACCTGGAAAACCGGCGAGCGCGCCGCGCCCGAGTCCACCACCGAAAATATGGCCGTGGAGCTCACCGACGGTTCCATCCTGCTCAACATGCGCTCCGGCATCAACAGCCGCGATACGGGCAACACCAACGGCCGGGTGATCGCCGTCACCAAAGACCTCGGGCAAACTTGGAGCAAACATCCCACCTCGCGCAACGCCTTGCCGGAACCGGCATGCATGGCCAGCATCATCCGTCACGATTACATCCGCAATGGGAAAAAGCAATCCATCCTGCTCTTCTCAAACCCGGATTCCAAAACCGCACGGAAGAACCAAACCATCAAAGTGAGCTACGACGACGGACAAACCTGGGTAGATAGCAAAAAGATACTGCTGGATGAGGAAAAGGGCAGGGGCTACTCCTGTTTAACAAGCATCGATGCAAACACGATCGGCATTCTGTACGAGGGAAGCCAGGCGGATATGGTGTTCCAGGTGATTGGCGTGGAGGAATTCGAGCGTTGACGTCCCGGTAATGCAAGCGGGCAAGCCTGCAATATCCGGAAGAAAGCGAAAATCACGCAGATCCAGCATAAGAAAACAGTAGCTCGTCCCAAAAGCAAAATTGACGCTGTTGAACAGGAAAAAATTCGGAAAATCCGGGAAGAAGATACCCGCACACCATAACCGTTAGAAAACCTTCACGTAAGTTTAAAAATCTAAAAGCCCGCTCCGGACTATCCCGGGCGGGCTTTTTCGTGTATGCATACCGGTAGCCGGTTCCGTTATGGCAATGTAGTCAGGTTGACGGTTGGCGGCGTACCGGTGGCCGTTCTCGTGAAGGTGGAGCCGTACGCCGTGTTGTTGGCGAAGAAGCCACCGTTCTGCAAATAGAAGCTGCCGGCATCGAGGCCGCCCGCGTAGTCGCGGCGCTGGTCGTTGGTGCCGGTGGCGTCTGTTGTGAAACGGCCCTGTGTGAGCTCTACCCACGTACCGGCCGTATTGCGGATCCATTGATTGTTATAGCGCACCTTCCGGCCGAGGTAACCACGCGTGTCGATGAAGTTCTCGAGGAAGGAATGGGCGCTCGTATAGTAACTCACCGTGTTGGGTCGCTTCCAGGTGGCGATGAACCGCCAGGCACTGGTTTCGGGGGTATAGATCCAGGATGAATACAATGACGCGCCTGTACCGTCGGGCTTGATCTGGGTGAGGAATTTGTAGGTGGTGCCGGCCTGCCAGTTAAAGAGCAGGTAGCTTTGTCCACCGGTACCTTCACCGCCGAACGTGTTATCCACCACGTTCGGGCCTTTGCGCACGAGCGTGGTTTTGCCCTGCGAGGGATCCCACACGGAAAACAGCACCCTTCTTTCCGTTGCGCTGTTTACCTGTATACCGAAATAGCCGCCGCTGAAGCCATTACTCATGAAATAGGAACCGATCTTGTCTTCGCCGGCGGGCACCGTCATTTCGTTGTAGAACCACTCCGCGGTGTTGCCGGCAGGAATGGTGTAGCCCATGTGCACGGAGGGGCCACGGCGGCTCCAGTAATAGTTGGCAGCGTCGTTGGCGTACACCACGTTATTGGCGGTAGAAGCACCGCTGATGATGATATCGGACACGTCGGCGAAGTAGCCGCCGGTTTTGCTGATGCCCTGCAGATCTACCCGCACATAGCCCACCGCACCGATAGTGACGGACCCGATGGAATGGGTGGCATACGAACTGCCGGTTATGCTTTTGGTAAAGGGCGTCCCGTTTACGGTCACCCGTATGTTACTGGTGCCGGAAGGCACTTTCGCGCGGATGGACACGTTCAGCGCGCCATTGAGCGCGAGGCGGAACCATACGCTGGCAATGCTGCCGGTTTTAGTCCAGTTACCGAGACCATTACCTGTGATCACTTCCGAACCGCCGGAAGCCAGGGTGGTAACATAGCCGTTTCCCGCCAGGGGCACGGAATAGCTGGATGCGGGCGGAACAACGGACAACGTGTTTTCCAAACGTTCTGAAGGGGGTGCAGCTTCTTTTCCTTTGCTGCACGAGAAAAGCAGCGCAGCTAATGCAATAGTGCCACTACTCAACAGGATTTTGATGTTCATGATTTTGGTGTTTTTGTGGGTTTCGAATAAAGAGTAGCCGGGGTACCGGTGGAGCATACAACACAACTAAAGGACAACGCGGATCGAAAAAAGGGGCTAGCGGGAACCGCGGGATTTTCCGGGGCAGTTCATGCACTTCGTGCAGCTGTGGTAGTTAAGGAAATAGGAATCAGGTGCTTAGAGGGGAATATGGAAGGAGAACGAAAACGTCTCTTTTTGTTCGCTAAATGCTGGTGCCTTCCACCGTGCCGGGAATAAGCCCGACTAGCTTGAGCGCTTTCGGGTGCCGGGAGATGGCCGGCTGAGCGATTGCATCCGGGAAGTTTTTTCCCGGCTGCCGCTTTCCGCCGGCACTTAAAAAACCTCCGGGCGCGATGCCCGGAGGTTTGCAACAAAAAGCGCGTTCATTTGGGCCGGGCCGCAACAGCTTCCCTTACGGCAACTTCACCTGCTGCACCGCGCTGTATATCCTTTCCGCCACACCAGCGGTTTTTACACCTATCCGCGCGTAGCAGTATTTCTTATTGTACAGTTCGAGCAGGTTCTGTTGCTTTACCCTGTCTGCGCTATTACTGTATTTGGAAGCTTTCAGGCTGATTTTTACCGTCAGTTGTGTGCCGGTGGACAACGGCGTTACATTCAGCAATTCCATCTGGTTGATCGCATCCACGAATTGTGTTTTTCCCACGTACAGCGTGGCGGATTCCAGCGTTTTGCCGGTAACCACCTGGCTGATGGTGAACGTAGCGTTGACGGAACTGTCTGCCGCCTGATAGGTAAACGCCGTACTGCCGACGGTGAAGAAAGGCGTTACCGTAAGGTCCACATCGGCGCTGCCATTCAGGTTCACATCGATGGAGTCCGTATTGTCCACCCAGGGGCCATTGCCCCGCAGCAATACCAGTTTGTACCGCCCGTTGAACAGTACGGCTTTGAAGGCACCGTCCTGATCGAGGTACACGGGGATTTTATTGAACAATTGATAGCCGTGCTGCCAGAGCTCCAGCTGCACGCCGTTGGAGCGAAGCCCCAGGGCTTCCTTGTTATACACCACGCGGCCTTTGAGCACGGACGCCGGCGGGTCGTAGTTGTCTTTCTTGCAGCCGGCCAGCAGGGCTACCGCTATGAGCAGGGTGGCGATATTTCTTATTGACATGACAATGCGTTTAGTGATTGGGATTGGGTACCAGTTTCGGGTTGTTGTTGATCCACGACTGATCGATCTGCGAATAGTAGTTGCCGATGCGGAAAAAGCGCGGTGCGCGGAAGCGGGGCGGCAGTATTTTTTCGAATACGTATTTCCCGTCCCTCGCGGCATCGCCGGGCTTCACCACACGGTATGGGTACAGGCCATACACCATGTCGTTCGGATTGCCGGCATCCCCGTTCCATACTTTATCCGCAATCCGCCAGCGTTTCAGGTCCCACACCCGGTGATCTTCGAAAGCCAGCTCCACCCGGCGCTCGTTCCGCAGTTTGTCGATGGTGAGCGCGGTTAAGCTGTTGGCCGGGAAACCCGCCCTTTCGCGGATGGCGTTGACGTAGGTGAGCGCTTCCGCCGTTAAGCCTAATTCCAGTGCGGCTTCGGCGGCATTAAGGTAGATCTCGCCCAACCGGAACCGCACCCACCACACCGTACTCTGAATACCGCGGGTACTGGTGCCGGCGCCGGCATCAATGAATTTACGGAGATAAAAACCCGTGGTGCTCACTTCCTGGATGTCGCGGTGGGGACCGGCGCCACCTACCAACAGTTTGCCGTCGGTCCAGTTGGAGCTCAGATCCGCCCCCTCGATTGTTTTGAACGTGTTCGTGGCGGCGTCCCAGGCCTTCACGCCCGCCTGCATTTCGATGGCGAGGCCTTTGAAGCTCGTGCCGGGATAAATGACGGTGCCGTAAAGGCGCGCGTCTTTATTAGCGAAGATGTCCTGCAGCTTGTCGTAGTAAACATAGTCGGCATTGTCGGCCGTCCGCGTTTTCAGCGTACCGGGCGCCCCGTCGAGATACTCGAAGCTCTCCACCAGCCCCAGCGACGGCGTGATGCCGGACGAGGAGAGGTTGTCTTCCCGGATGCTGCGGGCGATATTGTCGTACGAAAACCAGTGCCTTTTGGTGGGATTCAGGAAATCCTGCACGAAAATGGCTTCGCGGTTGTTGTTCTTGCTAACCACCGCTTCGTAGAAGTTTTCGCCTTTGTTGGGGTTGTTGCGGTACAGCGCGTAAAACCCGCTGTTGATGATTTCTTTGGAAGCGTTCAGCGATTGCTGGTAATACGCTTCGGCCTTCGACGCGGGAATGCCCACTTCGCCGCCCGGCAAAGTGATGCTGACGTTGCCGGCCATGTTGTTGTATTTCGCCAGGGAAGCGGCATAGAGCATTGCCCGGCTTTTGAGCGCCAGCGCGGTGTATTTGTTCGCACGCGTGTTGCTGGCCGATTTGCTGGCGCCCGTGTTGCTGATGATGTTGCCCAGCTCTCCCTGGATGGCGTCCATCTCTGAGGCGATAAAATCGTACACTTCACTTTCCCTGGCCCGGGGTGTTTGCAGGGGAGCGGGATTGCCGCTGTAGTCGTAGATCAGCTGTTTGGTCACCAGCGGCACGCCGCCCATTCGTTTCACCATTTCAAAATATACATACGCCCGCAGGAATCGCAGCTCGGCAGAAAACTGTTTTTTCTGCTCTTCGGGCAGGTTCACGCCGAAGCGGTCTATTCCTTCGATGGCGAGGTTAATGTCCCTGATCAGCCCGTAATCCCACAGCGCCCAACGGTTGTAGGGATAGCTGGTGATGTTGTTGCGGCCGTCGTTGCCGGAGTAGCCGGACCACATGGCGTCGTCGTAATCGGCCATGTTCGCCCAGCTGCCCGTCATGGCCATATCGGCTGGAAGCCGGTCGTAGTAATTGGCCAGCAAAGCCAGTATCTGTTTGGGATCGTTCCATACCTGTTCCTCAAGCAGGATGGTTTTCGGCTTCCGCTCGAGCCAGTCTTTTTTACAGGCCGCCCCCGTCAGCAACAACAGGAGTACGATCATATGATAGGCAGAATTTTTCATCGGGGAGCGTTTAAAGTGAAAGATTAAAACCAAAGAGGTACAACTTCTGCTGCGGATAAATCAGGCCGTTGGAATTGGCCACCTCCGGGTCTATCTGGTATTTCCGCAGATTGTCGATCGAAAACAGGTTGGACGCGGAAGCATACACCCGCAGCCTCGATATGCCGGCGCGTTTCAGCATGCTTTGCGGAAAACTGTAACCCAGCTCGATGGTCTTCAGCCGCAGGTACCGCACATTGGTGACCCAGAAATCGTTCCGCCGCGTATTGTTATTACCGCCCTTGCGGGTGGCGGGGAATGCGCCGGGAATCCACTTGCTGAACGGGTTGTACGGGTCTTCGCGGTGCCAGCGGTCGCCCAGCATATAGGTGGGGGAGTTGCCGTTGTTCTGGAACGGGTAGCGCAGTTCCCAGTCACGGAGATAAGACTGCATGCCCGCCCCGGCAAAGTCGAACGTGAGGTTGAAGCCTTTCCATTCCAGGTTGCCGTTGATGCCATAGGTGAAGTAGGGGAGCGCACCTTCCGCATAACCGATGGGCCTTTCGTCCATCCCGTTGATGATGCCGTCGCCATTTGCGTCTTTGTAGATGAAATCGCCCGGCAGTTGTGTGCGGTTGCCCTGCTCGTCGTTATTCACTTTGTAATTATCGATTTCCTCCTGCGACTGGAACCGCCCGATCACTTCGTACCCCCAGTTGATATTGCCCCAGCGGTTTTCGAAGGAGTTGCGGTATTCGTGCCACGAGTTGCCGAAGCGGGGCTTGTAGCTGCTGATGTCTTTACGGCGGGCGATGGTGCCGTTGACGCCGATGGAATAATTGAATTCACCGGATTTATCCTGATAGGAGATCATGCCGTCCATCCCGCGGGTAGCGTCTTTGTTGAGATTTTCGAGGGGCAGGCCATAGCCCACTTCATTCGGCAGCAGCACATCGTACCGGGCGGCCGGCAAACCGGTGCGCAGCCGTTCGAACACATCGAACTGGCCGGTAATTTTGCCGCGCAGCAAGGTGACGTCGAGGCCGATGTTTTTATTATGATTGACCACCCACGAGAGGTTCGTGATGGGCAAACCGCGCGGGCGGATGCCGTTGATGTAGCTGCCGTTGAACACGGCGCTGCCCTGGTTGAAATTATATCCACCCACGTAGGTAAACATCGTGGGCGGGGTGCCCAGCCCCAACTCGCTGCCCGTCTGACCGTAAGATGCACGCAGCTTCAGGTCGGTAATCACCGTGCCCGCTTTGCTGTTGCGGAAAAAGGATTCCTGTGAAATGCGCCATCCCAACGATACGCCCGGGAAAAATCCCCAGCGCTTGTCCGGCGCATAGAGGAAAGAACCGTCGTACCGCCCCAGTAATTCCAGCAGGTATTTCTGGCCGTAGTTATAATGGATACGGCCCACATAACCGGCCCGTGCTTCGGTGGCCCATGAATCGTCGAGATAATCGAGGTTGGCCAGCTGCATCACGGGAATATAGTCGTTCGGCGGCACGGTGTGCAGTGCCAGGTAATCGTTCTCCATATCTGACCGTTCATACGCCGCCACGGCGGAAACGGCATGCGCGCCCAGTTGCTTGTTATAGCTCAGCTGCACCTGCCCGAAGCGCGACACGACATTCCGTTTGTGTTTTTCGCGCCAGGGGTTCTGGTTGCCGCCTGTGATGCGGTAACTGTCGGTGGCCGGGTCGTACGTGTAGGAGTTGTACGTGTATTCGAAGCCGTCGAAATCTTCGTTGGTGAAATTATAGGAGTAAAGCCCCTTCAGCACCAGGCCCCATTTGAAAGTATACTGCGCGTTCACGTTGACGTTCACCGCGCGGAACAATTCGTCGATATATCCCGTTACATTGTCTTTATAGGTGGCCGGATTGATATTGACGCTGTGGCCGGTGTTGATGTATTTGGGGTTGTCGTTGGCGTAAAGCGGCTCCGTGGGCCACATGCTTGAAATGCTCAGCAGCGGGTTGAAATAATCGTCCAGTCCCGGTACGCCCACGTTATGCCTTTTTTCGATGCGGGCGCTGATTTCCGTGCCTACTTCCAATCCTTTCGCCACGCTGCCGTTGAGATTGGCCTGCAGGTTCGTGCGCTGGAAATTGAAATCCTTGATGATGGCGTCCTGCCGCAGGTGAGTCAGCGAGAGATAATAGTTAGATCGCTGTGATCCGCCGGAAGCGTTCATGCTCACGTAATATTGCGGTACGTTGGGCCGGGTAACGGATTTGAAGTGATCGTAGCTTTTGTACCCTTTTCCCGTGCCCGCTTCCCATTTGGCCAACTGTTCCGGGGTGTAGATCAGCGCAATGTCGGACGGCGTGGCGTTGCCTGCATTTTGCGCGGCTTCCAGCTGGCCGCGTACATACAGCCCCGCATTGGCCGGGCGGGGATAACGCGTAAAATTCTGCAGGCCGTAGTAACTCGACAAATTGATGGACGTCTGTTCTTTCCGTTTTCCCTTTTTAGTGGTGACGAGCACCACGCCGTTGGATGCGCGGAGGCCATATACCGATGCAGACGCGTCTTTCAGCACGGTGATGCTTTCGATGTCTTCGATGCCCAGATTATTGAAAACGTTTTGCCCGGAAATGCCCGTATTGAAGCCGAAGGAGGTGGTGCTGTTGTTGGTGCTGTACGGCACGCCATCTATCACATACAGCGGATCGCCCAGGTTCCTGATCTGCAGGGAGGTGCCGTTGCCGGGCCGGGAGTCGGTAGCGCGGAACGTAACACCCGCCACTTTGCCCACCAGTGCGCTCGTGGCTGCCACTGCCGGCGTTCTCACAAGGTCCGCCGAGCTAATGCTGCTGGTGGCGCCGGTAACGGTCGCTTTTTTCTGCGAGCCATAACCCACTACGATGACGTCGTTCAGCGTGGAAAGCTCGTCCGGCAGGGAAAGGCTGACTACCGACCCATCCACCGGAACCACCCGTTCCTGGGATTTGAAGCCGATGTAGGAAAAGATGAGCACGTTACCCGCGGCAGCTTTGATGGTGTATTGGCCGTTGGCGCCGGTGTGGGTGGATGGCGTGCCGTTTTTCACCCGTACGGTTACACCGGCCAGCAGTTCACCTTTCTCACTCTGAACGGTGCCCGTGATTGTTTTCGCGGGCGCTTGCCCGTGGCCCCGGCCGGGCAAAAGCAGCAGGGTGCAGCATAGCAGTACCAGCAGCCTGCAAAAGGAGAGCGGCATTTTTTTCATCATGGAATTTGAATTTTGAATAGGTCAAATGTTCATATCGTGTCTTGTTGACAATTAACGGCATAGGCGCAGCGATCCCTGGCGGGATGGATCCTTTCGCTTGCAGCGCGTGCATCAGCCGGCATATGTAAACAGGTAACGGTATGGCGATCTTCGCTTCGATCGCAGACGGTGGAATGCTTTCTTTTTGGTTTTAGTTTGTCAGTTAATTCACTGTTTGATTGATGTAAATCGTCTTCATAAAATCTCAAGGATCGACATGCCGCCGGCGGCTTTGGTAGCGGTTTCTATGGGAAACCGGCGGACGTGGAACATGTTGGTCATTAGCCGAACGTACATAACAAAACGAATATCCAAAAAAATGCCGCTTTACCGTTCCTTGATATTGCCAGGTTTTGACTGAATTTTATCATGAATTACAAATTACAGGTGCGTGTGATGGTAAATGAAAAGAATTTAAGTGTAAGTTTAACGTCTGAGGCATTGACACGACCTGCAACCACCGGACACCGGCGCGTAACAGCGCTGCCGTTGATGCGGCAGTTGGGTGTTGTGCGGTAAAGGCGTAACTTGGCGGTCTGAATTGTTTGAATACAGACCCGTCATGAAGAGAAACGATAAAATAAGAAGAGGCCGGGAAATTACGACAGGCTACCTCTCGTTGCTGGATAAACACATCGACGATGTTGTAAACGGGGATGCCGCAAAATTGATGGAGCTCAACGAAATCGCCGCGGCGTTATATGTTTCCCACCAGCACCTGTCAGACACCATCAAGCAGGAAATGGGCCATCATCCCTGTCATTTCTACGACCTGAAGATCATCGGCAAGGCGAAACAACTGCTGCAGGAAACAGACCTGCCGGTTTCGCAGGTGGCGTATATGCTGACGTACGACCCTTCCAATTTCTCCAAGTTCTTCAAAAAGTTCACGGGCGAAACGCCTCACCAGTGGCGGGAAAATAACCCGGCCCGCTAAACTTCCGAAAAGTTCACCATAACAGAACCTCCGCCGGTACCGAACTTTGTTGCCTATCATCAAAATTGATTTTTTATGTCAGGAAACGAAGTAAAAGGAAAGGTAGTGCTCATTGCGGGTGGCGCGAAAAACCTGGGCGGGCTGCTCAGCCGCGATTTTGCGAAAAAAGGCGCCCGGCTTGCCATTCATTACAACAGTGAGCACACGCGCAAAGATGCGGAACAAACGCTGGCCGACGTGCAGGCGGCGGGCGCGGAGGCATTTCTCTTCCAGGCCGATCTCACCGACGTACAGAATATTACGCGGTTCTTCGATGCGGCCATTGCGCAATTCGGCGGGGCAGACATCGCGATCAACACCGTGGGCAAGGTGCTGAAGAAGCCCTTTACAGACACCACGGAAGCGGAATACGACAGCATGTCCGACATCAATTCCAAAGTGGCTTATTTCTTCATCCAGGAAGCGGGCAAAAAACTCAACGAGCACGGCAAGATCTGCACCATCGTGACCTCGCTGCTCGCGGCGTATACCGGATATTATTCCACCTATGGCGGCATGAAAGCGCCGGTGGAGCACTTCACCCGGGCCGCGTCCAAAGAATTCGGCGCACGTGGCATCTCTGTGACGGCTGTGGCGCCCGGCCCGATGGACACCCCGTTCTTTTACGGGCAGGAAAGCGAAGACGCCGTGGCGTATCACAAATCCGCGTCCGCATTGGGCGGCCTCACCAACATCCGGGACATTGCGCCGCTGGTTGAATTCCTCGTGTCGGACGGCTGGTGGGTTACCGGGCAGACGATTTTCGCCAACGGCGGTTATACAACGCGTTAACGCTGCGTGGGGAGGGGGGAACGTTGCGCGTTCGTGCGTAAAAGGCTGGTCGGTTTGACCGGCCTTTTTTGTGCGGGCCTTTAACATACCATGAATTTCACACCGGAACCAAACATTTTACCGCTGGATTGCTTATATTCAGGAACGACCGGCCCATATAGCCACCGAATAGATTTTAGCTATCAAAATATAGAATCAATAGATTTTGGTTATTACGTCAATACGATAATTTTACCGCATCGCAGGCACGGAAGGTGCAGGCAAATTGTCCATTCATACGATAAACTAATCAACATGGGAACAGAATCAAACGACATCAGCAAATGCCCGTTTCACAATGGGAGCCTGAAGAACAACGTAGGCGGCGGCGGCACGCGCAACAGGGATTGGTGGCCCAATCAGTTAAGGCTGAACATCCTGCGGCAGCATTCCTCCCTGTCCAACCCGATGGAAGAAGATTTTAACTATGCGGAAGCATTTAAAAATCTGGACCTCGCGGCGGTGAAGAAAGACCTTCATGCGCTCATGACGGATTCGCAGGACTGGTGGCCGGCGGATTTCGGGCATTACGGCCCTTTGTTCATTCGCATGGCATGGCATAGCGCGGGCACCTATCGCGTGGGCGATGGCCGTGGCGGCGCAGGCGCGGGACAGCAGCGTTTCGCCCCGCTGAACAGCTGGCCGGACAATGTAAGCCTCGATAAAGCGCGGCGGTTGCTATGGCCGATCAAACAAAAATACGGCCGCAGCATTTCGTGGGCGGATTTGCTGATACTGACGGGCAACGTAGCCCTCGAATCCATGGGCTTCAAAACCTTCGGCTTTGCCGGCGGGCGTGCAGACGTCTGGGAACCGGACGAAGACGTATACTGGGGCTCCGAGACCACCTGGCTGGGTGGCGACATCCGGTATGGCAACGGTTCTGAAGGTGTGCCGAAAGAACACGGCGTGGTGTCGTCGGACGACGATGCGAACGGCCAGATACATACCCGCAACCTCGAAAAGCCGCTGGCCGCGGTACAAATGGGATTGATCTACGTGAACCCCGAGGGGCCCGACGGCAACCCCGATCCGATAGCGGCGGCAAAAGACATCCGCGATACATTCGGCCGCATGGCCATGAACGACGAAGAAACGGTGGCGCTGATCGCAGGAGGGCACAGCTTCGGCAAAACCCACGGCGCAGCGCCTTCCAGCAATGTGGGCAAAGAGCCTGAAGCCGCGGGCATGGAGCTGCAGGGCCTCGGCTGGAAAAACAGCTATGGCTCCGGCAAAGGCGCTGATGCCATCACCAGCGGGCTGGAAGTCATATGGACCAAAACGCCCACGCAGTGGAGCAACAACTTTTTCGAAAACCTGTTCGGCTTTGAATGGGAACTGACGAAAAGCCCGGCCGGCGCACACCAATGGGTAGCGAAAAATGCGGACAGCATCATCCCCGATGCTTACGACGGCGCTAAAAAACACCGACCCACGATGCTGACGACCGACCTTTCCCTGCGGTTCGACCCGGTATATGAAAAAATATCCCGCCGCTTCCTGGAAGATCCGGAAGCGTTCGCGGATGCATTCGCCCGGGCCTGGTTCAAACTGACGCACCGCGATATGGGGCCGCGCGCCCGGTACCTCGGTCCCGATGTGCCGGCAGAAGAACTGCTCTGGCAGGATCCGATTCCCGCCGTGGATCATGCGCTGATCAACGACAGCGATATTGCCGACCTGAAGGCCTCCGTATTGGCATCCGGCCTCAGCGTATCCGAACTGGTTTCCACCGCATGGGCATCCGCGTCTACCTTCCGCGGTTCCGACAAACGCGGCGGCGCTAACGGCGCACGCATCCGCCTGGCTCCCCAGAAATACTGGCAGGTCAACAATCCGCCACAGTTGCAGAAAGTGCTCGATAAACTCGAAGGCATCCAGCAGGAATTCAACAAGGCGCAATCCGGCGGTAAAAAAGTGTCGCTCGCCGACCTCATTGTGCTGGCGGGCTGCGCGGGTGTTGAAAAGGCCGCGAAAGATGCGGGGCATGCGGTGACCGTTCCGTTCGCGCCAGGCCGTATGGACGCTTCACAGGATCAGACGGATGTTGAATCCGCAGGCTTCCTCGAGCCGCAGGCCGATGGTTTCAGGAACTACCGCAAGTCGAAGCTCCCCGTGGCAACAGAAGCGCTGCTGATCGACAAAGCGCAGCTGCTGACGCTCACGGCGCCGGAGCTGACGGTGCTGCTGGGCGGCCTGCGCGTATTGAACATCAACTTCGACGGCTCCGGCCATGGTGTTTTCACCACACGGCCCGGCCAGCTGACAAACGATTTCTTCGTGAACCTGCTCGATATGCGCACGGCATGGAAAGCGATTGCGGAAGACAGGGAACTGTACGAAGGCAACGACCGCGCCACCGGCTCCATCAAATGGACTGCCACCCGCGCAGACCTGGTGTTTGGTTCCAACGCCGAACTGCGGGCCATAGCGGAAGTTTACGGCAGCGCAGATTCACAGAAAAAATTCGTGCACGACTTTGTTGCGGCCTGGAATAAAGTGATGAACCTCGACCGGTTCGATCTGGCCTGACGATAAAACAGAACGATATATAACGAAGCAGCCTCCGTTCAGGGAGGCTGCTTCGTTTTTAATTACCAGCGTTGTACCAAACGGACAGCCAACCCGCCCGCGCCCGGATTTCTGCTGAAACTTGCTTAAATTTGGCCGGTTTATCATTACCGGCAAAGCAATGGGTTACAAAAGCTTACAAGACTGCATCGACGATCTGGAAAAGAATGGTCATTTGATCCGCATCCAACAGGAAGTGGATCCCTACCTCGAAATGGCGGCGATTCACCTGCGGGTGTATGAGCACCAGGGCCCGGCGCTGCTTTTCGAAAACGTGAAGGGCAGCCGCTTTCCGGCGGTATCGAACCTCTTCGGCACGCTCGATCGATCCAGGTTCATGTTCCGGGATACGCTGGAAAAAATCAAAACGCTGGTAGACATCAAAGGCGACCCGGTGAAAGCCGTCAAACACCCGTTTAAATACCTGCACGTAGCAGCCACCGCGCTGTCGGCCCTCCCGATGAAAACGGGCAGGAACGCGCCGGTGAATTTCGGCCGTACCCGCATCGGCGAACTGCCGCAAATCGTGAACTGGCCGATGGACGGCGGGCCTTTCGTCACCATGCCCCAGGTGTACACGGAAGACCCCGACAAGCCCGGCATCATGCACGCCAACCTGGGCATGTACCGCATTCAGCTAGGCGGCAATGAATATATACAGGACGAGGAAATAGGCCTGCACTACCAGCTGCACCGCGGCATCGGCATCCATCAGGCGAAGTCGAACGCCAAAGGGCAGCCCCTGAAAGTGAGCATTTTCGTGGGCGGACCGCCGTCGCACCCCTTATCCGCCGTGATGCCGCTGCCGGAAGGATTATCCGAAATGACATTTGCCGGGGCGTTGGGCAACCGCAGGTTCCGGTATTTTTATGACGACGAGGGCTTTTGCATTTCCGCCGACGCCGATTTTGTGATCACCGGTACCGTGATGCCTAACGAGAACAAGCCCGAAGGCCCCTTCGGCGACCACCTCGGTTATTACAGCCTCACGCATCCGTTCCCGCTGATGAAGGTCAGCCGCGTGTATCATAAAAAGAACCCCGTATGGTCGTTCACGGTAGTGGGGCGGCCGCCGCAGGAAGACACCAGCTTCGGCGCGCTCATCTACGAAATTACCGGCAACGCCATCCCGAAAGAAATTCCCGGCGTGCATGAAATACACGCCGTAGATGCGGCCGGCGTACATCCGCTGCTGTTCGCCATCGGCAGCGAGCGGTATACGCCGTATCTGACCGAACGAAAGCCGCAGGAAATACTCACCATCGCCAACCATATCCTCGGCAGCAACCAGCTGAGCCTCGCCAAATACCTGTTTATCTGCGCAAAGGAAGATGATCCCTCGCTGCATGTGCACGACGTGGAGAAATTCATGATGCACGTGCTCGAGCGCTTCGATCCCGCGCGCGATCTGCATTTCCAGACCAACACCACCATCGACACGCTGGACTATACCGGCAGCGACCTGAATGCCGGCAGCAAGGTCACCATTGCCGCCGCCGGCCAGAAGCGCCGCGAGCTCTGGCGTGAGCTGCCGCCAGCCTTCAGCCTGCCGCGCCCGTTCGCCCAATTCAAAATGGCCATGCCCGGCGTACTGGCCGTGGAAGCGCCTGCTTATCCGCCCAACGGTGACACCGCGGATCAGATAGCCATCCTCCACGAACATCTCAAAAACGAGCCCACGGAAGGCCTTCCACTGATCGTGCTCTGCGACGATGCGGGCTTTACCGCGGACAATACCAGCAACTTCGTTTGGGTGACGTTTACGCGCAGCAATCCCTCACACGATATCCACGGCGTCAACAGCTTCATCGTGCACAAACACTGGGGCTGCAGGGGGCCGCTGATCATCGATGCGCGCATCAAGCCGCACCATGCGCCGCCATTGATCAAAGACGCGGCCGTGGAAGCCAGGGTAGACGAGATGGGGAAGAAGGGAGGCGTGCTGCACGGGATTATCTGAGGTGCTGATTGTATGCTGCTCCTTCCGCGTTATTTTTTGCCGAGTGAGGTAGACCGAACAATGTTGTGATACAGCCGCTGGATCAGGCGCATGTCTTTGGTAATGATCAGCGCCTGCCCCTTCAGGCCGTTCTTGAAAGGCAGCTTCCTGTGCTGGCTTGTCACGAGCCCCTGATCCAGGCGAACGGTGCCGATGAAAAAGGAATCCACCGCCACATCGGAGATGTAATTCAGCCGGCCGGACACGAAGCCCGTTTCTTCATAGGGATAGGCATCGAAGCGCAGCTGTACTTTCATCCCGGTGTCCACTTTACCGAAGTTTCTTTGCGACATTTTCACTTCCACATAATATTGCGAGCCCTGCGGGTTGACGTAACCCAGCAGTTTGCCCTGTTCAACATAGCGGTTGGGCTGCAGCGGCAGCACGAACACCACCTGGCCGTCGATTGGCGCCCGCAGGGTGTATGTTCTCATCCACTCGTCCACGCCGCTTTTCAGCGTCTGGAGCGCCTGCCAGAAGGTCTGCTGCTGCTGAAGCATATCGTGATCCAGCTGATCCAGTTCCTTTTGTTTTTCGCGTATCTGGGTTTGCTGGCTAATGATGTTCACGTCGGCCTGGGGAAGCACCATCTGGCTGCTGAGCAGCTTGCTTTGTGCTTTGCGGTACTCTTCGGTTGATATCACCCGGTCTTTATACAGCCGCTCGTTCATTTCAAAGGTCTTTTTCGCGATTTCGTTTTCCTGCTGGGTGAGCCCTTTCTGTTCGGATATCTTTTGGGTGGCGTCGTGGAGGGACGCAATGTCGGCGTGCAGCATACCTTTCCTGCGGCTGTAAAAACCGTTCACGAGATAGTCGTTGTATTGCTGCAGTGCGGTGATAAACGTCTGGTACGCGGCCTGCACTTCGCCGAGGTTGTGGAATCGCTGTTTGAAGAGCGCCGGGATGGCGGCGGGCCGGTCCTGCTCGAGGTTCGTGATGGTTTGGGCGATGATTTCGGAGAGGCCGCTCACCTCTGCAGGAGAGGCCGTGCTTTCCAGCCAGCCGATCACTTCTCCCTGCCTGACCGCCTGGTTGTTTTTAGCGAACAAGGCGATGAGCTTCCCGCTTTGTTTGGCAACGATCTCTTTAGGCGCGTTTTCGCCCGTCAGCACGGCCGAGCCCTGCACAATGTCCGGGTACTGCACAAACCAGATACCGGCGAACAGGAGGAGCAGAATGCCGAGGAAGGCCAGCAATGCCCACTTTTCCATAAACCCCGGCTCGCGGCTGATGATTTCCTGCGTTATTTCGGAACGGTCTTCGAAGTTCGTGTTCATGGTGGCCGACTGGAGGTCGTCCGGCGATAAAATGGTGTTGTTTTTCGGGTCCATACAATGAAAATTTTATCCGTTTCCGAGTTCCAGTTGATTTTTGACCAATTCGTAATAGCGGCCCTTCAGGCGGCTTAATTCCGCATGCGTGCCCTCTTCCACGATTTTGCCCGCGTTCAGCACCACGATCTTATCTGCGTTCCTGACGGTGCTGAGCCGGTGGGCCACTACCACCACCGTTCTGCCGTTAAACACCCTGCCGAGGTTCTCGACGATTTCCCGTTCGTTACTGGTGTCGAGCGCGTTGGTGGCCTCATCGAGGAACAGGTACGCCGGATTTTTATACACCGCCCTGGCGATCAGAATGCGCTGTTTCTGCCCCTGGCTGACGCCCGTTCCTTCCGCGCCCAGTTTGGTGTGGTAGCCGTTGGGCAGCGACTCGATGAAGGAATGGATATTCGCGATGCGGCAGCTTTCCACCAACCGCTCGTACTCGATTTCTTCAGCGCCCACGGCGATGTTGCGGGCGATGGTGTCGTTGAAAATATAGCCGTCCTGCAACACGGCTCCGCAGCTTTTTCTCCACGCGGCGTGACCGATGAAGCTCAGCTTCGTGCCATCCTTATGGCCTTTGAAATCGTTCTGCGCGCCAATCCGGATAGTTCCCTCATACCGGTCGTACACTTTCAGCAGCAGTTTGATCAACGTGGTTTTGCCGCTGCCGCTGGCGCCAACGATGGCGGTGACTTTCTTCCCTGGAATGGCCAGGCTGATATCTTTCAGAATAGGCTCGTTCCCCGCGCCGGGGTAGGCGAACGTGAGATTCTCAATGTGGATGCCCGCCTCTTCCGGTAACCGCTGCAGGTAGTTTTTCTCCGCCGGCTCCTCGTCGTTCAGCTGGTGAATTTCGTTCAGGCGTTCCATGCTGATCCGCGCATCCTGGAAATTCTGGATAAACCCGACCCATTGCTGGATAGGCCCCGTCAGCTGCCCGATGATATACTGCGTGGCCAGCATGGCGCCCAGCGTCAGTTGCCCGTCGATAACCAGTTTAGCCACGATGAAACTGGTGGCGATGCCCTGCACCTGGCTGATGAGCGTTGCGCCGGCCTGTTGCACCTGGCTGTAGTTCAGGTTTTTAAAATTCAGCTTGAACACATTCGCCTGGATGTTCTCCCATTCCCACCGCTTCTGCCTTTCGGCGTTATTCAGCCGGATTTCCTGCATGCCCTGGATCAGCTCGAGCGTGGAATTATTTTCCCTGGCGGAAAGGTGGAATGTTTCATAATTGATTTTCCGCCGGATCCGGAGAAACAGCTGCACCCAGGTGAAATACAACGCGGCGCCCCCGCAGAAAACAAAGAAGAGCGTGGTGCTGTAGATGATCAGCACTACGGCGTACACGAGGAATGTAAAAACGGAGAATAATGTATTGAGGGCCGTGCCGGTGAGAAAACCCTGTATTTTTTTATGATCGCCGATGCGCTGCAACGTGTCGCCGGTATGCCTGACGTCGAAATAGGAGACGGGCAGTTTGGTGAGCTTGATCCAGAAATCGGACAATATCTGGATATTGAGCATATTCGAAATCCGCAACAGCAAGCGGTTCTGGATGAAGCTTACAACGGTTTGGCTGAAAGTCAGCATCAGCTGCGCCAGCAGGATGACCACCACGTATTGCAGGTTCTGTGTGGAAATGCCTGTGTCTACAATGCTTTGCGTCAGAAACGGAAACACCAGCTGCATGAGCGAGGTGAGTACCAATGCAAGGAAAACCTGTGCAATCTGCCAGCGGGCAGCCTGTAAATACCGGAAGATGATAGACCAGCTCAGTTTCTTTTCTTTCTCGCCGCTGCTTTCGAAAAATGCCGGCGTGGTTTCCATCAGGAGCGCCACACCCATTTCATGTTCCCGCTGGTCTTTCGACGACACCCAGTGTTGCTGGAATTCGGCCGGCATGAATTTTATCATTCCCTTGGCAGGGTCCGCCACCGTCAGGCTGCGGCCGTTCGCTTTCGTGAGCACCACGAAATGATTCTGGTTCCAGTGAAGGATGGCGGGCAAAGGCACCTGCCGTAACTGCTCGAACGTAATCTTCACACCGCGCGTTCTGAAACCGATCTTTTCCGCCGTTTCGCTGATGCCGAGCAACGAAACACCTTCCTTGTTAAACCCTGTCATATGCCGCAGGCTATCCGCCGTATAATGCCGGCCATGGTACTTGGCAACCATCCGCAGGCACGTTGCGCCGCAGTCCATGGCATTCAATTGTCGATAGTAAGTGTGTTTACTCATAAGTATGTATCAGTGCATCTGTGTTAACAAAAGAGCAGGCGATGGGCGATTGACTTCTTACTTTAGCATTGTGGTGATACTAAAAGTATAAAAAAACTCAACCTCGAAAAAAAAATTTTCTTTTTTGAAATCTTTTTCTCTATCTTCATTCAGTGTTCAAGCAACACATTGTATGATAGGACTTTTACTGATAGCAGAAGGTTAGCCATTGACAAGTTATGATGCCCAGATTATTCCCGATGACCCAAAGCCTCAAATGAAGTTCCACCCGATTAATTCAGTGACCGGATTTCTTTGTTAATCTAAATCAAATGAGTATACCATGAATTTATGCTATAGTTAGCCGCCGTGCCCGTTGTAATGCAATTCAACTGTATCCCTTTGGAATTGTGCTACTTGACAGTGTTTGTAGTGTATGATATCATTAAGCCACAGGAAAGCAAGATGCAGAGAGCCCAATCACCCGATTTTTGTACCATGCCGCGCTGTTGACAAACAGTAACGCTTCAGTTGTGCCGCACCGCGCGGTGCTGATTCCGCATGCAGGCGATGGAAGCGGATCAGCGAGCGCAGGAGGTTGCTGAAGGAATGATCGTGCGCCGCGCGCATCATGTTCCTGCACAAAAAGGGTACCAGCCATTCACAGGCAAATGGACGAAAGTCCGGCTGCCGGCAGCGTCGTGCGCTGGCTACTGCTAATATTAACAAATACGAGAAGCGCATTCAACTTCACCCGGATGATAAACATCTGCAACGGGCCGCCATTGACCAGTAGCCACAACGCCGCGCCATCATTCCATTGATTGGAAATCCATACGATATTTTTTCTTTTTAAACTCGAGTAACAAAAGGAGAAATATTCTTTATCACCCGATAAAGTCTCATTCATTAACTTCAAAAACTTCAGAACATGAAAAAGTTAAAACTGAAAGATTTAAGCAAAGATGCCATCATCTCAAGAGAAAAACTGAACAGGATCGTTGGCGGTAGCGCCGGCGCCGGAGATACCACTTCTGTTGGTGATTCTACTTCCGTAACCGGCGAAGTAGGCTTCACTACCACCATCAAAGAAACCGAGACGATCGAGGAAACTGAATCAGATCCCGTGGCCTGATAAAGTGAATCATTTCGCATTTATTTAACCAAATGGGGGGATTAAGAAGCCATTAGCCGTATTTGAACCAACACTTCCTTAAGCCAGCCGTCTCACTATGATACCCGCCGGACTGATGAAGAAAACCCGTTCATCCAGGTGACTGCTTTTTAATCGCCCCCGTTTTGAAACACTTTCAGCATGGTTGTTATTTTCGGAAGGCTAGACGACGCTTCAACAACTTTTGTGGCCGAATGGATCCACTCTTTCGGCAAAGAATACGTGATACTGAATACGGACGACGACCGGGGGCAATTCGTGCAGTACAGCTCTCCGGACAATACGCTCGTCTTCGAAAAGGATGGGAAGAAGGTGAACCTGCTGGATGTGGAAAGTGCCTGGGTACGGAGGAACGGCATGTCGCTGAAATCTTTCGGCCACCAGGAAGAGGTGAACCTCAACGTATTCTTCGACAAGACAAACCGGGCGCAGCAGCACATCGGCAAGGAAGGGAACGTGCTGATCGAGTACATCCACGACGCCGTGAGCAAAAACTGCGACAGGGTGCTGGGCGCCTACCGGCAGGGAGACGTCAACAAACTGGTGCTGCTCGGCATCGCCGAAAAATGCGGGCTGGCCGTTCCGGTCAATCACATCGTATCACAGAAAAGCCAGATCGCCCGGTTGCTGAAACAGGGAAAGAAACTCATCACGAAACCGCTGAGCCAGGGCGTCTACACGTTTACAGACACCATCGCTTATTTTTCCTACGTGGAAAATATCACGGAAAAAAACCTGCGCGACATCCCGGACACGTTCTTCCCGTCGTGGCTGCAGGAAAAAGTGGAAAAGAAATACGAGCTGCGGGTCTTCTATTTTCTGGGAAAATGCTACAGCATGGCCATCTTTTCCCAGGAGCATGAAGCTACCAGCACCGACTTCAGGCGGTCGAACGACGAAACGCCCACCCGGCACGTGCCTTTCCTGCTGCCGCAGGAAGTGGCCGGCAAAATCACCGCCCTGATGAACGCCATCCACCTCAACACCGGCTCCATCGACATCATCGTGGACGTTCATGACAATTACGTTTTCCTTGAAGTAAACCCCGTAGGGCAGTTCGCCATGACGTCTTACCCCTGTAACTATTACCTGGAGAAGCTCGTGGCCGGCTACTTATGTAATCAAAATATCGGATAGATGAAAAAGTTACCACGATTCAAAACGCTTAAACTGGCGGAACCGCAGAAGAGAAATCTGCCCGTTTTCTTCAACTTCGTCTCTTTCGTGGAGCATCCGAAGAAAACCATCAAAGCCTTTCACTACAACCAGGAACATCAATATTACGTGAACTACTTCGACAGCCAGAAGCTGTTGTCAAAAATCATCCGGTATGATGACAAATAATCTGCCGCCGGCAAAATACTTCTACCTTTTCGCCGACCTGCTCGTCACCAAAGGTTTCACCAGAACGCTGATCACCGATACGTCGAGGCAGGCTTTGCATTTCATCGACAACACCTATTATGAGGCGCTGATGCTGTGCCGGCACCATACGCTGGGGGAGATTGCCGGCATGCTCGACGGTGAGGAGGATGTGGCCCTGTTCCACACCTTTATCGGCGAGATGCTGGAAAGCAAAATGGGGACGCTGGTAGACGATATCCGGCTGTTCCCGGAAATTGAAAAGTACTGGGACCATCCGTCCGTTATCACCAACGCCATCATCGACATCCGGGATGCGGAGCACGATTACGACAAGGTGTTCGGCGAACTGGATCAACTGGGCTGCGAATACGTGGAAATCAGGTCGTACCGCGAACAGACCATCGAGGAGATGGAACGTTTGCTGAAATATTCCGCGCAACGGCGTATCAAGAAGCTGTTTCTGCTGACCCGGTATTCGGAAAAGCACACGGCGGCCGACCTGGGCGCGCTGTTCACCAGGTTCACGTTCCTCGCGCTCACCGTGTACGCCACCCCGGCAGCACGCATTCCCCAGCTGGAAAAATCCATCCAGTACGGCGTAGCATTCATCGGGCAGGATATACAGTCGGCGCAATGCTGCGGTAACATCAGCTTCGAGGGGTTCCAGGTGCCGAAAATCAAGAACATCATGGAAAACTTCCTGTACAACGGCTGCCTCAACCGGAAGATCAGCATCGACGAAAATGGCCAGGTTAAAAACTGCCCCTCCATGAAGCACTCTTTCGGGCATATCAGCGAAGTGTCGCTCCGGTCGGTCGTTGACCGCGACGACTTCCGGCACGTATGGGGCATCACCAAGGAAAAGATCAGTGAATGCGCCGATTGCGAATACCGGGCTGTCTGCACCGACTGCAGGGTGTTCATCAAAAACGAAGACGATATTTATTCCAAGCCCAGCAAGTGCAAATATGACCCATATTCGGGCAGATGGGCCTCCTGAGCCTTGTAAACTTAACGATCAACAAGCAACCGGCATATGACGCGGGATCAGTACACCAGGAAACTGGAAGATATATTTAACCGGATTTACCTCGGATATGGAAATACGGTGGACCCGTCCCTGGGATACGGGGGCGGCGGGGTGCTGCTCTTTTTATTATACTATGGCAAAATTTGCCCGTCTGACCTGCTCACTGAATTTACCTATACCGTTGCGGAACGCACCTTTACGAATTGCGAAGACACGCAAAGCAACCGGAAGGGTGCTTACATGGCAGGCGCAGCGGGTACGGTGGCCGCCTTCGAGAACATTACGGCGAACCGGCTGCTCGACACGGACGTGCACGAAGTGTTCCGGGATGTTGACCAGGCCGTGTACCAGCGAATCATCCATTTCGACCCGTTCCGGGCCTCGCCGGCCGCCAATGATGAACTGATCGGATACGGCATCTATATGCAATGCCGGCAGAACAGCCGGCTGGCGGCCAGGGGCACCATCAACTACCTTCAGAAGGTATCCGCGCTGATCAGCGTGGTAGACTATATCGGTTTGCTGGCAGAAAGAATCGACAGCGTGAACAGCCGGAACATCCAGCGCATCTGCGCCTGGCTCGTTTTCCTGCAGCGGGTGCACCGGCAAAAAATATATCCCGACATATGCACCCGCATGATACGGCTGGTAACCGGCCTGGTGGAGCGCTTTCTGGCCGACGCCCGCCACCTGCGGCAAGGTATACCTACCTGCGTGGTGTATGCCCTTTCGGTGGCGAAGCGGCAAGGCGCTTCCCCGGTACTGGACAATATCGCCGATGCGAACCTCGTCAATCCGCGCCCGACCGGCAGCCTATTGGACAACATCACCGACATTCAGCAGCTGAACCGGCTTTGCTGGTCAACGGAGGAAGGAGATTTCAGATCCAATGCCGCCTTGCAGATCGCCGCGCTGGAAGACCGGGTGAAAGGCGGGTTGCCGCAGAAAGCAATGGGACTGGCAGGCCTGTCGGGCCTCGGGCTCTGCATACTGTCTTATCTCGATAGGGAATGCCTTTCGTGGGACAGTGTACTGTGTATTTAACCAACAATTGAAATCCGGCAACGATGATATATATATCCGCACAATCGGACGATCTGTATTTTTTATGGCAGCTGGAAGTGCAGCTGGAGAACTTCCGCAGCCTGGGCATTCCACCGGAGAACATTCATGTGTTGATCGGCTTCGACCCTGAAAAAGGGCTGAAACCTGCCTATGAAGCCCTGCTGGTTTCCGGGCGGGCCCTGTTCTTCACCTATGCCGACGAGCGGACGGTGAAAAATTACAAATCATCGATCAGGCCGCATATATTGAAAAAACACTTCAAAGCGCACGCCGGCCTTGAAAAGGAAACCATCTTTTACCACGACTGCGATATCATTTTCAGCGAACGCCTGAACGAGGACTTCTTTGAAAGCGGCGATACCTGGTACCTTTCAAAAACGCCCTACATCTCGTACAAAGTGCTCGAAAAGCACGGCGGCAGGAAAATCGTCGATAAATTATGCAGCATTGTAGGCATCTCCCGGAGCGTGGTAGAGCAGCATGAGCCGCATACCGGGGGCGCGCAGTATGTGCTGAAGAACCTGCCCTGGACTTTCTGGGAAAAAGTGGAAAGCGATTGCGAAGCCATTTACAGTCAACTGGTCGACTTCAACCTGAAGCGCCAGAAGGGCCTGCAGGCCTGGTGCGCCGACATGTGGGCCGTGTTGTGGAACGGGTTGCTGCAGGGTTATCACCTGGAGGTGCACCCGGAGCTGGAATTCTGCTGGCCCAAAGACGGCCGGGAAAGATGGTACGAAACCAACATCCTTCATAATTCGGGGGTGCTGCACCACGAGGCCGACACCATTTTCTGTAAAGGCCTGTATCTCTCCAGCACACCCTATTTTTCGAACTTCTCGCAAATGGACGAAAGCCTTTGTTCCCGGCAGTATGTGAACGTGATCGAACAGTATGCCGCCACCATGAAAAGGCCGGATCTGCGAAACGTCACGTTCATATTTCCGGTGAAGATCGAATCCAGTGAAGACATTGCCAACCTCGACACGGCCACCCGTTATATCGCCAAACATTTCGAGACGAACATTCACGTGCTCGAAATCGACGACCTGTCCCGGATCAATAAAGGCATATTTACAAAGGAGGCCGAATTTTTCTTCGCGCCGAACAAGCGGAGGGGAGTAGACTTCGCCGCTTTTGTGAACCGGCATGTTCTGCAGACCACCACCCCATATATCTGCATCTGCGAGCCTCATTGCGTGGTGCCGGCGCAGCAGCTGCAGGACGCGGCGCAAGCGGTGAGGGACGGGAAAGCGGACGGATGCTACCCGTATAACGCGATGCCGTTCCTGGTGAAGCCCGACCAGGTATACCGCTTCCAGGCAACGCTGGACCATGCGAACCTGCGGGCCACCCGTGCCTCCACGCTGATGGACCATTACTACAGCGGATGGTGCTTTTTCGATAAAAGCGCCTACATATCGGCCGGTATGGAAAACGAGCGAATCAGGACGTGGGGCGTTCATACCTTCATGGAACGGCACAAGCGGATGAGCATCCTGGGCTATCAAATGCCGAGGATTGCCGGCGCTTATTATTACATAGAAAAGTACGTACCGCATATACCGGAAGAATTCCGTATTTCGGATTTATCACGTAATTTAAACGAGTATGTGCGTATTTGCGGCATGAAAAAAGGGGCGCTTGAAAGCGATGTGGCCGCATGGCAGGATGCAAAATAAACAGATGATATGAACAGTCCGACGATGATGGCCAGATGCCTGTTTTGTACGATGATCAATATGCTTATCTGTCAGCAAATGTTCTCACAGGATCTTCATACCCAAAAGCAGCAGGTGATTTCCGCGCTGGAACAGGCCTACGACCTGGACCAGGGTACCCGGAAGGCATTTAACACCTGCGTGTCCGACTCCGGCATGAAACACCCGGATTGCGTGCTGAAAAGGCAGGCCTTGGTGCGGCAGGATTCGATCAACCAGCAAACGGTAGCCCAGGTGCTGGACCGGTATGGCTGGCCAACGGAAGAACTGATTTCGGAGAAGGCCAGCAAGGCGATCTTTTATGTCATACAGCACGCGCCGCTGGCATTTCAGCTGAAGTACGCGGGCCTGGTAGACAGTGCTTTTCACAGGAAAGCCATTATACCGCTAGAGTACGCTTTTTTTGTAGACAGGCTGCGCACCAGGCAGGGCATGGCCCAGTTATACGGCACGCAGCATGAAATGGACAACCTCGGGAACCGCTACCTGTATCCCGTGCAGAACTGGTATGAAGTGAACAATTTGCGGGAACAATACGGCATTCCGCCGCTGGACCTGGCGGCAACGCCCGAATACCATCAATATCCGAAAGTATTTCAAAGCGATACGGTAGTACTGATCGGGCATATCTACAAGGGCGCCAACACCCCTGTGCCGAATGCCGCGGTGGTGATGGATTCCGTAGTGCTGGGGCAGTCGGACAAAAACGGATTCTTCATTCTCTGCGTCCCCAAAAAGAAAGACGAATCGCTGTCGGTTACCATCCGGCCGGATGCGGGCAAACCGGAAGGCATCCGCCAGACCATCAGGGGCTCCAAAGAATTTTACCACCTGTATGTACAGTTCAAATAAGGTTATTGGCCAAACCGGGAAAAATGATTGTTGTTACCTTAGCCGGGGGAATCGGGAACCAGATGTTTCAGTACGCGTTCGGGAGATACCTCTCCGTAAAGTTTGGCCTGCCCCTTTATCTCGACATATCGCTCTATAAATTCAACCACTCTAACCGGACGTTCGATCTGAACATTTTCCGGCTGCATAAAGATGTGATGCTCACCGACCAGGATGGGCTGGCCCGGATGGCAAAGGGGAAAGCCCTGTTTTACCTGAACGAACCATCTTTCGGTTTCAGCGACCAGACGGAGCGGATGATCGGGGAAACGGCCGCCGGCGGGAAAGAAGCGGTGTACGTCATTGTCGGTTACTGGCAATCGGAGCGGTATTTCGAACCGGTAGCTGCCACCGTGAGGAGCGATTTCCGGTTCGCAGAAAAAACCGGGCAGCGGTTCCGGCAGCTGAACAACACCATCCTGCAGCAAAATTCGGTGATGGTCAACGTGCGGCGCGGAGACTACCTGAACCACCTGGATTACCACGGCGTGGTGAGCGCGGATTACGTACAGCGCGCCATGGAACGGATGATGCAGCAAACAGGCAATCCGCATTTCTTCCTGTTTTCGGACGATATTCCCTGGTGCCGCGAACACCTGCTGTTTTACGACAACATTACCCTGGTGGATGAAAAATATTATGATGCCCAATTCAGGGGATACCTGGAGCTGATGACGAACTGCCGGCATTTCATCATCGCCAACAGCACGTTCTCCTGGTGGTCTGCCTGGCTGGCGCCCCACCGGGAGAAAATAGTGATAGCGCCCGAAAAATGGTTCGCTGCGCCAGGCGTCCCCACAAAAGACCTCCTGAAAAAAGAATGGATCCAGCTTTGACATTTGCCTCCATACGGCGGCAGATGCAGGAGCGAAACATACAACGCAACCATCACCCTTAAAATAAACCCTGTGACGCCATTAGTTTCTGTAGTGCTTCCGGTGCACAATTGTGAAAAGTATATCACGGAAAGCCTCGACTCCGTGCTGAACCAGTCGCTGCCTGACTTTGAGCTGATCATCGTCAACGACGCCTCTACCGACGGCACCCCTGAAATTGTCAGAAGCATACCGGATAAAAGAATCGTTTACCTCGAAAACAAAAGCAAGCAGGGGATAGCCCGCTCTTTGAACAAGGGGCTCCATTTTTCCAAAGGCCGGTATATTGCGCGGATGGATGGAGACGATGTTGCGATGCCTGCCCGTTTTGAAAAGCAGGTGGCTTACCTGGAAGAAAATACGGATGTTTCCGTTCTCGGCACCAACATGGAGCTGATGGGCGCCGGTACAATGGGCAACCTGGCCGTTGGCGACGACATTCATAGAATATACCTGCTAAAAGTAAACACCATCGCACACCCCACGGTCATGATGCGGAAAGCGGATCTCACCGCCAGAAAACTATCCTACGACCGGCTGGCGGACTACGCCGAAGATTATAAACTGTGGACGGACGTGGCAGCGAATAACCTGAAGCTGGAAACATACCCCGAGGTATTGCTGAAATACCGGCCGCATCAAAAACAAACGTCCGTTACCAAGTCGCGCGAAATGGAGCTGACCGTTCATAAAATAAGGCTTTTATACGCCTACAACTATTTCTCCACCACCTTGCGGGGAAGAGAGGACACTTACCTGGAGTTGATGTCCAATTGCAGGGACCCCGCTAAAACGGCCGGTTATCATCAACTGATCAATGACATGAAAGCCGAAAACAGCAGAGCGCACTATTTTAACGAAAAGCTATTCGACCGGTTTTTTGAAAAAGTGCTGGAAGGGAGTATCTGATGCCCCGGTAAAACTTTCCTTCGAAACGATCAACGGGTTTGCTTTGAACCCATACCGGCAGGAAGTGCCGGACCGGTAGCGTTTTAACCGGCAGCTGCCCGGTCGTGCTTTTGGAAACGTCTTCAGCTTCTTACAAAAAGTATTTGGATGCCAGGGGAATGTTTTTTATACTTGTGAAACGGGTACGTACACGTATTTTACCGTTTATGCCACGTTACAGTCAACCGAATCTCTGTATCCGCAGCTCGCTGCGGCGCGATTAAACAACTGGTCACATATGAAAAAATGGATAGCCGCCCTGGTATTGGTACAGGCATGCATGATGCATTGGCCCGCGATGTCGCAGCCGAAGGCGGCCGCGCCTTCTTCCGTGAATACGCCGGAAGAACTTGCGCGGCTCAATGCTTATGAGGCGCAGCTGGAGAAATACCTTGTACATTATCTTTCGGACGAATACGATGCGCGGGCCCAAAAGCTCTGGAACCGCGATTACAGCAGCCCGGCGGCCCTGGAACGTTCCGTGGAGCCCAACAGGCGCGCCTGGGAAGCGGTGATCAGTCCCCCGCGCCTCACCAAAACAGCGCCGATGGAAAAGCGCCCGCACCTGATTGACGAGGTGGAAGCAGCGTGGCTTGTTCAACCGCTCGGGATGGTGACGGCCGAAGCCGTGCTCGCTTTTCCGGAAGGCGCAAGCGCAGAACGCCCCGTACCGCTGGTGATTGTCCAGCATGGGAACGGCAGCTCGCCGGAGACGCCCTTTCGAGACGGCGGGTACCATGCCTACGCCAAAGCGCTGCTGAAAGCGGGTTACGCGGTGTTATGCCCACTCAACCTGCGCTCCACAGACCGGAGGAACAATATCGAACACCTCTGCCGCCTCGCCGGCACCAGCCTGCCCGGTATCGAGCTCGTACGCCTTCAGCATTTACTGGATAATGTACTGGCCGACCCGCGGATAGACGCCGCGAAGGTAGGCATGTGGGGCGTGTCGCTCGGCGGCATGGCCACCATGTTTTTCATGCCGCTCGAGCCGCGCATCAAAGCCGGCATCGTATCGGCCTGGTATAACCACCGCATCAACAAGATGGCGGTGAAAGACGGGCGGTATAGCAGCTTCCAGCAGGGCAACGAAAACTACGCCTTCATGAAAGGCTGGCTCACCGGCTATTCGGATCACGACGTGGTGTCGCTCATCGCCCCGCGCGCGCTGATGATACAGCACGGCAAAAAAGACAATATCGCCTACTGGCCGCAGGTGGAGGAGGAGTTTAAGAAAGGCCGCGTGCATTACGAGCGCCTGCAGATGGCCGGCCGCATGGAGCTTACGCTGCATGAAGGCGGGCACGAAGCCATCGTGGAACCGGGCATCCGCTTTCTCGACAAGTGGCTGAAAGGAAAAAAATAAACGAAAGCGGGACGGCATGGATATTTTTGCGCTACAACAACAGGTCGCCGTTTACAGGGACGAAAACGCTTACAAGCAGCTGTTCCTACATTTCTATAAAGGCCTCATCCGCTTTGCCGATACCTATGTACGGCAGCGGGAAGTGGCGGAGGAAATCGTGTCTGACGTGATGCTGAAGATCTGGACCATGCAGGAAGCCCTGACGGGTGTCCGCAACCTGAAAGTATATCTTTTCAAAGCCGTGCGCAACGGGGCCATCAACCACCTCGTCAAAAACCGGCACTATACTACTTGGGACATCGACCAGCTGGCGCCCGATGCATTCGCGTCCGCCGGAACGCCCGAAGATGAAACCATTCACCGGGAGCTGGCCCGGCGGTTCGCAGAAGCGGTGAGCCAGTTGCCACCCAAGTGCCAGATGGTGTACAAGCTCATCCGCGAAAACAACTTCAGTTACCGGGAGGTGGCGGCCATTCTTGAGATTTCCGAAAATACGGTAGACCGCCATTTGAGCATCGCCATGCAGCGCCTCGGCGCCGTACTGCAAACCTACCGCCATACCAGCGGCTAAGCCTTCAAAGAAAAGTTTACCACCCATTGGGGAGTTTTCCCTGTCGCCTTGTCTTACCCATAACCGCCCTTGTTATTGTATGAAGGAAGAACGTTTTTACCACCTGGTGAGGCGCACCCTTTCCGGTGCAGCCACTCCCGATGAAGCAGCGGAACTGCAGCAGCTGATCGATACCGATGAGCGGCTGGCGCTCCTGTACCGGCAGCTGTTCCCGGGCGGGGAGGAGGAGCGGGACGAAGATTCCGAAGCCCTGCTTGCTTATTCCGCCCATTACGCGCGGATGCAGATTGCGGGCCTGTTCGATCCCGTACCGGAAGCGTCCAACCAGCGTCCGCGCCGTATACGCCTGTACGGGCTGTCTGCCGCCGCCTGCCTGCTGGCGATTGTGCTGACCGGCGCCTGGTGGTTCGGCCTGCGCAGCCATTCACTGGCCGGGAAGGAAATCAAAACGCAAAAGGGCTTCCGCACGCACGTAGTACTGGCAGACGGTACCGAAGTATGGCTCAACGGCAACAGTTCCATCACGTACAAAGGCGATTTTAACCAGTCAGCGCGTGAGCTGACGCTCAGGGGCGAAGCTTATTTCAAAGTGGCGAAGAATGCAGACAAACCATTTATCATACAGGCCGGCGCCCTGCAGGTAAAAGTGCTGGGCACGGCCTTCAACATCCGCTCGTACGCCGACGAGCCGGATATCGAAACCACGCTCGAAAGCGGCGCGGTGGAAATCACCCTGAACGACCAACCGGGGAATACCATACAATTGAAGCCGGGCCAGAAGCTGCGGGTAGATAACAGCCTGCGCAGCACTTACGGGAACGGCAATTCCGGGCTCGAGCCCGCCGAGCCTGCCGCACCGATACTGCTGTTGAGTAAAATGAAAGTGGATACCGCTGGCAACGCGCTGGCAGACGCCGCATGGCGGGAGGGGAAGCTGGTGTTCGACGGCGACGATTTTCAACGGGTAGCCTCCAAGATCGAGAAATGGTACAATGTTACGGTGGTGGCAGAAAACAAACACCTGCATTCATCCACCTTCACCGGCGTATTCGACAACAAATCGCTCGAAACGGTGCTGGGCACGCTGCGGGAAACCGGCAAACTCGACTACCGTTTTGCGCGCGACACGGTTTATATCCGCTGATAAAAATAGTACGAACAGGAATTGATGGTCAACTAAAATCACACAAAAAAAGGAAGGAGAATGCGCGAACATCCTCCATTCCCAGGTAACGTTTCATGTAACGGCTCTTTCCGGGTGGAAAATGGAAAGGAGCCATTATTTACAATCACCAAACATCAAATGTATGAAAAAAAAGAGAATAGGCCCGGCGCTGGGGCGCGGTACGCCTGTTGTTCCATTTGTCAAGCTATTACTCATGATGAAATTGGCAGCCATTATCATTTGTTTGTGCTCCGTTCAGGCGTTTGCGCTGTCGGGGTACTCGCAGGACAGGGTGTCGCTCAACCTGAAGCAGGCTCCGCTGAAAAAGGCGCTGAAGGCTATCGAGCGCCAAACTTCCATACATTTCGTTTACAGCGACGAGGTGCTGGATGGCAAAGCGCCGGCCGATATACTGGTGGTCGATAAAACATGGACGGAAGCCGTGCTTCACCTGCTGAGCAACACCGGCCTCACGTACAAGCAGGTAGACGAGAACCTGGTGGTGATTACCCACGCCGCGGCAAAAACTTCCCTGTACCAGACAACCGTACGCGGCAAGGTGACCATGAAAGACGGCCAGCCGCTGCCCGGCGTGACCATCCTGGAAAAAGGCACGATGAACGCTGCTTTCACGAAAGAAGACGGCACCTTCTCCCTGATGGTGAAAAACGATTCCGCTATCCTCGTGTTCAAATACATCGGGTTCGTAACGCAGGAGCATCCTGCAAAAGCCACGCTTAACGTAACAATGACGGAAGACAATACTGCACTTGAAGAAGTAGTGGTGGTCGGTTACGGCGAACAGAAGAAGATCAACCTCACCGGCGCGGTAGACGTGGTGCGGAGCGAAATGCTTTCCAACAGGCCGTCTGCCAACATGGGCGAGTTGTTGCAGGGCGCTTCCCCCAACCTGAACATCGCGGTAACGAATACCGGCGGCGAGCCCGGCGCGGGCCGCTCCTGGAACATCCGCGGTCTTGGCTCCCTTTCCGGCAGCGCGCCGCTGGTGCTGGTAGACGGGGTGGAGATGAATATCAACAACCTCGACCCTGAATCGGTGGAAAGCGTCACCGTGCTGAAAGATGCCGCCGCTTCGGCCATTTACGGCGCCCGCGCGCCCTTCGGCGTTATCCTTATTACCACCAAAAAAGGCTCCGCCAACAAAGGCGTGCAAATCCAGTACAGTTACAACCTGGGTCTCGCTTCACCGATCAACCTCCCCAAATGGAGAAGCTCATACGACTACGTAATTGCCCGCAACCAGGCGCTGGTGAACGCAGGTCAGCCGCCCAAATTTCCGGCCGAGCAGATCGACCGCATCAAGCGTTACATCGACGGCTCGTACCTGCCCGAGTATGACACCGCCAACCCGCCGCCCACCCTCTGGCGCGGCCGTCACGACGGTAACGCGAACTACGAGTGGTTCGACATGTACTTCAAAGACCAGGTGGCCAATCACAAACACGGCCTCAGCCTCAGCGGCGGCACCGAAAAAACGCAGTATTACGTTTCGCTGGGCTACTTCAACCAGGGTAGTTCCTACAACTGGGCCGACGAACATTTCAAACGATACAACATGGTATCGAACTTCACCACACAGGCCACCAGGTGGCTGACCGTGAACCTGAACACCAAGTTCGCCAGTTCCATGCAGCAGCACCCCATCGGGTCCAGCGGGCTGGAAAAGAAACAGATCATTTCCGAGATGATGAAGTTTTATCCGACCACGCCGATGTATAACTGGAACGGCACCATCAACAACCCGTACGTGCAGCAGCTGATGAACGCCGGGCTGGAGAAGGCGCGCGACAACGACTTCTGGGGCACCATCAGCGCCGACATCGAGCCGGTGAAGGACTGGAAATCGACCGTATCATACAGCTACAATTACTTCGGTGGCAAATACACGAAACACGACAAACAGGTATGGCTCGAAGCGCCCAACGGCACGAAGTGGAACATCGGCTCACCGGAAAACGGGTTTGCCCAGGACTGGGACGAGAACTATTATTCCTTCCTTTCCGCCACCTCCGCTTATCAGAAAACGCTGGGCGGTCATTTCCTCCGGCTGATGGCAGGGTATGAGCAGGAATACAAGCAGTTTAACAGCATCTCCGCCTCCAAACGCGGCCTGGCTACGGAAGAGGTGCCCGCCATCCGCACTGCCACCGGCGCCATGCAGGTGAACGACGGGATGAGCCACTGGTCTACCCGCGCTTTCTTCAGCCGCTTTAACTACAACTACAAGGAAAAATACCTGCTGGAACTGAACGCCCGGTACGGCGGCTCTTCACGCTTCGCGCCGGATTCACGCTGGGGCTTGTTCCCGTCGTTGTCTGCCGGCTGGAATGTGTCGCGCGAGAACTTCTGGACCGGCGGCCTCGCCAAAGCCGTGAACAGCCTGAAGTTGAGAGCTTCGTACGGTACGCTCGGCAACCAGAACGTGGCCAATTACCTGTACATGTCCATCGTACCGATATCCGGCAACCTGGAATGGATACTGAACGATATCCGGCCCAACTATTCCGGCATTCCGGCCATCAAAAGCCCGTCGCTTACGTGGGAGCGTATCAGCACGCTCGACTTCGGTATGGATGCGGCTTTCCTGAACTCGCGGCTGAACGTGAACTTCGACTGGTATAATCGCCGCACCACGCACATGTTCGGGCCCGCCGTTACGCTGCCCGCCGCATTGGGCACCAGCGTACCGCAGGAGAACAATTCATCGCTCTCCACCAAAGGCTGGGAGTTGTCACTTGCCTGGAGAGACCGGCTCTCTGCCACCGTGGATTACAACCTCCGGGTTTCCGTAGCGGACTACCGCGCAACCATTCTCGGGTACCGCAACGATGCCGGCCTGATCGACAGCTATTACAAAGGCAAGGTGTACGGCGAAATCTGGGGATATACCTCCGAAGGGCTGATACAGGCGGCAGGAGAGAAGATGCCCGATCAGAGCAAGTTTTTCAACAAATGGGGACCGGGCGATATGAAATTCAAAGACCTCGACGGCAATAACATCATCAACGATGGCAACCGCACGCTGGCCAACCACGGCGACCTCCGCCGCATCGGCAACAACCAGCCGCGGTACAACTTCGGCCTGAGCGCCGGCATTTCGTGGAAGAGCCTTGACTTCTCCATGTTCTGGCAGGGCATCGGCCGGCGCGATCTGCTGGTGACGAGCGCCGGCGCCAACACGCTTTTCTGGGGGCTGCTCAACAATGGCGAAGCATTCTTTTACGGGCAGGAAGACTACTGGCGGCCCGCCAACGAAACCAATCACTTGGGGCCCAATACCGGCGCATATTTCCCGAAGCCTTACGAAAGCAACGAAACTTACAAAAACCTGCAGCCGCAAACAAGATACCTGCTCAATGGCGCGTACCTGCGTTTGAAAAACGCGCGCATCGGGTATACGCTGCCCAAATGGATGACCCGCAAAGTGGCCATCAACATGGTAAAATTGTATGTATCGGGCGAAAACCTGCTCACCTTCCAGAAAATGCCCAAACGCATCGATCCGGAAACCGCCTTCTCATCCATGGGCAGCAGCTCCGTGGAAGGCCTCGGTAAAATTTACCCGATGTCAAGAACAATTTCTTTCGGGTTGAACATCACATTTTAATTGAGCTGTCATGAATCGTATCAAACACATTATACTCGCAATAACACTGATCGCCACCCTCGGCTCGTGCAAGGATGACTTTCTGCAGAAAGGGCCGCTCGACCAGATATCGTCTGACGTGTATTTCCGCTCCACGTCCGACCTGATGCTGTACGTGAACCAGTTTTACCAGCCCGCCCACGGCCTGCTCGATTTCGGCAGCTCCGGCGGATTAAACTACAACCGCACCGTATTTGGCCTCGACCTCGGCACCGACAACTTCGTGAGCGCATCCATCGACGCGCGGCTGAATGGCACCCGCGTGGTACCCGCATCCGGCGGCGGATGGGATTACAGCCTGGTGCGGAAAGTGAATTACTTTTTTGAGAACTATCACCGTTGCCAGGACAATTTCGACAACTATAAACAATACGTGGGGGAGGCCCATTTTTTCCGCGCGCTGATTTATTACAAATTGCTGCGCACCTTCGGCGACGTGCAATGGTACAGCAAGGTGCTCGACACCAATTCTCCCGAACTGATGGACCCCAGAACACCGCGCAACATCATTGCAGACAGCATCCTGGCCGACCTCGATAAAGCCGCGCTGTACCTGAACGCGGAAAAAGTCAGCAACGGCCTGCGCCCGGACAAATGGGTGGCCCTTGCCCTGCAGGCGCGGGTGGCGCTGTATGAAGGAAGCTGGGAAAAATATCACGCCGCCGGTTCCCCGTTTGCCGTGAAAGACGCGAACCCCGACAAGTATTTCAGGAAAGCCGCAGACGCCGCGCAGGCCGTCATGAGCTCCGGCCGTTTCGCAATCTGGTCTACCGGCAAGCCGGACAAGGATTACTACAATTTTTTCGTGCTGCCCGACTATGCCGCGAATAAAGAAGTACTGCTCTGGAAAAAGTTCGACAAAGGGCTGGGCATCGTGAACTACCGCAGCGTATCGAGCGACTTTCCGGCGGGCGCCGGCGTCACCAAAGGCCTTGCAGATGCCTACCTCTGTAAAGACGGGCTACCCGTTTCCGTGAGCCCGCTGTTTGGCGGTTATACCAGCATCAACACCGAAATGAAAGACCGCGATCCCCGCTGGGCGCAAACAATCTTTACGCCGGCGATGCCCTGGGAAATCAAGGGTGTGGACACCATTACCTGGAACCAGGCGGTATACTCCAAGCTTTTCAACAGCTCCGAGAACTCCACACCAACCGGCTACGTGATCAGGAAAGGCTACAGCGCCGAATTCGTGAATCACGACCTCAGCGGCGGCACCGAACCGGTCATATTCTACGGGTACGCCGAAGTGCTGCTCAACTTCGCGGAAGCCAGGGCCGAACTGGGCCAACTCACGCAGGCAGACGTGGACAAGTCCATCAAGCTGCTGCGCGACCGTGTGGGCATGCCCAACCTCGTCATCGCCAACATTGCCGCCGACCCGAAATGGGATTTCCCGGCGCTTTCGCCCGTGATCAATGAAATCAGGAGAGAGCGCCGCGTGGAGCTGTCGCTCACCGGGTTCCGCTGGGACGATATCGCACGTTGGGCCGCCGGCGATGAATACCTGGCGGGGAAACGCCCGAAGGGAATCTTCTACGGCAAATCATTTCCGCAAAATCCTTATCCCAACGATACCGACGGGTTCATGGATCCTTACAAAACACCGGCGCCCAATGGCTACGGCTTCAGGATAGACAGGGATTACCTGAGCCCGCTTCCACAAAACGAACTAACGCTGAACCCGGCATTGAAGCAGAACCCGGGTTGGTTGCAGTAGGGGATATGCTTATTTTTCAGGGCCGCCTTCCAGACGAGGCGGCCTTTTTTTTGCAATGACGACCGGATGAAGCGTTGGTTTGCAACACCCCGCTCAATACCCCTTCGCCCTTGTCAGCTGCGTGATCAAAATTTTCTGCTTTGTATCCGGGTGCAGCTCGTACAGATTCCACCGGTCTGCGCTGATGGTTTCCAGCCGGAAATGTTTCGACGGATCTGCGAGCCGCTTTTTCACCCAACGCGGGAAAGCGTTCGCGGCGCGCGCATCTTCCCAGGTCCGGATGGTGCTGAAAATTTCTTCTTTTTGCGGGCAGCTTTCAACGTCTTTCTGGCTGAGGCGGAGGCTGTAGGTGGTGCCTACGCCGACTGAAATGGCCTGGATGTGCTCATACTGCGCTACCGTTGATTTGGCGCCGATGGGGAAGTTGCCGCCCATGCCCGCGGGGTAAAAGTTCGCGTAGGTAACATCGCGCAGATCTTTGCCCTGGCTGGTAGTGCTTCCCCATTCCCGGGTGTCGGCATCATACAGGTTCTTTCCCCCGCCTACGTTCCAGATGCTTTGATAATGCCACGACCCTTCCGACAAAGTGGCCCCGGTAAAACGAATATCCGGAAGGCCCAGTTTTCCGGCCCTTTCGAACATCTTGCGGAAAAAGCGCTTGGCGGAATAATAGCCGTGCCCGTTGTTGAACAGGAACTCCTGTCCATCGAAGTCATAGTACCCCAAACCATTGATATGGCAAACGTCCGCATAGTACGCCGCGATTTTATCCTGCAAAGGCATGTTCGGGATGAGCCCGTCGTAGCCGTAGTTAATGGTCACCTGCAGTTTGTAGATCGTATCGTTGGCCTGGTGGCTGGCGGGCTGCGTTTTCCAGTAACCGCGCTTTACATTCAGGAGCCGGTACGGCGCTTTGTCTGACACGCCGAGGTAGTGAATCAGTTCCTTCCCGATTTTGATCATGTTCAGATCGGCGCAATGCCCTTCCCAGCTGGCGATCTCTTCGAGATAAGCGGGGTCGTTGACGAAGATGAGGGTATCGGTTGGGCTGATGCTTTTTGTCAGCAATCTTTTCTGCTGGTAGCACAAACTGTCGCTGGGCACGGGGCTGGCGTCTTTGGTGCCGGGCGCCAGCGCTGTAGTGATAGGAGTTCGCCCGATGGTGATGCCGTGTTTGGCGGCCATGTCGGAGAATTCTTTATGAGATATTTTGCCCGCCGTCATTCTGAGTGGCTTTTTCTCGAATTGCTTTCCGTCGATGTACCCTTCATTCCCCCGGTCGGGCCGCAGGAATCCCTGGTCATAGAGGCTGATGGCCCTGAAGCCGAGCCTCGCCGTATAAGGAATGATACTGTCGTACAGGTTGCCGCTGGTCAGCACGTCCGGCACATACGCGGCGGGATCCTTCACCCATTTTCCGCCGGTTGTGGGGTAGGGCAAGCCTTCAGCGCGTACGATGCCGTGGATCACGTCCATCAGCGCGGTACTGTCCGGGCTACCCCACAGCGCAACCGAGGAACCGATGTAATCCACACCCGGCAACGGTTCCACGTCGATATGATTCGGCGTGTTGGCGGCCATATTGGGAATGAGGGAGTAATACACCTGGCGGGGGAAAGTCCTGTCCCTCGACTGGTAAGTAATAGATATCCGGCCTTTCCTGTCTACGCCCGCGGCATTTCCGTACATAATCCGGTAATAGGGCTCTTTATGCGCATAGAATGCCACATCGCTGACACCGTTACCGCCGAGCGTGAACACCTGGCCTTCGTGGAGGTTGTCCGGCAACGGAAAACGCGCGGCGTCGGGCGTATGGATGATGTATTGGAAAGGTGCGGCGTCCGCAATCGTTTCGGCCGTGCCGCCAAGCGTATTGTCGTTCAGCGCCAGCATACCGATGGCGTAGTTGACAGCCTCGCTCGTGTCGCGGCTCACCCCGATGATTTCTCCCATCAGGTTGGTGATGTTGGTATGATAAGAGCCCCACTGGATCACGTCCACGCCATTTTTGGGGGAGAGTGAGCGGAGCGTCATTTTGAGATATTTTTTCTGCGGCGCAATAACTATCCGGGCCACCGAACCGTTGGAAAAGTGAAGGCTCACTGTCTGCGTACCCTTGTTATAAGCTGCCTTTTCCGGCAGATAAAACACTTTCTTTTTGCTGTCATATAGACTCATCAGCGGAGAAGGCTTGTCGCCCGGGCTGAACTCACGGTTCGGCTGAACGGTTATGTTTTTCATGCTGGTGATCCATCCTTTCTGATTCACATGAATCTTAAAGTATGCCGTTTTAAAATCAAACTGGGCATAAAGCGCGGAGGTACAGACCAACGCTGAAAATAACAGGAGTGCTTTTCTAACGAACATCATATTTGATTCTACATTATTTAAAGATGCGGTTTCCGCGGGATGCTTTCCGGCATCAGACCGGGTGCCGCAACAGCCGCAATAAAAGTACTCTTCTTATCACCGGCCGGCATTCCCCATT
Organism: uncultured Chitinophaga sp.; assembly: GCA_965653365.1. GTDB lineage: Bacteria > Bacteroidota > Bacteroidia > Chitinophagales > Chitinophagaceae > Chitinophaga. Next base: position 53,263 of record CBFGZV010000003.1, on the reverse strand, counting down.
TTGATCAGTTTAGATGCTTTTTTGACTTCCCGTGCCGTTTACCTGCCTGATTTCGATGTTTTTAGCGCCCTGGTCAAAAAATCATGGAAATTTTACAAAATACATCTACCAGTTTACCGGATACAGGATATATATTTGGGGTTACAATTGATGGTAAGATAACGAAAACTCCCGGATCGGCCGCCGCCGGCATAAGGGATGAAGACCTGCCGGAACTCGCCGGTGCTTTGACTACGAAAAAGGCCAGCAGGGAGGGTTTCAGCTACTAAACGACAAGAATTATGATGCTACTTCCGAAATCAGTCCTGCGACTGACCTTTCTCTTATTTCCTTTGTTCTCTTTTGCCCAGAAAAAGACCAATATCGTCATTATTATCTCCGATGATCATGCCTACCAGGCGGTAAGCGCGTATGGCCGGAAACTGGCCCATACGCCCAACATCGACCGGATTGCAAAGGAGGGTGTCCGGTTCGACCGCGCCTATGTCACCAACTCCATCTGCGGCCCCAGCAGGGCCGTGCTGCTCACGGGCAAATACAGCCACAAAAACGGCTTCCGCGACCATAACGGGCCCGGCTTTGACGGCGCACAGCCTACCTTTATAAAAGAGCTGGGCAAAGCGGGATACCAGACTGGCTGGATAGGCAAGTGGCATTTGAAAACCGCGCCACAGGGCTTCACCTACTGGAAAATCTTCCCCGGTCAGGGCTACTATTTCAATCCCGAGCTGATCAAAATGGACGGCTCCACCGAAAGGATAGAAGGCTATGCCAGCAACATCGTGGAAGACATCGCCGAAGAATGGCTGGATCAACGGGACACCTCCAGGCCCTTTTGCCTCGTCATAGGGCACAAAGCCGCTCACCGTACCTGGATGCCCGACACGCCCGACCTTGGCCGGTTCGACCGCGTTACATTCCCCCTGCCGGAGAATTTTTACGACCCGTATACCGGCAGGCAGGGCGCATCCCTGCAGGAAATGAGCATTGCCAAAGACATGCGCATGGGATACGACCTGAAGATGTTCGACAGCAAGGAGGCAGCTGAACAGGATGCGAACATCAAACGGATGACACCCGCCCAACGCGCGAAATTCGACGCGTATTACGATCCCATCCAGGCCGATCTGAATAAACGGAAACTGCCCGGGAACGCCCTGGCCGAATGGAAATACCAGCGTTATATGCGCGACTATTTAAGCACGGCGGCATCGATCGACCGCAATGTGGGCCGCACACTAGATTACCTCGACAAGCACGGGCTCACGGAGAACACGCTCGTTATCTACGTCTCCGACCAGGGCTTCTACCTCGGCGAGCACGGCTGGTTCGACAAGCGCTGGATGTACGAAGAATCGTTCCGCACGCCCATGGTCATGCGCTACCCCGGCGTAGTGAAGCCGGGCGGTGTGAATAACAACATGGTGATGAACCTGGATATTGCTCCTACCGTGCTGGAAGCCGCCGGCGTAAAGGCGCCGGCCGACATGCAGGGCGCCTCCTTCCTGCCCCTCGTTGCCGGCAAGCCCGGCAAAGGGAGAGAGGTGCTGTACTATCACTATTATGAAAACGGCGAGCACGCCGTATCGCCGCACTTCGGTATCAGCACCGGCCGGTACAAGCTCATCCGGATGTATAAAAAGATCGACGACTGGGAACTGTACGACCTGGAAAAGGATCCGGCCGAAATGAACGACCTGTACGGCAAAAAGGGATATGAAGCGTTGACGGCCCGGCTGAAAGAACAATTGAAGCAAACCGTCAGAAAATATGAAGACACCGATGCAGAGAAGGTGCTGCTGCAGTAGTAACGTTTTCATAACACGGGGCAATCCGATTGGGTTGTTGCGCCGGCTTATCTTGCAGACTCGTTTCCCGGACAACGGGTATCTTAAAATCAGTAGCCATTAACCACATCTTTTTCTTACAGTGATAATTTTTAACGCATATTCAAACCTAACATTCTATGAAAATTCCGGTTCTGTCGCTACTCTCAGCCCTATTGATCATCGCCGGCTGTAAAAAAAGAGATGCCGGCCCTGCGGCCCCCGAAGTGGTCGCTTATTCATTTGACAACGATGGCAATTCCAGCCTCATGTTCCAGGACGGTGAAGACCTCTCGGTGATGACGGCCGAGGCCCGCCGCTTCGAGATCGGGAAGGCGCTCCGCGTAAAAGCCGTTAACGAAACCTCGATTGAAGTGGCCAATTTCACCCCGGCAGACATTGAGGATGCCACCATCCTGATGCAGGCCGAAGGCCAGCCCAAAGCCATCAAACTGTTCCGGATCAAAAAAATCAGGGCGCATGCGATCGACACTATCCCGTACCCGTTCGTCAGCGGCACCACGCGCTTTCTAGATGCAGACAACGCGGCCACCGACTTATCCGCTTATGCATCCGGCATCGCCGTGAACAAGGTGTCTTTTGATTTTACCGGCGAAACGGAGCTCATTAAAAAACTCAAGTCCCTTTCCAGGCTGAAGTGGAAAATCAAATATCATGATTTCGACGCAGCCAACAATACGGGCGATAACTGGAAGGAAACTCCGGACGCCAAAGATTTCCGGCGGTTCAGCGGCTTCATCATCAACCTGGCCTATCTTATCCAGGAGGACGCAACCCGGACCGCATTCGTGGCCGAGCCCATCACCGACAACAACCAGGTGCTGATGACGGCCGAACAAAAGGAGGTGGCATTCAAAAAAATAATCGATATGCCCACGTTCAATTGCGGGATTGTGGTGAATGTGTCCGGCCTCGGGGGCGGAGCCACCTTCGGCGTCGCCAACCACATCCTGAAGGATTACCTCACGGCCGACGTCTGCTTTATTGTCGTACATGAAATAGGGCATATGATCGGGTACTCCCATAGTTCCACCATGACCTACCCGGCGGATAACAAAGGCGCGGTAGTCGCCACCGGAAAAGTCTACAAACAATTATTGACGGCGGGCGCATTTCCCATCAAAGTCGCCAATTACTATAAACCGGCAGATTTGTAAATGCAGTGCTGTGATCTTATGCCCGTTCAAACCCGTGCTATGCGCGGGTTTTTTCGTTTTGAAATACGGTCTGGCGGCGTGCCGGTCACGATCACCGGCCACGGCATTAAGTTGCGCCTGCCGGTAGCGCGTCAAAATTGCATCAATATTTACTTATTTTGAGGCGATACTTTCCTGCCGTTCTGCTGATCTTTATCTTTATTTACTCAACCGGCGCCCCGCCGTCAACTGCTATACTGCATATGAAAAGAAATCCCGCCGTCGTATTGGTACTCTTCATGCTTTCCTTCTTTATTTACCATTGCACCGTCAACAGGAGCAATTCCTCCGGTTCAGCGCAAAAAACGCCGCTGTTCCCGAGGGACTCCGCGGGTAGAATCATTGTACGATCCAATCCCAGCGGAGCTTTCCTGTCGAAAGAAGAAAGCCTTGCTTCCATTCATGTGCCCGACGGCTATAAGCTTCAGCTGGTTGCCAGCGAGCCGATGATCAAAGAACCGGTGGCTATTGCCTGGGACGGGGACGGCCGGATGTATGTGTCGGAAATGCTCACCTACATGCAGGATGTGGACGGTTCAAAGGAAAACGACCCGGTGTCGAGAATTTCTCTGCTGGAAGATACCGACGGCGATGGCGTGATGGATAAAAGCTCGGTGTATATCGACAGTCTTTTGCTGCCGAGGATGATACTTTGTGTGGGGAAGAAGCTGCTGATAAGCGAGACGTATACGAACAACATTTGGTCTTACGAAGATCTCGACAACGACGGCCGGGCGGACCGGAAAGTACAAGTGTTCGGCAACAGCAGGCCGCATACCGGTAACCTCGAGCATCAACGCAGCGGCCTGATCTGGAATATCGACAACCGCATTTATACGACGTATGAAAATCTCCGGTACCGCTACGTCGACGGCAAGCTGACGGCGGATACGATGTTTACCGGCAGCGGACAGTGGGGGTTGGGAAATGACGATTACGGCAGGCTGTTCTTTTCATCCGCCGGCGGAGAGAACCCCGCGTATGGCTTCCAGATCAACCCCACATACGGGAAGTACGACCTGCCCGAACAGCTGGCTGGCGATTTCAACGCCGTTTGGCCGGTCATTGCCACCCCCGATGTGCAGGGTGGCGTTGTGCGGTTGCGCCCGGACAGCACGTTGAATCATTTTACCGGTTGCTGCGGGCAGTCCATTTTCCGTGGCACGGCGTTACCCGGCGACCTGAAAGGCGACCTGGTGATTTGCGAGCCGGTAGGGCGGTTGATCAGAAGGGCGAAGGTGACGAACCGCAACGGGGTGATCGTTTTAAAAAATGCATACGAACAGGAAGAATTCATGGCTTCCACAGACATGAATTTCCGGCCGGTCAATTCCGCCACCGGGCCTGACGGCTGTTTATATATCGTAGACATGCACCGGGGAATCATCCAGGAAGGCAACTGGACGAGAAAAGGGAGCTATCTGCGCCCGGAGATCATCAAAAGGGCGCTCGACAAAAACATCGGCCGCGGAAGGATTTACCGCCTCGTGCATGAAGGCTTCAGGCCGGGCCCGAAGCCGGCTATGCTCCGTCAGGATGCCGGCCAGCTGGTCGGGTACCTGTCTCACCCCAACGGCTGGTGGCGGGATAATGCGCAAAAAGAACTGATCGTACGGGGCGGGAAGTCGGTTGTACCGGCGCTGCGCAGCATGGTGGCAGGCCATCCCGATCACCTCGCCAGGCTCCACGCACTGTGGACGCTGGAAGGATTGAATGAGGCCGGCAAGGATGTATTGGCCATCGCCCTGAAAGACGCGAATCCCCAGCTGAGGAAAGCAGCGGTGAATATCGCCGAGCGATACCTGAAAACGGAAGATGAAGAAGTATTGCGTTTGCTGTCGGTGCTCGTCAACGATACGGACAGCGAGGTACAGGCGCAACTGGCCGCCTCGTTGGCGTATTATGACGGTAACGGCGCCGGTCAATTGCTCGGCCAAATGCTGCAGCATACAGGCAACAATAAGCACCTGGCGAACATCGCCGGGTTGGTGCAGAAAAACAGGAGTCAAAAATTATATGGCATGAACCTGGCCGGCGTAACGGGCGCTCAAAAAGAAACCCTGCTGAAAGGCCAACTTACCTTTCAACAGGTTTGCGCCACGTGCCACGGCGAAGACGGGAAAGGCATCCAGACAGGCAGCAATCCCATGCCCGCGCCGCCACTGGTCAATTCAAAGCGGGCCGGCAACCGGAACGCGCTGATCGCCATCTTGCTCCATGGCCTGAGCGGCCCGGTGGACGGGAAAACGTATCCGGACATCATGGCGCCGCTGGGCGCGGCCAATAGCGACGAGTGGGTAGCCGGCGTACTCAGCTACGTGCACTACCGTTTCAGGCCCGCGAAGAGCGAATTCACCCTGATAGAAGCCGCGGAGGTAAAGAAAATAAGGGCCGCGCTGGCATCGCGCACCGGTATGTTCGCCATGGAAGAACTGGATAGCCTGCATACCTTGCTGACCGCCAACAGCGAAAAGCCCGTGGCGGCGGTGACCAAAAAGAAAGCGGAACCCGTGGCGCAACCAGCAAGCAGCAAGCCCCTGGCGGCAACGGATGGAAAGTTGTTTTTCAATAAGCAGGATTGCAATGCCTGCCATAAACCGGACATGAAACTGGTGGGGCCTTCTTATAAGGCAATCGCGCAGAAATATGGTAATACCGTTGCGAATGTCAACAAACTCGCGGCGAAAGTAATTGCCGGCGGCAGCGGAAGCTGGGGCGCCGTTCCTATGACGCCGCACGCGTCCCTGAGCACAGCCAGCGCCAGGCAGCTGGTGCGGTACATCCTGTCCAACTACGCGAATTAGGCTCACACCCTGATAACACCGCCGTGCTTTACCGGGTACAAGGTAAACGCATGCTGCAGATCCGTTCCGTTCACAATGGAGAGGAAGCTCCGGATAACGCCGGCGTGCGTGACCACGATGCTGGTCTGGCGGCGGGCTTTCAGCTCTTCCCAAAACTGCGCGGCCCGTTCGTGCAAGTCCAGGTTACTTTCACCGCCCGGCACTTTCTCCGTTACAAAATTGTTCATCCAGGTGTTCAACGCTTCCTGCGGAATGCGGTCCCACGGCTGCAGTTCCCACTCCCCGAAGTTCAGCTCTTTCAACCGGTCGTCGTAGTGAACCGGTATCGAAGGATAGGCGGTTTTCGCCAGTTCCCGTGCCAGGCGGGCACAGCGAATCAAAGGGCTGGAATAGATGGCGTCAACGCCGGCGGGAAGTTGTGCGACAATGGATGAAAGGGTTTCGGGGAACAGGTTATCGTCTGCCGGCACATCCGCCTGCCCGAAACAAAGCGATTTATCGGCGACGGTAACCGGGTGCCTGATCAGGTAAATTTCCATAAGGCGATGCATGAAAGATAAAATAGCACTTCCGTTACCTGTTGCGTTGCGCCGAGGCAATCGCCGGTGTAGCCGCCGATCCATTTTTTGAAATAGCGCCGCAGGTACAACGTGGCGGCCAGCGGCAGCAGCAGGGCCAGCAAGATGTTCACCGAAGGAAAGAACAGCAGCGGCAGTAAGCCGGATACGATGGCGGGAATGATTTCCCTGGCGGTGACCGCCTTTGCCAGCGGTTTGGCTTTTGCTTCTTCTTCGTGTTCCCTAACATACCGCGCCGTTGCAATAATGATGACCGGGCATAACCTCGAAAAGCTGTGCGCGGCGATCATCACTTTCCAAAGCGCCGCTTCGGGAAGCGTGCTGAGGCCCGCGTATTTCAGCAACAGCATGAGCACGATGCCGATGGCGCCGTAAGCACCCACCCGGCTGTCTTTCATGATAAGCAGGATCTTTTCTTTCGTCCATCCGCCGCCGAACCCATCGCATACATCGGCGAACCCGTCTTCGTGAAACGCACCCGTAACCAGTATGCCGGCCACTATGGATAGGACGATGGCCACGGGCGGGTTGAAAACATACATTGCGCCACACCATACCAACGCGGATATACCGCCCGTTATCCACCCGATCAGGGGCAGATAGCGCGTGGCTTTGTTGACATACACCGGGTCGTGCGTTATCCAGCGGGGGCAGGGGATGCGGGTGTAGAACATGAGCGCGGTAAAAAATATCGCGGTTTCTTTTTTCATGCTTTATCGCTTATGCCGGCGCTTTCGAAGCTGGCCATTTCGTTGAGGAAGCAGGCGGCCGACTGTATCAGCGGGATGGCCAACGCCGCACCCGTACCTTCGCCCAGGCGCATGTTCAGGTTCAGCAATGGTTCCGCGCCCAGGAAGGCCAGCATTTTTTTATGTCCCTGCTCGCCGCTGGTATGGGCAAACACGAGGCCCCATTCGGTGAAGGGCGGCAGGTTTTCATCCTGCTCCGCCAGCGCTTTGGCAACGAGCACGGCCGCCGTGGTGATGAAGCCGTCTACCACAATGATCATATTCCGCCTGGCGGCTTCCAGGCAGGCGCCGGCCATGGCGGCGATCTCAAATCCACCCACGGTTTGCAGTGCGGTGAACGGATCAGGGAATGCGTATTGCTCCCGTACCGTCCGCAGCGTTTCGATTTTGGTGGCCAGCTGCGCATCGTTCAGACCGGTACCCCTGCCAACACATTCGCCGATGGGAATGCCGGTAAGTACGCTCATGAGCAGGGAGGCGGAAGAAGTATTGCCGATTCCCATCTCACCCAACCCGATAAGGTTACAACCATCATCATGCACCATGCCGACTATCCGCTTTCCGTTTTCGATAGCGGTAAGCGCCTGCTGCGCGGTCATGGCCGGCTGCTCCAGGTAATTCCGGGTGCCGCGCGCCACTTTCGCATCGATGAAGCCGGGGAATGAACCGGCCGCTTCGAAATCGGCATTCACCCCGCAGTCCACCACTTTCAACGCCAGCCGGTGCTGCCGGCAGAATACATTGATAGCGGCGCCGCCGTTGATGAAATTCAGCACCATCTGTGCCGTAACAGCCTGGGGATAGGGGTTTACCAGTCCCGTTGCCGCAATGCCATGGTCGCCGGCAAAGACGATTACATGCGGCTTTGTGATAACCGGGGTAAGGGTTTGCTGCACCATACCCAGCCGGGCCGCAATATCTTCCAGCCGCCCCAGGGAGCCGGGGGGCTTCGTTTTCTGGTCGATTTTATGTGCAAGCGATGCCTGCAGCGAGGAAAGAACAGTACTCATGACGGTTGTAGTTTAAAACGTAAATTCCGGAAGCCGGCGCTCAGGCCTCCTGTTTAATCACCACGGGTATACCACTGACCATCAGTATCACTTTGGCCGCGCTGGCGGCAGCGTACTGGTTGGCCCATCCCTGCAGGTCGGTGAACTTCCGGCCGGTCTCGCTGTCTGCATGCACGCCCATACCGATCTCGTTGCTGATGATGATAAACGTGCCGGGCTTGCTTTTCAACCCGTCGATCTCGCTTTTGAACAGGTTGAGCGCGGCGTGGATGTCTTGTTGGGTATCCATGAAAAAATTCGTGAGCCACAGGGTGACGCAATCGATCACGCAAACCCGGTGATCGAGGGCCAGGGCGCTGACGGCCCGTTGTTCTTCGATGTTCGTCCACCGCGCATCCCGCTCGTGCTGGTGGCGCTTCACGCGGTTACCGAATTCCGTGTCCCATATTCTGGCCGTGGCTACGTACACGGGATTATCCGAGAGCGATAGGGCCAACGCCTGTGCATGGCTGCTTTTGCCGCTCCTGGCGCCGCCGGTAATGAAAATGATCATGTCGTTTCCTTTTTAAATCCGTAAGGGCAGTGCCTGCAACCATTTTGGCAGCAGAATCCCCTGCGCAGGTGATGCCATGCGGAAAACACCCAGTTGGAGCCGTCAACGTAATAGTCGATGCCCTCCACGAAATGATTGCCGCGCGGCAGGTCTTTGGCGCGGTTGCCGGTCAATGCTTTTTCGGGCGTCATGCCGGCCACATACTGTTCTACTTTTTCCAGGGTGGCGGCATGCAGGCATTGCGGGCACATGCAACCCACCGCCGCGTCCGGCGCGAACAACGGCGGGTACCGGTCGCACCAGCACCCGCCGGTTGGCCCGTCTGTACCACAACCGAATCCGGCACCGCAGCGGCTGCAAGTTTTCGTTCGCGCCACTGATTATGCCGTTTGCAATGAATGGTACCGGCGCTGCATCCACTCGAATGCCCCGAACATGATGCCGCTGTATACGATCGCGCCGAGCAGGAAGTTTCTCATATACGGGATGGCCTGGACGTAGCATTGCACCAAGCCGCTCCAGTCGCGGCTAAGCGGCTGCATGGTCCGCAAATCGACACCTCCGCCCAGCCAAACCGAAAAGTCTGTAATGAGCCAGTGGGTGAGGGTAGCCGCCAACGCCGCCAGCAACACATTTTGAACCGTCACCTTGCGGATGATCCACCTGCCGATGAAAGCAATGAGCACAAATGCGCCATACACCCAGTACCAGCCGCGGTACATCAGGCCGAATTGGCCATTGTACACGAACACGTTGATGATGAGATCGCTCACGAACAGCGCGAGCAGCGGGAACAGCACGGCTTTCCATCGCTGGCTGAAATAAGCGCCGCCAAACAGGCCCATCGCGCCGATGGGTGTGAAATTAACCATGGGTGTTGCCTGCGCGGCATCCGGGATGCGCATGGCGGCTGCCGCCACCATGATGATGGCGAGCACCGCAAAGCGGGGATTGATTTTCTGAAACGACATAAGCGTTGTTTGATTTACAATTTAAAACTGAGGCCGCCGGTTATATTAAAGCCCTGCGTGCCATAACCATACACTTCCTCGTACTTCGCACCAGTGATATTTTTCAAATCCACAAAAAGCTTCAGATTGTTTTTCAGCACGGCATACTCCACGTAGGCGTTCCACAGCGCATAGCTTTTCAGCGTGGTGGGCACCTGCTTGAAAGTCGTCATGTCAAAAAAGACGTCGGTTCTTTTGCCGTAGTTATATACGCCCGTGCTGACGAACAGCCTTGGGGTAACCTGGTAGCCGGCGTTGATGCCGAATGAATGTTTCGGGCGCCGCAGCAGGTTGAAATAGGAGGTGTCTTTGCCGGCTTTGCTGGTCGTCACTTCACCCTCTGTAAAAGCATAGTAAAGATTCACCTGCAGCTGCTCGGTGATGCGCAGGGTGGGCTCTATTTCCACGCCCTGGTCTTTTTGTTTGTCGAGATTGAGGAACTTGTTGGCGGGACCATAGATGATCACGTTTTTCGTATGCCGCGAAAAGTAAACCGCCCTGGCCGTCAGTTTGTCTTCCAGCAATGAAACCTGCGCACCGGCTTCCCAGGTGTTGGATTTTTCCGGCTTCAGGTCGGCATTCGCTCCCCACTGGCCATAGAGCTCGCTCAGCGACGGCGCCCTGAAGGCGGAAGCGATATTGACAAACACTTTCACGTGCCGGTTAACGAGGTAGGAGGGATTGATGCTGTAAGTAAAATTGTCGCCATATTTCGAATGCTTATTGTAACGGCCGCCCACTTCGAGGTTGAAGCCGCCGGCATTTTTCACGAAGAAAGAGAGGTAGGGGCTGGTGATGTTGAACTTCGGGTTTTTCGGCGTGGCGTTCGTGTCGAGCGATTGCTGGATGCGGTGCTCCATCCCGGCCAGTACCTGGAAATGCTCTGCGAAGCTGTAATGACCGTATGCTTCCATGGTGTTGCTCCGGCCTTCGAAAGGACTGGCGCCCCAGGTGCTTTGGTAATTGCGGTTGATCTCATCGTAGCCATACTGGGCCACCACTGCGCCGTTTTTAAAATCATACTGCGCGGCGGCGCCGGTGGAGAGGAGGGTAGAGCGGTAGTGGTTGGCCGCGTCTGAAAAGGATCCGTTGTCGTAGTCGCCTTTAAAAAAGGTGTAACGGAAGTAGGGCCGGATGTGCAGGCCGCTGGCAACTTCACCGTCTACATTCATATAGACGCCATTCTGCAGATACCCGTCTTTATCGAACGTTTTCACCCTGGCGGTATCAGCCGCTTCGGAGATGCCTTTGCTTTCGTGGTGCACGAAGCCGATGTTGTACGACAGCTTTTCCGCGCTTCCGCTGAGGCCCGCGTTTGCTTTGAAGGTGCCGAAGGAGCCCGCGGAAAGGTTACCCGACAACTGGGCAGGTTTGGAAGCGCCTTTGCGCGTGATGATGTTGATCACGCCGGCGATGGCGCTTGAGCCGTAAAGGGTGGATTGAGCGCCTTTGAGAATTTCCACCCGTTCGATCTGTTCGATGGGCAACAGCCGGAGATCGAAGGCGCCGCCTGTGCCGGAAGGGTCGGTGACCGGCATGCCGTTGATCAGTATCACGGTGTAGTCGCTTTTGGCGCCGCGGAGGAAAACGGATTTGTCTTTGCCCGGGTTGCTGGTAGCCCCGTTAATCACGAGCCCTGCCTGCTCGGTGAGCAGCTGCGAGAGGTCTTTCCCCATACTTCTGTCGAGCACCGCCCGGTCGATCACGGTAACCACCTTGCCGGTCTCCGATGCCTTTTTAGAAAATTTGCTGGCGGTAATCACCACCGCGTCGAGGTCTCTGGTCCTGAGACTGTCCTGTGCAAAAGATTGGCTGCCCAAAATCATAGCAGCCACAAAGAGTACATTCTTTTTCAACATGAAAAAAATTACAGTTGTGACTGCTTCCGAGAAAATAAAAGAATTGAAATATAAATGCCGGATAGACCCTTACATTTCATGCCCTTCACCCGAAAGCATTGAATAATGTTGACTTGTATCAGGCAGGTCTTCTGGCTCGACTTCAGTTGCTGCACCTTCCCGTTTCTTGCCGAAACAGTGGTTGAAGTATTGCATCTGTTCCCGTCCCAGGTGGGAGCGGGGAGTCTTACAGCTACGGGGATAGCGCCGGTTTTGCACCGGACTTCCCTTTTAATTCCGCGTAAGCGGAAACCGAATACGGGGCAAATGTAATAGAATTCCTGAAATTTATGCGGATAAGCATACAAGGCGGTGCTTTATTCCGGAGCTCCCGCCGGTGACGGCGCATGTATCTCCGCGACAGGAGCCTGTTTCGAGCCGGGAATGGACGTACACAGCGCTATGATGGAAGCCTGTTTTGAACATGAATGGCTGCATGTAGCTTCGCGATGGAAGCCCATTTTGAGCCGGGAAATGGGCGCATGCGCTTCTTCCCGCCCGGGTATTCACGCAGCGGCCGCTATTATTGGAGCTGCGCGGCTTTCATCTGTAAAAGCGCCATGTAGTTGCCCGCATTTTCGGGTTCCTCTACGCGGGAATACAATTCAATCCCGTCTTTCAGGTCGTCGAGCGGGAACAGTTCCGCCACGTTGATGAAGCGCCACTCCACCAGTTCCTTTTTCTGGTTATGAAAGGCGTGCTGATCCTGCATGCCGATCTCCTGCGCTTTGCGCCTGGCCTCCTGCTTGCCGGCCGCGCAGATGAGGCGCAGCTGCTCATCGAATTGGGGGAGGTGTTCCCCTGTTCCGCAGATGATCTGATAAACGATTTTTGCAACGAACCAATGCATGATTGTAAGATTTTCCGGTGAACGAATGGATGGAGGGACCAACAATGCCCTCATGGCAGGGGCGGGCCGTATGCGCCATTCCTTTATGATGCCGTTAACAATGTGATACCCGTCAAATCCGCTTTCCCGTTCTTCAGGAACTCGAAAGTCATCCGGTCTGCCTGGCAGTCGATAAACCGGATGTGCTTCAGGCTCCGTCCTTTAAAGAAGGTGTTCGTCAGCGTCGAATTCCGGAAAGTTACCCGTGAAAACGCGCAGTTGTCAAAGTAACAATCGTCTACGGTGCCTTCGAAAACGATATCGGAAATATCGGTTAACTTGAAAGATGTGCCGTTCAATACGGCATTCGTCAGGATGTTTTTCTGCAGGGAGCTGGATGTAAACGTGGCGCCGGTCAGATCGGCGCCGGAGAAATCGCAACCCTTAATATGGCTACCTGAAAATTCGGCGTCCTTCAGGGAGCAGTTCCTGAACGCGTCGTTTACCACATGGGAATGCTGAATGTGGCTGCCGCTCATATCCGAGCCGGAAAAGTCGCAGCTATCCACATTATTGCCCTTCAGCAGCAACCCCGCCATATCCGACCCTACGAACAGGCAGCGCTGCAAATTGGACGAACCGAACTTTTCGTGCAGGTTCTTCAACCCCGAGAAATCGGCATCCACCCAGTTTCCGGAAGACATATCCCAGGTACGTTTGCTTTTCGCCTTTTCCAGCGGCAATTCGGCCGCCTGGCTGCCGGTCGAAGATTCACCAGCGGCAGTTGCAGTGGCGGTAGACGGGAAGTTTTCCGAAAAATAGTTCAGGTCGACCCCTAAAATTTCCGCGAGCCGGTTCATGGTAATAATGTCCGGAACGGATTCCCCGCGTTCCCATTTCCCTACCGCCTGCGGGCTGATAAAGAGACGTTCCGCGAGTTGCGCCTGAGAGATGTTGACTTTCTTCCGTGCGAGGGCGATTTTACTGCCGATGAGCTTAGTCTCCATGATTGCTGTTTTTTTTTGTTTTTGATTTTTTTGATACTGCAAAGATACCCCACACAGTAGCCGCAATCCTAAAAACGGCCGCTCCTAGTAGTTGCTATTCCGCTATCTGCCGTTGTAATTTGACAACCTGCGGTAGTATTGGCCTGTATTCCGGGAAAAACGGTTGTTACGGGCAAAAAACGACACGCTTTTGTCGCGTCCCCACCGGTAATAATATATATAATGACAAAACACCGGAACAAAAAGTGACTTATCCGCATAACTTTATTAAAACACGATTGATATTTATTGTTTTTCAATAAATATTTATTACATTTGCCTTATCTTTAAATCACCTCACCATGGAAATCAAAATAACCGTCCGGCAAACGCTGAACATCCTGCTTGTGATTGCCTGGATAATATTTATCGGCTTGTGCATCGAAGCCGGCGGCCTGCTCGTAAATGCCGTTTTCGCAATCGCCAACCCGGACGTTGTTCCGAGACTCTGGCGGGAAATTGACTTATCCGGTCTTTTCAAATTTGACCACGGGCATTTTTTTGCCATGACATTAATAATAGGTATCACTGCCGCTATGAAGGCCTGGCTGTTCTACCTGATTATACACCTCCTGCAAAACCGCCAATTGAACATGACCCAGCCCTTTAGCCGGAAAGTAGGGCGGTTTATTTTTTATGTTTCCTACCTGGCATTATTGATCGGCATGTTTTCCGCATATGGCGCCAGGTATGCCGGGCGGTTGGCGGGCCTGGGTGTGAGCATGCCCGATACGCAATATCTCCGGGTAGGGGGAGCGGACGTTTGGCTGTTTATGGCGGTGGTGCTGTTTGTGATCGCGCAGATCTTCAAAAGGGGCATCGAGATTCAATCAGAGAACGATTTAACCATTTAGCCATGCCGATTATCGTAAATCTTGATGTCATGATGGCCAGGCGGAAGATGTCGCTCAATGAGCTGTCCGAAAAAGTGGGACTGACGTTGTCCAATTTATCGATCCTTAAAACCGGCAAGGCGAAGGCGATTCGTTTCAGTACGCTGGAAGCGATCTGCAAAGTGCTGGATTGCCAGCCCGCCGATATCCTGGAATACAGGGAAGAGTAGGAAAGACCTTCCTGTAGCAGGCTTTTTCTGCAACCGCCGATATCCTTGAATAAACGGAAGAGTAAGGAAGCCCCCGGCCAGATACTTTTCCGGGAACCGCCGATACCCCAAACACCAGATTTAACCCACCATCCCCCCAAGGAGGGATAGCGGCATTTTCCGGAATGCCCGTCCTTTGCAGTATTATCCTGATCGACCACAACCGTATCCGCGCATGATAAAACATTTACACCTGCTGGGCATGCTCCTGCTCTTATCCCCATATTTGAAAGCGCAGGAAAACTTCATTTACGCCAATTTCAACAAGCACCTCGGGATGGTGAACCCTGCCATCATGGGCATGGATTCTTCCACCTCGCTGACCGCATTCGGCCGCAAACAATGGGCGGGCATCAATGATGCGCCGCTCGCTTTCAGTTTTACCGGCAACACGTTTGTGCCGAGGCCCGGCATCGCCGTAGGCATTGTGGCCGAATATAAAAAGATCGCCGTCATTTCTTATACCTCGCTCGGCGCGATGGTGTCCAAAACGGTGCACATCAGTCCCACGGAACGCCTCACCCTCGGCTTCTACGGCGGCATGGACAATTATTCGGCGCGGTATGGCGGCCTCGGGCAGGGCGACCCCGCGCTGGCCGGCAAGCAGCCTGTGAACGAATGGCGCGGCGTGGCCGGATTCGGCATCATGCTGCACCGCGACAACTTCTACATCGGCGCATCCCTGCCGCGCATCAAGCTGAAAAACTTCAAAAGCGAGGGCCAGCTGCGTCCCGAAGACGAAGGCAACAGCGGGTACGTGGCGGCAGGCAGCATTCACCCGCTCGGTGAAAACTTCCAGATCGCCCCGTCATTGCTCTACAATATTTTTCCCCAGGACAAGCCGCTTGATATAGGCGCCACCGTTATATACCGCGAAAGCGCCGCCGCCGGCCTCACCTGGCGCAGTACAGGCGAAATGAACGCCGCCTTGCAATACACCTTGCAGCGGCGGTTACAGTTGGGCTACTCCTACATTTTCGCGTTGGGCAACCGGCGCAACATTATCCGCTACAGCTCCGGCTCGCACGAGATTTTCGTGAATTACCGGATACCCTGGGCCGCCGGTGCATTCCTTCCCTATAAATGGTGGTAATTCCGTTCCTTCCAAATTCTGTACGATATGTTTCCTTTCCGCATAAAAGCACTTCTCTGCACGCTGGTACTGCTGGCGGCAACACTGTATACCTTTTCCCAGACCGCGCCGTTCGTTGACGCTACGCCAGCCGGTTTCGGCAACATCAACTCCGTTGGCGGCGCTTCTTCATGGGCCGATTACGACAACGACGGCGATCTCGATGTTTGCATCGCCGGCCTGGTAGTCAACCAAGTCGGAGCCCAGGCACGCATTTACCGTAACAACGGTAACGGCAGTTTTACAGACCTCGGCACCAACTTCGGCGCCAGGGCGAACGACTCCAAAATGACGGTCATCTGGTTCGATTATAATAACAACGGCCAGATGGATCTGCTCCTCGCGGTAGGAGGTCCGTTGTTGCTGTATGAAAATTCCGGTGGTACTTTCACGCTCGTTGGCAACACCGGACTGCCCCCAGATGCGGCTGTCAGCGGTGTTGCCGCGGGTGACTACGACAACGACGGCTACCCGGATCTGGCCATCAGCGGTTACATCAACGGCTCGCGGCGGTCATTGCTCTTTCACAATAACCGCCAGGGCGGTTTTGACCTGGCCGGCAGTGCGTTCTTGCCCGTTGGCAGCGGAGATTTCGGCTGGGCGGACTACGACAAAGACGGGCTGTTGGACCTGATGCTGACCGGCTCCACAGGCAGCACATCGGAGAGCCGCTTATACCGCAACCTTGGCAACGGCAATTTTTCCGCCGGTATGGTTATCGGAACTTATGGCGTCCATAACTCGTCCGTTGCCTGGGGCGATTATAATAATGACGGGTATCCGGACCTGTTGCTGTCTGGCAACAATTCGCAATCCCCGGGCAACTACCTCACCATGATCTATCGCAATGATAATGGCACCGGGTTTACCAACATCAACGCGCCTTTGCAAGGTGTATCCGGCAATGCCGTGTGGGGTGATTACAATAACGACGGGTTGCTCGATGTGGCGCTGGCCGGTCAAACGGTATGGGACCCGACAACGTCGGCCACACAGGTTTATATGAACAGGGGGAACGATCATTTCACCCTTGAAGCGGTGTTGCCTTCCCGTACTTTTTCATCCATTTCGTGGGCGGACTATAATAATGACAACCGGCTCGACCTGCTATGGATTGGATCCGAGGTGAACGGTTCCTTCGCCTGTATGCTGTTTAGGAATACCACCGGTACCGCCAATTCCCGGCCCTCAGCTCCAACCGGGCTCACACACGCCGTGTCGGCCGACGAAAAGTCCGTTACTTTCACCTGGCAACCAGCGCAGGATGCGCAAACGGCGGTGCCGGGACTATATTACAACCTCTACCTGTACGAAGACCCCGGCAGCGCCGTGAAAATAAACGGGCATTCCCGCAGCACCGGCGCCCGCAGGGTAGTAGCCATGGGTAACGCCAGCATGAACACCAGTTATACCTTTCACGGCTTGTCGTACAACAAGGTCTATCGCTGGAGCGTGCAGAGCATCGATGCGGCGTGGGCAGGCTCGGCTTTTGCCCCGGAGAAATCCTTCGCTACGCGCAAAACACAAACCATCCAGCTGAACGACCTGACACATCAATACGGTGATCCGGATTTCATTCCCGCAACCGTCAACTCCGGCCTGCCGCTCATCATTCAGCTCGGCAACCCCAACGCGGCCGAAGTGCTCCCGGACGGCAAAATCCGCATCAAAGCGGCAGACACCTGCACGCTCGTCGTATATCACAAGGGCAACGCCGAGTGGTTGCCAACCACCATCACCGAAGCCATGATGCAGTTTACGCGCGGTACCCTCACGGTGGCCGCGGACAATAAACAAATCACGTACGGCGACGCGCTGCCGGCGCTCGGCTATCAGATCACGGGCTTTGCCTACGGAGAAACAGCCGGCGTGCTGGCGCAACCCGTGCAAATATCCACCACGGCTACAGGCAGCAGCGGTATCGGTACTTATCCGATTACCGTCGGCGGTGCGGCGGCGGACAATTATACGTTCACTTATCAGCAAGGCACCCTCACTATCCGTCCCAAAAAGCTGGAAATCGTACTGGCGGCTATCGCCGATAAAGCGTACGGCGCCGCCGATTTTGCGCTGGGCATAACGGCGAGCCCCGAGCTCCCGCTTACTTTTAGCAGCAGCCAGCCCGGTGTAGCCACCATCGACGCGGCCGGCAATATTCACATCACCGGTGTGGGCACTACGTCTATTGCCGCCATGCAGCAAACCGGCGGTAACTACACTGGTGACACCGCAGTTGTAACGCTGCGCGTCACCCAGGCTTCGCAAACCATCAACTTCCAGCCGATACCCGCGAAAACATTCGGCGATGCCGATTTTGCCCCCCAGGCGCAAAGCAGCGCGGGGCTGCCGCTGACCTTTACGAGCTCCGATGCCAATGTAGCCACCATTACGGCGGATGGGAACATCCACATCACCGGCGCCGGCACGGCCACCATCACGGCCACGCAAAGCGGGAACACCAATTACAACGGCGCTACGGCCACCGCAACGCTCACGGTCGACAAGGCCTCGCAAACCATCGTTTTCCAGCCGCTGCCCGATAAAACCGTCGCCGATGCCGATTTCGCGCCGCAAGCGCAAAGCAGTGCAGGGCTACTCCTTACTTTTACGAGCTCCGATCCCAACGTTGCCACCATTACAGCCGGCGGCAACATTCATATCGCAGGCGCCGGCACCGCTACCATTACGGCCACACAAAGCGGCAACAATAACTATAATAGCGCAACCGCCACGGCAA
This sequence comes from uncultured Chitinophaga sp., assembly GCA_965653365.1. Lineage (GTDB taxonomy): Bacteria > Bacteroidota > Bacteroidia > Chitinophagales > Chitinophagaceae > Chitinophaga. Next base: position 34,772 of record CBFGZV010000003.1, on the reverse strand, counting down.
CGCTGAGGGTGGGCAAAGCCGCGCAAACCATCACTTTCCAGCCGATACCCGTAAAAACCTTCGGCGATGCCGACTTTACCCCGCAGGCGCAAAGCAGCACCGGGCTGCCGCTTATCTTTACCAGTTCAGACGGGAATGTGGCGACCGTGACGGCAGGCGGCCACATCCACATCACCGGGGCTGGCACCGCCACCATCACGGCTACGCAAAGCGGCAATGCCAACTACGACGGCGCTACAGCCACCGTTGTGCTCACCGTCAACAAAGCCGCACAAACCGTCACCATCGACCCGCTGACGGCGAAAGCTTTCGGAGACGCGGACTTCATCGCCGGCGCACGGGCCAGCAGCGGCCTCCCGCTTACCTTCAGCAGCTCTGACGCCAATGTGGCCACCATCGCGGCTAACGGCACCATACATATCACCGGTGCCGGCACCGTCACCATCACGGCTACGCAAGCCGGCAACGGCAACTACATGGCCGCCAGCGCTACGGCAAGCTTCACAGTTGGAAAAGGCGCACAGCAGATCACATTCACCGACCTGCCGGTGAAGACTTTCGGCGACGCCGATTTTGCGGCGAACGCGGCCGCCAGCAGCGGACTGCCCGTGATTTACAGCAGCTCCGACGCCACGGTAGCCACCATATCGGCCAACGGCACCATTCACATTGTTGGCGCAGGCACCGCCACTATCACGGTGACGCAACCCGGCAACGGCAACTACGCCGCCGCCTCCACGGTCAGCAAACAACTGGTTGTCAGAAAGGCCCCGCAAACCATCACATTCCCACCGCTGACGGCGCGCAATATCAATGAACCGCCGTTCGACCCCGCCGCCACAGCCAGTTCCGGCCTGCCGGTGACATACGAGATAGAAAACGCCAATCTCGCCACCATCGCCAATGGACTGGTAACACCGGAGCGCGCCGGGATTACCCGTATTACCGCAAGGCAGGCAGGCAACCATAACTTCGAAGCCGCGGCCGCGGTTACGCGGGAACTGGAGATCGTCTCCTCCGGCCGGGAAATACAAGTAGGCGACGCCGTGACACCGAATGGAGACGGCGTAAACGACTATCTGCCGATAGAAGGTCTCCGCAATTTCCCCGACAACGAGATTCATATTGCCAATGCAAGCGGCAGGATCGTATTCGAAGCGAAACCTTACCGGAACGATTTCAGGGGATATGCCAACCACGGCAGCCAGCTGCTGCCGAAAGGCGTGTACTACTACGTGTTCATTTACACGTCGGGCGGCACCCGTAAAAAAGTGACCGGTTTCTTCGTACTGGAGTATTGATGCGGGAAGGGACTACTTTCCCATGGCAGGTTGCCGGGTCAGTAACCAGGCGACTGCCAGGTTGGGTACCCAGCACCACCAGGCCACAACAATATAGGCGGTCTCGAATTTGCCGAACACCGCTACCAGCACGGGCATCCAGAGCCTCAGGGTAACGGCCGCAAAACAACAGGCATAGCTGTATATCATCCTGGTTTGATGCTGCCGCACCTGCCCGTTCCTGATGCGGGTGTATGCCGTTAGCGTCGTATAAAACCAGACCGCGCTCAGGCTCATAAAGCCCAGGGCTGCAGGAGGCCCCGCCGTTGCATGGAAAGCGATATAAAATCCCGCCAGGGCGCTTATTAAAACGGACAATACGTACACTTTGCCCGTTTGCCGGTGGAACGCGGGGCTTTTGCGCCTGATGCCGGAACTGAATTGTACCCAACCGGTCAGCAAGGCAAGGCCCCCAAAAATAATGTGCACATAGAAACTCAGGTGCCAGGCCGGGTCTGAAAAGAGCGCATCGGGTTTCATTTTCAATATGCCTACTTTCTTTTCGCCCGTAAAGAAAAGGAGCGGATAAAGACCGGTCATGACCGACAAAGCGGCCATCAGTATCCACGATAATTTTCTCAGCATCATGCTTTTTTCTGCGAAGAAAGCCGGTATACAACTTCCGGGCGTTCCAAAAGGTAAGGTGGGCGCTATAGTGGCTGTTTTGGGTCGTTCCAAAAGATAAAGAGGACGCTATGGCCGCTATTTGGGAACATTCCGCCATGGGCTCACTTTCCGGTCTCCCGCTGACAATATTCGCTGGGAGATAATCCAGTCGCCTTTTTGAAATTCCGGTTGAAAGAAGTTTTGGAATTGAACCCAACCTCGAACGCAATAGACAGGAGCGTAAACTGGCTGTTTTCCGGCAGCACGGCAATCCGCTGGAATTCCCTTACCCGGAAGTTGTTGATGTAATCATAAAAATTCCTTTGCTCCATGGCGTTAATGACCTGCGACAAAGTATTGCCGGCAACGCCCAGCCGCGCGGCCAGACCGTCGAGGTTCAGCTCCGGGTCTTTAAAAGGCTTTTCAGTCTCCATCAGCAGCGTCAATTCCCCGTGCAGCTTTGTCATCTGTTCGGGACCAATAGCGGTTTTCAGGTATTTGACCTTTTCCTGGCCGGTCACCGGCCCGCCCGGTCCGGGATCGCTCACCGCTTCCGGGCCGCCGGGTTCGAAGGCCCCAATCCCCGCCAGTTGGCTGCCCGCGGCTTGATTGGTGAAAATACCGACCTGCTTGATGCCGAAATACCCGATAAACAAGATGAACAAATCAACCATCAGGAACGTGGAAATATCATTGCCGAATATAATCGACAACCAGATGACGCCCATACCGGCGGTGAGGTAAACCAGCCAGTTGAGGTTTATTTTCTCGGAATAGGAAAACCGCTTCGCGATGTTTACCCGGTGCTTTTTCAGCAATACCAGCGACAAAATCACATAGATGATTCCCGAAGGAATAATGGGAAAGCGTATGATGGACGTGATCGTTTCATATCCCGTTCCCCCTTGCTGGTAGATCCTGATTTTTTCTCCGAAAGGCTGGATGAAGAAACCCGCCAGCAAAACATAAGCGATCGCCGCGGGAATGAAATGGACGGCCCGGTGCGGTTTCCCACTACCCGGTTGAACCAGGCCGGCGACATACAGATATAAAAAAGGACCGTGGATCAACGGCAAAGGGATTTCAACACCCAGCAAATACGGGAATCCGGTGTACGCTTGCGAAATCAGCAGGTAGTAGCAGGTCAAATGAAGCGAAATAAGAACTAGCCAGCTCGCCAGGATCAAATCGGCGCCCGACTTTCCCTTTTTTGTAAAAAGCAGCAACGCAAGAAATATAGCGATCACTATCCCTGTAATGTGAAACATCTGTCTTTTTTTTCGCAACCTCACCGCTTGCATGAGCGGCTAAAAGTAGAATTTTTTAACTGATTTCCATGAGGCGCCGGCCGGGGCTTACGACCGTGGGGAGGCGCCCGGAAGCAACGCCGGGGTAACGCTATCTCTTTTCGGCCCAGATGTATCCCCGCCTGGTTTGGTATTCTACCTCTTCATAGGGGCGCCGCTCGATGGCGTCGATGACGCCGAAACCGGCTTCGTGAAGGAATGCAATGATTTCATCCGTCTGAAAGAAGAACAAATCGACATCCACCTCCTTATCATGCGCCTTGTCGAAGTGAACGACTTCATCGCCCACGTGAAAGGAGAAAAGAAAATTCCCGCCAGGCTTCAATACCCTGTTGATTTCGCCAAAGCAGGTCCTGACCTGGTCCTTCGTAAAATGCACGATGGCATAGAAGGCGACGGCGCTGCCGAGATGCGCTGGCGGGTAAGCGATATCCAGCAGGTCGCCGGTTTCGAATTCAATCCGGGGAGAAAGCTTTTTACCGGCGCTCACCATTGCCGGCGACAGGTCAACACCAACAATATGCTGCAGGCCGTTGTCGTACAGGAACCGCGTTGTTTGCCCGGGGCCGCAGCCAAAGTCGGCACACAGGCCACTGTCTTTATTGGCAAATGCGAATTCCTTCAACAGCAGCCGGTCGAAATGTTTCCGGGACAACTCATCCCAGCGTTCGGCGGCATAATCTTCGGCCACTGTGTTGTAACACTGCAGTATTTTATCCTGTGGGTTCATGTCATGTTTTATTTTCCAATACCAGCCGGATTGGGATGGCTCCCGAGCGGACCTTTTCTATGGCTTCATTCATCGCGGAAAACGGCATTACATCCACCTGGCTGCCAATGTGATGCTTTGCGGAAAAGTCAAGCATATCGGTCATGTTTTTCCGGCTGCCGACATAATTTCCGTATATGGTCCGCTGCGCATAGTCGTACAGCAAACCGAGGGCGATGGGTTGCTTTTTTAACGGCGAGGCCACGATGCAAAATTTCCCCTGCGGCCGGAGGAGGCTCAGGTAATCGTCCAGCTCATAAGGAACATTCAACGTTGAGAGGATGAAATCGAATTTTTGGGCAAGGGTAGCGGCGCTTGCGCCCGGCACAAACTCAGCCCCCAGCTGATTGATCATGTCCTTTTTATCCGGAGAATGAGAAAATGCATACACCTGGTGTCCCATTTTATGCAGGAATTGAATGGCGAGCTGCCCCAAACCGCCAGCGCCCAACACACCGGCCACCGAACCCGGCTGCAGCTGCGCTTTCGTGATGGCCGTGTACACGGTAAGGCCGGCCGACAGCAAGGGAACAGCATTGACCGTGTGAAGCGCCGGCGGAAGTTTGAAAGCAAACCGGTAATCAACAACGATATGTTCCGCCAGCCCGCCGTAGCAATGCACCCCGATTACTTTCTGCCGCGCGCAAAACTGTTCATTCCCGGCCGTACAAAATTCACATTCAAAACACGCTTCCTGCTGATACCCGATGCCAACGCGATCACCGGCCTGCAGGGCCGTTACGTTCGAACCGGTTTCTTCCACAATCCCCACAATTTCATGTCCCGGAACCAGCGGGAACCGCGTGTCGCCCCAGTCGTCGCTGATGAACTGAACGTCCCCTCTGGCGATGGCGCAATAAACGATCTTAACGCACACCTCATCGGCGCCCACATTCCTTTCATAATAGAATGGCTCCGCTTTTCCACCTTTCTCTTTAATTCCGTATGCTTTTATTTTCATAACTGGCAGGATGAATGACAGATGTTGTTTCCGTGAAGTACCCCTTCCCGTTTTCACACCAAAGTGGTGCAAAGTTTCCTCAATTGAAAATATGTCTTAATAATGAGATAGAAAAATGAATACAAATGAATACAGATATGGCCTGCCCGGTCGGGCTACCGACCCGACGGACGCTGCAGATGAATGGCTGTTGGGGACAAGCGGATATAAATGGTTGTGACTAAGAGGTTTAGAAAATCGCGCTCACCGCTTTAAAAATACAGTCGCATTCTACAACATCTGCTGATCTTATCCAGCTAACGTTTTCTATTCGGTCACTGCCACTTGATCAGCGATAGTGATTCCGGACTGGCACCGGATTTGGAGCAACAGATGGAAAATCCCCTGACAGCAATAGCAAAACCTAACTTACAAAACCGTCTACCGGACATAAAAAACTATGCGATGAACTTTTCACAACAACCAAAGGTTTTTCACCGGAACATAGATGTGAACGGGTTGAACATTTTCTATCGCGAAGCCGGCAACCCGGCCGATCCGGCCATTCTGCTCATGCATGGGTATCCCAATTCTTCGTTTTTGTACAGAAGATTATTGCCGGCGCTGGCCGCGGAAAACTTTTACGCGATTGCCCCGGACTTTCCCGGGCACGGCTACAGTTCCTATCCAACGCTCGCGGAGTTTCCATACACGTTCGCCAATTTCGCCAACGTGGTAGCCGCTTTTGCGGAGAAGAAGCAGCTCCATAAATTTGCCTTGTACCTGCATGACTACGGGTCATTGATAGGGATGCGGGTGGCCCTGATGCATCCCGAAAAAATAACCGCCCTGATTTTCCAGGACAGTAATGCTTACGAAGAAGGGCTGGGGAAGGAGTGGGACGCCTGCAAGGTTTACTGGGATAACCCCACAAAGGAAAACAGGGAGAAGATTGGAGAGTTCCTGAACGAAGAAGGCGCACGCAAGCAATACCTTGCCGGCGTACCGGAAGATCAGGCCGCGCTTTTCACACCCGATGCCTGGACGCTGGACTGGAATTTCATGAATTGTCCAGGCCATACCGAATCGCTTTTTTCTTTATTCGAAGACTACAAGCACAACAGAACGCTCTTTCCGAAATTCCAGGAACTGTTACGCAACACCCGGCCGCCAACCCTGGTGATCTGGGGAAAATACGACGCCTTCTACAGTGTCGCGGAAGCACCTTGTTACCGGAGAGACAACCCTGATGCCGAGATCCATGTTTTTGAAGCGGGCCACAAGGTATTGGAAAGCCACTTCGAGGAGATTGCGCCCATCATACTGGATTTCCTGAAGCGGAAAACCGGCCGGTAAATGTATTCGTCCACGGCAGTCTACCGGAGAGACATGCGGTATGGAGCGGCGCTACAGTGACGATAATTATATAATTCCGTACCGCTCGCGCGATTTGAAGGGGCGGGATGAACTTGATCCGGAGATATGAAACCGGAGGCAGCAAACACCGCCTCCGGATTTAATTACTTACACCGTTTTTTGCCGCAGGTGCGCGTTGACAAACCGTTCGCAATAGTTGCGGATGATCTCCCGTACATCCTTGAATTGCTGCATGATCTCCGCTTCCGTTCCTGTTGCTTTCGCCGGATCGGGGAAGTTTTCATGGAATTTTTCCGCGCGGGTAGGGAACACGGGACACCGTTCTTTCGCGTGGTCGCAGACGGTAATCACGTAGTCGAAATCAATGCCGGCATATTCCGCCACGTTGTTGGAAGTGTGGCCGGAAATGTCAATCCCTGCCTCCGACATCGTGGCGATGGCGCGGGGGTTCACGCCGTGCGTTTCAACGCCCGCGCTGTAAATTTCGGCGGCATCTCCCGCGAAATGGCGGAGAAAACCTTCTGCAATCTGGCTGCGGCAGCTATTGCCGGTACACAGCACCAGGACTTTTTTCATTTGGTTTGAATTGGTTTAATGATGCGATAAGATGGTAGTTGAATCGGAACCATACCAGCGCCTGCGCAGCCAGAAGGCGACATTTACGAGGGCGATCAGGGCGGGCACTTCCACCAGCGGGCCGATCACGCCGGTGAAGGCCTGCCCGCTGTTGATGCCAAACACGCCGATAGCCACGGCTATCGCCAGCTCAAAGTTGTTTCCTGCCGCCGTGAACGCGATAGCTGCATTTTTGGAATAATCGGCGCCCAGCGCTTTCCCGGCCAGGAAACTGACCAGGAACATGATCACGAAGTAAATGGCGAGCGGTATCGCAATGCGGAGCACATCCATCGGGATCTGCACGATCAATTCTCCTTTCAGGCTGAACATCACGACGATGGTGAAAAGCAGCGAGATCAGGGTGAGCGGCGAAATCACCGGGACGAACTTTTCCCGGAACCAATCCTCACCCTTCCAGCGAATCAACGCGAAACGGCTCAGGATGCCCGCCGCGAAAGGAATGCCGAGATAGATGGCCACGCTTTCCGCGATCTGGCCGATGGTCACATTCACGTCCAATCCCTTCATGCCAAACACCGGTGGCAGCACGGTAATGAAGAACCAGGCATACACGCTGTACAGCAATACCTGGAACACGCTGTTGAGTGCCACGAGCCCGGCGGCGTACTCACGGTTGCCTTCCGCCAGCTCGTTCCACACGATCACCATCGCGATGCACCTGGCGAGGCCGATCAGGATCAGGCCGGTCATATATTCGGGGTAACCGTGCAGGAACAGGAGGGCGAGACCGAACATGAGCACCGGCCCGATCACCCAGTTCAGCAGCAGCGACGCGCCAAGGATCTTCGTGTTCCGGAATACTTCGCCCATCTGGCTGTAGTTTACCTTTGCCAGCGGCGGGTACATCATCAGGATGAGGCCGGCGGCCAGCGGGATGTTGGTGGTGCCGGTGGAAAAAGAGTTGATGACCGCCGCGCTGGACGGAACAAAGTAGCCCAGGGCCACGCCGGCCAGCATCGCCAGGAATATCCACAGCGTCAGGTATCTGTCGAGGAAGCCCAGGCGTCGCCGCCGGGCGGGATTGCATTGCTGCATGGTGCAGAATCTGTTTGGTTAAAAGTCATTTTTATGCGCAACAATCCGGTCCGCAGCAGGCGGTCTCCGTTGTGGGCTTTTCCGCATAGACCGTAATACTCAAAATGCCCGATTGCACCGATTTGAAGGCTGCCAGTTCTTCCGGCGTGAGGTATTTGACGAGAATATCCCCCGGAATGGTGATGGCCTTTTCCTTCTGGATGGTCACGTTCCGGAAACCGTTAGCAGCGATCAGCGCGAGGTATTCGTCTTTCGGACTGGCGCCCGATACACAGCCCGCGTACATTTCCGCCGCCTCTTTCAGGCTGGCGGGGAGCGTGCCGGTGAGCACCACGTCGGAAATGCTGAAATGTCCGCCGGGTTTCAGCACGCGGAAGATTTCGGAGAAGACGCCGTTTTTGTTCGGGACGAGGTTCAGCACGCAGTTGCTCACGATCACGTCTGCCACGTTATCACTGACGGGCATCTGCTCGATATCGCCCTGGCGGAATTCAACGTTATGGAAGCCGCGGGCTTCCGCGTTCCGGCGCGCTTTCCCTATCATGGCGTCGGTAAAGTCGATGCCGATCACCTTTCCCGTGTCGCCCGTTTCAGCGCGGGCGATGAACGCGTCGTTTCCGGCGCCGGAACCCAGGTCGATCACCACGTTACCCGGCTGGATCCTGGCGAATTGGGTGGGAAGGCCGCAGCCCAGGCCGAGGTCGGCGTCGGCGTTATAGCCGGCCAGCCCGGAGTAGTCTTCGTTCATGATGTTGTAGACTTCCGTGGAGCAGCAGCCCGAACCGCAGCAGGATGCGGCGTTGGTATCTTTGTCCTGCAGGGCAATGTTTCCGTATTTCTCGCGGACGAGGTCTTTCAGTTCCTGATCTGTAGGCATTGTTTGTAATTGTTCGTATAATTGCAATATTGCGATAAATGAGGGCAAAAAAAATCAGCAGCAATTACCCTCAGATACGCTGCTGTCGAAGAACTTCCCGAAAAGGTCGTGGTATCGCTTCCAGGTCTTGGGGTTGATGCAGTAGCAGATGGAGGTACCTTCCACGGTGCCCTGGATCAGTCCCACGGCTTTCAGCTCTTTCAGGTGTTGGGAGATGGTCGCCTGGGCGAGATTGAATTCTTCCACCAGGTCGCCGCAGATGCAGGCGTTGATCTTCACGAGATGCTGCAGGATGGCGATGCGGGCGGGATGTGCCAGCGCTTTCGCCATGGCGGCGATGTCGTTCTGTTGTTTGGTGAATAAGTCGGTCTTGGTGGCTCCCATATATTGCAATATTACGATGAATATTGCATACCATCCAAATTTTTGTTGGCGTACGCTACGGGTGAATGGGGCATCACCGTATCATGGTGAATTTTGAGCTTGCCGTCAAAGCATTCAAATATCGCGCTGTCGCCGGGAGCGTCAGAAACTGAAAGAGACAGGGCTACCTTCACGTATTGCATGGCGAACCCGCCTGCATGCCGTGGAGAAAATCGCCGCACAGAGAGCCGTGGACTTCCTGGAGCGAGGTTTCCCGTTTTTGCCTGTAAAATGCTGGAATGGTTGTTTCTTAGGGTTGTTGCTCATTTTGCCTTATTTTTGGGGCCACCAGTGTCTGAAAACTTATGTGGAAAACCTTGCTCGTCGTACCCCTTTTATTTTCACAAACCGTTCATGCGCAGAAGAGCGTAACCCGGACTGATGCGATGATTGCCAGCGATCCCGGCGTACAGATTTTCGTGCGGGAGGTCAAGGCGCGCAAGAAAAGTCGCAAACCACCCATCCTCCTGGTGCATGGCGGAGGGCCCGGCGGCATCGCCTCGTTCGATTTGCCTGTTCCCGGCGGCTCGCTGGCGGAAGACCTGGCGCAGAAAGGCATGGATGTGTATATCATGGATGTGCGCGGCTGGGAGAAATCTACGCGCCCGGATTACGACACCACCCGCCGCTGGGTGATTGCGGGCAGCAGCAAGGAAGCGTCGCACGACATCGATGCCGTGGTGGATTACATCCTCGACAAATCCGGCAAGAAGCAGGTGTGCCTGTTCGGCTGGGCTACCGGCGGGCAGTGGATCGGGTATTACGCCTGTATGTACCCGGATAAAATTTCATCGCTCATTTTATTGAACAGCCTCTATAGTGTAAAAGCGCCCTGGGCGTACGAAGATGCGTTCCGTAGCCGTACAGACACCACACAGTTTAACTATGTGGCCATTTCATCCATGCGCCGCGCCACCAAACAATCGCTCCTCGCTTCCTGGAAAAAAGACAGCTTCTACGATCCCGCCGTTGCAAACGCCTACGCGGCCACAGCGGTCGGCTTCTACCCGGACAGTATCCTGGAAGTGCCCGGCGGGTACCGTGTGGAAGCGTTCTATACCGCACAGGGCAGAGGCCTCTGGCACGCCCGCGACATCCGGGTGCCGACGCTGGTGATCAGAGGCGGCCGCGACACCTGGAGCAGGCCCGAAGACGTAAAGGCACTGGAGGAACAGCTAACGAACGTGCCGAAGAAGAAAATAGTGGTGTTGCCCGAGGGTACGCACCAGGTTTTTCTGAGCCGGCCGGAAGAGGGGAGGGCGCAGCTGATCAGCGAAATAGAAGCGTTTAATGTGAAGAGAAAGAGTTGATAGTATATTATTTTAAAAATTATTTGGATCGAAATATTTAATTCCTATCTTTGCAATCCCAAACGAAAACGGGTGATTGATTCCGTAGCTCAGTTGGTAGAGCAATACACTTTTAATGTATGGGCCCTGGGTTCGAGTCCCAGCGGGATCACAGAAGGCGCTAGCAATAGCGCCTTTTTCGTTTAAACCCCTCAGCATTCCCGGGTTTTACGGAATAAATCGCACAAGAAAGCACAAAGTCAATCAGATCATTCGGGGACCTATTCGGAGACCTATCCATAGGCCGTAATTTAGGTCCCCTACCACTGATTGCGTAGCGGTTTTAGGCACATTCAAAAACCTAAAAACTTGTGCGAAATGAAAATCAACGAACATCTTTCCATCTTATTCTTCCTCTCGAAGAAAAAAGCAAGCAAGGACGGTAAAGCGCCGATTTGGGCCAGGATTACGGTAGACGGAGGGCGGAATGAATTTTCTCTCGGAAGAAAAATCCTCCCGGAATACTGGGATCGGGAGCGGGAGAACGTAAATCTCTCGGCGCACCTGGAAAAAAAGGAAGCACTGCAACTGTCCACTGAAATCTCGCAGGCACTAACCGACATCAACACTTATTACTTTATCCTCTCCCAGCAATATGCTCGCGTACCGGCTGATCTTTTGAAGCGGTAATATATTGGCGAGCTCGTAAAGGAGCAATCTGGCCTTCGTGAGAAACTTTAAGGAACGGCTCGGCAATTGCGGTTTGTAAAATACGCTCTCGGGCCTGTGCTGGTACAGCAATTGCTACTATATAAGCGATTGGTTCAAACATGAGCGACGTTTCATTGGGTTGCTCAAGAAGTACCTTGCAGTAAAGGTTTTCAAGGTCTGAATTTATGTTTACTTTTACTCCAGCAAGATATACTGATATGAAACCAAATCCGGCAGAGGCTACGATAGAACCTCTTATCTCATACTTCGGCAAGTTAATACCGCTTGATGCTAAAGAAAAGCAGTTGGTAAGCGAATTGTTTAAGCCCCGGCTTTACCGGAAGAAGCAGTACTTACTTCAGGAAGGGGATCAGTGTAATCACATGAATTTTGTTGTCAGGGGATGTTTGCGGATGTACAAAGTTGACGAGAAAGGCAACACCCATATTATCCAATTTGCCGCTGAAAATTGGTGGACATTGGATATCGGCAGTTTTCATGGAAGAACTCCCACTGAGCTGAATATTGATGCACTCGAAGATACGATGGTGCTCCAGGTCAGCTATGAAAACCTCATATCCCTGTATATCCGTGCTACAAAATTTGATCGGATTTTCAGGGTGCTCATGGAAAACAGCTATGTAAGTTTACAAAAAAGGATGTTGCAAACGATCAGTTCTACCGCCGAAGAACGCTACGCATTTTTTATGGAAACCTACGCCCATCTGGCGAATCGTTTGCCGCAGACTCAGATTGCGGCCTTCCTGGGGATTACCCCTGAGTTTCTGAGCCGTCTTAGAAACCGGAGGACAAAGTCTTAAACCAGATCAAGATTATTTCTTGATGTAGTTCATTGGTGCGAGCCTGCACTTTGATGGAAATTTGTGATATCAATCAGTCTTCAACAATTAAAGATTTATATCATGAAAACAAATCAAACCGTAGCGATCATCGGCCTCGGACATATCGGACAGGCTATCGGCTCAAATCTCTCTAAATCGGGCCGTACATTCATTGCAGCGGACAGAAGCATCGAAAAAGCAACAAAACTTGCGGCGGAATGGGGGAAAAATGCTAAACCGAGTGACATTGAATCCGCAGTTAAGGATGCGGGAATCATTATTCTTTCGATTCCTTTTGGAGCAGTAGCAAGTTTCGTAGGCGACAACAAAAGCTATCTTGAAGGAAAGATCATTGTAGACCCTTCCAATCCGATCGCTCTGGATGAGAACGGTGGTTTCAAAAAAATAGTCGATGCAAGCCAGTCCGCCGGAGAGATCAATGCCGCGGCCCTGCCTGCAGGTGCATCGTTGATAAAAGCCTTAGGTACCCTTGGCGCGGCCTCTCTCGCCGGAGCTGCTTACCAGGATCCGGAGAAGGCCGTTCTGTTTTATGCAAATGATGATACGTCCGTCAATTTGGATGTGGAAAATTTGATCCGTGACAATGGCTTTGATCCGGTACGCATCGGCGGTATCGATCAGTCCATCCGTATCGAAGTATTCGGGGATCTGCATGAATTTGGCGCCTTGGGGAAAACTGTAACGCTGTCTGAAGCAAAGACAAAGGTATGAACCGCGGGTCGAAAATTTTCCGGAAACACATTAACTTTTAGCTGGCTAAAAAGGTATTAAATGAAAAGGGTTATCATAACGTGTATTTTCTTTTCAATTAGCCAAATAGTATTTGCTCAAACGGGTAGTTTGGGCAAATACCAGCTTTTGGCGAACCAGGTGTCATTGAGTGAAGTAAAAGTAGCTGGAAAGTGGGCAGTGAGGATTGTTAAGGATTCCGCTGTAAAAGAATTTGACGAACCAACTTTTGCAAGGCTTACTGGCAGCGATTTCAAAAATGGGACAATAGAGATAAAGGTATTGAGCAGATTGCTTGAAAACGCGCCGGATTATGCCCGCGGCTTCATTGGAGTGGCCTATCGGATAAGTGACGGCAACTCGGCTTATGAAAGCATTTACATCCGACCAACCAATGCGCGTGCGGAAGATCAACTGAGACGGAATCATTCCATTCAATACTACGCATACCCGGATTTCAAATTCGACAGGCTCCGCCGTGAAGCTCCCGAACGATTTGAAGCTTACTCGGACATGGAACTCAATAAATGGATCACGCTTCGGGTCGAAGTTTCGGAAAGACGCGCCAAGTTATATATAGACAACAGAGAGCAGCCTTCCATTATTATCAATGCGCCCGAACAGGTAGTCCCGAAAAGCGGTGGAATCGGGTTATGGGTGGATATTGGCACAGAAGGCTTTTTTACCGATCTGAAAATAACAAATGCAGCGGATTGATTATGGCAAATACCCGGTTTCTGGCTACACCTTTTTCGACCTGTATACAGCTTACAAGTTTAAGCATGTTATGCTGACTTTTGCGGTGAATAACCTTTTCAATGCCGATTATTATCCGGTTCACTCTGCAGTTCGGGGTGCAACGAGCGAAGGTCGGTATTACATCAAGGGTAGCGGAACTAATGCAAACCTTGGAGCAATAATCAATTTCTGATATTTCTGACACAACTAAAAATCAGGAACCTGCTCAATTGAGCAGGCTCTGCTATTTAGATGTTTGCTTGTTGGCTGGCTTCAAGCTAAATAAAGGTCTGGCGCCATCGCTGAGATCCAAAATAACTGTAAACGTTCCGGCCGAAACAGGGATGTCGTTTCCTCCTTCCGTTAAATATTGTGTATTCTTATCTGTTGCACCTAAACTAAAAGTCCAGTCATTATTGAAACGAAACTTTATTAAACCAGCTTTTAACGTAACGTTTTCACATACCCATATTCCAGGTTTCTGCGAAACTGGATAAAGTTCAATATCTGGCCCATTCCAGCCGTTAGGAGTTGCGCTGCCAGTTAAACCCCAAGAGGCGTTCACCTTTAGCCCGATAAGGACCTTGCTCTTTCTAAAAAGCTTAACACTATCGGAAGCGCCGTGTTTACCAGGAGGGAACTCCAGATGCCCATCCATTCCATCCACAGCAAAGCTATGGCCACCAGATGCCAGCAATAACACTGCCTGCTGCCTGGATACCTGCGCTGTAAGCCTGCGCTGGATACGGTTCACGTATAGATAACGACCTGGTTCAAGTTTATACGTACCCTCTATCTGAACTAACTGTTCCGTTCCGATGGTTTCATTGTACGGTATCTTGTATGGCAGCCCGGCAATTAGTTTGAGAATCTGTTCTTTCATTGGCGCCAGGTCAAAATTTTCTCCATTAGCCAGCAGAATAATGCAAGTATTGGTTGCAGGTATTCGCACCAGCAAAGTTCTAAAGCCAGCTGCCCCGCCACTATGGCTAACAGCAACAGTTCCCAAAGCTGAATCGATGAACCAACCGTATCCATATTGATTTTTATATGGTATGTAGGCGCTATTGGTAGATGTATCGGAAATTAGTTGGTACTGCTGCATGCCGTTATGAAACTTCAATACATCTCCGGCTGTAGACCAAATGCCCCCGGAAGATCGCAATTCCTCATGGGCATACAGGTTGGCCTCACGACCTGAATCCGGGTAAAGGAATCGATACCCGGTTGCTTTAACCTGTGAATTTAAGGATTTGAAATCCACACCGCTTTGCCGCATTTCCAACGGATCAAAAATTAAAGTTTTTAATGCATCAGCATAAGTAAGGCCTGTCAGCTTTTCTACGATAAAACCAAGCAGGTAGTAACCGGTGTTGCAATAGCGCCATTGGCTGCCTGGCGTAAATTCCAGCGGACGTTGCGATAAAAACCTGATCATGGCTTCCTCCGAGTGCGTTGGCATGGAAAAATCGTTGTTATAAGCGTACAGTCCGGAAGTATGCGTAAGCAGATGCTCGATCATAATAGCATCTCCTGTTGGCATGTCGGGATAGAAACGGGAAAGCCGATCATTCAGGGTAAGCTTCTGCTGCTCAATTAGTTTTAGCACTAAAGAGGCAGTCATTGATTTTGTGATAGAATACAGTGGGAACTTTGTTTCTGCATTGCATGGAGTTTTCAAGGCAAGGTTGCTATAGCCGTAACCCTTATGCAATAACGTTTTTCCGTGTAGGGAAACCAGCACCGTACCATTGAAAAGACCTGTGGCAACATATGCAGCAATTAGCTGATCGAGTTTTGCAGGAATGGCGGAACTTTTGGCAGTTGGAACGTGCAATGTATCGCTTGTGCTTACCTGACCATTGGTTTTTGGTATGGAAAACAACGTGCAGTATAAGCATAGAAGGGCGATGGGCGCATAACGCTTTCCCTTAATGGCAAGTAATAAGTACATTAGGAGGCTATTTTTTTTCTTTACGTAAAACAATAAAGTATGCGGTAAAACTAGCGGATAGGCAAAAGGCCAGTATTACCAGCGAGTGCATGCCAAGCGGCAGCGTGTAATACATGAGGGCACATGCTATGCCGATTCCGGCGAATACAATGGCCCATTTTAGAGCAGCGAGCTTCCGTGCGCCGGGGTCAACGGACAATAGGCTGGAAATTACTTGGGCCGGTAACCCGCTTTCGGATAACCTTGTTTTAACCCGGTAGTCGAGAAATTGGCGGCTGAGTGTAAGCAGGAAGGCAAGTAATATTGCCAGCGTAGCAATAGCCGCGCAAACATTAAAAATATCTTTGTCAATGTAAGGCCCCGGGTTACCTTGTGCGCTGGCCAATATTGGCGTAAATATGATAGCGGATAAGATAGATAATTTTCGCATGATGCCTGTTTTATTATTAGTTAGACGCATGTAGTTTAATTTGGTTGCAGCGTTGTATTGTTATTTGTTGACTGCATTATTTTCCTGAAATTTTTCAATTGAACGAAAAAAAGGAACCCCAGGAGTAGCAGGCTTCCGGCTGCCAATAGCATAAGCGTATTGCCCGTCAGCGCAGTGTGTATGCCCGCATACCAGCTGATAATTAACAATACGCCAATACCAATTAAGCCGCTGGCAATCGCCGCATTTTTTTCACTATTCCGTCGCCTGGGAGCCCTTTCCGCAATCCTGGCCATCACTATATCGGCCAATTTGAAATCGGGTACCTGAGCAATATGCCTGGAAAGAGCCTGGTTAAGCTGCTGGTATTTCGATACTTTTTCCTGGCATTGCTGGCAGTTTGCGATATGGGTATGCACTTCGTCCGAAAGAAACAGCGCATATTCCTGTATTTCATTGTCGCCTGGATGAGTGTTCATATTGCTTCCCTGTTTTTAAACGTGGCTAAAAGATGTTTTTGCAATTCCCTTCTGGCTCGAAAGAGATAATTTTTTACTGTGCCTTCCGGTAGATCCGTAATTAACGCAATTTCGGAGATGCTTAAATTGTCCTGGTGAAAAAGGCTGACAAGCGTTTTGTGTAAAGGTTGCAGCGTATTAATGGCGGCCTGCAGCATTCCCGAAATTTCCCGTTCCGAGAGTGTAGTAAATGGGGTGGTACCATTCTCCGATTCCTTGCTAGCTAAAACCTCTTCCGAAAATGAAATATTGATTTTCTTTTTTCGGAGGTGGCTTATGCAGGTGTTGTATGCTATCCGGGCAATCCAGGTGGATAGTTTTGATTCATATTGAAAATTTTGCAAGTGGCGAAAGACCTTCAAGTAGGTATCCTGGGCCAAATCCTGCTGGTCGTTCTGGTTGGAAACGAGCCCGCTTATAATATGAAGGACGAGCGTTTCAGTTCGCTCCACAATCAGCCGGAATGCGGAGTGGTTGCCTTGTAGTACAAGGTTCACAAGTTCCTTTTCAGGCATATTTGGATAAAAGTCGCTCACGGGAGGAATAGACGCATAAACGGGAATAAAGTTGCAGTAATATAAAAATAGAAAACGTTAGCCAAAAAACACCTTGGTAGCCGGCTAATATGTCAAGGCTTATTAAAGTTAATTGATTGAATTGTAATAGTTTGTGTAAATTTCATGTAAGATTAAAAGATCTTTGCCAAAAAACGTCAAGCGAAGCACAATCCTGAAGGGGGGCTTTTCGGGAACCTATCAGCGGTTGAATTGAGGATATTCTCTACCACAGAGGATTTCGTTGGGAATTTAAAGATCCCGGCGGGATCACAGACAAGTTTCAAACCTCGCGCTAGTTGCGGGGTTTGCTTTTTTAGTCGAGCGTTTAGTTGAGTTCCTTTTGTGGATCAAGTTGAAAAGTTGGCCCTTCCATATCAGCGCCAGGAGCGAACAGCCAACTTAATCATAGCCGGAGATTCCATGCGGGCCATCCTTTTAGCTATCTTGTCTTCTATCGTATCGCAGTATTTCATTTGTTTTTTGGCAGAATCTTTTTGATCTCTTTAATATCGGCAAGGTCCTGATTCCGGCCTGCAGCCTGTTTATTTTTAAGCAGATCCTGCAACCCTATAAATGATAATTCCAGACCGTCATCGAGTGTAATCTGTTGCCGGTTTTTCTTCGCTTCTGAAAACTCAACACCGTCTATGCTATTCAAAATGTCAATCCGCAGCGGCGGCTGACCAATTTGATTAATGAACCCTTCCTTTAAAAAATCCTCTTTTTCAAAGCCGAGAGAGGCCATGCCAAAATCGACGATTACCTTAAGCATTCGTTCGGCATTTTTCGGAGAAACGTTGATCCAGATATCCAGATCTCCAGTATGTCGAGGTTTTCCATGAAAGGCAAGGGCATAACCACCCACTACCATGTAATCTACCTTGTGCTCACTAAGTAGTTTCACGAAATCTTCAAAATCTTTCGCCAGAATCATGACTTCAATGTTTTTCTGCTTATCACTGTTTTATCCATACGGGCATTTTTTCCCAGGGATTGGGCGATGATGAAAGTTACAGCCTCCAGCCTTTTGGAAGGGGACTGATTCAACCAATATTCCCAGTCACGGGAAGTATCCTGTGCATCCTTAAGGGCAACCTTCCGGACAACAGGCACTATCATACGATCAGTATGGGCCAAAGAGATCGGTTGTTTCGGTTGACTCAATACATTCTTCCGCTCCACACGTACCTCCTTGTTTTCAAAGGGAACTTTTCCCTTGCTTAAGTAATTATTGAGCGTATTGTAATTGTATTCCGGATAGCTCAGGCAGAAGTTTTTCAGGTTTGAAAAGACCTCAAACGGGCGTTCCGCCTGATTTTTCCAATACACTACTATTACTCTTTTATTATTTGAAACCAGTGTAGACATACGCAAATTTAACAAATAATCGACAAATATTGGTCAATTTGAATGAAAAAGTCAAACTCAATTGCTAGGCTATCTTTTATTCGACCCTGAAATTACTTTCCATTTAATATATACTATTTATATTTATATGAATAAGGAAATGATTTCAATTAAGAGTTAAAATAAACCGCTGAATTATGCCTTATTGTTATCTATGCAACAAAAAAATTGAAGCCGGAAAAGGTGTAAGAAAGGAAGTTTATACCGGCCATTCAAAAACCGGAGGATTTACTAGTAGAAGTTTCTGGATTGGGGGAAGAAAATACTATAGAATGCGCCTTGTTTGTGTGGAATGTGCGAAACCATCAGTTTTCAGAACTGCGCTTAACATTCTGCTGGTAGTCTTAGTTTTATTTATTCTCTGGCAGTTAAAGAGTATAATTTTTAATTCTTAATACAAATTCATTTACTTATGTGAAGTAAACATTTTATTGCACTTTATATCACTTTACATTCCGAACTTCCGTACCATTGATACTCAGCCAGTTATTTGCAAACCCCAGTAAAATAAGGCATTCCAGCGGGGCAACAAAAAAGGTTACACCGTCTCGAATACGCCCGGAAACACACGTCAATAAAGACTTAATCATAGTCCCAGCGGGATCACAGAAAACAGAAAAGGCTTCAGAACGTATTTGTTTTGAAGCCTTTTTTGGTTTCGATAGCTGATTGATGAACTTAAACTTAAACTTAATCTCAACTTATTGATTTGGCCTGCCGCCGATTACGATTACCATTACAGTCGATGGCTGCCATTTGCGCTGTTCGGTTCGATTCAGGCTTAAAGTTCAAGTATCACCAAAAAGTTGGAGAAGGAAAACCCCAAGTGAGCGTATTGAACATCCCTAAGCATCCTCATTGCGTCGCAATACGTTCATCGTCCATCTCAGGGTGCAGCAACCTCTTTTTGCAGCCAGTGATGACATTCAGCAACGGGATTCTAAGGCCCAGTGCACTTTTACAATAATTTACAAACGTTACATTTAAATTTACAATCCTGGTTCTTCAAGCTGAAAGGATTAAAGTACGTTCGCTGTATCAAACTTTAATAAGATATGGAAAATAAAGGGACCGTTTTGAACAGCTTGCCCATTATGCTGACGGGAATAGTTCTCTCTCCAGTACGGGCTCCGCAGAAACCTGGCGCTAGGATGATGTTTTACCAGCCCGATGTCTAAAAAAGTAAAGCAGCAGATAGGCCTGGCAATGTTTCGTTCCCAATTTTTAAATAAACAAAATTATGAAATACATACACTTATATACTTTATTCCTGATAGTTGTTTGTCACACCTCCTGTGGACAAAACCAAAAGAACGTATCACAAGATAATTTCAATAAAGGACGCAATGGCTTCTCCGACTCTCAACTTAAAGAGTTAGCTAATTCCAAGGTGCCTATGACCCAGGTTCGGCATTTAAAGCAAGCCAGAAACGGAGACATCTTGATTGCTGCAACATGGAGTGGAGCCTTTCGCTACGATGGAAAATCTTTTACAAATCTCACAAGTAGTAAAATAGGTCCGCACAGATACTGGGACATCCTGGAAGATCGGCACGGAAACCTATGGTTTGCTACTACTGATTCCGGCGTTTATAAATACAATGGGCAAACCGTTCAACACTTCACTACAAATGACGGGCTTTCCAATAATTCGGTTTTTGCTATCTATGAAGATAAAGCCGGTATTATTTGGTTCGGCACAGGAGGGGGACTAACCCGCTACGATGGAAAATCTTTTCAAAATTTCACAACGAGAAACGGACTCCCCAATAATGATATTAAGACGATCATGGAAGACAAAACCGGCAAGTTTTGGTTTGGAGCGCAATCACAAAATATGTTCGTTTATGATGGAAAAACATTTACCGTTTTAAAAAACAAGGGCGATAAACCATTTAAGAACGTTTGGTCAATAATTGAAGATAAAAAAGGGAACATTTGGTTCGCTGACCTTGATGGCCTTTGGCGCTATGACGGCAGCACCTTTACCAAGGTATCGCAGAGGGGGGCTTATGCTATAACCGAAGATAAAAATGGCAACATCTGGACTACTGGTGCAGTAAATCCTCCTGGTGGGCAGGTCTGGGCGCTTTCACGTTACGATCAAAAGTCCTTGTACGATAAAAACCCCACCGTAACCGAAATTATGTCAGGGCCACCGGCTTTTTTGGGACTTTTGGGAGCTAACGATGGAAGTATTTGGTTTGGCTCTGCCGGTAGTGTGTATCGTTACGATGGAAAGACCATCGCGGACATGAGAAGTAAAGAGGGCCAGGAATAACGTGTATAGCCGGCAATTTTAAGAGGGAATGATGCGTCAGAACAGACTCCCAGGGTAGTAGCTAAATGGGGGAGGAAACCGTACTGCTCCTGCAAAAGTGAGCTTTACCCGTACAAGCCGGCGCGATGCTATCAATCGCCCCTAGGCGAAAAAACTACAACAAATAGCGAAAAAGCAGGCACCCCCATCAAAGCTTTTCTGTAATTTGTGCAAACGGTTGCATAAAAACCGGGCAATTTAAAATTCCATGAACGCAATGCCCGCATTCATATACCGGGCAAAAATCAAAGCAATGAAAAAAATCACAGCCATGCTCAGCTGCCTGCTGCTTGCGCAGAGCCTGCTGGCGCAAAATTCCACGAACGACGAAAGAATGAAATGGTGGCGCGATGCCCGTTTCGGCATGTTCATCCACTGGGGCGTGTACGCCGTTCCCGCCGGCACCTATAAAGGCTTTCCCATGAACAGGGGAGGCGGGGAGTGGATCATGAACCGCAGCAAAATTCCCGTGGCGGAATACCAGGCTTACGCCAAACAATTCAACCCGGTGAAGTATAATGCGGAAGACTGGGTACTGATGGCCAAAAACGCAGGCATGAAATACATCGTGATCACGGCCAAGCACCACGACGGCTTTGCGCTCTTCGACTCCAAAGCCAGCAAATGGGACATCGCAGACGCCACGCCCTACGGGAAAGACCTCCTCCAGCCGCTGGTAGCCGCCTGTAAAAAACATGGCATCAAACTGGGATTCTATTATTCTCACGCGCAGGACTGGAACAATCCCGGCGGTTCCGTCGCCCGCAAGGAAATGCGGGAAGGCTGGCCCAACCCGGACTCCGCGGCAGTAGACGCTTACACCAAAGTGCACAACGGCCACTGGGATCCCGCGCAGGAAACAAAAACCTTCGACCAATATATCAACGATGTGGCCGTGCCCCAGGTCAAAGAACTGCTCACCAACTACGGCGAAGTGGCGGTGCTGTGGTGGGATACGCCCACCGGCATGACCGACGACGCCGCCAAAAAACTGCAGGCGCCGCTGGCCCTGCAACCCAATATCATCACCAACGACCGCCTGAAGCGCCCCAACTTCCCGGGGGATTATAAAACACCGGAACAGAAGATCCCGAACCTCAGCGAGCTCGACGGTCGCGACTGGGAAACCTGCATGACCATGAACGGCACCTGGGGCTTCAAAAGCTACGATCACAAATGGAAGTCGGTGGAAACGATGGTGCGCAACCTGGTAGACATCGCCTCCAAAGGCGGCAACTACCTCCTCAATGTAGGCCCCACCGCCGAAGGCACTTTCCCCGAAGCATCCATCAAAGGCCTGCAAGGCATCGGGGAGTGGATGAAAGTGTACGGCGAAGCGATCTACGGCACCAAAGGCAACCCCCTCGAACCGCAAACCTGGGGCCGCATCACCCGCAAAGGCAACACCCTGTACCTGTCCGTATTCGAGTGGCCCGCCAACGGGCAGCTCGCGGTGGCAGGGCTCAAAAACAAAGTGAAAAGCGCCCGGCTGCTGAACAGCAAGGAAACCCTGAAATCGACCACCAGTGCAGGCACGGTTACTTTCAGCCTCCCGGCGAAAGCGCCCAATGCCATCGCTTCCGTTATCAAGGTGGAGCTGGAAGGAAATCTATAAATTCCTTGGTTTATTCATAAAATTGATTTTACTTTGTATCTCAAAGTGAAGGGCGTCAAATCCCTTCTCTTTTTACCTACTTACTTTGAAATACAAAGTACTTTTTATGAAAGCGATCAAAGATAAATTATTCGATCCGGCCTACCTGACCTATTTATCGCTCTTGCTGATCAACCTGATCATCTACTGGTTTACCGAAACCTACCATCCCTTGCCGGGCAAAGCACTCCCCATTTTCTGCCTGCACTACGCCAGCGCGGCCATCGCTATGGCCATGTACTTCACCCTGAAGCGCGACAGGAGGGAAGGGGTGTTCAGCGTCATCCTGCTGCTCTTCACCATCAGCTGCTATGCGCTGAACAGGGAAGTGGAGTTGTTCGACGAATCTACGGGATGGTTCAACGCCCTGCTACTGACGGTATCGGCCAATCTGCTGCTGGTGCGGTACCGGGAGTATTTTCCCCGGCCGCTGCAGTATGTGAACAGCTTCCTGCTGGGTGTGGCGGCCCTGGTATACGGTTACCTCGCCGTCTACCTGCTGCCCATCTACCCGGTGAGCATTCCGGCCCTGATAGCGCTGGGCCTTTCGGTGCACACCTTCATTCCGCTTATCCTCACCGTACACGTCGTGCTCATTATCCGCAAGCAAATCCCGGCGGCGGGCAACCGTTGGCTGTTTGCCGCGGGCATGGCGCTGCCCCTGGCTGTGGTGATCGGGTTTACCGTCCGTTTCAATGAAGAAACCACGCGCCTCAACCGCATCTTCAACCGGCAGCTGGCCAACAGCAACGACCTGCCGGCCTGGGTGGAAGCGGCCATGCGGGTGCGCAAAGGAATGGTGACAGACCGCGTGCTGAAAAGCGGCTTCACCTACCGCCAACCGTTCTCGCTCGACCGCCCGTTCTTCATACCGGAGCGCCGCATGAACGAACCCATGGTGCACGATCCGCTGGTGACCGTCGCCATGTGCTTTTCGCCGGATCTGCAGCTCGATGAGGAAAGCCGCATCCAGTTGCTCGACACACGCTTTAACGCACGCCACGCCACGCAGGAAAGGCTCTGGGGCGGCGACCACCTGAAAACCATGTACGTCAACACCCGGGTACAGATCTGGCCGAAGCTGCACGTCTCGTACACGGAAAAATTGATCTCGGTATCCAACACCAGCGCCCAGCGCCGCGAAGAGGCGATCTATACGTTCCAGCTGCCGGAAGGCGGCGTGGTGACGTCGCTGTCGCTTTGGATAAACGGGAAGGAAGAGAAAAGCATCCTGACCACCCGCGAAAAGGCGGATTCGGCTTACCGTACCATCGTGGGCGTGGAGAAACGCGACCCGTCGCTGGTGCGCTGGCAGGAAGGAAACACGGTGTCGGTGCGCGTGTTCCCGGTAGACGGGCGGCAAACGCGCCAGTTCAAGATCGGTTTCACCGCACCGCTGGCCGCCAACGGAAAACAACTCGTCTACCGCAACAGCCCGTTCAAAGGCCCGCACGTGAAAAACGTGCCGGAAGACGTAGCGGTGGAATTTATGACCACCCCGGTGAATCCGGCCGCCCCCGCATACTTCCGCCGCGCGGGCGATTTCTATACGTCTGATCAGGATTACCAGCCGGAGTGGCACATCACCTGCCACGATGAAGGCTTTCACAACGCTTCCTTTTCTTTTAACGGTTACGAATACACGCTGAAGCCCTACGCCATGCTGCGCACACCGGTGGTAACGGATGCGGTGTACCTGGATGTGAACGCGTCCTGGACGATGGCGGAATGCGAACAAATCATCAAAATGGCCGGCGGCCGGCCGGTGTACGTTTGGAACGGGCAGCAAATGGTCAGGGCCGGCAAGGGCAGCCTCGAAACGCCGCTGCAATTCAATTTCAGCCTGTTTCCCGTTCACCGCATCCCCAACCCGGCCACGGCGCTGCTGATCACCAAAAGCACCGGCATATCGCCCCACCTGGGCGAGCTGGAAGGCAGCGATTTCAAAAAAGGCCTCGCCCGGTGGCTAGCCCAGCCGGAACAGCTGAAAGTCCGCCTCCTCGACATCGGCACGGAACTGAGCCCCTATCTGAAAACGCTCAAGGAGCAACGGGTATTCCGATATGAAAAAGGCGGCTTGCTGCTGGTGAAGGTGCTGCTCGACAGCGGGCAGTTCGCAGCCGACATCGAATCCCCTTCGCAAGTCGTAATTGACGACGCCAACCTAGTGATCGAAAAGAAAGCAGGCATGGTGCAAAACAATGCGCCTGACCACCTCATGCGCCTGTTCGCCTATAATCACATCATGCAGCAAAAGGGCAGGGGCGCCATGCCGGACTCGCTGGTGGCATTGGCGCAGGAAGCCTACGTGGTAACGCCGCTCACCAGCCTCGTCGTATTGGAAACGCAAAAGGACTACGACCGCTTCGGCATCAAAGACAGCGGCAACAGCCTGAAGAACGCATCGGCCAAAGGCGAGGGCGCCGTACCGGAGCCTCATGAATGGGCCCTGATCATCCTCGTGATAGTAACCCTGTTATACGTAAAATTCAAACCGGCATGGAACAGGTCAAACGCCTGAATATCCGCACGGCGGCGGCATGGCTGATGTTGTGCGTGTACGTTTTCGTCACGCAGTACGCGCTGCGCGGGTACATCCTCTGGCGCTCGCCGGGCTTCCTGCTGGGTTTTGCGGCCATCCCGCTGGTGCTCACCGCCAACCCGCAACAGAAAAGAAGCCTCCGGTTCTATTACGCCGCGCTGGCCTGCTGCGTGCTGGCCTGGCTGCTGCCGGCCAAAACCATGCTGTATGCCTGCGTGGCGCTGGGCCTCTGTTTCCTGGCCGACAATGTATTCGGTAAAATCAACGCCCTGCCGCTGCTGGCGCTGGGCCTGATGGCGCCGGTCTGTGACTATATCACCCGCATCTTTACATTCCCCATCCGCCTGCAGCTCACACAATGGGCCGCCGGCATGCTACATGCGTTGGGACTGCCTGCCGTGGCGGAGGGGAATGTTATCTTATACCACAGCATCGCCTTTTCGGTGGAAGCGGCCTGCATGGGCCTCGGCATGATGGTGGTCTCGATGCTCTGCGGCCTCATGCTGCTGGGCTTTTACCAGAAGAAATACGGGCGCGCGCTGCCTTTCCCGAAAGTCTGTTTACTGCTCACGGGAATATTCCTCCTCAACGTGATCAGCAACCTGTTCCGCATCCTGCTGCTGGTAGTGCTGCGCCTGCTGCCGGACGACCCGATGCACGAAGCCACCGGGATCATTTGTCTCGCGGCCTACATCATCATACCCCTGCTCTGGGCGTGCCCGTGGCTGGTGAGGCGGTTCGGCAAGCCCATTGAAATGAAGCCCGCCCGTAGGGAAACCGACCGGTTCATGCTCGCGCTTTCGCACCTCTGCCTGGCGGGCTGCATTGCGCTGGTAGCTTACAAGACGACGCTGCCCGGTGCGGGAACGCCCGCCGTTGCCGGCCTTCCATCCATACCTGGTTACACCCTCAGCGCCCTGCCCAACCACGTCACCCGCGCGGAAAACGATACCGCGCTCGTGTACCTCAAACCGGTGGGCGGTTTCTACCGGACAGACCACCATCCCACCATCTGCTGGCAGGGGAGCGGGTTTGCATTCAAACAGGTGAAGGAAGAACGGGCGGGCGGCATTGCCATCTATACCGCCGTTCTCCAGAAGGGTGAAGAACGGTTGTACACCGCGTGGTGGTACGATAACGGGAAGGCACAAACGATATCGCAATGGGAATGGCGCTGGAATGCGCTCCGGTATGGCAGCGATTACACGCTGGTGAACATCACAACGGCAACGCCGGCGGCCCTGCGCGGGGAAACATTGCGCTGGCTGGAAAAGCATAAATCGAACGGGAATATGTAATGCGGGCGACTGCGCTAATTCGCGGGTTGTCCGTTCACCGCCGCCGCGGGATCCTGGTTGAACATTTTGGACAGTAACTGGTACAGCTCCGGGTGATGCTCCTGCATGCGCCCCGGGTTTTCGAAGAAATATTCGGACACGACGGCCAGGAACTCGCTTTCATTCATGGCCGCATAAGGATTGATATCGGAATGACCGGTTTCAATCCTTTTTATTTCGGCATGCATCACCTGCAGCCAGGGCACGCTGTACCGGTGCTGCAAGAGGGTCTGCGGCATGCCGTCTACCGTACCGTCGGTTTTATCCACCAGGTGCACGAACTCGTGGATGGCGGTGTTGCTCTTATCCGTCACTTCCGAGAAGCCGCCGCGCAGCGCGCTTTTGCTGAGCAGCATCTGCCCGTTGAGCGGACCGCTGCCCACCATCCCCAATATCGAGCGGCGGTCGCCTTCGTACTGGTATTTTTCATCGAACGTATCGGGGTAGAGGATCACATTCGTGAGGTTGCGGTATTTCCAGCCGGGAAACGCAAAAATGGGAATCACCGCGCTGGCGGCAATCAGCACCCTGTCTGTTTCTTCCACCGCCGTGCCCACGCCTTCCACGGTCACATGGCCCATGAATTCACTGACTTCCGACGCAAAACGTTGCTTGTCTGCTTCGTTGAGCTGGCGGTAATATTTCACATGCTGCTCCAGGATGGTTTCCACGCCCTCCGCCGGTTTCACGCGCGGCTTGCGCCAGAACCACCAGAAAAGGAACAGGACGATGACGATCGGTATCAAAACGGCTATCGTGCTCATACAGCCAAATGTCGCAATTCGGGCCGATGCGGCCAACATTTTTCCGGTAATATTGTTTATATTCAGTAAAACTAACCCGCCCGTACATGCCGCGTTGGATAAGAATCTCGCTCATTTCCGCCGGAAGCCTCCTGGCCCTGGTGATCGTATTATGGCTCATCCTGGCCCTGGTGGTACGCAGCCGCAAACAGGCCATCCTCGCCGAAATCACCCAACAGCTCAGCGAATCCGTCAACGGCGACCTCGTGATCCGCGATATGGAGCCCTCGCTGCTGCGCGGCTTCCCGAATATTTCCGTAACGCTCAAAGACGTTACGCTGAAAGACAGCCTCTTTAGCCGCCACGGCCACACGCTGCTCGACGTAAAGGAAATATTCGTGAAAGTGAACACCTTCGCCATCCTCCGCAAACAGGTCGACATCCGGGAGATCTCGCTCGAAAACGGCGCCATCTACCTGTACACCGACAGCACCGGCTATTCCAATACCTACCTGTTCAAAGGCAAAAAGAAAGCGCAGCCCGCCAAGCCGAAAGAGCCCACCATCCGGGACATCCGCATGCGCAACATCCAATTCACTTTCGAAAACCAGCCCAAATTCAAACTATACCGGCTCGATATCCGCTCGCTGCGCGGCGATATGGACTATAAAGCAGACGGGTGGGTGTGCCGGGTCAGAAAGGAGATCAAAATCCTCGACCTGGCCTTTAATACCGCCAAAGGCAGCTACGCGAAAAACAAAACGCTGACTGCCGACATCCGGGTGAGTTGGGATAAGAATAAAAGAACGCTCAACATCCCCCAACAGCCCTTCCGCTTCGACGGCCAGCCCGTTAAGATCGCCGCGGAATTCAATTTCTCCGTCCAGCCCGCGCATTTCAACCTGCACATCGCAGCGGAAAGCATCCCGTTCCGGATGGCCGCCTCGATGGTGACGCCCAATATCTCGTCCAAGCTCGACAGCCTCGACTTCGCGCAACCGCTCAACGTATTCGCCGATGTGCGCGGCCGCATGCAGTTCCGCGACACACCGTATGTAAAGGTAACCTGGAACACGAACAACAATGTGCTCACGGGTAAAAACATCGTGCTGGAAAAAGTGGGTTTCAAAGGTTCCTTCCTCAACGAAGTGAGCCCGCATTTGGGACATAATAACGCCAATTCACGGTTGAGCATATACGACTTCCGCGCGGAATTCGACAGCATCCCTGTTTCGGCAGACACTATCCGCGTGCTCAACCTGCAAAAGCCGCTGCTCACCGGCCGCTTCAAATCACAGTTCCCGCTTACGCGGCTCACGCACCCCATCGGTGCGCACCTGTTTAATTTCACCAAAGGAAATGCGCTGGTAGACCTGGAATACGCCGGCGGATGGGACCCGAAAGACACGGTGGCCGGGTATGTCAAAGGCGTGGTGGAGATCAGGGACGGCGCCTTCGTTTACGTGCCCCGCAACCAGGCGGTACAGGAATGCCAGGCTACGCTCGACTTCACCGGTTCCGACCTCCATTTCCGGAATGTGCGGCTGCGTAGCGGCAGCAGCGTCATGCAGCTCGAGGGCAGCGTCCGGAACATGCTGAACTTCTATTTCGCGGCGCCGGAAAAGATACAAATGGACTGGACGCTCAACAGCCCGCTCGTGAACCTCAACGAATTCCAGCGCTTCTTCGTGAAGCGCGTGCGCGGGAAGGCCGCGGCCCCGAAAAACCACCGGCATAAACATTCCCGCGTAATGCGCCAGCTGGAAGTGGTGCTGGAGGAATGCAGCGTGAACTTCCGGCTGGCCATCAACAAAATCCGTTACCGCCAGTTCGTGGCAGACAACGTGCGCGCCGGCCTGTACCTTTCCAAGGAGCAGGTGCGCGTATTCGAAGTGGCGCTGCAAACGGCCGGCGGCTCCATGATAGTGAACGGCCACATCGACCACGCCGGTAACGGCAACGATAAATTCAAAATGGACGCCCGCATCCGCCAGGTGCAGGTAGATCAGCTGTTCCGCTCATTTGAAAACTTCGGCCAAAACGGCATCGAAGCCAAAAACCTGAAAGGCACGTTTTCCGCCACCGCCAACGTTAGCGGCGGCATGCGGGAAGACGCCACCGTGAAACCCCGCTCCATGTTCGGCTCCGTTACATTCGACCTGAACAAGGGCGCCCTCGTGCATTTTGAACCGCTCGAAAACCTCGGCCGTTTCGTGTTCCGGAAAAGAGACATGAGCAACATCACCTTTGAGCGCATTCACAATACGCTCGACATCCGGGGGAATAAAATCATCATCCACCCCATGCTCATCGCCAGCAGCGTGCTCAACATCGAGCTGGAAGGCGTGTACGGCATGCCCAGGGGCACAGACATCAAGCTGAAGGTGCCACTCCGCAACCCTAAAAAGGACGAGCTCGTGACCGATGCCGATGAATTACGCAAACGCCGCAAAAGCGGCATCGTCATCAATCTCAACGCCGTTGACGACGGCAGCGGTAAAGTAAAGCTGAAGCTCGGAAAGGGGAAGGATGACACCACCAATGAGTAAATTCTGCCATGGCCCCTGGACGCTGATCGAAACAGGCATGGTGCAGGGCCGCAAGATGACATCATATCCTTCCATAAAAACCGACCTGGTGAATGCAGGTGCAGTGTGGACCGACCGGGAAGTGGTGGTGGACAACGGGCTCGTCACCAGCCGCAAACCGGACGACCTGCCGGCTTTCTGTGAGAAAATGATAGAAGAAATTGCAGAGGGGCAGCACCTTTCGAGATCCAGAGGCGTCCATCAGTTAGGTTAACCCGGGCAGGAAGGCGGTGCATCCATCGCCTTCCTGTTTTTACAAGCGACTCCGCGCCACGTTTTGGAAAAGAATGCGTAAATTTATACACAACGGCTGTTTGTCTAACAGACTGAATATCAACTATTCATCATTCTAGCAAGGAATTTGGCAATATCACCGTAAAACAGATGCTATGGACCAGGAACATGAAATGGATAAGCCCCAGGCGGGGTATATGTACGAAAACTCTACCCTCATCAACGTATCGAAGAACGGCCGTATCATTTCCGCCGCGGCGGGCGCCGCGCTCCTGTACTGGGGCGTTTGCGGCATCGGCAAAAAACCGCTGAACAGCCTCTGCCAGGTACTGGCCGGCGGCTACCTCCTGTACCGCGGTATTTCCGGCAACTGCCCGGTGAAAGCCATGATCGAAGGGAACGACCATGCACATCACGCGAAGGCCGTCAACATCCGCACCTCCGTGCTGGTGGATGCGCCCATTGCCGAGGTGTACGCCTACTGGCGGCAACTGGATAACCTGCCCGCTTTTATGGGGCACCTGCACGATGTGCACCTGCTCGACAACCACCGTTCGCACTGGACGGTGAAACTCATGGGCGACCTGACGGTGGAATGGGACGCGGAAATAGTGGACGAACGGGAAAACGACTTTTTCGGCTGGCGCTCCCTCGAAGGGGCGGCGGTGATGAATGCCGGGAAGGTGCGGTTCAGGGAAACGCTCAGCGGCGGTACGATAATTTATGTAACCATCTCATACCGCCCACCCGCCGGGTACGCCGGCGCCGGGCTCGCCAAACTGCTGAACCCCGCCTTTGCGCGGCTGGTAAAGCACGACGTCAAGAACTTCAAACATCACCTCGAACATCTTTACGGTTGACAAACGCAAGAAACCCCGGTGCTTTCACCGGGGTTTCTTTTTTCACAACCAACATCCTGTATGCTATGGCCTGAATGTTTTAAATGTATCCGGCTTCGGCTGGTTGGACGTGTCACGGTCTTTGTCTTTGTTCTTCTTTTTCTTCTTCTTGGTAGAATCCTGCGGATACTCCGGTACCGTGTCGAGCGCGTTCCAGCTTACTCCCTCAGTGGGCGGAAGAGCCGGCTGGCCGGAGAAGCTCCTGCTTCCCTGGGCCACAATGAATACTACGAACATTGCAATAATACCAATGGGTGTGATTCGCCATTTCATAATTAGAAAGTTTTTATGTTGACAATTGCATTAAACGGTGATGTCTTTGGTTTCGTTACGGACGTGGTTGCTGCCGGAGAGGGGCGTGTCATCGTCGCGCTCGTCTTCTTCGCCTTCCAGATCCAGGTCTTCCGCATCTGCTTCCTCCTCCTCTTCGTCTTCTTCCTCGCGGATTTCATTGACAGCTTCGTCATAGTCGATGTATTCATCCCCTTGCGGGCTCTGCGGCACGTTGGCTGTGCGGCCGGCCCCCGGCGGGTTTTGTCTGGGTTGCATAAGCGTATGGTTTAATGGTGAGTAAAAATGTTACAGGAAATGATGCGGCAAAATCCGCTCCATCGCCAACAGCAGCAGAAACAGCCATAAATATGTGTAATTCATTGCCCAACAGCATTTAAGGGAGTAAATGTTTTCCACGCAATGCGTCGAGCACCTGGGTAATGAGCCGGTGCCGGGCGGCATTGTAGGCGCTGAGTTGATGGTTATCGATCCAGAGGGTGATGGTCAGCTTCAGGTTGTTGCCTTCGATGTTGGAGAAATACACTTCCGGCGGGCGGTCTTCATCCAGCAGCTCCTCCTTGCCCGGGATGTTCCTGATCGTGTCGATGATCTCGTTCAGCACCGGCGGCGGCTCTTTATTGAAGGGCACCAGCACGTTCAGCTCTATTTTCCTTTCCTTGGTAAGGGAGTGGTTGATGATGGGTTTCTGGAAGATGTCCTTATTCGGAATAATGATGTACAACCCGTCCGACGTACGCATGGTGGAACTGCGGAACTGTATGTTTTCCACGGTGCCCGTAAAGCCGTTCGTTTCGATCACATCACCCACATCGAAGGGCTTGCGGAAGGTGATGTAAATGCCCGAGATGAAATTCGCCGTCAGGTCCTGGAACGCGAACCCCAGCGCCAGGCCGATGATGCCCGCGCCAGCCAGGAGGGAGGATACCGCTTTGTCGAGTTTCAGCACTTCGAGGGCCGTGAAAATACCGATGGTGAACACCACGAAGTAGGCGACACCGCTGATCAGGTTGCTGATGGCCGTTTTATCGGAAATCTTGCACGAAATCCGGTACACCAGCTTGCGGATGAGGCGGGCCAGCAGGTAAAAAGCGATAAAAATGACGATGGCCAGGGCCAGGTTAGGCAGCATTTTGATGGCGGCTTCGCCCCAGCGCTGCAGTTTGTTCAGAATCAGTTGCGTCCATTCCATAGGGGAGAGGGGTACAAATAACGCACCAGCAGCCGCAGCGCTGCGCAAATACCTTGCGTACCAATCCGTATATTTGCCGTATGTACGCCATCGTCGACATTGAAACAACAGGAGGGCACGCCAGTGCCGGCTGCATTACGGAAATCGCCATCTATGTGCACGATGGCCGGGAAATCGTGGAACAATACGAAACCCTGGTAAATCCGGGCCGCCCGATCCCCCGTTATATCCAGGCCCTGACGGGCATTACGGACGAAATGGTGGCCGACGCGCCCTATTTCGACGAGGTGGCCCACAAGGTGTTCGGTCTGCTGCAGGGCCAGATTTTCATCGCCCACAACGTCAATTTCGACTATTCTTTCCTCAAACACCAGCTCGACGGCTGCGGCTATACCCTGCAAAGTAAAAAACTCTGTACGGTGCGGTTGAGCAGGAAGGTGTTCCCCGGTTTCCCCTCGTACAGCCTGGGGAATTTGTGCCGCCAGTTGGGGATCAATATCCAGCAGCGCCACCGCGCCGCCGGAGACGCCCTGGCCACAGTGCAACTTTTCGAGCGCGTGCTGGCCGCCGACACGCAGGGCGCCATCGCCCAGGCGCTCCACGCCCGTTCCCGCGAAAAATGGCTACCGCTTCACCTGCCGCAGGAACAGGTGGCCGACCTGCCTTCGTGCCCTGGCGTGTACTATTTCCATAACGCCAAAGGCAAAGTGGTATACGTGGGCAAGGCCCGCGACATCAAAAAACGCGTGACCAGCCACTTCACCGGCAACAGCGCCGGCCGGCAGCGCCAGGAGTTCCTCCGCAACATTCACAGCATCACCTTCGAAAAGACCGGTACGGAACTGATGGCCTTCATCCTCGAATCCATCGAAATACGCCGCCTCTGGCCGGAGTACAACAATGCCCAGAAACGCATCGAATTCAAATACGGCATCTATACGTTCGAAGACCAGCAGGGCTACCTCCGCCTGGCCATCGAAAAACGCCGCAAATACACCTACCCGGTATTCACCTTCAACCTGCTCACGGAAGGTCACCAGCTGCTCCGCGACCTCGTGAAAGAATTCAAGCTCTGCCACAAACTCTGCTTCCTCCAAACCGACCACGACGCCTGCGTAGGCTTCGCGGAAAAAACCTGCAAAGGCGCCTGCGAAAAGAAGGAAAAACCCCTCCGCTACAACAAACGCGTCCAGGCCGCTATCCTACACCTCCAGGCCAGCCAGCCATCCTTCGCCATCTTCGACGGCGGCAGAACAGCCACGGAACAGAGCTGCATCCTCATGGAAAAAGGAAAATTCTACGGAATGGGATACGTGCCGCGCGATGTGGCGGTATCCGATAGTACCATGCTCAAAGACTGGTTAACGCAGTATCCCGAGAATGATTTCATCCGCAATTTGCTGCGGCAGTACAGCGGGTCGAAGACGGCGAGGTTGGTGAATTTGTAGGGGGGGGAAGCTGTTCTACATTTTCGGGGGAATTGCCCGTTTTGCAAGAGGTACAGAATAAATTACCAAGCTTAGATTTTAAAACATGTATTGTGCCGGGAACAGGAAATCCCTACATAGGTCCGATAATTAGATTTGATCCTGGAACGAAGCCTACGGTTATTCCTGGGCAACAGCAAAGATTATTTTTAAATTTATATTGCATGACTAGGTATTGGTTTGAATTTGATTTTAAGAATTATGTAAGCGTTCCTTACGGAGTTATAATGGGGTGTGGTATAACGGCGTATAATTATGAAGATGCAAAAACAATTTTGAAATCAAAAGTTTTTACTACTAGTCCACTTCCTGAAATACTGAGATTGATTGAAGATGTTGATTTGCGAAACCTAGATCAGAATCATGTTTTGCTTAATATAGGACCTGTTATTCAACGAGGAGTTTGGTTTCCATTAGGGTATGCTCTATCTGGAATATGCTTTTTTAGTTATTGTTCCAGTTCAATAAGTTTTTTATGACGATATTAGAGTTAGATCAGAGACTACGGAATTTAAAGATCAACCCTCGGAGCTATTCTTTGAGTGGAGACTTAAAGTCCGATGCAATTATTCTTTTTCATAATTATGCGAAGTGGGAAGTTTTTTATTTGGACGAGCGTGGAGGACGAAATGATGAGAGGGCATTTGTAACAGAAGAAGAGGCTTGCCTGTATATATATGAGCTCTTTGTTAAAGGAAAAGGTATTGCTGAAGAATTTGGACTGTATACGTAGGTAGAGCGGTCTCACTTCGGGCATGGGAAGAGTTTGTGTTTATTACATCCGACAGGCATATTGATTTAAATGGAGTTTATAATGTGATAAATAGCTTATTGCTGTTGATATTGGCTTTCTTTAAATCTATAAGGTTATTTTTTGCTACAGGAAATAAAACATAAAGCCCGCGAAATGTACCTCTACGGTGAGACTATTACAAAAAGTGTGTCAGTTTAAAGTTGCTTAACTTTAAACTGACAA